>CAVSYL010000016.1:0-267857 GCA_963732105.1 uncultured beta proteobacterium
GACGCTGTAACGCTGGGATCAGCTCGAGCGTCACCGGCAGTTCCTGGTCAAACTCGAAAATGCGATAGAGCTGCTCTGACCACATGATTTCGTCTGTCGCCACTCGCCAGGAAAAACTCCCCGTCGCACTGAGACGTTGAGCTTCCGCAAGAAATGCCTCACTGCGCCGCAACTCCTTCTCCGACTGTTTGCGTTCCGTGATGTCGCGCAGGTAGCCGGTGAAGGACGGCGGCCCCTTCAACGGGATGCGTGTGATTGCGAGTTCCACGGGGAATTCGCTTCCGTCGGCACGCATCGCCGTCATCTCGAGGCGCCTCCCGAACACTCGCCCCTCGCCAGTGGCTAGATAGCGGGCTAATCCCCGGTGGTGCTCCTCCCGGCGCGACGGCGGGATGATGACGCCGGCGAGCTGCTTTCCCATGACGTCGTCTCGACGGTAGCCAAAGGTGCGCTCCGCAGCCAGATTGAACTCGGTGATGCAGCCTTCGTGATCGATCGTCACAATGCAGTCGAGTGCCGAGTCGAGGATCGCCGCCTTGCGCGCCTCACTTCTTCCAAGGGCGGCGGCCTGTGCGAATGCTTGCTGCGCCATGTAGACCGTCAACCCCAGGATCGGTGCGATCAGGCACCCGCCGCCGAGCACGACCGCAGGCAGGAGAGCAAACGGTTCATATCCATCTGCGATGAGCGCCTGCCACAAGCCCACGGTAATCGTGGCGACTCCGATCGCCACGCTGATCGGCAACCAGCGCGGGGTGGCGGCCGGGTCTGTCTCGACGTACCAGGCCAGCGCAAGCATTCCGACCCCGAGGACCCAGAGGCCGACCGCCGTATGGGGCGCCGCACGTATGACGTCACCCCAGCCGAAAGCATCGCTCGACCCCAGCGCAAACGCCATGCTCGTCGCTATCCCAACCGCCGCGATGATCGAACCGTTTAGCCCCAGCAACAGCGCGGACCGCTTCGACAGGATCTTGGGCGCCAGCAGCAGCCCCATCGAGCCCAGGGCGAAACAAATCGCCGTCACCGGCGCCATGCGCCCCGGGCTCGACGGCCTGAGGCGATATAGGACGGCCCCAGGAGCTCGTCGACTCCGCATTCACGCCGAAGACGTATTCGACGATAGTGAGGACACTCACGGCGCTGACTGTTCCCGCGCACGCCACGACCAGCCATCGTGGGCCCTTGAGAGCTACGGTCAGCAAGGCGAGACCACACAGCAGGAAGCACGCGGCCGCGTTGCGCGTCATGGGAGGCAGTTGTGGCAGGAGCTGGATCAGCGCGGGGGTATGAGAGAACCAGCCGGCCAGCACTGTCAGACCCAATGCGACGATGAACACAGCCGAACCCACCGCCAAGCGCGTCGGCCAAGGGCTTACACGGACGGTTTCGTTGCGGCCGAGCTCGGTCTCCATTCCTGTCCCTCCGTGAGGGGCGCCGTGACATCGAATGCGTCACGCTATGGGCGAATGTCCATTGTACTTTGGTCTCGGTTTGCAGCCGGATTTCCCGCCTATTCCTGCAGTCGACCAATACCATCGTGCAATAGATTGGGCCTCGACGTCTGCTGAAATGCGATCGTGATCGCGAGCGGAACGGCCCAACACTCGATGACCCAGGAGCGCTCCAAATCGTGGATGCCAACATCACCGCCCGTCTCCCAACCTAACACCAACCCACGGAGGTCACCATGAGCAGCACACAGATGAGCAATGAACACGCAACCCAAACGCCGAGCGCTGCGATGGTCGATCTGAAGCTCGAGGTCGTCGTCATTCCGGTGTCCGACGTCGATCGCGCCAAGCGCTTCTACGGGAGCTTGGGGTGGCGACTGGACGCCGATTTCGCTTTCGACAATGGCTTCCGGGTCGTCCAGTTCACGCCGCCCGGCTCGGGGTGCTCGGTCCAATTCGGCACGAACATCACGTCGGCCGCGCCCGGCTCGGCCCAGGGCACTCTACCTGATCGTCTCCGAGATCGAGGCTGCACGCGACGAGCTCGTCGCCCGTGGCGCCGAGATCAGCGAGGTGTTCCACGCCGGGACGCCGGGAGCTCAGTTCCGGCGCGACGGCACGAGCGGTCGAATCAGCGGGCCCGCACCCGACCATGCCAGCTATGGCTCGTTCGCCACGTTCAGCGATCCAGACGGCAACAGCTGGCTGCTCCAGGAGATCAAGACGCGGCTTCCCGGACGAGGACTGAGCAACAGCGACGTCGCGACGCTGACAGAGCTGCTGCGAGAGGCAGAGGAGCACCATGGCAAGTACGAACCGACCGCTCCGAAGCACCACTGGTCGGGGTGGTACGCCGCCTACATCGTCGCGCGCGAGCGCGGCACGACTCCCGAGGAGGCAGCGAAAGATGCTGCGCTCCACATCGAAGGTGCGCGCCAATGAGGGCCGACATCGTCCCCGGCGCAGTCTTTCCCGACTACGAGCTTCCCGACCACCGCGGCAAGCACCGCACGCTCTCGGAGTTGCAGCAAGGCGATCCGCTCGTGCTGGTGCTCTCGCGCGGAGGATTTTGTCCAAAAGAACAGGAGGCAACACGAGGGGCTCCTGCAACTCCATCGCGAGATGGGGGTGGGCTACTGCCGTCTCGTGACCATATCGACCGACAACCTGCTCGAGACGAATGAATTCCGCACAGGCGTCGGTGCGCAATGGCCGTTTCTCGCCGACCCCGGGCGCAAGCTGCAGAAGGATCTCGACATCGCGGAATACACCGACCCGCATCACAATCCGATGATCCCCCACACGCTGGTGCTCGAGCCCGGCCTGCGTGTCTACAAGATTTACAACGGCTACTGGTTCTTCGGCCGGCCGACGGTGGAGGAGCTGCGCCTCGACCTGCGCGCCGTGCTGCAGCGTTGCCGTCCCGATTGGGACATCGAGCAGCGCGGAGCAGCGAGCCGCCTGGGCGAAGGGCGAGAGGGCGAGTTTCTTTCCGTACGGAAAAACGCAGGCGCAACTGTTGGCCGAACAGGACTGACCCAAAGCAACGAAAGCACCTCGCCCGACAACTCAATCTCATTGAAGATGGTTCGACCGTGACACACCGATGCAACGGCATATCAACCATGAAAGGATCAGCCATGAAGCGCAAAACCAAGCTGGCGATTGTGACTGCGGCAGTGTTCGTCGTCCTCGGCGGCACGGCCATTTCCGCGCAGGACAAGTACTCGCTGAAATCGCCGAGCGGAATCGCGTTCTCCGACTTCAGGGGATACGAGGACTGGTCGGTGGTCTCTTCCGCCCGGACCGACGAAGTGCTCAAGGTCATCGTCGCCAATCCGACCATGATCAAGGCATACAAGGCCGGCGTTCCGGGCAACGGCCAGCCTTTCCCGGAAGGCTCCAAGATCGCGAAGCTCCAGTGGAGCTTCAAGAAGAGCACGGAGGCCCCCTTCGCCGTGGATGTGCCGGACGCCCCCACGCAGGCTTTCCTCATGGAGAAGGACAGCAAGCGGTTTCCGAAGACCGGCGGCTGGGGATACGCGCTCTTCAACCACGACGCCGCGGCCGGCAAGATGACGGCCGACCCGGCTCCCGCCGACTGCGGACACACGTGCCATGTGGCCGTGAAGGCGAAGGACTACATCTTCCACCCGTACCAGAAGCGGTGAAACTGTTCGCCGAGGAGACGCGAGCCGCGCCCGAGTCACTGCGCGGTGCTCCGCGCCACGCCCGACGACATCGATTTGAATCCAATCAGGAGACATGAGATGGCCGAACAAATCAACCACGATCGTCGCCAACTTTTGGGCACTGCGATCTTGACCATTGCAGCCGCCGAACTCGCCATGATTGGCGCTGCGGCTGCCCAATCCAGCACGATAAACTCGATAAAGCCGGGGACGAATACATCATTCGGCTCACTGAAACAGATCGACGCCGGGCTGCTCAATGTCGGATACGCTGAAGCCGGCCCCGCCAACGGTCCGGCGGTCATTCTTCTGCACGGCTGGCCCTACGACATCTACAGCTTTGTCGATGTCGCCCCTTTGTTGGCGTCTGCGGGCTATCACGTGATCGTCCCGTACCTTCGCGGCTACGGCACGACGCGCTTTCTATCGAGCAGCACGTTCCGGAATGGCCAGCCATCGGCGGTCGCTGTCGATATTATTGCTCTGATGGATGCTCTCAAGATCCAGAAGGCGATCCTCGCCGGTTTCGATTGGGGAGCGCGGACCGCCAACATCATCGCGGCGCTTTGGCCGGAGCGCTGCAAGGCGATGGTCTCCGTGAGCGGTTATCTGATCGGCAGCCAGGAATCCGGCAAGATGCCGTTGCCCCCCAACGCCGAGCTCGCAGTGGTGGTACCAATTTTATTTTGCCACCGAACGTGGCCGGGAAGGCTACGACAAGTACCGGCACGACTTTGCGAAGCTCATCTGGCAGCTTGCTTCGCCGAAGTGGAATTTCGATGATGCGACGTTCGATCGCAGCGCGGCGTCCTTCGACAATCCGGATCATGTTGCCATCGTGATCCACAATTATCGGTGGCGGCTCGCACTGGCTGAAGGCGAGCGCGAAATATGACGATCTGGACAAGCGGCTTGCCGTAGGTCCGGTCATCACCGTGCCCACCATTACCCTTGAAGGTGATGCCAACGGCGCGCCGCATCTCGAACCCAGCGCCTATGCCAGCCAAATTCTCGGGCAAGTATTCGCACCGAACCATCACGGGTGGCATCGGGCACAATCTGCCTCAGGAAGCCCCGCAGGCCTTTGCCCAGGCCGTCGTCGACGTCGACAAGTATTGATCCGGATCCGACCAGAGAGCCTTCGTCATGAAAGCAAGCTCCGCTCTTGTTCGCCGCAATGTTCGTCAGCGCAATCGCAGTTCCGATCGCAACCTCGGCCGAGGACAAGAAGATGGTGCAACCGACGGCAGCCGCAGCGGTTCAACTGCCCGTCGAAGGCGAGATGGCTTCTCTCGGCGGCGCGACCGGATGGCTCAACTCGCCGCCGTTGACGACCGCCGGCCTGCGGGGAAAGGTCGTGCTGGTCGACTTCTGGACCTATACCTGCATCAATTGGCTACGCACAGAGCCCTATGTTCGCGCATGGGCCGAGAAATACAAGAATCAGGGTCTGGTAGTGATCGGCGTGCACACGCCCGAGTTCGCCTTTGAGCACGACGTCGACTAACGTCAGCCGCGCCGCGAAGGACATGAAGATCGACTATCCGATCGCGATCGACAGCGACTACGCGATATGGAATGCCTTCAAGAACGAATACTGGCCGGCCCTCTATTTCGTCGATGCCCAGGGTCGTATTCGTCATCATCAGTTCGGCGAGGGTGACTACGACCAGTCGGAAAGGGTCATTCAACAATTGCTTGCCGAGGCCGGAGCAAGCGGCATCAGCCGCGAGCTCGTTGCAGTCGACGGCCGGGGAGCGGAAGCGGCCGCCGACTGGGACAACCTCAAGTCGCGCGGAGAACTATGTCGGCTTTGAGCGCACCGAGAATTTCTCCTCACCCGGGCGCGCGGTATTGGGCAAGCCGCACGTCTATGCCGTCCCGGCGCGCTTGAAACTCAATGATTGGGCGCTGTCGGGTGACTGGACAGTTGAGAAGCCGTTTATCGCGTTAAACAAGCCCAACGGGCGGATTGCCTATCGCTTTCACGCCCGCGATCTTCATCTCGTCATGGGACCGGCCGCGCGAGGAGCTGCCGTGCGCTTTCGCGTGCTCATCGACGGGCAGCCGCCAGGGGCCGCGCACGGAGTCGATGTCGACGAACAAGGCAACGGTACGGTGACCGAACAGCGACTGCATCAGCTGATCCGGCAGCAGAAGCCGATCGCCGATCGACTGTTCGAGATCGAATTTCTCGATTCAGGCGTGGAGGCCTTTGCGTTCACGTTCGGCTGATGGCCGTCGGCGCCGATGACACGAATGCGTCGCCGTGCACGCTCGTCCTACACAACATTCAGACAAAGCCGATTGCCCACGGAGGTATCGAACTCCATCATACGGCTCATGGTTGCCTCGGCCACGAAGGAAATGACATGTTCCGGTTGCTGTCGTTGGCCCTGGTGGGCATGTTGTTATCGCTGACGGCGTTTGCCGCCGGCGCGGAAGAGGACTTGCCGGCGTCGATCCAATTCGTCCTTGTTGCATGCTCCGCATTGCTCTTCGCAGTGTTACTTGCCGTTACGATCAAGCGACCTTCAGAGAGCCCACCGCGCCGGATACATAGCGGCGCGCATGCGGAGTAGCATTCTATGGGACAACCCCCGTTTCTCGGCGGAGTGCTGGGCACTCTCTGGAGCTCCGTGTTTTGGGTTGCGCATGCAATTGCAATCATCGCGGCTGCCTCTTTCGTCTATCGCTCCGCCATACGTCGGACGCAAGCCGCGATGGGTATCGGAGCGTTCTGGTGGGTGCTTTTTACACTCGTTGGCGGCATCTGGACGCTTTTTGTCTATTGGATTATGGAGCATTCCACGTTGTCCTCGCGTAGGTTCCCTGACGATCGTTGACGCTCGTTGAGACGCGGTCCATCCGCCACTCTGCGGACGCGGGTCCATCGCATCCAGTAGGTCAATCCGTACGGCTCCAGGACACCCGTGGCGGTCACGTCCCGTGGAATGCGACAATGCGGACTCTGCCGAAGTCTTCAGTGCTGTTACGTTAATGACGACCAACTGACCAAGCAACGAGGACTGCCATGTCGAAACTTCGTGTCCAAAGCTTCTCGATGTCCATCGATGGCTACGGCGCCGGACCGGACCAGGATCTCGAGCATCCGCTCGGCGTCAGAGGTCCCGAATTGATGGAGTGGTTCTTCCGCACTCGCATGTGGCGCCAGACGCACGGTGATGACGATGGAGAGACGGGCGTCGATAACGGAATTGTGGAGCGAGGTTTTACCGGCATCGGCGCATGGATTCTTGGGCGCAACATGTTCGGCCCGGTTCGCGGCCCATGGCCGGATGACAGCTGGAAGGGTTGGTGGGGCGACGAGCCGCCGTACCACACGCCCGTCTTTGTGCTCACGCATCATTCGCGGCCGCCGCTGACGATGCTGGGAGGAACGGAATTTCGCTTTGTCACCGAAGGCATCCACGCGGCGTTGGACCAGGCGACCGCCGCAGCGGGCGGCCGCGACGTCCGCTTGGGAGGTGGTGTAGCCACCATTCGTCAGTATCTGCGCGCGGGTCTGATTGACGAGCTCCATCTCGCCATCCGGCCAGTTTTGCTCGGTTCCGGGGAGCATCTGTTGAAAGACATCGATATGCATGCATTGGGTTATGAATGCGCAGAGTGTGTCGCGGGCGAACGTGCGACGCATGTCTTTCTGCGCAAGCGCGCATGACTCGGCCACCTTCTCTGATGAGACGTCACCTTCAAAGCATCGAACACGCCGCAAGCGGCTCGGCTACGGGAGTGCGGTAGATCGACCCACCGTCGTTTGTCAAAATCTGGACGAAAGTGCCGTTCAAGGCCAAGCTAGCGACCTCTGGCGCAACGCTGCGCAGCTTCCGTCCTCGACTATGCTTACCCCACCGTTCATCGCACCGCGAAGTTTCGACGATCCCGTCGCTGTATTGGCACAGGCGCGTACGGTCTACGACGGGGCTATCGCACACCTGCGCACCGCTATAGCGCGGTTCATTGCCGGCGAAAACCTTCTGCAGCGCGTTCGCGCCTACTACCCGTACGTTCGCGTACGCATAGACACCGCGGCACGCGCCGACTCGCGCCTGAGCTATGGTTTTGTCGCGGGACCGGGCGTTTACGAAACGACGCTGACGCGACCGGATCTGTTCGGGGCCTATTACCTGGAGCAATTTCGCCTGTTGATGGAGAACCACCAAGTGTCACTGGAAGTCGGCACGAGCAAGCAGCCGATCCCAGTCCACTTTTCATTGCCCGACGAGAATTACGTCGAAGCGACGATGCTCGCAGAGCGGCGACTGCTGATGCGTGATCGATTCGACCTCCCAGATCTTTACGCCATGGACGACGACATCGCCAACGGAACGTTCGAACCCGAACCCGGTGACCACGGCCGCTCGCCTTGTTCAACGCGCCCCGCGTTGATTACTCGCTGCACCGGCTGCGCCACTACACGGGTACGGCACCGGACCATTTCCAGAACTTCGTCCTATTCACCAACTATCAGTTTTACATCGACGAGTTCGTGCGTCTCGGGCACGCGCTGATGGCCGAGTCAGATCAAGGCGACGGCGCGTACACGGCCTTCGTCGAGCCGGGCAACGTGGTCACCCGTCGCGCGGGCGAAGCCCCGGAAATCGCCGATGCGCGCGGAGTGGCGCCTTCTCGCCTGCCGCAGATGCCGGCCTACCACCTGGTGCGCAAAGACCGCGCAGGTATCACGATGGTCAATATCGGCGTTGGACCCGGCAACGCCAAGACCATGACCGACCACATTGCCGTCTTGCGCCCCCATGCGTGGATCATGCTGGGCCACTGCGCGGGTCTGCGCACGACGCAACTCCTGGGTGACTACGTACTCGCGCACGGCTATGTCCGCGAAGATCACGTGCTCGACGAGGATGTCCCGCTCTGGGTGCCGATTCCGCCGCTGGCCGAAGTGCAGCAGGCCCTCGAAGGGGCGGTGGCCGACGTCACCCAGTTACGAGGCTATGAATTGAAGCGCATCATGCGCACCGGCACCGTCGCCAGCACTGACAATCGCAATTGGGAGTTGCGCCCCCAGCGCACGCCGCTGCGCCGTTTCAGCCAAAGCCGCGCGATCGCGGTCGACATGGAAAGCGCCACCATCGCCGCCAACGGCTTCCGTTTTAGGATTCCCTACGGCACGTTGCTGTGCGTGAGCGACAAGCCGTTGCACGGCGAAATCAAACTACCGGGCATGGCCAATCAGTTCTACCGCGAGCGCGTGGATCAGCATTTGCGTATCGGCCTACGCGCGATCGAATTGCTGCGGCAGCAGCGGCCGGAACAATTGCACAGCCGCAAGTTACGGAGCTTTGCCGAAGTCGCGTTCCAGTGACCGCGCGGACGCGCAACGCAACCATGGCGCAACACTCATCCCGGCGCGCCTGTGTTGGCACTCGCCTCACTTAGATCGAGCATGAACTGGTTGACGCGCTTGACGAACTTCGTCGGGTCGTCAAGCTGGCCGCCCTCGGCCAGAATCGCCTGATCCAACAATACGGCGACCCAGTCGTCGAAGCGCTTGTCCTCGGACTTGAGCCGCAACACGACGGGATGCTTGGGATTGATTTCGAGGATCGGCTTCGCATCCGGCACACGCTGGCCGGCGGCCTTGAGCATCCGCGCCAGATTGCCACTCACGTCGTGTTCATCGGCGACCAGACACGCAGGCGACTCGGTCAATCGACGCGTGAAACGCACATCCTTGACCCGCTCGCCCAGGCTGCTCTTGATCTTGCCGAGCAACGTCCCGAGCTCGGTGGCCTCGCTGTCGCCTTCTTTACGTTCGGCCTCGTCCTCGAGTGCGCCAAGATCGAGGCCGCCCTTGGCGACAGACACCAAGGCCTTTCCCTGGAACTCGGGAAGGTGGCCCACCACCCACTCGTCCACCCGGTCCGCCAGCAAGAGTACCTCGATGCCTTTCTTGCGAAATACTTCCAGGTGGGGACTGTTCTTTGCCGCGTTGAATGTTTCCGCAGTGACATAGTAGATCTTGTCCTGCCCCTGCTTCATCCTGGCGAGATAATCTGCCAGGGATACTGCCTCCGCAGCGGTGTCGGCATCGGTCGAGGCAAAGCGCAGTAGTCCGGCGATCTTCTCCCGATTGGCGATGTCCTCGCCGATGCCCTCCTTCAGCACCTGGCCGAACTCTTTCCAAAAGGTCGCGTACTTTTCCTTTTCGTTTTCGGCGAGGTTCTCGAGCAGGGCCAACACCTTCTTGGTGCAGCCGCCGCGGATCGCCTCGATGTCCTTGGACTCCTGCAGGATCTCGCGCGAAACGTTGAGCGGAAGGTCGTTAGAATCCACGACGCCGCGGACGAAGCGAAGATACGACGGTAGCAACTGCTCGGCGTCATCCATGATGAAGACGCGGCGCACGTACAGCTTGATCCCGTGCCGGGCATTGCGATCCCACAGATCGAACGGCGCCCGTGCGGGAAGATAGAGCAGTTGCGTGTAATCCTGCCGTCCTTCGACACGGGCGTGAACCCACGCCAACGGATCGTCGAAATCGTGGCCGACGTGCTTGTAGAACTCCTTGTACTGCTCGTCACTGATCTCGCTCTTGGGACGCGCCCAGAGGGCCGACGCCTGGTTGACCGTCTCTTCGGCATCCAACTTGACGAACTTGTCGTCCTTCCATTCCTCTTTGTGCATGACGATTGGCTGCGCGACGTGGTCGGAGTACCGACGGATGATCGCGCGCAACTTGGTCCCTGAGAGCAGATCGTCCTGGCCCTCGCGCAGGTGCAGCGTGACGACCGTTCCGCGGTGAGGCTGCTCCACCGTTTCAATTTCGAATTCACCGCCGCCGTCCGATTCCCAGCGCACGCCTTGCTCCGGCGATTCTCCGGCGCGACGCGTCAGCACCGTCACGCGATCGGCAACGATAAACGACGAATAGAATCCAACCCCGAACTGACCGATCAAGTGGGTATCCTTTTGCTGGTCGCCGGTCAGCTGCGCGAAGAACTCGCGGGTGCCGGATTTGGCGATCGTGCCGAGATTGGTGATCACCTCCTCACGCGACATGCCCACGCCGTTGTCGGCCACGGTCAGCGTCCGGGCTGCGGCGTCGTAGTCGACCTGGATCGATAGTTCGGGATCGTCTTCGAACAGCGCGCTATCGTGCAGCGCCTCAAAGCGCAGCTTGTCGCAGGCGTCGGAAGCGTTCGAGATGAGTTCCCGCAGAAAGATCTCGCGATTCGAATAAAGCGAGTGAATCATCAACTGCAACAGCTGCTTGACCTCGGCCTGGAAGCCCAGCGTCTCGCGGCCAGTGTGGGCAGTTTGGGTAGTGGTCATGAGTGCGACTCCAGTGACGTGGGTCGGCGACGTGCGACCCGAGAGTTGGCAATTCTATCGCGTACGGCCACTCCGCCGGTTGCGTTCATTGTGCTGCGTCCGCGCGCCAAGCGGCGGCCCCCAGCCGCCGGTGACAAACCCCGCCCATTCGAGCGCCACGTGAATATTCCCTTGGTTTTCAGCGTCGCTACTTCTAGACTGACTGTCGTATCTTCCAGATGGAGAGCTATATGACAACCGGGAAAATGTCACGTCGCCGCAAGGTCGCCTTGGCCCTGGCGGGCGGTGGTGCGCATAGCGCGTTTACCTGGGGCGTGCTGCAGTTTCTGCTCGACGATCTGAAAGACCGCATCGAGATCGTCGCCATCAGCGGTACCAGCGGCGGCGCGATGAACGCAACCATGCTGGCCTACGGCCTCGGCTCGAAGCAACAGGAGCCGACGGCGGCCGCCCGCCAACTGCTTGACGAATTCTGGCGTGAAACCAGCTTGACCGCCGATTTATACGGCAACCCTTATCGCCACGTGCCCAATCCCCTTTGGCCATCCTGGAACATCGACGCAACACCGGTCCCGACGCTGCTCAATATGAGCGCGTCGCTCCTGGCTCCCGCGCAGTGGACGCCGCTCCATCGCAATCCGCTGCGGCTTCTGCTCCTTGGCCTGATCAATTTCGATCGTCTTAACCAAGGCGGCATCATTCCCGGATCTCTACATCTGCGCCACCAACGTGCGCACGAGTCAACTCAAGGTGTTCGAGCGACCGCACATCAGCGCGGACACACTGTGCGCGTCCGCCTGCCTGCCGACGGTTGACTGGCCGGTGGTAATCGACCAGGAGCCGTACTGGGACGGCGGTTATCGCGCCGATCCTGCGATATCCCCGCTGCTACAGGCGCCGCGGTTAGCGCGCGGCCACACCCGCGCCGGCGCAACGCAAACGGACGAGGATCCCGTCGACGTGTTGCTGGTCGGTATCAACCCGCTGATCCGCGACGATCTGCCGCTGACGGCATGGCAGATCATCGATCGCGCGAATGAAATCTCGTTGAACTCATCGGTCATCGATGAGATAAAGCGGATCATGATGATGAATGAACTGCTGCAGAGCATCGACGGACTGAAGCCCGCCGTGAAGCGGCAGATCAAAGCGCTCGGACCTCTTCGCCAGAAGCGCCGCGTTCGGCTGCATTTTATCGAGGATGAGAAAGGCATGGCGCCGCTCGGAATCGCCACCAAGAACAATACCGCGTGGCCGTTTCTCGAAATGCTGCGCGACATGGGCTTTCAAGCAGCAAAGCGTTGGTGGGATATTGAAGGCGGCAAACTCGATCTTGCCGATCCCGGCTCGAATCAGTGGGAAAAGAAGATCGAGCAGCGCTTCATCGGCCGCCATCATTGGAACTCCAAGACTGCGCCTCCCCACGATCCCGCTAGCGCGCACACGAATGTCGATACGCTCGCGGCGGTGGAAGGAAACGCGGCCAGCGTTGCTAGCGCTATTCACGCGTGACTTAAGTCGCTCGCCGCGCTCCTTGCGTACGATCGCCTAGCGATCAGACAAATGCTGTGCGCGGTTACTTTCCGGCTGCTTTGGCGCGCGCGCGTATGTGTACTGCCGATCGCGCGACACCTTGACCAGACGGTGGCGCCGCGGCCGCTTGTCCGGGCGCTTGCTGAGATTTCGCAGCCATATGCTCGGCAATCAACTCCGTTTGAAATCGGTTGATCGTATCTGGATCCGTGAAGATGGTTTGCGTATTGTTCTGTGCCTTGTAGCCCGCGCCGCCCGCTTTGCCCTTGATGACGAACGTCCCTTCGCCGGAAGTCGACCAGTTGGTCGAACCCTCGCCACCAACCTTGCCGTCGGCGACAAATCCCTTGGTGTGACTGATCTGGTGCGTGGCCGATTGACCGATCACGAAGTACGTATTGAACTTGGTCGGATTCTTC
This sequence comes from uncultured beta proteobacterium, assembly GCA_963732105.1. Lineage (GTDB taxonomy): Bacteria > Pseudomonadota > Gammaproteobacteria > Burkholderiales > Casimicrobiaceae > PALSA-1003. Next base: position 12,916 of record CAVSYL010000016.1, read on the forward strand.
GCGATATCGGAATCCAGCAACTTCTTTTCGTGAATGCCGCTGGCCTGGCTCTTGTCGAGGGTGATTACCATAGTGATGGTGGGATCCAATGCCTGGGTCATCAGGATGTCATTGAGTTCGTCATCGTCGAATCCGAACATGTTCATGTACAGGGAAACACTCGCCCGCGAAAGAATATATTTGAGGATGTCGTGAACATCGTCGCGGCCCACATAGAAAAGGTGAAAGTCCTTGCTAGCCGTGTTCGAATACGATTGTTCCTGTGTGTATTGCTGCAATTCCAGAAGGTCGAACTTCTGCAAGGTTTGAGTGAGATCATTGACTACGTTACTTGCGCTGAGTTTTTTGGATGCCATTTCGCTATCTCCTATAACCATACCCGCGGGGCCTGCCGCCTATCATGATTTCAGGCGCGGGATCAGCTGGATCGCGTTGCCGCTCTCGATTGCGTACAGTTCGTCGGGACTGAAACCCATCTGTCGTAAGGTTGCGATCTGATCGAGGGGGAAATACGGATAGTCGGTACCGTAGGTGATCTGCGAAGTGGGCACGAGCTTGAGCAGCGCTGCTATTGCCGGTGCGCTCGTGGAGTTCGCCGTGTCGTAATGCAACCGCTTGAGCTCGCCGACAATGCCCTCCGGAGCGAACTCCTTGAGATTCGGGCGCGCGCCGTAGAACGAATCGATGCGTCCGGCCATCATCGGTAGCGTGCCTCCCGCGTGCGAAAATAGCCAGCGGATGTCGCGATACCGTGCGAACGAACCTGAAAGCAACAGACTGGTGATCGTTCGCGTCGTATCGTGCGGCACTTCGATGACCGCAGGAAATGTGCCGACGCTCAGATTTCCACAGCAGGCGGCGACCAGCGGATGGACATAGACGACCGCCTTGCGCCGGTTGAGTTCTTCCCACACCGTTTTGTACGCCGCGTTTCCGAGCCACTTGTCGCCGTAGTTGGACTGCAGGCCGACGCCATCCGCCTTGAGCGTATCGAAAGCGTAGTCGATCTCCTTGAGCGTCGCGTCCGTGTCGAGCATCGACAGCGTCGCGAACAGGCCGAAGCGGCCCGGGTGGTCGCGCATCATTTCGGCGCCGTAATCGTTGCAAATGCGCACCATGCGGGTTGCGCTCTCGGCTCCTGTATCGAACCAAAGCCCAGGCGTCGATGCGATCGACAGGACCGCGACACGAACGCCATTGCGGTCCATCTCCTCGATGGCCTTTTCGCGAGTCCAGGCGACCTGCTGCGGGAAATGCGGAATCTTGTGTTGATCTTCCCAATCGAGCCACGCTTTTTGATAAGCGGGGGGATAGAAGTGATGGTGCGTGTCGATCAACTTGCGGCTCTCGCCTTGTCCGAGGGCGAAACCTCCTGGCACGACACTAGCCGCTATGAACGCCCCGGCACCGACCAGAAACCGGCGACGCGGCAGCGGGTCCTGACAAATTCGATGATCATGTCCGCAAGCGTGACGATCGTGAATCATAGCCGTTACCCTCCGTTGTAATACCACTAGTGCGCAAGCGCTTTCATTTCGGCATATAGGTCCGACTTGCCTTCGAAGCCGAGTCCGGGAAGTTCCGGCAGGGTCACATATCCGCTCTCGACAGTCGTGCCATCCGGGAATCCGCCATAGGGCTGAAAGAGGTCCGGGTACGACTCGTTGCCACCGAGGCCCAGGCCCGCCGCGATGTTGAGCGACATCTGATGACCGCCATGCGGAATGCATCGGCTGGCAGACCAACCATAGCTCTTGAGCATCTCCAGGGTCCTGAGGTACTCGACAAGACCGTAGCTCAGCGCGCAGTCGAACTGGAGCCAGTCGATGTCCTTGCGCATGCCGCCGTAACGAATCAAGTTGCGGGCGTCCTGCATCGAGAACAGATCTTCGCCGGTCGCCATCGGGTTCGGATAGTGATCGGCGAGTTCCTTTTGGAGCTCGTAGTCCAACGGATCGCCCGGCTCCTCATACCAAAACAGCGGATATTTTCGGAGCTCCTTCGCATAAGCGATCGCCGTCGGCAAGTCGAACCGGCCGTTCGCATCGACGGCAAGCTGCGCGTCGTTGCCGATTTCGGCGAGCACAGCTTCGATCCGCCTTAGATCCTCGGCGAGCGATGCGCCGCCGATTTTCTTCTTGACCACGGTGTACCCGCGGTCGAGATAGCTTCGCATTTCAGCGCGCAGTTGTCCGAGGTCCTGGCCCGGGTAATAGTATCCACCTGCTGCATATACGAATATCCGTCGATTCGCTGTGCCGTTGCCATAACGGTCGGCAAGCAGTTGAAAGAGCGGCTTTTCGGCGATTTTCGCCACGGCGTCCCAAACTGCCATGTCAACCGTCCCAATGGCGACCGAACGCTCGCCGTGCCCACCCGGCTTTTCGTTCTGGAACATCGCCGACCAAATCCTGTGCGGATCGAGGTTTTCGCCTGTATCGTCCCGCAACAGTTCTGGTTTCGTTTCAAGAATTCGGCCACGGATCCGCTCGCGAATCAGGTTTCCCTGTCCATAGCGGCCATTGGAGTTGAACCCATAACCGATGACGGTCTTACCATTGCGCTTGACGTTCGTTTCAACCGCGACAAGGCTTAGCGTCATCTTGGTGAAATCGATGTACGCATTGCGTATCGGCGACGAAATCGGTTTCGTGACTTCGTGAATGTTGACGATGCGAACGGACATGGAATACTCCTGTTTGAACTTCAGCCTGGCGGCGCAATGGTCGCATCGGCTCGACCATTCCTGACCAACGCGTGTGCCACGAAGCCGTTGGCTTTGATGGTCTCAATGAAGGCGGCGAGGTACGCCGAGCCGGCGTCGCGTTCCGCTGGGGCGCACATGGCTTGGTTAATTTCGACTACTGATCCACAGTAATGTTGTTGCGCCGGATGAACGTGCCCCACATCGCCCGCTCTGCCTTCAGGCTGGTGGAGAATTCTGCCGGCGTATCGAAAACGGGGACCAATGCCAGTTGCTCCAGCCGAGGCGCGATTGCCTTCAAGGCTTTGTTCACTTCGACGGCCATGCGTTGCAGGATCTCGGGTGGCACCCGTGCCGGGGCCATGACGCTAAACGAGATAGGCGAATCAAATTTCGTCCAGCCAGCGTCGGCAAATGTTGGCACATTCGGCAGAAGGCCCGTCTTCCTGTCGACGGCCAACGCCGTCACCTTCCCGGACTCGATATACGGCAAAGCCGATGCCAGATCCGAATACATGAACTGGAGGCGACCCGCGAGCAGATCCTGGTAAGCCGGCCCGACACCCTTGTACGGGATATGCAGGAATTTGGCCCCTGCAGCCTCTTCCATCATGCGCACGCCTAGATAGGGTGATGTGCCTGTCCCCGCTGAGCCGAAGGACAACGCATCTGGCTGCTTCTTAGCCAAAGCCACGAAACTCGCAAGGTCCTTCGCCGAGATTGACGGGTTGACGACCAGCACACTGACTGCAACAACGCCACGCGCCACGGGGACCAGGTCACGCTCGACGTCGAGATTGGGACTTTTGAGAAGAAATTGATTGATGGCGATGGACGCATTGGCAGCCACCAGAAAGGTGTAGCCGTCGGGTGTTGCCGCAGCAGCCGCTTGGGCACCGATGTTTCCGCTGGCGCCGGGTTTGTTTTCCACGACGAACGACTGCTTGGTACTTTCCGTCAGATATTGCGCGAGCAACCGCGCGAAGACATCCGTGCCGCCGCCTGGCGACGACGGAACAATGAGCTTGACCGAGTGACTCGGCCACGCATCCTGGGCGCCGCCTGCCGCGGGAGCCCCTGCAAAGGCGAGCGCCGCTAGCGCGGCGAGAAATCGTTGCGTCATGCTGCTCTCCGGAACCAATACGACCGCATGGTCCCACCATTGGTAGTCGCGGTCGAAGTATAGTACTGCGGCGCGCGACTTGATCGACGAACTGCCCGCACCGAATATCACGCAATAAAACGATTTGCGAGGCCACCATGAAAATTATCGCATCGGGTTTGCAGTTCCCGGAAGGGCCGGTCGCCATGCCGGATGGATCGATCATCCTCGTCGAGATAGCGCGGGAGACGCTTTCGCGGGTCGCTCCGGATGGCCGCGTTGAAGTCATCGCGAACATTCGCGGAGGGCCCAACGGGGCTGCTTTGGGGCCGAGCGGAAAGATGTACGTCTGCAACAACGGCGGCTTCGCCTGGATCAAGGAACGCGGCACACACCGCCCTCATTTGCAGAGTTCAGACTATGTGGGGGGCAGCATTGAGACCGTCGATCTGAACACCGGCAAGGTCGAGCGGCTGTATTCGCATTGCGGCGCGCACGCGCTGCGCGGCCCCAACGACCTCGTGTTCGACGCTCACGGCGGATTCTGGTTCAGCGACCTCGGCAAGCGGCGGCCCCGCGACATGGATCGTGGTTTTGTTTACTGGGCACGTGCCGACGGTTCCGAGATTCGGGAAGCGATTGGCCCGATCCTCACGCCCAATGGAGTGGGCCTGTCACCGAATGGAGGCACGCTCTACGTCGCCGAGACCGAGACCGGACGCGTGTGGTCGTGGGAGATCACTGCCCCCGGAGAAGTACGCAATCGTCCATGGCCTTCGCCCCACGGCGGCACGCTTGTCGCAGGGCTGCCGGGCTACTCGCGACTCGACAGTCTGGCGATCGCCGCGTCCGGAAACATTTGCGTCGCGGCACTTCACAGTTGCAGCATTGTGGAAATCGCGCCGGACGGATCGTACGTCAGGCATCATCCGGTGCCGGATCTCAGCGTCACCAATCTGTGCTTCGGCGGCTCGAACCTACGAACTGCATACGTCACCATGTCTCACGAAGGACAGCTCGGAGCCATGGATTGGCACGAGCCTGGATTGCTATTGAATTGGCAAATGCAGTAGCAGCCGCGGTCGCGCTAGGCCGACCGCGCCGGAAGATAGAGGGCGATGACAGGAAAACTGATCAGAATGACGAGGCGCAGCAGGTCGGTGATGATGAAAGGCAATACCCCCTTGAAGATCGATGTAAAGCTCACATCTTTGACGACGCTCTTGATGACAAATACATTCATGCCCACCGGCGGGTGAATCAATCCTAGCTCGACCGTCATCACGATGATGATGCCGAACCAGATCGGATCGAAACCCAGCTGGGTCACGACGGGGAAAATTATCGGAACCGTCAGAATGATCATCGCCATGGCATCCATCAGGCACCCCAGCGCCAGGTACATCAGCATGATCAGCGCCAATACACCGTAGCGGCCGACGCCCAGGCCAACGAGGAATTGCGTGAATTTTTGCGGTGTTTGCGTCACCGTGAGGAAATAACCAAAGAGCAACGCGCCGATCAGGACGGTGAAAACCGCCGCAGCCGTCCGCGTTGCCTGGAGCAGCGCCTCACGAATTTTGTCCCTGGGCAGCCGTCCTCTGACGACTCCGAGCAGGAACGCCCCTCCGGCCCCGACTCCGCCGGCTTCCGTCGGCGTGAAGAATCCTCCGTAGAGTCCACCGACGACGAAGACGAACAGGGCTGTCGGCGCCCACACATCCCTGAACGCGCTGATCCGCTCCGCGATCGGAATCGGAGCGTGAGCGGGCAGCAGATTGGGCCTGACCCGCACAATGACAGCAATGGTGATGACGTACATCGTCATCGCGAGAATCCCGGGCAGGATACCGGCCATGAACAGTTTGCCGATGTCCTGCTGCGTGATGATCGCGTAGACCGCCAGGACGGTCGAAGGGGGCAGCATTGCACCGAGTGTGCCGCCGGCCGCGATCACGCCGGCCGCAAACGATTTTGGGTAACCGTAGCGTCGCATCTCCGGATATGCGACGGTCGAAAATGTAGCTGCAGTCGCCACCGAGGAGCCGCAAATCGCTGCGAATCCACCGCAAGCGATGACAGTAGCGAAGCCAAGCCCCCCGCGAAGATGGCCGAACAGCGCGTTGGCGAAGCGGAACAGTTCCCGGCTGATGCCGGATACCGAAACGAAGGCGCCCATGAGCATGAACATGGGGAGCACGCCGAACGCATAGTCCGTCACCGTGCGCATCGAAGTCTGGCCAATGAGTTTCATCGCGGGACCCGTCCCGACGATATAGCTGTAGCCGACGACGCCGACCAGCCCCATCGCCATGCCTACGGGAACGCGCAGAAGCATCAGAACAAAGAGCGCGACGAATCCGGCGATCGCGACGGCGTCCGGACTCATCGCCAAACACTCATTCGACGGCCTTTTCCTCGGGATGGTCACGGACCGCCGCCGGTTTGAAGATCAGCCGGTAGCTGCGAATGGCGATGAGTACAACTGCGGACACATCCCCCAGCCAGGCCACCGCAAAGAACGGCCAGGTGGGCAAATGCAGGTCGTAGGTCTGAATGTTGTCGGCGTAGGTCACGCGGACCTTGTCGAAGAGCATCGCGGTGTGCACGGCGACGACAAAGAGCACGACGAGCGTGGCAAAGACGTCGATCGCGCGCTGCAGCTTGGGCCCGACGGCAGACCAGAGAAGATCCACCGTGATGTGCGCACCTCGGTAACTGGTCGCGGCGATGCCCCAGAAAATGAGTATCCCCAGCAGCATTCGCCCGATGTCATAGCCATCGGGAATCGACGTGTTGAAGAAGCGACGCAGGAGGACCGAGACGAAGATGTCCGCAGCGACAATCCCCACGAATGCGGCCGCCGTCATCTCGATCGCGCCAATCACGCGGTCAGTGAATTTGTCCGTCATGCTTGGCCCGACGATCCGGCGCCTATCGCAGCGATGTCTCGTTCCCCCGGCAAAAACCAGTTCAGTACAGGGCGTCGTGCTTGGACAGGCTTTGCTTCAAGCCGTCGAGCGCGGCCTTAGGATCGTACCCAGCCTTGCTGGTTGCATCGGCCCACTGGGTCTCCGTCGGCGCCACCGCCTTGCGCCAGGCCGCGAGCTGCTCCGGTGTCAGCTTGTCGATCTCATGGCCAGCCTCGGCGGCAATCTTGGCGCGGCCCGCGAATTCGAAATCGGCCCACGGCGTGGCGACCTTCTCCGCCCACTCGGTCGTGCAATGATCGTCGATCACCTTTTTCTGCGCGGGCGACATCGCATCGTACTTGTCCTTGTTCATCACCCATACGAACGGCGTGACATAGAGCGCGGCATCGAGATGATACTTGACGACTTTGTCGATGCCGAACAGGACGATGGAGCCCCAAGGGAAAGTGATCGCGTCGGCGACACCGCGTTCGAGCATGTCGCGCGCCTCCGGCGCCGAGGCCTGGACGTTGGTGCCGCCAAGTACGGTGACCATCTGTCCGATCGTGCTTTGTGCCGGGCGCACCTTGAGATTGCGGACATTCTCGGGGACGACGATTTTCTTGGTCGAATGGAAGGTCCCGGGATCGTGCACGAAAGCCAGACAGAAATGCACGTCCTTCATCTCCTTGCCCGCATATTGCCGGTACCAGGCGTCGACCGCCGCGGAGCCGCCTTTCGCATTGGAGATCAGGAACGGCAGCGACGACGCGCCCATGACCGGAAAGCGGCCCGGTTGGTAGCCGGGGTTGACGTACGCAAAATCGGCGATGCCGTCGCGCGCCATGTCGTAATGATCGAATGCCTTACCCAGCTGCTCCGAAGGAAAGAGCGTCGCGGTGATCGTTCCGCCCGACGCTTTCTTGATGTCATCGGCCCACGCCTGAAATGCGGGGTTGAGCGGGTGCTGCGCGGGGAGCCAGGTCGAGAGCTTGATGGTGACCGGCTTGTCCTGCGCCTGTGACAAGGAAGCGCCCAGGACGAGCAGCATGGCGCAGATCGCTAGCAAGCGTGCATTCATTGGATCCTCCAGTTGTGATGTTGCGGCGTCTGCTTCCGCATCAGGGCAGAACTTGCGTGGAAATGGGTTTGAGCAGGACATCGACGACCGCACAGCGGCCGGCGCGAACCTTCTCGAGCGCGAGGCGCAACGTTCCAGTCAAGTCGGCACGGTCGGTCACACGGAAAGCGTCCGCGCCGCCGGTTGCTGCGGCAATGTCCGCCAGGCGCGCGCCGGCCCCGACGGTGACCCAGTAGGTGTCGTTCCGCTCCGCGGGACCATCGGGGTGCACCCAGGCCGTCGAGAGCCGCGGTGAATGCCAGCCGCCGTTGTTGTAGATGATCGTCAGATGCGGAGTCCCATAGGTGCCGGCGACCCAATACGCGCTGCTCGGAACACCGAACATGTAGCAGCCGTCGCCGGTGAGCACAACGACTTCGGCATCGGGCACGGCGAGCTTAGCGCCGATCGCGGCGTTAATGCCCCAACCGAGCCCGGCGCCGCCCATGCCGAGGTAACTGCCTGCTGTTCGCATTTCGAGGATCGATGGGATTGTTTCGCTACCGGAGGGTTCTTCCAAGATAACGATCGTGCGTTCGTTGACGAGCGCGCGCACCGCCAAGCTCAGCTCTTCGGTCGTGATCGGACCGGTTGGCACAGCGGCACGCTTCTCGGTCAATCGTGGCTTGGTATCGGCAAGCCACTGGCCGCGCTCGTCGCGTCCCGTAACGGGAGCACGGCTGCTGAAAGCGAGCAACTGCTCGAGGACCTGCAGGCTGTCGGCCTGATAGCTGCGATGGGCGGGAAAATGCCAGGCGCCAAGGCCTTGCTTGAGCGGATCGACGTCGATATGAATCAGTTTCGTGTCATCCGCCGGTCGAACTTTCGATGGGATCCACGGCACGTCGACATCCAGCATCAGGATCAGGTCGGCCTCTGCCACCAGCGTGTTGCGCCGGTAGCTCAAGTGATGCGGATGGTCTCCCGGAAAGTTGACGTACTGGGGAGTCACTTCACATACGCCGAAACCCAACCGATCGGACAGCGCGACCAGGCGTGCGACCGCTTGTGGCTGACGTCCTAGATAGGTGGTGATCGCGATCGGGCGCTTTGCTGCGCAGATCGCGTCATGCAATTCGTTGACCGCTTCGTCCGGAAGTCCCGCCAACCGGACTGCCGGCCAGTCCGCGCTCGACGCGCGCGACTCCGGTACGGGGATCTCCCAGATTTCCCGCGCTCCGGTAATGTACACGGGGCCTTCGGGCGGCGATGTGGCAATCTGCAGGCCGCGCAGGAGCACCTCGTCGACGGTTTCGGGCGCGCGGACTTCGTAGGCCCACTTCATGTATTGTCCGACGATTTCGTGCTGGCGGAGCACGTCCTGCGTGTAGTGAATGAATTCATTGCGCGACCCGACGCGCTCGGGATTCTCGGTCAACGGCGAGAGTCCGGCGACGATGATGGCCGGTATGCGCCCGCGAGCAGCATTATGGACGCTGCAACCCAGGTTCTGCGTGCCGACGTCCACGTGTACCAGCACGACCTGCGGCCGACGCGTCAGCATCGCATAGCCGTGCGCCGCCGATAAGGTCGTCATCTCATGCGGGCAGACAATGACCTGAGGCATGGGCTCCCCGTGTGCACGGATGCGCGCGAAGGCCTCGATAAACGCAGGGTGATCGCTGCCGAGATTGCTGAAGATGTACTTGATGCCAAGGCGCGCGCACAACCCGACAAGCTGTTGCGCCGCACTCGTGCAATTGTCGGCTCGCATTTTGGCTCGATTCGGAAGTTACCCTGATTTATAGATAATCGTTCTTGGCAGGGGCGCTTCCATTATGAGCTTTCACTGGTTTAGTGAGTAGGCCTGCCCTGTCTTTGGACCTATAGGGGTGAACTCCCAGTGGATCACACCCATGTAGGACGAATTCCTACGCATGGCTACAGATCTCCCCTGAACCGTCTCAATTCGTTGGCTGCGCAACCGATAGAATCAGTTACGGTCTCGCGTCGGAACATTGCTGCATTCTGACTGTCAGATTTGTGTGCCGCCCTTCGCGGTGCGGAAAAGGCGTCTTCGGTGAGCGTGACGCCCAATCCGGCCGCTGGCGCGCCTTTCGATCCGACGTCGAGGAGGTTTGTCATGCCAATCACTGCACGTTATGTGGCCGCCCAGCACATTGCGCGGCGTGCAGGTCAGCTCGCGCACAATATGTTTGCGCAACGCAGATCCTTCACTGGCGGCGAGCATTCGCCGACCGATTATGTCGATCACGGCAGTCGTGCGATCTCGGCACTGATCATTTCCAAGCTCGCTGCCGCGTTTCCGGCAGACACATTTATCGACGAGGATCACCACCACGTCACCGACGCAATGGACCGGTTTTGGGTAGTCGAGGCGATCGGCGGCAAGCGCAATTTCATGCGCGACATCCCGTTCTACGCAATCTCAGTCGCCTACGCGGAGCATGGCCGATGCGAAGCCGCTATCGTCTACGATCCGGAGCGCGACGAGATGTTTCACGCGCGTCGCGACCAGGGCGCATGGTGCGAGCACGACGGCCACGAAAACAGGCTGGAGGTCGCGCAATGCGCGGGCCTCGAGCAAGCGCTGATTGCCGTGGCGCTGGATGACCAGAATCCTGACCCCGCGGCGCTCCCGGAGCGTCGTGAGCTAATCGACGCCGGGGTGGCGCCGCGCGTGCTCGGCGCGCCAGCACTGGAACTCGCGTACGTCGCAGCGGGCCGCCTCGATGGCTTCGTCGGTTTGGGCCTCGATCCGCCCACCTTGATGGGCGCACTGTTGCTAGTCGAGGAGGCCGGAGGTTATGCATCGCACGCATCGGCCGCCGGTGGCATTCGCAATGACCTGCCGATCATCGGTTGCACACCTAATATTGCCCACCCGCTTCACGAAATCACTGAAACGTGGAACGATGGCGTTGCGATGAGCCTGCCGCGTCAGCCGTCGACTCCGCCCCGAGACCGCTGGCGCGGCATGCGTGCAGCGATTGCTCCTTGGCGTTCGCGCTCGGCCAGCTAGTCGTCGGCTCGGCGGTGAATCGCCCGGCGCGCATCATGTCTCCCGCGTACGGCCTTCAGGTCCTGCATCATAGCAGCTTGTCGAGCGTGATCGGCAACTCGCGCACCCTCTTGCCGGTGGCGTGATAGACGGCGTTGCCGATCGCGGCGGCGGCGCCCGTGATGCCGATTTCGCCGGCGCCTTTTGCGCCCAGCGGGCTGACCAGCGAATCCTCCTCATCGACCAGCACAATTTCGATACGCGGGACGTCCGCGTTCACTGGGACGTGATATTCGGCGAGATTTGAGTTCACAAAGCGCCCGTAGCGAAGATCGATGAGGCTTTCTTCGAGGAGACCCATGCCGATTCCCCAAGCCACGCCTCCATGCAGCTGGCTGCGAAGCGTCTTCACGTTGAGTTGCTTACCCAGCGCAAATGCCCCGACCCACCGTGCCACGCGGATCGTTCCGAGGTCTGCGTCGACGCGCACTTCGCAGAACTGCGCGCCGAAGCCGTGCATGCTGTGGGCCGCACCGGGTGCTTTTTTCTCGGCAGCTGCGCCACCCTCGCCAGCCTCCGCTCGCTCGATGCCCGGTTTGGCGCCTGCTTCCTGCTCGACGACGCTCTTGTTGTAGCGCGCGAAAATCTCGGTATAGGTAACCGACTTGGACGGATCGGTCTTAAGGAAGAGCCGTCCATCGCGGCCGTCGATGTTGCTCGCCTTGGCATTCCACAATGGCGAGGATTCGTCGCTCGTCGCGTTCTGGGTAATGCGCGTGCGCAGCGCCTTGGCTGCCGCCTGGACCGCGGAGCCGGCGCTGGTCGCTGAGCACGACCCGCCCGACGTAGGTGCGTTAGGAAGATGACTGTCGCCAAGCATCACCCGAATCTTCGCTGGTTCGACCTTGAGTTCGTCGGCGGCGATCTGGGTCAGAATGGTATAGGTGCCGGTGCCGAGGTCTTGCGTGCCGCAGCGAATCTCGACGCGGCCATCCGCGTACATCAGCGCCTTGGCGCTCGCAGGACGGAAGTTCGCGGGGTACGCGGCAGTCGCCATGCCGAGACCGATCAGCCAGCGTCCGTCGCGCATCGACCGGGGACGCGGATCGCGCCTGGACCATCCGAAGCGTTCGGCGCCGCGCGCGTAGCACTCGCGCAGCGATTTGCTCGACCACGGATGGCCGGTGCTCTCGTCAATTTCGGCGTAATTGCGAAGGCGGAGCTCGATCGGATCTAGCGCCGCCGCTACCGCGAGTTCGTCCATCAGGGTCTCAAGCCCGAACGAGCCGCTCGACTCACCGGGTGCGCGCATGTAAGTCGGTGAACCGGTGTTGAGGCGGACGAGCCGATGCCCGACATCGACGTTCGCGCACGAGTACAGCATTGACGCGGGTCCGCCGGTCGGCTCCATGAATTCGTCGTTGTGCGAGGTGTGCGTAACTGCCTGGTGCTGAAGCGCCACCAGCTTTCCGTCCTGCGTCGCCGCCAAAGCGTTTGCCTGGCGCGTCTGCGGCCGATGTCCGTTCGAGCTGAACATCTGCCGCCGCGTCAGCGATAGCCGCACGGGCCTGCCGGCGACTTTTGCCGCGACAGCCGTCAGCGCCGTATGCGCCCAGGACTGGCCCTTGCATCCAAAGCCGCCCCCGACGAATGGGTCGATGACGTGAACGTCTTCCGGCAGGATGCCGAACTGCTCCGCCAGATTCTGCGCGGTATTGCCGACGCCCTGCGTCGCATCGTAGACCGTCAAACTGTTGCCACTCCACACCGCGACGGTGCCGTGGGGCTCCATCGGATTGTGATGCTCGATGGGCGTGCGGTAGATCTGCCGCACTTTGACCGGCGCGGACGCTGCGGCAGTCGCGAAGTCGCCGCGTTTCGACGTGGCGGGTCGATTGCCGGTATTGGGAACGAACGCATCGCCGAGATGCGCCTCGAGGCTTACGACGGGCGTTTGGGCGACGTAGTCCACTTGAATCAGCGCCGCCGCGTGCTCCGCTTGCTCAAACGTTTCTGCGATCACGACTGCGACATTCTGGCCACTGTAGTAGATCTCCGCTGTGAGGAGCGGCAAGCTCTCTCCCGCCGGCGGCACGGACGGCCGCGGCATCGTCGGAAGATTTCGGTATGTAATCACTGCGATCACGCCGGGAGCTCGTTCCGCCTCCGTCGTCTCAAGGCTCCTTATGCGACCCGATGCGATACTGCTCTGCAGCAGCACGCCATGAGCGATACCGGGAGCTGAAAACTCGGCCGCGTATCTCGCACCGCCGATGACCTTCAGCCGACCGTCGACGCGGTCCATCGGCGCGCCGACGTTCCTCTTGTCCGACGCCGCGCCAGACGTGGCGTTTTCCGTGTCGGCCGCCGCGACAAACACCGGATCTGCATGTTCCGGTGCGGCAGCACTCAAAAAAACGTGAAACAGATCGCTCATGAAAGGACGCTCATACTGCGCACCGCGCGGGTGCCTGTCATGACCACTATGTCGGCCGCTCGTTCAATTCGACGAGAGCGCGGACGATCGTGCGCTTGGCGAGCTCGATCTTGAATGTATTGTGTTCGTATCCCCGAGCCCCGTCGAGCGCGAGGTCGGCGGCGCCGCGAAAGCTCGATTCGTTCGCCGGCCGTCCAATCAGGAGACGCTCCGCGCTGGTCGCTCGCCATGGCTTGTGCGCCACGCCACCGAGGGCAATGCGGGCCGCACGTACCGTTCCACCCGGAGCGTCCAGGGCAACGGCGGCCGATACCAGCGCGAAAGCATACGACGCGCGATCCCGAACCTTGATGTAGTGCGATCGCGCCGCGAGCACCGATGCCGGGAGCTCGACCGCCGTGATCAATTCGTCACGCTGTAGATTGGTGTCGATCTGGGGCGAATCTCCAGGAAGCCGGTGAAAATCCACGATCGGGATGGCGCGCTTGCCGCGAGCGCCTTCGACCTGAACGACCGCGTCGAGCGCGGATAACGCGACCGCCATGTCGCTCGGGTTCACCGCGATGCAGGCCTCGCTCTGTCCGAGCACCGCGTGGATGCGGTTCTGACCGCCGATCGCCGAGCAGCCGCTGCCGGGCTGGCGCTTGTTGCACGGAAACGCCGTGTCGTAGAAGTAATAGCAGCGTGTGCGCTGCATCAGGTTGCCGCCGGTCGTCGCCATGTTGCGAAGCTGCGGGCTCGCGCCATTGAGGATGGCTTCCGCCAAAACCGGATAAGTCGATACGACAGCGCGATCCGCGGCGATGTCGCTGTTGCGCACCAACGCGCCTATGCGCAAGCCACCTCCTGCGATCGGCTCGATGCGCGTCAACGGCAAATGCGTCACATCGATCAGTACCTCCGGGCGTTCCACGCCATATTTCATGAGGTCGATCAGATTCGTGCCGCCGCCCAGGAAGCGCGATCCCGGGCTCAGGGCACTTTGCCGGATCGCGTCGGCGACGCTATCGGCGCGCTGATAAACGAACGGAGTCATGCCGCGCTCCCGACGCTCGTGCGCGCCTCTTCGATGGCCGCGCAAATGCCGGGATAGGCGCCGCATCGGCAGATATTGCCGCTCATCCATTCCGTGATTTCTTCGCGGCTGTTGGCGTGGCCTTCGCGAATACACGCCACCGCAGACATGATCTGGCCCGAAGTGCAGTAACCGCATTGGAATCCGTCGTGCTTGATGAATGCCGCTTGCACTGGGTGCAGGACCTCTCCCGCTGCCAGGCCTTCGATGGTCGTGATCCTGGCGCCCTGAGCCTGCATCGCGAGCATGAGGCACGCGTTGACCCGACGGCCGTCGACATGGACGGTGCACGCGCCGCATTGCCCGTGGTCGCAACCCTTCTTGGTGCCCATGAGCCCCATGCGCTCACGAAGCGCGTCGAGCAGGCTGACGCGCGGCTCGATGCTCACTTGCACCGGCTGGCCGTTCACTTCCAGCGTTATGGCCTGCGCCGTCGGATCGAGGGGGACACTGCGGCTTGAGGCAATACCCTGCGCGCGACCCAATCGTGGCGCGATTGCGAACGCAAGCGAGACCGCAAAGGTGCTGATCAGAAATTCGCGGCGCGTGACCTGACGCGCGCCGACAGAGCGATTCAGCGCAGTCTGAATCGCGTCGATGTCCGGCTGCGCACCGCATCGCGTGACGTGCCGCCAGCGCACGATACCATCGCCGTCGAGCAGGAATAATGCTTGCTGCCCGGATACGCCGTAGGCCGCCGCAATATCTGTGTGCGCGTCGAGATCCGAAATCAGCGCGAAACGATGTTGTGCCCCGTCGTCGGTTTCAAGGTCGCACCAACAATCCTCGCGCGATACGGCGACGACCTGGCCGCCCGCAGGGGCGCTGCGCAACAATGAATTGTAGGAAGCGAGAAGATGTGGCCGCGCAGGATCCCAAACGTCGGGAAAAAATGCCAGCAATACCGGGCTGCCGCGAAGCTCCGACAGCAAAATATCGTGTCCGTCGAAGCCGCCTGCTTTGAATGCGAATGCGGGCGCGGAGTCGCCGATGTCGACAGCCTTGGACCGCGAGGTAGCCATCAATTCGCCGAAAAAACGCGCTGGAAGGACCCAGACTCGCGCCGCATGCCGCTACTCCGCTTTCGATTCAGGTTGCGCGCCCAATCAGGATCCGAGGAAAGCGCATATGGTCACTATCGTGCTTGAGCGCGTGCGCGCCAATCGGTCCCGCGCTGATTTGCGTGTGAGAACCTTGCGACTGCGCATAGGATGCGGTCCTACGGCGCATTAGTACAACGAAAGATGACAGGTGTCGCACCGTGGAATCGTGATAAAGAGATCCCGCCCGTTCAGGGCGGGAGTCGATGCACAATATTCTTCGCAACAGTCGGAGTTATCCCATCATCGCGCTGCAAATGGAAGCATCCAGAATCCTGCCCCTAGATCAGCACTGACCGTTGAGTTGAGCTCCTCAACCCCCGTGATCTGCACCATGGATACAGTCGTCCAATGCGGGCCCGGAGAGCTTTTGGCATTTCGAGTCGACGAACGGGAATTTCTCGTTCGTAGCACTCTCACAGGCCGCTTGTTGGTCAGGGGGCTGCGCTGCGCATGCACTACGTGCGTTCATGTAGGCGCGCATTTGATCATTCTCTATCCACCCCGAATTACTGTAGTCACCGGGCGTGCTAGGGGCGGTGCCAACCGGACTTCCATTCAGCGTGGAGTTAACCGTAGGGTTGCCGGGCGTGAGCTTCCCGCGGCGTCGCATTTTGCGCACTAACTCCGGCCGCGGCCGTCACAACCGACGCGGCAACCAATGCCACCACTAAGCGATTCCTCATGATTCCGTCCTTTCCTCTTGTGTCATCAATGGTGTCAGGACAAACCTCGTGAAGGGCATGAGGCAGTCCGTGTCACGCTGTTAGATTGCCAAAGATCGTGCAGGAAGATAATCCGCCACCGTCTGATTCCTATATAAGACAGCGAGAGATGAACAAGGTCGTTTGACCTACATCGGCAAGTCAGCAGGGCGCGGCGGCTCAGGAGTACGTCGCGACCTCGCCTCCCCTCGATCGACTCGTGCGAGTTGTCCTACGCATCAATCAGGCCGCCGCTGATAACGAACTCATTACGTCGGGAGTAAAAAGACGTGTCGGCATTGCGGCACGTTGCAATTCGTGCGAGTCTGATCGTGCCAACGTGTGACGTAGAAATCGAGCGGTGGCCGAACGGCTACTACGGTGTACGGTGCTGGTTTGGAGACCCTCAAGGAGAGTTACAGTGCGCATCGAGTCCGTCCACCATCGCCCCAGCGCACATACGCCGCGCACATCGCATGCACCGATCAAGGAACCGCCGCCGGAACCCGACGACGCACCGGGACCTGTCGACCCTGACTCGCCTGATGCCGACGATTCGGTAGAGTCGCCTGAGGCGCCGCGAAAGCCCGTCAAGCGACCCGTGTAGTGTGAGGGTTTATGGAGACGCAGACCCGGCATTAGCTTGGCGTATACCCGACGCGCTTCATCATCGGCTTGGTGACAGACTGCCGAACGGTGGCAAATGCGGCCCACGGGTCACGCTTCAGACGACCCAGGCGCGCTGGAACGTTGCCGACATTGAAGTAGGAGAAGCGGACGTCTTGCGCGAGTTCCTCCCACGCGATTGGCGTCGCCACCGGAGCATGCTCCCGCGCCCGTACCGAATAAGGCGCGACGGCAGTGGCGCCTTGATCATTGCGCAAATAGTCGATGAAAATCTTGCCTTTGCGCTTCGTCTTCGAAACTGTGGCAGTGAAGCGGTCGGGAAAGGTTGAAACCAGCGTATCCGCCACCGCCTTGGCGAAGCCCTTGGCAATGCTCCATTCGATTGTCGGTCGAATCGGCATCACGATGTGCAGGCCCTTGCCGCCGGTCGTCTTCAGAAACCCTTGCAAGCCAAGATCGTCGAGCAGCGCGCGCGTCGTTTGTACCGCGCTCACGAGATCGGGCCACGCCACGCGGTCGTCGGGATCGAAGTCGAGGATCAGGCGGTCCGGCCGATCCAGCTTGGGTTTGCGTGACGCCCATGGGTGGATCTCGATCACGCCCCACTGCAGAAGAGCAACGATGGCTGCGGTCGAGTTCGCCGCAAGATACGTCGCGGTGCCGTCGCCCTCCGGCACGGTAATCCGATCCACGGCGACGTTTACGCTCTTGTCCGCATGCTTCTGATAAAAGCACTGGGCTTGCCATCCATCCGGGCACCGGACCAGGCTGAGGGGCCGATCGCGCAGATGGGGAATCATCCACGTACTCACCGTCTCGTAGTACTGCGCGATGTCGCGCTTACTCAATCTGTCGGCCGGAAAAAGCAACTTGTCCGGATGCGAGAGCGTAATGCCGGCGATGACCGGAGCCGCCGATGCAGGCGCCCGGGCGGCATTGCGCGTCGATCGCCGCGGCGCATCGGTGACAGCGGGCGCCGCAGCAGACGACCGTTTCCTTTGCCGTCCGTTCACGCATGACTTCCTCCGCTTTCTTGTCCTTCCGCAGGCCCTGGAACGAAGGATGACGCAGTGTTCCATCCTGCGTCCACTCGGTGAATGCGACTTCAGCGACCAGCGTTGGCCGAACCCAGTGCACGCCTTTGGCCGCGTAGCCGCGCGGCGGATTGGCGAACGAAGGTTTATCCTCGACGAGCTTGTCGAGGGTGTGCCGCAGACTGTCGAGTGTCGCGTCGTCGAACCCGGTACCCACTCTGCCGGAATACCGTAGCGTGCCATCCGCTTCGTAGACGCCGAGAAGCAGCGCACCGAAACCCGTCCGGCTGCCCTGCGGATCGGTGTACCCGCCGATCACCATCTCCTGCCGTCGGCCACACTTGACCTTGAGCCAATCGCGAGTGCGCGCTCCTGCCTGGTAGAGCGAACCAATGCGCTTCGATACGGCGCCTTCAAGTCCGAGCTTGCACGCTTGCGCAAAGAACTCGTCGCCTGATCCCTGGACTTCGATTCCGTAACGCACGATCTGATCCGTGTCCGGAACGATGGCCCGCAGGAGGCGTTTGCGTTCCGTCAGCGTTACGCCGCGCAAGTCGTAGCCGTCGAGAAAGGGAACATCGAAGATGAAGTAGGTAAGCGCCCCGACCGAAGGATCGGCCATGGCGTTCTGCAAGCGCTGAAAGTTGGTTCGGCCATCTGGCGTCATCGACACGACTTCGCCATCGAGCCACGCCGACCGGATGCCCAGCCGCTTGACCGCGGCAACCACCGTGCTCAGCGTGGCGGTCCAGTCCTTGCCGTTACGCGAAAAGATGCCCACCTTGCCTCGATCGATGCGACATGCCATCCGGTAGCCGTCGTACTTGACCTCGTGCAACCAGCCATCGCCGTTCGGGCAAGCGTCGACCAGTGTCGCAAGCTGCGGCGACAGTGTTGCAGGCAACGGTGCCTTCTTCGCTCCCCGCACCAACGCCGGATCGACGCTTGATTTGGCTTTCGCCATGCCCGCTTCCCGACGATCCAGCGCTCCGCCCTGCACGTTGGCGGCGACCGACCGATCGGAATGCCAGACGTGATCACGATCCCTGGCGACCTCCTCGATCGAGCGACCGGACAAAACGCTGTCGGGCTCGTCGTCGACGATTTTCGCGTCAGTGCCGCGTCGGGCGAATTTATCGCTTTCCTTGATCAACAGCCACGCCTGTTTCCCGTTGCTTCCGTACTTGCTCCCATGCGTGCGTACCAACGCCCAGCCGCCGCGGAGCTTGTCGCCGACGAGATCGAATTTAAGGTGTCCCTTGCGATAGTCGGCAGCAGGATCGCCTTTCGGGATCCAGATTCCGCGATCCCATAGCAAGACCGTTCCACCACCGTACTGCTTGGTTGGAATCGTGCCCTCGAAATCCCCGTATTCGAGCGGGTGGTCTTCGACATGCATCGCCAGGCGCTTGTCAGCCGGATCCAGGCTCGGGCCCTTCGGTACCGCCCAGCTAAGCAACACGCCGTCCAGCTCGAGGCGAAAATCGTAGTGCAGGTGGCTCGCAGCGTGCTTCTGGACGACAAACGACAGGTCCTGTCGCTTCTTGGGCGCAACGCGGCCTCGTGGCTCAGGCGTCGCTTTGAAGTCGCGCTTTTCTCGGTATCGTTCGAGGGCCATCGGCTGGCTCGACCTGCAACCTAGGCGCTCTTGCGCTTCGCCTTCGGCTCCGCCGCGCGTGCCCGCGGCAGCGACCGGACGACTGCCTTCACTGGCTTCGCCGCAGTCGAGCGCGGCGCTTCCGTTTTCTTCGCTCCGCGTCCGCCGCCTTTCAGGCTTTGCTGGAGCAATGCCGCGAGGTCGATCACTTGTGCCGATCGCGGCTTGTCGCCGGCGTCTTCGTCTGCTTCGGTGATCTGCTTGGTTTCCCCCTTTTTTATTTTCTCGTTGATCCGTCGCATCAGGTCCTGATGGTAGGTGTCCTTGAATTCCGCCGGCTTCCAGTGCTCCGCCATGTCGGTCACCAGCCGTTTCGCGAGTTCTATCTCCTTGGCGGTCACACCGGCGCCCTTGATACCGTCCGCCGGAAAGTGAATTTCTTCGGGCTGCCGCAACTGGTCCGAGTAGCGCATGGTATTGAGCATCAGGGCTCGGCCGACCGGCACCACGGCGGCGAGATGCTGGGCCGTCCGAATGACCACCTGTGCCACTGCGACGCGACCGGTTGCGTGCAGCGTCTCGCGTAGCAAGGCGTAGACCTTCTTTCCACGTTCCGTCGGCGCAAGGTAGTACGGAGTATCGAAATATTGCACAGGAATTTCGCTGACAGGAACGAATGCCTGAATATCGATCGTCTGCGACGCCTTGATGTTGGCGCGGCGAAAGTCTTCGTCGGACAGGACGACGTATTGATCCTTGTCGTACTCGTAGCCTTTGACGATATTCGCCCATTCGACTTCCTTGTTGGTCTTCTTGCTGTAACGCTTGTAGCCAACCGGCGAGAAATCGCGCTTGTCGAGCATCGAAAACTTGAATTCCTTGTGCTCCTCTGCGGGATAGAGTTCGACCGGGATGTTCACCAGGCCGAAGCTTATGTCGCCTTTCCACAGCGCGCGCGGCATGATCAGGTCCCTTCGCTGGCGTGGTCGAACTGAATGAGAAAACAATCGGCGCAGAGTCGAAAGCCGGGCGACGCTGCGGTTACGGTGCCGCACTCCAAGCACGCGATCAGCGGCGTTTCCGTGGTGGCCATTTCACAAGTGCCCGCGCGGCAAGCCGCAAGACTGCACCAGTGCGCATCAAAAGGGCATACGAACACGCTTACCGCTCCTTGCCTACGGCAGACATCCATTTTTCAATATTCCGCCCTGAGTAGCTATAGGCTGGCGTCCGATTCCGTCGTAGGAATGCGACCGACAGCTTGACGACAGTCCACTTTTGTTTTGCGACCACTCATCCAATCTTCTCGCATTGCTCTGCACCGTTGCGGGTCACCGTTGTCCGACACCTGAATCGGACAGCGTCCGATGCCCGACACCAAGCCAACTCGCCATGATCGGTTCGGCGCTCACGTTCCAGGCTCAGCGCACCGCCATCCCGGCGAAGACATCGGCACACGACTACGCGAGAAGACATGAATGGGGCAACGCAATGACCGCCATCGAAGCAGCAGCCGGAGCCGGGCTTGTCTACGTATCGGATGCCACCGCAGGTATCAGGCGCATCCGACGCGGATCGCGTTTTTCGTACGTGGGTTCGGACAATCATACGGTCCGAGATCCGGAAGTCTTGCTGAGAATCTCCCGCCTCGCCGTGCCGCCCGCCTACGACGACGTCTGGATCTGCGAAAATCCTCGAGGTCACCTGCAAGCAACCGGTCGTGACGCCAGGGGGCGGAAACAATATCGCTACCATCCCGAATGGCGAGCCGCGCGCGATGACACGAAATTCGAGCGCATGCTCGCGTTTGCCGATGCGTTACCGAATCTTCGTCGTCGTCTCCGAACCGATCTCGCGTTGAAAGGACTGCCACGTGACAAGGTGCTCGCGATCGTGGTGAGCGTTCTTGATGCGACGCGGCTTCGCGTGGGCAATGCCGAATATGCGCGAACCAACGCGAGCTACGGGCTGACCACTTTGCGCAACCGCCACGTGCGCTTCGTCTGTCGCGGGCGAATGGTTCTGAAATTCCGTGGCAAAGGTGGCGCCGACCATGAAATAGCGATCGATGACCAAAGGCTCGTCCGTCTGGTGCGACGCTGCCACCAATTGCCGGGCCAGCATCTGTTTCAGTACATCGACGATGCTGGCGACAGGCACCAGGTCGACTCCGAGCAGGTAAATGCGTACCTCAAGGAAGCGATGGGTGACGATTTCACTGCGAAGGACTTCCGCACGTGGGGTGCTTCGCTCCGAGCCATCGTCATCTTGCGATCCCAACCGCTGCCGGAGCCTAGCACCGAAAGGGCGTTGGCCGCATGTATTGCGGATACTGTCAAAGCGGTTGCGCGAGACCTACGCAATACGCCGACGGTTTGCCGCAAGTCGTATATCAACCCCGCCGTATTCGAAGCGTGGAAGGCTGGCGCAATGCATCGGCTTCTCGTCGCCCCCCTGACAGGAGCGAGGCCAGGCGTGGAACGGGCTGCAGCGAACTTTCTGCGGCGTCACGCCGCGACCACGCGGAATCGCCCCGCCCGTCGCGGTGGCCATCGCCAGACGGGGCAATCGATCCACCAAGTTGCTCCGTAGTCTGTCGCCCGCACTCGACGGCTGTTGTCGGCACTACTACAGTGTCGTCCTCGCTTTGCAATCGACGGTGTCGCCAGGAGCTTGGCCGGTTCGGCAAACTATAATCGTTCGCTCAACGCTGTCGTAGAACCAGGCAAACGCGATTCCGTTGGATGATGAAGTGCCGATGGGCGCCATCGCGGGGCGGACATCCGCCCGGATCTGAGCGATGGCATGAAGACCATAGGTGGCAATGCCGATTACAAAAAGCAAACCCGCAATCTTCAACATGGAATCCTCCTCTTGTCCTCTCAGGACGAATGGTGATAGTGACAAGCGTACTGTAGCCCTTGTTGCGCTCACGTCAATTCATGCTTTCGCACTAGATTGCGATTCCCGATTTGACGTAAGGTACGCAAATGCCAGCCACTATTGGTCGCAACGGCTCCGAGAGCATCAATCAGACGCTGCAATATTTCGGTTGGCTGACCCTGTTCGTCTATCTGGTCACACCCGCCGGGTACCTGGTCGACGTTCAGACCACATTTATCCTCAAGAACGAGTTGCACGCGACATCGACGCAGGTCTCGACGTTCCGGCTGGTCACCGGTCTGCCGGTCTACTTTGCGTTTGTCTTCGGACTCGCGCGAGACCACTGGAATCCGCTGGGATTGCGGGACCGCGGCTTCTTTCTGATCTTCGCGCCCGCAACCGCGGCGGCATTCATCTGGATGGCAGTTTCGGAGTTCACGTACACGGCGCTGGTCGTCGGCATGCTTCTGGCGATGCTGTCGTCGCGCTTCATCCTCGCCGCGTACCAAGGATTGATCGCTCTGGTGGGTCAGGAACAGCTCATGTCCGGACGCCTTAGCGCGCTGTGGATTGCAATCACGGCGGTGCCTGTCGTGACGGGAGCCTTCGCGTCCGGGTACATCTCCGACCATCTTTCGCCGAAAGAAGGTTTGTCTGTGGCAGCGATTGTCACTCTATTGATCGCCTTGTTTAGCGCCTGGAAACCCATCTCGGTCTTCGGTCACTGCTACGAGAAGCCGCAGGCCAGCGCCACCGATTTCGTCGGCAATGTCCGGCGGTTGATCCGGCATGGCGCCATCTATCCGGCGATTCTCATCAGCTTTCTGTGGAACTTCGCGCCGGGAGGGGCTACACCGCTGCAGTTCTACCTTACCAACGAGCTGCACGCGTCCGACGCCGTCTTTTCGTACTACTACGGAATCTTCTTCGCTTCATTCACACCGACACTGCTGCTGTATGCCTATTTGTGCAGAAAAGTGCCACTGAACAAGCTACTGTGGTGGGGAACGATCATCGCGGTACCGCAGACGATTCCGTTGGCGTTCATCCACTCGGCCAATCTCGCACTTGTGCTGGCGGTACCGATCGGAATGATGGGCGGCATTGCGACGGGCGCGTACTACGATCTCGCGATGCGCTCCTGCCCGCCCGGACTACAGGGAACCCTGATGATGCTCGTGGATGGCGTTATCGAGCTGTCGTCGCGCGCCGGCGATCTGTTGGGTTCGCAGATCTACGGCAGTAGTCCCACGCACGGGTTCCTCTACTGCGTGATCGCAACGACCGTCGTGTATGCGCTGATCCTGCCCATAATCTCGCTGGTGCCGAAGAAATTGATTGCCACCGCGGACGGCGAGCCGAACCCGGCGGTCGAAGCCGAGATGTTGATGGAGATCCGGGGGAGACGACCCGGATAGGATCTCGTTGCGTTCTCGTCGGCCGAGGCCTCCGAGCCACAACGGTCGGGTCGAGTTAGCAACGAATCCCGCCTTATTCCACGAGTCCCAGCCTGCGAAGGAAAGGACCCCAGCGCGAATCGGAATGCAGGGCGCGAAAGAGCGGGTCGACCATCACCCATGCGGTCCCGGGGTCCCGCTGAACGTACGCCTGCTCGAGCCATTGGAACGCGGGGTTTACCGCGCCTCGCGCCGCGTACGCCTCGGCAATCTGATAGGCGCCGATAGCGGCATAGTTCTCGGCGAGTTCCTGAAGCGCGGCGTCTGCTTTGGCCCGTCGCGCCCCCGCGTTATGGATGATGGCCAGGGCGAGGAGGCGGAATGGGTCGTTCGGCTCGCGCAGAGCCTCCGCCAACGCCTCCTCGGCACGGCCTTGAAAGAGCAGGACGACCGAGAGCCAAGCACGCACCGTGAGTTTCTGCGGCGCGAGTTCCAGCGCCATACTTAGCGCAGCCGCCGCTTCCACGAGACGATCCGCCGCAAAGAGCGTTACTCCAAGGCGGAAGTAGTTTTCATCGCCCAATGGATTTTGCGCCGTGGCGCGCCGATAGAGACTGACGGCCTCCTCGAAACGACCTGTGGTCTCTGCCAGCTGGCCTGCGCGATGAAGAACCAAGGCATTTCCCGGCGCCAGCTCCAGCGCCCGGCGATAGGAGGCCTCCGCACCCCGCCAGTCCCAGTCATGCATCATCTGCAGATACCCCATCCCGGCGTGGCCTTCGGCGAGCTCCGGCTCCAGCGCGAGCGCACGTTCGACGGCGACGCGCGCGCGCCCATAACCCTCCGTCGGAAGGGCCGAGCCCCAATCCGCTTCGGTCGCGTACGCCCGTCCCAGTTCCGCCCAGGCGAGTGCGAATCCGGGCTCCAGTGCCAGGGCTTCCTGCAGATAGCCGATGCCCTTCGTTGTGTCCTCGGGTACGAGTCGATCGATGAAGTGTCGCGCCTGCAGAAAAAGCCGGTGTGCCTCCGCATTGGTACCGCGACCTTTCACCGCCGCTGCCACCGCCGCGATCGCCTCCTTGTCCGTCGTCTCGTCCGCTGCCTGCCCCAACAGCGTCGTGCGCAGTTCCTTCACTACCGACTGCGCAATTTCGTCCTGGATCGAGAAGATGTCTTCCAGCGTCCGGTCGTAGGTCTCCGACCAGAGGTGTGAGTCGGTCGCGACGTGGACCAATTGCGCGGTGATTCGAACCCGGTTGCCCGCCTTCCGAACGCTCCCTTCGAGGATTGCGCCGACATTCAGCCTTTCTGCAACTGTTGGAATGTCGACCGGCATGCCTTTGAAGCTAAAGGCGGACGTGCGCGACGCTACCCGCAGTCCACTGATTTTCGACAGCACATTCAGCAACTCTTGCGCGAGCCCATCGGCGAAGTACTCATTCTCCTCGTCATGGCTCAGGTTCACGAAAGGCAATACGGCTATCGACGGCGTTGTCTCATCGGCTGGCGGCCGTAGCTTGTCGCGCGGAGAGGGCGTAACCACCAGCTCCTCCTGAGTGATCGTGAGCGAGAACCGGTAGCCTCTGCCAGCGATTGTCGCGATTGCGTCCGCGCCGAGGAGCTTGCGCAGCGCGGAAACCTGCACCATCAGATTGTTCTCCTCGACCACGACCCCCGGCCAGACCAGGTCCAGCAATTCGTTTTTGGTCACCAGCCGATCGCGCCGTTCGATCAGCGCGAGCAGCACGTCGAAGGCGCGCGCGCCTAGCAGCACCGGCCCCTCGTCGAGCAGGAGCTGCCGAGTGGCCGGGTTCAACGCGAAGCGACCGAATCGGTAGATAGCCGTCACGGCACTCGCTCGACGTTTTTCAGGGGAGTGATCACGCTGAATACTCTACTACAGACAATTTCAGAACGTTTAATGGCGGCTAAAGGACGCCGGCCGCGCTTCGAACGACATTACATCCCAGCAACAACGTGTCTTGCCCGATGCCAACCCGACCCAGGAGACAACATGAATGCCACGCCGACGTTTGCCCGCCCCTCTTCGTTCTCGATCACCGTTGCAGCAGCGCTGGCGACATTCATCGCCATCGGCCTGCTCGCCGCCGTTGCGTTCCTGTTCCAGCGTGACGGCGCACCGATGCAGCAGCTGGCCGCGGCCGAGCGCGCCTGCACGCAGCACGTCTACGTGTCGGAACGCGAAGTCTGTATGCGCGATTGGCTGGCCGCACGTGCACCGAACGTGGCAAGCAAATAGCGCATGACTTCGGCAATGATTGCGCGCCGAGTTTGCTGCAAATACGCCGGCACTGGGCTGCGTGCGTGCTCATTACCGTCGTTCGTTGGAGCGGCCCACTAGCATGGACCACCTCCGTTGTGTCACCCGATTAAAGGAGACTCTCATGAGACTACATCGCTACACGCAGCGTCGCTGCTATGCACTTGGCGCCGTGCTCGCTCTCGCCGCGTCCGCCTCACTTGCGGAGACTCCGGCCCCGCAACCACGAGCTCCCGAAGCCTCGGTGAAGGTGGCCGTCGCCGAGAGCACTCAAACGATGCAGGAGGCACGTAGTTCGACGACGCCGTACGTTTACCCTTCGAGCGAGGCCGGTGTCCGTCGGGCCGCGGCACAAGGACCCTTGGCATTGCATCTTTATACCTATCGCACTCGGATGATCTACAACTACTATTTCTGGGACTTCGCGAAGCAAGAATAAGTCGCCGTCCGAGTTACTGCGGTAGTTCACCCGGCTAGGAGCGGCCAGCGCGCACCAAATTGCGCGTTGGCCGAAGCCGCAATACCGGCAGCCCCGAAGTAGCCGTTCGGATTACCGCACTGGTATGGCCGCTTACCCTCTTGGCTCCCTTTCTTCTTGGGACATGAGTGATTCGTCATCCGCTCGCTACGGCTGCTGGCGACGTGCAAATGAAAGTGCATAAACGCTGGTTCGCAGAGATGGCAACGGATCGTCGGACAATTCGATTCCATCGGTCAAGGTCGTCGGGAAGAACACCAGCGCTTTTTGGGCTGCGTCGCTGTCGGCTACCACAGAGGTGATGCTGATCGTGCCAAGGTCGATTGTCCTGCGATCGTCCGGCCAAACGAGCGAGGGATCGTTGGTAGGATCGCCGGGGTTGGGGAGTTGCACCACCAGACGGAACTTGATCGGTCCGGTTTTCAGACGCGTCTTGAGCTCTTCAGCAAGAAAATTGGCCGACTTGGTCTTTGCCTCCGCGTCGCTCAGGCTATGCTGCCCGGCGACCGGAATAATCTTGTAACGCCCGGCCTGTTTCACCCCGTCCTTGTTCACGAAAATGAACGCGTCGTTGGAAAAGAATCCTTGTGTGCCATAGCTGGCAGGTACTACCTGAGATTCCTGCACGAATTTCAAGGCGACAGGATGTCCGCCGAGAAACGCCTCGATGGGCCATGGGTGCGGCTGGCTTGGATTGGTCGCAACGATGGCTTTTTGGAGAGCGAGAAAATCTTCACCGGTACCGACCACGAAGCCGTTATGCGACAGTGCGACAATATCCGTCTTCCCGCCGCCGGGCAGATTAAATCGAATCGCCATTCCGCGCGGGCCTGCGTTAGGCGAGTTATCCGGAGTGGAAGGGTCGGCCGCCCCATTCGAGAAGCGGACGGTTACGGGCACGGAGGCTCCACGGAAATGAGCGGCTTTGGAAAGGGCTGCCGCATTTTTCGAAGGCGAGAAAGTTCCCTGGAGCACGATGCCTTTCGCGTGAGCGACGCGATAGCCTGGTTTGGCCCCCGCCTGCACCATGGTGTCGAAGATCTGTTGGACGAGGCTCTTGTCGCCTGAGGTTTTAGGACCTGCTTCTTGGCCGTGCGCTTCAGACGCCGCTCCAGCACACAACGCACTTGCCGCCACCAACGCAGCAACCGCCCCGAAGCGGGGGATCGTTTTGAATGAAGCGTTCATCGTCTGTTTCCTTTAGTGGCTTTCGTTTTGTCATTCTCGTGTCATCTTGGAGCGGTCGGGGATGGCTTGCCGTTGCCGGGAACGCCGGCCAGATAGGCATCTAGCATCGTGGGACAGGGTCGGCTCGTCAGACATGCGCTTCGCTTAAGTTCTGCCGCCTACCGGTGCAAAGTATGCCACCAAAACACTTTCATCTATCGGGCCTGTGTTGTTTGTGCGTTAGCGCGTGTAACGGACAAATCCGATAGCATCCGCACCATGAGCGGCATCGTGGGTGGGTTGCGGGTCGACGAGGGCGTCTTCGAGGAAGCGTCGATCGTGCGAATGCTCGGCCGCATGGCGCATCGTGGCCCGGACGGCGCGGGGCGTTGGGCGAGCGGCCGTGTCGGCCTGGGGCACCAGTCATTGCAGAGCACTCCGGAATCGCGCGACGAGATCCTACCGTTTCGCGACGCCTCGCGGCGGCTCGTCGTGACGGCGGATGCCAAGATCGACAACCGTGACGAACTGATCCGCGAGCTCGGTCTTGCACTCTCCCCTGCGCCGCCGGTCTCGTCGACCGACAACACGCAGCCAGTGATCGGCGACGCTCACCTGATCTGCGCCGCCTATCGGCGCTGGGGACGTCAATGCCTGGACCATCTGGAGGGATCGTTTGCCTTCGCGATCTGGGACGAGCGAGAGCAGGTACTCTTCTGCGCGCGCGATCATTTCGGCGTGCGGCCTTTTTACTACCACTGGCTGCCGCGCCAGCGCTTTGCGTTCGCGTCCGAAATTCGCCCGTTGCTCGAGTTGCCCGACACGCTGCGGCGACTCAACGAATCGCGCGTGGCCGATTTTCTGCTCGATCTCGAAAACGACAGGGTCGCGACCTACTACCAGGACATTCTCAGGCTTCCGCCAAGCCACTGGATCGAGATTCGCGACGGCGGCTTGACCATCGCCAGCTACTGGTCGCCCGATTCGAGCCGTGAGCTGCACCTCGCCTCGGATCGCGAATACGCCGACGCATTCCGTGAACTGTTCGAAGCGGCGGTCCGCAAGGACGTGCGCAGCAGTCGACCCTGGGCAGTGGCCCTGAGCGGCGGGATCGATTCGTCATCCGTCGCGTGCGTCAGCCGGAAGATCCTGGCCGAAAGCGATGCCGCTCCGCTGAATTGCGTGTGCATCGAGTTCGACACCGCGCCGGGCGGGGACGAACGTGGGTATTTCAATGCCGTCGTCGAGCAAGGCGGAATCGTCCCGCACTATTTCAAAGCGGACCGCGTCAAGCCGCTCGACAATTTTCTACGGCTGCTCGAGTGCTACGATGGGCCGATCGACAATCCGCATTTCGCCCAGGGCTGGTCGGCGTGGCAGGATTTTCGCCAAAACGGTTTCCAGGTCCTGCTGGACGGCATTGATGGGGATGTCACGGTGTCGTACGGGTTCGTTTATCTGCAGGAGCTCGCACGCAGCGGCGCATGGTCCACGCTGTTCCACGAGGCGCTGGGTCTCTCGCGCAATTTCTTCCACCTCAACACCTCGCCCTTCAGCGTCATGTGGCGGCTGGGCCTCAGGCCGTTGCTACCGCCGCTTTTCCCAAATGCCCCGCGCCTGCCTGCGATGCCGTGGTGGGAACAGCCGCGATGGCGTGGCGGCAACGCGCCCATCATCCGCCCCGAATTTGCACGCCGAATGGATCTGAAGGGGCGCATCGATGAGCTCGAACGCCACGAACGATCGCTGCGCACCTCGAGGTCGTTTCACTGCGAGGAGGTCACGCACGGTGTCGTCGTCGGTTCGCTGGAGAACACCAACAAGATGTGCTCGGCCTTCGGCATCGAGCCACGACACCCGTTTTTCGACAAGCGCCTGATCGAATTCTGCATCGCCCTTCCGCGCGAACAAAGAATCCGTGACGGGTGGACGCGAATGATCGTTCGGCGCGCCCTCGCCGACCTGTTGCCGGCCAAGGTCCTGTACCGCGGGGGCAAATGGGCACCAAGCGCCTATTTCGCCCCTCGATTGCTGCAACTCGACCGTGATCGACTTGGAGAGGCGTTGACAACCTACTTACCCGCGGCCGAGCCCTATCTCGATACCTGCAAATTGCGGACAATCTTCGAGCGCTCGGCTGCAAAGCCTACGGTGCAAGACGCCTTCCGCCTGTGGCATGCGATAAACCTGGGCGCGTGGTTGCAGGTTTCGGGAGTATGTGTATAAGGTGTTTTCGTTTCCCTCAAGGAGTTCGTGCAATGAGCTCAGTCTTCGATGCCAAAGAGTCGCCCCTTGCGTCAACCAGGATCAATGAAAACCCAGCGAAAGAAGATTTGCAGAAATACAGCTCCCCGTGGATCAAGTGGATGGTCGACAAGCTTTTCCCGGCGAGAGGCCTGAACTTGGAGGGTGATCGCGACGTCGCGCTGCCGACGCGAAGATGAACCGACAATAAATCCAACGCGACAAACGCACGATCGTAGCGCCACAGCGTCTTGACTCGCCCAGCTCGCCGGGACGCGGGGCGGTCAGAAGTCGTCGCGGCACCACGGACGTCCGCGGCGTGGCTGTTTGGCGAGCCTCAGTGAGCGCGAATCGTGCGCTTGTCCCGACCCCGCCGGCCGGCGTCGCGCCATCGACCCAGGCCGGCTCAATAGGCTCTGATGCACGTGTGGTTGCTACATACGAGACCACGCACGCAAGCACTATCGCAGTATTCACCCGTGTCACCAACGTTGCCGTGGCTAGCCGCCGCCGCATCCGGAGACGGCGTTGCGCAGCCGGAAAGAAGGACAACCGCAACGATCAGAATGAATTTCATCAAAACCTCCAACACCGCTTAAGGGCGCCGCTGTCCCACAACCTGATTGGCGGCGACGAGCTGGGCTCAACGGCATCAGCGTAGGCGTCGGCCAGCCCGGCGCATAGAAATCCATTCAACGCCGCGTTCCAGACGTCGCCTGGCGTTAATCGTCGTTGCAATTGTGCCTTCCGTGCGCTACTTGATCGGGTGTCACGAGTTGGATATTATGACTACGCACCTGTTTCTCGGGGATTGTAAGCAGACTCCCCGTTCCTAGACGCTTCGGCGTCCAAGTTCTGCTCCTGGTTTGGGTCAGCCGCCCAAGTAGGAGTGTGCGTTGGACGCGTCAGCAACAATTCACCCCGCTTACCTACCCCACGGCGATTTGTTTCGTCCGTGGTTGGTGTCGGCCGCGCGGCATTTGTCCGAGCGCGGTGGCTTGCAATGAGCGACCGCGCGCCGTACTCGCTGGTGCAACTCACTTTGTACTTCTTGAAGCTTGGCAGCATCGGTTTCGGTGGCCCCGTCGCGCTCGTCGGCTACATGTATCGCGATTTGGTGGAGTCCCGCCGGTGGATCAGCGAAGAAGACTACCGGGAGGGCCTGACGCTGGCGCAA
This sequence comes from uncultured beta proteobacterium, assembly GCA_963732105.1. Lineage (GTDB taxonomy): Bacteria > Pseudomonadota > Gammaproteobacteria > Burkholderiales > Casimicrobiaceae > PALSA-1003. The sequence goes on from CAVSYL010000016.1 coordinate 43,917, forward strand.
CTGATGCCGGGACCGTTGGGGGCGCAGCTCGCCATGTATCTCGGTTACGTGCACTACCGCATCATTGGCGCCACGGTCATTGGCGTTGCCTTCGTACTGCCGTCCTTTCTGATGGTCATTTCGATTGGTTGGGCTTACGTGCGCTATGGCGGGCTGCCGTGGATGCAGGCAGCATTCTACGGAGTCGGCGCCGCGGTGATAGGCATTATCGCGATCAGTGCTTACAAGCTCACCACCAAGAATATCGGCACGGACAGGCTGCTGTGGGTCATCTATCTGGTAACGGCCACCATTACTGTCTGGACGCAATCGGAAAGTATCTGGCTATTCCTCGGTGCAGGCATCTTGGTGTGGCTTGTGCGAGCGCCACCGAAACGTTGGTTAAGCAAGGACGCGACCCCCGGACTATTGGGACTCAGCCCGGACTGGACCTCGACGTGCGCCATCGCGACTTCGCTCGATTGGTCGCTGCTCGCTCAACTCGGCGCCTTCTTCGCCAAAGCCGGCGCGTTCGTTTTTGGCAGTGGCCTTGCCATCGTGCCGTTTCTCTACGCGGGCGTCGTTAACGAGCATCATTGGTTGACCGAGCGGCAGTTCGTTGACGCGGTGGCCGTCGCAATGATTACGCCCGGCCCTGTGGTCATTACGGTCGGATTCATTGGCTACCTTATTGCCGGCTTGCCCGGCGCCGTCGTGGCGGCACTGGGCACTTTTCTGCCTTGCTATTTGTTCACGGTCCTTCCGGCACCGTATTTCAAGAAGTATGGCAAGCGTCCCGGACTGATTGCGTTCGTGAACGGCGTGACGGCGGCAGCCATCGGCGCGATTACCGGCGCTGCGTTGGTACTTGCCGCGCGGTCGGTAGTGGATTTTCGGACCGCGCTCATTGCGCTCGTGGCCATGGGCTTGATCTGGAAGGTCAAGAAGCTCCCGGAACCGGTGATTGTCGCGGCGGCGGCACTGGTCGGATTCGTGGCCTTTCCCGGACTGCACAGCTAGAAACAATCGGAACGCCACATGCGATGACGGGATGAAGCAAGATGAAAGGAATCATCCGAACGGTTGGCATCGCCCTAATTGGCTACGCCCTGATAGAAGGAGTAAGCATGGCTGAAACGATCAATTTTGATGCCGATCCCACAGGCGCGGCACCTTCCGGGTGGATTGCAGGCGTGACGGGACACGGTGGCTATCGCTGGACCGTCGAAGCCGATGCCGGCGCTCCATCCAAACCGAATGTTCTGAAGCAAAGCGGACGCGGCGACTTTCCGTGGTGCGTGAAGAATGAAGCTCAAATAACCGACGGCTACGTCGAAGTGAAGTTCAAACCAGTGTCAGGCCAAGAGGACCAGGCCGGCGGAGTCGTCTGGCGTTGGAAGGACGGCGACAACTATTACGTCGCCCGTGCGAACGCATTGGAGGACAACGTCTCGCTCTACTACACGCAGAATGGTCGCCGAATCACGATCAAGTATGTGGACGCGCCGGTGGCAAAGAATCAATGGCATACGCTGCGCGTTGAGTTTGCCGGCATGCGCATTCGTGTCGCGCTCGACGGCAAGGTCTACATCGAGGGCGACGACGGACACCTCGCAGGGGAAGGGCGAGTCGGGGTCTGGACGAAGGCCGACAGCGTCACCCTGTTCGACGACTTCAATTTCGGACAACAGGAACGCAAGTGAGGTCGGTGCAGGGTCCGCCTCACCTAGCCCTCGGCCATCCTCTAGCGCGCTAGTCGTGCCTCATGTGTTCATCTTGACCGGCGCGCCAACGGCCTTCCAGCCGGAGTGGCCGACTGTCATGTAGCGCGCGTCGAAGCCTGCATCGCGCAACGCGATCGCGGTGCGGCAACCGACGTGAAAGCCGTAGGCGCAGTACACCACGACGGGCTTCTCCTTGGATAGTTCGTTCATCCACTCGCCGACGCGCTCGGGGTCGCGCCAGGTGACACCCTCGGCGATGTCCTGCTGGCGCGAGACAAAGTGCTTCGGCCGGGTGTCGATGAGCTGTAGCGGCTTGCCATCCGCCAGCATGGCCCTCACCTCTTCGACGCCGACGCCCGGCAGGTCGCCAAACTCCTCCTGCACCAGCGGCCGCGGCGGCGCCACCTTGCTCGCGTCCTCGTAGCGGCCCTCTACTGCCTTCCAGTCGACGTTGCGCAGGAACGTGTCGACATAGGCCGTCGCGTTGGCACCGAAGTCGATGTGATACGCGTGCTCGTACATATCGAGCGCGAGTAGGGGGATGCCGCTTGCGATCGACTGGCTGTGCTCGCCCGCGTACTGATTGATGAGCCGGCCGTCCCGCGGTATCCAGGTGAGCAGCACCCAGCCCGAGCCGCCGCCGAGCGCGTAGCCCATGGCGGAAAATTCAGTGCGCCAGCGCTGCACCGACCCGAAATCGCGCGCGAGGGCCTCCGCTATGGCATTTGTTACCCTGCCATCGCCGCCCATGCTCGCGAAATAGAGTTCGTGCAGCAGCGTAGAGTTGAGCGCGACCAGCTCCTCGCGTTTCAGGCCGTTGATGACATAGCCCGGCGTCTTCGCGTAGTCGAGCGATTCGAGCTGCTCGGTGATGGCGTTCAGGCGCCGCATGGCGCCGCCATAGTTGTTCTCATAGTGACTCTCGATGAGCTTCAGCGAGAGGCCGCTCAGCGTCCAGGGACGGCAGTAGATCTGCTTCAGTTGATAGCGCACGACAATACCTCCAAGCACAAAGTTGAATTTGCGCCCGGACGGAATGCTGAAGATGTTGTCGATGCCCGCACCCGTCACGCGACGCTCACAGGATTGGACGGGGCACCGTCTTGGAGGGATAAAACCCGGGGGCCTGTAACCCCCAACTAACAAGCCTACGCCTTTGCTGTACTTTCTACAACCAACAAACGGACGATCTTCAATGACACCGGTGTCGCGGGCCTTGGCTGCATTCGACTTCAAGGTCTCAACAAGCGATAAAATTGGCTTGGTGCCATCGACGCGCGTGCCGGAATCGTGGCCTGAATCGCGGCGATGAGCGAGGTCTATCAATAAGAACCCGGGAGGGGTTGAGTGAGAGCACCTGGGCGTGAGTGTTACCTACGAAATCGGGCCATTTCAGCTTGACCCCGAAGCTGGAGTGCTTAGCCGCGACGGTACGCCGACCGCTCTGGGAGCGCGCGCGGTTGCGGTTCTGAAAACACTCGTCGAGCACGCGAACGAAATCGTCCCGAAGGGACGCATCCTCGATGCTGCATGGCCGAACCTGGTGGTCGAGGAATCCAATCTCGCCGTCCAGATAGGGGCGATCCGCCGTGTCTTCTCGAAGACGGGTGGCGAGCGCTGGATCGAAACCCTTACCGGGCGAGGCTACCGATTCATCGGGCCGGTTACCACGGTCGCGAGTGATCGGTCACGAGACGCCAGAAGGCAGCGCTCGACGTTGCCCGAAGCTCTCACTTCGTTCATTGGTCGCGAGAGCGAACTCGCGGAAATCAAGCGACTTTTGCCGGGCAAACGGTTATTGACCCTGGTGGGTGCCGGCGGTATCGGCAAAACTCGCCTCGCGCTGCAGTTTGCGGCCGAAGTGGTAGATGCCTACCGCGACGGCGTCTGGCTGGTGGAGCTTGCCCCCGTGGCGGACCCGACGTTGGTGCCACAGATGGTGGCCACGGTGCTCGGGCTGAAGGAGCACCCGGGGGAGAGCCTGACGCAGACCCTCACCGAGCACCTTGCGTCCAAGCACATATTGTTGCTGGTGGACAATGCCGAGCACCTGCTGGCCGCCTGTGCGCTGCTGGCCGACGCGGTGTTGCGCCAGTGTCCGCACATGGCCCTGCTGGCCACCAGCCGGGAGGGGCTGGGGATCGCCGGCGAGGTGACGTATCGTGTGCCTTCGTTGTCGATGCCCGACCCAAAGCAACACACGACGCCGGAGCAGCTTTTGCATTACGAATCGGTGCGGCTATTTGTTGAGCGGGCGCAGCTTCACCTTCCGCAGTTCGCGGTGACCCACCAGAACGCTCTGGCACTGGCATCGATCTGCTATCGACTTGACGGCATCCCGTTGGCGCTGGAGCTGGCGGCCGCGCGCGTGCGGTCGATGTCGGTGGAGGAGGTGAACCGTGGCCTCGACCATCGCTTCCGTCTGCTGACGAGCCGATCGCGCACAGTGGTGCATCGTCACCAGACATTGCGCTCGCTGATCGACTGGAGCTACGACCTGTTGCACGAGGCCGAGAAGGCGCTGCTGTGTCGGCTGTCGGTCTTCGCCGGTGGCTGGACACTGGAAGCGGCGGAAGCCATTTGCGCTGGCGACGGCGTCGACGAGGAAGATGTGCTCGACATCCTCACCTCGCTGGTCGACAAGAGCCTGGTCGGAACCGAAGAGCGAAACGGCGCGACTCGCTACCGGCTCCCGGAAACGGTGCGCCAGTATGCGCGTGACCTGTTGCGCGAAGGTGGCGACGAGGCTCAGTGGCAGAGGCGCCATCTGGCACACTTCGTCGCCGTAACGGAGGAGGCCGAGCCGAAACTGACGGGCGCGGACCAGCAAACCTGGCTCGATCGGCTGGAGACGGAGCACGACAACCTTCGCTTGGCCTTGACATGGTCTTCCACCGCGTGCGGGGATGCTGCGGGCGGACTGCGGCTTGCGGGCGCCTTGTGGCGGTTCTGGTGGGTGCGTGGGTACCTTCGTGAAGGCCGCGGTTGGCTCTCGGTGCTGCTCGCTACCGCGCCAGGAAGCCACGCCGCGGCGTCCCGCGCGAAGGCGCTCAACGGCGCGGGCGTATTGGCGTGGCAGCAAGGTGACAATGCAGCCGCTCGCACGCTTCATGAAGAGAGCCTCGCGATCCAGCGGGAGCTGAACGACCCCCGAGGCATAGCCTATTCCCTGAACAATCTGGGGACTGTCGCAACGAGCCAGGGCGACCATGAAGCGGCGCAGGCGCTGTGCGAGGAGAGCCTGGCAATCATCCGCGGCCTGGGCAATCGGTGGCACATCGCTGGCTCGCTGATCAACCTGGGATCCATCGACTACCTGCAAGGCAAGCTTGCGTCGGCGCGCCAGCGCTACGAAGAGAGCTTGGCGATCTACCGTGAGCTCGGCGATCGGTGGGGAATTGCAGCTGCACTGATCAACCTGGGGTCCGCGGCCAATGATCAATGTGACTATCGAGCCGCGAGTGCAATGTATAAGGAAAGTTTGGCGATCCATGCGGAGCTGGGCGACCGCTGGGGCATCGCTGAGTCGCTGCAAGGACTTGCCTACGTCGCGTTCGCACTTGTCGGCCCCAGCCGGGCGGCCCGAATCTGGGGCGGAGCCGAGCTGCTGCGGGAGGAGATCGGCTCCCCGGTGCTCCCCCGAGATCGGCCTCGCTACGATGGTCAGCTCGCCGCCGCCCGCGCCGCAATGGGTGATCACGATGCCTTCGATCTTGCTTGGCAGGAGGGGCGAGCAACGGGGTTGGAGCAGACCATCGAGTACGCGCTGAACGGGCAGGATGCGTAATCAAGGTATTCGTCCCGGCGACAGCATCGTGTCGCGTGATAGTCGGGCGACGTTACGGTTTGACAATCTGCCGCCGGCCATCCCTCAGCCCACTCGGCCGATTCAATGCGTTGGCCGCCTCGGCAGGTCCTATGCTAAATTGACCGTGATCTAAAAACCATCGCGTCAAAAACGTCAATCAGAATGACACCGCGCTGGCCCGATACACAAACGAAGTTCAATCGGAACCGCAGCTTCAAATCAATCTCGAGGGGGGAAGACACTATGCAATTCAAGACAATGACACGGGTGGGCATCCCGGTATCGCTTATGCTGTGGGCGACTGCGGGAATAGCCGCCATGAACTGCGCCGATATCCAGGCGTCGCTGGCCGGCAAGGCGGTCGGCATCGTGTGCTTCCACAGCGACGACCTGCGTACGAACAATTCGCTCACGACGCCGGCGAACAATTCGATTACGACGTTTGCCGACGGAACTCTGCTGCCCGGGTTGCTGGCAGGCGCCAACTCTTTTACGCCGATAACGGATCGAGGCGTCATTTCGAACGGACCGGCGCCGACGACGGCTGCGGTCCCGGGCATACAGGTCGAAGGCTGGTTCGCCACCGATTCGGCGCACCAAGCGCGATTCCTGCTGCGCTTTCCTGACGTCTGGAATGGCAAGCTCGTTGTCGCCGGCGCATCGGGGACGCGCAGCGAGTACAACGGCGATTGGGCGTGGAGCGACTACGTGCTCGCGAAGGGCTACGCGTACGCGTCGCAAAACAAGGGGGTGCTCAACCTCTATCTCGTTTCGCTGGCATCGGCGACTCAGCCGGCAAGCGATCCGCTGGCGTGCCGCCTGAACCCCGATTCGCAGATCTGGGCGCACTTCTACGACAACGATCCGCAGATGCCCTTCTACCTATGGGCGAAGTACATGGTATTCACGACTTTGTTCGCGCAATCGACGGCCAAGGCGGCGTATGGCACTTATCCGCAGCGGACTTACGCGGTCGGCACATCGAACGGTGGATATCAGGTGCGCCGCGCGATCGAAATGGTTCCTTCCGCGTTCGACGGCGGTGTCGACTGGGAAGGAACGTATGTCGATCCGAACGGGCCCAACATCCTGATCGACCTTCCGCCGGCGATCAAGAATTTCCCCGCGTACGTGGCATCGAACTACGATCCGAATAGCCCGGCTGCGCAAGCGATTCTCGCCGCGGGCTATCCGCCCGACATCGTAAACCGCAATGTCACCCCGCCCGACTCCATGTGGGGCAGGTATTCGGGACAGTTCTGGGAGGTGACCGCGTGCCAGTGGCAGGAGCGTTTCGATCCGACGTATGCGACGTATACGGCGGGACTCGGCAACTACGATTATCTAGGACGGATCGGAATACCCGGGGTGTTCGCCAGCGTCGCGCAAGTAGCGACGACCGGCAAGGTCAGCAAACCGCTGATCACCGTCGCGGGTACGATGGATGCGTTGCTGCCGATCAAGCGCCAGGCGCGCGCATACGAAGCGGCAGTCAACAGTAACGGGTTCGGCGCGCAGTACCGCCTCTACGAGGTGCAGAACGGCAACCACATCGAAAGCTATGTGACGTTCTATCCACAACTCGTTGCGATCCAGCCGTATGCGCAGAAGGCCTTCGACCTTCTCGTCGACGCCGTCGAAGGGAACGCGCCGCTGCCACCCAGCCAATGCATTCCGACGGGGGGCACGATTTCGCCGAGTCCATCGCAACCGGGCCACTGCGCCAATCTGTTTACGCCCTAGCGGCACGCGACGCAGGTTGTATTCGAGCGGGCAGCCGTCGTGCCGCCCGCTCATCCCTTCCCGGTAAATCTTCGCGCACCCTCGCATGGGCGGCGCATCCGACGCAATATGCCGCGCCGGTTCCGGGTCGAGAAAGGCTAGGACGCACCTTTTTTCCCCGCGCCCGCAGGGCTCTTCTTCGCGCTTTGCCTGGCAAGATCCTCATTGGTCAGCTTGACCTTTTTCACTTTTTCCGTCTTGACCTTTTCCTTCTTCACTTTTTCCTTCTTCACTTTTTCCTTCTTCACGACCGGCCCCGCCAATGCCAGCTTGGCAAGCCGCTTTTCTTTCTTCGCTGCGACCTCGAGCAGTTTCCTGGTTTTTTGGTGCTGCCGTCTGGCTTTGAGCATTGACGAGTGACTCATTTTGACCTCCGATGGATGAAAGATTTGAATTCGACTTTATTTTGATCCGATTTCGCGCTTTTAGCTGATCGACCGCACCAAGCCCCGGAAATGACCTGTCTTCGGGCCCTTGCCCGGCCTGGCACCCCATCCATAGATCGTCACGCCGGATTGTCCCTATATACGGGTTCTGGTCGCTTAGCAACGCCGATGCTTTGAGATTCCGCACGCACCTGGTCTTGCACCCGTGGTCTCCTCGTGGGTTGGCGGCGGGCGAGCTTGTGACGCTCCCAGCGAAATGGTCGCAGCAGAACGTCGCCAATTTCGACGTCCACGCGATCAACTCATGGCGCCTTTCTGGCGTAAGCTCAGGCCGCGATGTCCGAGGCCACAATCTCCCCTGTCTCCGGCAAGGCGCTCACTCTCATTCGAGCGAGTGGGCACGTTATCGTGGACGCCAACCTCCCAGTCAGCGACCTGCTCGTGCTGGCCGGTGCCGCCGCACAATGGGGTGCCTCGCTCACGGTACGCAACGCGCATTTGCGCGATGAACGCGAGCTCGAGGAACTCGCCGCCGCCGGCCGCGGGCACGTGACGTTCGATCTCGCGGAATAGCTCGATGCCCGCGTTGCGCATCATCAAGTCGCTGTTGGTCGCCACGCTGGGTGGCTGGGCGCTGCTGGTCGCCTCCGGAAACATTGCCGACTACAGCGCGAACTGGCGATTCGTGCAGCACGTGCTGTCGATGGACACGGTGTTCCCCGACAACCCGCTGAAGTGGCGCGCAATTACCGATCCAGCCCTGCAAAAGATCGCCTACTGGTCGATTATCACCATCGAATGGGTGATGGCGCTCGCTTGCTTGTACGGCGCGTGGCGGCTTTTTCGTGCGCGAGGAGACCGTCGCGCGTTCGTCGCGGCGAAGCTGCCGGCCTCGGTTGGCATCTTCGTCGTCTGGCTGCTCTACTTCGTCGGCTTCGTCACGGTCGGCGGCGAATGGTTCTCGATGTGGCAATCCAGCATCTGGAACGGCCAGCAGGCCGCGCAAGGCTTTCTCACTTGCGCGATGTTCGTCATGGTCGTGGTGCTGCTGCCGGAGGAGAGCGACGCCTGACGGAGCGCGTACCGACGCCGATCCGTCCCGTGAACCGGTGCTCCTGATGCGAAGTCGAATCGCCATGCCGCAGGGGAACAGGTTTCCTCACTGTCGCGCCCCACTTATTGATCGGCCATCGGCAGCCGCCGCGCGCAGGTCCGCGGCTGCGCGGGCAAGGGCTGTGATTCTGGGCCAGTCTTCGCCGGCTACCGCGTCTTGGGGCGTAAGCCACGAGCCACCCACGCAGGCAACGTTGGGACGCGCGAGATAATCTGGGGCGGATGCCGCGGTCACGCCTCCGGTGGGGCAAAACATGACGTCGGGAAAGGGCCCGTAGAGTGCGTTAAGCATACCAATGCCACCGGCTTGTTGCGCTGGAAACAGCTTGAGCTCCGTAAACCCCGCCGAACGCGCGGCAATGACGTCGGAAGGCGTCATCACGCCAGGCAGCAGAGGCAATCGGCTCGCTTTCGCCGCGGCAATTAATTCCGGTGTCAGGCCAGGGCTCACACCGAATTGCGCACCTGCCGCAACCGCTTGCTCAACGTGTTCTGCCCGAGTGATCGTCCCGACGCCGACGATTGCATGCTCGACTTCCCGCGCGATGGCTTTTATGGCCTCGAACGCCGCGGCCGTCCGGAGCGTGACCTCAAGCACACGGACACCACCTGCCACCAAGGCCCTGGCCAGCAATACCGCCCGCTCGGCATCGTCGATAACGATCACCGGAATCACGGGCCCGACGCGCATCAACTGGAGTACGTTCATATGACCCTCAGGCAAAAGCGCCCATGCTCGCGATGCCGCTTGAGCGACGCCATGACTAGAAAATGTAGCGGGTATTGATAAATTTTGACCGGTGCTGCATCACGATCGCGTCGAGTAGATTCTCGCTTGTCTCCGTCTGCTTGGCAGCCACCATCGAGCGAATGGAAAACGCGCGCAACGCGTCCGTCACCGACAGCGTGCCCTCGGCGGAATCCTTACGACCGGCAAACGGAAACACGTCCGGCCCTCGCTGACATTGGCAATTGATGTTCACCCGGCAGACTTGGTTGACAAGCGGATCGACGAGCCGTCCAATCTGCTCGGGGCTCGTGCCGAATATGCTCACTTGCTGCCCATGGTCGGAGGTGATGACGTAGTCGAGCGCGGACTCGGTATCCTCGAACGTCATCACCGGGATGATGGGACCGAATTGTTCTTCGCGGTAGAGCATCATGCCCTCAACGACGGGATAGACCACGGCTGGATAAAACAGCGTCATGCAAAACGATCCTCCGCCCTCGTTGACGACGCGTGCTCCCTTTGCTCGTGCGTCCTCAATGGCTTCGCTCATGTACGCCGTGCGATGGAGTCCAGGCAACGGTGTGATGGTGACGCCTTTTTCCCATGGCATTCCAACTTTCAGCCTGCCGAGTTCTGCGGTGAAACGACTCAGAAAGTCCTCCGCGATTGACTCATGAACGATGAGCATTTTAAGTGCGGTGCAGCGCTGCCCGTTAAAGGAGAGCGTACCAAGCAGGCACTCCTTCACTGCCAGCTCGATGTCGGCATCCGCGAGAATTATTGCTGCATTCTTCGCGTCGAGCCCCAATATTGCACGCAACCTATGCGATTTCGGGTGTTGCTTCTTGAGATGATCTGCCACCTTGCTTGACCCAATCAGCGCCAGAACGTTGACTTTGCCCGACGCCAGCATGCGCGGGACCACTACGGCGCCGGGTGCATGAACGGTGTTGATCACTCCCTTGGGAAAGGCGCTTCGAAATGCCTCGAGTAGCGGCGTAAACAACAGGGTTCCATATTGAGGCGGCTTGAACGCCACCGTGTTGCCCATCAGGAGCGCGGGTATCAGCGTCGCGAACGTTTCATTCAGGGGATAGTTGTAAGGACCCATGCATAAGACGACACCAAGGGGAGTGCGGCGAATCTGCCCGATCGTGCCCTCGACGACCAGAAACCGCGAGTTGCTGTTATCAAGTTCCTTGAGTGCGTTTATTGTAGCCTTGATGTAGTCGACGGTCCGGTCGAACTCCTTCTCTGAGTCCGCAAGACTTTTGCCAATTTCCCACATGATCAACTGGGCAACGGCACGACGCTGAGCCACCATCTGTCTTACGAAGTTCTCCATGCAATCGATGCGATCAGCCACCGACTTGGTTGGCCATTCGCCACGACCGTTGTCGAACGCCGCCACCGCGGCATCGAGCGCCTGATCGCTCTCGGCCTCGCCCATTACGGGGTAGCTACCGATTTCGAGCTGCTGCAGCTTGCCGTCCGGCAGCCGCACGCACACCGGCGAGAGCACCGTCTTGCGTTTGCCATTCCACGTTTTCAACTCGCCATCGACCAACCACGTCGTTTGGTGGATCGGCGACAGGAGCCGTTGCTCGGCGGGAATTTCCTCCGCTTTGGGAAACAATTGACACAGAGATTCGCTGGTCATCATATGACGCCCTTTCAGAGGACGATCGTTGCCGTCAAGACGCGCGCACAGAAGGAACCCCTGCAATCGTCCTGTTTGGTCCGCTGTTGTTTCCGATTGCGAAACTGGTTGGTGTGCATGAAGTGCACTACGCGATGGTCGCATCGCACCTGGCTCGTCGACCGCGGCCTCGGCGGATCCTCGGAAACCGAGCTCCCGCCTATTTTTCCGGATTGCGCCCGCAAGGCAGGCCGGGTGGGGTCGTCAGTGACCCCAAGGGCGGCGTGTTCGTGATGGCCGGCATCGTGCCCGCGGTGGTCACGGTGACATTCTTCTGCACGACGAACGGGGAATTCTTGCTGGTCACGCCGGTGAACGCGCCCGTCATGTTCCGCAGCCGTAGGCCCGCGTTGCGCCCGGTGATGCTCACGTTGCTGAGACTCACGTTCCGGATGCAGGATTCCGGCAGGCCGACAATGACGCTTTCTGCCGTCGCACCAGTCGCCGTCAGGCCCGAGATGGTGATGTCACGGATATTCGGGGTGAGCGCCGTGATCGCCTGCGGCGGATCATAGGGAGGTTCGACGGGACCACCTACCGGCGGGTCGTAGCCGGTTATCGCGAGCGGCTGCCGGACGCTCGTCAGGGTGAAATTCTGCGCCATGATGTTGTAAATTCCAACGGCATGATTGCGCGCGCGCCCGGCTCGACTTGATCAGCAGACCATAACCCGCGGTGTCTTCGACGATGTTGCGCGCGACCACGTTGTAGACGCCGTTCGCCGCTTCGCTGCCGATCACGATCCCGTTGCCGTTGGTGAAGGTGGAATTGAGGATCTGCACGTCATGGGTGGGCAGTTGCGGCAGGCCGGCTTCGTTCGGATTGTCGGCGATCGGAACGTTCAGCGGCAGGCCGGATTTGAGCGCGACAGAATCACCTCCGGTGGCGATATCCATGAACATCAGGGTTGCATAGCTCGAGCCGACAAGGTCGATGCCGTCGGTATGCGCGATCGCGGGATCGGGCGTGACCGTCGCCGTGTATTCGGACACGGTGATGTGGTTGCTGTAGCGAAACACCAGGTTCCACATCGGCGCGTTGGTCAGCGTGATGTGGTTCACTGCTACGCCGTCGCACTTATAGAATTCCACCAGCCACGGCCGCGGCACGCCGTTGGAGGTCGGGATGTCGGCATAGGGTGCGGCGTACCACGTGGTCCCGTCGATGGTGGCGCCCGATGGCTGGGTCAGCTCCCACCAGCTCGGGCCGCCGCCAAGCGCCGGCGCGCCGCCTTGGCCGTCGATGGTGCCAGGCCCGATGATGCCGGTGTCGACGGCTTCATAAGCGGAAACCAACGCCTCATTCGCACGGTACGGATAGTTGAGGAACGCGACACGATATTTTGTGTGATCGGTGGTGCCCAGCAGTGTCGCGCCCTTGTCGATCTGCAGGCGGACGTGGCTGGCCAGTGTGATCGGGCCCGTCAGGTAGGTGCCCTTGCCCTCGTCCACGTAGAGCCGCACCGCACCGCCGCCAATCTTGGCGCAGGCGTTGATAGCGGATTGGATCGCAGCGGTGTTGTCGGTGACGCCGTCTCCAACTGCGCCATAGCTCAGCGGGCTGCAAGGATCGCCGCGGACCTGGGCTACAGCCGCACTCATTACCAGTACCAGCGCCAGCGGCGCCAGGCCGATGGCGCAACCTAGACGTGACCTATGCATGGGATGGTCATTGCTGTATCCGAATTCCGTTGATCCGCTCTGGCTGGCCACCAGCGCGTTCGTCAGAGGCCGTGCCCTGCACGTCGCCTCACGTTGCCGCTATCAGACGCGAAAAAACCCGAGGCGAACCCCGGGTTCTTCGCTTCCATGCGCTGGCCTATGTTGATGGTGGGATGAATCCTATCGGGTACACGTTGCCTGGCGGATAGGCGGCGCACGGCAGCGCCTGCGGGGTGGTCGTCAGCGGCGGCGTATTGACCGAAGTCAGACCAGGCGTGCTGCCGGTGGCGGTCACCTGCACATTCTCCTGCACGACCCATGCGGGGATCGGCGGATGTGCGCGTGGAGGTCATAGTTACATTGTTGAAGGTCCCGGTCATGTTCCGCAGCTGGAACGTGCCGTTCGCACCGGCGGGCCCGGCTGCGCTTGACTGGATGCTCACATTGTTGAGGTTCACGTTCAGAATGCAGGATTCCGGCACGCCGGCGATGACGCTCGACGACGTTGCTCCGGTCGCCGTCAGGTTCGAGATGAAGATATTGTAGACATTGGGCGTGTATTGCTGAATTGCCTGCGGCGGATCGATGCAGTTGGTCGTGACGGTCAAAGTACACTGTTGCGTGAAGCCGGTTTCGTTGGGCGGACCGCCGGCTGGGTAGTACCCAAAGATAAGGATCGGCTGCACCACGTTGGTCGCGATCATGTTGTTGATGCTGATATCGTGGATGCCGGTGGCGTAGTTGCCCCGGGTCCGGCCCGTCTTGATCCGCAAGCCCTCCGACAGCGAGGAGCCGTTCGCGTTGATGTTCTGGACGTTCACATTGTAGACACCGTTCGACGCTTCGCTGCCGATCGAGATGCCGTGGCCACCCGTTATGGTGGCATTGGTGATCGTGATGTCATGGGACGGCATCGTCGGCAGGCCAACCTGGTTCGGGTCCGAGCCTGGGGGTCCCTGGATGCCGGACACGACATCCTTCGGCAAGCCGGACTTGATCGCAACATCGTCGTCACCGACCTGGATATTGATGGTGGAGATGGTCACGAAGCTCGAGCCGACCGGGTCGATGCCGTCGGTATTGGGTCCGATCGTGGGTGCAGGTATGGTGGCGCCGGGGTCGCTGTAGTTTTGCACGTGATAGTTGGATATGTTGATGTAGCTGCTGTAGCGCAGCACCATGTTCCACATCGGCGAGTTGACCAGCGTGATGCCGTTCACCGTCACGTTGCTGCACTGATAGAATTCCACCAGCCACGGCCGCGCCGTGCCGTTCGACGTCGGCATATCGGTTTGCGGCGCGCTGTACCACGGGGTTCCGTTAAGCGTGACGCCAGTCCCTGGCGATGGCAGCGTCCACCAACTGTAGAGTGTGGTCGGCGTTCCGACCGTCCTCCCGATATAGGATGGATTGCTAGCGGTTATCGGGCCAGCGGCGCACCGTTGATTCCGGTGCCGGCGGGGCGGTTGGTCGATCGTCGACACGACGTTGCCCTGGCCGTTGATGGTGCCGGTGCCGATGATCCCGGTGTCAACCGCCTGGTAGGCGAAGACCAGCGCCTCGTAGGGCGCGGTCGGCAGGAACGGGAACACATTGGTCCCGGGCATCGGGTAGTTGAGGAAAGCAATGCTGTATTGCCCCTCGTCGGTGGTGGCCAGGAGGGTCACGCCGGCGTTGACCGACAGGTAGACATGGCTGCGCAGCTGGATCGGGCCGGTCAGGTAGATGTTCTTGCCGGTCGGCGCCGGGTTGAGCGCGACGATGCCGCCGCCACGCGCCGCACAGGCGTCGATCGCCGATTGGATCGCCACAGTGTTGAGCGTTCCATTGTTGGTGCCGACGGTCCCGTCGCCAACCGCGCCGTAAGTCAGTCGGACTGCACGGATTGCCGGCGGCCATGGCCGCTCCGGCACTCATGGTCAGGCCCAGCAACGCCGAGCCGATAATGCCACCCAAGTGTGAGGCACGCATGTGATCTTCCTTTGAACTGGTTCTTCAATTTTCGATTGCGACCGGGCACGCGGCCCGGCCGGACTTCAGACGCGGCGGCGGCGGCCCAACAGGCCCAGCGCGAACAGCCCAGTGGCCATCAGCGCCCAGGACGCGGGCTCGGGAACGAAAGCAAAGCGAGCCTCCGTTCCGGTGAAGTTGGCCATCGGGGTACCCGCCGCAGGAAACCCCGCACCCTGGAAGGTATACAGGTCGGTGCCAAAATCAAAGGAGCCCAGGGTATAAGCGACCGACGTCATCAAGTCTGCAACCGGTATACAAACGCCGGTGCAAGACAGCCCCTGCGAGACATTGACGAAGGCGCCAGTGGACGCGCCGTTATAGCCCTGGTTCGAGCCATTGAAGTCGAAATTGTCCTCAAGCAGGAACGACCCCAAGGAATTCGTCAGCGGGCTCACAAGGGCTTGCCCATTGACGATCGCGGTCACGCTGCCAGCCGTCCCCGGAGAATTCTCGATGTCCTGCGCAAAGCTTCCGTCGCTGCTGGCAAAGTAATTGGGACCCAGATTGTTGTACTTGACGATCAAAGTGTAGCTGTCGCCCACCAGGCTCGTCGTCGCGATCGGCAAGCCGAACAGACCGCCGCTTTCGCTGCCCGCGGTGATCGTGCCGCTGGTCGTGATCAGCAGACTGGCGTTAGCCGGTTGCACCGCCAGGCCGCCGCTCACCAGCGCACACGCCAGCAGCATCGCTTTGAACAAGGTACGACCGGCATCGCCGTGCAGCTGCGTTCGCTTGGCTGCCGACGCCAATACGTGGACTGAAAGTTGGTTCATGACTCTTGGCTCCTCCGGGCCTTCTTAGCGGCCCTAACAGTTTTGATGAAAACCTTTTCAACATTAAGCATTATTCATGCAAAACGTTTGCATTTCAATTTTTTCAAACACTTAGATCGAAATGCAAGGGAGAAGTTCACGCGCATTGTAAAGAATCGCGACATGATTCGCGGCCGCAACGCATCGCCCGCAAGGTCGTCGTCACCCTCAAAGACATGAAGAGGAGGATGCGCTTTTTCGAGCGTTGTAAATTAACCCGACACACTATCCGCGACGCTGCCGCGTTGAGACACAAAAAACCCGGGGCGAACCCCGGGCTCTTCGCTTCCAGGCGCTGGTCTTAAGGGATGAAACCTATCGGATACACATTGCCTGGCGGATAGGTGGCACACGGCGCCCCAGCCGGAGTGGTCGTCAGCGGAGGTGTGTCCACCGATGTCAGGCCGCCGGTGAATGGGGTGCCGCCCGATTCAGTCACTATCACGTTCTCCTGCACCGCCCATGGAGCGATCGGCGGTGAATGCGTGGAGGTCAGATTCACGTTGGTGAAGGTTCCGGTCATGTTGCGCAATTGGAACGTGCCCGTGGCGCCGGCGCCCCCCGCAGTGTTCGACGCGATGCTTACGTTGTTGAGGTTCACGTTCAGGATGCAGGATTCCGGCACGCCGACAATGATGCTTGGCGACGTTGCGCCGGTCGCTGTCAAATTCGACACGTTGACGTTGTAGACATTGGGCGTGTGTTCCTGGATCGCTTGCGGCGGGTCGATGCAGTTGGTCGTGACGGTCAAAGTACACTGTTGCGTGAAACCGGTTTCGTTAGGTCCGTTGCTCGCCGGGTAGTAGCCATAGAACGCGATCGGCTGCGGGGTGTTCACCAACACCATGTTATTCACGGTGATGTCGTGGTCGCCGACCGCGTAGTTGCCACGGGTCCGGCCGGTTTTGATCCGCAGGCCGACCGACGTGCCGACGCCTTGGGCGTTAGGCGCTTCATGGAGGTTTTGCAGCAGCACGTTGTAAACGCCGTTCGATGCTTCGCTTCCGATCGAGATGCCCGAGTTGCCTCCGCCCAGCAGGTTTGAATCGGCGATGGTAATGTCATGAGAGGGCATTTGCGGCAGCCCAATCTCGTTGAGGTCGGTGCCCGGCGGCTGCTGGACGCCGTTGATGACATCCGTCGGCAAGCCGGACTTGATCGCGATGATGTCGTCGCCGTTCTGAACCGTGAAGTTGGTGATGGTCACGAAACTCGAGCCGACCGGGTCGATGCCGTCGGTATTCGGTCCGGTGGACGATGGTGTGGTGGCGGCGGCGTTGCTGTAGTCCTGCACGTGGTAGTTGGAAACATTGATGTAGCTGCTGTAGCGCAGCACCATAGTCCACATCGGCGAGTTGACCAGCGTGATGCCGTTCACCGTCACGTTGCTGCACTGATAGAATTCCACCAGCCACGGCCGCGCCGCGCCATTGGACGTCGGGATGTCGGTTTGCGGTGTCCTGTACCACGTCGTCCCGTTCAGGCTGACACCGCTCCCAGGTGTTGGCAACGTCCACCAACTGTAGAGTGTGGTCGGCGTTCCTACCGTCGTCCCCAGATAGGAAGGGTTGCTGGCGGTTATCGGACCTGCGGCAAAGCCGTTCATCCCGGTTCCGGCGGGGCGGCTGGTCGTCGTCGACACGACGTTGCCCTGGCCGTTGATGGTGCCGGTGCCGATGATCCCGGTATCAACCGCCTGGTAGGCGAAGACCAGCGCCTCGTAGGGCGCGGTCGGCAGGAACGGAAATACACCGGTCCCAGGCATCGGGTAGTTGAGATAGGCGATGCTGTATTGCCCCTCGTCGGTAGTCGCCAGGAGGGTCACGCCGGCGTTGACCGACAGGTAGACATGGCTGCGCAGCTGGATCGGGCCGGTCAGGTAGATGTTCTTACCGGTCGGCGCCGGATTCAGCGCGACGATGCCGCCGCCACGCGCCGCACAGGCGTCGATCGCCGATTGGATCGCCACAGTGTTGAGCGTTCCATTGTTGGTGCCGACGGTCCCGTCGCCAACTGCGCCGTAACTCGTCGGACTGCACGGATTGCCGGCGGCCATGGCCACTCCGGCACTCATGGTCAGGCCCAGCAACGCCGAGCCGATAATGCCACCCAAGTGTGAGGCACGCATGTGATCTTCCTTTGAACTGGTTTTAATTTTCGATTGCGACCGGGCACGCGGCCCGGCCGGACTTCAGACGCGGCGGCGGCGGCCCAACAGGCCCAGCGCGAACAGCCCAGTGGCCATCAGCGCCCAGGACGCGGGCTCGGGAACGAAAGCAAAGCGAGCCTCCGTTCCGGTGAAGTTGGCCATCGGGGTACCCGCCGCAGGAAACCCCGCACCCTGGAAGGTATACAGGTCGGTGCCAAAATCAAAGGAGCCCAGGGTATAAGCGACCGACGTCATCAAGTCTGCAACCGGTATACAAACGCCGGTGCAAGACAGCCCCTGCGAGACATTGACGAAGGCGCCAGTGGACGCGCCGTTATAGCCCTGGTTCGAGCCATTGAAGTCGAAATTGTCCTCAAGCAGGAACGACCCCAAGGAATTCGTCAGCGGGCTCACAAGGGCTTGCCCATTGACGATCGCGGTCACGCTGCCAGCCGTCCCCGGAGAATTCTCGATGTCCTGCGCAAAGCTTCCGTCGCTGCTGGCAAAGTAATTGGGACCCAGATTGTTGTACTTGACGATCAAAGTGTAGCTGTCGCCCACCAGGCTCGTCGTCGCGACCGGCAAACCGAACAGACCGCCGCTTTCGCTGCCCGCGGTGATCGTGCCGCTGGTCGTGATCAGCAGACTGGCGTCAGCCGGTTGCACCGCCAGTCCGCCGCTCACCAGCGCACACGCCAGCAGCATCGCTTTGAACAAGGTACGACCGGCATCGCCGTGCAGCTGCGTTCGCTTGGCTGCCGACGCCAATACGTGGACTAGTTGGTTCACGATTTCGTCCTCCCCCCAATTCTTGTTCACCCGGCCGCATTCGCTCCGGCGACTCCCCACATCTCAATTGAAGAGCTGAAGAAACGATGCCACTCCCATCGCCAGGGCGTCAAGCGCCCTTCATATGCCAGTTATCCGCGTCGCGTTGCGAAGGGCATTTGCGCATTTCAGTGCCTAATCAATTGATGTAGAACGGAAAGCTGTCGCGTTTTGAGCAATATCGAGCGTCGATTGGGGTCACCGGATTACCTCAATCTGCGGGCGTGAGTAACATCGCGTTACAAAAAAACTCGGCCAAAACCACAAATATAGTGAAAACGGTTTCATTTCTTCTGAAGTGGGGCTCGCGTCATCGCGGCACTCTCGGCGCTGGCGAGGACTTCTTCAAGTCGAGTTGCAACGATTAACGAGCAAGACGCCGCTCGCGTTGATAGCGTTTGCAGCGCACGGCAAATGATCATGCGCGCTGTGAATATTCGCGTTGCAGACGACGTGTGAGGGGAATAGCCTGCGATCGAGTCGCGGTTACCGATGCAATGCACTTCACGCTGAACCTGCATGCTCTTCATGCATCGCCGCGGCCGAGGAGTGTTGTTGCGGCACTCCACTCACTGAGGAGACCAGTCACATGAATTCCTTGTCGACAGCCAGGCCACTGATTGAACGGAAGTCCCACGATCTGGAAGCACTATTCCGAACCATGGGCGAACGGCTAGCCCCTTCCGGGGAGAAAGGCCGTCTGCAGTTCCGCATTCACGATAAGAGCGGGAACACGAATTGGGTAATCAGTCTCGGCGACGGCGGTCCGAAACTGGACGCGTCGAAAGTCGACCATCCGCACTTGGAAATCCTGACACAGAAGGAAACCATGCTGCAGATGGCCGAAGGCACGCTCACGCCGACGGTGGCGTTTTATCGGGGCCAGATGCGCGTCCGTGGTGATATCGAATTAGGCAAGCGCTTGCTTACCCATCTTGGTAGCCCGGATGGCGAAATGTGGAAACCTGCACGCGAAATCATCTGATCCGCAACAGTCACCTCTCGGGTGCACGGGTCAATCAATGGAGAACGATCATGGCGAGTATCACTGGGACTGTCACGCAAGTATTCAACAGCAACGACACCGGCTGCACGATTGTGCATGATCCGGTCGCCAACATGGACGAAGCGCTCGTATTCTGGCCTGGACCGTCAGGCGCGCCAAACAACTTCCGCCTTTTTTGCAACGACATGCTCTGCGCAGCCTTGAGCAGCGGGAAGACCGTGACTGTGACGACGACCACCCCCACATCAGCCACCGTGTATTCAGTACAGATCAACGCGTAAACTTCCCTACCTTGCTGGACAGCAGCAAACGGACTTTGCGTCAGCATTATGGCGTGACAGATTCAGAGAGTGCCGGGCGGCGACCATCGCGTGTTGCTACTCCCGCGACCAGGTCGCCGCCCGAGCGTGCAATGCGACATTGCTTCTGACCGTCGATCGCCTTCCATTCGAAGGAGCGGTTGGCGGCACAAGGCTGCGCATGCCTGGCGACGGAGACGGTGACACAGATCCCCGCCAATAATCACCCCCAGGAAATGCCAAACCGGGGAGAATCCGCCAGTACATCGTCACTGTCAGCGAATCGCAAGTAAGGATTCAGCTATTCGACAGGTCATGCGCGTACGGTTGGAGCATTAACTGACGCAGCATTTTCTTTTATGCGTAGTCGCTTGCACAGCGCGACCTCGTTGTCGCCACCGGTGCTGATGATGGCCGGTGACACGCGAAACGCAATTGCCTGAACGTGACCGCGCTGCGGTGCTGTTGCATGGCCTCTGTGGGTCATCCACCCAGCTCCGGGCCTTTGGTGGAGCGCTGCGCGAATTTGGCTTCCACATCGTGACTCCGACGTTGAATGGTTATAGCGAGCCAGATATCGAGGCAACGCGTGAAAACCGAAAACCAAGTTTCAAGCGCTGGATCGCAGACGCAACAAGCGAAATCGATCGCGTGGCTGAAACGTACTCTGAAGTCTATCTGTGTGGGGTTAGTCTCGGTGCGACGCTAGCGTTGGCGGTGGCGGCCGAGCGGGCGACCAAGCTAGATGCACTATCGCTGATTTCGACAACATTATTCTTCGATGGCTGGAATGTCTCGCGCTGGCGTTTCCTGCTTCCAATCGCCTACTACACACCGCTGGGCCATCTCTATCACCACCGAGAAGCGCCACCTTTTGGGGTTAAAAATGAGCGCGTGCGCGCGTGGGTCGCCGAGAATCTTAGACGCGACTCGGTGGCTTCTGTCGCAACCATGAGCATTTCAGCCAAGACGTTGCTGGAGGCCCACCGCCTAATCGGCCACGTTACCGCTTGCCTGGGACGAGTTCGCACACCAACACTCATCATTCATGCGCGGGAGGACGACCTGGCGAGCCTGGCCAATATGCGCTACGTCCGCAAGCACATCGGTGCTGCGATCTGCAATGAAATCATTGTCGAAAATAGTTACCACATGATCACAATTGATAATGATTGTGACTACACCGCAGCGAAGACGGCTTATTTCTTCAATGCCGCGGCCAAAAAACGGGACGAAGCCACGCGCTCGCTTTCGCGAGTAACAGCGGCCCCTGGGAGGCGGCCATGAGACATGGAAGGCGAACATTCGAGCCGGGCTTACTCTAGGTCTTCGGGGTCGCAACATCCTCGAATCGAATTGGTAATTCTCGTCACGAGCGTATCATTTCAGACTCCGTTCGCTGCGCATGAACCCGCCTGCTGTTCTTCAATTCAATCTGTCACCGACGCTGGGCGGCGCGGAGGTCTACACTGCGTTTTTCAGCCGAGCTCTTGTCGCGCGCGGTTGGACGACCCGTGTTGTTGTTCATTCACGGTCGAAGTTCTGGAATGACCTCGATTTCGGCCGTGTCCCTCGCATTCCCTTTGGCGGCGCTAAGGATGCGGTGCCGCAACCTGGAGACATCGTCGTCATCCACGCGCCGCATATTGGCGCTCTCGAATCGTTACGAGGGCAATATGTTGTTGGAGTCGCTCATCAAGCCCTGTATGACCGGACTCGGCCCGAGTACTATCATCGGTCCGACATTTTGCTTGCGGTTTCGAATCACGTCATTGCGACGATTAAAAGCCAGGGCCTGACTCGGGTGTATCCGTTCCCGCTGTATGGCGTCGCCGATCTCAACCGGGGCGGTAAAGGTGAACCGCTTAGCGCTGGCGTTCTATTCGATCCAGATGCGCGCAAACCTCGAGATCTTATATTGGCGGCGGTTACCCGCTCGCTTCAGGCGGTCGCCGCGCCACGAGCGTTCGAGCGCAGGAACGGACTAACGCTGGGCATCGTGTCCCGCATTGCACCGCTGAAGCAATTTGCGACCCTGTTCACGCTCCTTACACCCATCCTGCAGCGTCATCCTCACGTCAATCTCGAAATATTTGGCACCGCGGTGGGCTTCAGAGCCCTCGCCGAATTGCGCCGCGCACTGGCACCCCTAGGGTCGCGAGTTCGGTTCTGGGGCCACCAACAAAACTTAGTCGCCGCTTACGGAGCGCTTGACTATTTACTCACAGGTCTTCCCGAGCGCGAGGCACTAGGTCTCAACGCGATTGAATCCTGCTCTGTTGGAACACCGGTACTTGCGGTCGCAGCGACGCCGTTCTCTGAAACGCTGCGGGACGGTGTGACCGGCTTCCTGTACGCCGACCCACGGCTTGATGGAGGAGCGGACTTCGAGCGCGTGCTTACCGGAATCGAGTCCCGAACGTTGCAACCTGATATCGACGCGATTCCGGCACATCTGGACTCCTTTTCCTTCGATCGTTTTGCCGACCGCGTCGATGCCGCCTTTCGCGTGATAGCGGCGCACGCGGCGCAAGGCGAGCACGTACGGCTTCGACGCGCACCGCAGGCGTTATAATCGCCAGCGTCGCGTCGACACGGCGTCGCACGCGAGATGATTCGAAGTCGTATTTCGTGCCTCTCAGTCTTCCCCTCTATCGGCGTCTGCTCGCTTACGTCCGCCCTTACTGGTGGACCTTTGCGTTTGCGGCTCTTGGCATGGTTATCGTCGCCGCGGGCGACGTGATCATGACCTATATGGTGCTGCCGATCATTCAAAGATTGCAGCACCCGGACCCCGAGATGACCCTGCGGCTGCCGGTCGCCGTCGTCGCGGTATTCATCCTGCGTGGTTTTGGCTCGTTCATGTCCGAGTATGGTATGGCGTGGACCGGACATCGCGTGGTGTTCGATCTGCGCCGCGAAATGATCGACCATCTCCTTGCCCTTCCGACGCCTTTCTACGAAGCGCAGTCATCGGGCCGGCTGATTTCCAAGTTCACCTTCGACGCCTACCAGCTTGCGGACGCCGCGTCGTCTGCAATCACCACTGCAGTTCGTAGCACGTTAACGATCATCGGCAGTGTGGGTCTGCTCTTTTGGCTGAACTGGAAGCTTACGTTCATCGCCATCGTCGTTCTGCCCGTTGTTGCACAAGTCACGCGTTTCTATAGTCGGCGACTATCCGGGGTTGCTCGCGACGTGCAGCAGTGCACTGGCTCGGTCACCCAAGTTCTCCACGAGTTTGTCGGCGGCCAGCGCGTCGTGAAGGTTTTCGGCGGCCAGCAATACGAGCGTGCGCGCGCCGTCAGCGTGGCCAACCGCTTGCGTCAGTCGTTGAGTAAGCAATCGTTGGCGGAAGGGTCGAACTCGCCGATTCTACAATTCCTGGGGGCCTGCGCGGTCGCAGTCGTTCTGTTCATCATGCTGCGGCAAAGCCAAGCCGGGGCTTTTGAAGCTGCCCCATTTACTACTTATGTCGTTGCCCTGTTCACGCTGCTCGACCGGCTGCGGTCGCTGTCCGGAGTCAACGCCAACATCCAGCGCGGCCTGGCTGCCTCGGAGAGCATTTTCGCACTGCTCGACGAAACAGCCCGAGCAAGACCGCGGGCAAGTCGAGTTGTCGAAGGTGCGCGGCGAGCTCGTTTTCGATCACGTGTACGCCCGCTATGCGAGCGCCGATAGCGATGCGCTGGCCGGCGTCAGCCTGCGGGTGGCGCCGGGTGAGAGCGTGGCGCTGGTCGGACCGTCGGGCAGCGGCAAGACGACGCTGGTCAACCTCATCCCGCGCTTCTACGAACCGACCGAAGGCGACATCCTGCTCGACGGGCATCGCATCGACGCACTGACGCTGGCTAATTTGCGCAGTCACATCGCGCTGGTCAGCCAGGACATCACGCTGTTCGACGATACCGTCGCGGCGAATATCGCCTACGGTGCCATGTCGAGTGCACCGCGCGCGGCCATCGAGCAGGCCGCGAAGGCCGCGCATGCGCTGGAGTTCATTCAGGCGCTGCCGCAGGGCTTCGACACGATCGTCGGCGACAACGGCATCCGGTTGTCGGGCGGTCAACGCCAGCGCCTCGCGATTGCGCGCGCCATCCTGAAAAATGCACCGATCCTCATTCTCGACGAAGCCACGTCGGCGCTCGATTCGGAATCGGAGCGGCACGTGCAGGCGGCGATGGAGACGCTGATGCAAGGCCGGACCACGATCGTCATCGCGCACCGGCTGTCGACGATCGAGCGTGTCGACCGCATCGTCGTGCTCGATGCGGGGCGGGTGGTCGAACACGGCACCCACGCCGAACTGCTCGCGCGCAACGGCCTGTATGCGAAACTGCATCGCATCCAGTTCGCCACAGTAACCTTGTAGCGATATTGCCTGAATCGAATCTAGGTCACAGCGCGATACAGCGGGAGGCGCTCGATATGACGAGACAAAGGATTCAATGTGACGTTCATGCGCGCGCCACAAGCAGCCGGACCTAACGCTACGGTAGCGCAGCAAGTTTTACAAGTTGCTGCAGCGACTCGTCCAAAATCAATAGCTGGAGTACTTGTTCACCGAGTTTATTGCTCGGGATCCGCCATGCGGCGACAAGCAAATCGACGCTGGATCCCGAGATCTGGCCGTTGGTAAGCGCGGCGAGCCGCTTCCCCAGGCCTTCCAGGCGCTTTGCCAAATCGCTTTTGAGCAGTCGCTCGACAGGAGGATTAAAGCCACGCTTCTTGCGGGCGAACGGGTCCAGGTCGACGATCGGAGCGAGCGCGGCCGCGAGCAGCATTTTGGCTGGCTTGGTGAAACGAGCCGCCAACGGAAGACCTTTTACGCACGCAACGAAGCGATGGTCGAGGAACGGCGCCCGCAGTTCCAGTCCATGGGCCATCGTGCACAGGTCGTCCTTGCGCAAGATGTACTCGGGCAAGTAGTTCAAGCGATCGATTTCCAGAAGCGCTTCGAGGGCTGTGCAGTCCGTATCGTCGGGCATGGACCAATAGTGCGCCCGCGGCGAGACATCGGGTTCGAGAAGAATCCGCTGGTTTGGCGAGAGTGCGGAAAACCGCAGAACATAGGCAGTCCGCCAGTCAAGGCGCAGCTCTTCAATGAGTCGTCGCCAGCCGCGATCGCCAATGGAAAGCGGCGATCGTCTCGAAGGTAGCACGAGATCCTTTCGCCATCCCGTCCGCAGGTGCGCAGCGTACCGTTTGTAGCCGGCAAAGAGTTCATCGCCGCCCGTGCCGCTCAAGACGACCTTCACTTGTCGCGTCGCCTCGCGGGCGAGGTACCACATTGGAATGCTGCTCGGATCGGCAAAGGGCTCGTCGAGATCTGCGACGATGCGGGAGAAATCCTCTGCAACATTGGTCGGCATCTCGACCAAGGTATTTGGTAACTGGAGCCGATCGGCGACAATTCGCGCGTCGGCGCTTTCGTCGTAGGCCGTGCCGGGAAATCCGGCGGTAATGGTCGGTATACCGGAGTACCTCATGCCCGCGAGGCGACAAGCTACCGCGGTTGAATCGATGCCTGACGACAAAAAGAGGCCGAGCGGCCGGTCGGCCACCGTGCGCATGCGTATGGCGTCGTCAAACGTCGACTGCCAGGGCTCAGTAGACGGTGTCGGCTGCCAGTATTCGTGGTCGGTCAGTCGGCCGGTCCGTAGCTCATATTGCAAATAATGGGCCGCGGGAAGCCTTCGTATCGCCGCAAATACGGTTCGCGGGGCGGGAATAGTTCGATGTGCGAGGTAGGCGTCTATGCCCTCCACCGACAACGTCCTGGCCTCATTCGGAACCCAGGGAAGTAACGCGCGAACCGTCGACGCGAAGGCGAACCCGTCGTGCCGGTGCGCATATACGATCGGCTTCAAGCCGACGCGGTCGCGGACGACGTAAACGACAAAGTTGCGTAAGTCCACGATTGCTATTGCGAACATCCCCCGCAACTTCTCGATGAAACGCAAGCCCCAGTGTTCGTAGGCGTGGAGAATGAATTCCGTGTCTGAACGGGTGCGGAATTGGTAGCCTGCGGCCATCAAGATCTTGGCGTCAGCCATCCAGTCGTAAACCTCTCCGTTGTAGCTTATCCAGACGTTGCGCGCGGCATTGGTCATCGGCTGCGCGGCCTCTGGCCGTGGATCAATGATGGAAAGACGTGTCGTCAGCAATCCATTCGGAGCTGCGTCATTCGTCGGACGAAACTCACCAGTCCACCGTACCGCATTCTCGGCGTCGGGGCCGCGCGGGCGCAATGCTTGCAGCATCCGATCGACCGAATCGAGCGGCAGGACGCGTCCGCCAAAATAGCCCGCTATTCCGCACATGCTATCGAATGACCATGCCTGACGCGGCCGCGAATGTCACTTCATGACCGCGACTGCGCGCGCTTTGCGCTTCGTTGAAGATGCTCAATTTTTCACCACTCCAACCCGCGGTCCTTTCCGGTTGAACAGTTACCAACGGCCGTTTCCTTACAGTGCAAAGGCGGGTTCGTAACGCGAAAACCAGCGTTCGAGCACAAACAGCGTCCACAGGCGCGTTGCGTGGTTTTTCCGGCCCGAAAAGTGCTCGCTAAACATGCCGTCGATCGCCGGCCTTCGTATGATTCCGCGGCGCTGGATTCCTTGCGGGCCCAAGGCGTGCGTGATATCCGCTTTCAGTTCGTTCGTCATCCAGCGATCGAGCGGCATCGTGAACCCCTGCTTGGGTCGATAGACAATGTCCCTGGGCAGGTAGCGCTCGGCCAGCTTTTTTGACCAGCATTTTGGCAACGCCACCCCTACTCACTTTCAGCGGCGCGTCCAGATGCGCGCACCAATCGAACAGATTCTGGTCGAGGTACGGTACGCGCGCTTCCAGCGAAAATGCCATCGTCGCCCGATCCACCTTCGCCAACAGGTCGTCTGCCAACCAAAGACGTGTGTCAATATTGAGCAAATGATCCAAATACGATGGCGAATCGCATTCGTCGTAGAACGCTTCTGCACGGTCGGCGAGAGTGAGCTGAGTGGCGGCGCGGAATGACGCGGTGAAGTAATGCCGGCGCAAGACTGAGTCGAAGATGTTGGGGATCGTCGTGTACCGGCGTGCCAGTGGCTCGGTCACCGCTTTCAATACGCGATCGCGGACAAGGCGTCCGGGGAGCCGACGCAATAGCCAAGGCAGCGGCGATCCGCGCGCCCCAAGCAAGCCGGTGAGAAGCTCTTCGCGAATCCGCTTGGCGTAGTTATCGTAGCCACCCAAGACTTCGTCCGCGCCTTCTCCCGTAAGAACTACTTTGACGGTCCCGCGCGCATATTTTGCAAGCGCCATCGTCGGCAGAGCCGCATGATCACCAAAGGGCTCATCGAAGACGTCTACCCAGCTATCGATGCCGGCCAATACGTCCCTTGGCTCGAGCATCAAGCAGTGATGCCTGCTGCCAATGTGTCTCGCTACGCGCGCGGCGTGCTCGTCCTCGCTGCCCACCTCATGTCCAGTGAAGCCGAGATTGAACGTATCAATCGAACCGCCAGAAGCATTGTTCGCTATCGCAGCGACCAAACCTGAATCGACACCGCCGCTAACAAAGACGCCAACCGGCACATCCGACACCAACATCGACTCAACCGAACGTTTTAGCTCCCGGTCGAGTGCGTCAACCGCAGCCACGTTGTCGATACCTGCCTTTGGCATGTACGACGGTTTCCAGTATGCCCCGGTTCGAAACTTACCTTCCCGCACAGACATCCAATGGCCTGCCTCAAGCTTCCTGATTCCTCGATAGATACTGTACGGCGCGGGTATGTACTGACATTCGAGGTAAAGCCCGAGGGCGTCCAGATCGATCTCGCGAGGTAACCCAGGGAACGCCAGCAGCGCCTTGATTTCGGAGCCGAAAACCAGCGACTCGCGATGCCATGCAAAGTACAGCGGCTTAACGCCCAGATGGTCGCGTGCTACGAACAGTTCCTGACGCCGCCGATCCCATAGCGCGAATGCAAACATGCCGTTGAGCCACTCCAGCATGCGCTCACCCCGTATTTGCCAGCACTGCAGCAGCACCTCAGTGTCACCGCGGGTGGCGAACTTATGCCCTGCGTCCTCGAGCGAGCGTCTCAACTCGCGGAAGTTGTAAATTTCTCCGTTGAACACGAGGGCAATCGAACCGTCGGCGGAAATCATCGGCTGGTGACTACTTTCGATATCGATTATCGATAGCCGGCGATGACCGAAACCAACAGGTCCGTCAAGATAGGCTCCCCCCGCATCGGGTCCGCGGTGTGATAGCGCCGCAGTCATTCGCGGCAGCGCCTCTCGCGCGCCCAGATCAGTGCTCCAGAATCCGGTGATGCCACACATTTTTATTGGGCGGTCGTTGCGATGCAATTAGACGGCGAGCTGAGTAGATCGATTTCATTGACCTCGTTTACCTTTGGACAAGAACAAGGCGAGGGTCGCGCGCCATGATATGCATCGGCGTTCCGGCAGCGCATTTCATTTTCGTATTGGCGCCACGACATGACCGCATAACCACGTGCTGCTTCACGCCACGTCTGACGAAACTCGTCGATGGTCGAAATGCCTTTCCGGGGCTCAATCCGCAATCCCAAGGAGAATTCATCGGTGTAGTTGACCAACGTGACGGTTCGACTCAAGTTAAGCGGGAGGGTCTGGTCGTAGACGCCAACACTAAAAAACGCAACGCTCCGATCAAACTCGCCGAACTGCGCGCGCGCCGTGTTAATAAGCTCCTTGGTTGAGTATTGCTGCGAGACGTCTTGCGTTCCGACCTGGAGTATTTGCATCGCGATAACACCGGCTAGCGATATAACTGCGAACGCCTGCGTTATCTGGCCTCGGTCGATCAGAAAACGCGCCGCCACGTACGATAACGATGACAGCATCGCCGGCAATTGCGAACGTCGGTAACAATGGCCGGATATCGGCTAAGCGCGGGAAATGCGCGGTCAACGGGTCGATGGCCGCAAGCACCAGCAGGGTTAGCGATGCGATGACAAAGCCGGGTATGAGATGCGGGCGCAATTGCGCCGGCTTGATCTGCGCGGTCCAACGCGCAGCGAGCAGCGCAAGCACAGGAAATACCGGTAGAACATATCCAGGCAGTTTCGAACTCGATAGGCTGAAGAAGCCGACGATCACGACGACCCACAGCACGAAGAAGCGATCAATATGGATACGGTTGTTGCCGGTTTGCACCCGACGCAAGGCCAGCGGCACCGCTGCGAGCACGACAGAAGTCCAAGGCATCATGCCTAGCAGAACAATTGGCAAGAAGTAGTACCAGGAGCCGGGACGATGGTGGCCTGCGAGCGCAAAGCGCTCGATATGCTCTCCGATGAAAAAGAAGTCGAAGAACTCCGGATTTCGCAGTTGAACCAACGCGAACCACGGAATGACGATCGCCAGGAATATTGCGATCGCCGGCGGCCACAGCGGGGCGCGCAGCAAGCGCCAATCGCGGTAAATGGCCGCATATGCAAGCAGTGTCAGGCCAGGCAGCACAACGCCGATCAGCCCCTTGCTTAGTACCGCAAGCGCGGTCAGGGCCCACGCGCAGGATATCCAGATTCGCTCCTGCCGTATCGTCAATCCTGCGCGCATCGCCAGCAGGAAGCAGCTAAGACCCGCAGTCAGAAAAAACGTCAGGCCCATGTCTAGCGTGACGACCTGCGCGTACAGCATGAACAGCAGACTGCTGGCGAGAATGAGCGCCGCGTGCATGCCCGTGCGCAGATCGAACAATGCCTTGCCCACGACAAGCACCAGGCCACGCTGAGAAAGCCCAGCAATGCTGGCCAGAGCCGTGCACTCCACTCGCTTTGCCCGAATGCAATGTAGGCTGTCGCAGTTGCCCAATATTGCAGCGGCGGCTTTTCGAAATATTTCAGGTCATTGAGGCGCGGGGTAACCCAATCTCCCGACAGGACCATTTCCCGCGGAATTTCGGCGTAACGCCCTTCATCGGGATGAAACAGATCACGGTACTGGATAGGCGCAAACCACGCGATTGCCAGCATTGCGGCCGCGAGCCAAAACCACCACGGAATGGCAACGTTCTTTGATGCTGGCCATGAATCCCATGATGGCAGCGCAGTCCTCAGTGTCGCCAAGGCCATCCTCAACGACCAACGCAAAGGCGCCAGCGCCCTGGCCTGATTGTCTTCGTCGCATGTGAACGTTCGAATGCCGGCGACATGCTCGCGAAGCGCCGTCGGCACACGGTGCGCGTGTCTTGTAACGAAGCGCGCATTGGAAGGGATCGCTTCTTAGAATTTGTCGTCGCTCTTGGCGCCGAGTCACGAACGGCCTACGGCAACGTAGCCGTAAAAGCGTGACCGCGGAGGCAAGCGACTCACACAGAGTCTACGTTTAGCTCCTTTCGGTTAGCTGACGGTTTTGGCGGGATGTTCATGCCGACGACAACATTGCGAAATACGGGTCATCGACAGTCGCTGGCAGCGCCTCGTGTGACCTCGCTGAGGTTCATGCACCCGCAGATACATTGTCGAGAAGGAGACAAGCGGCATTGAGCGCGTCGGCTACCGACACGTCGATCACATTCAGCGAGGGCGCACGCAGCGCAACGTAGCGCGTCTTCCACGGATGCCACAACGCGACCACCGTCTCGCCGAACATTCCCACGATCGGCAGCCGCAACGCCGCCGCGACGTGCATTGCTCCGCCGTCGCTGCAGATCATCAGGTCGGCCAGACTGATGCCCGCGATGAGCTCACTGAGCGTCGTCTGGACTCCGTAAACTGGCAGTCCCGCGCAACGGTCCAGAATATATTTTCCCTTGGCATCGTCGCCGGGGTGAAATCTATTCGTTTCCGCGCCCGGGGACCAGAATAGCAGCACCGCCGACCGAAGCTTCGCGTGCAAGGCCTGGATGAGTTCCACAAAGCGTTCCGCGGGCCAGCGTTGATCGATCAAGCGCGCACTGATATGCACCGCGATCAGGAATGAGGATGACAAAATACCTCTTGCCTTGAGCTTCCTCGCCATCTCTTCGCGCAACGCAGGATCCGGAAACACCTCGCAAGGTGGCATTTCCACGTTTGCGACCGCCATATCCCGAACGCTCGGATCGCTCACCTGCAGCAGTGCGGCCGCACGCTGGACCATGTGCAGGTGCGTGATCGACGAACTCGCAACGGGCAGGTTGACGCCGCGCTCCAGGAGCCCGCGGCCGTCGGTAAATCCGGCGACGTTCTGGGCGCCGCTGGCGAGGGCGAGCCTTAGCGCGGACCACTGGTAGCCACGATTGAGCAGGAATGCTACGTCGTATTTGACCTTGCGCAGCGCGTGATACATCTGCGCCGTCTCGCGGCAATACTGTAGCAGCGACTGTCTGTCCGGCCGGTGCTTCCACTTGACGTAGGTAACGACCGCGTCGATATGGGGATTGCGGCCGAGCACCGGAGCGTTGTACGAATTGACCAGCGCATCGATCCGCGCATCGGGAAAGCGTGCTCGGAGCAGCCTGATGAACGGGGTGCTGAGCACGAGGTCACCAATGTTGTCCCTTTGGATCAGCAGTAATCGTGCTGGCGGCCGTCCCTGCAGAGAGCTAACGCGCGTCATAAAACGACGTCAATTCCGGAAGGGCCTGCGTCCGAAACCGGTGACTGCGACAAAAAGTCCGTATGAGCGCGTCGGCAATCCCAAAGCTCTCGGCTTGGAACAGCGTAACGGCGTCCCAATCCAAACGCTCGCAGAACTACTTGCATGCCGGAGGCGTTGCTGGCGGGAGTTTGTACGAAAGTGGCGGCCGTTAAACAACTTGCGGACTCTGAAAATTTCAGAACTTACATCAGACAGCTGTCGGCAAGCTGAATTCCAACTTTCGGTCTGCTTACATTCCGACGTTCAGCTGATCGAAGATCGCGACGGGTGACGTCGATAGGTACGAAGTACGAACGGCCCGCGCTTTCGCGCGGGTCGCGTTGACGGATCTCAGGCTCGGGGCGATCGCTCAGCGGGCCGCCAAGCTGGTTGAAGCGCTTACAGCCCCCGGTTGGAACCGTGCGTCACTGAGCTTCCCACGCTTCGACTTCGGCGATGCGGGTCAATGACCAGCCTCCAGTGGCCGTGACGTTGATACGAATCTGATCGGTGCTAAACGGCGCAAACGTCAACGTGCGCTTACAGAGATCGTTGCCCGACACCGTGGCAAGGGTGGCCCAGTCGTTGCCATTCCAGCCCTGGACCGTAAAGTCGGTTAGGACGTATACGTAACAATTATCGGTGTCCGTTGGGTCGATGCCGCCAAAATTGTTGAGTTCTTCTTGAACGGAATAGACGACGACACGATCGATCGTCTTGCTTCCAAAAAAATTGATCTGCACTACGTCAGGAAATTCGTCAATCGTTTCGTCCGTCCAATAGCAGTCGATGCCCGACCGCGTGTCATCAATCAGTTTGCTGGCCGATGAAAACTCGGTATCGCCAAAGCCGGTGCTCGATGCCGCAGCCACGGCACCGTTTGCGGCAAGTGCCACATTTTGCGGGGGCCCCAGGTATTGAACGCCTTGATAGGTTGTTTCCGCTGCCTGCACTGAGCCAGTCGTGGCAGCACCCAGCGCAGCGATGAGTCCCGTTAAGATAAGCTGTGAAGAAAGGCGCTTCATAGTATTTCTCCCGATTGATTGTTCGACTCCTGGATTTGGATTTGGATCTCGATGAAGCGAAGATCGCCTTGCAGTCTATGCAGGAGGCGTGTTAGCGGAACTTCATCAGGGGAGCCATTTTGTTTCATGTGTGTCGTGCTGGTGATCGTCAGAACGCATCGATTCGCACGCATCGACGCCGATACAGTACGAGAGCGCGAACCATCCGGCGTATTTGATGCTGCGGTAGCTGCCAAACATCGGCATGCTCGCATCACGAATCGCTTCGGCTCAGAAGTGCACCAGATTCGCTTCCGGCTCAGAGTACGATGAACTTGCGCACCGGTATCCGAAGCGCAACTCGCTAGTGGAAGGAGCTTTCGGGCGCTGTCCGGTTTGTGCTGCGCGCCTCAACCTCGCAGGCAGGAACTAACTTTCATCGATCCCCGTAAACAGGAATCGAAGCTCCGTGAATGACCTTAGCGTCGAGGCTGCAAATGAACACGATTACGCGCGCAATAGCTTCGGGCTTTGGCCACTTGGCAAAATCCGCCTTCGGCATCGCTTTCCGATTAGCCTCAGTGTCGATGATGCTCGGAAGTACCGAGTTCACTCGAACGCCAGTTCCGGCAACATCCGCAGCAAGCGAATCCATCAAGGCCAATGCTGCTGCCTTGGAAGCAGCATATGCGGCAGCACCAGCGGGATGTTCGACGCCCGCCTTGGCCGCGACATTCACGAACGACCCGTCCCCCTGCTTCAGCATGGCCGGCACGACGGCACGTGACAGCGCATAGCCCGAACGCAAATTCGAGGCCAGCATGCGATCGAGAACGCTCGCATCCTCGTCCCACAGCTTCGCCCCACCACTGTAACCGCCGACCGTGTTGATCAACGCGTGCAGCCGCCCATGCCGCGCAACGATGCCCGCGACCAATTCGCGCGCCTCCGCTTCGTCGGTGACATCGACGCGCTGCCCTTCGAGTCGAGAGGCGTTGGCACCTGCCTCCTGGATCAACGCATCGAACTCGCCTTGTGCCCGATACGTCACGATGACTGCAGCGCGTTCGTCCAGAAATGCCAAACTCACGGCCCGTCCCAGGCCACCGGTGCCGCCCGCAACCAGCACTACCTGTCCTTCAAATCGGTCGCTCATTGCTCGTTCTCCATGCATTGCGCCACAATGACGTCGGGCGCTGCGCGGTGCGTTGCATAAAAGTCTTCCTCGCTACGGTCTCGCGGGAAGTCCACCGATGTACTCGCGAGGCCATCCGGTGCGCGACGGAATGATTCGATCATCCCACCCACAGCGCAAACGAACGCAGACATCATAGCGCGAGCGAATCACTTGACCAATCCACGCCTCGGCGCGCCGGTCGTACCGTCGTTTTCGCGCCGCATTCCGTTTATCGTTGCAGCGGCGTTCTTCATGGAGTCGCTGGATAGTACGATTGTAACGACGTCGCTTCCAGCGATCGCCCAGAGTCTCGACCAACCAACCCTGCGCTTGACCTCCCTCGTCACCGTGTATTTGGTGGCGATGGTGGCGTTCGTTCCCACCGCGGGTTGGGCTAGTGCGCGTTTCGGGGCACGCAATCTCTTCGCCGCCGCGATCGCGCTATTCACTCTTGCTTCACTTGCCTGCGGAGCGAGCCCGTCCTACGAGGTGCTCCTCGGAGCACGTCTGATCCAAGGCGTGGCAGCGGCGTTCATGTCGCCGGTGGGACGCCTCGTCGTCCTGCGTCAAGCGCCGAAGGTACACATCATCAGGGCGATCGGACTCATCGTCTGGCCGGGGCTTATCGCGCCCGTGATCGGCCCTGCGTTGGGCGGCCTCATCACCACGTATTCGTCGTGGCGCTGGATCTTTCTGGTCAATATCCCCGTGGGCGTCCTGGGCGTCGTCCTCGTCCTGCGCCTCATTCCTAAGGAGACCAAGGAAGCACCCGTTGCGCTGGACATGACCGGCTTCGCATTGAACGCCGTCGCGCTGGCGACGCTCATCCACGGACTGGTGCTGGCAGGCCGTCCCGACGCTCGAGTCATCGACTTCGGAAGTTATATCCTTATCGGCATAGGCGTTGGCGCCCTCGCCATCCGGCACGCCCTAAAGCATCCGTCGCCGATGCTCGACCTCGCCGCGGTCCGCGTTCCGACCTTTGCACTATGCGCCGTCAGCGCCGGATTTCTCGCGAGGACGGCAATAAGCATGACGCCGTTCCTATTACCGTTGATGTTCCAGATCGGCTTTGGCCAGAATGCACTGCAGGCTGGCGTCATGCTGCTCGTGTATATGAGCGGCAACCTTGCGATGAAAAGTGTGACCACGCCGATTCTTCACCGCTTTGGGTTTCGCGACGTGTTATTGATCAATGGGATTCTGTGCGTCGCTTCGTTGATCGCTTGCGGGCTGCTTTCGCAGTTCACGCCCATTGTCGTCATCTACGTCGTGCTGTTTGTGGCGGGAATGACGCGGTCGATGCAGTTCACATGCACTAGCACCCTTGCATTCGCCGACGTATCGGACAAGGATCGGGCGGGCGCGTCGACGCTTGCGGCGATGACGCAACAATGCGCCGTCGTTCTGGGTGTCGCCGTGGCGGCATTCACGCTTGGGCTGTCGCAATCGCTCGCTGGCGGCGGTTCGCTCGCACTATCGGACTTTCACCGCAGTCTCTATGTCGCGGCAGGGATGATGGCCATCGCCGTCGCTTGGATGACACGACAACTTCCGCGCGACGCGGGGATCGAATTGTCCAAAAGACCTAGATAGGCGAGCTAGGCGCGCTCGACGATCATGTCCGGCGCGGCGCCGAATGGCCTCCGCCGCACTCCAGCACAAGCAGGATCTGGCTGCGGTGATCCGCCTATGTGGCACCGGCGCAGGCGACGACTTCACGAGGCGCGCTACCTCAGCGGTTGGTTCGACCGTGAAGCAGAGTCATTGCGCGCCGTGCGTCGCCGAGTACGCCGCGCACGCGCGTAACGATAGCATCAACCAGATTTCCGAGAGCCATCGCCTGATGCATCCCGCGCAACGCGCGCGCCTGTTCCATCACACTCATCGTGTCGATGACTTGATCGATCGGCTTGCGTTCCATTGCTTGTACTCCTTGTCTGTGACGACGCAAATGTTGCGCCGCACAACCACAAGATAGTCACGCGCTTCAGTTTTTGCCAATCGCTTTTTTGAATGCCCGCAATCGCTCGGACCAATGCAACTGATAAGCAATTGAAGGCGCGAGCAAAACATGCGGCCTAAAACACACATGTCCATGTCCCATATTGCTCGGCTGTCACGCTCTAGACAATATGGTCGCGTTGTAGAAGTGAGACGGCCGGTCTCCGGCGACGTAGGTTGCGCGGTAAGCTGCGCCGAGCTACATGCTGAGAACGAGTCGTCAGCAACCAACAAGGAGACCGGCCATGGATGAGAATATCAAGATTCTTCGTCGGACTGGATGTGCACAAGGACACGATTGCGGTGGCGGTAGCGGAAGCTGGACGGATGCCAGCGCGGCTGATCGGCAACATCGCGCACGATGTTGTCAAGCTCATCAAGCTGCTGGCGCGCTATGGTGAGCCGGCGAGCGGTGCAGGTGGTCTATGAGGCCGGACCCACCGGGTACGGCCTGCAGCGCGAGCTGGCACGGCGGGGTTATCAGTGCCAGGTGATTGCGCCGTCGTTGATCCCGAAGCGTGCGGGCGATCGCGTCAAGACCGACCGTCGGGATAGCTTGCGCCTGGCCGAGCTCGCGCGTGCGGGGGAGCTGCGCGCGGTGTGGATTCCGGATCCGGCGGATGAGGCGATTCGCGATCTGTCTCGGGCGCGCGAGGATGCGGTCAACGCCCGTACTCAGGTACGACAGCAACTCAAAGGCTTCCTGCTGCGCCACGACGTGCGCTATGCCGGCAAGACTTC
This sequence comes from uncultured beta proteobacterium, assembly GCA_963732105.1. GTDB lineage: Bacteria > Pseudomonadota > Gammaproteobacteria > Burkholderiales > Casimicrobiaceae > PALSA-1003. The sequence goes on from CAVSYL010000016.1 coordinate 80,439, forward strand.
GTGGAGCAAGACCTACTACCGCTGGTTGGCGACGTTGAACTTTGGACTCGCGGGCGCGCAGACGGCTTTTACCGAATACTGGCAGGCGGTCACCGCGGCCGACGAGCGCGTGGCGCGGCTGACGAGGCGTCTGGCGCACTCGATCGAAGGCTGGCGCTTCGAACCGGTGGTGCGAGCGCTGCAGGCGCTGCGTGGCATCGATCAGATCAGCGCCATTGGCTTGGTGGCCGAGATCGGCGACATCGGACGCTTCGCCCACCCGCGGCAGCTGATGGGCTATCTGGGCCTGGTGCCCTCGGAGTCGTCCAGCGGCGAGCAGGTGGCTCGCGGCAGTATCACCAAGACCGGCAATGCGCATGCCCGACGGCTGCTGACCGAGGCGGCATGGAACTATCGCTTCCAAGCGCGCATTGGTCACCGGGCACAGCGCCGCGCGGAGGACCTGCCGCAAGCGATCCGCGACGTGGCCTGGAAGGCGCAGTTGCGGCTCACCGGACGCTTCGCTCGGCTGCGCGCACGCGGCGTGCAGATCAACAAGGTCTGCGTCGCGGTGGCGCGCGAACTGGCGGGTTTCGTGTGGGCGATTGCATCGACCCAGGCGAAGCTTCCGCAGAGCTAAGACGGGTAGGAAGTTCATGCGGCCAGATCGACCCGGTGACGCGATACGAGCCACGATAGTGGTAACCCTCGAGGCTGCTACACCGGCATTCCGCAAGGATTGATCCATGACCCTAGAGCGAGGCAGACCGCGCGACGAATCGATGAAAGGTGGTAACCAATCCACGGATATGAGCTTGATTCATCGTCGCTGCACCGCTCGTGTCGCGTCACCGGATCGATTTGGCAAACCATGAACACAATGCACTTGACAAGCATTGCGACCATATGAGCAGTCTGTCGGACTTTCATTTCTGTGAATCTTGACTACACTGGACTGCATTGATGTCCTTCGGTGAGTGAATTCATGGTGCGCTTTGTTCCGATTGATCGCGATACCCAATTTCTGTTTCCGCCGAGTGTGCAGGAGTGGCTGCCGGATGATCATCTGGCGCGGTTCGTGGTCGACGTGGTCGAGCAATTGGATTTGTCGGGTCTCGAAGAAAGCTATGCCGGTCGCGGCAGCGATGCGCACCACCCGGCGGATACTGGTGGCGCTGCTGCTTTATGGCTATGCCACTGGGACGTTCTCCAGCCGGGCGTTGGAACGGGCGAGCTATGACTCGGTGGCCTTTCGCTACGTCACGGCGAACACCCATCCGGATCACGACACGATCAACAGTTTCCGCAAACGGTTCCTGAAGCAGATCGAAGCAATCTTCGTTCAGGTCCTGGGCTGTGCCCGGGAGATGGGCATGTTGAAGCTGGGCACGGTGAGCCTGGACGGGACCAAGGTGCACGCCAACGCCTCGCGGCATAGCGCGATGAGTTACGGCCACGCCAAGAAGCTGGAGGCCAAGCTCAAGGCCGAAGTGGCGGAGTTGCTGAAACGGGCGGAGGCGGCCAACGCGCGTGACTTGCCGGAGGGCATGAACCTGCCCGAAGAGTTGTGCCGCAGAGAAGCGCGCCTGGCGGCGATCGCCACGGCCAAGGCGAAGATCGAAGCGCGGGTCAAGGCCGAAGCCGAGGCGGCCTACGCGGCCAAGCTGGCGGCGCGCGAGCAACGGGCGAAGCAGAACGGCAAGCGACCCGGTGGTCGGCCGCCGGCGCCACCCAGTGGCACGCCCAAGGACACGGACCAAGTCAACTTCACCGACGAGGACTCGCGCATCATGCCGGTGCCCGGAGGTGGCTTCGAGCAAGCCTACAACGCCCAAGCCGCGGTCGATACCGACAGCATGTTGGTGGTGGCGACTGCGCCTGACGCAGGCGACCAACGACAAGCAGCAAGTGGTGCCGATGATCAAACAACTGCAAGCCTTGCCGGAGGAACTGGGCCGGGTCAAGACGCCTGCTGGCCGACACCGGGTATGCCAGTGAAGACAACGTCAACGCTTGCGCCAAGGCCAAGATCGAGCCGTTGATCGCGCTCGGTCGCGAGGCGCATCATGGCTCGCCGTTCGATCGCTTCGCCGAGCCCGCACCACTGCCGGGTAAGCCGCCGCCGATAGCGGCCATGCGGCATCGGTTGCAAACCCGACGCGGCCGCAAGTGGTATGCGTTGCGCAAATGCACGGTCGAGCCGGTGTTCGGGTTGATCAAACACGTGATGAAGTTCCGCCAATTCCTGTTGCGCGGACTGGCCGACGTGCGTGGTGAATGGAACTTGGTGTGTCTGGCGTGGAACATGAAGCGAATGAATGCCCTCTGCGCGTAATGCGCGGCGAATCTCGCTCGTCGAAACCAGACTGGACCGCATCACAACGCTCTCTTCCGTCCCTTCGTAACGTAATTTCTTCCGTTTCATTTCCAACGCAGCTGCCAAATGAGTCGTCGCGGGCCAATCAACCAAAAAACACCCGCCTCAAGTCCGACGGGCTGCTAGGGAGTGCAATCAACCGTTGGAACAGCGAATCGGCGAACCCAATCAACTCACTACGCTCTATAGGCTCGCTTGCTCTATGACTCCTCTCGACCTTTAAGCAGGAGGGAGTGTTCCATTCCACCGGTCGCTTGCGCGATATAGTGTCCGATCCGACAGAAATTCGGAGCATGACTGTGTGTGTTCCGGCGCATCGATTGGATCCGAAGGCCTTGACCATAGGGCCTAAATGATGGGCAGAAATAGCGCCGGACTGCTGCTCTATCGTATTCGTGACGCGGCCGTAGAGGTCTTTCTCGTCCACCCCGGCGGTCCTTACTGGAAAAACAAGGACGAGGGCGCATGGTCGATTCCCAAGGGCGAGTTCTTGTCGACGGAGGACTCTCTCGAGGCGGCGAAGCGCGAGTTCTTCGAAGAAACGGGCTTCGTGGTCGAAGGTGAGTTGCGCGCGTTGAAGCCGCTCCGGCAGTCGAGCGGCAAAATGGTCCATGCCTGGGCGGTCGAAGGTGACCTTGATCCGACGGCTATCATCAGCAACACAGTCGAGATCGAGTGGCCTCCGCGTAGTGGACGCCTGCAATCCATTCCCGAGATCGATCGCGGTGCCTGGCTCGCGCTTACCGATGCCAGACGCAAGATCCTGCGCGGACAAGTGCCGCTGCTCGAGGAGCTTGCGCAAATGCTCGGCTAATGCGCGCCGGCAGGCTGAACGTTCGAGATGTGGGCTGCGCGAGCTTTGAACTGGGCGCTGACACTGGCGCGGGTCATCTATATTTCAGCGAGATGATTCCCCTGCTCATGCGAATCGGACAGCGGAAGCGCTCGTCGTCGCACGCAACGCGTATCCGCGGCTGTTGCCGAACGAGGCGCCTATCGTGGCGCGCGTCGCTGTGCAGTAGGCAATAATTCAAATGACCAAGCGTTCAAATGCTTGGCCCTGCTCTGAATCTCTGCACGCGTGTCCACAAGGAGCTGCTTCAAATTGGCGGGATTCCGCAGATCCTCGACCAAGTTCCCTTCATACGTACCAATTATTTCATCATGCTCGCCGTAAACGCGAAACCCGATTTTGCGGTGATAGTCCTGCAATTCCGCGACGACGTGGAATGGCGCAAATGCTTTTCGCAGCTTCTCAAGTATCTCGTCGCTGGATAGTCGCATGCTCATCCAAACCTCCGAAAGAAGAGCTTCTTCTTACTAATGACCATCCTAGCATCGACCGGACGAATGAAGCTAGCGTCCCGACCCGTTGCGCGCGGACGAGGTGATTCATTAGCGGAGAACGGGCGGCTCTCGGAGTGGTCATCTGCCACACCAGGCGGAACTAACGAGTGGGCCGGGTTTATGCGGTCGACTTTGCCTTTCGACCGGGTGCCGGAGGCGGGCCGTAACCTGACGCGCGGCACTGCCAGGCGTTAGTTGTCTTGCCGCCCTCAAAGCGCGTCGAATTGCACGTGACCCCTTGTCCAGTAGCTGCCAGAGCAGCAAGCCGCTGGCGCACGGTTGCAAGCGGGACGCCCATTCCTTTGGCGATCTCCACATCGAGCCGCTGACCGTATTTCTTCAAGCACTGGAGGGTTTCGACCATGTCCTCATCCTTTCAAAAGTGTTGTTCCAAGTCAAACGTCTATAAACAGCGCGTCCCGCCAACCCGGCGCTACCTCGAACGAAAACAAAACGGCCTGCCGAGTGGCAAGCCGTTGATTTATTGGTTGCGGGGACCTGCAACCTGACCCAGAAGCGCATCCGAATCAAGTAGCTAGATTCGGTCCCCCATGGCTTGGCAAAGGTGTTCGCCGCCTTGCTCGCGGGAGGGGCAGCGGCTGCAGCAACGAATGCCCGAATGCGGCCAGGCGCAACCGCGCCGAGCGCCAATGATCCGGCAGCGCCGCTCCAGTGACGGCATAGTCATCTGCCGTTATTGCCGCCTATTTTTTCGCTCGCCCATCAACGTGAATATTGGCACGACGTAATCCGGATTTTTGCATATGAGCCTGCAGTGGAATTGCCGAACATATTCATACCAAGCAGCCATCCGTCAATTTTCAATTGGAGTTCATGCGCATGACAACGAGCAAGACTGCAAATCGCTTCGGCCATCGTACAACCTCAACGCTAGTGAACATCATTGCGATCTGCTTAACCTTGACCGCCATCGGTTACGGGATCGTCGAGATGGCAGAACATTTCTTTCCGTCGTCGAGCGAGGATGCGGCGACCGTACCGGATAGTCGGATGACGAATTCGAAGTCGCAATCCGACCCGAGGAGTGTTCCGTTGGCGACGGCCGAATCAACAAGCGAGATCGTGCCGGCGAGCCGACTGACCGGATCGACAGTGCGCGGGAGTGCGTTCCAGACAAGGGGATCAACACTGAATGCACCTTCGAGTGACCCGGCTCGATTCGGCGAAGCTATGGCACTTCCCGGCCATTGAAGCGTGCAGAAGTCAATCGCAAATGCCGGGTTCGGCCACACCTGCGTCGCGGCTGCAGCCATGTTGCTGGTCTCGATGTGGCCAGGCAGAACGCATGCCGCTTCGGACTACGTGGTCAGCCCAGCGCCAGGCGCCTCGCCGGCGCAGACCTCCGGTGCGGGCTGCCAAGTTCAAGTTCATGTTCGGCGCGCCGGCCAAATGGCCAAGTACGTTGCGCTGGTACTACAACCACACGGGGGCTCCGGCACAATTCAGTAGTGCAAAGGACGCGGTGATTCAACAGATCATTGCGCAATCGGCGAAATGGACCGCGATCTGCGGAGTCGACATCGCGTACGCTGGAGAGACCGCTGCGGTGCCGCAAACTCTTGCCGGCGGCCCCGACGGCGTCAGCGTGGTCGGGTGGAAACATCCGGACATGGGCATCTCGGGCGCCACGTATGTGTGGTATCAGTCGTACGGGTCCCAACAATCTAACGCTGGTCGAATCCGACATGATGCTGGATCCCGCGTACGTGACAACATTTGATCAGATGACAAGCACCGTAAGTCACGAATGGGGACATGCGATCGGGCTCGGACATTCGAACATCGAAGGCGCGCTCATGTCGGGTCCGCCGGACACGGCATACACCAACGGTACCGACCTGACTGCCGACGACGTGCATGGCTGCCGTTGCCTTTACGGGCCAGCAGCCGGACAGCAGGCCGGCAACGTGTGTTCACTGCCCGAAGTAATCAATTTCGGCACGCTCCCTGTCGGACAGACTTCGAGCGAAAGCCAGGTTACGGTGACCAACAGCGGCAACGCCGCTTTGGCGATGTCCGATATCCAACCGGACAGCAGCGACTTCCTCGTCGATACCAACGGATGTTTGCCGGGGAGCTCGCTCGCCCCGGGGGCGAGTTGCACTTTCGGTGTGATGGCGAGTCTTACCCAGGTTGGTGATCGTAGCGATCAAGTGACGATCAACACGTCTGAGGGACCCTATCGAATTCCGCTGGAGGCGACCGGTGTCGCTGCCCCGCTACCACCCGGACCCAACTACGAGGGGTCGTGGTGGAACGCGCCCGCCGGGTCAGAGTCCGGTTGGGGAATCAACTTAGCGCACCAGGGCGACACGATCTTTGCGACCTGGTTTACCTACGATGCTGCCGGCAGGGCTTGGTGGTTGAGCATGACCGCCAACCGAACCGGGAACAATGTCTTCTCGGGAGTGATCTTCGAATCCCACGGCCCGGCGTTCAATGCGACGCCATTCAATCCGAGCGCAGTGTCGTACTCTCCGGTGGGCGCCGGTACGCTGACTTTCAGTGATGCGAACAACGCCACGTTCGCCTACACGGTCAACGCAATCGCGCAGACCAAGGCGATCACCCGAATGGTGTTCGGAACTCTGCCGGATTGCACGTCCGCGACGCAAGTGAACCTTGCGAGCGCCAGCAACTACCAGGATATCTGGTGGGATGCTGCCGGCACGGGCGAGTCGGGTTGGGGCGTCTACTTGACGCACCAGAGCGATCTCATCTTCGCGACCTGGTTTACCTACGATTTCGACGGCGCTCCGTTATGGCTATCGGCGACTGCGTCGAAGACCTCAGCCGGCGTCTACAGCGGAGCGCTGTTCCGGACCACCGGACCGGCGTTTGGCGCGGTACCCTTCAATCCGCTGAACGTGGTCAGGACACCGGTGGGGACTCTGACGCTGACGTTCAGCGACGGCGACAACGCAACGTTCGCGTATACGGTAACGCTCGGCACCCCCCCAATAAGCGTAACACAAACCAAACAGCTGACGCGCCTGGTGTTCCGCGCTCCCGGAACCGTGTGCCAATAAGCGTGCGCCCATAGCGCGATTGATCGCGAGCGCCTTTGTCCCAGATGATCCGCTTCCGGCGGGATTCGGCGTGACAGCGCGAATCATCGCTCGTGGCAGACGACACCACTCCATGACTGCAAGGGAGCGCATAGTGCTACCGTCGTGGGACAGGTGCCGCTGCTTGAGGAAATTGCGCATTTACTCGACTTGGACGCCGCTTAAATGTCGATGCGGGCGATGTTCACGAAGGACGATCGACCTGCGGGCCGCGCCCTCGTTGCGCTCCGTTACGATGAGTCTCAAGGCACTCACCACCGTGAGCGTGGGGCGCGCGCCTCGTACTGCGGCAGGCGGCAGCGTTTGACAGCAGATGGTCGCGGCTCGCGGACATGTGACTGTCATTCGCCAAGCTGTGACAGCAAACGGTTGCGAACGAGGCAAGAGCCTGTCGGGCGGTGGCGGTGTGGCCCTGTTGCGCGCGACCAAGTGCTAACGTTGCCTGACCGAGTGCGGGTCCGGCTTCGACGAAACTCCCCTGCGGACGGATTTGGCCGCGGGTCCGAGGCTATGTCGTTGACTTTGCCTTTCGACCAGGTGCTGGAGGCGGAATGTAACCTGACACGCGGCACTGCCAGGCGTTGGTTGTCTTGCCGCCCTCGAAGCGGGTTAAATTGCAGGTGATGACTTCCCCGATAGCGGCCAGGCTGGAAAGCTGCTGGCGCACCGTAGCAAGCGGCACGCCCATTTCTTTGGCGATCTCCAAATCGAGCCTCTGACCATATTTCTTCAAGCACTGGAGGGTTTCGACCATGCCCGTACCCTTTCAAAAATGTTGTTCCTTGCAAAACGTCTCGAAATGGCGCTCCCCGCTACCCCGGCGCTACCCCGCCTAAAATAAAACGGCTTGCCATGCGGCAAGCCATTGATCTATTTGGTTGCGGGGACAGGATTTGAACCTGTGACCTTCGGGTTATGAGCCCGACGAGCTGCCAGACTGCTCCACCCCGCGATCGAGTAGGCAAGTATACCGCATTGGTGCCAATCGGGTCAATCCAACGAATTGCCTCATAAAAATCTGAGTGAAATCGATTCGTTGCCTCAAAAATAAAATCGGAGCGAAATCCCTCCCTCCAAGCGGACGAGGGGGACAGAATGAGGCTGACGATAAGCGAGCGACGGGCGGTCGTACGGGTGGCGGCTGAGCGTTATCGGAAGGTTGGCAAGAAGCAGAAGGGGCATATCGATGAATTGGTCGCGGTGACTGGTTATAACCGTGGTATGCGGTGTGGCTGTTACGCCGGCACGGCAAGGCGATCCGGGCCCGGGGCGAGTACGGCTGGTGGGTGATCTGGCTCAAGGGCAAGCGCGGCCGACGGCGGATCTACGATTTTCTTTCTTTGCGGCGATGTTGCCGGAGGTGATTCCGGTGTTGGAGCGCTATCACGAGATCGAATTGGAGGCGCGACGCGAGATCGGTTGTTGACGATCAGCGCGGCCACGATCGATCGACTACTCGCGCCTGAGCGACGCAAATTCGAGTTGCATGGGCGCTGAGGGACCAAGCCGGGGACGTCTGCTCAAGCACCAGATCCCGATTCGTACCTTTACCGAGTGGGATCAGACCCGCCCGGGGTTCGTCGAGATGGATCTGGTGGCCCATGACGGCGGGCAGGCTGCAGGGCGACTACTGCCACACCCTGGATGTCACCGACGTGGCGAGCGCCTGGACGGAAACCCAGGGCGGTGCCGAACAAAGCGCAGGTCTGGGTCTTCGAGGCCCTCAAGGACATCCGCGCCCGGCTGCCCTTTCCCTTGTTGGGCATCGATTCGGACAACGGTTCGGAATTCATCAACCACCAGCTGCTGCGCTACTGCAAGGAGGAAAAGCTGACCTTCACCCGCGGCCGTGCGTACAAGAAGAACGACGGTTGCTTCGTCGAGCAGAAGAACTACTCGGTGGTGCGCCGGGCCGTCGGTTACGCTCGCTACGAGGGCGCATTCCAGCTCAAGCTGCTCAACGAGCTCTATGACCACCTGCGCCTGTACACCAACTACTTTCAGCCGGTGATGAAGCTCAAGAGCAAGCAACGCGACGGCGCCAAGGTGAAGAAGAGCTACGATGCGCCGCAAACGCCTTATCGCCGGCTATTGGCCGCACCGAGCACCAACCAAGCGACTCGGAAACGCCTGCGAGCACAATACGCGGACTTGAACCCGGCGCAGCTCAAACGCGACATCACCCGGTTGCAAAAAATGCTGCAGAAGAACGCTAGCGCGCGCCGCCGACCCAGCGCCAGGGCGCTGCACACTGGTCGGCCACGGTCCCAACCAAGCGTTCACGCCACACGCTAGGCCGCACCGGTTCGAAGGCGAGCGCGAGATATTCGACCATGACAGACGGCACAGCGATGCAACAGGGGCTTGCCAGGCGCGTTCTAACGCGATCGAATGGGTCGCAGGTCACTTGGCGCGTCGACCAACGCAGCCACATGCGTCCTACGGAAGGGTCGCTGTCGGGATTCCAACAACCGGTGCGACCTGGTGCCCTCAAACGATCTCGCGCCACGACCATACTCTCGCGACCACAGAGGCTCTGCTTGACACGTTCACACGCGGCAACAAAACGCACTACACTGCAAACATCGAACGATGCAGTTGACTGCGCTTTCGCTTAGATTTTAATTTTGAGGCAACGATACCCCTTTCACTTAGATTTTATTTTGAGGCAACAGGTCCAACTCGACGACACGCGGCACTGCCAGGCGTTAGTTGTCTTGCCGCCCTCGAAGCGAGTCAAACTGCACGTGATGACTTGCCCGGTAGCTGCCAGACTAACGAGCTGCTGGCGCACGGTTGCAAGCGGCACCCCCATTTCTTTGGCGATCTCCACATCGAGCCTCTGACCGTATTTCTTCAAGCACTGGAGGGTTTCGACCATGTCCTTACCCTTTCAAAAGTGTTGTTCCTTGCAAAGCGTGTCGAACGCGCGTCCCGCTACCCCGCGCTACCGAAAAAACAAAAACGGCCCGCATAGCGGCAAGCCGTTGATTTGTTTGGTTGCGGGGACAGGATTTGAACCTGTGACCTTCGGGTTATGAGCCCGACGAGCTGCCAGACTGCTCCACCCCGCGATCGAGAGCGTAAGTATACCGCATTGGTGCCCATCGGGTCAATCCAACTCGGCGAACAAATGAAGACGCGACTAGAGCGTCTCGGTTTCCGCGGTGCGCGGTCGCCACACGAGCAGTCGGTCCTCGATACGCGTGACGATGAAGTCCAGCACCAGCGCGAACATGGTCAACACCAGAATGCCGGCAAAGACCGTGTCGATGTCGAACACGCCTTCGGCCTGGTGGATGAGATAGCCCACGCCGCGCGCGGAGCCGAGATATTCGCCGACGACCGCACCGACGAATGCCAGACCAATCGACGTGTGCAAGCTGGAGAACACCCAGCTCGTCGCTGATGGCAGGTAGACGTAGCGCAGCAGTTGCTTGCCCGAAGCGCCGAGCATGCGCGCATTGGCCAGCACGACGGGACTGACTTCCTTCACGCCCTGATAGACGTTGAAGAACACGATGAAAAACACGAGCGTGATGCCGAACACGACTTTGGAAGTGATGCCGAGGCCGAACCACACCGCAAAGATCGGCGCAAGGATGACGCGTGGCATCGCGTTCATTGCCTTGATGTACGGGTCTGCCAGCGTCGATGCGGTGGGCGCCAGTGCGAGCCACAGGCCGCACATCAGTCCGAGCAACGTGCCGATCGCGAACGCGAGCAGCGTTTCGATCAGGGTCACGCCAAGGTGCAGATAGATGCTGCCGCCGACGAACCACGTGTAGATGCGCTTGAACACCTCGATCGGCTGGCCGAAGAAAAACTTGGCCCGCGTCGGATCGTCGAAATAAAAAGGCGCGATCAGGCCGGGCTCGGTCATCGCGTACCAGAACCCGAAGATGCCGCCGAGCAGCAGCGCGTGATACAGCGCCAGGCGGCCGCGCGACACCCGCACGTTAGGCTTTGCGGCTTTGGGCATAGCCTTTGAGAACCTCGTCCTTCATCGCGTGCCAGATCTTGCTGTGCAATTCGACGAAGCGCGGCGTGAGTCGGATTTCGTTGACGTCTCGCGGCCTCGGCAAGTCGATCGCAAATTCGGCGATCGGGTGTGTCGCCGGCCCTGCCGACAGGACGATGACGCGATCCGACAGTGCGATCGCCTCCTCCAGATCGTGCGTGATGAACAGAACCGACTTGCGATTTGCCGACCACAGCTCGAGCAATTCGTTTTCCATCAGTTGGCGGGTCTGGACATCGAGTGCCGAAAACGGCTCGTCCATCAGCATGATTTCGGGATCGAGGATGAGCATTTGCGCAAGCGCAACGCGCTTGCGCATGCCGCCCGAAAGTTCATGCGGATAGCGCGCCTCGAAGCCGCTCAAACCGACGCGCGACAGCCAGTCCTTCGCGCGGCGCTCGGCTTCCTCGCGCTCGATGCCCGCAAATTCCAGTCCGGCGAGCACATTGTCCAGCGCGCTGCGCCACGGCATCAGCGACTCCGCCTGGAACATGTAGCCCGCGCGGCGATTGATGCCGGCGAGCGGCTGACCGGAGACCCGCACCTCGCCGGAGGACGGGAACAACAATCCTGCGGCGACGTTCAATAGCGTCGACTTGCCGCATCCGGTGGGCCCGACCACCGAGACGAATTCGCCGGGCCCGACACTGACGGTTGCCTCCGCCACCGCCGTGTAGCGCTCGCCCTGCTGCTCGCGCGAGGCGAACGTGCAGGTGATGCGCTCGAGCAGCAGCGCCGGCGCAATCGACGACGCATCGGCGACGTTCATCACGAATCCGCCCTACTTCTTGTACTTCGCAAGCGCCTTTTGCGCGTAGCTGTTGTCGTACGTCTGCGCGAGCTTGACGTCGGCGGGCTTGAGCGCGGTGTTGAAGGCCGCGAGATATTTCAGCGTGTTATCCGCACCGGCCTGGTTGAACAGCCCATCGGGCGAATAAGCGGCCTTCACCTTGTTGTAGCTGTCGAGATAGACCGTCTTGTTGCCGAGCAGATATTCCGGTGGAACCGTGGCGACGACTTGATCCGGCGTCGCCTTCTGCAGCCATAGCAGCGCGCGCACCATGGCGTTGGTCAGTGCCTGCACCGTGTTCGGATTCTTCTGGATGTAGCTGATCGGCGCGTAGAGCGACGCCGCCGGCATGTCGGGACTGCCGAACACGATCTCCGTGCCCTTGGCCGTGCGCGTGTCGGCGACAATGACGACGGCGCCCGAAGATTCCAGCATCGTCATCACCGGATCGACGTTGGACATGGCGTCGAGCTGTCCATTGGTCATCGCCGCGATCGCGCCTGACGAGCTGCCCACGCCGATGATGGAGACGTCTTCGGGCTTCAGCCCGTCCTTGGCGAGCAGATGCCAGACCATCCGATTAGTGCTCGAGCCCGGCGCGCTCACACCGATCTTCATCCCCTTGAGGTCCTTGGGCGACTTGTAGCTCGCGGCCTTGGCTTTTGCGATGCCCACCGAAATCGCGGGATAGCGCCCCATCAGTACGAAGCCCTGCATGTTGAGGCCCTTGGGCTGCTGATCGATCGTGTTTTCCCATGCGCCGGCGACCACATCCGCGCTGCCGCCGACCACCGCCTGCAGCGCCTTCGAGCCGCCTTCGAAGTCGCTGATCTCGACGTCGAGACCTTCGTCCTTGAAATAGCCGAGTCGCTCCGCGATTGTCAGCGGAAGATAGTAGAAGCCGGACTTGCCGCCCACGGCGATGCTGACCTTCGTTTTCTCCGGCTTGCCTTGTGCTTGTGCCGCGAATGGCGTTGACGCCGCAGCAAGTGCGCAGGCAACAATGATCAGACTGCGAATGAGTTGCATCGATTCCTCCAGTTGCTAATGGTTACGTGCGGGTTTGCGTGCGGGTTTGCACGCGCGGCCCTTGTACCGCTCATCGGCGGCTTGGCGAGTGAGCGGCGATGCTCACATAGCGCCCTGGCACTGTCAACGCGGCACGGCCTCGAGATTCGCTGGAAGTGCGTGCAGGTCGGTAACCTTGCCGGCCTTGACGACCTGTCCGGGCAATTCGTGGCCGACAATCTCGGACAGACGCCTCGATGCCGCAAGCAGCAAATCTAAATTCACGCCGGTGTCGTAGCCCATGCACTGCAACATGTGAACGACGTCTTCGGTGCAGACATTGCCGGTTGCGCCCGGTGCGAATGGACAACCGCCCAGGCCGCCGAGACAGCCTTCGAAGCGAACCACACCCGCGGCGACGCCCGCGACGACATTGGCAAGTCCCATCCCGCGCGTGTTGTGGAAGTGCAGCGTCAGCGGCAGATCGGGCCAGCGCTGCCGCACGACGCCGACGAGCTTTTCGACACGGCCCGGGTCCGCCATGCCGGTGGTGTCACCGAAGGTCACGCCTTCGACACCGAGATCGACGTAGCGCGCCACGCAATCGACGATCTGCGCGTCGGGCAGAATGCCTTCGAACGGACAGCCAAAGGCTGTCGCGACGGCGCCGACGGCACGCGTGCGGCTGCCGCGGAGCACATCAAAGACCTCGCGAAAGCCGTCGAAGGATTGCGCGACACTGCGCCGCATGTTGGCGCGATTGTGCGACTCCGACGCCGACGCGACCATCACCACCTCGTCGACATCCGCGGCCAGCGCTCGCTCGGCGCCACGCGCATTCGGGATCAGCGCCACATAGGTGACGGCTGGGTTGCGGCGAATGCCCGCCATGACTTCGGCGGCATCGCGCAGATTGGGTACGGCTTTAGGCGAGACGAACGATGTCGCCTCGATTTTGGCCACACCGGTCGCAGACAGCAGGTCGATCAGCTCGATCTTGCGCTCGGTCGGAATGAATTTCTGCTCGATCTGAAGTCCGTCCCGCGCAACCACGTCGTGGATGAAAATGCGATTGCCCATGCGAACCCCCACCATTTACTTGTCATTCCGAGCAACGCGTGGAATCCGCATGTGCCCTCGACGCCCTACCCCAGCAGCGGATTCCTCGTCGCTTATGCTCCGCGGAATGACAGCAAACTCCAACGTCAATCAGCAGACACCTCATATCGCTCCCGCAGCGCGCAGCCGCTCGATGTCATCGGTGCTATAGCCCGCCGCGTTCAAAACGTCCGCCGTGTGCTCGCCCAGCGTCGGCCCGACCCATTCCATCGTGCCGGGCGTATCCGACAATTTGGGCACGATGCCGGGCAATTTGAGCTTCGTGCCATCGGCGAGCGTCATCTCGCGGATCATCTCCCGCGCCAAATATTGCGGGTCGCTGACGATGTCCGCTGCAGTATAGATCTTGCCGTGCGGGACATCGGCGGCTTTCAGCGCGACGAGGATGTCGCTCAGATCGTGGACGGCTGCCCAGTCGCCGATGGCACCGTCGATATCCGCCGTGCGCGGGACACGCCCACGGTTGGTCGCGAGCGCCGGGTCCTGCCCGAGGTCGTCTCGTCCAATCGCGTGCATCAGCCGTTTGTAAATGCTGTCGGCATTGCCGGCGATGACCACGCTCTGCCCATCGCGCGTGGTGTAGGTATTCGACGGAACGATGTTGGTCAGGCCTGTGCCGATGCGCTGGCGGATCTCGCCGAACAGATCGTATTCCGGGACCAGGCTTTCCATCATGTTGAACACGGCTTCGTAGAGCGCGACATCGACCACCTGACCCTTACCGCCGTGCGTGTCGCGATGATGCAGTGCCATCAGCGCGCCGATCACGCCGTGCAGCGACGCGAGGGCATCGCCGATGCTGATGTTCATGCGCACGGGTGGACGCTCCGGAAAACCGGTGACGTGACGCATGCCACCCATCGATTCGCCGACGGCTCCGAAACCGGGCTGGTCGCGATACGGGCCGGTCTGACCGAACCCGGAAAGTCGGATCATGATCAGGCCGGGATTGTTTTCCGCGAGCGCATCGTAGCCAAGACCCCATTTCTCGAGCGTGCCGGGTCGAAAATTCTCGATGACGAAATCGGCACCGCGCGCCAGACGCCGAACGATCTCCTGCCCTTCCGGCTTGCGCAGGTCGACGGTGATCGACTTCTTGTTGCGTGCCTGCACGTACCACCATAACGACGTGCCCTCGTGCAACATCCGCCACTGCCGCAACGGATCACCGCCTGGCGCGCTGTCGGACGCAGGCGGTTCCACCTTGATCACCTCGGCGCCGAACTCCGCGAATACCTTGCCCGCGAACGGGCCGGCAATCAGTTGCCCCAGTTCCAGGACCTTGAGTCCGGTCAGCGGGCGCGGCTTCGACGGCGTCATATCGTATTTCCGGCGCGTCGCGCGCGCAGCGCCGCCTCCAGCTGGGGCAGCTTGGCCGCCATCGCGTCACCGACGAAGATCTGCGGGTCCGAGGGCGACTTTATACCTTCGGCGTGCTCGCGTTCGGCAATAAGCTCGCGTGCTTTCGCGAAGGCGCTGATGAACGAATCGTCGAAGCGCAGCGCGTGCTGGAACATCGCGTCGCCGAAATAGGTCGCGTTGCTCTCGCTACCGCAACCGAAGGAGGTCCGGTTGGAGGCCGACGCGGTCATGATCAACGTGTGATCGTCTTTCAGCGCGTCGATGAAGCCGCCCGAATAGCACGCCGACACGACGATGATGCGCCACTTGATGGTGGATTCATCGAGCATGTCGCGCAGCAACTGCGGCGTCAGCGGATCGAGCTGCAACGGCCAGTACTCGACCGGCATGCGGAAATCGCGAGTACCGTGCCCTTCGAGGTAGAGCATCACGACATCGTCGTCGGTGTCGATCGCGGTTCCGATTTCCTTGAGCGTTGTGCGCAGGTTGCTGACCGTGGCCAGCGGGTCGTCCAGCAACGTGCGCGGATTGTTGATCAGCAACAGCGATCGGCCGTCGGTGTCGAAGCGGTCGTCGAAAAGATCACGCGCAACCTCCATGTCCTTGCGGAAGACATCCTCTCCTGGCGTAAGGCGCGAATCCGACGAAGTACAGGTCAGTCATGCGCGGGCGCTCTTCCTCGAGGTCATCGAGCGCATCGCCGAGCAGCGTCTGCTGCGCTGCGAGCGCCGCTTCGGACACCGGGCTCACGTAATTCGCGTCCTCGATTGGCGCAGACAACGATTCCCGCCACCATGGTTGATGCGCCCAGATGGCGATCGGAATGCCGACGAGCAGCAGCGCTGCTCCCGCAATCGAACGCAGCCAGAACCGCGGGCGTCGCGGCATTAGCGCAGTCGCCATGGCCCGCCAGTAAACAAACGCCAGCCAGGCGATCAACAGCCAGTAGCCGGCGAGCTGTAGCGAATAGCCGAACATGCTGCCTTGCGTCCCCGGCAGGGTGAGAATGAGCGACAGCAAGCTCAGCACCGGTTCGCTGGCGAGCACGATGAGTGGGACTGCAAGCTTGAGATGCGGCTGCCGATAGGCCGCGCTCAACAACGCGCCCATGAGCAGCAGCACCGCACCCATGAAACCTTCGAACACGACAGCGTACGTCGACAGCACCGGATCGGGACCGGCACGCACATACTCGACTCCTGCGCCGACGGCGACGTTGAAGCAAAAGACGAGCAACAGTTGGCGCACGCTGACGCGGAATTCCAGGAGCGACACCGGCAGCCCCAGCGCGACGCGCAGGCCGCTGCGGATGTTGCGCCAGAAATCGAACCAGACTCGCACGGGGTTGAGGTTACTGGCGAGGGTTAGGCGAGCGCGTGTTCGCCGATGTAAGTCTTGACGGCCGACGTGTCGGACGGCAGCGGCACAAAACGCTGTGGCAATGAATCGAGGTTCGCATAGGCCGCCGGGCGCGGCGGCTCCTGGCCGAGTGCCTCGCGAATCGTGGCCGCAAATTTCACCGGCTGCGCCGTCTCGATACAGATGAGCGGCATGCCAGCCTCGCGATGTGCCAGGCCAACCTTCAGCCCATCGGCGGTGTGCGGGTCAACGATGACGTGATATCGCTCTTGGATTTCGCGAATGGTCGCGATGCGGTCCTCGTGCGTGCTGCGCCCGGAAACGATGGCGGCGCCGCGCAGCTTGGTCGCGAGCGGCGTTGCCGCGAGATCGAACCCGCCCGCGCGATCCACCTGATCCCAGAGTGCGCGCACCACGCCGGCGTCTCGTCCTGCGAGGTCGAACATGAAGCGCTCGAAATTGGACGCCTTGGAAATATCCATCGATGGGCTCGACGTCGAGCGCGTCTCGCTCGCACTGCGCACGCGGTAACGGCCGGACTTGAAGAATTCATCGAGCACGTCGTTTTCGTTGGTCGCCAGGATCAATTTATGGATCGGCAAGCCCATTTGTCGCGCGACGTGCCCGGCCAGAATGTTGCCGAAATTGCCCGAGGGCACGGCAAAGCAGACCTGCTCGCGGTTGTCGCGGGTCGCCGCGAAGTAGCCTTTGAAGTAGTAAACGATCTGTGCCGCGACACGTGCCCAGTTGATCGAATTGACCGTGCCGAGCCGAAAACGACGCTTGAATTCGGCATCCATGCCCACTTCTTTGACGATGTCCTGGCAATTGTCGAACACCCCGTCGATCGCGATGTTGAAAATGTTCGGATCGGGCAATGCATACATCTGCGCCGTCTGGAAAGGACTCATCTTGCCGCGGGGCGAGAGCATGAATACGGTGACACTGCGCTTGCCGCGCATCGCGTACTCAGCCGACGGCCCGGTGTCGCCGGATGTTGCGCCGAGAATATTGAGCGTCGTGCCGCGCTGCGCAAGGACGTACTCGAACAGATTGCCCAGCAATTGTAGCGCCACGTCCTTGAATGCGAGCGTCGGTCCGTTGGATGCGCGCAGCAGATGCAGCCCAGGCTCGAGCGTGGTCAGTGGCGTGATCTCGTCGCTGCCAAAGGCCGCAACGGTGTACGTGCGCTCGATGATCGCACGCAGGTCGGCGGGCGCGATGTCGTCCATGTAGCGGGACAGGATCTCGAACGCCAGCTCCCGGTAGGCCAGTGGGCGCAAGCGCGCGAGCTCCTCGGCGGTAAATCTCGGATACATCTCCGGTATCGCGAGGCCCCCGTCGGGGGCCAAGCCCTCGAGCAGAATCGAGGTGAATGGTTGCGGTGACATGCCACCGCGCGTGCTGATGTAACGCATCAATTCAATTCCTCGAGGCGAATCCGCACCACGCTTCCGCTGACAGTCGGCAGCGCCTCGATGGCCGCGATCGCCGCGATGGCATTCTTTTCCATGGTCACATGCGTGAGCAGGATGATGTCGGTGCGGTCCTGACCTTCCGGCGGCTCCTTCTGGATCATGGCATCGATCGAGATTTCGCGGTCGGCCAGGATGCGCGTGATATCGGCAAGAACCCCCGGTCGGTCGAGCACGCGCATACGCAGGTAGTAACTGGTCTGCACCTCGCCCATCGGCAGAAACGGGGTCGCCGACAGCTGGTCGGGCTGGAACGCCAGATGCGGAACGCGATGTTCCGGGTCCGCTGTGTGCATGCGCGTGACGTCGACGAGGTCGGCGATGACCGCGCTCGCCGTCGGTTCGGCACCCGCACCCGGCCCGTAGTACAACGTCGGACCGACGGCATCGGCTTTCACCAGCACGGCATTCATGGCACCTTCGACGTTGGCGATCAGCCTCTTTTCGGGAACCAGTGTCGGGTGCACACGCAACTCGATGCCTTCGCGGCCCGCGCTCGTCGTGCGGCGCGTGATGCCGAGCAACTTGATCCGATAGCCAAGCTCTTCCGCGTAGCGGATGTCTTCGCGCGTGAGGCGGGAGATCCCCTCGGTGTACGCCTTGTCGAGCTGCATCGGCACGCCGAAGGCGATCGCCGACATGATGGTGAGCTTGTGCGCGGCATCGATGCCCTCGATGTCGAACGTCGGGTCGGCTTCGGCGTAGCCACGCTTCTGGGCCTCGGCGAGCA
This sequence comes from uncultured beta proteobacterium, assembly GCA_963732105.1. GTDB lineage: Bacteria > Pseudomonadota > Gammaproteobacteria > Burkholderiales > Casimicrobiaceae > PALSA-1003. Next base: position 99,095 of record CAVSYL010000016.1, read on the forward strand.
CGTCGCCGAACGACGCGCCAGTCGCGCGCATTTCCGAAAGGATGAAATTGCTGGTGCCGTTGATGATGCCGGCGATCCACTCGATGCGATTCGCGGTGAGGCCTTCGCGCAACGCCTTGATGATCGGAATGCCGCCGGCAACCGCAGCTTCGAAAGCGACCATGACGCCCGCTTTCTGGGCCGCCGCAAAAATCTCGTTGCCGTGCGCCGCGAGCAGCGCCTTGTTGGCCGTGACGACGTGCTTGCGATGACTGATCGCGGCGAGTACCAGCGACTTCGCCGGCTCGATGCCGCCGATCAATTCGAGGACGATGTCGACCTCGGGATGAGCGACGACCGCGGCAAGTTCCGTTGTCAGCTGCGCATTATTGCCCGCGCCCAGCGCACTGCGCGCGCGATCGAGCGTGCGTGTCGCGATCCAGTTGATGCGGATCGGCCGCCCCGCCCGGCGTGCGATTTCCTCGGCATTGCGATTGAGCACGTCCCATGTGCCGCGCCCGACAGTACCCATGCCGAGCAGGCCGACGCGCATCGGTTGCATGACACCCTGCACCACTAGAGCCTGCCGTCGTCGCGGAACATTTGCTTGACGCCGCGGATGGCCTGACGGGTGCGACTCTCGTTCTCGATCATCGCGAAGCGCACGTGCCCGTCGCCGAATTCGCCGAACCCTATGCCCGGCGACACGGACACCTTGGCCTTCTCGATGAGCTTCTTGGTGAACTCCAGCGAGCCCATCGCCGCATAGGGCTCCGGGATCTTCGCCCACACGTACATCGACGCCTTCGGGATATCGACCATCCATCCCGCCTCGTGCAGACCTTTGCACAGCACGTCGCGGCGACGCTGGTAGTTCATCGCGATTTCGCCGACCGCATCCTGCGGCCCCTCCAATGCGGCTATCGAAGCCACCTGGATCGGCGTGAACGTGCCGTAATCGTGGTAGCCCTTGATGCGCGCCAACGCATTGACCAGGTCACGATTGCCGACCATGAAGCCAATGCGCCAACCGGCCATGTTGTAGCTCTTGGACAAGGTGAAGAATTCGACCGCAACGTCGCGCGCGCCCGGCACCTGCATGATCGACGGCGCCTTCCAGCCGTCGAAGCAAATATCGGCATAGGCGAGATCGTGCACGACATAGATCCCGTACTCCTTGGCCAGTTCGACAATCTTCTCGAAGAACGGCAGCTCCACGCACTGCGCCGTTGGATTCGCCGGAAAATTGATGATCAGCATCTTCGGCTTCGGGAAGCTCATCTTGATCGTGTGCTCGAGTTCGGCGAAGAAATCCACGCCCGGTGTCAGCGGCACCTGGCGGATGTCCGCGCCGGCGATCACGGGGCCGTAGATGTGGATCGGATAACTCGGGTTCGGGACGAGCACCGTATCGCCACGGCCAAGGGTGGCCAGGGCGAGGTGCGCGATGCCCTCCTTCGACCCGATGGTGACGATGGCTTCCGATTCCGGATCGAACTCGACGCCCCACCGCCGGTGATACCACTGACAGATAGCGCGACGCAGCCGCGGGATGCCGCGCGACACGGAGTAGCCATGGGTATCGGGACGCTGCACCGTCTCGACGAGCTTGGCGACGATATGCGCCGGCGTCGCGCCGTCGGGATTGCCCATGCCGAAGTCGATGATGTCCTCGCCACGTCGGCGTGCGGCCATCTTCAATTCGGACGTGATGTTGAAAACGTACGGCGGGAGGCGCTTGAGGCGCGCGAACTCGACTGCGGAGGAAGCCATGCGGGTCTTTCTATCGTAAGCGCCCGGAACCGTCCGAGCGACGTAGAAGAAGGGAGGAAGCTATAATGCTAGCGGAGTTAACGATTTACCGCAACGCAACATCCCATCCGTCGCTACGGCGCGCGACACCGCGGAGCGCTTGCCCGTGAAATTCCATCTGAGCAACGCCGAAGGCAATGTATTCACCGGGCACGGATCGGGCTTTGTGCGCCTCGGCATCGTCGAGTATCGCGAAAACATCGTGGTCACGCCGGACAAGATCATCACCGGCTGGGCGCACGGCGGATTCGAAGGTCTCGCTGCGGAAGACTTCACTGCGATCGCCGCGCTGAACCCCGAAGTCGCGTTGCTGGGTACGGGTGCCAGCATCCGCTTCCCGCATCCGCGGCTGACGCGCGCCCTGACCGATGCACGCATCGGCCTGGAGGTGATGGACACGCCGGCCGCGTGCCGCACATTCAATATTCTCGCCGCCGAAGGGCGCAGGGTCGCCGTGGCGATCCTGCTCGGAGACCAGGTCCCGTAAACGCTAGATCGCTTTTTTGCTCTTGCAGAACACCAGATCCCGCGCAATGTCCCCGGGATGCACGACGTAGAGCGGTCCCCACGATGGATTCGCATCGTGCATCGCTTCCATCACCGCGAGCATGCGGGCGAACAGCAGCGGAATCGGCGCCGCACCTTCCAGCGCGAGCACTACCGCCGCCGATACGACGTGCGCGGCGTAGGCATCACTGCTGAATGATACCGGCGCATCGATCTTGGCCGTCAGCATCGGCTTGAGTTGTGCCACGACATCCTCATCGTGGTCCCGCCAGTTCTGGATTTCAGCGAATGCATGGCCGTCGAGCGCGTCGAGGCGCGTCGTTGCAATGGTGCCCGCCACCACCACCGCGGCTTGTTTCGCCTGTGCCAGAGTGACACTCGTTCCCGCGAGCACGATCTTGCCGGCGTCCTTGTCGGTTTGCGCGGCGATGGCGTTGGCCCATGCCGTTGCGCCCGAGAACAGCAGCAACCTCACTGTTTCCGCCGCAAGGTAGCCGCGCACGAGATCGCCTGGGTGCGGATCGTCGCTGGGTCCCTCGCTCGAGAGTTTCGCGCCCCAGCCGAGCGCGGCGTTGATGCCGCGGAAATAGGCGATCAAGCCGATGCCGGCTGCGGGGCCAAGATTGAGCACGCCGAGCACGTCCGAGGCGGTTTCGTCGATGCGCGACGACCAGTAGTTCGACATGCGAGTGCCGAGTTTCGCCTTCGTGAGCGCCGCGCCGACGCGATCGCCGAGTTCGGTCAGCAGACCACGGTCGGCGTGCAATATGTCGTGGCCGCCGCATTCGTGACCGAGCGCCGCCCAGGCGCACAGCCCGTGACGCGCGTTGGCCGGTGGCAGATTGACTACGCCGACGGTGAGCCCGAACGTGCGCGTCGCATCCACGGGCCATGTGTAAGGCCCCGAATCCGGATTGCCCCACTTGACCAGCGGTGCGATGACCTCGAAGTCCGGCGGCTTGACGCCGCGCCGGTCCTCGGCCGAAAGAAAACCGTCGTACAGATCGCTGATGAGTTCCTGAAACGCAGCGAGCGGCCGTTTCTCGTAGCCATCGGCGTGTTGCAGAATCGCCTGGGCGATGTCGAGCATCAGTCCGGCCGTGCTTTCGCGTTTGGGGTCTTTCTTGAGGACCTCGGCGAACTTGGCGGCGCCCAAATGCTTGATCGCCGCAAGGAACGGCTCAGCGGCCGCATCCTGGTATAGCGGCGGTAGCTTGGCTGGCGCTGCATCGAGACGCGTCAGAAGCGGCGCATACTTGATCGGATCCGCAGGTCCACGATCCGTATCGAGCCACGCGACGCGCGCGTCATCTATGCACGCAGCCAGTTGCGATAGATCGACCTTGGCCATCGGAGCGCCTCGCTGCTTTACCACCCTCGGGCGTTCAGCATACGGCCGCTGTGCAAGCCTGTCACGACCTCTTTTCACGCGGGGCCCCTCGCTGGGGTTCGCGTCGCGCCCTCTTCAACCACCGAGTGACTGCATCACATTCACGGGTCGGCCGCCTGCGCCGACTCACCACGCCCGATCCCCTTGCTCCGCCTGGGGCCCCTCGCTGCGGGCTCGCGTCGCTACTCCCCCATCTGGAGCAGCATGCCGTGCTCGCGCGCGTATCCAATAGCAAGCAGGTACGCGGCGATGCCGCCCGCCATGAACACCGCGTTGAGCGCAAGCGCCCCGACGAACAGGTCCATGCGGAACACACCCTGCAGCAGTACCGAACGCATGCCTTCGAAGACATAGCTTGTCGGAATGCTGCGGGCGACGGCCTGCAGCCATCCGGGCAGCACGCCGATCGGATAGTAGACGCCGGACACCGGCGCGAGCAGGAACACCGCCGCCCACGCGAGTTCTTCGGCGCCCAGTCCCCAGCGCAGCACCATTCCCGAGACCGCGAGACCGATCGCCCAGCCGCACACAATCAGGTTGACGAAAAATGCGAGCAGCGGAAAGCCAAGAGAAAATATCGAATAGTGGAACAGCATCCATGCGAACACGCAGGCCGCACCCACGCCGATGAGCGTGCGCAGCAGGCTCATCACGAGCTGGCCGACGATGAGTTCCCATGCGCGCAGCGGGCTCACGAACAGGTTACCGAGGTTGCGCGAATAAATTTCCTCGAAGAAGGTCAGCGACACGCCGAGCTGCCCGCGAAACAGGATGTCCCAGAGCAGTACCGCGCCGATGAACAGCCCCGGCGCATCGACGAGAAAATTGCTGGTCGGACGCAGGTAGACCGTGACGAAGCCCCAAAGGATCATCGTCACCGTCGGGTAGTAGGCCATCGATAGCAGCCGCGGCCACGACTTGAGCAGAAGATACGCGTGCCGCTCAACCAACGCGAAGACGCGATTGAAGGAATTTGCGCAAGCCGTGGCGACCATGGCTACGAAATGCTGCCTTCCGTATGCTCGCTGACCGGCGCCATCAGGTCAGGGCCGGCGCGCTCTCGCGCGATGTCGAGAAACACCTCTTCCATGTTGCCGCGCCCATAGCGGCCTAGCAAAGCGGTCGGCGAACCCCGGTCGACCACGAGCCCGGCGCGCAGCATGATCACCTCGTCACACAGGCGTTCGACCTCGCCCATATTGTGCGATGCGAGCAGCATCGTGCAGCCGCTGCGCCGCTGGTAGTTTTCCAGCAACGTGCGCGTACGGTCGCCGACGTCCGGGTCGAGCGATGCGGTCGGCTCGTCGAGCAGAAGCACCTCTGGACGGTTGAGCAACGCCTTGGCGAGGCTGACGCGCGTGCGTTGGCCCGCGGACAGATTGCCGTATGGCCGGTCGAGCAAGCTGCCGAGGTCGAGCTCACGGGCCAATTCGTCGACGCGAGCACGTGGCGTCGGTACGCCGTACAGGCGCGCGTAGACGCGCAGGTTCTCGCTAACGGTGAGCCGTTTGGGAAGATCGACGTAGGGCGAGGTAAAGTTGATGCGCGGAAGGACCCGATAGCGGTGACGAAGCATGTCTTCGCCGAGAATGCGGATGCTGCCCGCCGTCGGCGTCAGGACGCCCAGCAGCATCGACAATGTGGTTGTCTTGCCTGCGCCGTTGCCGCCCAGCAACGCCGTCGTGGTACCGCGCCGCACGTCGAAGTCGATGCCCTTCACGGCCTCGACCCGCCGGTACGACTTGTACAGCGCGCGGACTTCGATGACGGCGTCGGGGAGCGGAGCGGTGGCGAAGGGCATGCGTGACAGTCAGGAATGCGAGACATGAGTTTCGCGCATGCTCGTCGCGATTGTAGTGGAAATGCGTAGAATCGGCAGCGAGGATTACTCGAGGCTTCCGAGGAGCGGGAGATGGTCAAAGTCCACGGCATGTCGACATCCGGAAATTGCCACAAGGTGCGCATGGTGCTGGAAGCGCTGAAGCTGCCTTATGTCTGGAACGAGGTCGATACGCGCACCGGTGCGACGCGCACGGCCGCGTTTCTGGCGATGAATCCGAACGGCAAGGCACCGGTGGCCGAAGTCGAGCCCGGTGTGTTTCTGTCCGAATCGAACGCCATCATTGGCTATCTCGCAGACGGCTCGGCCCTGCTGCCCGGCGATCGGCTAAAGCGGGCGCGGGTAATGCAGTGGTTATTCTTCGAGCAATACAGCCACGAGCCGTACATCGCAGTCGCGCGCTATCTGCGCACCTTGCACCCTGATCCCGCGTCGCAACGCGCGCTCGCCGATTCGCGTATGGAAGGTGGCTATCGCGCGCTCGAAGTCATGGCGGGGCACCTGACGCACGAACCGTTCTTCGTCGGCAGCCACTACACGATCGCCGACATCGCTCTTTACGCGTACACGCATGTCGCGCACGAAGGCGGCTTCGATCTCGCGGGCTACCCCGCGGTGCGCGCGTGGATCGCGCGGGTCGAGGCCCAGCCGGGTTACGTGAAAATGCCCAACGCGTAAATTCGCCTGTCGTTCCGGCAAGGCCGGAATCCTAGGCGCCGACGAGCGTGCGCACGTGCGCCGCGGCACTGCGCCCGAGCGCCGGCAGCGCATAGCCACCTTCGAGTGTCGACACGAGGCGTCCTCCTGCGTGGCGCGCAGCGACTGCCGCGATCTGGGTGGTGACCCACGCGTAGTCGTTGTCGGAGAAATTGAGATTGGCCAGCGGGTCCTCGCGGTGCGCATCGAAACCCGCCGAGATGAAAATGATCTCCGGTCGATGCGCATCGAGCGCCGGCAGGCAGCGTTCGGTCATCGCCTTGCGAAAGGCATCGCTGCCACTGCGCGGCGACAAAGGCACATTGTGCATGTTCGGCCCGAGCGGTTCGACGCCCGAGTATGGGTACAGGGGATACTGGAAGGTGCCTACCATGACGACGCGCGGATCCGCGGCAAAAATATCCTCGGTGCCGTTGCCGTGATGCACATCGAAATCGACGACCGCTGCGCGTGTGAGACCATGCACCGCGAGCGCATGCGCGACGCCGACGGCGACGTTGTTGAACAGGCAGAAGCCCATGGCCCGATCGCGCATGGCGTGATGTCCGGGCGGGCGCACGGCGCAGAACGCAGAGTCATATTCGCCGCTGACAACGAGATCGGTGGCAAGGACCGCCGCTCCTGCCGCATGTCGCGCTGCGGTCAGCGAATACGGATTGAGCGCGGTATCCGGATCGACATAGTGAATGCCTGACGTCGGACTCGCTGCTTCGATCTCATCGATGTACTGTGCGGAATGCACGCGCTCGAGCTGCTCGCGCGTCGCGCTCGGCGCTTGATAATGGGCGACGAACCCATCAAGTCCATCGCCGATGAATTGATCCTGGATGGCGTCCAGCCGCTGGGGGCACTCCGGATGGTGCGAACCCATGTCGTGCTGACGGCAGGTGGGATGCGTGATATACGCGGTGCGCACGGGAATGTTGAGGCAGGTTTCCGCCCAGGCTGGGAACGACCTCGCGGCCGGGCTGTCGAGCGGAGTGTAGCGCGGCGCCGACGGTCGTGACTAGCGATGCATCAGGCTCTATAGTGGCACCTTTCTTGCTCTGATCCACCGGATGACACTCCGCCCCGCCCAGACTCACGCCATCCCCGTCCCCGAACGACTGGCGACCGTGCTCGCCGAACTGGGCCGGATCGTCGTCGGCAAGGAAACTCCGCTGCGGCTGGCGTTGGCCTGTCTGTTGGCCCGCGGCCACCTCCTGATCGAGGACATTCCTGGCGTCGGCAAGTCCACGCTGGCGCAGGCCCTGGCGAGCGCGCTGGGATTGCACTATTCGCGTGTCCAGTTCACGAGCGACCTGCTGCCGGCCGACGTCCTCGGAGTGTCGATCTTCGACCCGGCGACGCAATCGTTCAACTTTCATGCGGGTCCGATTTTCCATTCAGTCGTCCTCGCCGACGAAATCAACCGCGCACCGCCCAAGACGCAGAGCGCGCTGTTGGAAGCGATGGAGGAGCGGCAGGTTTCGATCGACGGGGTCACGCGACCCTTGCCGGAGCCGTTCTTCGTGATCGCGACACAGAATCCCACCGAACAGATCGGCGCCTATCCATTGCCCGAATCGCAACTCGACCGCTTCCTGATGTCCATTGAACTCGGTTATCCCGATCCCGTCGCGGAGCGCGAATTGCTGACGTCCGGCGACCGGCGGGCGCAAATCCCGGACCTCGCTCCGTGTGCCGACGCGGCGACGCTCGCCGCGTGGCAGCGCGAAGTCGCGCAGGTGCACGTCGCCCCCGCGCTGCTCGACTACGTGCAGGCGTTGCTGGCAGCATCGCGCGGCACCAGCGGCGGCGCACCCCGGATGCAACGCGGGCTGTCGCCGCGTGCGGGACTGCTGTTGATGTCGGCCAGCCGCGCATGGGCGCTGCTCGCGGGACGGCCGATGGTCCTGCCGGAAGACGTGCAGGCGGTGTTTGCCGCGGTCGCCGGCCACCGGCTCGCCGGCAGCGCGCGTGCCGGCGGCGCACAGGCGCTGGCGTTGCTGCGTGCGGTGCCGCTTCCGTAGGCGCGAGCTCATCCGCGCGGCAACCGTAGAATTCACGTCAACGGCCGAATGAATCCGGCCTTTTCCGCCCGCACGCGCGTGACGCCGGCCGCCTGGTTGTCAAGATGGCGCCAGCGACTGTGGCGTCTCGACCCGGGCGATCGCGACTCCGTCGTCCTGCGCCATAGCCGAATCTATATCCTGCCGACACGGCGGGGTATTGCCGTGATCGCAACGCTGGTGATCATGTTGCTCACCTCCATGAATTACGCGCTGTCGCTGGGTTATGCGCTGACCTTCGTCGCTGGCGGCATGATCGCCGCCGCGCTGCTGGCGACATTCCGAAACCTGGCCGGCATCGCCGTACTGCCCCTGGTCGCCGGCGAAGCCTTTGCCGGCGGCGACATGGCATTCACGCTATCGACGGTGAGCGGGGGCCGCGATCGAACCGGCATTGCCGTAACGCCGAACGACGGAGCGCCGGTCCATGTCGATCTCCCCGCCGGCGCCACCCGACCGCTTCAATTGAGCGTGGCCGCGCGACGGCGCGGACGCCTTCCGCTGGGGCGGGTCACGCTGTCAACCGACTTTCCCCTCGGTTTGTGGCATGGCTGGGCGTACGTCCACTTCCCCCTGACGGCCAGCGTCTATCCTGTACCTGAAGCGTCACCCCCGCCCTTGCCGCCCGGCCGCCAGGGCTCGGACGCGCTGCGCTCGGAACGCACCTCCGAAGCCGAACTTGCCGGGCTGCGCGACTATCAGCGCGGCGACCCGCCTCACCGCATCGCATGGAAGGCGGTCGCACGCGGCGCGGGTTGGTATACGAAGCAGTTCGAAGGCGCAGGTGGCAGCGGCGCGATCGACCTCGACTGGTCGGACCTGCCTCCCGGGCTCGATGTTGAAGCGCGCCTGTCGCGCTTCACTGCGTGGATCCTGGCGGGCGAACGCGAGGCCCGCCCGTTCGCGTTGCGGCTTCCGGGCACCGACCTGCCGCGGGGCCAGGGCGCGGGACACCGTCGAACAGCGCTGACCGCGTTGGCGTTATTTCCGGCGGCAGGGGCTGCATCAGGCAATGCAAGCGATGACCGCCAAGATTAAAGTCGTACCACCGCCGCTGACCCGCGCGCAAACCTTCTGGCTGGCGGCGCTGCTGCTGTCGGCGCAGGTGCCGCTGTGGGGCGACGTGCTGATCTGGGTCGTCGTGGTGGGCACCGGGCTCGTCGTGGTTCGGCTCCTGCCTGCGCTGCAGACCGGAGGCGGCAAATGGCGGCGTTGGGCGCTGCCGGTGCTGGCGCTGGTCGCTGCTCTCGCCATTCGCGCGCAACTCGGCTACTTCCTTGCCCGCGATCCCTGCGTGCAATTTCTCTACATCCTGGTTGGCATCAAGTTTGTCGAATCGCGCAGCACGCGCGACGGCACGCTCATCATCTGTCTGGCGCTGTTCCTCTCGATCACGCAATTCTTCTATACGCAGACGATTGTTTCAGCGTTCATCGCACTGCCCACGCTTTTCGCACTCGGTGGTGCGCTCGCGGCGCTGCGCACCCAGTCCAGTCCGCGCGGTGCATGGTGGACGCAGCTCGCGGCGCCGGGTCGGCTGATGCTGCAGGGGATTCCGCTGGCCGCCCTGTTGTTTGTCCTGTTTCCCCGCCTTGCCGGCCCGTTGTGGGGCTCGCCCGCGGACGCCGGTGCGCGCACCGGTCTGTCGGATCGCATGTCGCCGGGCGCAATCAGTCAGCTGTCGCGATCCGACGCGGTTGCGTTCAGGGTCGACTTTCGCGGGCCGCCGCCGCCATCCCACGACCGCTATTGGCGCGGCCCTGTGTTCGCGCGCTTCAACGGGCGGGAATGGAGTGCCTCATTCAGACTGCAGGCCGGAAAGTTCGCGCAGCGCGAGGGTCCGCCGATCGATTACACGGTAACGCTCGAGCCGCACGGCAAGCTGTGGCTCTTCGCGTTGGAGCACCCGGCCGGGCTGCCCCGCCCGGCGGACGATGACAACCTCGCCCCAGGGCCGGCCAACGACATTGCGTTCCTGACTCACGATCAGCAATTGCTTGCGCGCAACACAGTGACGCAAACCGTGCGCTACACGCAGCGATCCGTGCTTCGCGGCAGCGTTCTGCCGGTCGCCGGCGACGTGGCCGACAACACGCAACTTCCGCGCAACAATCCGAAAACGGCTGCGTTCGCGCGCGAACTGCGGGCGAAGATGGACTCCGATCAGGCCTACATCGCGGCGCTGTTGAAGCGCTTCCATGACGAGCCGTACGTGTACACGCTGACGCCTCCGCTGCTCGAGGACGCGCCCGATCCGGTGGACGCATTCCTGTTCGACACGCGGCGCGGCTTTTGCGAGCACTACGCCGGCGCGTTTGTCGTCCTGCTTCGAGCAGCGGGTATTCCGGCGCGCGTGGTCACCGGTTACCTGGGCGGCGAAATGGCGCCCGATGGCGAATACATGATCGTTCGCCAATCGGACGCGCACGCGTGGGCCGAAGCGATCGTCGACGGCAAGTGGCAGCGCTTCGATCCCACCGGTGCCGTGGCCCCTTCCCGAGTGGAGGTCGGCCTCGCCGCGGCGCTGCCTGCCGGCGAACCGGTACCCTATCTCGCCCGTCTTGAGATGACCTGGCTCAAAAGCCTGCGCCTGCAATGGGACGCGATCAACTATCAATGGCAGCGCGGCATCGTCGGCTTCAACATCGAACGCCAACGCGACCTCCTGCGCGACTTCGGCCTCGACAATCTGCGGCCGGTGCAACTGGTGCTGGTCATTGCCGGCGTGGTATTGGCGTGGGGCTTGGCGGTTCTCGGGTTCTCACGGATCCGTCGCACCCGGTCCGCGCCCGAAGTTGCAGATTGGAGTCGCGCGTGTCGTCGTCTGGCGCGCGCCGGCCTCGCGCGGCGTCCGGACGAAGGCCCCCTCGATTATGCCGAGCGCGCCGCTGCCCGCTGGCCACGATGGAGCTCCTTGTTGCGCAGCATTGCCGCCAGCTACGCGCAGTTGCACTACGGCCCGCGAAGCGAACAACGTTCGGCCCTGCTCGCGCAATTGCGCGCAAGCGTCGATGCGCTGCCGCGGGCGCGAACGTTAGGCATGGCGAAACGCTGAGCTTGTCAAGTGGTCTCCGGCTCGCGCCCGCTCTGCGGGCTCGGCCGAAGCGACGCATTGCGGCTACAGCAATGCGTCGCGTGAAAGGCCGCGCCGTCGCAGCCGCGAGCGCAGCTTTTCCAGCGCCTCGGACTGGATCTGGCGGACCCGCTCGCGCGTGACGCCGAGCGCCCTGGCGAGTTGTTCGAGCGTCGCGACTTCGTGTCCGGCGAGTCCGTAGCGCCGCTCAATCACTTCGCGCTGCCGGTCCGACAGCTCGTCGAGCCATTGCTTGATCCAGCCCTCGATTTCAGTGTTGTGCAACACCAGTTCCGGGCTTGGCGCGTCATCGTCGGCCAGCTGATCGCCCACCGACATTCCCGTCTCCGAGTCGATCGGAGCATCGAGCGACGTAATGTGCTCGTTGTAACCGAGTACCTTGCGCACTTTTTCGACCGGCTTGCCTAACAGATGAGCGACGTCGTCCAGCGTCGGTTCGCGGTTTTCGCCGGCCAGTCCGTGTGTTTCGAGGTGCCGGAGCGCCCGCAACACGACGTTGAGTTCCTTGACGACGTGGGCCGGCAGCCTGACGGTCCGCGACTGGTTCATGATCGCGCGCTCGATGGATTGCCGGATCCACCACGTAGCGTATGTGGTAAAACGAAACCCGCGTTCGGGATCGAACTTTTCCAGCGCATGGATGAGACCGAGATTGCCTTCCTCGATGAGATCGGCCAGCGTCAATCCGCGATTCAGATAGTGTTTCGCAATGCTGACGACGAGCCTCAGGTTGTGCTCGATCATCTTCTGCCGCGCTCCGAAATCGCCTTCGCGCGTCGCTCGCGCGTAATTCAACTCCTGCGCGGCCGATAGCAATGGGCTTTGACCGATTTCGTTCAGGTAGATCTGGGTGATGTCGTTGAGAAAGTCGCCGCCGATGCCGATGACCGGCACGTCCAGCGGCAAATCCTGCGTGCGTGTATCCGGCTCCGTCGCCGCCGGCAGCCCCTCGTCTTCAGGCGCGAGACGAGCCGTCATGGGCTGAGGGATTGCCTCATGCAGGCGGAAGGTACTTGGCGGGATCCACCGGCTTGCCGAGACGCCGGATTTCGAAGTGCAGCATGACCTGGTCTGCGTCGGTGTCGCCCATTTCGCTGATTTTTTGTCCTTTGGCCACTTGCTGGCCTTCCTTGACCAGGATTTCGCGATTGTGCGCGTAGGCCGACAGGTAAGTGCTGTTGTGCTTGACGATGATCAATTTGCCGTAACCGCGCAACCCGGTGCCCGCGTAGACCACGCGACCTGCTGCACTCGCGATCACCGGTTGACCCGACTTGCCCGCGATGTCGATGCCCTTGAGATTCGCGGTGTCGGAAAACCCGGCGATGACTTTGCCGCTTGCAGGCCACACCCACGCGATCTTGTCGTCATCGATTTCGGGAACGCGCGCGGACTCCGGACGTGGCGGCAATGCGACGGGAGGCGTCGCGACCGGTGGCGCGGCCACGGGCGGCGGTGCAGTTGTCGCCGCGACGACCGGCGCGGGCGGTGCGGGAACGGGGGCAGCCTGCATCTGCGCAAGCGCCTGCTCCGAATACGGGACCTTCAGCGCTTTCGGCTCCGCCTTGAGCGTCGGCGTGTTGGCGCGTCCGGACGGCAGGATCGACGGCGCCTGCGTGTTCGCGGCTTCAGCGTTCTTGGGTGCCACCGGTGGCGCAGTAACCAGCGGGGCGGTTACGGCGCCACCCTGGGGCGGGGCCGACGAACCGGGCGCCGCAAGGACGAGCACTTGGCCGGGGCGAATCACATTAGGATTCTCGATGTTGTTCCAGGCCGCGAGATCGCGATAGTCAAGCCCGTTGTCGAGCGCAACCTGGGCGAGCGTGTCGCCTCGCTTCACCGTATACGTCGGCGGTGGCGGAGCTTCTCGCTGTGGCACCGGAGCAGCCACCGGTGGGGGCGCTTGTTCCGTTGGGCGCGACAGCGGCGCGCGTTCGCTGACCGGTGCCGGCGGACGCGTCATGCACGCTGCAGAAGCAGCGCGGCAAGCAGCGCAGCGAAGGCTGGACGAACGTTCAAGCCTCGGCCTCCGTTCAGCGGCATTGCGCACCCACGTGCCGCGTGTCGGCCTCCTGTGCAATCGCGCGGCGACGCGCCCTGCGGGCCAGGGCTTCGCCCGCCGTTCTTGTTGGCGTACCTTCGCGCGGTGCGCTCCGGTGTTCGACCTCGGGACGGCCCATCGCGCTCATTGGAGTACCTTCGCGGGGTGCGCTCCGGCGCATTGGGCACTGAGGCGCTCGGGACGGCCCATCGCGCTCACGCCAGCCCCGGCAGCAGCGGCACAAAGCGCACCGCATCGTAGGCTTGCTCGTGGATACCGTTCGACGATTGGTCGATGACGGTCAGGTATTGCACCCCGCGATCGTCGCCGCCTTTGCGGGTCAGCGGCAGCACCATGCGTCCGCCGACGGCGAGATGCGCGAACAGCGCTGTGGGAATTTCGCGCGCCGCAGCGGTCACGATGATGCCGTCGACAATGAGTTCCTCACCGAGCCCGGTTGAGCCGTCGCCGTGCTTGATGCGAATGTTGTTCAACTTGAGTGCGCGCAGACTGCGCCGCGCCTTGGCCACCAGCGACCCAATCCGCTCCACCGTGTAGACCTCCTCGGAGAGCAGGGCCAATATGGCAGTCTGGTAGCCGCATCCCGTTCCGATTTCGAGCACACGGCGGCGCGTACCTCCCGCGCGCAACAGCTCGGTCATGCGCGCCACGACGTACGGCTGAGAAATTGTTTGCCCGGACCCTATCGGCAGCGGCGAATCCTCGTAGGCGCGAATCGCCAGCGCTTCCTCCACGAATATGTGGCGCGGGATCGCGCCCATCGCCGACAGCACGCCCTCGTCGACGATGCCCTGTTCCCGCAGGCGCTCGACCATGCGAATGCGCGTGCGCGCCGACGTCATGCCGATGCCATCGAACTTCTCGACGCCGGCAATCACGCGGGTGCCTCCTGCGCCCGCGCCGCGAGCCACGTTTTGACACGCGACATCTCGGCATGATGCGTCAGATCCATCTGCAACGGCGTTATCGACACGCATCCACGCTCGACCGCGTGGAAGTCGGTGCCCTCGCCGGCATCGGCTGCCGCACCGGCAGCGCCGACCCAGTAGCAGGTTTCGCCGCGTGGCGTCTGCGTCTTGATAACCGGCTCCGCCTTGTGCCGTTTGCCCAGACGCGTGACACGCCGCCCCTTGAGTTCGTCCTCGGGCACATCGGGTACGTTAACGTTCAGCAACCACGCCTCCGACGGCTGCTCGCGCTGTCGCCGCAGCAGTTCGACGACGATATTCGCGGCGGTTTCGAAATGGCGGCCGATCTTGCTCGCCAGCGACACCGCGATCGACGGAATTCCCAGCAAGTAACCTTCGGTCGCCGCGGCAACGGTACCGGAATAGATCGTGTCGTCGCCCATGTTGGCGCCGAGGTTGATGCCCGATATCACCATGTCCGGCAGGTGCGTCGAGCAACCCAGTCACGGCGAGATGAACGCAGTCGGTGGGCGTGCCGTTGACGAACAGAAATCCGTTGGGTGCGCGCCGCACCGTCAGCGGCCGATCGAGCGTCAGCGAATTCGACGCGCCGCTGCGGTCGCGTTCGGGGGCAACGACGGTGATTTCAGCGTGCGCGGCGAGCGTGGCAGCGAGGCGTTCCAGCCCTGGGGCGAAATACCCATCGTCGTTGCTGAGCAGTATGCGCATCGTGTTGATTTCGGCTGCCCGCACATGCGCACGGGCACGGCGGCCAACTTGCGCATTATAGACGACCGGCAGCGCAGCCGCGGAAACGCGGCGACGATCCTGCGCGCCTCGGCGCGAGCACGCGCCGCCACGGCACCGCTATTGCTTCTGCGGTGGCCAGTGCTTCGCGAACACCGCCGCAACCTTTGGCTGAGCTTCGACGCGTTGCAGCGCGGCAAAGAATGTCGGACGCTTCTGCTCCAGATGTTTGCGTGCGCCGGACCATTTCGACACGACTGCCGCATGCAGGTCGAGCGCACCCAACTCCTTGCCGCCAAGCCACGGTCGCGCAGGAAACAGATCCGCAAAGATCTCCCAATGGCGATACAGGCGTGCGCGCGCGCCTGCGCGGATGCGATCCTTGACCGCGTCGTCGCTGTCGGCATCAGCGCACCATCGCTCGGGAAAATCGAGCACGCTGATCGCGGAGTAACAATTGGCCGCGATGAATACCAGACCGCGCACCGCCTGGGCGCGCGCGGACGCATCGCGCGGCAGCAGGCCGCTGTCCGGATAGATCAGGCCCAGGTGTATCAGGATCGCCGCGCTTTCCGAAAGTACGCTGCCATCCGCCAGCAACAGCGTCGGAATCTGCCCCAGCGGGTTGATTTTCAGCAGCGACTCGAATGCGTCGTTGCGCTCCCACGACGCGGTCTCGACGATGCGATAGGACACGTCAGCGATGACGAGCGCCGCTTCCACTGCGGCCGAACCCGAACCACGCTTGCCGTAAAGCGTGAGCGCCTTGTCGTCGGAAGAGTCGCGCAAATCGCGCACGATCGCGGCCGGCGAGAAGCGGCGTTTGGCGGTCATGCGGTTTCGCCAGCCGCCGTCATTGCCGTCATCCGGCGCTCCATTTCATCGGCCGCGATGTCTTCCGTGTGCGTCGCGATGGTCCACATGTAACCGAAGGGATCGCCGATAGTCCCGCTGCGATCGCCATAGAACTGATCCTTGACGGGATATTTCAGCGTCGCGCCAGCGGCAAGCGCTTGCGCCACGCACGCATCGACATCCTCGACGTAGAACATCAGGCTCACCGGCGAGCCACCCAGAGATTCCGGCCCGCGCAAACCCCGGTCGACCTGCTCGTCGGCAAGCATCACGTGGCCTTCGCCGATTCGAATTTCCGCATGCGCGATCGAGCCGTTCGGCCCGGCAAGTCGAAGTACCTCCGTCGCACCGAATGCCCTCTTGTAGAACTCGAGCGCACGGGTTGCGTTGCGAATGATCAGATAGGCAGTGACGCCGGTGTAGCCGGCGGGAATGGCTTGAACCATGGCGATGCTCCTTTCCTGTGTACAACGATCGCGCGACGTGGCGCCGACATCAGCCTGCAACAACCGCTATGGTGCGCAGCCGGCGGCAACCGCTTGCGCACGTTGGGAAGGTCCTCGAGCGTGATGACGCCGGCGCGGGTGGACTTGACCACGGTCTCACCACTTTTTTCCGTCGCGCACGAGGCCCACCGCGATGCCTTCGATGGCGAATGGCGTGAACCTCGTATCGACCACGATCGGCGCGAAATCCGCGTTTTCCGGGAGCAGCGTGATCGCGTGCGCGCGGCGCTTGAATCGCTTTACCGTCACTTCGTCATCGAGCCGCGCGACGACAATCTGGCCCTGTCGGGCCTCGGTGGTCTTGTGGACGGCGAGCAGGTCGCCGTCAAGAATGCCGGCGTCCTTCATGCTGTTGCCACGCACGCGCAACAGGAAGTCGGCGCGCGGGGTGAACAGCGCGGGATCGATCCGATACCGGGCTTCGATGTGCTGCGTGGCGAGGATGGGGTTGCCGGCGGCAACGCGACCGACAAGCGGCAGCGTGCCCTGCGTCGGAACGCCGGGGATATCCTTGAGCCGTAGACCACGGGCGGCCCCGGGAACGATCTCGATGGCGCCCTTTTTTGCCAGCGCCTGCAAATGGTCTTCCGCCGAGCTCGGTGTCGAAAAGCCCAGGCCGATGGCAATTTCAGCGCGCGTCGGCGGCATGCCGCTGCTCTCGACAAAGCTGCGGATCCAGTCGAGGATTTGCTGTTGGCGCGCCGTCAGACGCGAAGCCGCGATCCGATCGTCGTGCGTACGTTGCAGATGACCGTAGGGACGACGCTTGGGTGAAGGCACGGGACTACCGTATGTTAATGCGGTACCCGGATTATAGACGGCATCCATCCGCTGTCAAGCACGCGCGCGCTCCATTGTGGAGCCTCGCGCCGCGCGTCGAGTGCGGCTCGCCGCCGCCTCAGCGCGACACGTGGATAACGTCGCGCACCACGGGGTAGATGCTGCCGCTCCAGCGGCGCCCGCTGAACACGCCGTAGTGTCCCGCGCCCGGCTGGATGTAATGCGTTTTCATATACTGACGCAGACCGCTGCATAGATCGTGCGCCGCGAGCGTTTGCCCGAGCGAACAGATGTCGTCGCGCTCGCCTTCGATCGTCAGCAGCGCGGTGCGGTGGATCGCCGCCAGTATCGACCTTGCGGCCCCGCCAGGTCAGTTCGCCTTTGGCCAACGCGTAATCCTGGAAGACGCGCTTGACCGTCTCGAGGTAGAACTCCGCAGGCAAGTCGGCGACCGCGAAATATTCCTTGTAGAAGCTGCGCGTCGCCTCGGCTTTTTCATTGTCGTTGTTGACCAGATCCTCGAAAAATCCGCGAAACGAAGTGATGTGGCGCTCGAGATTCATGCTCAGGAACGCGGTCAGCTGCAGGAAGCCGGGATACACCTTGCGCATCGCGCCGCCATAGCGCATCGGGACGGTCGAGATGAGATTCTTTTCGAACCATTCGATCGGCTTGTCGTTGGCCAGCTTGTTGACCGCGGTGGGAGCGATGCGGCAGTCGATCGGGCCGGCCATCAGGATCATGCTCGCCGGTGTCGCCGGATGCGCATCTTCCGACATGATCGCCACGGCCGCCAGCGCCGCGACGCAGGGCTGGCAGATCGCCATGAGATGGGCGCCGGGACCCATGGCGCCCAGAAAATCCATGATGTGAGCGACGTACTCGTCGAGACCGAACGCCCCCGCGGAAAGCGGCACGTCGCGCGCGTTGTGCCAGTCCGTAATGTAGACGTCATGGTCGAGCAGCATCGTCTGGACGGTGTCGCGAAGCAATGTGGCGAAGTGGCCCGACATCGGCGCGACGATCAGGACCCGCGGGCCCGGATCCGCCATGTCCTTGCGAAAGCGCAGCAGGGTACCGAATGGCGTCGAATGGGTGGCTTCCTCATGCACGGCAACGTCCTGGTCGCCGACCTTCACGCTTTCGATGCGAAAGGGCGGTCGCCGGTGCGTGAGTGCCGCCAGGAGAAACACCTCGCACGCCGCCGCGATCTTGCGCAGGATCTTGTCGCCGGACAGGCCCGGACGCGTCTTGTCGAGGACCGGAATTGCCGCCGTCGCCAGGGCGCGCAATGCCCACATGCCATCGGCGTGGGCTTGGAACGATCGGTACATCATGCCGCCTTCTCGCGTTATTGCAGTCATCGCGCAGTCATCGGTTATAACCCGATCTGGTGCACGCATTATGCAAGTTGCGCGCCAGCGCTGGATGGATTGGCACGTCGTTTGCAAAGAGTGGCTTACCCGCGGCGCATAATGCGTCGGCACGGAACCATTACGGTGCACCCGCGAGCCGGAGAAGCCCACCATGGCCAAAGCAACACTTACCATCAGCAGCAAGAACTATTCATCGTGGTCGCTGCGCGGCTGGCTGCTGGCCAGGTTCGCGGGGCTGGACTTCAAGGAGGTGCCGGTGTCGCCCGACGATGCCGACGCCCGGAAGGAAATCCTGCTGCTGTCGCCGTCGATCCTGGTGCCGTGCCTCACGCACGACGGCATCAAGGTGTGGGACACGCTGGCGATCGCCGAGTACCTGAACGAGGTGAAACCCAAGAGCGGGCTGCTGCCGACCGAACGTGCGGCGCGCGCCCATTGCCGCGCGGTATGCGGCGAAATGCACTCGGGCTTCTCGAGCCTGCGCTCGGCGCTCCCGATGAACCTGAAGCGCCACTTTCCGAAGCACAAGGTATGGGCGCGCGCGATCGGCGACATCGAGCGGATCACGGCCATCTGGCGCGAATGCCTGGCGACGTACGGCGGACCCTTATCTTTTCGGCAAGCGCTCCATGGCCGACGCGATGTACGCGCCGGTGGTGACGCGCTTCCTCACCTATGACGTCGACGTCGACAAGCGTTGCACGGCGTATGGCGAAGTGATCATGAAGATGCCGGAAATGATCGAGTGGATCGCCGCCGCGAAGCGCGAGCCGGAGGAGATCGACGAACTCGACATGGAGTTCTAGGGCCCTGCTTCGGCGGCACGGTCGCTGCCGATCATTTCCAGGGCTTGGGCTCCGGCACCTCCGCGGGCCCCTGACCACGTCGACCGTCGTGAAATCCGCCGGGCCGACGACTTCCAGATACTCCATGTCGGGCGAGTAGTCGAACAGAAAATGCACGATCCCCGGGCGCTGGTGCACGCAGTCGCCCGCGGCCACCAGCGTCTCCTTGTCCTCGTACATGAAGCGCGCCCAGCCCTTCAGCATGAAGACGATATGGAATTTTGCCCCATGATAGTGCCAACCCGTGCCTTTCTCTGGTGCATTGTTGGCGATCACCAACTGCGCGAGCACCGCCCCGGCGGTGGCGTCCGCGATACCGAGATCGCGGTATTTGAAGAAGTCGCGCAGCCCTTCTCCTTTGAATTCAGTATCACCCGGCTTGACATGCGAAAATTTCATTGCGGTTCGATCCAACACGAGCGTCTCCTTGGCTTGTCGCAGACGCCAAGTGAAGCATGGATTGTTCCAACGTGCATTGCGTGAACGCCCGAGACGTCCACGTGCAATCGACCGATCACCGCACCAATCATGCGCGATGCGCACTGCTCTGGCGCAGGAAATGCCGGCCAACGCTTGCAGCGCATGCGCAGCGGTTCGGCGGCCGACACCCTAAAGCATTGAATCGACACATTCCACGCGGCGAGCTTCGTCGCGAGGCGATGTGGTTTGGTTCTTGCAATGCGACATTGGAAGCGAATCGACGCGAAGTGCGGCGTCATCCGCAAGCGAGTCGCCTCCGGGGGGGCCATGCGCAGCACGATCGTCGATGCCGAGCCTGAACCGATTGCATGTGATCTGGAGCGCACGGCGGTCGTCATCATCGACATGCAGCGGGACTTCCTCGAGCCCGGCGGGTTCGGCGAGTCGCTCGGCAACGATGTGTCGCTGTTGAATGCCGCCGTCGAGCCCTGCCGGATGCTGCTTGACGCCGCGCGCCGCAACGGCATGCTCGTCATCCACACGCGCGAAGGCCATCGACCCGATCTCGCCGACGCGCCTCCCGCCAAAGTTGAGCGCGGGTCGCCGAGCACCCGGATCGGCGCGATGGGCCCGATGGGCCGCATCCTGATTCGCGGCGAGCCGGGCCACGCGATCATCGCGGCGCTGGCGCCGCTTCCGGGCGAGCCGGTCATCGACAAACCGGGCAAGGGCGCCTTCTACGCGACGGACCTGCACACCATTCTGCACAACCGCGGCATCGATACGCTGATCGTCTGCGGCGTGACCACCGAGGTGTGCGTGCACACGACCGTGCGCGAAGCCAACGATCGCGGCTATCGCTGCATCGTGCCCGGCGACTGCTGCGGCTCCTATTTTCCGGAGTTCCACGTCGCGGGCCTCGCGATGATCAAGGCGCAGGGCGGCATCTTCGGATGGGTGTCCGACTCGTCGCGGGTGGTCTGCCGCGCTGGCCTGACCCGTTTTTGTAACCGATCAACCGGGAGAAGAGGATGGCGACGACGACAAGCAAGCCGGTGCTGTGGACGCCCGGCGACTGGAATGCGTACTTCGGTTTTGGCACCAATATCCTGGTCAATCTCCTGGTGCTGACCGGGCTCCTGCGCTTCGTGCTCAAGATGCCCGACGAACTCGTGTTCGGGCGGATCATCCCTGCCGCCGGGCTGATGATGGCGCTCTCGACGCTGTACTACGCGTTTCTCGCCTATCGGCTTGCGCAGCGCACCGGGCGCACCGACGTGTGCGCGCTGCCCTCGGGGATCAGCGTGCCGCACATGTTCATCGTCGTGTTCGTGATCATGCTGCCGATCGCGCTCAAGACCGGCGATCCCGTCAAGGGCTGGGAAGCCGGGCTGACCTGGGTGTTCATCCAGAGCTTCGTGCTGATGATCGGCGGCTTCATCGCCCCGTACGTGCGCAAGATCACGCCTCGCGCGGCGCTGCTCGGCACGCTGGCCGGCGTATCGATCGCCTTCATCTCGATGCGCCCTGCGGAGGAGATGTACCTCACGCCGGTCATCGGCATCGTCTGCTTCGCGATCATTTTGGCGAGCTGGTTCGGCGGCGTTCGTTATTTCCGTGGCATCCCGGCGGGCCTGGTCGCGATTGCAGCTGGAACGGCCATCGCGTGGGGATCGAATGCGCTCGGACTGGGCTTCGGCGGGATGAGCACCGCAAAGGTGACGCAGGCGCTCTCCACCTTCGGCTTCTCGGTCCCGCTGCCTGCCTTCAACCACGTGTTCGGCGGATTCGAATTCCTCGGCGTCATCCTCGTCACGGCCATTCCTTTCGGCATCTACGATCTCGTCGAGGCGATGGACAACGTCGAGAGCGCGGCCGCCGCCGGCGACAGCTATCCGACGACGCGCGTGCTGACGGCCGATGGCGTGGTCAGCCTTATCGGCTGCATGATGGGCAATCCGTTCATCAACGCGGTGTACATCGGCCATCCCGGGCTGGAAGGCGATGGGTGGGCGGCTGGGCTACTCGGCGGCAACCGGTATTACGGTCATCCTGCTGTGCTGGTTCGGCGTCATCGCACTCGTATCGTCGCTCATTCCCATCGTCGCCATCTCGCCGATCCTGCTCTATATCGGCATGCTGATCGGCGCGCAGGCATTCCAGGAGTCGCCCAAGAGTCATGCGCCCGCGGTCATCCTCGCATTGACGCCGCACCTCGCCGCATGGGGCAAGCTGCTGATCGACAGCTCACTGGGCGCGGCGGGCACCAGCGCCGCGGTCGTCGGCATCGACAAACTCGCGCAGGTCGGCGTGCTGTATCAGGGACTCGCGGTGATGGGTGGCGGAGCGATTGTCGCCGGCCTCGTGCTGGGAGCGATCGCCGTGTTCGTCATCGAGCGGGAGTTCTACAAGGCCGCCGGATTCGCGTTCGCCGGCGCGCTGCTGACGTTCTTCGGGTTCATGCACGGCGAGGCGATCGGCGTGGCGCAGACGCCCTGGGTCGCGGTGTCCTATCTCGTCGTCGCCGGCGTTCTGCTCGCATGCACGCGGGCAGCGAGCGTCACGATGCCGAAGATGCATGACGCGCACGAACCACTGCACGGAACCGCGGACTGCCGGCGTAGCCGCTGTTGCGCAGCCCCGCGGCGACGCCGTTGATGGTGAGATGGATCGCGCGCTTGGTGCGCTCGTCGGTCTGACCGCCGCGGTGCCGCCGCAGCAACTCGACCTGCAGGTGATTCAACGGGTCGAGGTAAGGAAAGCGATCGCGTATGCTGCGCGCGAGCGTCGGATTGTCGTACAGGAGGGTGTCTTCCCCGGTGATTTGCAGCACGAGCTCGATGGTGCGGCGATGGTCCGCCGCCAAGCGCGTGAAAATCGCCTCGCGCAGACGGGCATCGGGCACCAGCTCCGCGTAGCGCGACGCGACCGCGAGGTCGGTCTTGGCCAGCACCATCGCCATGTTCGATAGCATGCTCCTGAAGAACGGCCAGCGCTCGTGCATTTCGCGCAGCAGCGCGAGCCCGTCAGGCCGGACCGCGAGCCATGCGTCGACGGCCATGCCGAAGCCGAACCAGCCCGGCAGCATCAGCCGGCACTGCGCCCAACTGAACACCCACGGAATCGCCCGCAGATCCTCGATGCGCGTGGACGCCGTGCGCGACGACGGCCGGCTGCCGATGTTGAGCTCGGCGATCTCGGCGATCGGCGTCGATGCACGAAAGTAGGTGACGAAATCCGGCGTCTCGTAGACCAGCGCGCGATACGTCGCCAGCGCGTACGCCGCGAGCGCATCCATCGCGGCATAGTAGTCGCGCGCGCGATTGCCCAGCTGTTCGGCGTCGAGCAGGCTCGCCTCCAGCGTTGCGGCGACCAGCGTTTCGAGATTGCGGCGACCGAGGTCCGGGTCGGAATACTTGCTGGCGATGATTTCGCCCTGCTCGGTGATGCGCAGCCCTCCTCTGACGCTGCCCTTCGGCTGCGCGAGAATCGCTTCGTAACTCGGTCCGCCGCCGCGGCCCACGCTGCCGCCGCGGCCATGGAACAGGCGCAGCTTGACGCCGTTGTCGGCGAAGGCTTCGACCAGCGACAGTTCCGCGCGGTAGAGCGCCCAGTTCGCGGTCAGGTAGCCGCCGTCCTTGTTGCTGTCCGAATAGCCGAGCATCACCTCCTGCCAGTCGTCGCGCCCGGCCAGCCAGCGCCGATAGCAGGGCAGCGAGAATGCCCTGCTCATGATCGACGCGGCAGCGCTTAAGGTCATCGATGGTCTCGAACAGCGGAATGATGTTGAGCAACAGGTCCGTCCCGCGCAGTAACCCGACTTCCTTGAGCATGATCCCCGACCTCGAGCAGGTCGCTGACCGACTGACACTTCGAAATGACGTAGTTGGGAAGCGCCGCAGCGCCGAAGCGCCGGTGGATGTCCGCCGCCACGTTGAGAATGCCCAGCTCCGTCGCGGTGCGTGGCGAATACTCGAGGTGGGGCGAATACAGCAGCCGCGCGCTGGCCAGCTCGCGCGTGAGCAACGCGACGCGTGTTTCCTCGGGCAACGTGTCGTAATTGTCCACCACGCCCGCGCGCGCCAGCAGTTCGGCCACGACAGCCTGGTGGACGTCGGCGTTCTGCCGCAGGTCGAGGGCGGCGAGATGGAACCCGAACACTTCAACGGCGCGCATCAGCGGAACCAGCCGGCCGGCCGCGATGAAGTCCGCACCATGGCCGGACAGCGAGCGGTCGATCGTCCGCAAATCCGCGAGCAACTCCACTGGTGTTGCGTAGGGGGCGAGCTGCGCCTGGGGTGCGCGAGGCGGCACGAATCCTGCAAGTGCGCTCGCGGTCGCGGCCACGCGCGAGTAGATACCGACCAGCGCCTGGCGATACGGTTCGTCTTTGCGATGCGGATTGGCATCGTGCGCCGCCGTCGCCAGCGCCAGCAATTCACTCGAAGGCGTGACCAGTCGCGCCGACAGCGACAGCTCGGCGCCGAGCTGATGGATCTGCTCCAGGTAATACGAAAACGCAACCGTTGCCTGCGCGCCGATCGCGCGCGCGAGCGTCTGACCAACGACATTCGGATTGCCATCGCGATCGCCGCCGATCCACGAGCCCATGCGCAGGAACGGCGACAGCTGCACGCCAGGGCCGAGCGCGAAATCGCGGCGCAGCGACTCCTCCAGCGCGGAATAGATCTTCGGAATCTCGGTGAGAAACGTATATCGGTAGAAGGCCAGCCCATTCTCGATTTCGTCGGTCACCTGTAGCTTCGACAGCCGCAGCATCGCGGTTTGCCACAACGTGAGCACCTGGCGATAGAGCCCGGCCTCGAACTCGGCGACTTCTTCCGGCGTGAATTCGACGCGGTCGCGCCACTGCAGCAAGCGGGCGATTTCGCGCTCCGAATCGAGAATGCTGCGCCGTTGCACTTCGGTAGGGTGGGCCGTCAACACCGGGCTGATCAGCGCGTTCGCGAACCACCGCACCAACGCTGCACCGTCGATTTTCGACTCGGTGACGCGCGCCAGGGCGCGCGCGATGCTGCCCGCTTTGCGACGGCGAACCCGCGAGCGCATGGATGCGCCGCCGACGGATCTGATGCACGTCCTCGGCAATGTTGACAAGGTGTGAAAAGTACGAAAACCCGCGCACGACTTCGAGCGCCTGGCCGATCGGCAGCACGTTGAGCATTGCGTCGAGTTCGCGCTTGACGACGGGCGCGTCGGCGGGTTCCGCGCGTCGAAACCGAATCGCCGTCTGCCGGATCGCTTCGACGCGAGCGAACCCTGGCGCCGGTCTGTGCACGCAGCACGTCGCCGAGCAAACGTCCGAGGAGGCGCGTGTCCTCCTTGAGCGGCAGATCTTTATCGGCGTTGATGTCCATGGCGATGCCGGTTTCGATTGTAGCGAGTTTGCGACGCGCCCTGCGTACTGGATTAGCTCGCGGCACCACGTGGTCACGACGATCGCACGCCGCATACGCACGCGTTCCGCGATGAGCAGCGACCCTCCAACGCCTCGACGGCTGGCACCGCCGCGCGAGCATGGACGCGCGCTTGCGAGGCAGATCGCTCGACATCACTATTCGCCGAGCGATGCGGACCGCTTCGCGCAGCTGTCGCTAGTCTGGGATTCGACTGGCTCGTCGATTTTTCCAAGCAACGTGCTTACGCGGGACACGGTGCGCACTGCTCGTCGCCATGCGCACGAGCGCAATCTCTCGGCGTGGATTGCGGCGCTGATGGCCGGTGAAAAGGTCAATCTGTCGGAAGTGCGACCGGCCCTGCATACTGTATTGCGTCAACAGAACGACGCGCCCGTGCTCGTCGACGGCGGTCGACGTCGTCGCCGAGCGATTCGCGCGACGCAGGCGCGCATGCGCGCGCTGCGCGATGCAGATTCGCGGCGGCGCGCGCGTTGGCGCGACGGGTCGACCGCTGCGTCACGTGGTCAATCTGGGCATCGGCGGCTCGGACCTCGGGCCGAGACTGGTGTGCGACGCCTCGCCGGGCCTCGCACGCGCCGAACGCCGCGCGGGCGCCGACGTGACGTTTGTCTCCAACATCGATCCGGAGGCGCTTACACGTGCGCTCATCGGTCTGGACCCGGCCACGACGTTGTTCATCGTCAGCTCGAAGACGTTTACCACCGCCGAAACGCTGGCCAACGCGCACGCGGCGCGCGACTGGCTTGCGCGTTCGCTTGGCGGAGGCATGCGCTGGCGCCACATTTCATCGCGGTGACGGGCAACGCCGACGCGCGCGCGCGTTCGGCATCGCCGGCAACGACGTGCTGCCGATCTGGGATTGGGTTGGCGGGCGCTACTCGTTGTGGTCCGCGGCGGGTCTGCCGATCGCGATTCGCTGCGGGTGGGATGCTTTCGTCGAGTTGCTGGCCGGCGCGGCGAGCGTCGACGCGCACTTCCGCGAGCGCACCGCTCGAGCAGCAATCTGCCGGTGCTGCTGGCGCTCGTCGATCTGTGGAACGAGCGCGCGCTCGGCTATTCTCGAACGCGTCATCGTGCCCTACGCACATGCACTGCACCCTCTGCCGGCGTACTGCAGCAGCTTGCACTGGAAAGCAACGGCAAGTCGGTCGCACGCGACGGCTCGCCGTTGCCGAGCCGGACTAGACATCGGCGCTCTGGGGCGACCCCCGGCACCGACAGCGAGCACGCGTATTTTCAATGGCTGCATCAGGGCACCAGGTCGTGCCGGTCGAGTTCATCGTCCCGCTCCGTGCAGCGCATCCGTTGGGCGATCAGCAAGCGACGCTCGTGGCCAGCGCGCTCGCGCAGGCCCAAGGCGCTGATGATCGGCCGCTCGCATGATTCGGTCCGTGCGGCGCTCACCGCCAACAGTCTCGACGCCGCCGCTCTCGACGCGCAGATCGCGCACCGCGTGTGTCCCGGCAATCGCCCATCGACCACGATGTTGCTGCCGGAACTCAATGCCCGGCGCGTGGGTCAGTTGCTGGCGCTCTACGAACACCGCATCTTCGTCGAAGGCGTCATGCTCGGCATCAATTCGTTCGACCAATGGGGCGTCGAATTGGGCAAGATGCTCGCCGGTCCGCTGGTGGCAGCGATTCGTGACGGCACCGAGCCAGCGGGCGCTGACGCGTCGACGCGTGGTCTGGCGTCGCACGCCCACGCGATCCTCTTTCAGCCTCGCTGATCAGCGAGGCGTGGCCGCTTCCGCGGTCGCCGCGCTAAGGGCCTGCGCGAGTTGCCACACGGCCGACGCGTAGAGCCGGCTGCGGTTGTAGCGCGTCAGCACGTACCAGTTGTTGAACACCATCCAGTACGAAGGTCCCGCGGCTTGCTCGAGCAGCAGCAGTCCAACCGGATCGGTCGCGAGATCGCCCGGGATCACAAAGCCAGCGACACCGTCGCCACCCACGCCGCGACGGAACGCCGTGCCGTCATGCCATCTTCGAACAATCCCGAGACGGCATCCAGGGCGCCGGATTCGAGTCGTACAGGCTGCATTACGGGTTGACCCGGCTGCCAGCCATGCTGCGCGAGATAGTTCGCGACGCTCCCGATCGCATCGACAACATCGTCCGTGAGATCGATGCGGCCATCGCCGTCGTAGTCAAGCGCGTAGGCACGAGTGCTGCCCGGCATGAATTGAGGAAGCCCGGCGGCACCCGCAAATGATCCCTTCGGCTGCAGCGGCGAGACACCTTGCTCGCGCGCAAGCAGCAAAAATTGCTTCAATTCGCCCCGGAAATAGTCGGCTCGGCGCGGATAGTCGAAAGCGAGCGTCGTCAGCGCGTCGATCACTCGGTACGACCCGGTGTTGCGTCCATAGTAGGTCTCGACACCGATGATGGCGACAATCACTTCGGCGGGAACGCCAAATTCCCGCTGTGCGCGAGTGAGCGCGGCATCGTTTTCGTTCAGGAAGGCAACGCCCGCATCGATGCGCGCCTGGCTCAGGAACTGCGGTGAGTATTCGTTCCACTTCGGCGGCGTTTGCAATGGTCGCGACATCGCGATAACGACTTTCGGCTGCGACCGTACCTGAGCAAACAGCTTACTTAGTGTCGCAGCGTCAAATCCGTCCGTCGTGGCGAGTTCCGCGATGAACGACTGAACGTCCGGCCGCGCCGCGAAATCCGCCGCCGTGGCCGCTACCGGCATGGCCGCCATGCAGGTCGACAGCACCATGCGGCGAAGCATCCGTGTCAATCTTCGCAAATCGTACACCGCGTTCCGGATCCTGGCTCGTTTGAGTGCGGCGAATGGTATCATTCGCGTGCGCCTCGATCGCGCCCTTCCACCCTTCGCAGTCGATGCTCTATCCACTGTTGCGCCCCGTGTTGTTCGCGCTCGATCCCGAGACCGCGCACGACGCCGCGTTAGCCAGCCTCGATGTGGCCGCCGCCTGCGGTGTCGCACAGCGAGTCGCGCCACGAGTGCGCGCTTCACCGATCGAGGTCATGGGACTCACCTTTCCCAATCGCGTCGGGCTGGCCGCCGGTCTCGACAAGAATGCGGCGCACATCGACGGTCTCGCGGCCTTGGGTTTCGGTTTCATCGAATGCGGGACCGTCACGCCGCGTCCGCAGCCCGGCAATCCCAAGCCGCGCATGTTTCGCTTGATCCAGGAGCAAGCGCTCATCAACCGCTTGGGGTTCAACAACGAAGGCATCGAACGTTTCCTGATCAACGTCGCGCGAGCCCGCTTCGGGACCGCGCACGGTGGCATACTCGGTCTGAATATCGGCAAGAATTTCGACACGCCGAATGCGCAGGCGATCGACGACTACGTCACCTGTCTGAGGGCGACCTATGCGCACGCGAGTTACGTCACCATCAACATCTCGTCACCGAACACGCAGGGCCTGCGCGACCTGCAGGAAGACGCCGCGCTCGGGCATCTGCTCGGCACGCTGAAGTCCGAGCAGTCGAAATTGGCGCAGACGCACGGCAAGTACACGCCGCTGGTGGTCAAGATCGCCCCAGACCTGAAGGCAGCCGATTTGCGCCGCATCGCGCGAACGCTATTGTCATGCAAGATCGATGGCGTCATCGCCACCAACACGACCATCGACCGCAGCGCAGTTCCGCGATCGGCCTACGCCGAGGAGACGGGTGGATTGTCGGGACGACCGCTCGGCGAAAAATCCACGGCGGTGGTCCGCACGCTCGCCAGTGAACTAGCCGGCGCGCTGCCGATCATCGGTGTCGGCGGCATCATGTCCGGCGCGGACGCGCGTGCGAAGATCGCGGCAGGGGCGACGCTCGTGCAGATTTACACGGGGCTTATCTACAAAGGTCCGGAGCTGGTCGCCGAGATCGCGGAAGCGCTGGCGACACGCGCGTGACACCGCCGATCAGTTCGACTGCACCACCGATTCACTGCCGAATTTCTCCTCGATCGTGGCCATCATGCTCGTGAAGGCGCGGTCGATCAGTGGCTCGGCCTCGACCAGCCGTGCGCGATCGTTGCGAAAACGCTCCGCCAATTCGTCGGCAGTGAGCGAGACCGCCTTCTGCCCCTGGCGATTCGTGAACAGGTAGGTCCCGCGCAGGGGACTGACCCAAGCCAGTTTGGCGAACGCGAGCTGGCCATCCTCGCCTTCGAACTCGACCCACATGCCTCGTTCCAAGCTGCCGGCGATTTCGGCAAAGCGGTCCTGGAGGATTTCGGGCTCGGGCTCGGGTACCGGCGGTGGCGGCGCCGGCGCCATCGCCTCGGCGAGCGCAAGCGCCCTGTTCGCGGCGTCCACGTCGCCTTTGGCGGACGCCTCCACCGCGGCGGCGGCGGCGGCCTGCGATACGGCGGTCGTCGGCATCGGCGTCGACGCGAGGCTGGACTTCACCGCCGCCGCGTGCGCCGCAACGAGATTGGACATGAACTGCTCGCGCTCGCCGGGTTCCCACGCGACGTTGTGCAGGCCGCCATGCAATCGTCGCAGCAGGTTGCGCAACATCGCCACCAGCTTCTTGCGGTCGTCGGTCGCGCGCTTCGGCTGAACGCTCCACACCAGGTCGTCCAGCGTCGACAGCGCCGACGTCCATGCCTCGCTTTCCTCGCCTTCGATGCAGGGAAAGCTGCGCCAGCGTGTCCTGCCATTTTTCGCGCAGGAAAGTCGCCAGGAAATTTGGCGCCGCATGCTCCTTCAGCCTGCGCTCGATTTCCGCTCGCGCGACCATCTGCGCTATTTCGCGGCGATCGCGCTGATTGATCTCCTCGGCCGTCGACTGAACGTTGATTTCAGCGGACTTTTCTTCGGTGGCGAGGAACGCCTCGAGGTCCTGGCGCAGCGTATCGAACAAGCCGATGTCGTCGGCGAATTCATCGAGCACCCGATGGACGATGGTCTCGATCTTCCGGTAGAGGGGATCGTCATGCCCCATCGTCGGCGACCAGCCGATGCCTGCGCGCGCCAGTTCGTTAACCAGCATGCGGGACGGATGCGACTTCTTGGAGAAGAACGCCCCATCGAGCATCGCCGCCTTCAGCACCGGGATCTGCAGACGGCCGATCAGCGCCTTGATGCTGTCGGGCAAGTCCTTGGTCTCGAAGATGAAATCGAACAGCATGGCCACCAACTCGATCGTCATCGACTCGAGTTGGTTGGCCTTGTTGCCGATCGGCGAGTCGCGAATGTCGCGCAGAACGTTGTGCATGTCCTGCTGCAACCCGGAGAATTGCACCTGCGCACCGGCAAAATCGAAGCCCGTTTCGCCGTGCTGCAGCCTCCCCAGCGCATCGCTCAACTCGGGTGTCACGAGGATGCGTGGTCCGCCAAATGGTCCGAGGACAGGCGCGGAGGACTGCTGCCCGCCAGCGCCCGATATCATGCCGCCCGCGGGCATGGAATACGTGCCGCCAACGGTACCGCCGCCCTGCGACGGAACGTGCAGGGCGTACCCGGCCGCGGCTGACGCCGCGCCGATGCCGCCAAATTGCGTTGCGCCGCTAAATTGCGCGGCGCCACCGGCTTGGCCAGCACCGGGCGCGGACCCTGCAGCGCTGCGCAACATGCCCGAGTTCGCGAGTCGTTGCAGGACGGCCATCAGATCGATGTCGCCGCCGCTCGGGGCGCCCGCCGCAGCCGCGCCCGGCCCCTTGCCGTCGGGGGAGCCGCCGCGTTCGGCGCCCGCACTGCGGTTGACGATCGCCGCCCGTTGCTTCGGGACAACCTTGAGCGTTTCCAGATGCCGGTTCAAGTCCGCGTAGATCTCGTTGATGTCCCCCAGCGACGTCTGGTTGAGTTCCTTGAGGATGGTCAACTTGAGGCGCTTGTCCCCTGGAATACCATGCAGCGCGTCGGTAAACGCCTCGACGATGGTCGTCGGCGCAAGCGGATTCGCCGACGTTTCCAGATCCGGCCGGCCGAGCAGGTAGCCGACCGAGCGGTTGAAATCCCGCAATTCGCTTTCACACTGATTCTCGACGATGCGCACAATGTTTCCGGACAGCACCGACTCGTCCATCGCGGAGGTATCGACCAGCGTGAGTTTCTTCGCGTCGACGCTGGCGAAATCGGCCTTGACCACTTCCTTGCCGTTCATGCGATCGTCGACGAGGGTACGCAGGTGGCGCTCGAAATCCGCGATCAGGCGGGCACCTTCGTTGGTGAGGACACTGCGGGCGTCGAGACAAAGCGCCTGCTCTTCGCGCACATCGGAACGCTCCGCGCGCGCCATGAGCAGATCGCCCACGCGATCGAGCATCGACGTAAAGGACACCAACAGACGATGAATGGCCAGATCCCGGCAATCGCCGAGAATCCTGGCCATTTCCTTGGGTACCGGACGGCGAACTACCCGTTCACTCGAGGTCGTCGTCACATTCACGTTGTAGGTCCCATGCGGCCATGCGGTGCAGACGCCGAAACGCAACCCGGGATTCCGCGTCCGTTGACCCTTGAAATGCGGTAACTGACTGTATCACGCGCGGTTTCCCGCTGCCAACGCGAATAAGCACCACTTATCCCCGGGAAAGCTCCGCCCAGGCCTTTTCCAGGCGCTTATAGGAAACCGGCAGCGCGGTCCGGAGTTCCTGGGCGAAAAGCGACACTTTCAGCTCTTCGAGCAGCCACCTGTAGGCTTCCAGCGCCGGCTCGGTGCGTCGCTCTGCGCGATTGGCATCGGCGCGGGACCGATAGCGCTCCCACAGTACCGCGACCGCCTGCCCGTGCTTCGCATCCTGCGCCGGGTTTTCCGGCGCCTTGGCCAGTCGCCGCTGCAGCGCCTGAAGATAACGCGGCAGATGGTTGAGTTGCGCCCAGGGCGTTGCCTTCAGGAACCCGGCGTAGACCAGAGCGTCGCGCTGCGCGGCGAGCTCGGCGCCGAAACGTGAACGGGCCGGCGGCAGCGCCGCGATTTTTTGCGCGAGCGCATGATACTCGGTCGCGATCGCGCCAATCAGCCGCAGCGCACCTTCGGCCACGGCGGGTAGCCGCGCCCGCGCGCGATTGACCTGGTCGGCAAACGCGCTTGCCGAGCGAGGCAACGGATCGTCACCCAGAAACGCGCGCATGCACGTCGCGGCGATCACGTCCGCGAACAGCGCGTCCGCAGCCATCACGGGTCGCAACAAGAGTGCCGTTGCGACGAATCCGGGCGGTGCCTTTTCCCAGCGGCGGAGCGCCTCTTTGAGTTCGATGCGGATCAGCCGAACGACGGCCGCGCGTGTCGCGGCTTCCGCCGCGGCATTGGTATCGTAGAGCTTCAGCGAAACGCTCTCGCCCTCATCGACAAGCGCCGGGTAACCCGTAACGCCGAGGCCTTCGCGCACGAAATTCAGAGCTGGCGGCAGGTCACCGATGTCCCAGCGCCTAATGCCGCTGCGCTCGAAACCAGGACCCACCGCCGCAAACGAAAGTTGCGCCGCCTCACCCAGTTGCACACGCAGGCGCGCGAGGTCGCGGCCTTGCGCGAGTTCGCTGCCGCCAGCGTCGACAACCACTAAGTTTACCTGCAGGTGTGCGGGCACCGGCGTTGCACTCCACACGTCGGGCGGGAGCGGCGCCGTGAGGCGCGCACCGCAAAACCAGCGCAGCGCTTCTTCGATGTGCCGCGGCGGCGCGTCGCCAGGTGTCGCCGGCGCTTCGAGGAACGCGGTCACCACCTCCGGCACGGGCGTTAGGCGGTTGCGCCACGCTTTCGGCAGCGCCTTGAGGTACCACGTGATCTTTTCCCGGATCATGCCGGGGACGAGCCAGGATAGCCGCGCCGCATCGATCTGGTTCAGCAACGCCAAAGGCACCGTCAACGTGAGTCCGTCCAGAGGGTGCCCAGGCAGGAATCGATATTTGACCGGCAGGCGGGCGCCCGCCATCTCGAAGAATTCCGGATACTGTTCATCGGTAATGCGGCGTGGCGGCGTGACGCATCAGCGCTTCGCGCGTGATGAACAGCAACCTTGGCTCGCGCGCTTCGGCTTCGACCCGCCACCGCTCGAATGTCACGGCCGAATGGATCCCGGCGGGAACGCGCTCGGCGTAGAACGCCACGATCGCCTCATCGTCGACCAGCACATCCTGGCGTCGCGCCTTGTGCTCGAGTTCCGCGACTTCCGCGACGAGTTGGCGATTGTGCGAAAGGAATGGCGCGTTGCTCGCCAGTTGGTCCGCGGCAAGCCCTCGCGCAGGAATACTTCACGCGCCGCGACAGGATCGACCGTGCCATAAGCAATGCGCCGCCGCGCCACCAACGTCAAGTCCGAACAACGCCACACGCTCGGCGCCAATGACCTCGCCACGCGCCTTGTCCCAGCGCGGATCGAAATGACTACGCTCGACGAGATCGCCCGCCACCGCTTCGATCCATTCCGGCTCGATCTTCGCTGCGCCGCGCGCATAGAGCCTCGTGGTTTCGGTCAGTTCGGCCGCGAGCACCCATTTCGCGCCCTTCTTGGCGATGCCCGACCCCGGATGCAGGTAAAAGCGGATGCCGCGCGTTCCAATGTAATTGTCGCCTTCGTCGGACCAGGTGCCGATGTTCGATAGCAGCCCGGCAAGCAGCGCCTTGTGGATGGCGGCATAGCGGGCGTCGTCGACCTTGTCCGGCAGCGCTTCGGTCCAGCGCCAACCCAGTTCGCGCACTTGTTCGCACAACTGCTGGTGCAGGTCGCGCCACTCGCGCAGGCGAAGGTACGACACAAAATGCGCACGACAGCGGTCGACGAGCGCGCGATGCGAGAGTTTGGCCGACAGCGCGTCGGCAAAAAACTGCCAGAGCGCGACAAGGCTCAGGAAATCGGAGCGCTCGTCGCGAAAACGCAAATGCGCCTGATCGGCGGCTTGCTGCTTGT
Organism: uncultured beta proteobacterium; assembly: GCA_963732105.1. Taxonomy (GTDB): domain Bacteria; phylum Pseudomonadota; class Gammaproteobacteria; order Burkholderiales; family Casimicrobiaceae; genus PALSA-1003. The sequence continues at coordinate 133,255 of CAVSYL010000016.1, forward strand.
CCATCGGGCGCTCGCGCGGGTCCGGTACCGCGAGGGCGCTGGCGATCACCAGCAGCTCGGCGAGGCAGCCCGCATCCCTGCCAGCGAGGATCATCCGGCCGATACGAGGATCGACTGGCAACCGCGCAAGCTCACGGCCCAGCGTCGTCAACCCGCGTTGGCCGTCGACCGCGCCGAGTTCCTGCAGCAGTTGATAGCCATCGGCGATGGCGCGCGAGCCCTGGCGACTCGACGAAAGGAAAGGCGTTCACCGCGCCGAGATCCAGCGCCGCCATGCGCAAGATGACGGCCGCGAGCGAGCTGCGGAGGATTTCGGGTTCGGTATATTCCGGTCGCGCCGCGAAGTCGTCCTCGCCGTATAGCCGCACGCAAACGCCGGCGGCGACGCGGCCGCAGCGGCCGGCCCGCTGATTGGCCGCGGACTGCGCGATTTTCTCGATCTGCAGCAGCGTGACCTTGTTGCGCAGTGAGTATCGCTTGACCCGCGCAAGGCCGGCGTCGATGACGCTGCGAACGCCTGGTACCGTGAGCGACGTCTCGGCGACGTTGGTCGCCAGTACGATGCGGCGACCGTCGCTGGGCGCGAACACACGCTGCTGTTGCTCGACCGACAGCCGCGCATAGAGTGGCAGCACTTCCAGCAGACTGGCGTAGGGTCGGCGCGCGAGGCCGCGTACGAGCAGATCGGACGTCTCGCGGATTTCGCGCTCGCCGGGCAGGAACACGAGGATATCGCCGGGACCATCGCGCCACAGGTCTTCGACGGCAGCCACGATGGCTTCCTCGAGTTCCTCCTCGTCGTCGTCCTCGTCCTTGGCCAACGGACGATAACGAACGTCGACAGGATACGTGCGCCCGGAGCAACTTCGATCACCGGCGCGGGCCGGTCCAGATCACCGAAATGTCGCGCAAAACGCGCCGCGTCGAGCGTCGCCGACGTTACGATGACCTTGAGGTCGGGCCGTTCGCGCGTCAGGCGCTTGAGATAGCCGAGAAGGAAGTCGATATTGAGGCTGCGCTCGTGCGCCTCGTCGACGATGATCGTGTCGTAGGCGGCGAGCTGCCGGTCACTCTGCGTTTCGGCAAGCAGAATGCCGTCGGTCATCAGCTTGATGAACGCGTCAGGTTGCGTGCGGTCGGTAAAGCGCACTTTGTAACCCACCACATCGCCGACGTCGCCGCCCAGTTCCTGCGCAATGCGCGTTGCCACGCTGCGCGCCGCGATGCGGCGCGGCTGAGTGTGGCCGATCAGGCCGCGCACGCCGCGGCCGCTCTCGAGGCAGATCTTCGGCAGTTGCGTCGTCTTGCCCGAGCCTGTCTCGCCGCAAACGATCACCACCGGATGCTGGCGAATCGCCGCCGCAATCTCATGCCGACGTTCCGCTACGGGCAGTTCCGCGGGATAGCTGATGCGCGGAACCCGCGCCGCCCGCGACGCAACACGCTCGCGCGATGCGGCCACCGCCCGGGTCAGCCGCTCGATCTCCCCGGCGGGCGCCTTGCCTCGACGAGCGCGCTCGATCCGCACCGATAGGGCACGCCAGTCGGCCGCCATCCCCATGGCAAGTTCGGAGAGCAGGCGATCGGCGATCGAGGATGAGGACTTGATGAGGGACATGGCGCGGCGGCATTCGGGCAGCGGCATTCTACCGGTCGGACCGGCGCTCCGCGGGCCGGGTTATGATTCGCGCGTGAAACTTCCCGGGAAACAATCCTTCACGTCACCCCGACACGCGTCGATCGCGCTCGCGCTCGCGCTGGCCCTGGGCGCGCTCTTGGGCGCAACGGCTGACGCCAAGACCCTGCGCTGGGCCGGTCGCGGCGACATGCAGACGACGGATCCGCATTCGCAGAACGAGAACCTGACCAACAATATCAATTCGCTCATTTACGACACGCTGGTCCAGCGCGACAAGGATCTGAACCTCGAACCCGCACTCGCGGTGTCGTGGCAACAGCTCAATCCTACAACGTGGCGGCTCAAGTTGCGTTCCGACGTCAAGTTCCACGACGGCACGCCGTTCACCGCCGACGACGTGGTTTTCAGCTTCGAGCGGGCGCGCGCCGACAGTTCGCAGTTGCGCGCCTACGCCAACGCTTCGGGCATCCCGAAAAAGATCGATGACCTCACGGTGGAATTCACGACCGCGGGTCCGAATCCGATCGAACTGGAGCACCTCGCGACGATCTACATCATGAGCAAATCATGGTGCGAGAAAAACCGCGCGACCAAACCGCAGAACTATTCGCAGAAGGAGGACATGATCACCGCGCACCAGGCCAATGGCACGGGTGCCTACGCGCTGAAGTTGCGCGAGCCCGACATCAAGACCGTGTTGACCAAGAACCCGAACTGGTGGGGCATCAAGCAAGGCCTGTTCACCGGGAATGCCGATGAGGTTATCTACCTGCCCATCGTGTCTGACGGCACGCGTCTGGCAGCGTTGCTATCGGGCGAAGTCGACCTGGTGAATGACCCGCCGCCGCAGGACGTGCCCCGCCTTAAGCGAAATCCCGACATCAAGGTGCTGGAGGGCACCGAGAACCGGATTGTGTTCATCGGCATGGACCAGCATCGCGACGAGCTTCTTTACTCGAGCGTGAAGGGCAAGAACCCGTTCAAGGACAAGCGCGTTCGCCAGGCGCTGTACCAGGCAATCGACATCGACGCGATCAAGTCGACGACCATGCGCGGACTTTCGCAGCCTTCCGGCGCGCTGCTGCCGTCGCCCGTGCAATCGACGCCCGAACTCGAGCAGCGATTGCCGTACGACAAGGCGAAGGCCAAGCAGCTTCTCGCCGACGCGGGATACGGCAGCGGTTTCGACGTCACGCTCGACTGCCCGAACAACCGCTATGTCAACGACGAAAAAATTTGCCTGGCGCTGGCCGCCATGTGGGCGCAGGTCGGCATCAACGTCCGTGTCAACGCGATGCCGCGCGCCAACTATTTTCCCAAGCTGGAGAACACCGATACGAGCATGTACATGCTCGGCTGGGGCGGCGGTTCGACCGACAGCATCTTCATCCTGCAACCCGTGCTCGCGTCGTACACCGGCAAAGGCGACGGCGACTACAACTACGGCCGCTATACCAACGCCAAACTCGACGAACTGACGGCCAAGGTCAAAGTGGACATGAATCCGGACCAGCGATTGAAGGAAATCCGCGAAGCGAGTGCCGCGCACAACGCGGAGATCAACCATCTGCCGCTGCACCGGCAGGTGATTCCCTGGGCCTTGCGCAGCAACGTCGCTGCGTATCACCGCGCCGACAATCAGGTCATTCCGTATCGCGTATCGGTGCAGTAGACGGTGGGCAATTGTCAGGGGGCGCCGGGAATCGGCGCTCGTTCGGATGTTGCTGCCGGCTCGCCGGTCATCACGAGATAACGCGTCGTCATCCACGAGATAACCAGCACCATCGCCAGCGAGAGTGCCGCGAATACGGCCCCGGTCGCCGTGCGCTGAAGCAGCGCTTCGGCGACGATCGACGCACCGACCTGCGCGGCGACAAACGCAGGCACGACGCGCAGGTCGAACCGCATCACAGTCGCGAACAGCAGCGTGTTCAGCGCGCCGACCGCGACACCTGCGGCGACGATACCCGCCCAGTCGTCAGCCGAGAGTGCCGCCTGCGCGGCTGCGGCAAACGCCAGCACGACAAACGTCAGCCATCGATGTCGTTGCCATCCATTGGTGAACCGGTCCAGCCAATAAAGCATCAACGCGGTCACGGCCATGCCACCAAAGACCGCCGCGAACGGACTCGCCAGCGCGGAAAGCCAGGGCAGCCACGCGTTCTCGTCGCCGGATCGCGGCCAGTGCGGAGTGTCCCGTGTTCCCATCGCGGCGACAAGCGCGTTGACGCCGGCGACAAAGAGTCCCGCCGCTACGCCACGCAGGTAGAGCTGCTTCACGCTCGCACTGGAGGATGTGCGAGCTCGCGCCGCCCATGCCGCGACGCCGGCAATGAGTCCGATGAGCAAAGTGAACAGGACCAGCGACAACGCGCTGCCGCCGGCCCACAGCAGCACCTGCCAGGTAAAAGGCTCCGCCGTCGAGAGTGACATCGCCGTCGCGGGCCATTGGTTCAGCGCCCCGAAGGCCAGCGCGACCCCGACGCACAGGTTGGTCCGCCAGAATGCCCGACGATCGAAGCGCCCGCGGCTCCACGCGACGATCGCGGCGATCAGCGCCGCAACGGCGATGACGAGCACCAGCAGCCCGATGCCCATTTTGGCGATGCGCAATCGCCCCGCGCGCTCGCGCTCGGTGCGCTGCCAATCCTCCGGCACGAACACGTAGCGACCCACGCTGGTGATTTCATCGCCGGAAATTCCGACGATGGCGCGCGCCTCGCCACCCTTGCCGACATCGACGCGCGGATCGGTGTACGTAAATTGCCAGTCGACGCGCGCTGGCCGATCCTGCTGCTCGGCGGAAACCTCGCGCATCGCCGCGGAATCGAGGTCGAAGCGGCGGCGGATCTCCTGCTGCGCGAGCTTACGCGCATCCTCCTGCGACAACTTGGCGCCGGGCCGAGCTTCCGGCAACGAATGGCGCACCTGCCGGACCTTGCCTGCGCCATCGACCGTGACGTGCCATTCCTCGGCGCGATCCGCGACGTCGCCGACGTCGAAGCGCGCATAGCGCACCTCCCACAGCGGCGGCGCCAGCCACGTTCCGATCAAGCGCGAATAGGTGTCGCGTCCCGCTTCGCGCCAGACGAATTTCTGCCATAGCCAGCTGCCGGCATCCTGCGCCGCGAAACGCGTTGCCGACATGCGCTTCCATTCCGGCCCAAGCACGATGCCACGTTCTCTTAGTTCGGCGTCTGCGGCCGATTCGGCCTGGGCGCGATCGATGACCAGCGGTGGTGCGTCGCTGCGAAAGTCGCCCGCTAGGACGAACGCCAGTACCCCCGCGATCGCCAGGACCGGAAGTGCGCGTTGCACGCGCCCCGTCCAAACCCCAGCCGAGGCGTGGGAGCGCTCGGCGCGCGTCGCTTCGACGGTTTCGCCGCGCAGCCACGCACCGTTGCGCAAACTCGGCGACAACGCGAGCCATGCGCCCGCACGCGAGCGCCGCACCAACACGACGGCGAGCGGCACCAGACCGGCTGCGATCACGAGTGCCTGATTGGCCGTTGCGGTCGGCCCGTTGACCAAAAACACCGGCAGCGACATCAGCGTCAGATCGAACAGCGCGTGCAACGTGATCGTCGGCAACAGCCCGAAGCGCAGGAAGACGAGGCCCCAGATCATCGCCGGCCCGATCAATTCGACGAGGCGCGAATACGCCGGGAAGCCGGGATAATTGGCGTGCGCCGCGCCGAATATTACGGCTTGCAGCACAAGCGTGAAACCCAATGCGAGGCGACGATGGCCAAAATGGGCGCCGATCAGCGCCGCCAGCGACAATGGCACCGCACGGAACAGGCACTCCTCCATGAACCCCGCCTGCAGCGCCATCCCGATCGGCGCGAGCGCGGGTAGCGCGCTGCCGAGAATGTTCGGATCGGACAGCGACTCGGAGGGCTGCCACCATCCGAAATAGCGATTCGTGACGAAGTAGAACGCGACGATCAGCGCCAGCTCGATCGGCACGAACAGATAGCCACCCAGTGTGCGTCCGAGTACCGCGGGCGTCGGCGCGGCGTCGCGCGACCACAATCGCCACAACTGCGGATGATCGGGAAACGCCATGCGCGACAGGCTTTCCGCGGCCATGAACACGAGCGCAAGCGCGAGTCCGCCACCCAGGAGCACGAGCAGCCCGACGCCGATCTGCTGGCCCCAGAACACCCATTCCGATTGCGCGGTGTCGACACTGAACCACGCCTGCGGCGCATTGGCGATGATCGCCAGCGCATTCAATCCCGCGACCACCATGCCCGCGACCAGCGCCTGGTGCCAGATCAGTGCACGCTTTCGCAACAGCCATAACGCACCGAGCACGCAGCCACCAATGCCATATAACAACCCGGCGCCAAGACTCGCGACCCGGGCAATCGCATTGTTGGCGGCGCGCATTTCCTCGAAACGGCGGTCGAACGCCTCGGGTATGTGCACGAAATGCAGCAGCCCGCTGAATTCGTCGCCCGTGACGCCGAGACTCATGCGATAGCGGGCGTCGCCCAGTGTTGCGTCTTCGCGCTCGTAGACGAAGACATGGTCCACGCGACCGTTGGGTCGCTGCTGCTGCGAATGTTCGAGCAGCTTGAACGGGGCGAAGTCGATGTGCCAGTCAGCCTTGGCGCGCGTTTCCGCGATCGCGCGCGCCGCATCGGCGTCTAGTGCCGCGCCGGGTTGCGTCTCGGGAACCTCGCGGGCAAAACCGTAGGGCGTGCCATCCGGACGGAAGCGCACGCGGGCTTCCGCGGTTTCGCGCGGCTTGAACAGACGGACATCCCACCAGTAGGGTGAATAGAGATTCCCGGTCAGCAATTCGCTGAACTTGGCATTGCCGCCGGCTTCGAGCTCGACGTAGTTTTGCGTGTCGCCGTCGTGCCCGAACATCGCCACGACGCGCGCATCGGCCGGCGCCAGCTTGAACTTCTCGGCGATCGCGGCGCCTTCCGCCAGCGCAGCCGCGCGCGTCATCCTGACGTCGAGTTTGACGAGCGGCAACGCATCCGGAAAGTAGCGCCAGGCCAACGTGCCGCACAGCGCGGACAGCAACGCAAACGCGATCCAGAATGCGGGTTTATGGGTGATTTCGCGCATGGAGCCCGGCATGATACTCCGCGCCGGGCACGCCGCTTGCGCTGCGCCGGGTTGCGCGCGATTAAATTCGCGCCTACACGGCCTTGACGAGGTCTTCGACCACTTTCTTGGCGTCGCCGAACACCATCATCGTCTTGTCCATGTAGAACAGCGGATTGTCGAGGCCGGCGTAACCCGACGCCATCGACCGCTTGTTGACGATGACCGTCTTTGCCTTGTACGCATCGATGATCGGCATCCCGTAGATCGCGCTGCCCTTCTGCTCTGCCAACGGGTTCACGACGTCGTTCGCCCCGAGTATCAAAGCGACGTCGGCCTGCGCGAATTCGCTGTTGATGTCTTCCATCTCGAACACCTGATCGTAGGGCACCTCGGCTTCGGCGAGCAGCACGTTCATGTGTCCGGGCATGCGCCCCGCCACCGGATGGATGGCGTATTTCACGGTCACGCCCTTTTCAGTCAGCTTGGCGGCAAGTTCCTTGACCGCGTGTTGGGCACGGGCAACCGCCAAGCCGTAGCCAGGAACGATGATTACCGTATCGGCATTCGCCAGCAGGAATGCCGCATCATCGGCGCTGCCGCTCTTGACCTGTTTCTGCTGTCCATCAGCAGCCGCCGCAGCGACCTCGCCGCCAAAGCCGCCGAGGATCACGCTGAAGAACGAGCGGTTCATCGCCTTGCACATGATGTACGACAGGATTGCGCCGGACGATCCCACCAGCGATCCGGCGATGATCAGCATCGGGTTGTCCAGCGAGAACCCGATACCCGCGGCCGCCCAACCCGAGTAACTGTTCAGCATCGAGATCACCACCGGCATGTCCGCGCCGCCGATCGGAATGATGAGCAGAAAACCCAGCAGAAACGCCAGCGCCGTCATGATGATGAAGGGCGTCCAGTGCGCCGGTGCGGGAATCATGCAGAACCAGATGCCACAGCCGATCATCGCGATGCCGAGCGCGAGATTGACGAAATGCTGGCCGGCGAACGTGACCGGCGCGCTGCGAATGCGCCCGGACAGCTTGCCGAAAGCAATGACCGACCCGGAGAAGGTGATTGCCCCAATGAATGTGCCGATGAACAACTCGAGCTTGTGTCCGAAAGTAATCGGAACATCGAGCCCCATCGCTGCAGGGTTGTTGACCGCCGTAATGGCGATGAATACGGCGGCCAGACCGACCAGCGAGTGCATCGCCGCGACCAGCTCGGGCATCGCCGTCATCTGCACGCGTCGCGCTACCAGTGCGCCGATGCTGCCGCCGATGGCCATCCCGCCAAGAATGGGCAATACGTTCTTGCTGCGCGAGTAGATCAGCGCCAGCGTGACCAGCACCGCGATCGCCATGCCGACCATGCCAAACAAGTTGCCCCGGCGCGCCGTATACGGACTCGACAGCCCCTTCAGCGCCAGAATGAAGCTGATCGAGGCAACGAGGTACCACAGTGCGAGTTGATTGGCACTCATGCGCATCCCCTGGGATATTTAGGTGAAGTACCGGCGCGCCTCAGTGCGCATCCTTGGCGCCGGGCTTCGGCTCCTTTTTTCTGAACATCTCGAGCATGCGCCTCGTCACCAGGAAACCGCCAAAGGTGTTGATCGATACGAGTCCCACCGCGACGACACCCAGCCAGGCACCCCAGTCCAAGTCGGCTGGGCCAGCCGCGAGCATCGCGCCGACCAGGATGATGCTGGAAATCGCGTTGGTAACGCTCATCAGCGGCGTGTGCAACGCCGGAGTCACGTTCCACACGACGTGATAGCCGACGAACACCGCGAGCACGAATACGGTCAAGTTGACGACAATCGGATCGACACCTGCAGCCATGGAACGCTCCCTGGGTCAGTGGTTGCTTATTTCTTTGCGACGACCTGTCCGTCTTCGCACACCAGCGTCGCCTGGACGATTTCGTCGTCCTTGGGCACGGCGAAATCACCGGTCTTGGCGTTGAGCGACAGCGCGAGAAAGTTCAGGACGTTGCGCGCGTAGAGTGCGCTTGCATCGGTCGCCACCCGCGCCGGCAGGTTGGCGAAACCGACGATCCTGACGCCGTTCTTCGCCACGATCTTGTCCAGTTCCGAGCCTTCGACGTTACCGCCCTGCTCCACCGCCAGGTCGACGATCACCGCGCCGGGCTTCATCGCCGCCACCGTTGCAGCGCTGATCAGCTTGGGTGCCGGTCGGCCGGGAATCAACGCCGTAGTGATGAGAATGTCGACCGTCTTGCACCGCTCGGCGATGATCTCCGATTGCCGCGCCATCCACTCCGGCGGCATGGGACGCGCGTAGCCGCCGACACCTTCGGCGATCTTGCGCTCCTCGTCGTTCGCATAAGGGACATCGACCCACTTGGCACCGAGCGATTCGACCTGGTCTTTGACCGACGGGCGCACATCCGAGGCCTCGATCACCGCGCCGAGACGCTTGGCCGTCGCGATGGCTTGCAAGCCGGCCACGCCGACCCCGAGTATCAGCACCCGCGCGGCCTTGACCGTGCCCGCCGCGGTCATGAGCATCGGCATGAACTTGCCGTAGGTGTTCGCCGCGATCATCACCGCCTTGTAGCCGGCAATGTTCGCCTGCGACGACAACACGTCCATCGATTGCGCGCGCGAGATGCGCGGCAGTTTCTCCAGTGCGTAACCGCTGACGCCCGTGTTCGCGATGGATTGGATGCCGGCCGCATCGAACGGATCGAGCAGGCCGATGAGAAGCGCACCGCGCTTGAGCTTGGGCAGTTCCTCCGCCGTGGGGCCGCGAACCTTGAGTACGATATCCGCGCCGAGCGTCTGGTCGGCGGTGCCGATTTGCGCACCCGCGGCCTGAAACTCGGCGTCGGGGATGCTTGACGATGCGCCTGCACCCGCCTCGACAACGAGCGAGTGCTTGCCGCTCGCCGCCAGTTTCTTCACCGTTTCCGGAGTGGCGGCGACGCGCGTTTCCCCGAAGCGGATTTCTCGCGGAATGCCGATGATCATGGTAGTGCTCCCCTTGCCGCGAAACTTTTTCTAATGCCTGCTATCTTGCCACAAAAGATGCGCGACGAATTTGCCGCGTGCAGCGCGCGCCGTGAATCCCGGGTGATGACGACGGAACTCAGCCTAAGACGTCCGCAATCGCCTTGCCCATGTCCGTCGTGGTCGCATTGCCGCCGATATCCGGCGTGCGCGGCGCGGATTTGTCGGCAAGCACCGCTTCTATCGCGCGCACGACAGCCGCTCCCGCGTCGGCGTAACCGAGATGTTCGAGCATCATCGCCCCCGACCAGATCTGGCCGATGGGATTGGCGATACCCTTGCCAGCGATGTCGGGTGCCGAGCCATGCACGGGCTCGAAGGTCGAAGGAAACTTTCGCTCGGGATTGATGTTGGCGGACGGCGCGATGCCGATGGTCCCGCATACCGCGGGCCCGAGGTCGGAAAGAATGTCGCCGAAGAGGTTGGATCCGACCACCACATCGAAACGATCGGGCCGCTGCACGAAATGCGCGGTGAGAATGTCGATATGGAACTGATCCGTCCGGATGGACGGATAGTGCGCGGACATTTCACGGAATCGCTCGTCCCAGTAGGGCATGGTGATCGAAATGCCGTTCGACTTGGTCGCCGAAGTGACGTGCTTCGCTTTGCGCGTCTGCGCCAGTTCGAACGCGAACTTCATGATGCGATCGACGCCCGTGCGCGTGAAAATGGTTTGCTGAAACACCGTCTCGCGCTCGGTGCCTTCGAACACCCGCCCGCCGACGGATGAATATTCCCCCTCGGTATTCTCGCGCACGACCACAAAGTCGATATCGCCAGGTTTGCGATTGGCGAGCGGCGACGGAATACCGGGCATCAACCGGCAGGGCCGCATGTTGACGTATTGATCGAAGCGGCGCCGCCACTGGATCAGCGAGCCCCACAGCGAGATATGGTCGGGCACCGTCGCCGGCCAGCCGACCGCGCCGAAGTAAATGGCATCGTGCTTGTGGATCTGCTCGAACCAGTCCTCGGGCATCATGCGTCCGTGCTTGGCGTAGTAGTCGCAGCTCCACGGCAACTCATCCCAGCGCCATGCGACCCCGAATTTCCGCCCGGCCGCCTCGAGCACGCGAATGCCCTCGGGCATCACTTCCTTACCGATGCCGTCGCCGGCGATCACCGCGATCCTGTGCGCAGCCATGACGCGACCTCCTCCAAAAAGCGCAAGTGTACGTAACCTCATCCGAAAGGCATATGGCCGGCGCATCCGCTCATTGCTATGGTTGCTGGCATGACATCAACGCGCCCCTGGAGGCAATCATGAACTCCCGCCAATACTGGATCGGCGTCGTCTCGAAGGACCACGTCGACATCGGCGTCGCCGGAGGTTTCACGCAACTGAATCACGGCAAGGCCGGGCCGCTGGAACGCATGCGCCCGGGCGACGGTTTCGCGTTCTACTCCCCCCGAACTGCATATCCGGAGGGCCCACCGCTGCAGGCGTTTACAGCGATCGGCCGCATCCGCGAGGGCGAAATATTTCAGGCTGCCGCGGATGGCGGTGCCCGACCGTTCCGCCGCGCCGTCGAATATTTGCCGGCGTGCACTGCCCCGATCAAGCCGCTGATCGACGATTTGTCGTTCATCCGCAGCAAGCCGCACTGGGGCGCTGCGTTCCGCTTCGGCTTCCTGCGCGTGCCGGAGGAGGACTTCGCACGCATAGCGACGGCAATGGGCCGCGATTTCACCGCGGATTTTGCCCCGGACGGCAACGGCTCGACCTAGCCAATGATGTTGATGGCGCCGTTTTGGCCAGCGGCCGGCACAGGCGCCGAAACGGATACGACGCGGACATTGGCGCCCTGCCCCGCGATTGCGCTATGATCCCCGCCTCGCCTACTTCTGCGGCCGCCTTTGAAGCAGACCTTCCTCGATTTCGAACAGCCGATCGCCGATCTCCAAGGCAAGATCGAGGAGCTGCGCTATGTGCACGAGGATTCGGCGGTCGACATTTCCGACGAGATCAACCGCCTGACCAAGAAGAGCCAACTGCTGACCAAGGAAATCTACTCCAAGCTGAGCTCGTGGCAGATCGCCCAGGTCGCACGGCACCCGCAGCGCCCGTATACGCTCGACTACATTGCCGGCATGTTCACCGATTTCCACGAGCTGCACGGGGATCGCAGCTACGCGGATGACCAGGCCATCGTCGGCGGCATGGCGCGGTTCAACGGTGCGGCATGCATGGTTCTCGGGCACCAGAAGGGTCGCGATACGAAGGAAAAAATCCACCGGAACTTCGGCATGCCGCGACCCGAAGGCTACCGCAAGGCGTTGCGGTTGATGAAGCTCGCGGAGAAATTCGAGCTGCCGCTGTTCACGTTTGTCGACACCCCCGGCGCGTTTCCCGGCATCGGTGCCGAGGAGCGCGGCCAATCCGAAGCCATCGGCCGCAATCTTTATGAGATGGCCGGCCTGAAGACACAGGTCATCGCCACGGTGATCGGCGAGGGCGGTTCGGGTGGCGCCCTGGCCATCGCCATAGGCGATGCGACCGTCATGCTGCAGTACTCGACCTATTCGGTGATCTCGCCGGAGGGTTGCGCATCGATCCTCTGGAAGTCCGCGTCGCATGCCGAGGAGGCCGCCGAAACGCTCGGGATCACCGCGCAGCGCCTCAAAACGCTCGGCCTGATCGACAAGGTCGTCACCGAGCCTCTGGGTGGCGCACATCGCGATCATCCGGCGATGATGGTGACGCTCAAGAAAGCCCTGACCGAGACCCTGCGGCAGGCGAAGGAGCGGCCGCTCGACGCGCTCCTGGAGGCGCGCGAGGATAAGCTTCTCGGCTATGGAAAATTCAAGGAACTCAGCACCGGCTGAACCGGTTGGCGGAGTTCTTGCGGCGCTCGCCAGGGCGCTGTCCGAGCATGTCCCACCGGCAGCGTCGATCGCGGTGGCACTTTCAGGCGGCATCGATTCGATGGTCTTGCTCGATGCGCTGGCACCGTTGGCGCGAGCGCGCGGTATCTCTTTTTCCGCCATTCATGTCAACCACGGCATTTCACCGCACGCGGAAACCTGGGCAACGTTTTGCGCCGAGCAGTGCGCATCGCGCAGCGTTACGCTAAGCACGCTTCGACTCGCGCTCGGCCCCGGTCGCAGCGCCAACCTCGAGGCCGTTGCGCGCCAGGCACGCTACCGGGCGTTGCGCGCGGCGGACGTCGATGTGATTGCGTTGGCGCACCATGTCGACGATCAGGCCGAGACCGTCCTGCTGCAACTATTGCGCGGAGCCGGCCCACGCGGCCTGTCGGCGATGCAACGCTATCAACCAGGCACGCCGGCGCTATGGCGCCCACTGCTCGATCTGACCCGCGTCGCCCTCGCAGCCTACGCGTCGGAGCGCGGATTGGCCTGGATCGAGGACGAGAGCAATGCGAATACGCACTACAAACGCAATTTGCTGCGCCACGATATCTCGCCGCGTCTTGCCGCGCATTTTCCGGGCTATCCCGCAACGCTCGCACGCGCTGCGGAACATCAGGCTGAAGCAAGCGGGCTGCTCGATGCGCTGGCTATCGAAGACGCGGCCGCAGTGGCCCTTCCGGGAGGGCTCGATTGCGCGCGGCTCACAGCTTTGCCGCGTGCTCGCGCCCGCAATCTTCTGCGCTGGTATCTGCGCCAGCAAGGCCTGCGCTCGCCCTCGAAGGCGCGCCTCGCCGACATGTTGCGACAACTTGTCGCGGCTCGCCCGGATGCCCATACGCGACTTGAGCACGACAGCGCGGAGATCGGCTGTCATCGTGGACTTATCGTTGTCCATGCGTCATCGCCCTCGCCGTCAGCGTTCGTGTGCGTTTGGCATGGCGAACCCGAATTGCCATTCCCCGGCGGTACGTTGACATTCGAGCAGGTGCAGGGGAATGGGATCGCGGCTGCGCAGGTGGCGCTGCATCCGGTCACCCTGCGCTCACGCGTGGGCGGCGAACGCCTCCAATTGGCAGCCAATCGCCCGCGACGTGCACTGAAGAAAATGTTGCAGGACACCGACATGCCCCCATGGCAGCGGCAGACACTGCCGTTGGTATGGTGCGGAGACCGGCTCGCGGCGGTCCCCGGCATCGGTGTCGACCTGGCGTTTCAGGCCGCACAGGACGAATCAGGTTGGGCTGTCACATGGCAGCCAGCGTGAAGATGACACAAGCCGTCGGATTGACAAGCATCAATGTCCCGGGGCTAAATGCCCGCATAATTCAAAAGTTGTATTTTTCCCAATCGTCCGGAGGAATCCATGAAGTTTCGCTCGTGTGTCGCGCTCGCGTCTGCAGCGCTCATTGCCTGGGCGGGTACCGCACTCGCCCAGCAGCCCATCGTCATCAAGTTCAGCCACGTCGTGGCACTCGATACGCCTAAGGGCAAGGGCGCCGAGTACTTCAAGAAACTCGCCGAGGAGCGCACCAAGGGCCGTGTCAAGATCGAGGTGTATCCGAACAGCACCCTCTACAAGGACGGCGAGGAAATGGAGGCGCTGCAGCTCGGATCGGTACAGATGCTCGCACCGTCGGTGGCCAAATTCGGGCCGCTGGGCGTGCGCGAGTTCGAAGTCTTCGACCTGCCGTATATCTTCGATGACTTCGCGCAGCTGCACAAAGTCACCGACGGTGCGGTCGGCAAGATGCTGTTCGATAAATTGCAGACGAAAGGTATCGTCGGCTTGGCGTACTGGGACAACGGCTTCAAGGACTTCAGCGCCAACAAGCCACTGCGCCTGCCTCCGGACGCCAAGGGTATGAAGTTCCGCATCCAGTCGTCCAAGGTCCTGGAGGCCGAAATACGCGCGCTCGGTGGCATCCCGCAGGTCATGGCGTTTTCCGAGGTCTATCAGGCGCTGCAAACGGGCGTCGTCGATGGCACCGAGAATCCACCGTCGAATTTCTACACCCAGAAAATGAACGAGGTGCAGAAGTACTTCACTCTGACCGACCATGGCGTGATCGAGTACGCGGTGATCGCCAACAAGAAATTCTGGGATGGCCTGCCCGCCGATATCCGCACGATCCTGGAAGGCGCGATGAAGGATGCGACCAAGTACGCCAATGACATCGCCAAGGATGAGAACGACAAGGCGCTGGCGGCGGTCAAGGCGACCGGCAAGACCGAAATCATCACCCTGGCGCCGGAGGCCAAGGCGGCATGGAAGAAGGCGCTGGCCCCGGTCCACAAGGAGATGGAAGGGCGTATCGGCAAGGACGTCATCGACGCGGTCTACAAGGAAACCGGCTTCAAGCCCTGAGCACCAAGTTCAGGAATTGCCCCTACGCCACTGTCGATCCGCATAGCGACAGTGGCGTTTTTGCATCCTGGGATGCAACAGAGAACGGCGGAGGGCCGGACGAATGCTGAAGTTTCTTGATCACCTCGAGGAATGGCTGATCTCGACGCTGATGGCGGGCGCAACGCTGCTCATTTTTGTCGCCGTCATTCACCGCTACGCCGCGGGCATGCCGATTCCGGTCGTGCAGGACTGGCTGCTGAAGATCAATTTGTCCTGGGCGCAGGAGCTTTGCATCTACATGTTCGTCTGGATGGCCAAGTTCGGCGCCGCTTACGGCGTGCGCACCGGAATCCACGTCGGCGTGGATGTGTTGATCAATCAGCTGTCGCCCAAAGTTCGTAACAAATTCATTTTTTTCGGGCTCTTTGCCGGTGCGGTGTTTACGGCGATCGTTGGTACGTTCGGCGCCAGTTTCGTCTGGCAGCTTGCGCATACCGACTCGACGTCGCCTGACATGGAAGCCCCGATGTGGATCGTCTATCTGGCGATTCCATGCGGGTCCTATCTGATGTCGTTCCGCTTTCTGCAGGTGGCCTGGATATTCTGGAAGACGGGCGAACTGCCCAAGCACGACCATGCGCACGTCGAAGGCGTCGATGAGCTTCCGCCACTCAACCTGGAGGAAAGCAATCTGTTTCCCGAGACGGGCCGCGACAAAGGAGCGGGACGATGAGCTCCGCCATCCTGTTCGGCCTGCTCATCGCCCTGATGCTCACGGGCATGCCCATCTCGATCTCGCTGGGCCTGACGGTACTGACCTTCGTGTTCGTGTTCACCCAGGTCCCGATCGAGTCGGTGGCGCTGAAGCTGTTCACTGGCATCGAGAAGTTCGAGATCATGGCGATCCCCTTTTTCATTCTCGCCGGCAACTTCCTCACCCACGGCGGGGTGGCGCGACGAATGATCGACTTCGCCACCTCGATGATCGGGCACTGGCACGGCGGCCTTGCGCTTGCGGGCATCCTTGCGTGCTCGATGTTTGCGCTGGTGTGCGGATCGAGCGTCGCGACGGTCGTGGCGATCGGATCGATCGTGCTGCCCGAGATGGTGCGACATGGCTATCCCATGAAGTTCGGTGCCGGCGTGATCACCGTCGCGGGCTCGCTGGGCATCCTCATGCTGCCGTCGATTCCCAAGGTGATCTACGCGGTCGCCACCGGGACGTCGATCGGCGCGCTGTTCGTGGCGGGTCTGTTGCCGGGGATCATGCTGACCACCATGCTCTGCACGGTCACGTGGTTCCTCGCCCGCAAGCGCAACTACCCGAGGATGAAGAAGTCGACCTGGGGCCAGCGCTGGAAAGCGTTCCGCGAAAGTATCTGGGGGCTGATGCTGGTCGTCATTATCATCGGCGGGATCTATTCCGGTCTGTTCACGGCCACTGAAGCGGCCGCAATGGCCGCCGTCTATTCGTTCTTCGTGTCGGTATACGTCTACAAGGCCATGCCGCTCAGAGATACGGGCAAAGTGCTGCTGACCTCTGCAAACATGAGCGCGATGCTGCTCTACATCGTCACCAACGCCGCGTTGTTCTCCTTCATCCTTACCAACGAGAACATCCCGCACGCGCTCGCCGACTGGATTCTCGCCAAGGACCTGGGATGGGTGGGATTCCTGTTACTCGCCAATTTGCTGTTGCTCGTGGCCGGCAATTTCATGGAGCCGTCGTCGATCATTCTGATCATGGCGCCGATTCTTTACCCGGCCGCCGTTGCACTCGGGATCAATCCCGTGCACCTCGGCATACTGATCGACGTGAACATGGAGGTCGGCCTTTGCCATCCCCCTGTCGGCCTGAACCTGTATGTCGCTTCGGGGATCTCCAAATTGGGCATTACCGAGCTGACCAAGGCGGTGATGCCATGGTTGTTGACCATGCTCGTATTCCTGGTGATCGTCACCTATTGGCCCTGGCTTACGCTGGTGCTTCCACGCGCGCTCGGCATGATGCAGTAGCCAAACATATCGGTGCTTCGTCTTTCGGCCCGGCGGCAACGCCGGGCCTTTTTGTCGATAATCGCGCTGAAAAGCGCGTATTCGTCCCCGACGGCGCGCCAAGCATGCGGGGGCAAAAGAGGTCCTCGACATGGTATAATTTTGGATTTACTCGCATTTATCCAGCCGGAGCCCAAGTATGGCGGTAGAACGCACCCTTTCGATCATCAAACCGGATGCCGTGGCCAAGAACGTGATCGGCGAGATCTATTCTCGCTTCGAGCGCGCGGGCCTCAAGATCGTTGCGGCAAAGATGACCTGGCTGGCCCAACCCGACGCCGAAGGTTTTTACGCTGTGCATCGGGAACGGCCATTTTTCAAGGATCTGGTCGGCTTCATGACCTCCGGACCGGTAATGATCCAGGTGCTGGAAGGCGACAACGCCATCGCCAAGAACCGCGACCTGATGGGCGCGACCGATCCGAAAAAAGCCGAGCCAGGAACCATTCGCGCCGACTTCGCCGACTCGATCGACGCCAACGCTGCGCACGGTTCGGACGGCCCCGAGACAGCGCGTACCGAGATTGCGTATTTCTTTCCGACGCTGGAGATCCACGGCCGGTAGGCGAGCGTGGCACCCACCAGGCGACAAGCGAGATGATCAATCTCCTCGATTTCGATCAAGCCGCGCTGACCGCGTTG
The DNA here is from genome assembly GCA_963732105.1 of uncultured beta proteobacterium. GTDB lineage: Bacteria > Pseudomonadota > Gammaproteobacteria > Burkholderiales > Casimicrobiaceae > PALSA-1003. Next base: position 150,919 of record CAVSYL010000016.1, read on the forward strand.
TTCGCCGGGCGCGGCGACAAGCCGTTTCGCGCAAGGCAGACGTTGCGCTGGGTTCACCACGGCCTGGTCGACCGCATCGACGCGATGACCGACCTCGCGCATTCCACCCGCATCGCACTGGCCAACGACGCGGAAATTCGCGCGCCAGGAGTGGTGCGCGACGCGACCGCCAGCGACGGCACGCGCAAGTGGCTGCTCGATGTCGGCGGCGCCAATGCCATCGAGGCGGTTTACATTCCCGAGGACGACCGTGGCACGCTGTGCATTTCTTCGCAAGCCGGCTGCGCGCTCGACTGCGCGTTCTGCTCCACCGGCAAGCAGGGGTTCAACCGCAACTTGAGTGTCGCGGAGATCATCGGCCAGCTGTGGCACGCGAATCGGGCGCTGCTCGCCGATGGCGTGTCCACGCCGTGGGTCGAACAGGGCCGGCACCCGATCACCAATGTCGTGATGATGGGCATGGGCGAACCGCTGGCCAACTTCGACAACGTCGTCTCGGCGATGAACCTCATGCTCGACGACAACGCCTACGGGTTGTCGCGCCGGCGCATCACATTGTCGACATCCGGCATCGTGCCGGCCATGGACCGGCTGCGCGACGCATGCCCGGTCGCGCTCGCGGTGAGCCTGCATGCGCCGAACGACGCCCTGCGCGACCGGCTGGTGCCGATCAATCGGAAATATCCCCTCGAGCAATTGCTCGCGGCGTGCGTGCGTTACATCGAAAAGGCGCCGCGTGATTTCGTGACCTTCGAGTACGTGATGCTCGACCACGTCAACGACGCGCCGGAGCAGGCGCGCGAGCTCGCCGAACTCGTGCGCAACGTACCGTGCAAATTCAATCTGATCCCGTTCAACCCGTTTCCGAACACCGAATTCGGCACCAGTTCGCGCAATCGCATCGTTTCGTTTCAGCGGATCCTGCGCGACGAGGGATTTGTCGCCACGATTCGCAAGACGCGGGGCGACGACATCGATGCCGCTTGTGGCCAGCTCGCCGGCCAGGTGCAGGATCGAAGCAAGCGCCGCACCATCAAAGTTCAACCCATTGCGGCCCATTGATCCTATCCATGCGCCTGATTCTCGCCATCCTGATCGCCGCATTGTATCTCGCCGCGTGCAGCAGCACCGAGAAGAAAGCCGACGCGGAACCGAGCCCGCGAGCGCCGCAGCAGCGCGTGACCGCGCCGCAACCGCAGGTGACGCCTCCCGCCGAGCGCGCCCGCTTGCACACCGATCTCGCCGCGGGATACTACGAGCGCGGACAGATGGACGTCGCGCTCGATGAACTCAACATCGCCGTCGGCCTCGATCCCAATTATGCGCCGGCCTACAATATCTACGGCTTGGTGTATTCCGTGCTCGGCGACGCCAGCAAGGCCGAGCAGAACTTCTCGCGGGCGCTCCTGCTCGCCCCCAACGACTCCGACACCCACCACAACTGGGGTTGGTACCTGTGCCAGCACAAACGCGAACGCGAAGCGCTCGAGCAATTCGAGATCGCGGTGCGCAATCCGCTTTACAAGACGCCTGAGATTGCGCTGGTCAACGCGGGCCGCTGCGCCATTACGATCGGTGACATGCGCCTGGCGGAGGGCTATTTCCGCAGGGCGCTGCTCGCGCAACCCGGCAATGCCATGGCCGGCTACGGCCTCGCGCTGATCGCCTACAAGGAAGCTCGTTATCCGGACGCGCGCAACTGGATCAAGGGCGTGATGCAGGCGGCTAACCCCCCGCCCGAGTCGTTGTACCTGGGCATGTGCATCGAGCGCAAGCTCGACGATCGACAGGCCGAACTTTCGTACGCTTCGCAATTGCGCAATCGCTATCCCGACGCCCCGGAAACCAAGGCGATCAGTACGGAAGGCTGCGAGTGACCATTACGGAAGAACGCTTGCCCGGTGATGCCGAGGTTCCGCCGCCGGTGACGGCGCTGGCAAGCCCGGGCGCGCGCCTCCGCGCGGCGCGCGAGGCTGCCGGCCTGTCTCTTGATCAGGTCGCGCAGCAGCTGAAGCTCGCGCCGCGGCAAGTGAAGGCGCTCGAGGACGAGAACTTCGGCGAGTTGCCAGGGCGCACGTTCAGCCGCGGGTTCGTGCGCAACTACGCACGCTTGCTCAATCTCGATCCGGAAGACTTGCTGTCCCATCTTCCCGACGTCGCGCATGCGCCGGCACTCGGCTCTCCCGCATTGCACTCGACCGGCGCCATGATGGCGGAGTTGCCTAACGCCACGGCGCAGAAATCGAATGTCGCACGCTGGATGATTCCGCTGGCGCTGATCGCCTGTATCATCGCCGCAGCGGCCTACGAATGGTATCGCGGCGGACTGGGTTCGCTCGGCGAGGCGCCGCGCACGAGTTCGACGGCGATGCCCGCCGAGCCCAAAGCGGGTTCGGGCGCCAAGACTTCTCTGCCCAATCCGTTGGCCAGTGAAGCGCGGCCCGCCGACATCGTCTCCGCCGGCACCGAAGACAGGGCTGCTCTTTCTGTGGCCACCAGCGTCAGTGCGCCCGTGGCGGCCGCGACGCAGGCAACGGCGACGCCCGCTGCGCCAGTGGCCGCGGACGCACCGCTGATGCTCGCGTTTGCGGGTCCGTCGTGGACCGAAATCCGCGATCGCAGCGGGCAACTGCTGGTGTCGAGGCTTGTCGGAGCGAACTCGGTCGAGCCCGTGCGCGGCGCGGCACCTTTCGACATCGTGCTCGGCAATGCGAAAGTGGTCACGCTGAGCTATCAAGGCAAGACCGTCGACCTGACGCCGTACACGCGCCAGAACGTCGCCCGGATCACCTTGCAATGAGCACACCCGCAGCATCGACTATCGCGCGCCATCGGACGCGGCAAGCCAGCGTTGCCGGCATCGCCGTCGGTGGCGACGCGCCGATCGTCGTGCAGTCGATGACCAACACCGATACCGCCGACGTCGCGGCCACGGTGGCGCAGGTGCACGCGCTCGCGGTCGCCGGGTCCGAGCTCGTGCGGATTACGGTGAACTCGGCCGAAGCCGCCGCGGCAGTTCCGGAGATTCGCGCCAGGCTCGACGCCGCCGGCTGCACCGTGCCGCTGATCGGCGATTTCCATTTCAACGGCCACAAGCTGCTTGCGGGTTATCCGGGATGCGCGCAGGCGCTGGCGAAATATCGCATCAATCCCGGCAATGTCGGCAAAGGCAGCAAGCGCGATTCGCAGTTCGCAATCATGATCGAGCAGGCCCTGAAGTGGGACAAGCCGGTGCGCATCGGCGTCAACTGGGGCAGCCTGGACGCGGATTTGCTGGCGCGATTGATGGACGAGAATGCGCGCTCGCCGCAGCCGCAGGATGCGGCGCACGTCATGCGCGAGGCACTCGTCACCTCCGCGGTTGGCAGCGCACAACGCGCGGAGGAGCTCGGCTTGTCCGCCGACCGCATCATCCTGTCGTGCAAGGTTTCCGGCGTGCAGGACCTGATCGCCGTCTACACCGAGCTTGCGCGACGCTGCGACTATCCGCTGCATCTGGGTCTGACCGAGGCCGGCATGGGCTCGAAGGGCATCGTCGCGTCGACGGCGGCGATGGGCGTGCTGCTGCAACAGGGCATCGGCGACACGATTCGCGTATCGCTGACACCCGAGCCCAACGGCGATCGCACGCGCGAAGTCATCGTCGCGCAGGAGATCCTGCAGACGATGGGCCTGCGCTCGTTCACGCCGCAGGTGACGGCGTGTCCCGGATGCGGGCGCACGACGAGCACCGTATTCCAGGAACTCGCGCAGAAGATCGAAGGCTTTCTTCGGGCGCAGATGCCGGTCTGGCGGGCGCAGTATCCCGGCGTCGAAAGCATGAACGTCGCGGTCATGGGCTGCGTCGTCAACGGCCCGGGCGAATCGAAGATGGCGAACATCGGCATCAGTTTGCCTGGGACCGGCGAAGTGCCCGTGGCGCCGGTCTACGTGGATGGCGAGAAGACCGTGACGCTGCGCGGCGAGCGCATCGCCGAGGAGTTCCAGGCCATCGTCGAAGACTACGTACGCGCTACTTACGGCGGCGAGCCTCCCGCACCTCACCTCAAGCCGGACCGCAAATCGCTGGCCCTCAAGGTCGTCGCGTAACGTTATGGCCAGCGTGATTCAGGCCGTGCGCGGCATGAACGACGTGCTGCCCGACGCGGCGTCGTTGTGGCTGCAGTTCGACGCCGCAGTGCGCGATGTCGTGGCGCAGTACGGGTATCGCCACATGCAGGTGCCGCTGGTCGAGGCGACACCGCTGTTCGTGCGCGCGATCGGCGAGGTCACCGACGTCGTCGAGCACGAGATGTACACGTTCGAGGATCGGCTCAATGGTGAAAGCCTGACGCTGCGTCCGGAAGCGACCGCCGGCATCGTCCGTGCCGCGATCGAGCACAATCTGACTTACGAACGCCCGCAGCGCGTATGGACCACGGGGCCCATGTTCCGGCACGAACGTCCACAGAAGGGCCGTTACCGACAGTTCCACCAGTTCGACGCCGAAGCGCTGGGGTTCGACGGTCCCGATGTCGACGCCGAGCAAATCGTCATGCTCGATCGCCTGTGGCGCAGGCTGGGCCTTGATGGCATTGTCCTGCACATCAATTCCATCGGCGATCCTGACGAACGCCGCGCGCATCGCGCTGACCTGGTGGAATACTTCAGCGCGAATGCAACCACCCTTGACGCCGACTCGCAGCGCCGCCTGCACACCAATCCGTTGCGCATCCTCGACAGCAAGAATCCGGCGTTGCAGTCGCTGATCGCCGGCGCGCCGCGCCTGCTGGATCGTCTCGGGGAACGCGACGAGAACGCATTTCGACGGCCTGCAACAGTTGCTCGCCGACTATGGCGTCGCGTTCAAGGTCGACACGCGCCTCGTGCGTGGACTGGACTACTACAACCGCACCGTGTTCGAGTGGATGACCGATCGGCTTGGTGCGCAGGGCACGGTCGGCGGCGGTGGGCGCTACGACGGCCTGTTCGCGCAACTGGGCGGCAAGCCGACACCGGCGTGCGGATTCGCCATCGGGATCGAGCGCGTGATCCTGCTGCTGGAACTTGCCAGGAGCGCAGCGGTGTTCATCCCCGATGCGTACGTCGTTCACGTCGGCGAGCCGGCGGCCACGCTCGCCCGTTCGGTCGCCGAGATCCTGCGCGATGCAGGACTCGCGATCGTCGTCAACGCGGGCGGCGGAAGCATCAAATCGCAAATGAAGCGCGCCGACGCCAGCGGCGCACGCTACGCTCTCATCGTCGGTGAGGACGAAGTCGCGACGAACAGCGTTGGCGTGAAGCCGCTGCGCGCGGCCGGCGAACAAATCGCGCTGGCACCCGCCGACGTCGCCGCGCGGCTGCGCGCTGCACACTAATCATTCTAAGGACGGAAAATGGCAGTCTACGATCTGGAAGAACAGGAACAGCTCGACGACCTCAAGTCGTGGTGGCTGCAATATGGCAAGTACGTCGCCGCGGCGCTCTGCACGCTCGCCGTCGTGCTTGTCGCCAGCGTTGGTTGGCGCTGGTATCAGCAGGATCAATCGGCGCAGGCGAGCATCCTTTACCAGGCGGTAAGTGTCGCGGCCCGCGACAACGACGTCGCCAAGGCCAAGGAACCGGCGACGCAGATCGAGGACCGCTACGGGCGCACCGCGTACGCGCCTCGGGCCGCGATGATCTACGCCAAACTGCTCTACGACGCCGGCGATCACGCGGGGACCCGCACGCAGCTGCAGTGGGTCATCGACCATTCCACCGAGGACGAGCTCAAGTCCATTGCCCGTTTCAGGCTCGCCGAATCGTTGCTCGATGAGAAACAATACGATCAGGCGCTGAGCACGATCGATGTCAAGACGGACGAGGCTTTTGCGGGCGTCTTCGCCGACCTCAAGGGTGACATCCTGGCGGCCGCGGGCAAACCCGCCGACGCCAAGGCGGCCTATCAGCTCGCACTCTCGAAGATCGATCCCAAGTCGCCGTACCGCGGGTTTATCCAAGTCAAGTTCGACGCGCTGGGAGGCGCGCAGTGACGCGAACGGCAAAACTGCTGGTCGTGGCGTGCTGCATGCTGCTCGGCGGCTGCGAAACGATGTCGTCGTGGATACCGAGCATTCCCGTTCCGTCGCTATCGTGGCTCGGCCTCGGTCGGGGGCCCAAAAAACCTGGCCCCCTGCCCGCGTTCGATGCCAAGGCAACCGCCCATGTTGATTGGCAGCTTGCCATGGGTGGCAAAGGCGGCTTCGGCTTCTCGCCGGCGGTCCGCAAGGACGCTATTTACGCCGCGAGCCCAGATGGCACGATCGTCAGCGTCGAGCCATCGACCGGTCGGCAGAATTGGCGCATCACCGCTGAGCGCAGGCTTTCTGCAGGCGTCGGTGCCGGGCCCAACAGTGTCGTAGTCGGCACTGACAAGGCGGACGTGTTCGTCTTCGACACCAGCGGCAAGGCGCTCTGGTCGGGCAAGGTGTCCAGCGAAGTCGCCGGGCCGCCAACCGCTGCCGAGGGGATCATCGCCGTCTGGTCGCTCGACGGTAAGATATTCGGGCTCGCCGAGGCCGATGGGGCACGCAAGTGGGTTTACCAGCGCACGACTCCGCCGCTGACCGTGCGGCGGTTCGCGGGGGGCGTCACCAGCCGCGGTGGATTGTTCACAGGGACTGCAGGCGGCAAGCTTCTCGCGCTCGATCTCGCCACCGGCGCGCTTGGCTGGGAAGCCAGCGTCGCCACGCCCAAGGGCTCGACCGAGCTAGAACGCATCGCCGACGTGACCAGCCTGCCTGTGGTCGAAGAGCGGCAAGTCTGCGCGGCCGCGTATCAAGGGCGCGTTGCCTGCTTCGAGTTGGTCCGCGGCAATCTGAACTGGTCCCGCGATTTCTCCAGCCTCAATGGCATTACCACCGACAACCGCTTTCTGTATCTGACCACCGACGATGGCGCAATCCAGGCGCTGGACAAATCCACGGGCGCCTCCGCGTGGAAACAGGACAAGCTCGCGCTGCGTTTTCCCAGCGGACCGGTGGTCGTCGGCGACTATCTGGGCGTGGTCGACGCCGAAGGCTACCTGCATCTCCTGGATCGCAGCGATGGCAGCCTGGTCGGGCGCACCGCGACCGACGGCGCTGCGGCGGTCTCGCAACCCCAGGTCAATGGCACCGCGATTGTCTGGCAAAGTGCGGCGGGCAACCTGATCAGCGCCTCCGCGAAGTAACCCGCCGCCCAGCGTTGCGTCCTGCGTCCGGCAAGCCGACCGCGCACCCGGCGCTCGACCAAGAACATTCGCCCCATCCATGCTTCCCACCCTCGTCATCGTCGGCCGCCCCAACGTCGGAAAATCGACGTTGTTCAATCGGCTGACGCAATCGCGTGCCGCGCTCGTCGCCGACTATCCCGGCCTGACGCGCGATCGCCATTTCGGCCGTGGGCTTGGGGGTGACCGGCCCTACCTCGTCGTCGATACCGGAGGTTTCGAGCCCAAGGCGACCGCGGGAATCATGCATGCGATGGCCAAGCAGACGCGCACCGCGATTGCCGAAGCCGACGCGATTATTTTCCTGGTCGACGGCCGCGATGGGCTGACACCGCAGGACAAGGTGATCGCGGACCTGCTCCGCCGCTCGGGACGACCGCTGGTGCTTGGGGTCAACAAGGCGGAAGGGCTCGCACCGGAGCGCGTCACGGCCGAGTTCCACGAACTCGCGCTCGGAACGCCGCTGGCGATTTCTTCCGCGCACGGCGAGAACGTCCGCGACCTGGTCGACACCGCCCTGGCGCTTTGTCCGGAAGCGACACCTGAAGCACCTGGCGCGGCGGAAGACGACGCCAAGCGCATCAAGGTCGCGATCGTCGGGCGCCCGAACGTCGGCAAGTCGACGCTGATCAATACGCTGCTCGGCGAAGAACGCGTCATCGCGTTCGACGAGCCGGGGACGACGCGCGATTCGCTCTACCTCGATTTCGACCGCGGCGCGCGGCACTACACGCTCATCGACACGGCGGGCGTGCGCAAGCGCGGCAAGGTCACCGACGTCATCGAAAAATTTTCCGTGATCAAGACACTGCAGGCGATCGAGGACGCCAACGTCGTCATCCTGCTGGTCGACGCGCAGGCGGACATCTCGGAACAGGATGCGCACATCGCCGGATACATACTCGAAGCCGGCCGCGCACTGACCATTGCGGTCAACAAGTGGGACGGTCTGGCCAAGGACGCGCGTGACGAGGTCAAACGCGAGCTCTCGCGCAAGCTCGCGTTCCTTTCCTTTGCCGAGCTCAATACGATTTCGGCCCGCGACGGCAAAGGCATCGGCGCGATGCTCAAGGCGGTCGATCAGGCCTATACGGCCGCAACCACCAAGCTCGCGACGCCGCGGCTCACCCGGATGCTGCAGGCTGCGGTGGAGCAGCAGCAACCGCCGCGCGCCGGTATGGTGCGCCCGAAGCTGAGATACGCACACCAAGGGGGCATGAACCCGCCCGTCATCGTCATCCACGGCACCGCTCTGGCGCACGTTCCGGCAACGTACAAGCGATACCTGGAACATTTCTTCCTCGACGCGTTCCAACTGCGGGGAACGCCTCTTAGGATACAATTCAAGACAGGCTCGAATCCCTACGCAAACTCGCCTGCGCACCCAAGGGCACGCGGTCAGGGCCGCCTCAGGCGGACTGCGGATCGTGGGTGAAGAGGCAGGGGCGCGGCCAATAAAACCAAGTGGAGCAAGCGCGATGAGCAATAAAGGGCAAATGCTACAAGACCCGTTCCTGAACACCCTTCGCAAGGAACACGTCCAGGTCTCGATCTACCTCGTCAACGGCATCAAGCTGCAGGGACAGATCGAATCCTTCGACCAGTACGTGGTACTCCTGAAGAACACGGTCACGCAGATGGTCTACAAGCACGCAATCTCGACCGTGGTACCCGCTCGCGCCGTTACGATGCCGGCGCACGACAACGACGCTTGATCGGCTCCTGCCGGCGCGGCCGGCGATGAGCGTGATTCCGTATCGACGCGATGTTTGATCGCCCGGGCGGCGGTGATCGCGCTCTGCTGGTCGAACTCGACCTGGGCGACGGCGAGCCCGCTGAGCGCCTGTCGGAACTTAAGGCGCTCGCGCAAAGCGCTGGCGCGGACATCGCTGGCGTTGTCACCGCCCGGCGCAAGAAACCCGATCCCGCGCTGTTCGCCGGAAGCGGAAAAGTGGCCGAAATCGCCGCGCTGCGCACGGACACCGGAGCGGACCTCGTCATTTTCGACCATGCACTGTCCGGCGCCCAGCAGCGCAATCTCGAGCGCGAGCTCGACTGCCGCGTCGTCGATCGCACCAGCCTGATTCTCGACATCTTCGCGCAGCGCGCGCAGAGCTCGGAAGGCAAGCTCCAGGTCGAACTCGCGCAACTCCAGCATCTGTCCACGCGGCTGGTCCGTGGCTGGACCCACCTTGACCGCGAGAAGGGCGGCATCGGCATGCGAGGCCCTGGCGAGACGCAGCTCGAAACCGACCGCCGGCTCATCGGCACCCGGGTCAAGTTGTTGCGCGACCGGATCGACCAGGTCAGCCGCCGCCGAGATACCCAGCGGCGCGCGCGCCGCCGTGCCGCGGTGAGCAACGTCGCGCTGGTGGGCTATACCAATGCCGGCAAGTCGACACTTTTCAATCGCCTCAGCGGTGCCGAGAGTTATGCCGCTGACCAGCTGTTCGCCACCCTCGACACAACCCTGCGCAAGGTATTCGTCGCCGGCGCCGGGCCGATCGTGATGTCCGACACGGTCGGTTTCATCCGCGATCTGCCGCACGACCTGATCGCGGCGTTCCAGGCCACGCTCAAGGAGGCGGTCGATGCCGACTTGATCTTGCACGTGATCGACGCCAGTCATCCTGGGCGGGAGCAGCAGATCGCCGCGGTCAATTCGGTGCTCGCCGAGATCGGCGCGGATGGCGTGCCGCAGATCCTGGTCTGGAATAAGGCTGATGCCGCCGGGTCTTCCCCCGGCGTCGAGCGCGACGAATATGGTAAAATTCACGCCGTTCGACTGAGTGCGCTGACCGGCGTGGGCATTCCAGATTTGCGCGCCGCGCTGGCCGAGCGGTTTCCCGGGGCGCAAGCCCGGGCGGCAACCGCCTGAAGCGTGCTTCGGCGCAATTTTTCCACCAAGCTTCCACCAAGTCACCCACCCCACAGCGCCGCGAGGCACGCTTCAGTCATGTCCCTCAACGACCCGCAATGGGGTAAACGCGGCCGCTCGGGCCCGCCCGATCTCGACGAGATCTGGCGCAACGTCTTGCGGCGATTCAATGAACTGATCGGCCGGAAGGAGCCTGCGGATGCCGGCGACGAGGTGCCTCCGCCGAAGCGTCAGTTGCCGCTAGGCAGCGCGGGCCTTCTGGTCGCGCTGGTGCTCGTCGTCTGGCTGGTCAGCGGCTCGTACATCGTCGACGACGGCCGACGAGGGGTCGTGACGCGCTTCGGCAAATACACCGAAACCACGCTGCCTGGCCTGCGCTGGCATCTTCCGTTTCCGATCGAGGCGGTCGAGGTGATCGACTTCTCGCAGGTGAAGACGGTCGAGATCGGCTATCGCAATGGCAATCCAAAAAACAAGATCGCCAGAGAATCGCTGATGCTCACCGACGACGAGAACATCATCGACATCCAATTCGCGGTCCAGTACAACCTGAAGAGTGCCCCGGACTTCGTTTTCAACACCCGCAAGCCCGATGACATCGTATTTCAAGTCGCACAGACGGCAATGAGCGAAGTCGTCGGCCGCAGCCAGATGGACTACGTACTCTACGAGGGCCGCGCCGAAATCGCCGCCGAGACCGAAAAGCTGATGCAGGCAATGCTGGACAAATACGGCACCGGCATCTACGTGCAGAAGGTCACTTTACAGAACACGCAACCGCCGGAGCAGGTGCAGGCTGCATTCGACGACGCGGTCAAGGCGAGCCAGGATCGCGAGCGCCAGAAGAACGAAGGCCAGGCGTACGCCAACGACATCATTCCGCGTGCGCGCGGCATGGCCTCGCGGTTGCTGCAGGAGGCCGACGGCTACACCGCCAGCGTCGTACAACGCGCCGAAGGCGACGCGAGCCGGTTCCGTCAGATTCTGGTCGAATACACCAAGGCACCCGCGGTGACGCGCCAACGGCTGTATCTCGACATGATGCAGTCGGTGCTCGGCAACACGAGCAAAGTGCTCATCGATCAGAAGGCGGGCACGAGCAACTTGCTTTATCTGCCCTTCGATCAACTGCTGAAGCAAAGCTTGCCCGGCGGCACTTCCAACGCGCCAGCAATTGTCGATCCGACTCGTCCCGTCGTACCTGCACCGGAGGCCGCTGCGACGATCGATTCGTCCCGCAGCCTGTCGCGCGACCGGGGGACTTCGCGATGAAGACTGCCATGCCCATCCTCGCGCTGCTGGTCGCGATCGTGCTCGTGCTCTCGCAGTCGCTCTATACCGTCGACCAGCGCCAGTACGCAATCAAATTCCAGCTTGGCGAATTCATCGACGCGAAGACCGAAGCCGGCCTCTATTTCAAGATTCCGCTGGTGCAGAACATCAAATTCTACGACCGGCGTTTGCTGACCCTGGATGCACCCGAGCCCGATCGCATTACGACGTCGGAAAAAAAACCGCTGAAGGTCGATTTCATCGCCTATTGGCGCATCGTCGATGTGCGCAAGTATTACCAAAGCGTTACCGGCGACGAGGAAGCCGCCAAGCGCCGCCTCGCGCAAACGATACGCGCCAATCTCGCGCAGGAAATCAACAAGCGCACAATCCACGAAGTCATTTCGACCGAGCGCAACAACATCATGACCGAGGCGCGTCAAAAGGCGGATGCCGACGCACGCACGATCGGCGTCGAAGTCGTCGACGTTCGCCTGCGCCGCGTCGAACTTCCCGACGAAGTGCTCGCGCAGGTCTACCAGCGCATGGAATCGGAGCGCAAGCGGGTCGCCAACGAGTTGCGCTCGATGGGCGCGGCCGAGTCGGAAAAAATCCGCGCCGACGCCGATCGCCAGCGGGAGGTCATCCTGGCCGATGCCTACCGCCAAGCCCAGAAGGTGAAAGGTGAAGGCGACGCGAAGGCATCGGCGATCTTCGCGACGGCGTTCGGACAGAACCCCGAGTTCTTCGCGTTCTTTCGCAGCCTCGAGGTGTACCGTTCGACGTTCAAGAACAAGTCCGACATGCTGGTGCTAGATCCCAACTCAGAGTTCTTCCAGTACCTCCGGCAGCCTGGCGGTACGCGGTCTGTGCCGCGGCCATCGACGAAGTAGCGCGCGCGGTGCCGGAATCGTTCGTGGCGGCGTGCGCGCTGGTGCTGGTGCTCGAGGGCCTGATGCCGTTGCTTGCACCGCGCGTCTGGCGCGACACCTTCCGTCGCGTCACCGAGTTATCTGACGGGCAGTTGCGCTTCATTGGATTGGCGTCGATGCTGGTCGGCGGCATCATCCTGGCAACGATCTATGCGTAAGTGGGTCCTCCCGGAGTACATCGACGATATCCTGCCGCCCGAGGCGGAGGCGATCGAGCATTTGCGCCGCACGCTGCTCGACCACTTCAAGGCCCACGGGTTCAGGCTGGTACAGCCGCCGCTGATCGAACATCTCGATTCACTGCTCACGGGAACCGGACACGACCTCGACATCCAGACCTTCAAGGTCGTCGATCCGCTTTCGGGTCGACTGCTCGGAGTGCGCGCGGACATCACGCCGCAGGTTGCACGCATCGATGCACACTTGCTCAACGAACCCGGCGTCACGCGCCTGTGCTATGCCGGCAGCGTGCTGCGCACGGCGACCAGTGGCATCGCCCAAACCCGTGAAATACTGCAGATCGGAGCCGAGCTCTATGGCGATCCGCAAATCGGCGCGGATCAGGAAATTCTCGGCCTGCTTCTGTCGTCGCTGGCCTCGGTCGGCGTCAAGGGACTGCACGTCGATCTGGGCCACGTTGGCGTCTATCGAGCGCTCGCCAACGGCGCGCGCATCGCGGGTGACGGCGGCGATAGCGAACTTTTCACTGCGCTGCGCAATAAGGATGTACCTGCCGTTGCGACACTTACGGCGCGGTTGCCGAGTGCATGGCGCGAGGCGTTCGCTGCGCTTCCGTCGCTATACGGTCCTGCGCAGGAAGTGCTTTCCGCGGCACGCGCACGATTACCCGACACGCCCGCCATTGCCAGCGCACTGTCCGCCCTCGCGACGCTGGCCGCATCTGCCGAACCGCAGGTCGAAGCGCTCCACATCGATCTGGCCGATCTGCGGGGTTATCACTACCAGACCGGAGCGAGCTTTTCGGTTTTCACGGCCGGCGAACCCAATGCCATCGGCCGCGGCGAGCGTTACGATGGCATCGGCAAAGCCTTCGGCCGCGCGCGCCCCGCCACCGGCTTTACGCTCGATCTGCGCCAGCTCGCGGCACTCGTGGCGCGCCCCATTTAGTCTAGACAGCGTACAGGAACATGGGCAAAAACGTCGTCGTCATCGGCACCCAGTGGGGGGACGAAGGCAAGGGTAAAGTCGTCGATTGGCTGACGGAGCACGCGCAGGGTGTCGTTCGTTTCCAGGGCGGACACAACGCCGGGCACACGCTGGTGATCGGTGACAAGAAGACGGTGCTCCGTTTGATACCGTCGGGCATCCTGCGTCCGAACGTGCGCGCCTACATCGGCAATGGCGTAGTGTTGTCGCCGTCGGCCCTTCTGCAGGAGATCGGCGAACTGGAAAGTGCGGGCATCAAGGTGCGTTCCCGCCTCGCGATATCGCCGGCGTGTCCGCTGGTGCTGCCGTATCACGTCGCGCTCGACCAGGCGCGGGAAGCGGCGATGGGCGAAACCAGAATCGGCACCACCGGCCGCGGTATCGGCCCAGCGTACGAGGACAAGATCGCGCGCCGCGCGCTGCGCGTGCAGGACCTGTTCTATCCGGATCGCTTCGCGGCCAAGCTTCTGCCGCTGCTCGACTATCACAATTTCGTCCTGACGCAGTACTTCAAGTGCCAACCGGTGCCGTTCAAGCCCACGCTCGACGCGACCTTGGCGCTCGCGCCGCAGCTGCAACCGATGGTCGCCGACGTTGCTGCACTCATCCAACTCGCACGTCAGCGTGGCGACTCTTTGTTGTTTGAAGGTGCACAGGGAGCGTTGCTCGACATCGACCATGGCACGTATCCGTATGTCACTTCGTCGAATTGCCTTGCGGGCGCGGCAGCGACCGGCAGTGGCATCGGTCCGCAGCTGCTCGACTACGTGCTTGGCATCGTCAAGGCCTACACGACGCGCGTCGGCACAGGTCCGTTCCCCACCGAGCTTACCGACGACACCGGCGCTGGATTGGCCAAGCGAGGCAACGAATTCGGGTCGGTGACGGGGCGGCCGCGCCGCTGCGGGTGGCTCGATATTCCCGCGCTGAGGAGGTCCTTGCAATTGAACGGCGTCGACGGACTGTGCATCACCAAGCTCGATGTACTCGACGGAGTGCCGACGATCCGCATTTGCACGTCTTACACGGTCGCCGGCAAACGGCTGGATCTCCTACCGTCGGGGGCGGAAGCAGTGGCGGAATGCCAGCCGCAATACGAAGATCTGCCGGGATGGAGCGAGAGCACCTTCGGCGTGGACACCTTCGACGCCCTGCCGGCTAACGCGCGTGCCTACCTCCGGCGCATCGAAGCGTTGACCGGCGTACCTATCGCGATGGTGTCGACCGGCCCGGAGCGCGACGAGACCATCCTCGTGCATCATCCGTTCCACTAATTGTCGAGAAAGACACCGTCACCATGAGCCTGCATGTCAGCTGGGACCAGTACAACACGCTGATCGAGCGGCTCGCGTTGCAGGTGCACGAGTCCGGATGGCGCTTCAATCAGGTGATCTGCATTGCCCGCGGCGGATTACGTGTGGGCGACGTTTTGTCACGGATTTATGAACTGCCGCTGGCGATTCTCTCCACCCATTCATACACCGCAGAAGGCGGAACAGTGCGCGGTCAGCTCATCATCGCCGAACACATGACGATGACGTCTCCGCGCCTTGGCGACCGCGTGCTCCTGGTCGATGATATGGTCGATTCCGGACATACGCTCGAAGCCGTACGCAAGGAACTGCCGCTGCGGTTCCACCACATCGCCGACATCCGAACTGCGGTCGTATGGTACAAGGCATGCTCGGTGATCAAACCCGACTATTTCGTGTCGTACCTGGCAGACAACCCGTGGATTCACCAGCCGTTCGAGGTGTACGACACGCTGCGGCCTGAAGGGCTGGCGGCGCGCCTTGGCTGACGTTTGCCGCACAAACGATTTCCTGCGTAGCGAGACATGGCCGTCCATGACAGAGTCCGACGGCTGTAGGCGACGAAATAAGATAACTGTCGCCGGTCAAGAATCTTCGGTGCCTGTTGCTACCTCAATTGGAATAATAGGCAGCCGTATCGGTTTGCTGGCTTAGGATCTGATTGGGTACGGTTTGCAATCGCGTCCCCTTACGGGGGTGCTCCACCCGGGCGGCAACTGATGACGGAATGCAGTATCGTTCGATTCAAGGTTGGGGCCGCCCGGTTGTGCTCTGGGAGGAACGAAGTGCGCAGGCGTCGAGGGTTCTCGTCAAGTGTATCCATGGAGGCGATCGCGTGACTGGACGTCTGCTGCCATTCGACGCGTCGACTCACGCGGCCGTGGACGCGCTGCTTCCCTTTTACGTCAACGCGACGCTGCAGGGCGAGGAGCTATCGCTCGTCGAGCAGCACGTCCGTACCTGCGAGAGGTGCCAACGCGAACTCGATTGGCTGCGCAACATCTTCGCGGAATTGACGACCAGTTCATTGCGCTCGGACGCGACGCGCGCCGCTGTCGGCACGCAGCAACGGTTTGAAGACGATCGGCTTCGGCGCCGCTGGCGGACACGGATTCAAAACGGCCTGCAAACTTCGGCGCCGTGGACACGCTGGCTGCTTGCCGCGCAACTGGCGGCCATCGTTATCCTAGGCACGCTCGTGGCGACCGAGGGGCGAGACAACGCCAGGTATCGGACCCTCGGTGCTCCAAGCCCATCGGCGCAATCGCAGGATGCCGTTGCCGTCATGTTCGATCCAAGTACGCCCGAATCAGAGTTGCGGCAGATCGTTTACAGTGTCGGCGCCCGAATCGTCGATGGGCCCACGGCAACCGGTGTCTTTCTGCTAGAAATGCCAAAGGAACGTGTACAAGAGGCGTTGAAAACGTTGCGCGCCGAACGAGCGGTGCGACTCGCCGAGGACCTCGGAGCGAGGACCAGCCGTTGAGCGGGCCCACCACGCACCTTCGCAGGTTGCTTGCGCTAACCTTGTGCGTCATCGCACTCAATGTATACGCAGATCCGAATAATGCGTCCATCGATGCAACGGTGGCGGAGCGACAGGTTTTGGTGATGTTGCGCGTGCCCCCAACGCACTTTCGCCCCGACGCAAACTATCTCGGAAACTACAATACTCAAGTCGGTCGCGCGGCTCGGCAACGAGTCGCCGAGGAATTGGCAGCCAAGTTCAAGCTGCGCGTGGTCGACGATTGGCCGATGCCCTCGCTTGGTGTCGATTGTTTCGTCATGGAAGCGCCGGAAAACGTGGCGATGGGAAAACTCGTGGAGGACGTTGCGCTGGATGCGCGGGTGGAGTCGGTTCAGGGCATGAACCTGTTTAGTCTGCTCTCGCACAACGATCCTCTGTTTCCGCTTCAGCCCACTGCGAATGTCTGGCATCTAGCCGAAATACATCAGATCGCAACCGGCAAGGCTGTCCGCGTGGCGGAGATCGATTCCGGCGTGGAAACCGATCATCCGGATCTGCGCGGCCGAGTCGCAATTTCGCGAAATTTCGTTGATGAAAAGGCCAATGTCGCCGAAACACACGGAACGGCAGTCGCTGGCATCATCGCGGCCCGCGCCGACGACGGCGTAGGAATCGTGGGCGTGGCGCCGCAGGCGGCGTTGATGACACTGCGTGCCTGCTGGCAGACGTCTAGCGAAGGCGATCGCGCCGTATGCAGTAGTTTTACGCTGGCCAAGGCGTTCCAGTTCGCGCTGGATCAGGACGCGAAAGTGGTCAATCTCAGTCTTGGGGGGCCGCAGGATCGTCTATTGGCACGGCTTATTGGAGTCGCGATCACACGCGGCGTGGTGATCGTGGCGGCCGCCGATCCAAGCTCCAGTAGCGGCGGGTTTCCGGCATCGGCGTCAGGAGTGCTTGCCGTCGCAGCGGATGACGCGCACGATTTGCCCTCCACGACCTTCTCGGCACCGGGACGGGACATTCCAACCACGCTTCCCGGCCAGCGCTGGGGCTTGGTTAGCGGCTCATCGTTTGCCAGCGCGGAGGTGGCGGGTCTTATCGCATTGCTCCTCGAAATAGCTCCAGATCAAAAGCCACAACAGATCCGCGAAATCTTGGCTGCCTCGGAAACGACCCTTGCGACTCCGCAACACCCTAGAACTGTCGACGCCTGCGCCGCCGTTGCAAAGACGTTGGGCGCATGCGCATGTGGATGTCCAATGGCCGGTGGTGCGGACTCGCCGTCGTCTCATTGATAGCGCGGCGGTCCTAGGCGCCGCTACCCTATTGTTCTGTGTATTCGCATCGAGTGTCAGCGCCCAGTTCTCAGGCACGGCAAGCGTTATCTCCGATTATCGCTATCGCGGAATCACCCTAAGCGACCAGAAACCGGCTGCGCAAATCGGTTTGACCTACGACGATCCGCTCGGCTGGTACGCCGGCGCTTTCGCATCGACCGTCCGGTTGGCTCCGCCAGCGGGTCCAGGCGCCCAAGCTACGATCTTTTCCGGCTTTGCTTCCCGTCTAGCTTCAGGCATCAGCCTGGAAGCGGGTGGTGACTACTCCGTATTCACCTCTGCGGCGGGGGATGACTATGGAGAGGTTTATCTGGGCATCGCCAGCGACAAGCTCAGCGCCCGAATTTACTACTCCCCACGATATTATGGACAGCGCGCGAACGCATGGTACGGCGAGGTCAACGCCGCGCAGCCACTCACAGATCGCGTTCAGCTACTTGCGCACCTGGGATTACTCACTACCCGCACCACTTACCCTTACACTCCACAGGTCGAGCAACGCATCGTTGATGGGCGGGTCGGATTGGGCGTCGACTTTGACCTGTTCCACATTGAAGTCGCGTGGGTCGGTATTGCCAGCCGCACTGGAAACAACACCGCAAGCGTCGGCTATCTGGTCACGGGCAGCACGAGTCCAAACACGGTCGTCCTGACGCTGTTGCGCCAATTCTAAAACCTGGCGGTCGCGCCTGTCAGCGCAGTGCCAAGCCTCAACCGACACTCTTCGGCGCTGCGATCCCCTCAGAGCCACCGGAACGCAACAAAGCTCGAGCCTGCGTCAAGCGTGCCAGGACCGTGGCAACTGGCACCGCGAGCAAGTCCGCAACTTCACTATAGGACATTCGTTCGACCGCGACCAACACAAGTACTTCGCGATCTTCGACCGGAAGCCGCCACAATCGTGCGAGCAGTTCGTCCGGAGGCTGCGCGTCCGATGCGGGCGCGTTGCCGGTTGTCGCCGCAGCGGCGGGTGCACCCGGCTCCCGAGCGGAGACGGATGCCACCTGCCCGCGCGCCTGACTCGGTGCGTAGTGGTCAGCGTAGACGGATCGCAGAATCGAGAGGAGCGGTCTGAGGGACGCGTCCCCTGAAGGTGTTCCTTGCTCGATTTGTCGTGCGCGCTTGAGCGTCAACCTGACCAAGTCATCAGCGCGCTCAGGATCAACTGTCAGTATGCGCGCATACCGGCGCAGCCGTGGCAGCGCGGAAATCAAGTCATTTGGAACGGACAGCATCGGGTATCTAACGGTTGCATCAAGACTAACCCAAGTGTCGCCTTTATGGGTTCGACATCGTGCGGAACACTTCGCTCGGTCATATTATTCCATACGCGCATGTCACGGTGTTTACCGATTGGACGTACGCAAATACCGCTTGATCGGGTGGCAAGCAATCGAATAGTGCGCCTGGTCGAACACCTGCGACGGGAGGGGTCAGCGCTTTCCGGACGGGTTAATAAGGTATGATTCTGCCGAGCGCCCAAGCCCTGATTCGCGCTCGGCGGCCGCTGTTACGGCCCGCGCCTCGGTGCTGAAAGTGACAGAGTCCCGGACGCCCGGGCACGAGACTTGAAGCCGCCACGTCTTTCCTCGTCTGACGAACGACGCCGTCCGTCCACGACGTATTTCCGGTGTAACGCCAGACGGGAAAGTTCGTCTTACGGGGAAATTGACCGACCCGGAAAATCGCGTCGTGCCATGAATAAAACGGGCAATTTCTGCTAAATGCGGCTGTTGCGGTCACTGCCCAGAAATGCTTTCTTGGTGCCCAGAAGAGGACTCGAACCTCCACAGTGTTGCCACCGCTAGGACCTGAACCTAGTGCGTCTACCAATTCCGCCATCTGGGCGATAGCCAACTGATTATTTTACGAAAAGCACTCCCCATTGTCAAAAAAACCCCCTGTTGAAATGCCTAACGGCGCCTCACGAGTCATAACCCGGCGGCCCGGACGTCGCGTTCGCGACGTCGAAATCCCGTCACGCGAGCAGATTCTCGATCATCTTCGCGAGCAGGGTGTGCCCTCGCTCGCTGCCGACGTTGGCCGGGCGCTGCGCGTTCGCGGCGACGCCGAGAGCGAAGCCTTTCTGGGACGCCTTGCCGCGATGGAGCGGGAAGGTCAGCTGATGACCAACCGCAAGGGGCAACTATGCGTTGTCGCCAAGCTGGATCTCGTCACAGGGACCGTGCAAGGCCACCCTGACGGTTTCGGCTTCCTCGTACCGGACGACGGTTCGGCGGATCTGTTCCTGTCGCCAAAGGAAATGCACAAGGCGCTGCACGGCGATCGCGCGACCGCGCGTCAGATCGGCATCGACAAGCGCGGCCGACCTGAAGGTGTCATCGTCGATGTTTTGGAGCGCGTCAATCGCGAAGTGGTCGGGCGCGTGTACGAGGATCACGGCATCTGGTATCTGGTCGCGGAGAACAAGCGCATCAGCCAGGACATACTCATTCCGCCGGACATGCGCGGGAAAGCCAAGCCGGGTCAAGTCGTCGTGGCCGAGCTCGTCGAGCAGCCTTCGATGCAGCGTGAAGCGCTGGCCAGGGTTGCGCAGGTCCTTGGCAATTACACCGATCCAGGCATGGAGATCGAGATCGCGCTGCGCAAGCACGATCTGCCGCATCAGTTTTCGACCGTGGCGAAACGCCAGGCGACGCGGCTGCCGACCACCGTGCAGGTTGCCGATCGCAAGAACCGCACGGATCTGACGAAGCTTCCGTTGGTGACGATCGATGGCGAGACGGCAAAGGACTTCGACGACGCCGTGTACTGCGAGCGCACCGGCAAGGATTTTCGTCTCTTGGTTGCCATCGCGGACGTCAGCCACTACGTACGCGATGGCGACGCGCTCGACCGCGAAGCGCGCGAGCGTGGCACATCGGTCTATTTTCCACGGCGCGTCATTCCGATGCTTCCGGAAGAGCTGTCCAACGAACTCTGTTCACTAAAGCCTGCGGTCGATCGCCTGTGCATGGTGTGCGACATGGCGGTCTCGGCACAAGGCGATAT
Organism: uncultured beta proteobacterium; assembly: GCA_963732105.1. Lineage (GTDB taxonomy): Bacteria > Pseudomonadota > Gammaproteobacteria > Burkholderiales > Casimicrobiaceae > PALSA-1003. The sequence continues at coordinate 171,529 of CAVSYL010000016.1, forward strand.
CAAGAGCTACCGATTCTACGCTGCGGTGATGCACTCGCGCGCGCGTCTCACGTACACGCAGGTGTGGGACATGCTGTCGCAGCCCAAAGCCGTAAAAGCCGCCGAAGCCAAGGCATTGCTGCCGCATCTGGAAAACATCTACGCGCTGTACAAGGCGCTCGCCGCCGCGCGGCACAGACGTGGTGCCATTGATTTCGAGACGGTTGAGCTGGAACTGAAGTTCGACGGGCACGGCAAGATAGAAACGATCGTGCCTGTCGTGCGCAATGAGGCCCACAAGCTCATCGAGGAGTGCATGCTCGCCGCCAACGTGTGCGCGGCCGAATATCTTTTGAAGCAGAAGCACGCGGCGTTGTACCGCGTGCACGAGGGGCCGACCCCGGAAAAGCTGAAGGCGCTGAAGGAATTCCTCGCGGCGTCTGCGCTCTCGCTCGGCGGAGGCGAGCACCCGACGCCCGGCGACTACGCGCGGTTGCTCACGAAGATCAAGGGGCGTCCCGACTTCAACCTGTTGCAGACGGTGCTGCTGCGCTCGTTGCAGCAAGCTGTGTACAGCCCCGAAAACGAAGGCCACTTCGGTCTGGGCTACGATGCGTACACGCACTTCACTTCACCGATCCGCCGCTATCCTGATCTGCTCGTGCACCGCGCCATCAAGGCATGTCTCGCCGCGGTGCGCTATCAACCGGGCGGCGCGGGTTGGGCGGAGCTCGGAGTGCACTGCTCGCTGACCGAGAGACGCGCCGACGACGCTACCCGTGACGTCGAGAACTGGCTCAAGTGCTACTTCATGCAGGATCGCGTCGGTGAAACATTCGACGGCACGATCAGCGGTGTCACGCACTTCGGTCTGTTCGTGACTCTGGACGGCCTCAACGTCGACGGCCTTGTCCACGTCACGGAGCTCGGCAACGACTACTTTCATTTCGATGCTGTGCATCATGCGATGAACGGAGAACGCAGCGGCAAGAGTTATCGGCTTGCGGATCGCATCAAGGTCAAGGTCGCGCGGGTTGATCTCGAGGCGACGAAGATCGATTTCGTGCTTGTGGATACCGACGCACCAAGCGCAGTGAGCAGACAAAAGAAACCGCGACAGAGCAAGAGCCGCTGACGCGTTTGCATTGCGTACGGTTCCGGGCAGACGCCGCCGGCGACGGGGTTCGGCCGCCCTCGGCTTTGAAGCTACTTTGGCTGCGGTACGATCCTCAGGTACGGCTTCGGCGCCTTCCAGCCTTGCGGATACTTCTGCTTCGCTTCGTCGTTGCTGACCGAGCCCGCGATGATGACATCCTCGCCAGGCTTCCATTGGGCAGGTGTGGCGACTTTATGTTTCGCCGTGAGCTGCAGCGAATCGAGCACGCGCAGCACCTCGTCGAAATTACGGCCGGTAGTCATCGGATAGGTAAGGTTGAGCTTGATCTTCTTGTCCGGACCGACCACGAACACCGAGCGGATCGTCGCGTTGTCCGCGGGCGTGCGCGGCTGCGCGCCGCTAGCGTTCGGATGGATCATGTCGTAGAGCTTCGCGACGGTCAGGTCGGCGTCACCGATCATGGGATAGTTGGGCGCGACGCCCTGCGTCTCCTCGATGTCTTTCGCCCAGCGCTTGTGATCGTCGACCGGGTCGATCGATAGTCCGAGGACCTTCGCGTTGCGCTTGTCGAATTCGGGCTTGATCTTGGCGAGATAGCCAAGCTCGGTGGTGCAGACAGGGGTAAAGTCCTTCGGATGCGAGAACAGGATCGCCCACTTGTCGCCGATCCAGTCGTGAAAGCGGATCGTTCCCTCCGTCGTCTGCGCCGTGAAGTCGGGTGCCTCGTCGCCAATGCGAAGTGCCATGATAGTCTCCTCAAGATGTCTCGATTGGGGGTCCTATAATACGCTTGCCGCGATGCGCGAAAAAGCTCGCTGGCGCTATGCATATGGTCTCCGCTCCCGTACAGCCCAACGATCCCATCACCGCGTCGCATGCGGCGCGCATCGATTTGGTCGTGCAGGGTATCGACATTGGCACCCCTGAACTCAAGGAGCTGGCCCGGCTGACCGGCGCCAGCGGCATCGCTGCGCTCGACCGCGCCGCGACGCAGGCATTCCGTTTGCTGCTACCGGTCGAGCACGCACCCATTGCTCCTTTCTGTGCCGGCGCGGGCTTCGACTACGGGCTCGTTCCGCGCGACCAGACCCTCGAGCACGTGCGCCTGGTCGCGATGGACATGGACTCGACTCTGATCACGATCGAGTGCATCGACGAAATCGCGGATGTCATCGGCATCAAGCCGCAGATCTCGGCGATCACCGCCAGCGCCATGCGCGGCGATATCGATTTTCGCGAAAGCCTGACGCGTCGCGTTGCATTGCTTTCCGGATTGGACGTCTCGGCGCTGCAGCGCATATACGACGATCGTCTGCGCCTGTCACCTGGCGCGGAACGCATGCTTGCCGGGTTCAGGCGTGTTGGCGCAAAGACGCTGCTCGTCTCCGGGGGCTTCACGTTCTTTACCGATCGGCTGAAGGCACGGCTCGGCCTTGACCACACCCTTTCAAACACGCTCGACATCCGCAACGTCAAACTCACTGGCCGCATCGAAGGCAACATCGTCGACGCCGAGGCGAAGGCGGCGGAGCTTGCCAGGTTAGGCGCAATGTCAGCGGGCCCCGGTGGGCTCGTCGTTGCGATCGGCGACGGTGCCAACGATCTGCCGATGCTGGCGCGAGCCGATGTCAGTATCGCCTTTCGGGCCAAACCGATCGTGCAGAAACAAGCGACTTACGCCATCGATCACTGCGGCCTGGACGCGGTGCTGAATCTGTTCGCCTGACGCACCGTGAACAAATCCGGGTGTTAGACCAACATCGTGCGCACGAAATCCACGATGTCGACCACCGCAAGCACTCCGATTACTACACAGCTCAACGCGGTCCCCGCGAAACGTCGCGAGGGTCGGCAACAACAGCGCGCATAAGCCGGCGTAGAGCGCGTAACAGGCACCACGATCAGCATGGATTACCTCAGTCGTCCTCGAAATCGCCTTCATCGATCCATGCGGACTGGATCGCTTCCAGTATCTTTTCGCCGCTGCGCTTGGGGTCGTCGTCGAATCCAGGCAACGCCAGAACCCATGTCCGCAAATCGACAAAGAGTATTCGAGCCGGATCGATGCCAGGATGCGCCGCCGAAAGCGCGATCGCAATCTCGCGGCTGTCGGTCCACTTCATTTCGCGGCCTCCTTGGCATAGTTGATCGTGTATTTTGGAATTTCGAGCACGAGCGCCGCTTCACCTGGTTTAGCCTGGCACGACAGCCGCGAGAGCGGCGTCAATCCCCACGCGCGATCGAGCAGATCGTCCTCGTCTTCCGACGACGGCGCCAGCGAGTCGAATCCTTCGCGCACGATGACATGACAGGTCGTGCACGCGCAAGATTTTTCGCATGCATGCTCGATTTCGATGCCTTGATCGAGCAGATTGTCGCAGATCGATTCGGCCGGATTGGCTGCGAACGTCTTGCCCTCGGGGCAGAGCTCCGGGTGCGGTAATACGGTAATCAGCGGCATCGAGCGCGATCAGTTGATTGCGTGGATGCTGCGCCCGGTGAGCGCCTGCGCAACGCTGCGATCCATGCGCCGCGCCGCGAACTCCTCCGTCGCGTGGTTGAGCGCCGCGGCAGCCGATTGGAGTGCGTGGCGGTCGTTCTCCGGGAGTAGACGTCGTGCTTCGTTCAGCGCGCGGTCGATCGCTGCGCGCTCGTCGCCGCTAAGGATGGCGCCGTCCACGTCGAGCGCCGCCACCGTTGCCGCAATCATAGCCTCGACGTCCACCCGTGCTTCGCCAAGCGCCCTCGCCTCCATGTCTTCGGCCGCGTGCGCATGTGACTCGTCCAGCATGCGCGTGATGTCGGCATCGGTGAGTCCGTACGACGGCTTCACCGTGATTGCAGCCTCGACCCCGGTGGTCGTTTCGCTCGCGTTCACCGAAAGCAATCCGTCGGCGTCGACCTGAAAGGTCACGCGAATGCGGGCGGCACCCGCCACCATCGGCGGAATGCCGCGCAATTCAAAGCGCGCCAGAGACCGACAGTCCGCTACCCGCTCGCGCTCCCCCTGCACGACGTGAATGGCCATCGCTGTCTGCCCATCCTTGAAGGTCGTGAACTCCTGCGCACGCGCAATCGGTATAGTCGCATTGCGCGGAACGATCTTTTCGGTGAGACCTCCCATCGTTTCCAGGCCCAGTGACAGCGGAATGACATCGAGTAGGAGCCAGTCTTCGCCCGGCGCGCGGTTACCAGCGAGCACGTTGGCCTGGATTGCCGCACCGAGCGCGACCACCTGATCGGGATTGAGATTGTTGAGTGGCGGCGCGCCGAAGAATTCGCCGACTGCTCGCTGGATCTGCGGCATGCGCGTGGCGCCACCGACCATCACCACGCCGTCGATATCAGACGATGTCAGCTTGGCGTCGCGCAGCGCCTTTTTCACCGGCGACAACGTCTTGCCCACCAGTGTCTCGGTAATGGCGACGAAGGTCGCGAGATCCAGCGTTGCCCGCAACACTTCGCCGGTGGACAAGGTCGCGTCGATGCGCACCGACGCGTGTGTCGTCAGGCTTTCCTTCGCCTCGCGCGCCTTCTGCATCAGCATGCGCGTGTCACCCGGCCCAAGCGGCGCGACACCGGTAGTTTCGAGCAGCCAGCAGTAAACGCGATGATCGAAGTCGTCTCCGCCAAGCGCCGTATCGCCCGCGGTCGCGAGCACCTCGAATACGCCGCGCGACAGGCGCAGGATCGACAAGTCGAAGGTACCGCCGCCAAGGTCGTAAATCGCAAAGGTGCCCTCGGAGCCATTGTCCAGGCCGTACGCGATGGCGGCGGCGGTGGGCTCGTTCAACAGCCGCAGTACATTGAGCCCCGCGAGTCTTGCCGCGTCTTTCGTGGCCTGGCGCTGCGCATCATCGAAATATGCAGGCACGGTGACGACCGCGCCGAAAATTTCGCCGCCGAGACTTTGCTCAGCGCGAAGGCGCAACGATTTCAGGATCTCCGCGGAGACTTCGACCGGTGACTTGATACCCGCACGCGTTTCGATCCGGACCATGCCGGGTGCGTCGACAAAGCGATAGGGAAAGCGCCTTGCGTCGGCAAGATCAGCGAGGCCCCGCCCCATGAATCGCTTGACGGAGACAATTGTGTTCTGCGCATCGCGTGACTGGGAGTCCTCAGCAACGTGACCGACCTCGACGCCATCCGGTGCGTAGCACACGATTGAAGGCAACAGCGGCCGGCCTTCCGCATCCGGCAACACGACGGGCATGCCGCTGCGAACCGTCGCGACCAGCGAATTCGTCGTGCCCAGGTCGATCCCGATCGCCCGCCGGTGCGCGTGCGGCGCCGGCGCCTGCCCAGGCTCGGCGATCTGCAGCAACGCCATTAGTCCTCGACCTCGGAAACCACCGCGTCGATGTCCGCCGCAAGTTTGGACAGGAACTTCAGTTTGCGCACTGTCATTCGGGCGGCCTCGAGCGCGCGAGCACCATCGAGTTCATCGCCGAGCACGTGTTCCAGCTCATCCGACTCCGCGCGCACATCCGTCAGCAAGGCATTGAGGCTGCGCGCATCGTGACTGTTGGCAGCCGCCTCGATCGCTTCGCGCCGTTCGAGCTGGTACTCGAGGAAATCCAGAGGCAACGCCGTGTCGGTTTCCGACATCGCCTGGATGCCGTGCAGCGAGAGTAGATAGAGCGCCCGTTCAACCGGATCGCTGAGCGCGCGATACGCTTCGTTGACCCGCGCTGATGCCTGCAGCGCGAGTCGTCGTTGCCCCTCGCTGGACGCGGCAAAGCGATCAGGATGCACCTCGCCCTGAAGCCTTCGATACGCGGCGTCGAGCTTGCGCGCATCGCAGTGGTAGCGCGCGGGCAGCCCGAACAGGGAGAAATAATCTTGGGAGAAATCGATCAAAGTGTGCCGTCTCTTGGATACGGCGAGCGCGGGCGGTGAGTGCTCCGGCGCAATCGCGCTTTGCGCGCAGGTACTAGACGTTAAAGGATTCGCCGCAGCCGCACTCGTCCTTGACGTTCGGATTATTGAACTTGAAACCCTCGTTCAGGCCTTCGCGCGCGAAGTCGAGTTCGGTGCCGTCGATATATGGCAGGCTTTTCGGATCGACGATGACAGTGATCCCGTGGCTTTGAAAGCTGTGATCTTCCGGCGCAGTGGCGTCGGCGTATTCGAGCTTATACGCCAAGCCGGAGCAGCCGGTCGTGCGCACGCCCAGCCGCAAGCCGATGCCCTTTCCGCGCTTGGTGAGATAACCCGCGACATGCTTTGCCGCACTTTCGGTGAGCGTGATCGCCATCGTCGTATCGGGCCCTAGTCCGCCAACAGAGGCACCGCTTGCGCACGCGCAACGGCGGCTTCGCTACCGTCACCGTGTTTGCTCTTGTAATCGGCGACCGCGGCCTTGATCGCGTCCTCGGCAAGAATCGAGCAATGGATCTTCACCGGCGGCAACGCCAGCTCTTCAGCGATCTGCGTGTTCTTGATCGTCAGCGCCTGATCGAGCGTCTTGCCCTTGACCCATTCGGTAACCAGTGACGACGAGGCGATCGCCGAACCGCAGCCATACGTCTTGAACTTGGCATCCTCGATCCGTCCGTCCGCGCCGACGCGGATCTGCAGCTTCATCACGTCGCCACAGGCGGGCGCCCCGACCATGCCGGTACCCACTGCGGCATCATCTTTGGCGAACGAACCGACGTTGCGCGGATTTTCGTAATGGTCGAGTACTTTATCGCTGTATGCCATGATCCAACTCCTTTAGTGTGCTGCCCACTGCACCGAATCCAAATCGACTCCATCCTTGTACATTTCCCACAGCGGCGACAACTCGCGCAGTTTCGAGATCTTCTGCCTGAGCAATTCGATCGCGAAGTCGATTTCTTCCTCGGTCGTGAACCGTCCCACCGTGAAGCGGATGGAACTGTGGGCAAGCTCGTCGCTGCGGCCCAGCGCTCGCAGCACATACGAGGGCTCAAGCGAGGCCGAAGTGCAGGCGGAGCCCGACGACACGGCGACGTCCTTGATTGCCATGATCAGGCTTTCGCCCTCGACGAAGTTAAAGCTCACGTTGAGGTTGTGCGGAACCCGCCGTTCCACGTCGCCGTTCAAATGCACCTCTTCCATTTCGGAGATGCCGTTCCACAGCCTGTCGCGCAACATGCGAATGCGTTCGTTGTCCTTCGCCATCTCCAGCCGCGCCAGGCGGAATGCTTCGCCCATGCCGACGATCTGATGCGTCGCCAGCGTTCCCGATCGCATGCCGCGTTCGTGGCCGCCGCCATGCATCTGCGCCTCGATCCGCACGCGTGGCTTGCGCCGCACGAACAGCGCGCCAATACCCTTGGGACCATAGGTCTTGTGTGCCGAGAAGGACATCAGATCGACCTTGAGCGTGGCTAGATCGACCGGTAGCTTGCCCGTCGCCTGCGCCGAGTCGACATGGAAAATGATTCCGCGGCTGCGGCAGATCTCGCCGAGCGCCGCGATGTCCTGGATGACGCCGATCTCGTTGTTGACGTACATCACGGACGCCAGAATGGTATCCGGCCGCAACGCGGCCTTGAACGCCTCGAGATCGATCAGCCCGTTCGGCAGAACGTCGAGATACGTGACCGCAAATCCCTCGCGCTCGAGTTCGCGCATGGTGTCGAGCGTGGCCTTGTGCTCGGTCTTGACCGTGATCAGGTGCTTGCCCTTGTCCTTGTAGAAATGCGCGGCGCCCTTCAGCGCGAGGTTGATCGCCTCCGTCGCGCCGGACGTCCACACGATCTCGCGCGGGTCGCAATTAACCAGCTTCGCAACTTCGTCGCGCGCTTCTTCAACGGCCTTTTCGGTCGTCCAGCCGAACGCGTGCGAACGCGACGCGGGATTGCCGAACTGTTCCGTCAAATACGGAATCATTTTTGCAGCGACGCGAGGATCGACCGGCGTCGTGGCCGAATAGTCGAGATAGATGGGTTTTTTCATCGTGGCTCCGAATCCGACTCAGCTTACCGGCACGGGTTCGGACTTCTTGCTTGCCAGTGCCCGGTGATCCTGCAGCACGTTGACCGCGCCTTTGTCCTGCGCGCGCACAAGCTGCTCCAGCGTGACCGAGCGCAGGAAGCTGAAGATGTGCGCATTCAACGCCGCCCAAAGCTCGTGCGTCATGCAGCGCTTGTCGTCCTTGCAGTTTTCCTTGCCGCCACACTGGGTCGCGTCGATGGGCTCGTCAACGGCCAGGATGATGTCGGCAACCGACAGGCTGCTTGCGGGGTGGGCAAGGTTATAGCCGCCGCCGGGGCCGCGCACGCTATCGACTAGGCCGTGGCGGCGCAGCTTGCCGAATAGCTGCTCGAGATACGAGAGGGAAATCTTCTGGCGCTCGGAAACCCCGGCCAGCGTGACCGGCCCTTTTTCGCTGTGCATGGCCACGTCGATCATCGCCGTAACGGCAAATCGCCCTTTGGTAGTCAGTCTCATGGTTGTCTGGCCTCAATCGCCCGATCCGGTCGCCGGAACGGGACAGTGAAGAACGCAAAGTCTATAATTCCCGACCATATTAGTCAAGTAAACGGCCCGGAAGTTCACTCGAGCATCCTATTGATCCGATTGGGGTCGAAGCCGTCGGCCGTCGCCTTGGCGTCGCCGCAATCCAACCCTCGCTGCTCGATGAGGTCGACCAGTTTCTGCACCCGCTCGTCCGCTTCGGCGGCGTGGTCCAGCAGCGCGTGGATCGCCTGCACCATGGGATCGTTCATGGCGGCACTGATGCCGTACGCCGAAAAACCGATCTTGCTAGCCTTCTCTTCGCGTCGGACCTCGTCCTCGCCATTCAGAATGCGGGCGGGGATGCCAACCGCGGTAGCCCCGGCCGGAACGTCGCGGACGACGACCGCGTTCGAGCCGATCTTGGCGTTATCTCCGATCAGCAGCGGGCCCAGGATCTTGGCGCCGGTACCCACGACCACCGAGCGCCCCAGCGTAGGATGTCGTTTGCCCTTGTTCCACGACGTGCCGCCGAGCGTAACGCCGTGATAGAGCGTGCAGTCGTCACCGATTTCCGCCGTTTCTCCAATGACCACGCCCATGCCATGGTCGATGAATACCCGTCGGCCGATCGTCGCGCCCGGATGGATTTCGATGCCCGTGAACCAGCGACTCCAGTGCGAGAGCCAGCGCGCCAGCCAGCGAGCGCCCGCGCCCCAGAGGGGATGGGTGACGGCCCGATGCCATGCCAGCGCGTGCAGACCCGGATAGCAGGTCAGCACTTCCCATTTGGAGCGGGCGGCCGGATCGCGGTCGAAAACGACGGCAATGTCTTCGCGAAGTCGGGTGAACATGGCGCCATTTTCTCGTATCCGACCGAAATACTCAAGTATTCGGCGGGCCCTCGCGCCCGAGTCCAAGGCGCTCCTCGATGCGCGCCACGATGCCGCGCAGGATGTTCACTTCCTCCTTTTCCAGCCTTGCGCGCGCGAACAGCCGACGCAATCGGGGGAGCAGTCGCTTGGGCTGCGCCGGCCGCAGGAAATTGAGTGCGACCAATGCGCGTTCGCCATGCGCGAACAGTTGCGCGATTTCGTCCTGGGTCGCAGGCTCGAACGCCGGGGCGGTCCAGACGGCTCCGCCCGTCGCCAGCAACCGGAGTTCGTAGGCTGCGATCTGCACTGCGGCCGCCAGATTCAGCGAACCGAATGCGGGATTCGAGGGGATGGTCGCGACAATCTGGCAGCGCGCGAGTTCTGCGTTGGACAGCCCGGACATCTCGCTGCCGAACACCAGCGCGACATCGCCCGCGCTCGCGTAACGCAGCGCTTCCGCCGCCGCGCCGCGCACAGCCAGCACGCTGCCCGCGAATTCGCGTGGCCGGGCCGAAAACCCGATCGCCAGGACGGCGCCTTCTAGCGCAGCGTCGAGCGTCGCCACGACCACGGCGGCGTCGAGCACTTCGGTTGCACCCGAAGCCAGCGCATCGGCGTCAGGATGTGGATACCGCGACGGCGCGACCAGCACCAATCGCGACAGTGCCATGGTCTGCATCGCTCGCGCAGCCGCACCAATGTTGCCGGGGTGGCTCGGCGCGCACAGAACGATCCGGATTCGATCGAGCAATGCGGTCATGAGGATTTGAAGTTGCAGGTAAAATGCGCGGCAGGAGCGTTCCGCAGCGAGCGCCACGCGCCGCGTGGCGTCATCGGGGCCCCACGCAAAGGTCTGGTCATGCACCCGATGTTAGCAGTCGCGGTAAAGGCCGCACGCCGTGCCGGCAACATCATCAATCGCGGCGCCCGCGACCTCGATCGACTGACGGTTACCGCCAAGGGGCCGAAAGACTTCGTGAGCGAGGTCGATCGCGCCGCGGAGGCCGCGATCGTCGACGTCATCCACGCGACCTATCCCGACCATGCAATTCTGGCAGAGGAAGGGACCGCCAAAGATGCCAACGCGTCCGCCGATCACCTGTGGATCATCGACCCCCTCGACGGCACGACGAACTTCCTGCACGGCTTTCCCCAGTACTGCGTATCCATCGCGCTCCAGCACAAGGGACAAATCACGCAAGGCGTCATTTATGATCCGGTGCGCAACGACCTGTTTACCGCGACACGCGGGCGCGGAGCCTATCTGAACGACCACCGCATGCGCGTGTCGCGCCGGCAGCACTTGAAGGATTGCCTGATCGGCACCGGCTTCCCGTTTCGAGACGGCAGCGACCTCGATGCCTATGTGAAAATGATGCGGTCGATGATGGCCGAGACGGCAGGGTTGCGGCGGCCCGGTTCCGCAGCGCTGGATTTGGCGTACGTTGCCGCCGGTTACACGGACGGATTCTGGGAAGTCGGACTCAATCCATGGGACGTGGCGGCCGGGTGTTTGCTGATCATCGAAGCCGGCGGTCTCGTCGGCGACCTGGAAGGCGAAGCCGACTATCTGTATAGCGGGCAGATCATTGCGGGGAATCCCCGGATATTTGCGCAAATGGTCACTTTACTGGCACCCCACCGCAGGGCGCTCAAGGCGCGCAAGCCTGTCAAAAGCTGAACGTTTCGGGGCGTAGATGGCGCTTGGTGAAGCGCGTCGGTCTGCGTGCAAAACGGACCGCCCCGCGCAAACGGCGAGTTGTAGTGCCCAAACGACATGACAATCCCATTGTCATTGTGTAGGATGATCGCGCAATCCACTATTGACGCGGCGAAGCGCGATAGCCGGATACGCTACCGGGAGAGGTTCATGCTGCGAAAATCGTTACGACTTCTGACGCTGGTCGCACTGCTTGGGGCGCTTGTGCCGCTCGCTGCCGCGCAGAACGTTTCAGGCCTGCGCGTGATGCTGCACCCTGACGCCGCGAATGGCGGACAACTTTCAGACGCGACGCTCTCGCTGCTGCAATCGCTCGCCGGGGTACCGCTTACGCTGGCTGCGACCACGCGCACCGGAGCGCTCGAATTCACGCTCACGCCACCACTGGATGCAGCCACCTCCGCGGCGATGTTGGACCGCATGCGCAACAACCGCAGCGTGCTCTGGGTCGAACCCGTGACGACGGCCCCCGCAACCGCGAAAATCATGTCCGCGCCGCAAGCCGACGGCGCACCCAGCGGGCGCAAAGTGATGCTTAGGTTGACCAGCGCAGCGGCGCCCGACTGGGGGACGCTGCTACCACGCCTTGCGGCAGTGGCGGGCTCGACGTTGGTAGTCGACCACCAGATCGGGGATGTCTGGGTACTGGCCGTCCCCACCGCGATTCCCGATGCGCAGCTCGCGCAAATGGCCGCGCTGATTCAATCCGATCCTGCCGTTCAGTACGCGGATCCGGTGCGTCGCGTCACCAAACAATTGGTACCGAACGACACGTTCTACCCACAACAATGGCCGCTCTCCGATCCCGTGGGCGGCGTCAATGCGCCGATGGCGTGGAACATTACGACTGGCAGTGCAAACACAGTCGTGGCGGTCGTCGACACGGGAGTGACCGCGCATCCTGAGTTCAGCGGCCGGTTGCTGCCCGGCTACGATTTCATCAGCGACCCCAACTCTGCTGGCGACGGCAACGGACGCGATAACGACGCCTCGGATCCGGGCGACTGGACCAACGACGGCCAGTGTGGAAACGGCGTGCCGGGCGAAGCGAGCAGCTGGCACGGCACTTTCGTCAGCGGCCTCATTGCCGCCAACACCAATAACGCCGCCGGGATCGCCGGCATGAACTGGCAGGCAATGATTCTGCCGGTACGCGTGCTCGGCAAGTGCGGAGGCACCTTCGATGACATCGTCGCCGGCGTGCTGTGGGCTGCCGGCCTGCCAGTCACGGCCGCGCCCGCCAACCCGTCGCCTGCACGCGTGATCAACCTGAGTCTCGGCGGCGAGACGTCGTGTCCGCAAGCGATGCAGGATGCGATCAATGCGGTGCTGGCGCAAGGAACGGTGATTACAGTGGCTGCGGGTAATTCGTCCCGAAGCACGCCAGCGGTTTTGCGCCGGCGAATTGCAGCGGCGTCGTCACCGTCGGCGCGTCGACACACCAGGGCGATCGAGCGAGCTATTCGAATTTCGGCCTGCGAGTCGACCTCTCGGCCCCGGGCGGCGACGGCGCAGTCGCCGACTGGATCCTGTCCACGTCGAACAGCGGCATCACGTCGCCGGCTCGCCCCGACGTACGCGCGCGAAATCGGGACGAGCTTTGCCGCGCCGCACGTCGCAGGGACGGCGTCGCTGATGCTGGCGCGCAATCCGAACCTCACGCCAGGGCAGGTGCTTTCGATCATCACGGGCACGGCACGCAACTTTCCAGCAGGATCGCAATGCGCGCAGGGCGATGCGGTCTGCGGTGCAGGACTGCTTAACGCGGGACTTGCGCTGCAAAACACGGCCTCGGCGACCGATAGCGCGCCACCGGGAACCGTGCCCGTCGTCGAGTATTATCGCGCCGACAAGGACCACTACTTCATGACGGCGAACCCCGCCGAGATCGCGTACTTCGACGCGTCTCTGAGTTCGGTCTACCAGCGTACCGGGGAGGTGTTCTACGCCTGGCTGACTCCGGCGACTGCGCCGCCCGGCACGCCGCTCTCGCCAGTGTGCCGCTTCTACAATCCGTCGCCGCTGGTCGACTCGAACTTTTTCACGGCCATCCCCAGCGAATGCCAATACATGATCGCGACGTGGCCCGGTGTGTGGAATCTCGAGTCTCCGGCCGCGTTCTATGTGCTGCTGTCCGACAGCAACGGTGTGTGCCCGGGCGGTTCGATACCGATTTACCGTTTCTTTGATAATCGCAACGACGCGAACTTCCGCCACACGCGTGATCTGACGGTACGCCGGCAAATGCTCAACAAGCAATGGGCGCCCAACGGCTTTGGTCCCAGCGGCGTGGGCTTCTGCTCACCGGTCTGACCGCAGCCGAGCACACTTGAACTAGGTCAGGCCGGCGCGGGCGCTGCGGGCATCCTCGCCGCGAGCGTATCGAGCGCCGCGCTCACCGCGCGGTCAAAAAGCGGCACCGGCTCGACCACCAGGTTGGCCCTGCCCGCGCCGAGTTGCCACGCAAGCTCCTCGGGCGTGACGACAATTGCCTTGGTGCGCGCACGACTCGTGAAGATGTATTTGCTACGCAACGGACTGACCCAGGACAGGCGGGCGTTCGTCGTCTTGCCTTCCTTGCCGAACGCAAGCCAAGTGCCCACAACCATGTCGTTGACGAAGTCGTGCACGTTGCCAATGGCCGGCATCGCGTCGTTGCGAATCGTAATCTCCTCGGATGGCGCGGACACGGCAATGTTTTTCGCGGCCTCGGCGGCCTTGGGTTTGATGGCCGCCATGTGCATTTTATAGATGACGTCGAGAAATGGCTGCACGCGATCGGCCGCAACCTTGACCGCGGCTGCGCCGGTGCGCAAGCTCCTTATGATCGACGGAACGAGTTTGGCAAGGCGCGCCTTCTGCCCGGTGCGCTCCTTCGCCGTGATGCTCCACAGCAGCTCGTCGAGCGTCTGCACTGCCGCTTGCCATTCGGCACTGCCGGCGCCTTGCTTGGAGCGGATTTCCGTCAGGTAGTCGGCCCACACTGTTTCGCTGAATGCGCGCACGTCGAACGGCACGTCCAGCCCTGCGAGCTTGTCGCGAATCAGCACGCGCACATGCGCCCTGTCCGCCTCGTTTTTCTCCGCCGACAAGGCTTCGACGACTTCGGTGTCCAGCGCCGTGCTCAGCTTGCGCTGTTCGACCTCCGCGAATTCCTGGAGGCGCAGATCGGCGGCTTCGAAGATCTTCATGTCGACCTTGAAGTCGCGGCAGATCTCCTCGATGATGCCCGCGGCGACCAGTTCAAAGGACGCGCAATAGCCGGCGTCGCCCGTGGCGCCGATTGCCGCCGCCGCAAGATGATCGAGCAGGCGCCGGGCGGGGTGCTTCTTGTTCGAGAAGAAACTGCGGTCGATCAACGCCGTCTTGAGGATCGGCACCTGCAACCGGCTGAACAGGCTACGCAGCGATTCCGGAATGGACGGGTCGCGAAAGATGTAGTCGAAGAGTAAACCGATCACGTCCATCGTGATCTTGTCACCCGAGTTCACCATCTTGTCGGCGATCGCAGCGCGAATGTACGGAATGCGATTGAGCGGCAACGCGGTTTGCTCGGCCCCTGCCGGCAGGTCTTCGAGCGCGACATAGCTGCCGCCTGGATCCGTTCGTTGCCAGCGATCGAGTGCCGCAACCGCGGTCGAGAGCGCCCCCAGCGCCAGCATCGGATCGAGTTGCGGCAAGCCTGCGGCGCCTGGACCCGATGGTGCCGCCATCGCAGGTTGCGCGGGCTGCGCGATATCGACCAGGTAGGGATTGACCGCCACGAAGCGCTGCCCCGATGCCTGCGGCATTTCCGCGCCGGCCACAACGGGTGCCATTGCGCTGACAGGAGCCGGTGTTGCCTCCGCCGCTGAATGAGCACCGACGGTACCGGGTGCAGAGTCCTGTTGGACGGTGCCAAGCGCGGGTGCCAGCGGCGCGGAAACATTGTCAGGCGCGGCGGCCGGAAGTACCGCAGATTGGGGTGGTGCGGTCGGCAATGAGGCGCCCGTCGGCGACGCTGACGGCACCTCGATGTTCAGCGCCAATAGCGCGTCGGCGACGCTTGGACCCGCTTCCTTGAACAGTTGCAGGAACGCCGGCAACAACTCGGAATCGTCCGCGGGGCGCAGTTCGCTACGCGCGCGCAGCTCGGCCTTGATCTCCGGCAGGACATGGCGATCGGCGAGGAAGCGGTTAAGCCGGATGTAGATCTTGTTCAGGCCCGGTCTGACGTCGGCCAGAATGCGCTCCATCAGCGGCCGCCAGATACGCGGATTCGGATAGAGTTCGCGCGATGTAACGCCGATGGCGTCGGCAACATAGTCCGTGGAGAACGGATTGTCGGTGTCGCGCGCGCGCGCCTCGCGTAGCAATACACCTACGCGCAAATCGACGGCAGCGACTTCGCGCCGCGTCAGGCGTCGAAGCAGCGCAGTTGCCTCCGTCAGCGCAGCCTGCTTTTCCTGGTCAAACGAATTCAGTACCCGTAGCGTCGTCAGCGACGCGTCAAAATCGGGGCGTCGGCCGCTGCGACGCTTTCCGGCGAGGCGCTGCTCGAACAATGCAGTGAGCTTCTGCTCGAAATGATCTGCCCACTCGCGACGTTTGCTGCGAAACTGGACCGCGTCCTCGTTCGAGACATATTCGTTCATTTCGAACAAATCGTTGGTCGTCTCGATCGACAATGCGACCAGCTCGTGCAATCCCTGCCTGAACTCCGCGAAGCATTCGCGCAGCAACTCCGACGCCTCTTCCGCGCTCAGAAGAAGTTTGCCATCGGCATCGGTCGCCGGCGGGAAAGTGGTCGTTGTCGTGATATCTAGCATCGGGAACGCGTGATGCTGCGGGGCAGCCAGGGTTGCGGCGCGCCCGCTATCTACGGATCAGACCCTGCGTCTGCGACCGAGCGGCTGAGCAAACATGAACCTCCCGTTTCGTTGTTCTTAGATTGTTTCGTCGAGCCATGCATCCGCGAGCGCATGAAAGCTTTTCCGGGACCGATAAATTATACACCCGGCATAGCGTGGAATCCGCGGCGCCGCGCATAGGAAACGTGCGGTTGATCGCGCTCAGTTCGAGCACTGTCGCCGACTAACAGGAATGGACAACCCTGCAAGTCCCGGGCAAGGATCGGCGCCGCGCGAACCTCACCAGCCATCCGGGCAACGCGATGCGCCGCAACGCGATGCGCCGCGACGTGGCGGCGAGACACGGCCCTTGGCACGAAGTTGCGGATCGACTCGCTGACCTTGTGATGGACAGCGTTGCGTCGTGTTTTGCTCCAGAAGGGTCTCCGGTAGTATTCGTGCCTTCAACCGGATCCGACGACGGAGACGTTCGTGACTTCGACCCAACGCAGGATCGGCATCATCGGCGTCGGCTTCGGTGCCGCGGTGCATGTACCGGGCTTTCGTTCTGAAGGCTGGGACGTCGCCGCAATCTGTAGCCGCAATCGCGAAAAAGCGCAGAAGGCGGCCGCAGACGCGGGAATCGCGAGCATCCATACCGATCCGATGGAACTCATCCATCGCGATGATCTCGACGCGGTGGCGATCATCACGCCTCCGGTCGCCCACCACGCGTTGGCGATCGCCGCCCTCGGGGCTGGCAAGCACGTGCTATGCGAGAAACCCTTCGCGCTCGACGCCCGGCAAGCGACGGAGATGCGCGACGCCGCCGCGAAATCCGGTCGAACTGCGATGATCGCGCACGAATTCCGCCACACGCCCCAACGCGCATACATCAAGCGGCTTCTCGCGGAAAATTACATCGGCAAGTTCCGCCTGTGCACGATGGAGTTGTTCCTCGACCGCTACGTCACCAAGGAGCCGCGTCCGCTGACGTGGAACGCCTACAACGCCGAAGGTGGTGGTCTGCTCGGTGCCCTTGGGTCGCACTACATCGACGGACTGCGCTACTGGTTTGGCGAAGTCGCCACGGCCACGGGATGGATCGCCGCCCTGCGCCCGGATGTTGCGGACACCGCGGGCCGGACAGCGAAGTCCGAGACGGACGACACGTTCTCGTTCACGCTGACATTCGTGCACGGGGGCACCGCAACCATGATTGCGTCGTTCGCCGCGACGCCCGCGCGCGGCGCGAAGATCGTCATCATGGGCGACGATGGCACGCTGATCGCCGAACAACCCGGGGCGAACCCGATGGAGGATGGCGTCGTCGTCGCCAGCCGGAATGGTGCGCCGCTGGCGGCACTCCAGACGCCCGCGCAGTACACCCCCTTTGCCGACGCGCGCGATCACCGCCTGATGGCATTCCGTTTGCTGGTGAGGGATTTCACCGACGGCGTCGCGCAGGGCATCTCGCCTGCGCCGAACTTCACGGACGGGCTGCGCTGCCAGCAAGTACTCGATGCGGTGCGCGAATCGTCTGCGTCGGGACGGACGGTCGCGCTATAGGGTGACGCTGAACATCACGGCCCGGCGAGGAACCCGCCGGATTGCAGCAAGCCCGCGACTTCGTTCGCGTAGCGTGGCGCATCCTGTTGCAACGTCGCAGGATTGTAGGTTGCAGGATTGAACGTCCACACCGGCTTGGCCGTCTTGACGCTGAACAACGTCGTGTAGATGGTCGCCGCCTGATAGTTCTGCGTGACGATTCCCGGTTCGTACCAGCCGACGTACATGTTGGGGCCTTCAGGGACAACGACTCCCGTCGTATAGCCGACGTTGGTCTCGGTCTGGAATCCCGAAAGGCGCACGAGCAGCGCGCCGTCCGCGCCCGCCTTGGCAATCGCCGCGCGCATCGTCGCCTGGTCCGGGGTGTGGTCCGTCGGAACGAACTGCCAGCCTGGCACGGCCTCCACGCCGGCACCGCGAAGTGTGGACACCATCAGGTTCTCGAACCCCTGCTGGTCCTGGAGGCTCTTCGAACTCAAGCCGACGACGAAGATTTTCTTGAACGGCGGGCCGTTGTAGTTGGGATCACGCCAGGTCGTCGTGGTGGTAGGACTGGGTGCCGCAGCGCAACCGGCGATCAACAATGCGAAGATAAACTTCAGTGCGGTGCGCGACGAATGCAGGGGCATGGGTTCTCCGGGAGCTTGGCTCTGACGGGCGGGTGCGTTTCAAATTGGTGCAGGCCGCGCGAGTTTATCAGCCTCCTCGACACTGAATCAACGAATGGCACCGCCGTCGGCGTTCTTGAACTATGGTAGGCTAACGCCGCTCGCCGGTGACGGGTAATTCATGACGACAAAGATCGTCAGTTCGTCGTCGGCGCAACGACCAACCTTAGGAGTGAGACATGACGATATCTCGTCGCAGATTCAACGCTGCACTTTCCGCATCACTTGCATTGCCGACGTTGATTGGCCGCGCTTCGGCGCAAGGCGCAACCATGAAGATCGGCATGTGCGCGCCGGTCACCGGTCCTGCGGCCGAGTCCGGCCGTTATGCGCAGATCGGCGCGAAGCTCGCCGTGGATGCGGTCAACAAGGCCGGCGGCGTGCTCGGCAAGCAAGTGGAGCTCATCGTCGAGGACGACCAGACGACCAATCCCGGCGTCGTACTGGCGTTCTCGAAACTGGCGTCGCAATCCGACATCGTCGCCTTCCTGGGCTCCATCCGTTCGACGCAGGTCCATGCCATGTCGCCCGATGTGCTCAAGGTCGGCAAGCCGGTGATGATCGGCGGCACCGATCCGGCGCTGACGCACATGGGCAACCCGTGGTTGTTTCGCTTTCGCCCGAACGATTCCTACTCGGGCAAGGTCATTGCCGACTACGGCGTGAATACGCTGGGCAAGAAGAAGTGGGCGATCGTCCATTCGACCGACGCCTTCGGCACCGCGGGCGGCAAGGCGCTTACGGAAGCGCTTTGCAAGATCCCCGGCGCCACCGTCGCGCTCGATCAAGGCTATGCCAACCAGAGCCAGGACTTCACGCCGGTCGTGCTGGCGATCAAGCAATCGGGTGCCGACATCCTCGGTTCCTACTTCACCTTCGAAAACGATCTGGGCGTGTTCGCCCGGCAGCTGCGCCAGCTCGGCGTGACGATTCCCTATGTCGGCTCGCCCTCGATCGTCAACATCACCGCGCTGAAACTGGCCGGGCCCGCGCTCTATGGCACCTTCGGCGTCGCCGACTATGCTGAAGAGTCGAGCCCGGGCTCGAAGGCTTTCGGCAAGATCTATCGCGCCGTGGCCAACGTGGCGCCGGACAATCAATCGTCGTGGCCTTACGACGCGGTCACCATCCTGTGCATGGCGATCAACAAGGCGGGAAAAACCGACCCGGCAGCGATCCGCGAAGCCATCCTCGCGGTCAAGAAATTTCCGGGAGCCGAAGGTGAGTACAACTTCGACGCCAACGGGGACGGACTGCACGGCTATAACATCGTCAAGAACGAAAACGGCACGATCGTCTTCGACAAGCATATCGAATCGGCTTCCTGAGTTCTGCAGCCCTCACCCCCAACTCCTCTCGCGCTGACGTGGGCGCGGGGAGCGTCCTGACGGAAATGGCCGTCCGCCATTTTCCGTATTGCCAAGTAAGGGCCTGATGGATCTCATCCTGCAGCTGCTGTTCACGGGCCTGGGCATCGGCGCGGTGTATGCGCTGGTGGCGCTCGGGTTCGTGCTGATCTTTCGTGCGACCAACGTCGTGAACTTCGCCCAGGGCGAGTTCTCGATGGTCGCGGCATATCTGATGGTCGTCTTCGCGGTGGATCTGAAGTGGCCGTACGGGTGGGCCTTTCTTGCGTCGCTGACCGGCATGGCGCTCCTCGGCGCCATCTTCAATCTCGGCGTTTACTACCCGCTGCGCAATCGCACGTTTCTGCCCGTGATCATTGCGACGATCGGCGCGTCGATCTTTCTCGCGAACACCGTGCTCGCGCTCTATGGACCGCAGCCGCAGGTGCTGTCGGGCTGGTTCGAAACGCCAGGCATCCAGGTCGGCCCGGTCTATCTGGACAGCCAGTATCTGCTCATTATGGGCGTGACGCTGGTGCTGGTTGCCTTCAACTTCTGGTTCTTCGAGCACACCATGCTCGGCAAGAAGCTGCAAGCCACCTCGCAAGACAAGGAGATGGCGGCGTTGCTCGGTATCCCCGTAGCGACGATGATCATGCTGACCTTCGTCTACTCGGCCCTGCTTGGCGGCGTGGCCGGCATCCTGGTCGCGCCCATCCTGTTCGTATCGATCCAGATGGGGTCGACGATCGCGCTGAAGGCCTTCGCCGCGACGATCATCGGCGGCTTCGGCGACGTGAAGGGCGCGATCATCGGTGGACTCGCGCTTGGCGTGATCGAGACCTTCGGTGCCGCCTACATCTCCGTTCCGTACAAGGACGGTTTTGCGTTCCTGGTGCTGGTGGCGTTCCTGATCTTTCGCCCGCAGGGCATCTTCGGCGAACGCGTCGCGGAGAAAGCGTAGTCGTGGCGATTGCTGCGCCGAATGCACGGCGAGTCACCGGCACCATCGCTTACGCAGCGCTTTCGGCGCTCGCGATCGCTGTCGCGGGTCTGCTGCCGATGGACGACTACACGATCCACATACTCGTCCAGACGGCCACTTTTTCGATCGCGGTCTTCGGCCTGGCGGTCGTGCTGGGCCTCTGCGGGCAGATCAACCTCGCGCAAGCCGCGTTCTTCGGCTTCGGCGCGTATGCAGTCGGACTCGGGACGGCCGACCTGCACCTGAATTTCTGGGTTGCGCTCGCGATGGGAGCCGGCATCGCGCTGGTGATGGGCGCGTTTCTGGGCATGACCACGCTGCGGCTCGGCGGTCACTATCTGGCGATGGTGACGATCAGCTTTCAGCAGATAGTGACGCTGATCATGGTGAACTGGATCCCGGTCACGCATGGTCCCGACGGCATCGGCAACATCAAGCGGCCGGTGATGTTCGAATCGACGCACGCCTTTCTCGGACTATGCGTGCTGGCAATGGCCCTCGTCGGATATCTGGTATGGCGCCTTCCGCAAACACCGCTCGGACGCTCGATGCGCGCGGTGCGTGACAACGAGCTGGCCGCAGGCGTGGCCGGCATCAATGTCTATCGGGTGAAGGTCGCCGCGTTCGCGTTGTCAGCCGTGCTCGGCGGCATCGGTGGCGGCTTCTTCGCGGGCGGTTTCGCGTATGTCAGCCCCGATCAGTTCAGCTTCGCCGAATCGATCGTGTTCATTACGATGGCCTTGCTTGGTGGTGTCGCCTCGCCGGTAGGCGCTCTGATCGGAACAGCGCTGTTGATCGTGCTGCCGGAGAGCCTGCGTTTTCTGAAAAGCGTGCCCGGGCTTTATCTGGCGATCTACGGCCTCTCGATCATCCTGATCATCCGTTACATGCCCGACGGCATCTGGGGCTTCATTCAGCATCGTATCCGGCGCTGGTTCGCGCCGCCGCCGTTCGCCGATGCGCCCGCAGAACTGCAACTATCACCCGCCAAGGCCGATTCCCCGATGGCGCTGGAGGTGCTGAATCTGAGCAAGCACTTTGGCGGACTCAAAGCGGTCGACGACGTGTCGTTCTCCGTGCGCCGCGGCGGGGTGCACGCACTCATTGGGCCGAACGGTTCGGGCAAGACGACCACGCTGAACGTACTCTCGGGCATCTACGTCGCAGCGGCCGGGCGCATCATGCTCTGCGGGCGCGACGTGACTCACTTGCCGCCTTATGCGCGCACCGCGGCAGGCCTCGGCCGCACGTTCCAGAACATCCGCCTGTTTCGTTCCATGACAGCGCTCGAAAACGTCATCATCGGCGCGGAGCATCCGGGCAACGACATCGGCAACGGGCATACGGCCCTGGTCGAGCGTGCGCGCGCGGCGCTGGCCTTTGTCGGGCTCGAAACGCGTGCGCACGAGCGGGTCACCGCCTTTTCCTACGGGCATCAGCGCTTGATTGAAATCGCACGCGCGCTGGCCGGCAATCCCGCGCTGTTGCTGCTGGACGAACCCGCCGCCGGGTTGAATTCCACCGAGAAGCAGAGCCTGCGCGATCTGCTCAAGCGCATCGCGACCAAGGGCCTCACGATTCTCATCATCGATCACGACATGACGCTCGTGACCGAAGTCGCTGAGCATATCACCGTGTTGAACTTCGGCCGCCGTATCGCCGACGGCGTGGCGGCCGACGTGCTGCGCCAACCCGACGTGATCGCGGCCTACCTCGGAAGTGAACCCGATGCCCCTGCTCTCGCTTGACGGCCTGACCGTCCGCTACGGCGAGATTGAGGCGCTGCATGGCCTCACGCTGTCGGTCGAGGCCGGTGAAGTAGTGACGCTGCTGGGCGCCAATGGCGCCGGCAAATCGACGACACTGCGCGCAATCTCCGGGCTGCAGAAACCGGCGGCCGGCGAAGTGGTGTTCGATGGCAAGTCGATCACCGGCCTTTCGCCCGAAGTCGTCGTGAAGCTCGGCATTGCCCACGTGCCGGAAGGCCGGCGCATTTTTCCCGGTCTCTCGGCGCGCGAGAACATCATGCTCGGCGCCTCGAACCGAGGCCGCATCGCGAAACCCGCACTGATCCGCGAGTCGGACGAGATGTTCGATCTGTTCCCGGATATCCGGCCGTTCGCCGATGCGCTCGGCTGGACGCTATCCGGGGGGCAGCAGCAAATGGTGGCCGTGGCGCGCGGCCTGATGGCCAGGCCAAGGCTGTTGTTGCTGGACGAGCCGTCGCTCGGCCTTGCACCGGTGATCGTGCAGAAAGTGTTCGCGATTATCGGCGAGATTCGGCGGCGTGGCACCACGGTGTTGCTGGTCGAGCAGAACGCGCGCATGGCGCTCTCCGTCGCCGATCGCGGGTATGTGCTCGAAACCGGGCGCCTCGCGGTCTCAGGCAAGCCCGCCGAACTGTGGTCGAACGACGAGGTGCGGGCCGCCTATCTTGGCGGCCGCGTCGAAAAGGGCCTCGCTTAGCTCGATCGCCTACGGATTGCCGAGGTAGTCGCGCTTGCCGATCTCGATACCGTTGTGGCGCAAGATGATATAAGTCGTCGTGACGTGAAAATAGAAATTCGGCATTGCATGGCCAAGCAGGAATTGCATGCCGGTGTAGCGCGTTTCCTTGTCTGCGCGCTTGATCACAATTTCCTTGTCTTCGGTGCCATCGATTTGCGCCGCCGTGATGGTTTCGATGAAGGCGATGGTTTTGTCGACGCGTGCTTTCAGCTCAGCCAGCGTTTTCTCGTTGTCCTCGAACACCGGGATCGCCACCCCGGCCAGGCGTGCCACGACACCCTTGGCCGCATCGCACGCGATCTGCACCTGCGTGGTCATGGGCAACATGTCAGGGAACAAACGATAACTGGGCAACGCGGCAGGGTCGATTTTCTTGGCATCGACATGGCCTTGCGCCTTGTCGAGGATCTTTGACAGGTTGCCGAGAATGTTGACGAAGCGCGGAACACTCGCTTGATACATCGAAATGTGCATTGGAAAATCCTTGAAGTGGTAAGGAACGGGCTGCGGCGAAGGCGTATTCTACCTGCGTCCGGTGTGGCACGACCGTCATGCGCCGCAGGGCCCCTTGACCTGTCAGAAATTAAGAATGCCTTAAGTCTGCCCCGCTATACCGAGTACTTTCCCCGACACGTTCCGATGGTTCATATCCTTTTGCGTGGGTTGCGATCCATGCCGCGACTGCCGGCCGCGATGCTCGCGCTCATGGTTGCAGCGGCACTGGTGGCCGACGTCACGTGCGCAGCGCCACCTGCTGCGCCCGACGCTAATGTCTCAACCGCCGCACTGGGGCCGCTGCCTTCACCGGACAAGTGGTCCTACGCCTATTCGGCCTATGGCCAACCAAAATACCCGCCCGGCTTTGCGCATTTCGACTACGTCAATCCGAACGCGCCGAAGGGCGGCACGCTGCAGCTGCAGAATCCGGACAGGCGCACGAGCTTCGACAAGTACAATCCATACACGATCAAGGGACAGTCACCCGCGGGTCTGGACACGCTGATGTTCGAGGCGCTCACCGTCCGCTCGGGCGACGAACCGGACACGATGTACGGGCTGATCGCCGAGGACATACAGGTATCCCCGGACAAGGCGTGGATCGCGTTTCGCATCAATCCCAAGGCCCGATACAGCAACGGCGACCCGGTCACTGCGGCAGACATCAAAACCGTATTCGGCGTATTGACGGGCGCGGAGGTCTCGCCTTCGGTGCGCGAGCAGTTGGCCGGCGTGGCATCGGCGACCGTGCTCGACCCGCAGACCATCCGCTTCGACCTCAAGGAACGCACGACCGACACGATCTTCAATATCGGTGGCCTGCCGGTGTTCTCACCCAAGTGGCTGCTTGGCGCCGATGGCAAGCCCAAGAAATTCAGCGACGTCGTCGACGAGTTCCCGATCACCACCGGTCCCTACAAGATCGGCGCGGCGGACGCGCCTCGGCGCATCGACTTTGTGCGCGACCCGAACTACTGGGCGCGCGACCTCGGTGTGTCGAAGGGCCAGTACAACTTCGATCGCATCATTTACCGCAACTACCAGGACAACGCGATCGCCATGGAGGCGTTCAAGGCGGGCGAATTCGACTTCCTGGTGGAATACTCGGCCCGACGCTGGGTACGGCTGCATGGCGGGCCCAAGTGGGACGACAAGCGCATTATCAAGCAGACGTTTCCCAACGGTTTCGGCCAGGGACTGCAATCGTACATCTTGAACCTGCGGCGGCCGCTATTTCAGGACCGCCGCGTGCGCGAGGCATTGAACCTGGCATACGACTTTGCGACGATCAACGTCTACAAGGAGTACAAGCGGACCAACAGCCTGTTCGCGAACTCGGAATTCGCGCCGGTGGGACCGCCCACGGATGATGAACTCGCCCTTCTCGATCCTTATCGGAGCCAACTGCCGGCCGCAGTGTTCGGACCACCGTGGGAGGATCCCCGTACCGATCTCGATCCCAATGGTCTGCGCAATAACCTGCGCAAGGCCCGCGCGCTCCTCGAGCAGGCGGGATGGAAGGTCGGTGCCGACGGCGTCCTGCGCAACGCCCAAGGCGAGCACTTCGAATTCGAGTGGCTCGAGGCCGGTGACGCGTTCGGCAGGGCCGAGTATGCCTATCAGCGCAACCTCGCCATGCTGGGCATCAAGCTCAATCTCCGGTTGGTCGACTTTGCGCTGTATCAAAAACGGATCGATGCGTTCGACTTCGACATGATCGAAATCAAGAACCAAGACTGGGCGCTCCCCAACGTCGCCGAACTGAAAGCGGGCTTCGGGAGTGCCGCCGCGGACGAGCCCGGATCCTCCAACTACGGTGGCGTCAAGAACAAGGTCATCGATGATCTGCTCGCCAAGATGGAGCACGCAACGACGATGGCGGAGCTGCGCACGGCCGCCCGCGCGCTGGATCGCGTATTCATGCAGGAGTACTACGTCGTGCCCGACCTGTACTTTGGCAGGGAACGCGTGTCGCGCTGGGACAAGTTCGGCATCCCCGCGACCGTGCCCAAATATTTCACCATCGCGGCGCCGAGCAACTGGTTGCAATGGGCCGTGACCGCGTGGTGGGACAAGTCCCTCGACGCCTCGCCGGCGCCGACCGCGGCAAGCAAGTAACGGACAAGCGGAAAACGTCAAATGCTCGCATACATCGGCAAGCGTCTGCTGCTCATGATCCCCACTCTGATCGGCGTCATGACGCTGACCTTCGTCATCGTCCAGTTCGTGCCCGGAGGGCCAGTCGAGCAAATTCTGGCGGAGGCACGCGCAGGTAAGGGCGGCGACGCAAGGGGTTTTTCGGGCAAGCGCGATCTGGACAAGAAGCAAATCGAGGAACTCAAGAAGCTCTACGGCTTCGACAAGCCTCCGCTCGAGCGCTATGTATCGATGATGAAGAGCTTCGCGCAATTCGACCTCGGCCGGAGCTTCCTGCGCAACAAGGACGTGTGGCAATTGATCAAAGATAAGCTGCCGGTATCCGCCAGCCTCGGCCTCTGGACGTTTTTCATTTCCTATCTCATATCATTGCCGCTCGGCATCGCCAAGGCGGTGCGCGAAGGCACGCGTTTCGACACAGCGACGACCGTCCTGGTGCTGGTTGGCTACGCCATTCCCGGCTTCGTCCTGGGCGTGCTGCTGATCGTGCTGTTTGCCGGCGGGTCGTTCTTCGATTGGTTCCCGCTGCGCGGTCTTACCTCGGATAACTGGGCGAGCCTGTCCTGGCCGGCGCGCATTGTCGACTATTTGTGGCATCTGGTGCTGCCGCTTACCTGCTACGCCATCGGCAGCTTTGCCATCGTGACGATGTTGACCAAGAACACCTTCGTCGAGGAAATCCGCAAGCAATACGTGTTAGTCGCGCGCGCCAAAGGCCTGTCGGAAAGGAAAGTGCTCTACAAGCACGTGTTCCGCAATGCGCTGATCCCAATCATCACCGGGTTTCCGGTGGCGTTCATCGGCGCGTTCTTCGCCGGCTCGTTGCTCATAGAAACGATCTTCTCGCTCGACGGTATCGGCTTGCTCTCTTATGAGTCGCTGATTCGCCGTGACTATCCTGTCGTGCTCGGAACGCTCTATTTCTTCACGTTGATCGGCCTGGTCGTCAAGCTGATCGGCGATCTCATGTACGTCGTCGCCGATCCGCGCGTGCAGTTCGGGGCGGCTGCAAAATGAGGGACCGTTGAGTTTCGTCACCGAGCCGCCGATAGGCGACCGAAGTGCTCCCGAGGCGATGCCGGCCACGAGCGCGGCGGCGCGGCGCACTACGTCGCTGTCGCCCAACCAGCGGGCGTGGGCAAGGTTCAGGCGCAACCGCCTGGGATACCTATCCCTGATCGTTTTCGTGGCAATGCTGGCCATCGCCACGTTCGCTGAACTTCTGTCGAACGAGCGGCCGCTCGTCGCGCGCTACGATGGCGAATGGTTCTTGCCGATCTTCAGCAACCAGCCCGAAACTCGCTTTGGTGGCGACTTCGCCACGGCCACCGACTGGCACGATCCGTTCATCCAGCAACAGTTCGCCAAGCCCGGCAATTTCGCGTTGTTCACCTTCAACACCTTCGGCGCCACGACGCTCGACTACTATGCCCGCGCCGCCGATCCGGTGTCACCGCGGGCGAAGCACTGGCTGGGCACCGATTCCTCCGGACGCGACATGACCGCGCGGCTGCTTTATGGCTTTCGCGTAAGTATCTATTTCGGACTCGTGTTAACGCTGGTCGGCACCGTGCTCGGTATCGCCGCCGGTGCCGTCCAGGGGTATTTCGGCGGCCGTGTCGATCTGCTGACGCAGCGCATCATCGAGATCTGGAGTTCGGTGCCGGACCTGTACCTTCTGATCATCATTGCGTCGATTTTCGCGCCTTCGCTTCTGCTGCTCGTCGGTGTTTTCGCACTGTTCGGCTGGATTGGTCTGTCCGACTACGTTCGCGCCGAATTCCTGCGCAATCGCAACCTCGAGTTCGTCAAGGCGGCACGCGCCCTGGGACTTTCCAACCTGCAGATCATGTGGCGCCACGTGCTGCCGAACTCGATGACCCCCGTGATCACTTTCTTGCCATTCCGGATGAGCGCCGCGATCCTGTTCCTGACCGCACTCGATTTCCTCGGGTCTCGGCGTGCCGGATCTTCCGTCGCTTGGCGACCTTTTGCGTGAGGGCAAGGACAATCTCGATGCATGGTGGATCGCGATTCCGACGTTCGTCGTGTTGTCGGTCACTCTCCTCCTCCTGACATTCATCGGCGACGCCTTACGCGACGCCTTCGACACCCGGAAGTCCTGACATGGCCATTCCGTTGCTTGCCGTCGATCGCCTTTGCGTCAACTTCGGCCCAGCACGGGTTGTAGATAGCGTTTCCTTTGCGGTCGATGCAGGCGAGAAATTTGCGCTGGTGGGCGAGTCGGGCTCCGGCAAGTCAGTCACCGCGCTATCGGTCCTAAAGCTCGTCGGCGGCGCCGACTATCAGGGCACGATCCGCTTCCAGGGCAGCGATGTTTTCGCAAAGAGCGAGGCAGAAATGCTCGCACTGCGCGGGCGCGACATTGCGATGATCTTCCAGGAGCCGATGACGGCGCTCAATCAGCTCTACACGATCGGCAATCAGATCGGCGAGGTGCTCGAGCTGCACGAAGGGCTCAGCAAGAAACAAGCTCACATCCGCGCCGTAGAACTGCTGGAGCGCACCGGCATTCCCGAGCCGCACCGCCGCGTCAACGCGCTCCCGCACCAGTTGTCGGGCGGGCAACGCCAGCGTGCGATGATCGCCATGGCGCTGGCCTGTCGACCCAAACTGCTGATCGCGGACGAGCCGACCACAGCGCTCGACGTCACGATCCAGGCGCAGATCCTGGCCCTGCTGGACGACTTGCAGCGCGAATTCGCGATGGCGATCCTGTTCATCACCCATGACCTGAATCTGGTTCGCCGCTTCTGCAATCGCGTCGGAGTGATGGAAAGGGGGCGGCTGGTCGAGCAAGGCGAGACGCATGAGGTGTTTGCCCGGCCGCGTGAGCCGTATACGGTCAAGCTCATCAATAGCCGACCGCAGCGCGCAGTACAACCGATCGCCGTCGACGCGCCCGTGCTCGCGGCCGTCCGCGACGTCAGTGTGGATTTCGTCATCCCCCGGGGATGGTTCGCCAAGGACGTGGTCCACGCGGTACGCGAAGCCAGCCTCGAGCTGAGGCGCGGCGAGACGCTGGGGATCGTCGGCGAATCCGGCTCCGGCAAGACAACGCTCGGCATGGCGCTGCTGGCGCTGCAACCGATCGATAGCGGCGGCGTCACGCTTGAAGGAGCACGGCTCGACGGCAGCGACCGCGCCACGCTGCGCGCGATGCGGCGGCGCATGCAGGTTGTGTTTCAGGATCCATTTGGCTCGCTATCGCCGCGCATGACGATCGGGCAGATCGTCGGCGAAGGCGTGGCCCTGCACCTGCCCGAACTCTCGCAGGAAGAGCGCCAAACGCGCGTCCTCGACATGCTGGCGGAGGTCGGGCTCTCCGACGCATCCGGCATGACCGACGTGCTGACCCGCTACCCACACGAATTCTCAGGGGGCCAGCGACAACGTATTGCCATTGCGCGTGCCGTAATTCTGCGGCCGGAAATCCTGGTGCTCGACGAACCGACATCAGCGCTCGACGTGTCGGTGCAACAGCAAGTGCTCAGACTTCTGGGTGCATTGCAGATCAGGTACGGGATGAGTTACGTCTTCATCAGCCACGATCTCGCGGTGGTGCGCGCAATGTCGCACCGAGTGCTGGTGATGAAGGACGGTGCCATCGTCGAGCAAGGCGAAGCCGAGGCGCTGTTCGCGGCGCCGCGTGATCCGTATACGCAGGCGCTACTCGCTGCTGCCTATTTGGTTTGAGCTCGATTGCGGCACAGCGGGACTAGATCCCTCCGCCGTACTTCATAGTAAACTTGTTCACCACAGTTGTAGCGGGCGCCGCCGGACCGACCGGCCGGGTCGAGCCACAACGCGAGTGAACAGGGGGCCGCATGAAACGTCGATGGAGGACCAGGGTCGCTGCGCTCTCTGCGCTCGTGCTGCTGCCGTGGTCGCTGGCCGGCGCGGAGACGGGCGTCACGGCGACGACGATCCTGATCGGCCAATCGGTGAGTTTGAGCGGGCCGACGGGGCCGCTCGGGCAGGAGATGCAGGCCGGCGCCGCCGCCTATTTCAAATACGTGAATCAGCACGGCGGCGTCAATGGCCGCACCATCGTGTTCAAGACACTCGACGACGGGTACGAAGTCGACCGGACCGTCGCCAACGTCAAGACGCTGATCAACCAGGATCACGTGTTCGCGCTGTTCGGCTTGCGCGGGACCGCCCACACCAATGCCGCGGCCAAGATCTTTACACCCGCGCATGTGCCGCTGTTTGCGACGTTTTCCGGGGCCCAGTCGCTGCGCGAACCGTTCAACCGCTACCTGTTTCACGTCCGCGCCAGCTACGCCGACGAGACCGACGCGATTTTCAAGCAACTGAGCAACATGGGGCTGAACCGGATCGGCGTGTTTTATCAGAATGACGGCTATGGCAAGGAAGGACGAGCGGCGGCGGAGGAATCGGCGAAGAAATACAAGCTGGCCATTTCCACCGTGGGAGCGGTCGAGCCCAACAGCAGCGATGTCATCAATGCGGTGGCCGCCATCGCGCGGATCCAACCCCAAGTCGTGGTCATGTACGCGAGCTACAAGGCGAGCGCGGAGTTCGTTCGTGGCATGCGCGCGGCGCAGTACGCGCAATTCATGAATCTTTCGATTGTCGGCGCTACCGCGCTGGCCAAAGAGCTGGGCAACGACGCGCGTGGTATCGGGGTGTCGCAGGTCGTTCCGTTTCCGTGGAACCTTGGCATCCCGATCGTCAAGGAATATCAGACGGTGATGACGGCGCAGACGGGGAAGAGCGACTACTCGTTTCTGACGCTGGAGAGCTATCTGTCGGCGCGCATCCTGGTCGAGGGGTTGCGCCGCGCGGGCCGCGATCTGACGCGCGAGAAGTTGATTGCCGCGTTGGAAACCATGCACGATGAGGACTTCGGCGGGTTTCGCGTGAGCTTCTCCCCGACCGATCACGCCGCTTCAAAATTCGTCGAGCTGACGGTCATCGGCAAGGATGGACAAATCCTTCGCTGATCTTGCGCAAGCGACCGCGCGCCGCGCCAGCAATTTGGTCGGATTCCTGCTTGCGTTGATGCTATCCGTCAACAGCCACAGCGCGCATGCCTACGGCTGGACCGCGCACTGGCGCGTAATGGAGTCCAATTGGACGGCCGTTACCACGAAATTCTGCGGTACTGGTGGACTCAAGCTACCCGCCTTCAAGGATCTTAGCGACGAGGAGCGCGCCTACGCCGCAGTCGGAGCTGTTTTCAGCGACATCGGCTATACCGCTGCCGGACCTCGCCAATTCAGCGACCTGGTTCACTATATCGGAACGGGAGAATTCACCGACAACCTGACCGATGTCGTGTGCGAGCGCCATCCTGGCAATGCTCGCATGCTCGCCTTTGCTGCGGGCTTTCGGACGCACTACTGGGCCGACCGGTTTGGACACGGTGAAGGGACGAACAGAGCGGTTGCGAAGGTGTCGGCCAAGCGGTCTCCGTTCCTGGATCGAATGACCTATGAAGAAGATCCCGCCGCGCACCAGATGCTTGAAGTTGCGACGTTTTCGGTCTTCGATCTCGACCATGCCGCTGCGAAGGCGGCAATTGCATTCATTCAAAACGTGGGTGACGGGGCGCTGGCCGATACCATTCTTGGATCGGTCAACGAAGCGATTCGACGCACCTACGGCAACGGCGCCATGGCGTTTGCGCCGACATACCAGCAAGTCATCCTATTCACATTCTCCGTCATGCGATCGGTGTGTGCGACGGTCGACAAGGTCTACGGGAGAGGGCCGCAGAATGCCTCGCTCAAGGACCTGGCAAATGCTTGCTACGAACGCACGAAGAAGGGTGGCATACCCGCTCAAGCGGACCCATCGCCTCAGTTGATTGCAGTGATCTCCGCAGGCCTCGCGCAATCGAAAGACAAACGCCTCGAAGAGATTTACGAGAAATCCATACGACGCGTCGACGCCGCGCTGCGCATGCCGTTTCCAACCCGACTGCCGAATTACAACCTCGACACCAATCTGCCGTCAGCAAGCGGACAGTATCGTCTCGCCGACGCTGCCTACGAACTATTGGTCAAGGTGATGCCAGCGCGCTGCGATCCGGTCGCTTTTGCGGTGATCGCGAATGGCCAACCCTCGAACTGGCGCTCTTATCAAAACGCTGGCGTGTGCGCGGCCAAGGTCGCACGCGCGACGCAGGCACGCGTTGATTGCGGTGCACTATACAAGGAGCCGGGCGTACCTGAACTGCGGGCCGGATGGTTGAGCGACATTGCCCCGCAGCATTCCTCGAGCGTGTCGGCCGCCACCTGCAAGCCGGGTAAGAGCGGCGCTGCAGGCACGACCTTTGTCCTCGGCAACGACTGCTCCGTCACCGCAACTAGGCCTTCAAGTACGCTCGACTTTCTTTATGCGTGCGCCGCTGGAGCGCGGAGCCAGGCACTGGACGAACACATGCGTTACGAAGCTGTGGACCGCTTGCGTATCCACGCATCCGTCGATCCGTCAACTGGACTCTATACGCATTAGCGACGCGCGCTGATTCCAACTTGGGGCCGCGCGAGCATATCAGCGCGCGACCGTCTGAGGAGAAGAGTCGGTGCAACGGCGACAAGTGAGCCGATACCGCCCACGTCACCCAACAGCGCACCATCTCCTCGTTAGGCGAGTTGCTGCTCCAACAGAAGCGCCAGGTGCACTGCTTCCCGGTTGGTGCCATCAAGAATCTGGTGCCTGCAACTCGTGCCATCCGCGACAACGATCGCATTGGGAACGCTACGCACCCTTGGCAGCAGGGTCGCTTCTGCCATCGCCATCGACACGCCATAATGTTTGGCTTCGTAGCCAAATGCTCCCGCCATGCCGCAGCAAGAACCGTCTAGCAGCTCCGGTTTCGCGCCTGGGATAAGCCGTAATACTTGCAGTATCGGATCCACGACGGCAAACGCTTTTTGGTGGCAATGCCCGTGAACCAGTATCGGTGTGTCGACAGGTTTTAGTTCAAGGCTGAAGCGGCCGGCCTTTATTTCACGCGCAATAAATTCCTCGAACATGTAGGCGTGCGAACCGACGATCTCAGCCTGTTCACCGAGCCCCATGGCGAGCGCTTCATCACGAAGCGTCAGCAGACACGATGGCTCCAAGCCAACAATTGCGATACCTGCCCGCGCGAGGGGCGCGAGCGCGCCAGTCAGCTCGGCCGCCTTGATTTTAGCCCGATCAATCATGCCACAGGCCAGGTAGGTCCTTCCACAGCAGTAATGGCCGCCCTGTTTAGTGAGGGTATGAACAGCGTAGCCGGCAGCTTTCAGAACACGCGCAGCGGCGAACGCATTTTCGCTTTCGAACGTTCCGTTGAACGTATCCACAAAAAGAACTGCTGCTTTCCCGCCCGTCGCAGCTACGGCAAGCACCTGCTCACGATTCGAGAATGGCGTTGTATCGTTCACGCGCCAGAACGTGTCACGCCGCCATTTCGGCAATGATCGCCTCGCCGAAAGGCCCAGCAGCGCTTCACTTAGCCGCGCTGCGCCAGGCACCTTGTTGCGCAGGTTAAGTAACCAAGGAACGCGACTCGCCGACGCAGCATAGTCTGGCAAGTCGGCGACCAGTCGATCTTTGAACGTGTATCCGTGCCGAGCCTTGTAATGCGCGAGGAACTCGATCTTCATCTTTGCCATATCCACGCCCGTCGGGCAGTCGCGCTTGCAGCCCTTGCAGCTGACGCACAAGTCCATCGCTTCGTACATCGCCTCGCCCGTGAAGGCGTCTGGTCCGAGCTGTCCGGAGAGGGCAAGTCTGAGCGTATTGGCACGCCCACGCGTCAAGTGTTGCTCGTCTAGCGTAACGCGATAACTTGGACACATGGTCCCGGAATCGAATTTCCGGCAATGGCCGTTGTTGTTGCACATCTCCACGGCCTTAGCGAATCCACCGGTGCTATCGCCGCCGGTACCTCGCATCGTGATACGTTCGGTTAGGGGGTCATTCTGAACGTTCCATGCGGACCAATCGAGCGCCGGTTTGAGTTCGATGGTGCGATAGGGTCGCGGGACAGTTGGCGGCGGAAAACGGAAGAGCGTACCGTCATCCATTTTCGGCGGGTCGACGATCTTCCCAGGATTGAACATTCCGACGGGATCGAGGTATTTCTTGATGGCGCGAAACGCGTCGTTGATACGCGGGCCGAACTGCCACTCGATCCACTCCCCGCGACATAGACCGTCGCCATGTTCGCCGCTGTAGGCTCCTTTGTATTTGCGTACCAGTTCAGAAGCTTCTTCAGCGATCATGCGCATCCTCGCGGCGCCGCCGCGTGGACCGCCCTCGCGCATGTTCAAGATCGGCCGAACATGCAGTGTGCCGACCGACGCATGCGCATACCACGTACCGCGCGTGCCGTACTTCGCAAAGACCTCGGTCAGCGCATCGGTGTACTCGGCAAGATGCGCCAGTGGCACGGCGCAGTCCTCGATAAAACTGACCGGCTTGCCGTCGCCCTTCAGGCTCATCATGATGTTGAGCCCCGCTTTTCGTACTTCCCAAAGATTCTTCTGTTGGGTGTCGTCCGGCATTTCGACGACGCTGTCCGGCATTCCCAGTTCACCGGCAAGGTCGACCAAATCCTTGAGTTTCCCCAGTAACGTCGCCTTGTCGTCTCCGGAAAACTCTACCAGTAGAATCGCCGCCGGCGTGCCAACAAGCGCCGATTCGATCGTCGCGCGAAATGCGGGATTAGCCGCGCTCAGGTCAATCATCGTGCGATCAACCAGTTCGACTGCCGTCGGGCCAAGTTTGACGATGTGCTGCGCGGCATCCATCGCGGCGCGAAAGGTCGGGAAGTTGACGACGCCAAGTACCTTTGCGCGCGGCAGCGCGGACAACTTCAGCATAAGGTTCTTCGTGTAAGCCAGCGTGCCTTCGGAACCGATCAACAGGTGCGCAAGGTTGACGCTGCCGTCTGCCGTATAGGGTCGTTCGCTTTGGTTGTTGAAAATGTCCAGGTTATAGCCGCCGACGCGCCGCATGACCTTCGGCCAACGAGCCTCGATGTCGCTTCGATGCTGAAACGCAAGGGTGCGAACGAACGCAGCAATTTCTGCCGCGCGAGACGCAAGCTTGGCAACCGGTCCAAACTCAACGAGCGTGCCGTCCGACAGCCACACGCTTGCTCCCAGCACGTTGTGAACCATGTTGCCGTAGGCGATTGATCGTGATCCGCACGAGTTATTGCCGGCCATTCCACCCAACGTCGCCTGTGCGCTCGTGGAGACGTCGACAGGGAACCAAAGGCCGTTTTGCTTGAGTTGCGCATTCAGACGATCGAGCACAATGCCTGGTTCCACCGTGGCAGTGCGACCCGCAACATCGACGTCGAGAAGCCGGCGCAGATACTTCGAGTGGTCGATGACCAGGGCCGCGCCCGTGGTTTGTCCACACTGGCTCGTGCCGGCACCGCGGGGAAGTATGGGAATGCGAAGTTCACGAGCGATGTCGATCGCAATCGCGACGTCGCGTTCCGTTCTGGGCACCAGCACGCCCAGCGGCATGATCTGATAAATCGACGCGTCGGTTGCATAACGACCGCATGACGCCCTGTCAAAAAGTACTTCGCCTTCCGTCTCTGCGCGCAGCCGCCGCGCCAGCTTTTCGCTTACATCAGTCGATTGTGTGGATGCACCAACCGGTGAGAGTCGATTGGCGGAGGCGATCAGCATGCGAGTTCTATGGATTACCCGTCTGGGGATAAATGTCGCCCGCCCGCATAAGCGCGAGCACCGCGTCGCGCTTGTGCAGCACGTGCTCCACCAGGGTAGCGCGTAGACGGCTTGCATCGCGCGCGTCGAGCGCTTCAAGCATTGATTCGTGCTCCTTCACGGCCTGCTTCCACTTTGTCTCGTCCTGGTTTGTGCGAAAACGCAAGAACTGAACGCGGGCGTTTATGCCGCGGTAGGTATTTGTAAGAACCGGGTTTTTCGCGATGTTGTTGATCGCGGCGTGTATGTTTGCGTTGTGCCGGTAATAGCCAGACAGATCGCGTCGTTCAAAGCAAGCGAGCATTTCGTAGTGGAGTGCTCTCACTTCAGCCAGTTCGTCGGTCGTGACGCGCTGGGCCGCAAGCTCCCCGGAGAGTCCCTCAAGCGACGCGAGCACCTCAAAAGTATGCAGTACATCGGCTTCGCTCAATCCGGTCGAGTATCTGTTCGGCTATGCCAAGCAGCGCGAACTGGCCAATCTGTGTCTGGACACCATCACCGAAGTAAGACGCTACGCCACCCGGCGACTCAAGTCCATGCAACGCCGCCCCACGTTGATCCGCGCGTTCTGGAAGCAGGCCGAGTTGCCGATCTAATGTTATGTATTTAGGTAGAACTCAGTAGATTACCGGCGGGGACGGTAGGTGTGCAAGATGTCGCGCCGCAGGAGACCCCGACGCCGCCAAGCCCTACGAACCCGACCGGAGGTCTACTAGCACGTCTGCGAGGCCGCGTAGGTCGCGGACAACCTCGGTCAAGACGGAGTCCCAATCGCCGGGCTGCTCCTGACGATAGAGGCGCAGGCCCGGATACCACGGGCTGTCGCTCCCTCCGACGAGCCAGCGCCAGCAGGAATCGAAGCGGTCCAGCAGCCACACCGGCTTGCCCAATGCCGCTGCCAGATGAACAACGGATGTGTCGACCGATATGACCAGGTCGAGGTTGGCAATCAGTGCTGCGGTATCGGCGAAGTCATCCATCTCTCCCATGAAGTCGATAAGTGGGAAGTGTTCTGGCGCCACGGGGCCATCCTTCTGCAAGCTGAAGAAGCGAAGGTCGGGCAGCTCGAGCAAGGGTCCCAGCCGATCCGGAGGAATTGAGCGGCGGCGACCGATCGCCGCCGTGGATAGCAGGTGTTTGCGCGGATTGCCAGCCCACGCCAAGCCGATTCGAGGACGCCGACTTTCGAGCGCGACGAGACGGGTCCGCCAAGCTGCGACCTGCGTTGCGTCCGCGTGCAGATAGGGGACATCGCTAGGGATGGCCGTAGTCCCCAGCGCCAGTGGCATGCTGAGCATCGGGCAGTGCAGATCGAATTGCGGCAGGGGCTCCCCCTGTACCACCATCCGATCGACCGCCGGCAGAGTGCGGAGCAGCCGGGCCAGCGGCTTGGGCACCTCCAAGATGATTCGCATCCCCCTTGCCGCCGCCAGCGGCGCATAGCGACAGAACTGCAGGGTATCTCCGAATCCCTGCTCGGCATGAATCAGCAACGTCCGCCCTGGCGCGGCTTCACCGCGCCATTGCGGCTGCGCGAAGTCGCGATGGGCCCTGATAAATTCTGGCGTCTTCCAACGCCATTCGTGCTCCTCCCATCCCGCCGCCATGTCTCCACGCGCCAGCAGCGCCATCGACAGGTTATAGTGTGCCGTTGGATCGTTCGGCCTGAGATCGAGAGCTCTTCGATAGCTGTTGATTGCCTCGTCGAGTCTCTTTTGTGCCCTGAGCGCGTTGCCCAGATTGCTCAGCGCTTCCGGGAAGTTCGGCCTGAAATCGAGAGCCAGGCGATACGATGCGACCGCCTCGTCCAGCCGCCCCTGCTGCAAAAGCAAGTTGCCCAGGTTCGAATGCAATGACGCTTCCTTGGGGTTAATCGCGATCGCCTCGCTGATCAGGTCGACGGCCAGATCACAGCGTCCCGTCTGGTAAGCGATCACCCCAAGCATGTGAAGGCTGTCGGAGTGGCGCGGATTCATCGCCAGAGCTTGCCGGAAGAGCCGCTCGGCTTCCTCCAAGTGCCCGGCCTGGTGATGTTGAAGACCGGCAGTCAATACCTGTTGAACGGCCGATGACGATGTCTGCAGCACCGGGTTGTGCCTTTTTATTGCTGATCGGCGTTGTTTGCGATTCATGTGCCCAGGGCGATGCGCGTCCCCGCTCGGTGCCGTCGTCATCACGTCGACCTCCTTTTCGTCCCACCAAGCCGCGAGCATCCACAGAACGTGCGATTGCGTGAAAAACCGGCATTGCCACCGGCCTGAGGCTCCGGTTACAGATCACCAGCCGAGCTCGCTGCTCCGTCGTCCCGTCGAGCGACGCTCATTGCGGGCTATCCTCTGTTGGGAAGACAGACCTATTGCCGCTCGGGCTAACCGGTAACTGGCCAATTTGTCCGCTTCCAGGAAACAGTGGAGAGCCAAAACCGGGGTCCACCAAAATTCACATTGCAGATTTCGCGGTTACCATCCCATCGGCGATGACCGGTCCATCAGCGGCCCCGCGTAAACTGCCATCGCGCGCCAGACGCAAGGGATACAGCAATTGTGCGCCCAACGAATCGGGCAGTCTGGCCTCGATGCCGTAGGCGGACGGCCATTCGTTCCGAGGCAGATGGTAAGTCCCGAAGATCCGGTCGATCCATGGCAGCATCGGGGCGATAATTGCGGTCTCGCTGCTCGCCCAGGGTATGGTGCCAGTGGTGGAACGCGGGTGTCGCAATCAACCATTCCAGCGGACCCAGCCGCCAGCGCACGTTGGAGTGGATGAAGAAGCCCCACATGGTGATGACCAGCACGAGCAGCGCCGACACCGGCACCGCCCTCGGGCGTGAGCGGGGTCGGCTATCCCAAGATGTAGACCGGGATCAAGCCGCACAGCCGGGTGAACACGCTGTCGATCGGATGGGCGCGCGCGCTGGTCAAAAAGTAGACATGTTCGGCGCTGTGGTGAAGCGAATGGAAGCGCCACAGAAAGGGAATTTGGTGGGTCCAGCGATGGCCCCAGTAGAAACCGATCTCGCCGACCACCACCCCGGCGATGACGCGTTGCCAGAGCGGCCAAGCCGCAACCGCGGTCTGCACGCGCCACGGGACCAAAGTGTGGGCGCCCATGGCAACAAGGGAAAGCGGCACGGCGAGCAATAGACCCGGCACCAAACCGCTGATGAAATAATAGCCCAGATCCTGGGCAAGGGCCTTGCGGAAGAACTTTTGCGGGTGCAGCGCGAACAGCCGCTCAAGAGGCAAGAAGATCAGCGCGAGCAGCAGCAGCCAGGCGCAAAGCCTCACCCAGCTCATCAGGAACGCCAGAAGATGCTGCTGGTCGAGGAATGAAGGCAAGAACGTAATCCTTATGTAACGGCACGCCGATCATCGTACCCGGGACATGCCGGGCACGATGACCGATCGGACGATCATGCATCCATGGTGCGCTTGCCCGCTCGACGCCGCGAACTCGCGCCAAGGCCTACAAGGCCGAGGCCAAAGAGTGACAGCGTTGCTGGCTCCGGAACGGTCGGCGTCGTATTCACGCCCTCGAGGAACACCGTCGGCGGAAGATTGGTCGTATTGCCGCCATCACCCCATGCCAGGAATGTCAGTACCGCTGTCCCGTCCGGACCGAAAGTCCGCGGCAGTCGGCGTAAAGCTCAGGTTGACATTATTCCAATCGGTGTTCATCATCCGACGGGGTGTTCATCAGCGTCGAATCTTCCTCCAGATTATTGGCGGTGCCGGTAACTGTGCAAGGGTTGGACGAGCAGTTGACACCGATGCCGCCCACGCCAAGAAACACTTTCCACTGCTCGGTGGTGTCGCCGCTAAAACCGATTTGCTGTCCGGCCGCCTGCTGGAACTGCAGGCTGTACGTCGTGCCCGCCGTCAGCCCTGAAATGGTCTGGAAGATCGTGTTCTCGAACTCGGGATTGCCGTCCGCCTGAAAGAAGTTGGTGCCGGCCGGGACGGTATCCGAGAATCCGGGAGTGGTATAAACGGGGTAAACATTGCCAGAGCCGCCCGCAAAGCCCTCGGAGCCTTGCATTCCGACGTAGGTAAGGCTGCCGCCCGCGCCCGCCGTACCCACCGACCAGCCGATCGGCCTCACGGAGTTAAAAAAGTCCTTTTGCGAGTTTGCCGGGTTGAACGGGTTCGTCAACATTATTGAACTGAATGTTCGTAACCGGAAGGGGGCCCGCCTGGGCCGAAAAGGCGAGGAGCGACAAGACTGCGGGAACGGCGGATCTAAGCAACCATGTAGACATGATTTTCTCCAATTTCAGAATAGCGACCAAAAATGAGGGTCTGTAAATTCCCAGTTGAGTCAACGAAAACTCTGCTTGTGGTCTTTCGATTGTTGTCGATGGCACCGCCGGTCAGACCCACAAAGAAAACTCCAGTTGTAGTCCTTCCGTTGTCGACGACGGAACCCCCGGTCAGAACTGCGTCGTTGTTGTTGCACTTGCCGAGACTGCTGAGTCGCGTCACTAGATCGTCCTTATGAAAAGAAAAACAAGTCCTGAAATCAAGGGGTCTGTTTCACGTACTTGAATCTGCAAACCACCTACTGCATCTCGCGCGCAACGCTATTTCGCATCGAGAACTACGGTTCGATACTGATTGACGAAATCGCATTTTTGTAGCGTTGGCGCCGATCAATCGTTGATTCACCGGCTGCCGCGCAGGAACACCCCAGCGGCTGTCACGGCGACCCCGATCAGTAACAGCGGAAAGGGCTCGGGAGTTCCGCTCGGAACCACTTCCGCGGGTGTTAGCGACCAACCTGCCAACGCAGAGAAGCTCAGTGCGGCAAATACCACCATAACGGCCATCGCAAGCAGACGCGAGATCACGGGGGTTTTCATCTTCATGTCCTCAATGAAAGGCGACCTCTGTCGCCACGCTGCTTACACTACGTTCATCGCGCGCTCCGCGCTTCCGCCAAATGGGAGATCCAGATGGGGGAGCCAGTTGGGAGGGCCAACTGGAGGGGACAAATCGGATGCTTTCCAACAGTGGTTGTTGCGTACACCATGTCGCAAGGCGTTTTGCGAGGGCGGTTGCACCTGCAGGGCGATCAAGTTGACCGTCCAATCCGACCGTAGGCCTAGCGCGTCCCCGCGGCGCCGATTAGACTAGGTAGCGCTCGGAGGATTGCGCTGCAGATCCACTTGGAAGCGATGAAGATACTTCTGGTCGATGACCACCAGCTTTTCCGAGAAGGCGTTGCCTTACTCCTGCGCCGGCTCGCGTCGAATCTCGATCTCCTGCAAGCGTCGAACTGCGAGGAGGGATTTGAGCTTTGCCGGACCCATAACGACATCGACCTGGTGTTGCTCGATCTCAACCTGCGGGGAATGTCCGGGCTCGACGGACTAGTGGCGTTGCGCGAACGTCACACCGACATACCCGTGGTCGTCATGTCGAGTCTCGAAGACGAGCCGACGGTTCGCCACGCGATCGACCTCGGCGCAATGGGATTCATTCCAAAGAGTTCGTCTTCGGAAATCATGCTCAACGCGCTACGCCTTGTTCTTGCCAAGGGCATTTACCTGCCCGCTGCTGTACTGCTGGGTGGGCCGTCGACTTCGCTACACAGGCCGGCAGTTCCAGACCCTCACGCGCGTACCACAGGCGATACTCCTCCCGTCACACCGAGGAGTCTTGGATTGTCGCCGCGGCAAGCCGATGTGTTGTATCTCGTCCTGCAAGGCAAACCGATCAAGCTAATCAGCCGCGAGCTCGGTCTGAAAGAGGGGACGGTGAAGGGCCATGTGACCGCGGTATTGCGCGCTCTCAACGTCACTACGCGCACTCAGGCTATCGTCGCTGCACATCAGCTCGGCTTGCGCTTCGATCGGATTGTGCCACCGGTTGCGCGGGTGGAACGCTCGCGCGCAAGTTAGTCAGCGACTCGCCAAGTTGTCGGCGCAACGTGTCTGGATCAACGGGTTTACGTAGCAGACGGATGCCGGACGCGGCGAGCGCTTTGTCGACAAACGCACCTCGTTCTCCGCTAATAACGATGGCGTCAACATTTTCGTCAAGCGCAGAGCGTATCTCTCGTATGGCCTGAAGGCCAGTCGTGCGGTCGCCGAGGTTGTAGTCGGCGATGATGAGATCCGGCGTGCGGAGATGTTCCGAGAGTGCGGCAATCGCTTCGGTTGCTGACGCAACCACAACAGCATGGCATCCCCATTTGGCCAGCAACAATCGCATCGCATCGCGAAGCTCCTTCTCGTCATCGATGAAGACGACGAAGGCACCGTAAATTGCGCTGGCTATGTCGTCCTGCCGTTGGACTTGCGGTTTCCAGTTGTCGCGCGCCGTCACCAGCGGAATGTGAACACGGAAACACGACCCTTTGCCCACGCGCGAGTCGACATAGATTGAGTGACCGAGCATTGCGGCGACTCGCTTTGCGATTGACAGCCCCAGCCCGACCCCGCGGCCTCGATCCCTGCCCTCGGGATGCAACTGCGCGAACTCTTGGAATATGTCCGCTTGTCGATCTTGTGGAATGCCGACGCCGGTATCCCACACTTCCAACGACAAATACGCTCCCCGTTTGCGACAACCGACGAGGACGCCGCCGCGCTCGCTATGGCCAACACCGTTCGAGACGAAATTGGACAACACACGCTCGAGCAACAGCGGATCCGACCGCACGATTGCCGCCGAGTCACGCACTACGAGCGCGAGGTTACGCTCACACGCAATTGGGCCGAATGTCGCCGCAATTCTTTCGAGTAACTCGCGTATCGGAAATTCCACGATGTTGATTTCGATTGCCCCAAGATCGAGCCTTGAAATCTCGAGCAACGAATTCACTACGCGCTCGAGTCCACGCGCTGTTTCGTAGACCTTGCCGAGGATGCGCCGTGTCTCCTGACCCTCGGCCTGCATACGGAGCAACTCGACCCAGAGCCCAATGGCCTGAAGCGGCTGCCGCAAGTCATGGCTCGCGGCGGCAAGGAGCCTCGCCATCGCGTTATTTGATTCCGGCGCCGGCGACAGCGCCGCTTCCGCCGCGCCGTGAGCATTCCCGTCGCTATACGCATTTACTGCGACGGTGTCGCGATTTGGGTAAGCGCGGATGGAAGCCGGGAGGCCACCGTCGGGATTGGCACGGCTTCGTTCTCGACGACTTAGCAGCATCCAGATCCAGTTCAGCGCAGGGGCCCGCATAGTCGTTCAGACGCCGCGGACTATTGGGGCGAAAATTGTTGCGTTGGTTGAGGGAATTCTTGGATGCATAACTTTAATAATGCGAACGCCTGTCTCGAGTCACATTCATCAGCCCCCCATCTGATGTTCGCTTGCGTGTACTATTCCACTATCAAACCAAACGTGTTTTGGTGCGGTAAGTCATGAGCCGATCAACATAGGCCCGACGGCAAACGTCTGAAGGATCGGGGCCGCAAACTTCACGACGACGTCGTCGGAGCGGTCGCCAAGACCCAGACCGCCGCAGACAAGCGAGGCGAGAAAACTCTATCGATCTGCGAGGCCCATAGTCGCGCAGGGAAGCGCGTCATGTTCGGGTGACAATATTGCGGCCGCCAACCGTTATCGCGTTCTCTAACCGCAAGCCAAGCTTATTCGACGCAAGCCTATCCAAAATCATCGTTACTTCACAATTAGCCGCGCGCAAAAATGGAACGGTGAATTCAACCAAAAACGCGCACACGTTACCGCTCGTGTAGAGCTTCCTAGCGTTTGACATATAAAGCAAGAATTGTGC
Source organism: uncultured beta proteobacterium (assembly GCA_963732105.1). GTDB lineage: Bacteria > Pseudomonadota > Gammaproteobacteria > Burkholderiales > Casimicrobiaceae > PALSA-1003. The sequence continues at coordinate 214,682 of CAVSYL010000016.1, forward strand.
AACTTAGAATAATCAACAATCTGTGCGTGACAAGTTTGTTGCGTTGTAAAATTTTCCGGCAGTACGCAGGAGTGGGGATGCCCTGGGCCGTCCTGCGGCGCACGCATGGCGCGCGAGGATCTCGTTGTCTGCACCAGGTTGGAGTTCCAAAAACGCGAAGCCGCTCGACGCCGGCGTACACAACAACTGTAAAATGGAGAGGATATACATTTCGATATATGTTTCTATATCTGGAGGCGTAGCGTGGGCGAAATTGGCAACTGGCGATCCGGCGTCAGACCGCGCCCGCGTGAGGCGCCGAGCGGGCCCAACGGCTCGAAGTCCAGGGAGTGAAATATCTGCGCTGCCCAGTCTTCATGGGACCCGCTGCCGCACGTGACGCGCAAGGCTCGATGATGGCTGCAGGGACACGGCGAGGGGCAACTTCGCCGCGAGTTTTAAGCTAGTCGCAGCGGCACCGAACCAAGCTTGACCAAGGTAATCCAAGTTTTGTGCCGAGGCGATTCGAATGAAGCTTCCAGAGCCGACTTTCGCTGCATTGAACGAGGAGCTGCCTGACAGCCCTATCGCGTCCGCCGCCCGCGCCTTGCCCGCGGGGGCTCGGGTGGACGAGTTCGAGATTGAGAGAATCATCGGCGCGGGGCGCGTCGTGATCGTCTACGCGGCCACGGACCGCGCGCTTGCGGTCCCCGTGGCGATCGCGGAGTACATGCCGGCGCGGCTTGCACAGCGTAGTGATGAAGCGCAAGTCACGCCACGGACCTCCGCGCAGGCTGATGACTTTGCGAAAGGGCTGCAGGCCTTTATCAGTGAAACCCGCACGCTTGCCCGATGCGACCATCCCTCGCTGGTGCGCGTCGTGCATTTATGCGAAGCCAATGCAACAGCCTACCGCGTCATGCCGCGCTACCCGGCGAGGAGGCTGCTCGAGGTGCGCCGGGACGTGAACGAACCACCCGACGAAGGGGCACTGCGCGCACTGCTTGACGCGCTGTTAGGCGCGCTGAGGGCGTTTCATCACGCCGGGGGATGTCACGGCAAGGTCACGCCGTCTAATATTTTGATGCTGGCCGGTAACCGACCGCTGCTGCTAGGTCCCGGCGAGGCGGGCCGTGCGATCGCCAGCGATCGGGTCGATGCGGTGACAACCGGCGAGGAACCCTGCTTCGCGCCGATCGAGCAGATTGTCGAAGCCGACATTCCGCTCCAACCCTCGTTCGACCTCTATGCGTTGGCCGGCGTCGCGCGCTACTGGATGAGCGGGCAGTTGCCCGCGCCAGCCTTCGGTGCTCCCGGCACAGCACGGCGTGAAACACTCGCGGAGACGGCGCAGCGGCTGTGCCTGACCTGGCCGCGGCTGCGCTACAGCGCGTCCCTGCTGGACGCGCTCGACAGCGCCTTGTCAATCTATCCCGCTGAGCGGCCGCAAAGCGTCGATCAGATGCGCGAGCGCCTGGATGCCTCACATCCGGCCGCAGGTGGACCCGTCAGCGCGGCATGGACCGCTGCCCCTGTGCTGAGCGATGCCGTTGCATCGTCGCCGGCGCCAGCACCGCCGGCCCGTGTAGCGCAAGATCTCGACGCCGTCCTTACGTTCGCGCCCGATCCCGACCCATTGGCAACCTCCGGCGCCGCGCGCATCGATGACGATCCGTCGGAGCGCGCGGCATTCGCACGCCCAGTGCCCAACCCCCGACGCATCGCGATGTGGAGCGGTGCGGTGCTGCTACTGCTGGCGCTGCTGCTTATCGGCACGCATGAGTTTCGCGAGGAACGCCAGGTGGGGCGCGTGCTCGATGTCCTTGGCATCAACCGTGACACTGGTGCTGGGGACAGCGCCGCTGTGTCCGCGTCTGCCATAGGCCCTGCGGCACCCGTGACACCGCCGATTGCCGCGGACGCCGGGGCCGTGAAGCCGATGCCAACGGAGCCAGCTGCCGCGGACTCACCGGCGGCCGCTACCACGCCTGCGTCTCCCGCCAGCGCCCCGGCTGCCACGCGCGCCGAGGCCGCAACGCCCGACACTCCAGCTGCAGTCCCGCAGCCCGCCGCGCCCACCTCGCCCCCAACGCGCGTGGCGCAGCAGCAGGCCTCGCGCGCCCCAGGCAGTCCGCGCGAGGCCTGCGGTGCGCGTACGCAGTTCTCGCTGTATCGCTGCATGCAAATGCAGTGCAGCCAGCGCCGGTGGGCAGCGCACGCCGAATGTGAACACCTGCGTACGACCGATAGCGTCGACTGACAGGCAGCGATCAAGTTTCGACCCTGACCCGTCCCCCGCGAGTGTCGGCTACGGGGTCAAGTGTTTTGATCGAAACTAACAGCTTGGTCTGACCATTTTCATTCTGGCCACGCCGCAAGATGGGCCCCAAGCGGCATCGAAGGACGCTCCCAGTTCGCTGGGGTCTCTGAAAGTTGCGCTGCGTGCCGGATCGCGGTCAAGCGTCCGAATCCTGACTCGCGCTCCTCCAACAGGGCTTGAACATCGTCGAAGCTTGTTTCATCGCTAGACAACCCGTCTTCGACTCGACCGAGCTGGCGCAGCCATTTTCCGGTTTGCGCGAGCGACACCCTTGTATGCCAGCTGCCGCCCTCAGTACAGCGGCGCGCGAGCGCAGTGATGGCCCCGAAGGACATTAGGTAGCCCGCAGCGTGATCGAGTGCTTGGGCCGGCAACGGTCTCGGTTGATCTGTCCCCGCCGCTTGCGCTTCAGCCTCGTTGAAGCCGCTCGCGGTCTGCACGAGCGAATCGAAACCGCGCCGATCGGCCCACGGCCCGGCATGGCTATATGCGGACAGCGATACATAGACGATACCGGGACGAAGTCGCGCCACCTCTTCCGGGCCGAATCCTAAGGCTTGGAGCGCGCCGGGGCGGTAGCCCTGGACGAAGACATCGGCATCTCGCAACAAAGCGCGCAGCGTGGATCGCCCGACCGGGTCGCGCAAATCGATCTGGCACGACAGCTTGCCGCGCCCCGTGTCGATCACCAATGGTGCGATCGCGGGTAAATGGGGCGCCGTCACAAGCAGTACGTCTGCACCATGCGCGGCGAGCGTACGGCCGCACACCGGACCGGCGATGATTCGCGTGAGATCGAGCACACGCACGCCGCCCAGTGGGCGCGGCGCAGCGGGAAGCGGTTGGGGAGGCGCGTCGCCGATACATTCGATTGAGAATACTGGCAGCGCGCCCACCGCCATGCCTTGTGGATGTTGGTCCCATTCCTCGAAGGATCGCTTCGCGGTGACCACGAGTCCGGCTTGCGCTGCAGCCGCTTCAAACTCCTCCGCGCCCCAGTCAAGCAGCGCCTGTTGTACCGCAGCCTTGTCATAATCGCAGGCGAGCAGCGCAAGCACCCCGTCGCGGTGATGCGGGAAGTTGGTGTGCATACGAATCCACTGCCCGTCACCGCAGCGGTATGTGCCTGCGATCTTGTCCCAAATCTCAGCAGGTCTCTTTCCGTCAACACGGAAATAGCGCTCGCTACGGAACTCCATGGCTGCATGGCGCATGTCGACGGTGACAAGTTGGTGCCGTCCGCCGCGCAGGCGCCATAATTCGGCGCCAGCGAGCGCCGATGCCGCAATGCTGGCCTGGGCTGCGGTGCCGACTGCGAATGAGGATGGCAGCACGGGTTCCGCACCAGTGAGTCTGATTTGCGACAGTGGTTCGTCGGATAGACGGGCCGCTTGCCACAGCTCAGCCAATGCTGCGCGCGTTGCAACAGGCTTGGACGGTGAATATTCCTGCGCGCGCTGCGAAGTGTGCATGGCGTCTACTTTCTCGTCCGACGGCATGGATCGAATTGAGCCAATCGCCACGGATGAACTAACATTCTATTCTGGCGCAGATGGAATCTCGGTAACTGTGGGCCATTCGCCAAACGCCGATCAACTGGATTATCGACTCTATCCCGAGAACGGACCCCGATCCAATGGGGAAATCAGTATTTCGCAGGCTCCGGAAAGACTCTGACCGGCCAACAGCGGGCGGTCGAAACTGTGTCAATAGTAGTCAATACGAGGTGCTAGGAGCGTGCTCCGCGCTCGCGTCGCCATCAGCCCGAATCTCCAAGCGGCGATCGATGTTCCAGCGGAATATCGAGGACGGCCTGGGTAGATGCGCCATCCGATCGCCGAAGCTGCAAAGTGCCTTGGTCACCGTACAACGCGGTGAGTCGCTCGCGAATGGCGTTTAGACCTCCGCGGTCTGAGTCGGGCACGAACCCTGCGCCGCTGTCGGTAATCGTCAAGCGTAACCTTCCGTTGTCGACGTCGCTATGAACGCTGATCTCGCCTTCGGTGTTACGCGGAGCGAAGCCGCGCACGATCGCGTGATCGATGAGCGGCAGAAGCATCATGGGCGGCATGCGTATATCTTCTCCTCCCGGCGGCGCCTGTATAGTGATGACGAGCCGTTCGCCGAGTCGCATGCGGACGATGTCGAGATATGCGCGCGCAAGCTCAAGTTCCTGTGCGAGGGTCGACGATGTGTCGCGCATCCGCGGCATCGCGGCGCGCAGGTAGGCGATCAGATCGTCGAGCATGCGTGCAGCCAGTGCAGCATCGAGCTCGTACAACCGCTCGACCTGGACCAGCGTGTTGAACAGAAACTGCGGCTCCACGCGCGCCTGCATCGCCTGCAAGCGCGACTCCACCGCCAGCTTGGAACGGCGGATCCGGTCCAGTTCTGCCGCGCGCAGGCGCGCCTCGGTACGCATCGCCGCACGCCGGCCGGCATAGACGAACACCGCCGCCGATCCGATGAGAAACCAGTTCGTGACCGCGAAAATGGGACGGAAGTAGAGGGCCGTATCGGCCTGGAGCCAGGGACGGGTCGCGGGCATGGGCCCGGTGAGGACGAGTACTCGCCATGCCCATCCGAACGTTTCGCTCAGCGCGACACCGGCCACGCAGCTGACGAGCGCCGCAAGAACGTACGCCTTGCGCGGCGGATACCCCTCGTCGACCGCGCGGGTCGCGATAACGACGGCAACTCTTGCTTGGCAACGCCGTTGCGCTCCTCTTCCTCGAAGTCCAGGCGCCACTGGCGCAGCTGGTTTACCCGAACGCCTAGTTCCCGCGCCACCTTGGCCTTGGTCTTGTCTCCAACGGCAGCCAACCGCACCGCCTCAAGCTTGAACTCCCGGGTATGGTGCCTGCGTTCCTTGCGTTCCATGACACAGCCCTCCTAAGGCCATTGTGCCCGCCTGGAACTGTCCACGAAACGTGGGTAACTTCAACTCCGGCCATACGTGCCCGCAAAAAGCGGCCACAGGATCGTGGTCGCTGCCCGCCAGCGACAACAGAACGGTCAGCCGCAGCAGGTGTGCGTCTCCTGAATTGGCGGGCACTTGACCGAGCCGAAGGAACAGAACACGCAGCAATCGCCTCGGTTCGGACGAAGACGGGTCTTGCAGTTGCTACACTCGTAGAAGAACAGGCAGGCGTCCGTGGGCATGGTTTCATGCGCGGCAAAGCCACAGTGCGGACAGGTCAGCACCGAGTCGAGCACGACGGTCATCGGCGGCTCAGTTGTGCGCGGTCGACGGATAGCCCGCGTTGGTCGTGGCCTTGACCAGCGCCGCGACGGTGGCCCGCTCCGGGTCGAATTTCACGGTCGCCGTCTTCTTGGCGAGGTCGATCTTGGTGGCGGCGACGCCGGGCACCTTGTCCAGCGCCTTCTTGACCGTGATCGGGCAAAGTTCACATGTCATGTTCTGAACGTCGAGAACGACTGTTTGCGGGTCGGCGGCAAGCACGCTGAGCGGCGTGGCGAGAAGGACGGCGAAGAGCAATCTACGCACGGAAATCTCCTGTCAGTAAAACAGCGGTGCAAACCACGGCACGGCCAACAGGCCGAGGAGAAGGACGCTGACCGACCAGAAGATCAGTCGCTGTCGCTTGGCGGTCTGCGGGTCGGCGCACTGCGTGCCTGGCGTGCACACCTGTGGCACCAGATACAGCTTGCGGAAGGCAAGTCCGAGGAAGAGCAGCGTCAGGCCGATGAACACGGGCCGATAGGGCTCGAACGCCGTGAGGTTGCCGATCCACGCGCCGCCGATACCGAGGGCGAGCAGCACCAGTGGCCCCACACAACACACGGAGGCACCGATGGCGGCCAGAACCCCGGCCACCAGCGATCCTTTGGCATTCAATGCAACCACTGCGATTCCTCCAAAAGTCTTGCGGCGAGCGTAGCATGCACCCCGTACCATGGTACGGAATCAAGGGGGTGCAATGAATGAGCAACTGACCATCGGGCGACTCGCTAGAGCGGCCGGCGTGAACGTCGAGACCATTCGTTACTACCATCGTCGCGGTCTCGTGGATGAACCTTACAAGCCGCTCGGCGGGCACCGGCGTTACGCTACATCGGCGGTGTCGCGGGTGCGCTTCATCAAACGCGCGCAGCAACTCGGCTTTACGCTGGAAGAGGTCACCAACTTGCTGCGGCTGGAAGACGGTCAGAGCTGTAGGGAGACTCGGCTGCTCGCCGAGCGGAAGCTCGCGCTGATCGAGAAGCGTATCGCCGACCTGACGCAGATGCGCCGCACACTCAAGGGGTTGATCACCGAGTGTGCAGCGGGTCAGCGACCGCGTTCGTGCCCTATCATCGCCACGCTCTCTGCCAACTTGGAATGATCGAGTGACCGCCAATGGTACGTCGCGTCTGGTGTCACCTGGATGTGCGCAGCGAACCGACTGAACCGGTGACCGTCCGCTTAGGAGAGCGAGGTGCTACGACTCGTTGTGGCCGGTCAGAGACGCATGCCGTGTCGAAGTCAATGACCGGAATCGCGGCGACGAAGCGCACGGTTGTCTACGTCGGACGTGTGACTGGCGAGGGTCGTGAGGCGAGATGCATTCGTGTTGGTCAACGAGCGGCCACGGGCAGCCTAACGCACCGCCTGCTTAGCAAGACTCGCGCAGAGCGATCGGCCAAGGCGTCGTTGCCCGAAGGTGATGACCCGTTGCGCAACCGGCGAGTGGCTTGCAGAATGTGTTTTTCGGCGCCTGAATTCCGCTCCCACCGTTATGCCTCCGACAACTCCTGCGGACCCACGAATGCCCGCAGACACCGTGACCTTCCTGTTCACGGACATCGAGGGCAGCACTCGCCTATGGGAGCAGGAGCCCGAGCGGATGAAGCCCGCACTGGCCGCGCACGACGCGCTCGCGCGAAAGGCGATCGAAGGTCATCACGGCACGGTGGTGAAGATGACCGGCGACGGTATGTACGCCGCCTTTGACGATGTGCTCGACGCGCTCGTCGCGACGGTGGACCTGCAACAGGCGCTCGCCGATCCGGTCGCCACCCATGGTGTGCCGCTGCGCGTGCGTTGCGGCCTGCACGCGGGAGTGGTCGAGCGCCGCGACAACGATTACTTCGGCAGCCCCGTCAATCGTGCGGCGCGCATCATGAGCGCGGCGCATGGCGGACAGGTGTTACTGTCGCAGGCCGTGGTCGATGGCGTCCGGGAAATTCTTCCAGCCGCGGTGTCGCTCCGCGATCTCGGTCGGGTTCGGCTCAAGGACCTGTCGACCGCCGAGCACGTCTACCAAGTCGTGCACCCTGACCTGCGGAAAGAGTTTCCGGCGTTGCGCTCGCTGGAGGCCACGCCGAACAACCTGCCCCAGCAGACCACGAGCTTCATTGGGCGTGAGCGGGCACTTGCCGAATTGAAGCGACTGCTTACCAAGAGCCGCGTGTTGACACTGACCGGCTCCGGCGGCTGCGGCAAGACGCGTCTCAGCCTGCAGGTCGCCGCCGACTCTCTCGAGCGCTTCCCCGACGGGGCCTGGATGGTGGAACTCGCGCTGCTCGCGGACCCGGGCCTGGTCGCACAGACGGTGGCCACCGTGCTGGGCCTGAAGGAAGAGCCGGGCAAACCGATCATCCAGACACTCACCGAGCACCTTAAGGACCAGCACCTCCTGTTACTGCTCGACAACTGTGAGCACCTGCTCGACGGCTGCGCGCGGATGGTCGACACCATCCTGCGTCAATGTCCACAGGTGACAATTCTCGCGAGCAGCCGGGAAGCACTCGGGATGGGGGGCGAGCAGGCGTACCGCGTGCCATCGCTATCACTGCCCGACCCGAAGCAGGCGTACACGGCAGCCTCCGTCGCGCCCTTCGAGGCGGTGCAACTGTTCACCGACCGGGCGTACCTCGCCCACGCTGACTTTGACATTACTGACCAGAACGCTTCCACGCTCGCTTCCATCTGCTTTCGACTTGACGGGATTCCGCTGGCCATCGAGTTAGCTGCGGCGCGGTTGCGGTCCCTTTCACTAGAAGAGATCAGGGGCAAGCTGGACCAGCGATTCCGACTACTCACCGGTGGCTCACGCACAGCGCTGCCGCGCCAGCAGACGCTGCGCTCGTTGATCGACTGGAGCTACGACTTGCTGCGCGAACCGGAGAAGTGGCTGTTCCAGCGACTGTCAGTGTTTGTCGGCGGGTGGACATTGGAAGCGACGGAGCAGGTTTGCGTCGCCGACGGTGGGGAGGACGGGGACGTGCTTAATCTGCTGACATCACTCGCCGACAAGAGCCTAGTGATGGTGCAGCAGAACGACGGACACTCTCGCTACCGGCTGCTGGAGACTGTGCGGCAGTACGCCCGCGAGCGGCTGTTGGAGAGCGGGGGCGGCGAGGTGGTGCGGGACCGACATCGAGATTACTTCCTGGCCTTGGCAGAGGAGGCGGCGCCGAAACTGAAGGGAGCAGACCAGAGCGAGTGGTTTGAGCGTCTGGAAGAGGAGCACGACAACTTTCGCTCGGCGGTTGCGTGGAGCCTCTCGGAAGCGGGATCGAGAGCAGGACTTCGGCTTTGCGCGGCGCTTCAGCGTTACTGGATTAACCGGGGACATCTCTCGGAGGGTCGGGACTCGTGTTTGCGGGTGTTGGGAATGGCGGGAGCTGAGGCCTGCACGACGGAGCGCGCGAAGGTGCTCACTGCGGCGGGCCTACTGGCCTACTGGCAAGGCGACTATCCCGCCGCCCGAGCGCAGCACGAGGAAGGCCTGGCTATTTGGCGGCAACTGGGCGACCAGCGGGGCATCGCCGTCGCGCTGAACAACCTAGGGATGGTTATGAGAAGTCAGGGCGACTATGCCTCGGCCCGCACGCTGTACGAGGAGAGCTTGGTGATCGAGCGACAGCGGGGCGACCGATGGGGCTTGGCCGCCGGGCTGAACAACCTGGGAAGCCTGGCCGCCGCACAGGGCGATTATCGTGGTTGCCGGACACATCTCGAGGAGAGCCTAGCGATCTGGCGGGAGCTCGGAGACCGAGGGGCTATTGCCACCACATTGGAAAACCTTGGAGGCAGGGCTTATGAACAGGGCGAACTTGCCGCAGCACGCGCGCTGCACGCGGAAAGCTTGACGCTGAGGCGCCAAGTGGGCGACAAGCTTGGGATTATTATTTCGCTGGAGCAGCTTGCGGCAGTGGCCGCTTCGCTCGGCAGCCCCCTCCGTGCCACCCGCATCTGGGGCAGGGCAGAGTGCCTCCGAGCGGAGATCGGATCGGCGCTTGAGCCCAAGGATCGTTCCCGCCAGGACCAACGGGTGGCCGCGGCCCGAGCAGCCCTTGAAGATGACGCTGCCTTTGACCGTGCCTGGCAGGACGGCCGCTCGTTGACGCTTGAGCAAGCGATAGACCTCGCATTGGAGGAGACGGTCGAGCAACCGTGACGGCTACGACCCTCCGGCCCATGGCCATTGCTCGGACCGCGATGTTTAGGTGTTTCGATCATGCGAGCAAAGGTTCGGATTTCGCTGTGCTGGTCCAAGTCGACCGTCGCAAGCACAATTAACCAAGCCCGTTGCGCTGCTCTTGGTACGTCGTGCCTCGGCCCCCTCTCATGCGGGCCGTGCAACGTGGGCGTCTGCTTGTGAGAATGTCGACTGGCTGTTGTGGGTAGACAAGCGCGCTTGATCTACGATCAAGATAAGGCTCCTTTCTACTACGAAGGAGCCGTCCATGTGCGCCGACACCAACACCGTCCCCAAAGGCTGATGGGCGTGCAGTACCGTGGAACAAAGGCAACAGACTGTGTCGCTGTGTAAGCGCGGCTCCCCCCAAGCGCGATCATGTCAACTACCCCGCCAATACGGACCTCCGTTCCTCCGAGATTTCAAAGGGCGTAGGCGGCAGCGAGGCCCGTATGATATCTACGGATTCTGTGACTTGGCCGTTAATGCGGGCTATGCGCTGGCTCCACGCTTCGGGCCCGTCGGTGAGTAGGACTCGAGTTCTTGCGTTGGGAACCGCTATGTAATGTAATCAAACTGCGTACCTATCAAACCGCCAACAACCCTGGACTGGTAGTCGGCTGTCCTCGAGGTGACATCAATGCAGACCGTGAAGCTTAGGACTGGGGATACGATTATTTCCGAGGGGGAGGACGGTAACACCGCGTTCCTCATCGTCTCAGGCGCGGTCGAGGTTAGCGTCGGCCGGGAAGCGAAGGCCAAGACCGTCGCAACGCTTACCGCCGGCGACGTATTCGGTGAAATGTCCCTGATCGAGCCGGGTCCGCGATCAGCCACTGTCAAGGCGGTGACCGATGCCGAATGCGTCGCGACCACCTACGACGAGTTCATCCCATTGATGCAAAACGATCCGCAGCGGGCGATCACGTTCATGGGGAGTCTCGTACGGAAGCTTCGGGAGATGAACAATTTGCTCTCCATCGCACCGGCCGAGGTGCTGGGTCAGCGTATCCAGCAGAGCCTGCAGGTGATCCTGGCCGGCCTGGAAGGGCGCGACACACTCTCCGGATCCGACTTGGACGGTCTTGGGCATGAGCTGCGCATGCTGCTCCAGACCGACCGCATACAGCTCGCGACGGCGGAGATCGACAAGGCTGAACGAGTCCTGCAATACATGGTCCGCCCGAATATCGAAGAATGCCTGAACCTCTGGTTCGGCAAGTCCGAGCAGACGGACCAGGATATCTTGAACCGGTTCGGAACGGACGTAGCCCTGGCGTCCACGGGACAGTACGACCACTGGGCTCTGAATGTCGAGCACCCGCGCCTGTTAGTGGCACTGGTGATCATGCTCGACCAGTTCACCCGCAACATGTACCGCGACACGCCGCGGATGTATGCGTGCGACGCGCACTGTCAGCGGCTGGTAAAGCGTGGACTGCGCGTCGGCGTGGGTGCGCGCCTGCGCCCGATCGAGCGGGTCTTCCTGTGCTTGGTGCTGACTCACTCCGAAGGGTTGGACGACCAGCTTTTGTGCATGGAGGAGTGGGAACGCGCGATGGAAGAACTCGCGCCGGATGACCCGCTGAACGTCTTCCACGAAATCTTTCACCGACACGTTGCGGTAATACAGCGCTTCGGCCGGTTCCCTCACCGGAACAAGGTCATGCAGCGGGCGAACACCAGGGAAGAGGAGGACTTCCTGGATGACAGCTCGTTCCGCTTCGACCTGCCGCTGATGCGGCGGCCAGATGGGACGTTCGCGTTCGCCGGATCGGTGAAGAAGCGCATCGTCAAGGTGCTCGACCACGAATACGAGACCCTGCTGCCGGACCTCGACGAGGTGGGGCACAAGTCGTTCGAGTACAAGTATTTGGGGCCGGACGGCGTCTTCACCAAGACGCAGGAGCAGCTGAAGAAGCAGGGTTATATCCGCATCGGTGACAGCGTCCCGGACTTCACCGCCGAGACCAGCATGGGTCCAATCAACTTCCACGAGTTCATTGGCGATTCGTGGTGCGTGTTCTTCTCGCACCCGGCCGATTTCACGCCGGTGTGCACCACCGAATTCGGGATGACCGCCAAGCTCCAGCATGAGTGGAGCGCACGCAACACCAAGGTCATCGGTCTGAGCGTTGATAGCGCTAGCGACCACGAGCGCTGGATCGCGGACATCAATGAGACGCAACATACGCAGGTAAACTTCCCAATTATCGCGGACAAGGATCGCCGCGTGTCGATGCTCTTTGGCATGCTCGACCCGACCACGTTCCGCCACGGGACCGGCTTGGGCGAGACCATGACAGTCCGCTGTGTGTTCATTATCTCGCCGTCGAAGCGAGTCGAGTTGATCCTCACCTACCCGGCTTACATCGGCCGCAACTTCAATGAAATACTGCGCATCCTCGATGCCCTGCAGCTCTCGGCGAAGTATCGAGTGGCCACTCCGGCGAACTGGCAGCCGGGAGATGATACCGTGGTGCTGCCCTTCATCTCGGATGAGGAAGCGGAGCGCATGTTCGCCGACCAGGGCGGCATCCGCAAGGTGCGCTCCTACCTGCGCTTTGTGCGTGATCCATCGCTACGTTGTCTCTAAGCTACGCCGCGCCCACCACTACGAGGTGCTAGCTCCGGATTCACGCTACCCGACGGCAGCTTTCGGGCCTCGAGATTCAGGTACTGAACGTCGAAAGTGGCCGATAGCTCCAGTTGACCAGCATCACTCAAATGACCGCGGTCGCGGTATTGCTGCCGTTGGCAACGCTGATATCGAGGGCAGCAAGAGGTCGAAGAGGGCGTTGCTCTTTCTCGGAGACCGTGCAACCCGATCAGATCGCATAGCATTGTCTGTGCCGCCCGGCGCTGCCTCTATTCGGCTATGGGATAGCGCAGGATTGCGATTGTCTGCTTCGTATGACAACGGCGGCCGCATCATCGGTTGGGGCAGAAATGGCGCGTGGCCAGCGACATCGAGTCAATCAAATCATCACTCGTGCTAGTCGAGATGAGCGACCTTCTGCTAGCGATCGCGGCGACCGATAACGCGTAGAAGATTGCGCCGCCCTGGGGCCGCGATCTCGTCGACCTGCACCGACTCAAGATTACGCCGTGTGCCGCCTCGTGAGCGAATGGCCCGGTGGGGCTGTGTTATTCGATACGCCGTTGATCACGCTGGCGAGCGAGCATCGGCATGGATTTGATAATTAAGCTACGCGGCGAACCATCATTGATTGCGTGGCCCGCGATTTTGGAGCCGATCTATGAGCTAAAAATTGGGGCGTTTTTGAACTCAAATCAGATCACGAGAAGTGCGGATTTGGCCACGATTTGGCCACAGACCCACCCCCGAAAGCGCCTTTTCCCTATGAAAAACCTGGCGGAGAGGGCGGGATTCGAACCCGCGTTAGGGGTAAACCTAAACACGCTTTCCAGGCGTGCGACTTAAACCGCTCATCCACCTCTCCGAGATGCCGCTTAGCTTCCCGTGGCGCGCATTGCACGCACCGATTCCCTTGCGAAGGCGCAATTTTAACTGACGCGCGCCCTTACGTCTTCTTCAGATCTTCCTTGGGCTTCCTGAGCCAGCGCCCGCGTTTATTCGGTTTGCGGTCGTCCTTCTTGTCGCCGGGAAACGATTCGCCTGGCTCCCTGCTCCATTCGGCCAGCAGTGCGTAACCGATCGCGAGCAGCGTCGGCCCAAGGAACACGCCGATAAATCCGAAGGCGACCGCACCGCCGAGCACGCCCAGCAGCACCAGCACAAACGGCATATTGCTGCCGCGGCTTATGATCAGCGGCTTGACGAAGTTGTCGACGCTGCTCACCACCGCTGCGCCCCACACAAGGATGAAGACTGCCCAACCGGTCTGTCCGTGAAAGTACAGCCACGCGGCCGCAGGCAGCCATATCAGTGGCGGACCGATGGGGATCGGCGAGAGGAAGAAGGTGATCAATCCGAGCAGAGCGGCAGCGGGCACGCCGGCAATTTCGAGACCTATCGCGGCCAGCACACCCTGCACCAGCGCGGTGCCCAGGATGCCGTAGACGACCCCGCGCGTGGTATTGACCGCCAGCTCTGCAAGATGGCGTCCGCGCTCGCCAAAAATGCGCACGATCGTCCCCATCAGCCTTCGCGCCATCGCTTCGCCGTCGCGATACAAAAAGAAAGCGATGAACACCGAGAACGCGAGTTGGAGCAATCCTTTTGCGAGCGCCGCACCGCCGCCGACCGCGAACTCGCGGATCGGATCCAGGTTCGCCTTGATCTCAGCGAGCAGCTTCGTGCGGTCGCTCACCAGGTTGTCCCAGTACGCCGCAGCGCGCGGCCCGATCAGCGGCAGGTTCGACACCCACGCCGGCGCGTGCGGCGGTCCCTCGGCGAGTGTGCGGCGCCCGGCTTCGAATAGCTGCGACGCGTCATCGGCGAGCGAAAATCCCACCACGACGAACGGGCCGATCAACGCTGCCGCGATGCCCAGCGTCATAATCAGCGACGCCCACGAATCGCTTCCGCGCACAAGCCGGCGGACGGCGTGAAACACCGGCCACGTCGTGCACACGAGGACGAATCCCCACAGCAGCGCCGTGAGGAACGGCGCCAGCACGAAAAAGCAGCCGACGACGATCACGGCAAGCACCAGCACCGCCACCCAGCGGTCGACCGGTGTGGGCTGTGGCGTACGGTGGGATGGTTCGTTCGTCATGGGCGCGGACATGATTTTTTTGTCTGTGGCTGCGCGGGGGAAACAACGCAGCCAGTCTAGCATCCCCCGGACGTCATGGTCTCAGGTAACCGGGAATCATGTTCCTGCGCAACAGCGTCAGTGACCCGCCACGACCTTGCTTGCCCAGCGAGTGACCAGGCCGAAGTAGCCCGGGACGTAGCGGTCGAGACTGCTCATCTCTCGATCGCCGCCGGTCTTCGCGACCAGCGTGTTGTGGTTGGCGCCGGGCAGGATGCGGACTTCGAGCTTGCCGTTTTTCGCAACGCGCAGCGCCTTGCGCAATGCAGCCTCGTTGACTGCGGCATCGAAGTAGGTTTCGTGCTGGCCGAACACCGCGAGCACGGGCGCAGTCACGGTCTCCCAGAATTTCCACGGGTCTTCCCCGCACTTCCAGAACTCCCACGCCGAGTCTTCGCGCGTTGACGGCGGTCCGATGTAAGGGTCAGGCATCCACGGCTTGTCCTTGTTCAGCTCGTACTGCGCTATGTACCCCTCCCAGTCCTTGCGCGTGCATGCGTAGTCGAACTTCCTTCGCTGAAAGGCGACCGCTGCGCGAACGTCCGCGGCGCTGAATCCGTCCGCGCGAAGTTGCAGTTCGACCCGCTCGATCTCCTGCTGGCTGTTGTTGACGACGGATCCGGACTGGTTGATCAGGAATGAAAGACCACCCACTTTGCGATCCACGATCGGCAGCAATTGGCCACCTTGACTGATGCCCCAGGCACCGACACGATCGGGGTCGACCTCCAGCTGCGCTCGCAGCCATCTCACCGCGGCCGCTGCATCATCGGTAAGGTGGTCGTAGTGGTCGTCCCACGTGCCGGTCGAATCGCCGACGCCGCGCTTATCGTAATTCAGCACGACGAATCCGGCCCGCGCAAAAGCGTCCGCCACGAAGGCGTTGAATCCCCACTGACCGCCCCGCACTTGCTGATTGGAACCCTGGATGATTAATACCGCCGGCCGTCGCGGCGTACCTGGCGGTACTCGCAGCGTACCGGCGAGGACTACATCGGCGCTCTGGATGCGCACGTCACGCCGTACGTACGAGTCGAGCTTGCTCAGCGTCACGCGCGATCCACCTGACGGCGTCAGTGTGACGCTGCGTCCGTCGTCGGCAAAGCTCGCGCGAATGCGCACGGGCCTTCCCAGTTCCAGCGTCGGGCCGCCCGCGAATTCGTTGCCGCCTTGAGGCAGCAGACGCGCCGTGTGCCGCGTTCGCCCGTCCAGCATGATCGCCGCGAAAGACTCGCGCTCGATCGACACCACGGAGCCGTCGGGGGCGCGGTACGTGCCGACAACGCGAGCCCACGTCTCGTCCGTGACGACGGGGATCTTGGTCAGCATCAGCGTATGCCGACCGGTGCTGTCGATCGACACGCCGCGAAGCACGTCGCCGTCGCGCAGCAATTCGAGCCGGATGCCGGTCGGCGCCAGCTCGACGACGAAGTTGTCACCGGAGATTTGCGGGACGAGTTCAGGTGTGGCGAATCCTTCGAGCGCAGGCCGGCGATACCAGCCTTCGGGCGGATTGTGGCCCGGCAACAGCCGCAACATCAGGTAATCGGTACGACCGCCGCCGGAGATCTCGCCAATCCATCGGCCAACCCAGCTATCCGCATTCGTGATCGGCGCCTGGGCGACGCACGGGTTCACGCAAACGATGAGCGCAAGCGCGAACAATGCGAGCCGGCGAGCGATCGGCGTGATTTGCGGGACGCGTTCCGGTGGCGAGTTTCGAGACGGAACCACGAAGTTTGCCTCGGGTAAGCCAAGCATGGGGAAACGCCACCTTGCATGTGAGAGAGAGGAACTTTAATCGATTCTTAAGAACCCCTTCAAGACTCCGCGATCGCCTCGGCCGAAGATTCACACCGTTATCACCGCGGCCAGAAGGCGCTCGAAGATGAGTAATAGGTCATTGCATGAATATTCGTGACCAACAGCGCTGAATAGCCCCGCGACAATATTCGTCATCAGATATTAGAGTAAGCAACAGTGTCGCGAACGTGCGGCATCGATGCGTAACGCACTGCTTTCACAGCAAGGAGATCATCATGGCAACAATGACGACGTCAACGCGTCAATCGACGAGTAACCGAACATTCCGCTGGACCGGAACAACCATTCTGAGTTTGCTTGGCATCGCGACAATCGGGTACATCGCCGTCATGCCGATTGAATACGCGGCACCCGAGATGAACGAGGCTGCGTGGTTCGCAGTGGACGGACCGATGGTGGCGTCAGGAAGCACAAGTGAGCAGGTCGATTTGCAGGCTGCGGCAGGTGCCGCAACCGCCACTGTGCAAACAGAACCCGCTGCGCGGCCCAATTTCGGCAACTTTCCTGACCGGTACGTGAATCACGCGGCCAAAACCAAAGATCCGACTGCGACTTTCTAGGAAACCGAAATATCGTTGAAGTGCCGCCCAATCCCAGGGCGAATACGAGGAGTCGAACATGGTCAAATCCAAGGAATCGAAGAAGAATCTAGAGCGACTTGCTACACCCTTGAAAGCCGCAGTATGGATTGCGGTCCTAGGCTTCGTTGTGCTGGCGGTAGAAGCGCCGCACTGGATCTCGTCGGCAGATACGCAGAACCAGGTAGCGCAGACGCCGACGTCGGCGCGTACGTCGTCGATCCCTGCTAGCGGATATTCGCTGGCACAGTTGCCGGCGCCCAAGGTTGAAACCACTGAGACGGCGCCATCGATCTTGCTTTGTGGTGGTTGCTAGCAACGGTGGCTGTCGCGCGGCGCTAATGCGAATCGACTGCAGCATCCGGTCGCGTTGGAGCTGCGCGTACGCCTAATCTCAGGTCGGATGTCCACTATTTCTTTGGCACAGCGATCCATGGAAATAGTTTTTCGAAAGCAATGACCTCGCCGGGACTGTCAAGTGCATAGCCATCGACACTTGCCATCATCTGCGCAATTTCAGGCCCCTTCAGTAGTGCGATGAGTTCCGCGACTGGGGGCTGCGCCAGCGTCGGCGTTTTGCAAGTGAGCATGTAGCGCTCCTTCGCTATAGGAATGAAATCCAGCTTGAACAGACGAGCTGCGGGTTCGATGCCAAGTCCGACATCGGCCATGCCGCTCGCGACAAATGCCGCCACTGCCGCGTGGGTAAATTCACTAGCATCATAGCCATCGATCGAGGATTTCTCGATCGCGAGGGAACGCAGCAGGCCGTCAAGTAACGCGCGGGTCCCTGAACCTCGTTGGCGGTTGACAAACTTGATTCCCGGTCGCACGAGGTCATGAAGTGAAGCGACGTTAAGTGGGTTGCCCTTGGCGACAATAAGGCCCTGGGTCCGGACCACCATCCGAATGACTCTTTGCTGCCTGGGCTTGACCCATTCTGCATATTGCTCCCACAACGCAGGTCCTAAATCGCCGAGCGGCACGTGGAAACCGGCCAGGTCGCATTTTCCCAGGGAAAGCGATGCGAGTGCTTCGACACTGCCCATGTACTTCAAGTCCACTTCCGCAGATCCGTGCAGGCGTGTGAGCTCCGGAAGTTTCTCGACGGCGTAGCCGTGACTCGCGTGGATCCTAATGACTGACGTGGGCCGCTGCCGGGCTCTGCGAATCTCGACGTTGAGCTCCGACGCGATGTTTTCGAGTTGTGGGAACAGGCTCGCTTCGGTGCGCTGTTCCGCCCACAGCAGCTTTTCGCCTAGTGCCGTCAGCTTCGTGCCCTTACCTTGTTCCATGAGCACGAGCGGACCGCCGAAGATCGAGTTCCATTTTGCGAGCAGATGCCAGGAGTGCCGGTAGGAGAGGCCGAGCTCCTTCACGGCGAGCGTGAGCTTGCCCGTATCGTGGATCGCCCTCAATAGGCGAAAAAGTTGCGGCTCGAAATGGTCGCCGGCCTCACTGCTGAATATCCATGCTGGCTTGAGGACAATTCGATTCATATGCCAATAATCTCATATTTCGTCTGGCGTATTGGCATGATAGCTTCACTGCCAAAGTTGAATTCCTACTGAAAATATGCGTTTTGTAGCATATTAATGGCGATGCGCGCGAATACACAAAAGGACACCGAAGGACCGCCATGGATAGGTTAGCGCAAGGTGTCGTCGAAATTGTTTTGGAAACGCATAAGGACAGTCCCGGCGCGCTCTTGCCGATCCTGCACGCCGTCCAGGACCAACTCGGCTACATCCCGCCGGCTGCCGTACCACTCATTGGCAAGGCCCTGAATCTGTCTCGGGCGGAGGTTCACGGCGTTGTCACCTTCTATTCCCACTTTCGTACCACGCCTCCGGGTCGTCATGTGATCCAAATATGTTGCGCAGAAGCATGCCAATCGATGGGATCCGACGCGCTTTCCACGCACGCACAAGCGACGTTGGGCATCAATCTGCACGCAACGACGCCCGATAACCGCTTCACCCTTGAGCCGGTCTATTGCCTTGGCAATTGCGCATGTTCGCCGGCGATGATGGTCGACGACGATCTCCATGGCCGCGTCGATCCGTCACGATTCGATGCCATCGTTGCGGGACTGAAGGTGCCTTTATGACGATCAGGGTTTACGTTCCGCGCGATTCGAGTTCGGTGTCACTCGGCGCCGACAGCGTCACGCGGGGACTCGTCGTGGAAGCCGCTCGACGCGGCGCGAGTATCGAAATCGTCCGCAACGGTTCCAGGGGATTGTTCTGGCTTGAGCCTTTGATCGAGGTCGCCTCGCCTGCTGGCCGCATCGCCTACGGTCCGGTGGCGGCGCGCGATGTAGCCAGCCTTTTCGAGAATGATTTCCTGCACGGCGGTGACCATCACCTGCGACTGGGGATCACCGATGAAATCCCTTACCTCCAGCGCCAGGAGCGGCTCACGTTTGCGCGCGTAGGCATCATCGACCCCTTGTCGCTGGAAGATTACCGGGCACACGGCGGGTTTCTTGGATTGGAAGCCGCGCTCCAGTCGGACGGCGCGACCATCGTCAAGCGCGTGACGGACTCGGGTTTACGCGGACGCGGGGGCGCAGCCTTCCCCACTGGCATCAAATGGAAGACAGCCTTGGATGCGCCGGCGGATCAGAAATACATCGTCTGCAATGCCGACGAAGGGGACTCAGGCACTTATTCGGATCGCATGATCATGGAAGGCGATCCCTTTGTGCTGATTGAAGGCATGACCATCGCCGGCATCAGCATCGGGGCCACCAAGGGGTACATCTATGTCCGTTCCGAATATCCCTACGCCGAAGCGACGCTGTTGCAGGCCATCGAGAGCGCCGGCTCGTCGGGCTACCTCGGGGCCGATATTTGCGGTTCCGGCAAATCGTTTGAGTTGGAGGTAAGGCGCGGCGCGGGCGCTTACATATGTGGCGAAGAAACTTCGTTGCTTGAAAGTCTCGAAGGCAAGCGGGGCGTCATCCGGTTCAAGCCCCCGTTGCCGGCAATCCAAGGCTTGTTCGGCAAGCCTACGATCATCAACAATGTGATTTCATTTGCGAGCGTGCCGATCATTCTCGATCGCGGCGCCGAGTTCTACAAGGAATACGGCATGGGACGCTCGCGCGGCACGCTGCCGTTCCAGCTCGCCGGCAACATCAAGTGCGGCGGCCTGGTCGAAAAAGCATTCGGCCTGACTCTGCGTGAATTGCTGTACGACTACGGCGGTGGTTCGGCGAGCTGGGCGGCCGATCCGCGCCGTGCAGGTCGGCGGCCCGCTTGGCGCGTATTTGCCGGAATCGCAATTCGACACGCCGCTGGATTACGAAGCATTTGCGAAAATCGGCGCGATGATCGGCCATGGCGGCGTGGTTGCCTTTGACGATACGGTCGACATGGCGCGCATGGCGAGGTACGCCATGGAATTCTGCGCCATCGAATCCTGCGGCAAATGCACGCCCTGCCGCATCGGCTCGACGCGCGGCGTCGAAGTGATCGACAGGATCATCGCGAATCGCGATCGCGGAGAGAATGAAGTCTTGCTGCGCGACTTGTGCGAAACGATGATCGGCGGATCTCTTTGCGCCTTGGGCGGCATGGCGCCGTTTCCGGTCCTGTCCGCGCTGAACCATTTTCCCCAAGATTTCGGATTGACTCGCACCCACGCCGCCCAAGCCGCCTAGGAGAACACACATGCCCTCGCTGAACTCAGCTCGACTATGGCACGCCGGTTCGGAAATCCGAGCGTCAGGTCACCGTGGAAATCGACGGCATCGTCGTAAGCGTGCCGGCGAATACCTCGGTCATGCACGCTGCGGTGGAAGCCGGCGTCAAGGTTCCGAAACTCTGCGCCACCGACAGCCTCGAACCATTCGGTTCCTGCCGCTTGTGCTTGGTCGAAGATCGAGGGCAGAAAAGGGCTGCCCGCTTCGTGCACCACGACGGTCGAAGCGGGGATGAAAATCACGACGCAGTCGAAAAAGCTTGCCAACGTCCGCCGCGGGGTCATGGAGTTGTACATCTCCGATCACCCCCTCGATTGCCTGACGTGCAGCGCCAACGGCAACTGTGAACTGCAGGACATGGCCGGCGTCGTGGGATTGCGCGATGTGCGCTACGGCTACGAAGGCGAGAATCATCTCGACGCGAAGAAGGACGAGTCGAATCCCTACTTCACCTTCGATCCCGCCAAGTGTATCGTCTGCTCGCGCTGCGTCCGTGCATGCGAGGAAACTCAGGGAACCTTTGCGCTGACCATCGACGGCCGCGGCTTCGCCTCGATGGTCTCGGCAGGCCAGGATGAAACATTCCTGGATTCCGAGTGCGTATCTTGCGGGGCGTGCGTTCAGGCGTGCCCCACGGCGACGCTGATGGAAAAGAGCGTGATCGAAAAAGGTCAGGCCGAGCACGCTGTGATTACGACGTGCGCTTACTGCGGCGTCGGCTGCTCCTTCCGCGCCGAAATGAAAGGCGCTGAGGTCGTGCGCATGGTGCCCAACAAGGACGGGCACGCCAATCACGGGCATTCCTGCGTCAAGGGCCGCTTTGCCTGGGGCTACGCGACGCACAAGGATCGCATCACCACGCCGATGATTCGCGGCTCGATTTCGGAGCCGTGGCGAGAAGTGTCGTGGGACGAAGCCATCGGGTACGCCGCGTCCGAGTTTCGCCGCATCCAGGCAAAATTTGGCAAGGATTCGATTGGCGGCATCACCTCGTCGCGCTGTACCAACGAGGAGACTTATCTCGTGCAGAAGATGGTACGCGCCGCGTTCGGCAACAACAACGTCGACACCTGCGCCCGCGTCTGCCATTCGCCAACCGGCTACGGCTTGAAAACCACGATGGGCGAATCGGCAGGCACCCAGGATTTCGACTCGGTGCGCGAAGCCGATGTCATCGTGGTGATCGGCGCCAATCCGACGGACGGTCACCCCGTGTTCGCGTCGCAAATGAAGCGCCGTTTGCGCGAAGGCGCCCAACTCATCGTTATCGATCCCCGGACCATCGATATCGTGGACACGCCCCACGTCAAAGCGGCCTATCACCTCAAGCTCATGCCCGGAACCAATGTCGCCGTGATCAATGCGCTGGCGCACGTGATCGCGACGGAGGGCCTCATCAAGGAAGAGTTCGTCGCGGCGCGGTGCGACGTGAAGGAGTTCCAGAAGTGGAAGGATTTCGTTCTCCAAGCGCGCAATTCGCCGGAAGCACTGCAGGCGGAGACGGGCGTCCCGGCCGAAATTGTTCGCGGAGCCGCGCGACTGTATGCAACGGGCGGCAACGGCGCCATCTACTATGGACTGGGCGTCACGGAACATAGCCAAGGCTCGACCATGGTGATGGGGATCGCCAATCTGGCCATGGCTACCGGCAACATCGGGCGTGAAGGCGTAGGCGTCAATCCACTGCGTGGGCAGAACAATGTGCAAGGCTCCTGCGATATGGGCTCATTTCCGCACGAGTTGCCAGGCTATCGCCATATCTCCGATACAACGACGCGCTCGCTGTTTGAAACGGCGTGGAACGTGACGCTCGAACGCGAACCCGGGTTGCGCATCCCCAATATGTTCGACGCCGCGATCGATGGCAGCTTCAAGGGCCTCTACGTCGAAGGCGAGGATATCGCCCAGTCCGACCCCAATACGCAGCACGTCACCGCTTCGCTCACTTCGCTCGAGTGCCTTGTGGTGCAGGACATCTTCCTCAACGAAACGGCCAAGTTCGCCCACGTCTTTCTGCCCGGCTCGTCTTTCCTGGAAAAAGATGGAACATTCACCAACGCCGAGCGCCGCATATCGCCGGTGCGCAAGGTGATGCCGCCGCTTGCGGGCAAAGCCGACTGGGAAGTTACCGCGGCACTGTCCAATGCGTTGGGCTATCCGATGAATTACGCGCACCCGTCGGAAATCATGGACGAAATCGCGCGCCTGACCCCGACGTTCACCGGTGTGAGCTACGAGAAACTGGATCGTCTCGGCAGCATCCAGTGGCCTTGCAACGACAACGCGCCGGACGGCACGCCGGTCATGCACGCCGAGCAGTTTGTGCGCGGCAAGGGACGCTTCATGATTACCGAGTACATCCCCACCGAAGAGAAGGTCAACAAACGCTATCCCATGCTCCTGACCACCGGGCGCATCCTGTCGCAGTACAACGTCGGCGCACAAACGCGTCGCACAGCGAATGTGACCTGGCACAGTGAAGACCGATTGGAGATCCATCCGCACGATGCCGAGGAGCGCGGCATCAGTGAAGGCGACTGGGCCGGTATTACCAGTCGCGCCGGGGAGACCGTTTTACGCGCCACGATCACCGACACGTGTCCAACCCGGTGTCGTCTATACGACGTTTCATTTTCCCGAATCCGGCGCCAATGTAATCACGACCGAGAATTCGGATTGGGCCACCAATTGTCCGGAGTACAAGGTCACGGCGGTGCAGG
Organism: uncultured beta proteobacterium; assembly: GCA_963732105.1. Classification (GTDB taxonomy): domain Bacteria; phylum Pseudomonadota; class Gammaproteobacteria; order Burkholderiales; family Casimicrobiaceae; genus PALSA-1003. The sequence goes on from CAVSYL010000016.1 coordinate 237,981, forward strand.
TCGTGCGCGTGACGCAGCCCTCGGAATGGCAAAAGCGCTTCCAGCGCTTCAGCGACAAACAACGTTCGCTGGTGCAACAGCGGATCGCGGCAAAGGTCAGCTGAGTCGCCGACATGCGCATGGAATCGCTTCCCGACGTTCCTTTCCTCGCAAGGGAATATCCGTCCGAGACCTGGGACAAGGGGCATGTCTCGACGCGCGACGAGGCCGTTGCCGACGAAGTGCCGGTCGCACTGGTCTACAACGGCATCTCACACGCGGTCATGCTCGCCACTCCCGCCGATCTCACGGACTTCGGTATCGGCTTTACGTTGAGTGAAGGCATCGTTGCCGGTAAACGCGATATCCGCGATGTTGAAGTGATCAAAGTTGATAGCGGCATCACGGTGAACCTGACCATCTCCGGCGAGGCTTTTGCAAAGCTCAAGGAACGCCGGCGCAATCTGGCAGGCCGGACCGGCTGCGGCCTATGCGGAACGGAAAGCATCGACCAGGTGTTTCGTCCGCTTCCCGGCGTTGGCCGTGGTTTCACTCTCGATGCCGACGCGTTGCACCTTGCTGCCGCGCAACTCGACAAAAGCCAGCCGCTTCATGCGCAGACAGGCGCGATTCACGCTGCCGCCTGGGGGCGTGCCGACGGCAGCCTGGCGTTGGTCCGCGAAGACGTCGGTCGGCACAACGCCCTGGATAAACTGATCGGCGCCATGGCGGAGGAAGGAATCGTGTTTGCCAATGGCTTCGTGCTCCTTACCAGTCGCGCGAGCAGCGAAATGGTCCAGAAGGCTGCAATGATGGGAATTCCCTTAGTCGCAGCGATTTCAGCACCGACAAGCCTCGCCATTCACCTTGCACAAGCCAGCGGCGTCACACTGCTGGGATTTGTCCGTGCGCGACGTCACACCATCTACGCGCATGGAGATCGAATCACCAGCCACGCAATGAGCAAGACACCATGAATAGCGAGCGGCTTGTGCACATGGCCAACCAGATCAGCCTGTTTTTCGAATCGCAACCCGAGCGTGAGGTGGCAATCGCCGGAATCCAGGATCACCTGAAGCGATTCTGGGATCCACGCATGCGGGATGGTATCGTTGACCATCTCGAAGGGGGTGGCGACGGATTGCGCGATCTTGCGCGCGCAGCAGTCATGCGCTTGGCGGCGGACAGCAAGGCGGCGGGTGCGTAGTATTGCAGTGCACAAGTGGTACGCAACTACGTTAGAGGGCTCGGCAACAGACGCCCGGAAATAGTAATATGCGTGCGGCACAAGATAAACGCGTTACCTAAAAGACGCGCCCGAATTCAAAACATTGGAGGAGCATATGGCGTCCATCTCAGGAGCAATCGAAGGCGGTCGCGCCAGCGACGCAGTGGGTTTGCTGGCCAAGGAGCGCACCGTCGCGGGTTCAGGCTACAACCGATGGCTGGTTCCACCCGCGGCGCTGGCGATCCACTTGTGTATCGGCATGGCATACGGATTCAGCGTTTTCTGGCTGCCGATGTCGCGCGCAATCGGAGTCAGCAAATCCGTCTCCTGCACCGCTGACGTTTCATTACTGCAAGAGCTGTTCACGACCAGCTGCGATTGGCGAATCAGCTCGCTGGGCTGGATGTACACGCTGTTTTTCGTTTTTCTCGGCGGTGCTGCGGCGATATGGGGCGGCTGGCTCGAGCGAGCCGGCCCGCGCAAAGCGGGCGTCGTCGCGGCGGTTTGCTGGTGCGGCGGCCTGACGTTGTCAGCGATCGGCGTCTACATGCACCAGTTGTGGGTGATGTGGATCGGTGCGGGAGTCATTGGCGGCGTCGGATTGGGATTGGGTTATATCTCGCCGGTGTCGACGCTGATCAAATGGTTTCCTGATCGACGCGGCATGGCCACCGGCATGGCGATCATGGGTTTTGGCGGGGGCGCGATGATCGGCGCGCCATTGGCCGACATGCTGATGAAGTATTACGCAACGCCCACGGATGTCGGCGTCTGGCAGACCATCCTCACCATGGCGGTCATCTACTTCATATTCATGATGGGAGGCGCATTCGGATATCGCCTTCCCGCGCCAGGCTGGAAACCCGCCGGGTGGACCGCCCCCGCACCCGAAGGCAGCAAGGGCATGATCACGACGCGAAACGTGCACGTCAACGAAGCGCCCAAGACGCCCCAGTTCTGGCTGATTTGGGCCGTCCTCTGCCTGAACGTCACCGCCGGCATTGGCGTGATTGGCATGGCCTCACCCATGTTGCAGGAAGTGTTCGCCGGACAATTGATCGGCGTCGACGTCAAGTTCAATGATTTGACGTTGGCACAAAAGGGAACGATTGCCGCGATCGCGGCCGGCTTTACCGGCCTCATCAGCCTGTTCAACATCGGTGGGCGATTCGTCTGGGCGTCGTTCTCCGACTTCATCGGCCGCAAGGCGACGTATGCCACGTTTTTCATTCTCGGCATCGCCTTGTACGCATCAGCGCCCTGGTCCGGTCACGCGGGACACATTGCGCTGTTCGTCGGCGCGTTCTGCATCATTCTCTCGATGTACGGCGGCGGCTTCGCGACGGTGCCGGCGTATCTCGCCGACATGTTCGGCACGCAAATGGTGGGGGCCATTCACGGCCGGCTGCTCACCGCCTGGTCTGCTGCGGGAATTTTCGGACCCGTGATCGTCAACTACATTCGCGAATATCAACTTGACCACGGCGTCGCGCGCGCCGCGGTCTACGACATCACCATGTACGTTTTGTGTGCGTTGCTTGCATTGGGCTTCATCTGCAATTTACTGGTACGCCCTGTCGCGGCGAAGCACTTCATGACTGACGCCGAACTCGAGGCGGAGCGCAAGCTGGCGCACGAGGCCGCGGCGCGCAGTGCGGCCAGTCTGGGCACTGCTGCAAGCTCGAAGGCGAGCAGTCCTGTGGCGATATGGGCTGCCTGGCTTGCTGTCGGCATCCCCTTGGCGTGGGGCGTGTGGGTGACGCTCAACAAGGCGGCGGTTCTGTTTCGATAGAAGCTTGAACCGGTGAATCGTGGGGCAGAATCCTGATCGCGGATCCTGCCTCACCGCCTGGGAACGATTTTAGGTTCCAGCATGCTGCAGAAGATCGAGACAGGGCCTGTCTCGACTATGCGCGGTCGCGGTCCCCATAACTCCTGTCGCCATCGTAGTGAAACCCGCCGCCGCGTTCCGGCCCATAGTACCCGAGGCCCCCAACACAGCCGCCGAGCAGTGCGGTCAACAGCACAAGTGATAATAGGCGCTTCATTAACACCCCCTGACGGAGTTGCGAGTGGAGTCAACACCTGTTGACTCGCTAACAGCATCTCGCAGACGACGGGCGTCGGCTATCGGTGCAATTCCGTTTAACGCGTAGGACATCGGGAAGTGTTGTGGTCGAACGTCCCGAGGGCGACAAGAGCCCGGCTCGCGGGCTGTGCGCTGCGGACCACGAATTCAACGCAAGTAAGCCGAAGACCCTGCTCGCGATGCCGGACAATCCAGCGATCGATCATGGCCTGCAACCGCGTCTTTCCAGGCCACTACGACTATGCGCGAGCAGGCTTCGGCGCTGCCTACCGTCTATTGCCCGTCATACAATCCCGTAAAGTTGCCGCTGACCGCGTCAAGAAGGTCTGCTTCCATGTCCGGGTACAGAATGTATCCCATCATCTCGTTCTTCTTGCTGACTTGCCCCACCGCAAAGTAATAGGACTGGAGCGTCGGGTACATCGCCTGCAGCGTGGCGGGATCGATTGGTGTGGAAAAACCCCAGCGATTGCACGCGCCCGGACCCGTATTCGTGCCACTGTTGATGCGCGTTGGCACCACCACTTGGGCCAGCTGAATGCCGCCTTGGGCGAGCCCGAGGCTGTTACGCAGCGGGATCGACGGGTTGCCGAAGGTGGTAATGGTTATGCGCGGCGCAGTAGGCGGCGGTGTGCCATTCTGAATCCATTTGACCATCTTGTCGTACGCGGAGGCGAGCACATAAGTGGTCGGAACACGCGTCCCTACAGGCTTGGTACCGCAGCCAACAGGGGGTGCCGGGTCGAGACCGGTCGCTTCCGTGGAAACGCCGTTGTCGCGCAGCTCCAGCGGCTCACGACCGTTACGCAGATGCTGATCGACGTGCGATGTGCCCGCCGTCTCCCAGGTGCGAAACATGTTGGTATCCGGTTGCCGCGCATTTGCCTCGCCGAAACCGGTCACGTCGAACTCGGTCAGCACCTTGAAAAACGGAACGGATAAATCCTGCCTGATGAGCTCGCCCAGCGTGGATTGCGCAAGGATGCCGTTGTACAAGTTCGCGATCGGTTGGATCGAGTTTGCGTATACGGCCAGGCGCATCGACGATTGCGATTCGCCGGTTGCGATGATCGTCTTGGGCACCAGGCTGTCGAGCGGATTGACGCCGATGGGCGAAGCGAGCGCTTTTCCGGCCTGCGAGTAGATGTCATAGGACAACGAATCGTCGTTGATCGTGCCGCCAGCGGTCACGTCAAGAGTCCCGTAGCGCGTGGGACTCCACGCCTTGAGCGCGTTCACTCCGACGCGCTGCGCGGACACCCCGACCCAGACATAGCCGGATCGCATGATGTTCTCCCAGCCGAAGAACCAAATGTTTTCCGCGTCGAAGTTATTGGTGACGTTGTACCACTCGACCAGCACCACACCGTTGAATTTGGTCGGGTCGGATGGACGGCGCACCACGATGCGCGTCTTGTACGGATTGCCCGTCGAGATTACCGTGCCCGTCGATGTGGGGCCGGGATTGGTCTGATTGGGGGTCGCATAGCGCGTGGCCGTACCCGAAATGAAGAATTCCTCTTCGACGTAACCGTGGGCGGCCAGACTGTCGTTGGAACTAAAGAAGATGTAGTTGTGCGACGGATCCCCAGGTGCGACGGGTTGGGCGATGGGTCCCGTGACCGTCGGGTTTGGCACCTGCGCGCTTGCGAGTGTTGCCACGCACGCAGCGCAGGTCAGCAGCAGCGTAGTAAGCGTTGAAAATACCGATCGAAAACGAAATTGGGCATTGCGACCTCTGGGCATTGCTATTCCTCCTTTGTTACGGTTGACGAGCGACTTGGTCATCCTGAATTCGTCCGGATATGCGCATCGCGACGGGTGCCCGGATGCTGTATCCGGTTTCTATTTTTCACTATTGTACCGCTGTAGCTGACAACGGTGGGCGGGAAATGCGCTCGCCCGCGCCGCCATTGCTTTCGATCCGGTCGACGCCAACAGTCGTCCGTAGTCACTTCGCCGAGACGCAACCCCTACGTCCTACGCCGATTTCAGACCACACTGACTGGCGCGATTGTCAGCAAATGTAAATATGTAACAACTTTTAATTCCAACTCGGCGAGTAGCGATGAAAGCGATGACATGCAGAGAACTTGGTGGGACGTGCGATAAAAGACTGGTCGCGGCGTCTTGGGAGGAAATGGTGAACACTATGACAAAGCACGTGATGGACCAGCATCCGGATGTGGCAAAGCGGATGGAAAAAATGCACAACGAGGATCCGAAAAAATGGGGCCGAGAAATGAAGCCCAAATGGGAAGCGGCGCCGGAAATTTAAATCGCTGCTGTGCGCAGCACCTTAATCGATGTTCCGACAGATTCCATCAACCAATCGTTGACGCGACATGGCACCGCGAACGCGCGTGGCGGACGAGCAGGTGCTCCTTCTAGCCGACATCCTGCACGGTGTTCCGGACAAGCTTGCTCGTGTGCAGACTGCATTGAAACCGGTCGCACAAAGCAAGCACCTTGCGTTGTCTGTCGATGAGCGCGGGGCCGTGGCGCAAGCGTGCACCGCGCTTCAATTCGCGATTTCAGATATCAGAGCAGTGCTGGCAGTCGCCTGTAAATCGATAAACTATCGGTACCCGGGACAATAGGCAATTGCTGGCACGGCCGGCAAAACGCGGATTCAGGCGCATGTCGCGCACCGCCTCGGACCCCCAGCCCCAGTGGCCATTTTCTGGATGCGGCCACGGGGGAGCGCGAGCATTACGTAATTTTTATGCCTGCCGTCTTGACGACCTCGCGGACCCAAACCCCAACGGCCTGTGTCTCCTCGGGCGTCATGCCATGCGGAACGTTGTACGCGTACCCGTTAAGAGTCAGTTGGATAACGACGCGGGGCAGGCATTCGTTACCGTACGCGTCTTTCTGCATAAACTTGGACAGGATCGTACGTGCGCGATCGATTGTCATTCATCCCGCGTCCATGCTGGGAGCAAGGGAATATTTATCGCATCCTGCGCACGATTCCGCAAACTGTGTACGGAAACGGACATAGAACAACCACACAGCCGGTGTGAATCTATGCTTTGTACGCCTCCGTACACAACTTGCCTCTTAAGCTCGGGGAAGTATGATCTGACTGATTAGGAGGCGTATCGATATAGAAGATCAGATGATGAGACGACCGGACACACAAGCTGCTATTGAGCCCGCCGCTCGACTGTCAGCCTTGGTCGAAAAAAGCCGCGCGGTGCCCGATACACTTGTCGCGGTTCTACTTGATCTACGGCCCCTTTGCGAGGGGGAAATAGAAGGTCTGCCCCCCGAAGCTAGAAAGCGGCTGGTCGACGCTTGTCGCGCGCTGAGGGAAGCCGTGGGGGATGCGGCCGCGGTCGCAAGTTACGTCAATCGTTTAGTCTCACGAAACGAGGCGCCAATCGATAACCAGACGTTTCCCGCTGCGCCCAGGGCCGAGGCGCGTCCGATTGAAGGTCGGTTGACCGACTCGACCGACTAGCCTTCGACGCGTTTGTTCTCTGAACACGCTATCTGGACCAGCAACGTGTTCATCCTAGCCGGCGACCAAACACTTTCCTCGCGCTAGGCGCGGCTGCGATGTTGCCGACTCCCCGATGTATTTGCCATAGGTCGTCTTGAGTGCCCCATAGCACGGGCACGAGACAGCTTCGAGCGCCTTTCGATCGAGCACGGTGAGAACGCCGCGCGAGTATCGAATGAGGCCGCGAGCCTGAAAGCGCCCTGCTATTTCCGTCACCCCTGCGCGGCGAACTCCCAGCATGTACGCAAGAAACTGATGCGTCAGTCTGAATGAATCACCCAGCGCACGGTCTTGCGTCATCAGGAGCCAGCGCGCCATTCGTGTATCCAGTGTGTGAAACCGATTGCACGCCGCCGTCTGCGCGAGTTGTGCGGTGAGAACAAATAGGTACAGGTTCAGCATTTGCCGGAATGGCGGACTTTCTTCGATAGCACTCAAGAATGCGCGTGCCGTCATCCGTAGCGATGGCCCGCCGCCTTGCACAAGGCCACGCAATGGCGATGCTTTCACGCCAAGCATCACGGTCATGCCGAACATACCTTCCCTGCCTACCATGCCGACCTCGAGGCTTTCCGTAGCGTCGGCCGGCGTAATCAATGAAATATAGCTCGCGGTAGGAAAGTAGATGTGCGTAATTGGATCGTCAGGATTGCAGACGGTCTCACCAAATGCGAGCTCCGTCTGCGTGCACGCGTGCAAAATCAGCTCCCGATCGGCCTTCGGCAGAGAATCGAGCAGAGAATTGGACGATGCGAGCGTAGCGTCGGACTGATGCACTTGAGCCCCTATCAGACGTTGGAAAACTCCAACAGTCGGCAAAGGCGATGAGCCCGATGTCGAATGATGAGCAACCGAGGTGCCGGAGTCTAGCGGACACCAAGTGCGGTCGTCTGTACGCCACCGCACACTTCTTGCGTCCGATGGTGACGAGCAGGAAACGACAAGCTTGCGCGCGGCACGCCTACCTGATCGACGCCCCGCGCAATGCGCATGGACCCCGGGCGCCATTTGCGCCGGTTGTGCATTAGTCGACCTGCGAGGCCACCAATGATATTCTCGGATCGAACGTTCGTTCGATCGACTATGTACCTCACTCTCTAAGGCCGTGCCATGGCTCAATCGTTGCAAAACGGATCCACACAACCTGAACAAGTCGCAGCGATCCGTCCAGGAAATTGCGTAACGGAATACCTGGCCTCGCTGAATGCCGCGCAACGCGTCGCCGTGGAATACGGTGTTGGCAGCGCTACTAAGGAGGAATCCGGACCCTTGCTGGTCATCGCGGGTGCTGGCTCCGGGAAGACCAATACACTGGCCCATCGTGTCGCGCATTTGGTGTTCACGGGCAGCGACTCGCAGCGAATCCTGTTACTCACCTTTTCACGCCGGGCGGCAGCGGAGCTTGAGCGTCGGGCAGGGCAAATTCTCAATCGCGTTTTCGGGAATAGCGCGAGGAGGCACGGTGACTACGCTGCCTTGGGCCGGTACCTTTCACGCAGTGGGCGCCCGACTGCTTCGCGAATACGCTCATCGCGTTGGCCTGCATGATTCTTTCACCATTCACGATCGCGGAGATGCTGAAGACTTGCTCGACATCGCACGCCACGACCTTGGCTTCTCGAAGACCGAGAAGCGTTTTCCAAAGAAGGAGACGTGCCTCGCGATTTACTCCCGCGCGCTGAACAGTGGTGCGCCCTTGCGTGACGTCCTGCAAGCCACCTTTCCGAAGTTCGTGCCCTGGGCACTCGAACTCAAGCAACTCTTTGCCGCGTATGTCGCGATCAAGCAATCGCAAAATGTGCTCGATTACGACGACCTACTGCTGTATTGGTCGTACCTCGTCGCTGAGCCGCAATTGGCGCAGGAAATCGGCGACCGCTTCGACCACATTCTCGTCGACGAGTATCAAGACACCAATCGACTGCAAGCGTCGATCCTTCTTGCCATGAAACCCAGCGGGCAAGGCATCACGGTGGTAGGCGATGACGCACAATCGATCTATTCGTTTCGCGCGGCCACCGTCCGCAACATCCTCGAGTTTCCCAAGCAGTTCGCACCCGAAGCCCGAGTTGTAATGCTCGACCGCAATTACCGGTCTACCGAACCTATCCTCGAAGCCACCAACGCTGTCATCGGCCTTGCCGCCCAACGCTTCACCAAAAATCTATGGACGGAACGAGTTTCTTCAGAGAAACCAAGACTGGTCACGGTTCGCGACGGGGCCGACCAAGCAAAATATGTTGCCGACCAGATCCTTGAGTATCGGGAAACCGGCATCGCCCTGAAATCGCAAGCCGTGCTCTTCCGCAGCTCCAGCCACAGTGCACAGGTGGAACTCGAGTTGATACGCAGAGGGATACCCTACGTAAAATTTGGCGGCCTGCAGTTCCTGGAGGCATCCCACATCAAGGATGTATTAAGCATTCTCCGTTGGGCGGAGAACCCGCGCAGCCGGGTGTCGGGATTCCGAGCGGTAAAACTGCTGCCAGGAGTCGGACCCGCCACGGCGACGAAAATTCTCGACGCCATGGGTAATGCGCCGGACCCGGGGGCAGCAATGGACTCGTTTGGATTGCCCGCCGCGGCTGCACGGAGACTGGACGGCATTTCTTTGCATGTTCCGCTCGCTGCGCCAGACAAACTCCACGTGGCCCGCCGAAATGGACGTCGTTACTCGCTGGTACGAGCCGCATTTGGAGCGCATCTACGACGACGCCTACGCGCGTCAAGGCGATCTACATCAATTGCAACAAATTGCCGCGACCTACGCTTCACGCGAGCAATTTTTGACCGAAGTCACGCTTGACCCGCCGTCAGGCACTAGCGCTGAAGCAGGCGCACCGGTGCTTGACGATGACTATTTGATTCTATCGACAATCCACTCCGCCAAGGGCCAGGAATGGAAGACGGTGCATATCCTCAACGTCGTCGATGGCTGTATTCCTTCGGATATGAGCACCGGATCCTCCGAAGAGATTGAAGAAGAGCGACGACTGTTATACGTCGCGATGACGCGCGCCAAGGATCATCTTCAATTGATCGTCCCACAACGATTCTATACATACCAGCAGGCCAAGTCTGGCGACGGACACGTTTACGCTAGTCTGAGCCGGTTCGTCCCGGAGCCACTCCATGGATACTTTGAGCGGTGCGTCTGGCCCGTTGCTTCGACGACACCCAATGTGGCTGTGAAGCGTTCGAACATCGCGGTCGCGACGATCGACATTTCCGCAAGAGCACGCGCGCTATGGCACTGAAACCCGCAAGGCGCGACACAATTTGTCAGCAACAGTCAGGGAGATGATTCCTCACAAAAGTGTCGAGGTTTTTTACGGTAGTGACTTTTGTACAGAAGGCATTTCAGGTAAGTGGCTGAACATTCGCAATTTGATTGCATCTGGAACGGCTCTTGCATGTTTCATTGTGGAAACGCATGAAACTGTCACGCGTTTTCGCGGTACGAGCATGGAGGTTAAATGAAGTCCATCCTTGATCCGTCGTTCCGCTATACGAAAAGTGTCGAAACTGACTTGCGGAAGACCTTTGCCCGTGTCCGCCGTGAACTGCGCCAGCAACAGCACGAACAGCCTGCAGTTAGCGTAAAGGAGACGAGAAGGGTTCTGCCCTTTTCTGCTCGGAGGACGGCTTCGTAACAGTGTTAGTGCGAAGCGAGCGCCCCGCCGTCCGCGGCAGGGAGTTCAACGATATGCCTTGCGGCGAGCCTCCGCGCGCGGTGCGCGCGCATGACCATTCGTATCTGCGACGCTCACATAGGGAAGTCCGCAGTTACGCTGGTTTCTTCCCATAAATCCATTTGAGCGCGTCGCACATGGAGGTCGGCGGCAGATGGTTACGGTGTCAGCGAATCTCCCACGCAATTCTCGGAATTGGCCTACATCATCAACCGGTGGCCTGAGCGAGAATGTGCAATGGATGCGATTCAGACACAGCCTCAGTGCTTCGCAGCAGAGGGGTGGTGCAACTTTTCCGTCGACTCGCGAACGAATCGTTCGAATGAGAAACAAAGGTCACGACTTCGATGTGAACTTTGCCCAATGCTCGCCGAAACTCTCCCGGCCGACACACAAGCCCAATTCGCTCCACGCAGAGGCGCCCCCGGGGTGGTCCTTACATATGCGCCTGCGTTGACTGCTCAGCCCGATGGGCACGAACTTTCTACCCTTCTGGAATCCGCGCGTCGGCTTGCCCGACTAAAGGGATTTGTCGACGGCGGCCAATTTGATGCCTCGGTGCGCTATCCACAACCGCGGTATTTCGTTCCTCACGAGACTTTAGCGAGCGAAACCGCATTGCACCTTGGCATTCGGAGCGAAGACGATCTTTACGGAGGCGTCGTGCCCTACCCTTATGTCGCCACCAAGACCATTACCCACAGTCTGGCATATCCGGGGTCGCGTGCCCCGGAACGATGGTGCGACGCGTTTCCACACAGCGTCAGCAGCGTAGTCCTGGACGGCTACAGCGCGTTTGACACGGACGATGCGCTCGACGTCGGGAGGCGGCTGCTCGAACGCGGGCCGATACGCATCAAGCTCGCAAGCGGAATTGCCGGGCATGGGCAGGTCGTCGCTGACACTGTTGCTGCGTTGGTGACCGCGCTTGACCGTATCGACCCGGACGAAATCACTGCGACGGGACTCGTCGTTGAGCAAAATCTGACAAACGTCATCACCTACAGCGTCGGCCAGTTCCGAGTGAGGAATGCCGTGGGAACCTACTACGGCACGCAAGAGTCAACGACAGGCAATCATGGCGCCACCGTTTACGGGGGCTCGACAATTACGGCCGTGCGTGGCGACTATGACCAACTGCTGAGCCTGCGATTGCCCGACGACATCCGGCAAGCAATCATGCAAGCGCGCATCTACGACGACGCAGCAAACAAATGCTTCCATGGCTTTTACGCCTCCCGCCGAAACTATGACGTTGCGCGAGGCCTCGATGCGCGGGCCGTCCGCGCTCCGGTGTGCTGGAACAATCCTGGCGTGCAGGGGGTGCGAGCGGCGCCGAGATCGGCGCATTGGAAGCTTTCAGCAACGATCCGTCGTTACGCACCGTCCGTGCCTTAACGCGCGAAGTATACGGAAAAGCGCCGGTCCTACCTCCAAATGCCAGCGTGTACTATGCCGGCACCGATCCGCGCGCGGGCCACCTTACCAAGTACGCATGGGTTGAAAATAATGCCGACACTGGATGAACCGGTCTACATACGCGTCGAGGACAAGCACATCCTCGGTACTCTCGTCTCACCTGGGTCACTCGTTCCCGGAGTCCTGTTCGTACACGGCTGGGGTGGGGACCAGCAGCAATACGTCGGGCGGGCACACGAGCTAGCGGCGCTTGGCTGCGTATGTCTGACGTTCGATCTGCGCGGACACGCTGACACACAAGCGCAACGAGACACCGTGTCGCGTGAGGACAATACGCGGGACATTCTTGCGGCCTATGATTTTCTGGCCGCGCTGCGAAACGTCGATCCCGACTCGATCGCCGTCGTCGGTAGCAGTTACGGAGGCTACCTCGCAGCGCTGTTGACCGCAGCGCGCGCCGTAAAATGGCTCGCGCTCCGCGCTCCGGCACTGTACAAGGACTCGGAATGGAATTTGCCAAAGCTGCAACTCCGAGGCACGCAAGGGCTCGAAAAATATCGGCTGCAGCCGGTACACCCGGCGGAAAGCAAGGCGTTACGCGCTTGCCAAGCGTTCACGGGTGATGTGCTTCTTGTCGAGTCGGAGCACGATGCGTACATTCCGCATCAGGTGATTGCAAACTATCGCGAGGCCTGTATAAGCGCGCGGTCGTTGACCTATAGACTGATCGAAGGCGCAGACCATGGGTTGTCGAGTGACGCATGGCGAAGCAACTATACGACCGTGCTCATCAATTGGTTCAAAGAGTTCATGTTCCATATCAGTCCGAAGGAACAAGCCAGCACTGCAACTCTATCGACAAAAGTTCCTACCGCGCCGGCGACCTCGGAGGCTTGAGCGGCGTGCTGTAGCACCGAACATAAGGGACACGATGGCCCGCGACCCTCAGTCGACGGATGATCGCTTGGCGAGCCTAAAGCCGAAGCGCATTTCGGCATCGCACGTCCGTGTGGGAGCGACCACTATAGTGCCGCCGCTCAAGCTTAAATTTCTCTTCGACGCGCCAAGTAGCTTTTCGATCCCATCCACGTGAAGAATGGTCGAAGTAGACTCGACCTTGCAATGGCATGCGTCTCAATCTTTCGGACATATCTCAAGGCACAACATGCAAACACGATGGAAAAGCGCCGCCGACGTAGCTAAGCTGGAAAATCTACGGCGCATGCAAGGGATCGCACTGGCGCTGCTGCTTACGATGGTGGCGCTGCTCGCCGTCACCTCCGCCAACCTTAATGCGCATCCGTGGACCGCGATGGTTCAAAGCATTTGCCGAGGCCGCCGTCGTCGGCGCAGTCGCAGATTGGTTCGCTGTCGTTGCGCTGTTTCGTCATCCCCTCGGCTTGCCGATTTCCCACACGGCGATCATTCCGAAAAACAAGGACCGCATTGGCGAGAGCCTTGGCCGCTTCGTCGAGGAAAACTTCCTGACTCCGGAGAATGTGACACAGCGCCTGGCGCGCGTGAACATCGCCAAGGCCGGCGGGACTTGGCTGGCGGAGCCAGCCAACAGCGATCGTGCTGCCGGAGGCATCTGCGCAATGGTCCCGCGCGTGCTGACGATGATCCAGGATGAGGACGTGGCACGATTCCTCACGCGCACTCTGCTGAGCGAGCTTGAGAAAGTTAACCTTTCGCCCGTCGCCGGCGAAGTACTCGAGGTGGTCATCTCCGGCGAGCATTACCAAGCCCTGTTCGACGATGCACTCAAGGGCATCGAACAACTGATCTCCGCCAACCAGGCGTTGATCCTGGAGAAATTCGGCGAGGCGTCGAAGTACACGCCGGAATTTGTCGATCAGTACATCGTGGACAGGTTTGTCGCTGGCGTCGTTCGGCTGCTGCAGGAAGTCATCGCCGATCCTCACCACCCGTTGCGTATGCAATTCGCCGATTCGACACGCAAGCTAGTCGAGCAGCTGAAAACATCCCCGATAATGTACGAGCGCGTCGCGGCGATCAAGCGCCAGATCATCGAGCACCTGCGCACCAAACCTTACTATGCGGCGCTATGGAACGACATCAAGAGCCGTATCCTCGCGGACGTCGCGTCCGATCAATCGCACTTGCGCGCAACCGCGTCTTCGCTGCTAAGCGCTCTGGGCTCCGGGCTTGCGACGGACGACGTGATGCAGCACAAGCTCAACGAGTGGCTGATAGGAACACTGGAGACGCTGATGCTTGCTCACAGGCATCAGATCTCGCGGCTCATCACCGATGTCGTGAAAAGCTGGGACGCGCAAGATGTCTCCGAAAAAATCGAACTAGAGATCGGTAAGGACCTGCAGTTCATCCGTCTCAATGGCACGCTGGTCGGCGGCTGTGTCGGCGTGTTGCTGCACCTGGTAGGGATGTTGTCTGGCTAAGTGGGTATCCCATCGCTTATCTCCGGAAGCCACAAACGAGTTGCCCCGAGGGCGGAGGTCTATGCTTGCGGCCAAGGGCGCGCGCGTCGGGTAATATGTTTCATCAAGTTCACACGTTGAAGTTGGCGCCGTCTACCCTGGACGCGCAACCTATTGAGGATGACGACCGTGGCAAACATAGCGTTTCTCGGTACGGGACTGCTCGGCGGCGCATTCGCAGAGGCTGCCGCCAAGCGTGGTGATATGGTCACCGCGTGGAATAGATCGCCGGACAAAGTGCTCGCTCTGGCCCAGTTCGGTGTCAAGTCGGCCACCACTCCGGTCGAAGCGGTTCGAGGCGCATCGCGGGTGCATCTTGTACTCAAGGATGACGCCGTGGTGGACGGCGTCATTGCCGCTGCCTCCTCCGGACTTGCTCCCGAAGCCATCCTGATTGATCACAGCACGACGCTGCCGAGTCTCACCGCCGAACGGGCCCGACGGCTCGAAGTCCAGGGAGTGAAATATCTGCACTGCCCGGTCTTCATGGGGCCCGCGGCGGCACGTAACGCGCAAGGTTCGATGATGGTTGCAGGACCAAGAGACCTCTTTGAGCGTGTCAAGCCAGACCTGGCCAAGATGACAGGACGCTTGGAGTATATGGGCGAACGCACCGATCTTGCCGCCGTGAATAAACTCTTCGGCAACGCCATGATCATTGGAATCACGGCGATGACGGCGGACATCCTCACCATGGCCGAGGCAAGCAGCGTTAACGCTGAGGATGCCCTCAAGCTGCTTGGACTTCTCGACCTAAACGCGATGGTGGCAGGGCGCGGAGCGAACATGGCAAGAGGCAACTTCACCGCGAGTTTTGAGTTGGCCATGGCTCGCAAAGATGTCCGGCTGATGCTTGAGACCGCTGGAGATAGACCTATGGCGGCGCTACCCGCAGTCGCAGCCCGGATGGATCAACTCATTGCGGCCGGCCACGGCGCCAAGGATGTCAGTGTGATTGCAATTGACGCGGTGCGTCGCGCTTAGCTGCCTGCAACCGGCGCATACCTGCTGCGGATTCTTATGATGAGAATGCCTGCCGCGCTTGCGAAGTCGAGGCCACCAAGCTCGACGCGCGTTGTGCGGCGCCTGCGGCCACAGACCTCGTCTAAATCCTACGCCGGAGAGCCCCGTCTCCTACCAGCGAATTGGCGATCAGCCGATTTGCAATATCTGGCGACTGCGGGACACTTTCTATGTGCGCTAGCGACGTGGGGTAGACGCAGTGTTCCAACAGCTGTTGTTGATCTTGGTGGGATGTTTGTGCGCCCTTGCCGCTTTTGCAGCGGGCACTCCAGAGCTTGTGCCAATGGCGGCGCAAGTTGTCTTCGTCGGCTGTCTGGCGATCTTCTTTAGCGCGCTCCTCATGGGGCTCACCGACGCGGGACATGCGGAGGAAGACCTCACCATATACCCGGACGATTCACCGGCGAACCAAATGGCCACAGCAAACGCAGTCTGAAGAGACGACAGGTCCACTGCAGCCGCCGAACCTTCTCCATTGCGGGCACTTCGCGCTCTGCCCCCGTGTTAGAAAATAGAAACTGCGGAGTTGTGGTTCCGAACTCCTGAGTCCGTGGACGGATGAAAGACGCGTCCGCGAGATTGAAATCCAGATCGGAACTCCCTGGTTAACAATTCGGCGCAAAAAGGGAACGGTACAAATGACGAAGCTGTCGATCGCGGTTTTTCTCTCTGCTCTGTTTTCAAGTGCGGCCTATGCGCAGATCAATGCGGGCGAGCAGAAACCCGACCCGAACGTTCCCTTCATCATGACGCGGGTGGCGAGCTTCGACCTGCCCTGGCGCATCGCATTTCTCCCCGATGGCCGCATGCTGGTGACCGAAAAGGTCGGCCGACTCCAGTTGGTCACACCGCAAGGCGCCAAGATGGAAGTCAGGGGCGTCCCGCCCAGTTATTACCAGGGGCAGAACGGCATGCTGGGCGTCTTCCTTTCACCCCACTACGCCACCGACCACAACGTGTATCTCACCTATGTCGAACCGGGTGACTATGGTGGTGGTTTGGCGCTGGGTCGCGGCCAGCTTGTGCTCGACGGCAAGAGCGCCACGCTGCAAGGTTTCCAAGTGCTCTGGCGCCAAGTGCCCACAGGAAAGGGCGGTCAGGCGGGTGCGCAGATCGCCTTTTCGCCGGACGGCAAATACCTCTTTCTCGCGGTGGGCGACCGCCAGCGCATGACCCCCGCCCAGGATCCCAGCCAGCCCGTTGGCAAGATTCTGCGGCTGACACTGGACGGCAAACCCGCGCCTGGTAATCCGATGGAGGGCAAAACGGGCGCCACCACCATTCCGTTGATCGATCCACCGAGCGATACCGAGGCGGCCAAGACTGCGCGGGTCGTCAGCACCTATACGTTCCCTACGCCGAACTTGACGCCGGCCGAAACCTGGACCACTGGCCACCGCACGCCTTATGGCCTGGCCTTCGCGCCCGATGGCCGGCTCTGGGAAGTCGAGCATGGCCCGCGCGGCGGCGACGAACTGAACCTGATCGAGCCTGGCAAGAACTACGGCTGGCCGCTGGTCAGCTATGGCAAGAATTATAACGGCGTGCCAATCGCCAGTCCTGATACGCGGCCCGACCTCGCCAAGCCGGTGATCTATTGGGATCCGGTGATCGCGCCAGGCAACCTCATGTTCTACAAGGGCAGCGTATTTCCGCATTGGGATGGAAGCGCCTTGATCAGCGGCTTGGAGAGCAAGGTACTCGACCGCGTCACATTCGACGGCAAGGGCGGCGCCACCGTGGTCCAGCGCTGGGATGTTGACTTACGCGTGCGCGATATCGAAGAGGCGCCGGACGGCTCGCTTTGGATGTTGCAAGACGCTAAACCCGGCGGCCTGTTCCACCTAACGCCAAAATAGTTTCAACGACCGCGCAACGTTAGCGCGCAGGCACACCGTCTTGCCATTGCGCCCAGTTGGCGACGATGTAATCGACGACACGGCTGCCGACCAGCTCGATGTTCTCGACGGTCTCCGCAAAACCGCCCGCGGTTTCGCCGGGCGCCGGGTCCAGGTGCTGCAACGTCGTTTCGCGCGGATTGCCTTGGTCGAAATTGACCGCGCCTCGTAAGCTCATGACGCGATCGGTGCCGTGGCTGCGCTTGATCACGAGCGTAATCGCCGCCGCTTCCATCTCGGTGATGACGTAGTCATCGGCGCCGTAAAGCTTGGCGATGTACTGCGCCTGGTTCGACATGCCGGGTCCGTGGAAGAAGGTGTCACCCGTCATGTGGGTTCCCGTGCCCACGAAAGGCGTGCGCCGAGCCGCGGCCTGCGGGTAGCGTTGACGATAGGCGCGGGCAGCGTCCGAGTCCTTCAGCGGCGTATCGGCCGAAAGCTTCATCGCCCACGCCACGAGTTCGGGATTGAGTTTGAACCGGCGGTACTCCTCGTAGCCCTTGCGCGGCATGAAGGTCGGCTCCCCAGCCTTGTTCTCCTCGGGCGCCCAACGATGGCCAAGGTCATAGTCCACCACCCAGGTGGCCCAAACCACCTCACCGATCGTGCCGCGTGACGGCGGCGTACCGGCCACGCCCGAGATCACGTAGTACGCCTTGGAGAAATCGAATTTGGGGTTCTGCAGGATCGCCTGCATCGACGACGCGGAGTTGACCTTGCCCATCCCGAGCACGGCGCCGCATACCCCGTCGGTGTTGCAGTACACCGGTTGCAGCGCGCCAGGAACGGTGATCGGCGTTGCGCCATTCCAGTAGCGCTCGTACCAGAACTGAAATTCGCCGGCACGGTCGCCGGTGTTCTGGCCGATCTCGAACATCGCCGCGACGAACACCTTCACCTTGACGGGTTCGGCAACGCGCGGTTGCGAAGTCGAGGCGCAACCCGCGCCGAACAACATAACCGCTGACAGCGTCAGCGAGCGGGCACGAATGGACCACACATGGGACATGGGACCCTCCGAAACAGTGGGACGGATTGAGCTCGACGCGAGCTGGCAGCGCACCGAAATCGTTTGCCGCGTCCTACGCGCTTCGGAGATTAGGCGAGCTTGGCCCACTTTCCAGGTGAGCCGCCCACCTTCAGAAAAAAAGATCTCCCACACTATCGACGTAGAGTTCCCCATGAGGTGCGCTCCGGAAGCAGGAGAGCCTGACCTCTCCGACGCCGGAACGAGACGCAGCGGAGCCTGTTTTCCCTGGAGACTCGCCCCAAACGTTCCGCCGCTCCCTGACAGGCCGGTGCCATGTGCGCTTTCGCCCGAAACGCCAATTCCGCCAATTGGCATATTTGCGCGCCCCGTTACACCGGTGAAGCGTCCATCGAAACTTGTTTCAGTCGTCCCTGTATTCTCTCCAACTACTCCGCTTTGTCCGTTTGCCCCCGTAACGCCGACCACCCCAGCGTTCCATTGACTAATCCCGTGCAGCGCAATTCCATTTGGGCTGAAGCCGGAGACCGCATCGCCCGTCGAGTCATTCCGTCCGGATGACACCGGCTCCATCCGTGGAATCACATCGGCCGAAAACTCCAAATGCAACTTCTTCCGTTTGCGAATTGAATCCGAAGACGCCACTTTTGCCTGCAGCATCGCTGATGCCTGTTGCGCCATCGCCTTCCGCGCTATGGGCAAACAAACCGCCGCCACGGCCCTCTCCCACTAATCCACGTCCATACCCCGATGCCACCTCATTGATCCCATCGATATTCGCAGTATTTCCGTCGCTGGGATCGCGGTCGGTAAGCGGCTTCACCTGGAGAATGACTCCGCCCTGAAATGCCGTATTCGGGCCATAGCCGCGATTCATCCAAGTGCTCTGCAATCAATTCGGTTTGTCGATTGGTCTTGTTTTGATCACCCAGCGATAGGTCAGACATGTTGGTGCTCCCTTCGAGGTCAAGTCCCGCGTTTGCTATAAATTCGTTGATGGGCCGCTCGGCTTTTGGTCCGACTGATTTCGTTCCCCTACGGACGCGGGAAGTCTACGCTGGATCGACTAATACGGGTCGATTGCGACATCGAATGACTGGTGTAGGACCGCTCAATGGTTGACCGGGCGCCTGCTGCCGGACTTCAAGACCATCGCCAACTTTCGCAAGGATAACGGGCTGGCGATCCGCAAAGTGTGCCGCCAGTTCGTTTTGCTGTGTCGCCGGCTGAATCTGTTCACCGAGGCGATCGTGGCTATTGATGGCAGCAAGTTCAAGGCAGTGAACAACCGTGACAAGAACTTCACTCCGGCGAAGATGCAGCGGCGGATGGCGCAGATCGAAGAGAGCATCGCGCGTTACCTGACGGATATGGACACCGCCGACCGGGCCGAGCCGGAAGTGGCAGAGTTGAAGAAGGGTCGGCTGCAAGAGAAGATCACGGCGCTGAAGCAGCAGATGCAACGGCTCAAGGTACTCGAAGCACGGATGCTCGCCAGCCCTGATCAACAGCTGTCGTTAACCGACCCGGATGCGCGCTCGATGAAGAGTCGCGATGGTGGCATCGTCGGCTACAACGTGCAGACGGCGGTCGATGCCAAGCACCACCTGGTCGTGGCGCATGAAGTCGTCACCACCGGCATCGATCGCGAACAGCTGACGCCGATGGCCGAACAAGCGCGCGCGGCCACGGGCATCAAAGCGCTTACGGTGGTGGCCGACCGCGGTTACTTCAAGGGCGAGCAGATCCGGCAATGCGACGAGGCCGGGATGACGCCGCTGGTGCCTAAGTCGATGACCTCGAACAGCAAGGCTGAAGGTCGCTTCGACAAGCAGGACTTTATTTATATCGCCGCCGACGATGAGTACCTCTGCCCCGCGGGGCAACGGGCCATCAAGCGCTTTACCACCATCGAGCACGGCATGACCCTGAGCAAGTACTGGTCCTCGGCTTGTCCCAGGTGTCCGCTTAAAGCGCAATGCACGCCAAGCCCCTATCGGCGCATCACCCGCTGGGAACACGAGGCGGTGCTCGAGGCGATGCAGCTGCGACTGGATCGTCAGCCGGAGATGATGCGAGTACGACGACAAACGGTCGAGCACCCGTTCGGTACGATCAAGTGCTGGATGGGTTGGACCCACTTCCTGACCAAGACACTGGCGCGGGTGCGCACCGAGATGAGTCTGCATGTCCTGGCCTATAACCTGATGCGCGTGATGCGCATCTTGGGTATCGGCGAACTGATGCGAGCGATGGTCGCTTTGGCCGCATAGGGCTCGAATTTCGCCTGCTGGATCGGCGCTCCAAGCCTCATGCGCCCACGCAGCCGGGCCGCGAGCCGCCTGATTGGACGGCCTAGGAGCGCGAGTTGCAAAGATCGCAGTTGGCCGATTAGTGGTGGCAATGGTTCGTCGTGTTCGACTGCCTTCTTTTTGCCACTACTAGGCAACGCAGTAGAACGGGCACGGATTTTCGTCCAAGCGGCGTTGACTGGCCTTGGCCTCCGGCTCGCGTTTGACTTTGGCACACCCCTTGCAGGTAGGTGTCCTAGGCGGCGATTTACCACCTTGTGAGCTACCCCCGCTGACGCTTCTCGTCATATAGCGACGACGGTAGCGCTCGCCGACCGCAATCGCCGAAAGGCAAGGAGAATGCAATGGGCATCAACGAAATGGACCACACGATCCACCCGTACACGGTCGGCCGTGAAGATTGCAAGGTATTGCCGCGATCGTTCAAGACGCTGGCCGAAGCCGAGGCGTATCTCGCTAAGCAGGACAAGGGGGCGCTGGAGCGCGGCGAGTTTTATCTCGACGGACCGGAGCAAGGCGTGCTAGCTGAGATCCGATCTGACGGGCAGCGCCAAATGGCTTAGAACCGACCTCTGCTCAACGACCGAGTGCGAACTATTCTGGTAAGCATTCCACTCGGCACCGGTGATCCAACTAAAAACGGCCCGACGGTAGCGTCGTCGGCCACCGCGAACCCGCGGCGGAATCGTCGCGCCTGGCGCGGTGATGATTCAAGGCCGGCGCGGTCGCTATTTCTGCGACGTCATCAACAACGATGGCTGCATCCGCAGACGCGTCGGCGAGAACGCCATCCCGATCGAAATTGCGGGCAACAATTCGAACGAACAACGATAATGTATAATTAAATCAACACGGAGAGATGGCCGAGTGGTCGAAGGCGCCTGACTCGAAATCAGGTAACGGGCAACTGTTCGGGGGTTCGAATCCCTCTCTCTCCGCCATCTCTGCACCGTGCGCGGCCATAGTGGGCGCTAACATTTGTCAACGCCCTTTCCCGCAAAAATTTGCGTTCTCCCGCAATTCTTCATTTACGAGCAATGCGCCTGACGAGTTGGATCATGCGCGCAATCAGCGAGAAGCCGTCGTTGCTAAGTTGCGTACTGCTTGGGACACCTTGATCCGCTCGGCGACCTCGATCACGAGGTATGCGACTTTGCTCTCGAGTTTTGCTGTGACGAGCACTGGCTGAACCGCCCGGAGAGCTGTTGACCGCAGCCACAAAAGGCTAATCGAACGCCGCTATTTCAGAAATCGAATTGGCGCTCTCGACCCGTTCCTGCCCGTCATGCGTTCGAGAAGCAGACGGTCGCAGGCCTCATCTGAATGGCTACAAGCGGGCATTCAGTGGCAACTCGATTGCAGTGACGTGTCGGGCATTTCGCAACCCCGCGCAGAAGCAGTGAGGAGTCTCTGTCCTACCCGGACTTCCTGTGACCTAGACCGGCTGCACCAGACTTCGCGATATCTCGCGTTTCCTGCATCACCGTCCGACATGCGAGCGTCAACTCGCCGTGGCGGGACATTGCCAGCGCGATATGGCGCGATATGGTTGGATCGACTATTTTTGAAGACCGTATGCGGTACACCTTAGTCGCCGCTGCGATGGCGTACGGTCCCAGCAATGCGTAGATGCCTCCGTCAGCGACGACGTGCGTTTGTAAGGCCAATGAGTCGGCCTCAACCGCGACGTTCAGGGAAATACCGCGTTCGGCGCTGAGTTGATCGAGCCGATCACGCCAGCTGTTCGGACGGCAGAATAGCGCGAGCGGCAAATTATGCAGCGCTGAAAACGGCACCGTTCGCCGCGAAGTCAGCGGATCGCCTGCAGCGCTGACGAGATACGTCGCCGTGTCGACGAGATAGACATCGCCATTCTTCGGCGTCGAACTCTGGCGGAACAGGATGGCAAGATCGATACTGCCATCTTCGAGCCAAGTCTCGAGTTGCGCGCCTTGACCTTCACGCACGCTGAGCTGCACGAGCGGATAGCGCTCCTTGAGGCGGTAATAGAGCGTGCTTACGAGCGGATGTGCGGATGACGGCAGTATGCCAAGCCGCACCTTGCCTATGGGTTTGCCCGCCGTCGTGTGAATATCGTTCGCCAACTGTTCCGTGCCGGCGAGCCATGCTCGCACTTTCGGCGCGACACGCTGGCCCAATTCGGTAAGGACGACGCCGCGTCCCGTGCGCTGAAACAGTCGTCCGCCGCACTCCTGCTCGAGATCGGTGATCTGACGGCTGATATGCGGCTGGCTGGTGCCGTGAGCGACGGCAACCTTGCTCAGGCTGCCCAGTTCGACAGCATCGATAAAGAGCTTCCAACCCGCGTAGTCCACTGGTCCCCCGTTCCGCGTTACACATACGTTGTCAGTATATCTGAAATGTCTGTTCTGCGTCTTCCGGCATAGCGTGCCGCTCCCTACACTTGGTCTTGCATGCACGCGACTTTCGATCGATCTGGCGGCGAATGGCCTCCTAAGTTGACCGGCGAAGCGGCAGTGCGAAACGGATGCAAGCGTTCCCGTGAACCTCATCCACCCCTTGTTCGTAATGGAGGAATCAAAATGAAAGCACTTGACCTGCGTGGCCTGAGCCCCGCCCCCGTAACCCCGTTCACACGCGACGGCGCCGTCGACTTCCCGGCCATCCAACGTCTGGGCTCCTGGCTCGGCAGCATCGACGGCGTGAAGAGCCTGGTTGTCCTCGGCCACGCTGGGGAAGGCACGTTCATGACACAAGACGAGCAGGCGCGCGTGATTCGCGCCTTCATCGAATCGACCGACGGCCGCATCCCGGTCATCGCCGGGATCACGCTCGAAGGCACCATGGTCGCGGCGGAAGAAGCCAAGCGTGCGGTCGCGGCCGGCGCCGCTGCCGGCCTCGTCTACCCGTCGCACGGCTGGCTCCGCTTCGGCTACCAGAAGGGCGCTCCGCAGGACCGCTATCGCGCGATCTACGAGGAAAGCGGTTTGCCGCTCATCCTTTTCCAGTATCCGGACGCGACCAAGGCGACGTACAGCCTCGAAACGCAGCTCGAGATTGCCGCGCAACCGGGTGTGTTCGCGATGAAGAACGGTGTGCGCAACATGAAGCGGTGGGACACAGAGATCCCCGTGATCCGTCGCGAGCGTCCGAACCTGCAGATTCTCACCTGCCACGACGAGTACCTGCTGCACACGATGTTCGACGTCGACGGCGCGCTCGTAGGCTATGGCGGCATCGCGCCCGAGCCGCTGATCGAGATGATCGCCGCCGGCAAGGCGAAGGACTACGCCAAGGCGCGCGCGCTCCACGATCGGCTACTTCCGGTGACGAGCAACGTGTACCACCGCGGCTCGCATATGGAGGGGAGCGTGGCGCTGAAGTGGGCCCTCGTTGCCCGCGGCATCCTGGATCACGCGACGGTGCGTCCGCCGCTCCTTCCGCTCGCGGAAGGCGCTCAAGGCGAGATCGCCGCCGCCATGAAGTCGGCGGGTCTCGGCAAAGTGGTAGCCAGGAAGGAAGAGCGCTCCGCCGTGCCGGTGAATTGACCGACAGACTGCAAGGCACAACAGTCAAGCGGCGAAGCGGACTCCGCTTCGTCGCGATAAGCATAATGCACAAAAGGAGGAGTTGTCATGACCGCAATCGTTGCGGATGGCGCCGCACTGCACGGCGCCGCCAATGCCCACCTGGTGGCTCGCCTCGAGCGGCTTCCGGTCACGCCCAGGTTGATGCTCATCCGCGCCATCGTGGGTATCGCCACTTTCTTCGACGGTTTCACGGTACTCGCGATCGCGTTCGCGATGCCGAGCCTCTTATCCGAATGGAACCTTACGCCGACCGAGGTCGGCATGATCCTCTCGGCCGGCTATGTCGGTCAGCTGTTCGGCGCCGTGATCTTCGGGTCGCTGGCTGAAAAGTATGGACGCCTGAAGATCCTCTTCATTACCATCGTGTTGTTCGTGTCGATGGATATCTCCTGCCTGTTCGCCTGGAGCGGCGCGTCGATGATGATGTTCCGCTTCATCCAGGGCATCGGTACGGGCGGCGAGGTACCGGTGGCAAGTGCCTACATCAGCGAGTTCATCGGTGCGGAGAAGCGCGGCCGCTTCTTTCTTCTCTACGAGGTGCTGTTCCTGATCGGGCTGACGTTCGCCGGTATGGCCGGTTATTTCCTGATCCCGATCTACGGCTGGAAGGCCATGTTCGTCGTCGGCCTGATTCCCGCCGTGGTGACGATTCCGCTGCGCTGGTTCATGCCGGAATCGCCCCGCTGGCTCGCGTCTAAGGGGCGCATCGCGGAAGCGAGCGCCGTCGTCAATCTGCTCGAGAAAAGCGCGACGCGGCGCGGCGTCTTATTGCGGGAGCCGGTGGTACGCGCGGTCGATCCCAAGGCGACTACGCGTTCCGACTGGCGCGAGCTGTTCCAAGGCGTCTACCTGAAGCGGACCTTGACGATCTGGGGCCTGTGGGTCTGCGCCTACATGATCAACAACGGCCTCATCAGCTGGCTGCCCACGCTCTACAAGCAGGTGTTTCAGCTCCCGCTGCAGACCAGCCTTGGGTATGGCTGGATTACCTCGTGCGTTGGTGTCGTCGCGGCGATCATCTGTGCCTTGCTCATCGACCAAGTCGGCCGCAAGCGCTGGTACGCGATTTCATTCCTGCTGGCCACGGTACCGCTCTTGGCACTCTCCTGGCTGGGCGCGACCTCCGCTACCGAGGTTCTGATCCTGGCCACTGCAACATACGCGATATTGCAAACAATCACGTTCTCGCTCTATCTCTACTCAGCCGAGGTCTATCCGACCCGTCTGCGGGCAATCGGCGGCGGCGTCGGCAGCGCGTGGCTCAGGGCCGGCTCGGCGATCGGTCCGATATTGGTCGGCTTCATTGTTGGCGATTTCGGCATCCGGTACGTGTTCGCGGTGTTCGCAGCGGTCGCGCTCGTCGGCGGCGCCATAACACTGCTGTTCGCAATCGAGACGAAAGGCAGGGTACTCGAGGAACTGTCGCCCTGACTACCGCCTGTCTCGTCCGCGCACAGCTGAAAACCTCGGGCGAAGGAGACAGCACAAGGAATTTCTGATGTGTGCGCTTGCGATTTTATGACTAGCAGCTGCGTGCCGCACCCATCTTCAATCTCGAGTGTCAGCTCAACCGTTGCGGCATGTGCTCACCTGTGAAACGGCAAGCGTCTGCTATGTCTCCGATCGCACTGTCGAGCGACTGCAATCGGCAACACCACCATAGGGCTGGCTGTGGCCGCGAGTCGCATTCGCCCGCAGTCGACCCTGATCAGCCGTTAAGCCCTACATGAACCGGACATTCAACCGCGATCAACTCGATGTATTCAGCTACTGAATCACCTCGTCCGCGCGCAGCAACATCTCCTTCGGAACTGTGATTCCGAGCGCCTTGGCGGTCTTGAGGTTGATGACCAGTTCGAACTTGGTGGGTTGTTCGATGGGTAGTTCGCCCGGCTTCGCACCGTGCAGGATCTTATCGACATAAATGGCGGCGCGCCGGAACTGCGCGGTAATGCTCGGCGCGTAGGCGACGAGCCCACCAGCACGCACAAACTCCCCGAACTCGTACACGGCCGGGATTTGATTGGCCGCCGCCAGCCTGACGATCTCGTTACGGTTCTGTAGAGTCAGGGGATCGGTGATAACGAACAGCGCGTTCGCGCGCTGTTCGCGCATCGCAGCGAAAGCAGCAACGATGCCATCGAGGTCACGCACTTCAATGACCAAGGGCGTAATGCCAAAGGCGCCCGCCGCCGCAATCGCCTGTGTACGGCGTTCCTCAATCGCCGCGTTCGGATTCCAGAGGATGGCCATGCGCTTGGCGGCGGGGTCGAGTTCGGTGAGCGCCTGAACCGTCTTGCCGACGAGGCCGTCGCCGGCGGCGCGCGCGAGTCCGGTGAGATTCCGCTCTGGCCGCGCAAGACTGCTTGCTAAACCGCTGCCAACAGGATCGGGGACACCAACGAAAACCACCGGAATCGAGGTGTCGCCTTCTTCGCCTCCACGGCGCCCAGGGTTGACGAGACAACGATGACGTCTGGACTTTTTTTGATTACGTCCGCGAGACCGCGGCGAAAGCCCTCGACCTGTCCCTCTGCCCAGCGGGCGTCGACGACGATGTTGTTGCCCGGGACGTAGCCTAGTTCCCGAAGGCCGTCCATGAAGGCGTCCATGAAATGCTGGTTGGCGGAAGCCGCGCCGGCTTCGACAAAGCCAATACGGTAAATGGTTTGCGGCTGTTGCGTTCTTCCTACACCAGCGGCGATGAGTAAGCCAAGCCCGACAGCAGCCGTGAATGTCCGCCGATCCATCACTGATCACCCCTAAACCCATGTCAGTTCGACGATACTACCCCTTACGAAGGCCAACGACTCTATTAGCGCTCGTGGCTTGCCCTTGTCGGTCACCGGCTGCCTTAGAGGGCGAGGGGACTATGACTTGTTGTGGCCGCGATTTTCCTTCGCGCGCAGTCGACTTTCTCCCGTCGTTGCGCCGTGCAAGGACCCGACATTCAACCGCGATCAACTCGAGGCATTCAGCTACTGAATCACCTCATCCGCGCGCAGCAATACCGACTGCGGGATCGTGAGGCCAATTTCCCGTGCTGTTTTAAGATTCACGACCAACTTCACACTACTGAGTAACTCGACCGGCAGGTTCTGAGGGGCGGTCCCGGTAAGTACCCTCTGGACGTATTTTGCCGACAAACGACCAGCTTCGTAATAACTCGTGCCATACGCTGCCAGGGCTCCTTGTTTGACGAGATCGTACTCGAAGAACATCGTCGGTAACTTTTTGGCCCTCGCGATGTCGATGATGACCTGAGCCTGACTCGTCACCATCGCATCGTTGATGTAGAAAAAAGCGTCGGCCTCCTGCGCCTTGAGCGCCTCCATCCCCAATCGGAGTTCTTCCACCGACGCGACACGATGTGCAACAAGCTCAACGTTCAATTGCCGCGCCGCCTCCTCAGCCCGCTTCGCCGCTTCGAGGGCGAGGGAGTTGCCGGGATCGTAGAACGTCACAACTCTATGGAGGCTCGGGAGTATCGCCTTCAGAATCTCCAGACGTTTCGCAATGAGATCATCCGAATGGACGTGGACGCCCGTAAGGCGTCCCCCAGGTTTCGCGTAGTTTGCGACCAGACCATCAGCAATCGGATCACTCCCGACAGCGAATACGATGGGGACCCCAATTGTCGCGCGCTTCACCGCAAGAGTGACGGACGAACCCTCTGTGTAGATGAGGTCGACCTTCTCTCGCTCCAGACTCCTTGCCGCTTCCTCCGCGGCCTTCCGGTCACCTTTTAGATCGCGAGTTTCCAGGACGTAATCCCTGCCCTCGACAAAGCCCAACTCCCTAAGCCCTTCTTTGAGCCCATCAACTCCAACGTAGTATGGGCCTCCTTGATGAATAACCCCGACACGATAGACCTTGGCTTGTTGCGCTTGCGCGAATGCACTGAGCGGCGCGGCGAGCACGCAACTCGCAACGCTGCCAATGAATGTCCGCCGATCCATCACGAATCCCCTCGTCCACGAGTGGAAGCTTGACGATTCTCCGCCTTTCATGGGGTTTGACCGACGCCAGTGGATGACCGGTTTTGGCCGAGGCCGTGTAAAAACAGTCGCAAGCATTTTGGGGTCAGCGACGATGGCGCACTAGGCCGCGGAGGGTTCGTGTTGAGCCTCATTGCGGCCCCGCAGCGCGCAAGAGGTGGTTTTTCGGCTGCGTGGGCGCATGAGGCTTGGAGCGCCGATCCAGCAGGCGAAATTCGAGCCCTATGCGGCCAAAGCGACCATCGCTCGCATCAGTTCGCCGATACCCAAGATGCGCATCACGCGCATCAGGTTATAGGCCAGGACATGCAGACTCATCTCGGTGCGCACCCGCGCCAGTGTCTTGGTCAGGAAGTGGGTCCAACCCATCCAGCACTTGATCGTACCGAACGGGTGCTCGACCGTTTGTCGTCGTACTCGCATCATCTCCGGCTGACGATCCAGTCGCAGCTGCATCGCCTCGAGCACCGCCTCGTGTTCCCAGCGGGTGATGCGCCGATAGGGGCTTGGCGTGCATTGCGCTTTAAGCGGACACCTGGGACAAGCCGAGGACCAGTACTTGCTCAGGGTCATGCCGTGCTCGATGGTGGTAAAGCGCTTGATGGCCCGTTGCCCCGCGGGGCAGAGGTACTCATCGTCGGCGGCGATATAAATAAAGTCCTGCTTGTCGAAGCGACCTTCAGCCTTGCTGTTCGAGGTCATCGACTTAGGCACCAGCGGCGTCATCCCGGCCTCGTCGCATTGCCGGATCTGCTCGCCCTTGAAGTAACCGCGGTCGGCCACCACCGTAAGCGCTTTGATGCCCGTGGCCGCGCGCGCTTGTTCGGCCATCGGCGTCAGCTGTTCGCGATCGATGCCGGTGGTGACGACTTCATGCGCCACGACCAGGTGGTGCTTGGCATCGACCGCCGTCTGCACGTTGTAGCCGACGATGCCACCATCGCGACTCTTCATCGAGCGCGCATCCGGGTCGGTTAACGACAGCTGTTGATCAGGGCTGGCGAGCATCCGTGCTTCGAGTACCTTGAGCCGTTGCATCTGCTGCTTCAGCGCCGTGATCTTCTCTTGCAGCCGACCCTTCTTCAACTCTGCCACTTCCGGCTCGGCCCGGTCGGCGGTGTCCATATCCGTCAGGTAACGCGCGATGCTCTCTTCGATCTGCGCCATCCGCCGCTGCATCTTCGCCGGAGTGAAGTTCTTATCACGGTTGTTCACTGCCTTGAACTTGCTGCCATCAATAGCCACGATCGCCTCGGTGAACAGATTCAGCCGGCGACACAGCAAAACGAACTGGCGGCACACTTTGCGGATCGCCAGCCCGTTATCCTTGCGAAAGTTGGCGATGGTCTTGAAGTCCGGCAGCAGGCGCCCGGTCAACCACATCAGCTCGACGTTGCGCTGTGCCTCACGCTCCAGCCGACGGCTCGACTGGATGCGGTTCAGGTAGCCGTAGATATAGAGCTTCAGCAGTATCGCCGGGTGGTACGCCGGCCTACCCGTCGCCGCCGGGTCAACCCCTTCAAAGCCGAGTTCGCCCAAGTCGAGCCCATCCACGAAGACCTCGACCACGCGAACCGGATTCTCGCCTTCAACGTAGTCGTCAAGACACGCGGGCAGTAACGTCACCTGGGCACGGTCCTCGCCTTCGATGAATCGCTTCATGTTGCCGCCCCAAGGAAACTCGTTGCTTCAGTCTAGGAAATAATTTC
>CAVSYL010000017.1:0-24962 GCA_963732105.1 uncultured beta proteobacterium
TAGAAGAGAGGTCGGCGCTGAGGTCGACCTCGTCGCAGATGAACATCGATTGGAATGTTGTCAACACGAGCTTTGCGCCAACCGCTGCGGACCTAGGCCCCGGGGGACCGCGGTGATCCCGTCCCAATTTATCAAACCATTCGGAGGTAGAGGTTCCGGAACGATGAGATTTGGATCGCGTGTGGCGAAAGCGATCTGAGCTACGCTTGCCTAGCTACACGACTACTGGCACCGCGGCGACGAAGCAATCGAGAGTCCTGTGCGATCCTACCGACCGTGCCGAACACACTCATGGGACTAATGGAGATGTGGTTCGGGTAGACGCTGCGTCGGCGTTCGGTCGCGTCTCCGGGTCACCGGACTTCGTCGCGCGGATGACAAGATCGTCCTGTTCCGCGAACGTTTTGCGGGGCTCCACATGCACTGTGTCGATGTGGAAACCTGCGCGTGCGACCTCAGCCACGATCGCGTTGGCGCTCCCGATGCAACGGATCGGCCTCTCCGCAACGACAACGACCTTGGTCACGGGGTCGAACAGCCGGAGGATCCCTGCGTCGATGACTTCGCCGCACATCGTCAACACCACGAACACGCCGCCAGGCCTCAGTACGCGATGCACGGCTTGGAGACAGCGGGCGCGATCATCGCCGATGATGCAGTGCAGACAATGTCCATCGACGACGGCGTCGAACGTGGCGTCACCGCAGGAGGAGAGGTCCACGACGTTGTCGACCCGAAAGCCTACTCGCGCGCCGATCTGGCGCGCCCGCTCGTTAGCCCATTCGATACCCGTTGCCGAGATATCTACGCCGGTGACGCAGTAGCCCCGCTGGGCGAGCAGAACCGAAAAGTTGCCGGCGCCGCTGCCAATCTCGAGGACGCTTGTTAAATTCCCGGTAGTCGGCGGGGGGCAGCAATGGTGTCACGAGGCTCGCCATGATGGCGTATTCGTCGTCGCCACTCCACCCGATGGCGTCTCGTTCGCGTAACTTACGATACGCCTCATCGTGTGTGCCGTAATCGACGGGCAATGGTGGTGTCACTGAGAATTCCCGAACTAGCAATCCAGATGGTAGTCGTCAGCTCCAGATGGC
Organism: uncultured beta proteobacterium; assembly: GCA_963732105.1. Classification (GTDB taxonomy): domain Bacteria; phylum Pseudomonadota; class Gammaproteobacteria; order Burkholderiales; family Casimicrobiaceae; genus PALSA-1003. The sequence goes on from CAVSYL010000017.1 coordinate 1,095, forward strand.
GACGCAGGCATTTGCAAGCTGGACCTGCCGTGGCGTGCGGCATTCCGCTTCGAATAGCTAGCGCTTTCGCGGGTTGGCGCGCTGCTCAATGGCCGGTCGCTGCGCCATACGGCTGCACAAGTTCCCAGCACAGGAATAGTGCAGTTGACTTCTTGGCGTTGGCATTGCCGACATGCGTTTCGGTGCACTTGAAGAGGCTAGTGCCCTTTTGAAGGAAGAGCGTCTGCATCGATACGCCCGTGCCCGGAGGCTCGTTTGCGATGGCGACGACGCTAAAGCCGGCGCCGACAAGGTCGGCCAGCGATTGCTTGACAGGTCTCCACTGTGCAGTGGGCGGCTCGTCCGCATGCGCCGACAGGGCCGTGATCAGCAACGCCAGCGCCCCGAGCAAGGAACGTTTCACGGTACCTCCTTTGGCAAGCTCCGGTCATTGTTGATGAGATCCCGCCCTCGCGCAAGACGCGCCACATTATCCGCTGTGCGGGAAGCGGCTTGAATCCCGGCCACTGTTGAGCGCTATCGCGGGACATGCACCCCGGGTGCCTCCGAAATTGCCGCAGCCAATTTTACGCGGGCAGCGTCGTCCTCGGCGTTTGGCGCAGGAGTGTATGTCCGAGGCAAACTACTTGCTTCGCGCCTAAGGCTTGAGAACGAGGTTCCAACGGCCCGCACCTACGTCGCCAAAGGTGCCCTCAAATGACTTTCCATCTGCACTTCGCTTCGCAATATATTCGTCTTCGCCACACGTTCCATTGGCCTGAAGCGCATTCACGTTGGCTCGCGACATGCTCGTGAATCTAAGCGTCGTTCCATCGTAGGTTCCTTTGAAAGGCTCGTCCTTAGCTCCGCATCCATTTCCGTGGCGGGTAACCGTCCCTTCTACGGTGCCATCGGCATCCTGCTTCGTGATCACAATCCATACCTGGAAGCTCCTTTGCTTCATCCCGCCTCCTGTCGCTCCAGACCATGAACCGCTCATGTTGGTGGGAAGCGGTTCGGCTAGCGCGCAGGTGGAGATGCCTGCTTGAAAAATTAGCATTGAGGCCAACACAAAAAAAATTGGGCGCATGTGATTTTCCTTTGTTGGTTATCGCGCGACATCACGTAGTTATTGACTATTGCGGCGAAGAACATTGCGGTGTAAGTCCTAGCCTGATTGCGTCGGCGCGATCTGTCATCCCCCCAATTGGGTATGAGGATTTGCGGCTACAGGCCGACGTAGTACGATCGCGCGACGGTCCTCGATGCAGTCGCGGTATGGCCGCAAGCATTTAGTAAGTTTCAGGGGAGTCGACATGGATTCGACGGCTTTGGACTCGATTGTCGCCAAGATCTACAGTGGCGCATCGGGCCGCCTGCCCTGGGGTGCTGCCCTGAACGAGTTTAGCGCACGCCGCCGACGTTTGGACGCAACAAAAAAGCGGCGGCTAGCGGCCGCCGCTTGCAACTCGAATCGCTTGGGTAACGGTTCAGCCAGTCCTGCGGCGAACGAAGCCCATGCCGGCGAGCCCCACCAGCAACGTCGCCCAAGTGGCAGGCTCGGGTACGCTGACATTATCTACATTCAGGGGAAAGCCGCCGCTATCACTGAGTTCGATCGATAGCGTCGTCGATGTACCGGTCGCGATCGGGTGCAGCAAGATATTTGTATAACCCTGCGGCCCGATGTTCGGGTTGTCATAGATTACGTTCCCTCCCCACAGTATTTCCAGTTCCCCAAGACCACCTCCAAAATTGGCGAAGCCCAGCGAAACGTCGTAGACATGACCCGGTTGCGTCGCAAGGGTTTGCGAGAGGACAGTCGGAACGATGGGGTCAAAGCCATCGTTGAAGCCCATGCCATAGAAGGAGTTGCTCCCACTTTGCGCATCAGCGGGTGAAGTGTCGATGCCGTAGTCGATGCCCTCGCCAAACGGACCCAGGAAATCTGTCACGGACCACGGAGGATTGGTAGCGACCGTTGACCCGGCTTCAAATCCGCCATCCGTGACTAGGTTCGCCGCTGCGAAGGCGATCGAAGCGACAGAAGCCGTGACCGCCGCGACCATTACCGCTGCAATATTTTTTCCCAGAACCATCATTGTCGTGCCCTCCTAGTTTTAGAATTTATGCAGCAAAATCGAGCAAGAATTGGCCCGATAAATACTTCTACAGCGGTTTCAATTCGTTATGAGCATCATGTCCTGACGATCCCGAGATGCCGTAAATAATATCGACACGTTTAACTTCTTATGCAGACCGCAATCAAGATGCGTGGAATTGGTGTCGAATTGATTCCGGCTCCGAGTGCCATCGCAGAACTCCTTCATTACAGCGCTCGCAGGAAGTTAAGGAGATCCTGCCGGCGGGTTTCCGGCAAACCATTGAAGTTGTCTATGACTTTGTTGGCCTCGGAAGCATGGCCGCCCACGGTGCTGCCGCTATGATGATCTTGCACGGCGGCAAGCAGATCGGACGTTCGTCCATCGTGCAGGAAATAGATGCGTTGCCCGAGGCCCCAAAGCGGAGCCGTTCGGAAGTCACTTGGGCCTGCTAGTCCTTGGCTAATTCCATCGGCCAGGCCCGGACCCATATCGTGCAGCAAGAGATCGGAATACAGATTGACCGAGCGCTCGCGCAACGCGACATCTGCATTCTTGCCAGTGCGCAACGTCGGTGTGTGGCACATCCCGCAGCCTACGTCGCTGAACAGACTTCTTCCCCTGGCGATGGATGCGGATCCTCCGGGCATGTCGAGCGAAGAGTTGGGCGGCGCCAAAAAGCGCATGAAGATCGCAAACCTTTCGATGCTGCTCGCATTCTCGACTATTGCGGGATCGTCGATGTCGGCGAGATCGTGGTGGTCTGGCGAGTTACGCAAGGCAAATGCATTGAGACGCTCGCGTAGTTGGGCCGTGGTTAATGGATACCGGTGCCCCATCGTATTTCGGTAGCGGCGAACGATGTCAATGGATGGCAGCCCGTCGGCCTCGGCGCCGTCTTTGGCATTGGTAACGTACGGACAAGTCGCGCTCGCGTTGCGCTCGGTCTGATAGATCTCGTTGGTGATTCCCATTTCCTGGTTGTAGGCTTCGGCGCCCATGACCAACAGTGAACTGTTGTGCGCCTTCCAGCCGAAGCGTCCTATCGAATCGTTGTAAACATTGAATTTGGTCTGGCCAGAGACAGCATTACCGGCAGCAACGCGGTTCGGCCGGCCGGCAATCCCCAACACGGTCTTTTGCGCAGCGTCGGCAACACTATTCGCAAGTATTTCGCTGTCCGGGATTGCCTCGATCAGGCCCGTCCCATACAACGGCGTCGGGATACGAAAGCTGATGTTGTGGTTCGCAAGCTCCGCGTCGAAGTCCGGCTGCTCAAGGGTGCAGCCCGCCGCATCAGGACGACTGGCGATGGATAGCAACGCGTGTACGTCGCCGTCCGGGGAACCGTCAGCATGTCTTACGAAGCGGACGACACGCACCGGCCCATCGAGTGAGACAAATGACGGCAAAGCAGGCACGCGCCCGACCGCAGCAAATTTTGCCAGTGCGACCTGGGGATTTTTCGTCGCACTGGACCCGCCGGTCGAGGGTTGCGAATGGCAACCCCCGCAGTTGTCCAGATTCATGGCGGGACCGAGACCGTCAGCGACTGCTTCGGCTTCAGAGAATTCCGCCTTGCCCAAGTTGAAGAGTTGTAGTTGAGTCGGGGTTAATTTTTCCAGGGCTTCGCTGGTTCCCCCGCCACTTCGCACGCCAGGATCTCTGGCCCGAACGGCGTCACCGGCAAACACTTGTTCCCCGAAAACGGACATGCCAACGAGCGCAAGCGCAAGACAAAATGGAACCATGAAACGACTTGTCATGAGCGCCCGCTGCGAACGAGCGCAGTAGTTGGGCCGTAGGTTGTTCACGAATCGCCGCATTGGCGCGACTGGCTACGCCTGATATAAGCAACTGCGCGACGGCAGTCTTGCGGACCTGTCGTCGCGCTGCAAGGCGTATCGACGAAGAATTCGATCGTTAGTTGCAGAACTGCGCGATCGGCGCCGCTTTGTTCGGATTAAACCACCGCGCTTGTCCCGGGTTGAATGTTATTGGGCGAATATAGTCGGCCGGGTCCACCAGCCAGTGAACCTCTGGCTTGTACAGTGTCTGCACGGTTCCCATGTTGGTCAATGCACTGCGGTACATGAACCACATTTCTTGCGTGGAACTCTCCGCTACGCCGTTGGTGCCCGTCGTCAGGTGTCCCGGATAGTAGACCTGAGGCCTTAGATGCTGCTGGTATAGCACCAGGTCGCGGTGACCGTTGTTCACAGTGTTGGAGGAGGACGCCGAACCGAATTCAACATCGGTCGGAGGAAGCGCAGACAACAGATTGAATACATTTTGCCCCACGACCGGGCCCCAGTTGCCATCTGGAGCGCTACCTTCCTTCAGCGCGCCGGTGGTGTTGTGCCAAGCAAACGTAAAGTTGTAGCCGCCGCGAAGCACAAAGTCATAGAAGAGAGAAATGGGTCCACCCACTCCGCCAGAGCCACTTGTCTGAGTGTTAAGCTGGCCGGGATGTGCAGGGTTGCTCGGCGTGAGCGAGGTACCCTTCGGATACATCTGCGGATCTCGCGGATCCACGGTCACGTTGAATACGGCAGGCGGATAGGTAGGATCCGGCGGAGTAGCGTTGGAGTGCATATGCTTGAACGCCACGACGCAGACTAAAGGTTCAAGAAAGGTCAGGTGCGTGACTTCCGCGCCGGGCGTTGAACCCCGCGTGACGACGTTGAAACAATTCACCGGATTTCCATCGGGAATGATTTTGGCCCCGCCGTTGACCACATTCGGATCGCTGGCCATCCTGGCCACGTCCGCCTGCATCGCATCGCAGGTTTCCGGGGTCGAGTAAATCGTCGCGCCCGTCCACTTGGCGATGTAGGCAGCGTTGTCTGCGTGATCGAAGTGCCCGTGTCCGAGCAAAATCGCCTCGGGCTGAACGTCCACAAGATCCTGCAAAACGAACGGCGTCCGGCCAGGTGTTACCTCCAGACGAGTGACGTAGGAGTCAAGCATGATTACCCGGCCATCGATCGACGCGAGAAGCGTCGTGTTCGATAGCCACGAAAAGACCACGAGGCTTTTTGTAACGGCGCCGCTGTTGGCATCGACGTTCTCGATGCCGAAAAACTTTTGCCGCGCTTTGATCAAAGCCGGCGTTGCTGCGTCCACGGCGAACGAAATACCGCATACCCCCGCGACAATGAGTGCGGAGATGATTCTCTTCACGTTCATGCTTCCTCCTCCTAGTTATGCTGTCGACCAACGATCCGGATCAAACCGGTAGGTACAAACAAACAATATCCCAACTCACCGCCGACGGGTCCAGTTTAGCGTGAAACTACAATCCGCATTGTTGCTGTGGACGCAAGCTATTTGTTACTTTGGCTCAACGATTGTTACGAGGCCTATTGGCATCATTCGAATTCCTGACAACGTCATAAGATGACTCGATCATTCCCATTTTCAGCGGTAAAAATAGCGCGTTGCACGCAATCAAATAATTTGCAGGTCTACTGCCACGTGGTGGCACTAGTCGAACCGTTCAAAGACTTCTTGCTGAATCGATCCGAAAGAAACTGAACGAACGCCTTGACCCTGGCAGGCTGGCTGGCGCGTTCGAGGTAGGTCGCAAAAATGTCGCCAGAGGGCAGGCTCCAGGTTGGCAAGATTTCGCAAAGCGTCCCTGATCGTATGTAAGGCGCCGCATCACACTCGGAGACCATTAGAATCCCCTGCCCATCCAGTGCCCAAGCGAGCGCTACCTCGCTATCGTTGCTGCTGAGCGTGCCATGGAGCTTGACTGTTTCCTGGCCCAGGCGGGTGCTCAAATGCAACGTTCCATAAGTCGCGTCACCTTGGCGCACAATAATAAAGTTGTGTTGCTGAAGGTCTCGCGGCACCGCAGGGGCGCCATGCTGACTGACATATCCTGGCGTAGCACATAGAAATCGACGATTTGATAAAAGCTTCTGCGCAATCAGTCTCGTATCCGGCATATCTCCAACACGAATGACCAAGTCGAATCCATGCTCGATGAGATTCATCGGACGATCCGTCAGCATGAGTCGGGTTTCGATTTCCGGATAGTCTCTGGCAAACTCTGAGATCGCCGGCGTCAGCTGGCGCCGACCGAACTCAAAAGGAGCATTCACCCGAAGTAAGCCTCGTGGCGTGGCCTGCCCGCTTGCAACCATCCGCTCCAAGTCCTCAATGTCGTCCAGGATGCGAGAACCCTCGTCGACGTAGCGTTCCCCCTCTGCCGTGACAATCATGCTGCGAGCCGTGCGGTGTACAAGCCGCACGCCCAGGCGACGCTCAAGGGCGGCGAGACGGCGGCTCACCGCAGGCGGCGTAACACCCATGACCTGGGCGGCCGCAGACAGATTTCCCTGTTTGACAATAAGACGAAAGAATTCCAGATCGGAAACGCTATCCATTGCCGCACCTAGCCCGCACGTAACTAGCGAACGAGATAAAACCGAATTGCGGCGCACCGGCCCGCTTCAGTGTCATCAAAGTCCTTCGAATTCTGTTGTGCTGCCCTGATAAGTTTCACAACAACCAGAAATTTCCGAGTGACGTGTGCGTAGCGCTGCTGTCTTTGAAACAAGCGTCGAGCGCTCAGCGGAGGAACCAACATTGGCAGAGCGCACTGAGCGGCATAGCGGGCCTTTCCGCCCCCGACCTTTGCATTATGCATGCATAATTATCAGCCAGATCCATGGCTGTCAAGAGAAATTTGGGACCGAACGATCCGCGGAGAGCAGCAAGTTCCTCGCCCGCCGCTTGTTAGCGCTGTACGGTCCCGAGTCGGGTCCGACTCCCAATTTGAAAGGCCCGGCGCGCGAGCGGCAATCTTGCAGACTATGAATTTTGCATGCAAAATGCCCAGAGGAAAGCCTTTTGACCGCCTGCCTCGTCGGCTAGGCAGCCGCTCGTGATTTGCGTTGCACGTCCGTTACGCGAGGAGCATCCGATGCTAAGCCTGGATTTTCATTCGAGCGGCCGTCACTTTCTTCAAATCCCGGGCCCGAGTCCCGTCCCCGACCGCATCCTTCGCGCAATCAGCCTGCCGACCATTGACCACCGCGGACCGGAGTTCGGTGCGCTTGGGCTGAAGGTGTTGTCGGGGCTTAAGAAGGTATTCAAGACTCGTCACCCGGTCATCATTTATCCAGCCTCAGGTACTGGCGCCTGGGAGGCAGCACTGTCGAACACGCTCAGCCCGGGCGATCATGTATTGATGTATGAGACCGGGCATTTCGCATCTCTGTGGGCGAAGATGGCCAATCGGCTCGGGTTGGCGACAGAATTCATCGCGTGGCAGGGCCGTGACGAGCAACTGTCGCAGGCTGGCAGCTGGCGCCGCGGCGTACAGGCCGATCTAATTGAACAACGCCTGCGTCAAGATCGTCAGCACCGTATAAAGGCGGTGTGCGTCGTCCACAATGAAACATCGACAGGAGTCACTTCCGACGTCGCGGCCGTACGCCGCGCAATTGATGCCGCCATGCACCCGGCACTTCTTATGGTCGACACCATTTCAGGTTTGGCCTGCGCAGATTTCCGACATGACGAATGGGGCATCGACGTCACCGTTGGCGGCTCGCAGAAGGGATTGATGTTGCCGCCGGGGATCAGCTTTAATGCCATCTCGCCGCGCGCACTCGAAGCGATGAAGTCTGCAACGCTGCCGCGATCGTTTTTCGCGTGGGACGACATCCTCGAGATGAACGAGCAAGGTTATTGGCCGTACACACCTAGCACCAATCTGTTGTATGGTCTTTCCGAATCGCTCGACATGATTTTGGGCGAGGGTCTGGACAACGTATTCGCGCGCCACAGTCGATGGGCTGCGGGCGTGCGCGCCGCCGTGAACGCGTGGGGCTTGCCAATACAGTGTGTTGATCCGAGCGTCTATTCGCCAGTACTCACCGGAGTGATCACGCCGGCAGGGACCGATGCCGACGGTGTGCGGCGATTGATCCACGAGCGATTTGACCTATCGCTGGGCACTGGGCTCGGCAAGCTGAAGGGTCGGATGTTCCGAATTGGCCATCTTGGTGACAGTAACGACTTGACGCTGATTGCCACATTGGCTGGCTGCGAGATGGGTCTGCAGCTCGCTGGTGTAGAACTCGAGCGAAGCGGGGTGCAGGCCGCCATGGACTATTTTTCGCGTTCAAGTCTGTCCGCGAAGTTGAGCGGCCCCGCGCACGAAGTACGAACTGCAGCAGCAACAACGAGCCCGGCGTTGGTAAGTTGAGCGGATTGTCGCAAATCCAACGTAGATTGGCAGGCCACGAGAGCTTACGTTCTTGCCGCCTGTTTTATTTCCGAGTACAGTAATTGCGGTTACGGCCCGTTCAAGTCGTGGATCGAATTACATCGTTTGTTTTTGCCCAACATGATGCTTCACCATATCGCTGCATTTCTGCCGGTGTTTGCGGCGCATATGTCGAACGACCAATGGATTCGAGGCTCAAGATGAAGCATGCGGGGATTTTGGCGGCCACGCTGATCGTGTTTACGAGTTCCGCGGCGGCGTTCACGGGTGCGTTGCCGGACAACAAAGTGATCGATACGACCCCGCCGCCGCGGGCGGCTCCTACGCTTTCGGAGCTCAAGGGCTTCATATCGTGGGCAACCCTGGCCGGTGTACGCTCCGTCAAACAGCAAGACAAGATCGTCCCTGAATTTTCGGGGAGCATCTTGGCGCTCGACAAGACACAGGTCAAAGTGCAAGGGTTCATGATTCCCCTGGAGGCGGGCGCGAATCAAAAACGATTTCTCCTTTCCGCCACGTCGTCTACGTGCGATTTCTGCCTGCCAGGCGGCCCCGAGACGTTGGTCGAAGTGCGCACGAATGAACCCATCAAGTACACCACCGATCCCATCATGATGTCGGGAAAATTCATTGTCGCAGGCAATGACGGTGATGGTGTTCTATACCGGCTCACCGAAGCGCGCTCCACAGCGCCCTAGCGACGCAGTGCCCCGCCGTGCTCAAATGCGACCAAGGTCGAACTCCTTGATCGCGCCGACTGCTCTCGCGCGCCGCCTCGGGGCAATCGACTGCGTAGCAGAAGTACGTTTCGGTGCGTTCGCAAAACGGCGGCCTTCGATCGGTGTACTGTGCCTGTTTATCCTGGCAGTGTTGGTTGTCAGTCGGCCCGCGAGCGCAAGCGACAAAACGACCATAAGGCGATTCGCGATTGCGCCCCACCGTGTGTTGGAGCTGCAGGTGCCGAGCGCATGGTCGGCGATCGTCCGTAAGCGCCCGGACCATTCAATCCTCAATATCGTTTTTGGGCCAATGCGAGGCATTCCCTTCGAAGTGACGCTTGCGCCGTCACCTGAGGCCACACCCACGGACGCCGCGCTTCGGGAACGCGCGCTGCATGATTCGGTGGATCGGCTGGCCAACGCGATCAAGGGTCACGCGACGACCTCCGAATTGAAAATTGTCAAGTTGGACGTTAGTGGCGGCGCGGGGTTGTATTTTTCCGCAACCGACAGGGCGCCACGACCGATGGACTACGGATATGTTTCCCAGGGCACGAGGCAGCTCGGTGAGCTCACCTTCGACTTCACAATTCTGACTCGGGATGGTCAGGACCAGGTTATCCGAGACGCTTTGTCGATGCTGAAAAGCGCCAAGTTACGAAACTGATCCGCGCGCGTAGCCACGCCGCCGGACAACCGGGGCAATCAGCCCCTCGCCAGCGTTGCCGCTACGTCCAGCCGGTATGCGCGCCACGCCGGAAGCAGACCTGCCAGCAGGCCACCGCCTAGCGTGGCGGCGATTACGATCCATTCTTCCGCGAACCAATGCCAAGCTCCTCCCGATAGAGCGGCGGCCGCCGGAACCCAGCTGCCGATTGCCGCCACCAGCAGGTGCGCAAGTATCAGCCCGGATACGGTTCCCGTTCCTGCCAGCAGCAGACTCTCCAGTAGCAGCAAGCCGAACACGCGGCGCCGCCCTGCGCCGAGGGTCCGCATTACCGCAATGTCGTATCGTCGTTCATGCAAGGCGCGGTACAGGGCGACAAAAATCCCGAGGCACGCTGCCACAATCATCACCGCCGCAAAGCCGCGGATGATGTCCGTGCCGAAGCCAAAAATGGTGAACAGTCGCGCTGATTCATAGGCAGGCGAGGCCGCTTGCAATGATGTCTGACTATTGATTTGCCGAGGCAGCGAGGCCGCGGCCAGTGGGCTTGCGTATCGCACAAGCGCCATCGTGACCTGCTTATCGGCCATCTCCGACCTATCGTCCTCGTCGCGGTAGTGCTCGTGCTGTTCGTGAATCTTCCACACGCTGTCCAGCCCGGTTACGACCAGACGGTCGATCGCGGTCCCCGTCTCGGCCAGAATCCCGACCACGTGGTAAGGACTATCCTTGTGCGCCTCGCCTCCAACCGCCAGACCATGCGAGCTGTAAAATTGGTCGCCCAGCGCCAGGCCGGTGCGTTGCGCCACCTCCGCCCCCAGTACCGCTTCCAGTGGCGCTTGCCACAGCCGCCCTCGATTTACACGCGCGCCATAGTTCACCACAAATGCCGGCTCTGTCCCGACAATGCGAAAGCCTTGATAACTGTCGCCGAGGCTGAGCGGAATCACTTGGGCGACGAGCGGATTCGTACGCAAGCTGTAGATTGACGACAACGGAATGTTGCCAGGCGGGGCATCGACGTAGTACACGCCCGCCAAAATCAATTGCAGCGGGCTTCCCTTGGCTCCAACGACCAGGTCAATCCCGCGCGCATCACGCTCGAGTTTGTAATCAAGCTGCTTCCCCAGCAGGATCAAGAGGACAATCGTCGCCACTCCGAGCGCCAGCAAGAGGATGTTCAGGAGTGTGGTGACCGCGCTGCGCCGCGCGTAGCTGAGCGCGAGCGTCCCCAGGTTCATTCGTTAACGCTGCCCGGCAGTTCAAGTATGTGCTCGAAGCGCGGTCGAATTCGTCGATCATGCGAGGCTACGGCGAGCGTCGCTCCGAGTGCCTCCGCCCGTTCAATCAGAAGGTCAAGCGCGCGTTGCGCCTGCTCCTCATCGAGCGCCGCTGTCGGCTCGTCGGCCAGCAACAACTCAGGGCAATTGATCACCGCGCGCGCCACCGCAACCCGTTGAGATTGTCCCTGCGACAACTGATATGGGTATCGCGCCGCCAGCTTGTCCATCGATACCGCCGTCAACAACGCATGCGCTTCGAGTCGATCCTCGCGACGGCCTGCCAAATACTGCGCCAGTATCAGATTGTCGATGACACTCAGACTCGACAGCAGATGCAGTTTCTGAGGCACGTATCCGATCGCGCGCCCGCGCCACGTATCGATCGCGCCCTCGCTCATCGCGGACAACAGTTGGCCCGCAATCGTTACACTGCCCTGCGTCGGTTGTAAGAGTCCCGCCAAGATCGTCAATAGCGTCGACTTACCCGACCCAGACGGACCCGCGATCAGCCAGCGCTCGCCTCGAGCCATCGTAAGTGCGTCTATCTTCAAAACCGTCGTGTCCCCGTAGCGATGGGCGAGATCCAACACCTGAACCATCGCCGACAGCCGAGGATTGCTCTTGTGCATTTGCGTCTGGTGAGCTTGTGGCAGTCGGAACGCCAAACCGCGTCCAGTGCTAACGACAGCTTATATAAGCTAGCCATCCTTGGCATTACGTGCGACCGACCGCTTCTCGTAGGAGTCGACCGATTTTCGCAAAACATTCAACCACGCTAACATGCCACCGTACACGGTTGAGGTCGCATGCGTGCGCGCAAAACAGTCGCCGCGGCGCACATCCAGATCTTGCTATAGGCTGAACTTCAGATGTGTTCCCGGAGCAGCGCAATATCATCCGGACGTGTTCATTGCGGCTCCAACTGCTATTCGCATAACTTTAGCATACAAAATGCATTAACGTGCTACCAACGCCTAAACTCAGGGATTGTAATGCGCTCGATTTGCATGCAAAATCCATAATTGGGGAAAAAAGACCATGGCCGAAATATTCGAGATATCAAGGCTGGCGCTGCATGATCAGGTGGCATTGCGCTTACGAACGATGCTTGTAGAGGGACGCATCCCACCCGGCGCCAAGCTGAACGAGCGCGAGTTGTGCGAACAACTTCGCGTTTCACGAACTCCGTTACGCGAGGCCATCAAGCTTCTCTCGGGTGAAGGTCTGGTGGACCTTTTGCCAAATCGCGGTGCCGTCGCAGTAACGCTGAGCGAGGCCGATGTTTTGCATATGTTTGAGGTGCTCGCGTCACTTGAAGGACTCTCCGGCGAGCTAGCGGCGCAGCGCGTCACAAACATGGAGCTGGCGGAGGTGAGGGCGCTCCACTACGAAATGCTCGCTTGCTTTGAACGACGCGACCTGTCGGGTTATTACCGGCATAACGCAAATATACATGCAGCGATCAACAACATTGCGAAAAACCCCGTTCTTAGCAATACCTACCGCGGCATAAACGCTCGCGTTCAGTTCTTGCGTTTTCGCACGAACCAGGACGAGACAATGTGGAAGCAGGCCGTGAAAGAGCACGAAACCATGCTTGAAGCATTGGACGCACGCGATGCAAACCTTCTGCGTGCGACCCTCGTGGAACACGTGTTGCACAAACGCGATGCGGTAATCGCGCTCATGCGCGCCGGCGACATTTATGCCCGGACGGGCAATCCATAGACGCGCATGCTGGTCGACCCGCCCAATCGATTCGCGCCTGCCAGTTTATCCACACCATCGAATGATGTAAGCGAAAAGCTGGCGCGACGGCTGCGCGCAGAGACGGAAGGCGAAGTTCTGTTCGACAGGGCGTCATGCGGTCGCTACGCGACCGACGCGTCAATCTATCAAATTATGCCGCTGGGTGTCCTTGTCCCCAGAACGGATCGCGACGTCGCGATTGCGATCGACATCGCTCGTGAACTTCGCATTCCCATACTTCCCCGCGGTGCCGGCACGAGCCAGTGTGGACAAACCACCGGCGCGGCCTTGGTCATCGACCACTCGAAGTATCTGCGCCGGCTTCTTGACGTCGATGTCGCGGGGCGCACTGCCACGGTGGAACCAGGCATTGTGCTCGATCGTCTGAATGCGCAACTCAAACAACATGGCCTTTGGTACCCAGTCGACGTCTCCACGAGTGCACAGGCGACATTGGGTGGAATGGCCGGCAATAATTCATGCGGATCTCGCTCAATCGCCTACGGCAACATGGTTCACAACGTGCTTGGAGCAAGCGTGTGGCTGTCGGACGGCACGCTCGTCGAGTTCGGGCCGGTTGCCACACTTGCGTTTCGCGCGGCAGAAATCGCTGCGTTCGTTCGCACCCTCGCGTTTCAGCAGCGAAGCGACATCGAAGCTCGTTGGCCGAAGGTCATGCGGCGCGTCGGGGGCTATAACCTGGACATTTTCAACAACCAAAGCGAACGACCTTACACGGCAGACGGCAGCGTCAACCTTGCGCACCTATTGATCGGCTCCGAAGGTACGCTGGCTTACACAAAGAACCTTACGCTGAAGTTGTCCGCGCTGCCGCGCGCAAAGGTACTTGGCGTCGTCAACTTCCCGACCTTTCGTGCCGCGATGGATGCTGCGCAGCACATCGTCAAACTTGGCCCGACGGCAGTCGAACTGGTTGATCGCACGATGATTGACTTGAGCGCGGCCAACCCCGCATTTCGCGCGACGATCGAATCGGCGCTTGTTGGCACGCCGGCGGCGATTCTACTGGTAGAGTTTTCCGGAGACGACAAGGCGACGTTACTGGGGAAACTCAAGGATTTGGTCGACCTTGCCGGTGAACTTGGACTGCCGGACAGCGTCGTCGAAATGCCGGACGACACCCAACAGAAGAATCTTTGGGAAGTACGAAAAGCGGGGCTCAACATCATGATGAGCCTGAAGGGCGACGGCAAGCCGGTCAGCTTTATCGAGGACTGCGCTGTGCCACTGGCGCATCTTGCCGAGTACACCGACGCGCTGACCGAAGTCTTTGCGAAGTACGGCACGCGCGGTACGTGGTATGCGCACGCGTCGGTCGGTACGCTGCATGTTCGACCGATCTTGAACATGCGCGAGGGCGGTTCGGTCGGCGGCGCCGCGAAGATGCGCACGATCGCCGAGGAAGCTTCTGAACTGGTACGCAAATACAAAGGCGCCTACAGCGGCGAGCATGGCGACGGTCTGTGCCGTGGTGAGTGGATCGAGTGGCAGTTCGGCCCGCGTATCAACGACGCGTTTCGCGCAATCAAGAAATACCTCGATCCCATCGGAATGTTCAATCCTGGGAAGATCATCGATCCGCCGAAAATGGATGACGGTACGCTCTTCCGTTTTCCGCCGCCAACTGTGCCACGACCCTATCGCACCATCGAACTCAAACCGGCGCTCGATTGGTCCGCATGGAACGTGCAGAATGACCCCGCAACCGAACGCATCACGATGCCAGGTACTGGCGGCGATAGCACCGGTGGATTCGCCAAGGCAGTGGAGATGTGCAACAACAACGGCCATTGCCGGAAATTCGATTCCGGGACCATGTGTCCGAGTTATCGCGTTACGCTGGACGAGCAACACTTGACGCGTGGGCGTGCCAATACGCTCCGACTCGCCCTCTCAGGACAGCTCGGGCCAGACGCCTTCACGAGCGAGGCCATGTACGAAGCGATGGACTTGTGCGTCGGCTGCAAGGGCTGCAAGCGCGACTGCCCAACGGGCGTGGACATGGCAAAGATGAAGATCGAGTTCCTTGCGCATTACAAGGCTCGGCATGGATACACGTTCAAAGATCGACTGGTAGCCTGTCTGCCAGACTATGCGGCGTCGGCGAGCCGCGTTCCGTGGCTACTCAACCTGCGTAACAGGGTGCCTGGTGCCGCGCGGCTTAGTGAAAGGCTGCTGGGTTTTTCGGCAAAGCGGTCATTGCCGAAATGGCGGCGTGACACGTTCTGGCGCGCGCATACCACGACGCTATTCTCGAATCGCGAGCAGGTGCTTGCCGTAGCCGCGACAGGCGGGAAGGCGGCGATTCTTTTTGTCGACACGTTCAATGGAACGTTCGAGGTCGAAATTGCTCTTGCCGCTGCACGTGTCCTGAAAGCGGCCGGCTACACTGTTCATAGCGTTGCTAAACAGGGCGGCCATTACTGCTGTGGAAGGACCTATCTAGCCTGTGGGATGATCGATCGGGCTAAAATCAAGGCAGCCGAACTGGCTGACGTGCTTGCGCCCTTCGCGCGAGCAGGCGTCGCAATTGTCGGCTTGGAGCCATCGTGTCTGCTGACACTTCGTGACGAAGCACTCGCCATGGGCCTCGGTGAACAGGCTGAGATCGTCGGTTCGCACGCCTACATGTTCGAGGAGTTCATCGCGCGTGAAATAAAGGCAGGTCGCTTCAACCTTGAGCTAAAACCTGTCGACACACCTATACTGGTTCACGGGCATTGTCACCAAAAAGCGTTTGCCGTCGTGGATCCGATAATGCACGTGTTGCGGCTTATCCCAGGTGCGAAACCGGAGCTGCTCGATGGTTCTTGCTGCGGAATGGCGGGAGCATTTGGCTACGAAGCCAAACATTACGACGTGTCGATGGCAATGGCAGAAGCGACCCTGCTGCCAAGGGTGCGTAGCGTTCCCAATGCAATCGTTGTCGCGGATGGCACGAGTTGCAGGCACCAGATTCTCGATGGCACCAACCGGGAAGCAGTGCACCTGGCGCTTCTGTTGGAGCAGCAACTCGCCTAACGACGAAATGGTAACGTGAGCCCGCTGCTCTCGGTCGTTGACAATAAACTGGGTAAGCGGGATATTTCTCCCGGTTGTTAGGATGTCCGCACCCACATTGAGGGGGAGGTTAACGCCGTGGTTGGAAGATTCTGTTCAAAGCGTCTGCTCGCGAGCATCGCAACATCAGTTGTGTTCGCTATGGCCAATTTCGCGACCATATCGTCTTCTTTTGCAGCCGATGCGGGCATCACCTCAGAGATTCTTGCTGCGGCGAAGGCGGAAGGGCAGGTTACGTACTACACCTCTGCCGATCTGGTCCTGGCGAACAAGCTGAAGGCGGCATTCGAGGCCAAATACGGCATCAAGGTCAACGTGCTTCGCCTGAGCTCCAGCCTGATATTCAACCGTGCGGTCCAGGAATTCGACCTAGGTATCAATGCCGCGGACACGGTCGAGACCTCGGTGATGAATCACTTCGTCGAAATGAAGGCCAAGAAGATGCTTCAGCCATTCACCCCGGCCACCGTCAACCTGATCCGCAGCCCAAAACTCTACGATCCAGAAAATTACTGGCATGCGGTGAAGCTCGAATTGACTTCGATGAACTACAACAAGGATCTGCTCAAGGGCGATGCCGTACCAAAGAGCTGGAAGGATCTGGTCGATCCTAAATACAACGGCAAAGTGGTTCAGGGACACATCAAATCGAGTGGTGACACCGCGCTGATCGCATTCAACCTGGTCAAGATGTACGGCTGGGAATATTTCGAAGCGCTGCGCAAGAACAATATCCTGACAATGCAGGCGTGCACCCAGGTCGAGCTCGTCGCGCGTGGCGAGCGCCTGATCATGATGTGCGACTATTCGCAGCTCTATACCGCGCGCGCGCAAAATCTAACTTCGATCGGCGCGGTGCTGCCGCAGGATGGCGTCTTTACACTGGCGGGTCCGCTGGCGATCTTGGCCAAGGCTCCGCATCCCAACGCGGCGAAAGTGCTCGTCAATTGGCTCCTTTCGCCCGAAGGGCAGACGATCTATGTCGAAGGAGGCGATGCCGCGGCGATCGACAGTCCCGAAGTCAAGCTCCCGCCGGATTTTCCGAATCTCAAGAATTACAAGCTGATCGACACGGACATAGATGAGTTTAGAAAATGGCTACCGGGTGGCATCGAAAAATTCGTTGAGATCTTCGGCGGGTAGCCACTTCGATCCCTGCGTTCCGTAGCCTGACAGCGTTCGCAACTGCGCTCGCCGTATCGAAGTCATTCTTGCTGGCATGCTCGAATGCGACGGCAAGCTTCGCCGTGGCCTTCCTTTGTTGCCTCGCCAACTTCGGTAATCGGTGAGATCGGCTCTATGCGACCGAACGACATATTGGCCACTAGTCCAGCTGCGAATAGCCTGGTTGGATCGCCAGGCGGTCGTATGCAGTTGCAAAGCGCAGTCTGGATCATCGCCACGATTGTGCTGGCTCTCCTGGTGATACTTCCGGTCTACTACCTTGTCCTTGCAAGTTTCACGACCAAGGCCGGCCTTTCGCTCGCCAACTATGCGCAGGTCTTGTCGGTGCGACGCTTTCGGGAGGCGATGGTCAATTCGCTTCTTCTCGGCGCCACTTCCTCCATTTTTGGCATGTTGATAGGCACGGCACTGGCGTGGCTCGTCAGTCGAACCAACGTACCGTTTCGCCGGTTTATCCGGAATTGCGTACTCGCAAGCTTTGCCGTGCCCGCATTCGTCAACGCGCTTTCCTGGGTGCTGCTGGCCGGCCCCAATGCGGGCTCACTCAATCAGATGTGGAAATTGCTGACCGGCTCGTCCGAAGGGATCATCAACATTTTCTCGATGCCGGGTCTGGTCATCGTCTCCGTGGCCACGGTGTACCCGCTCGCGTTCATGCTTATGTATAACGCGTTCGAGACGATGGATACGGAAATGGAACATGCTGCTCGCCTCTTGGGGGCGAGCCCGACGCGGGCTTTCCTATCCATTGCCCTACCACTCGCGCGGCCAGCGATAATCGCCGGATTCATCGTGACGTTTCTCGAGGCGCTCGCGCTTTACGGAGCGCCCGCGGTGATCGGGGTACCCGCGCGCATCTACGTCGTCACGACGCAGGTATGGTCATTGTTCGAGTACCCGCCGCAGATCGGCGTCGCCGCTGCTCTGTCGCTGCCGCTCGCTCTCGTCACCGTCGCTCTGCTATGGCTGCAACGGGTCCTAATCGGGCGCCGAAGTTTCGGGACGATCCGTGGAAAGGCCAGTCGCTGGCAGCGTACTGATCTGGGCGTTTGCAGATGGTTCGCCGCAGGTGTCGCGGGCCTGATAATCTTCATCAGTTTCATTTTACCGAACGCAGTTCTCGTCTTCCGGTCGCTGTACAACGAAACCTACGGTGCTCTGTCGTTCAGCAACGTGACGCTGGCCCACTACAGGTATGTCCTCGTCGACTATATCGATGGCATTCCATCGATTCGCAACAGCCTCATAACGTCGACCACTGCCGCTACCGCGGCTGTTTTTCTTGCGCTCGTTGCCGCCTTCGTATCCAGGCGGAAAATCGTTGGATTTGGCTGGCTCCTCGGATTCCTGTGCATGCTGCCCCTGGCAATTCCGTCGATGGTTTTCGCGGTGGGCCTTGTCGCCGCGTACAGCACCGGTTGGATCGTTCTTTACGGAACCCTTTGGATCATGATGCTGGCGTATCTGACCAAGAATCTTCCGTATGCGTACCTGACCTGCAACACCGCGCTCTCGTCGATTCACGTCGATCTGGAGAGCGCAGCCAGGGTCCTGGGCGCCTCGACGCTGCGTGCGTTGAAAGACATCACGGCACCATTGATCCGCAATGGAATCCTGAGCGGCTGGATCGTCGTCTTCGCCAATTCGCTGCGAGATCTCAGCGCTTCCGTACTGCTTTACACTTCGGCGACCACGGTTATTTCCACCGCAATCATGGATGTCTACTACGCGTCGGCGTGGGGAGCCGTCGCCGCGCTGTCGGTGATCCTCCTCGGCATCAATACGCTCGCAATCGCCGCAGGCTATCGGCTTTTCGGCCGGAACGTTCTCAGTCCGAATGCCTGATCTCGCGGCCAGAACAGTCATCGAATGTTGAAACTCGAACTCGTCGACGTGGTGAAGCGATTCGGCCATCAAACCGACCCTGTCGTTCGCGGACTGAGTACCCGTGTTGCTGAAGGGAAGATGCTCGTTCTGCTCGGCCCCAGCGGATGTGGAAAGACGACCACGCTGCAAATGGTCGCCGGGCTGCTCCATCCCGATGATGGTTCGATCCTGATCGATGGCAAGGTGGTGGCGCGCAAGGGATGGGGTTTGCCGCCCGAACGGCGAAACCTTGGCATGGTTTTTCAGAGCTATGCGGTGTGGCCCCACCGGACTGTATTCGAGAACGTCTCCTACGGGCTTGAGTTACGTGCTGTCTCGTCGGAGGAAATACGCCGACGGGTGCGGCAAGCGCTCGATCTGGTGCATCTAGGCGATTTGGCTGCGCGCTACCCTTCGGAGATCTCCGGGGGACAGCAGCAGCGCGTGGCGCTAGCGCGGGCCATCGTGGTCAATCCTTCGCTGCTGCTATTGGACGAGCCGCTTAGCAATCTCGATGCAACCTTACGCGAGCAAATGCGCGTGGAGCTGAAACTGCTGCAGCGTCAGCTGGGGCTTGCGTCTGTGTACGTGACGCACGATCAGGCTGAGGCCATGGTGCTGGCCGATCACCTCGTTGTGATGCGCAATGGAATCATCGAGCAGGAAGGTCCGGCGGAAGAGGTCTTCGTCCGCCCGCGCTCGGCCTTCATCGCGAGCTTCCTGGGTGTCACGAATCTCCTGGAGGGCCGTATTACGGAAATCGGCCACAATACCGCGCACCTCGAGGTGCCCAATCTGGCGGTCCTGTCCGCTTATCTCGCAGACGATGTTCGAAGCCGCTTGGCGCCTGGTGATGCAGCCTGCTTGTCGATTCGCCCGCTCGAATTGAACATGTCGAAGTCCCGTCCTGCGTCGACGACGAATGTCTTCCGGGGTCAGGTCACGGAGAGAATCTTCCTTGGCGATCTGACAGAATACTATGTCAATACCGGAGAAATTCGTTGGCGGGCGCACGTCAATTCGTCCCAACGCTTTATTGCAGGAGACGCGGTGTGGATTCACTTTTCTCCTGACGCCGGAACCCTCGTTTTGAAGTCGTGACGTGATGGTCGTTGTCTGATGAACACTCGCCACTGAAATGGCGCTAGCGCGCGAATTGTGGGCATTCCTCTAACTTTTGTAGAACGAAGAGTACCGGCGCATGAAATACCTCAAATACGATGACAAGCTCGCACAGTGCTTTTCGAGTGTGATCATGGATACGCTCGACAAAATGAACTGTCGCGTCCAATGCATGCATCCCACCATCAGACCGCTCGTTCCCTCGATGCGGGCATGGGGCGAAGCAGTGACGGCGCGCTTCGGCGCTGTCGCAGAGGTGCCCGCCAAACCTTTCAAGCTGGAGATGCAAGTTGTCGATAGCCTCCGAGAGGGGCAGGTGCTGGTGAGCCAGTGCGATACGAAGGAACTCTCGTCTGCCTGGGGCGGCTTGCTAACCACTGCTGCGCGAAGCAGGAAAGCGCGGGGTGTTATCACCGATGGCGGCGCCAGGGATTATGTCGAAATCGTGGAACTTGGATTTCCCACTTTCTGCAAAGGATTGACTCCGTACGACTCGCTCGGACGCATGGACGTCCAGGAAATCAATTCTCCCATCCTTTGCGGCGGGATATTGACGCGTCCCGGTGACCTGATTTTCGCCGACGTAGATGGCACGGTCGTCGTCCCCCAGGAATTGGCTGACGAAGCGATATCCAAGGCTTGGGAGAAGGTCAGAGGCGAAAGCAAGGTGAGAGACGCTCTGCGTTCCGGGGCGAGTGTTACGGCAACATTCGAAAAATATGGAATCCTCTGAAGGAAGGATGCGGTTATGACACTGCAGCGAGGTGACAGCGACTTTCTGAAGGAAATCCGCACCAGCCTATACGTCGCCGTTGTATCTGACGTATTGGATTCGTTGGGATATACCGATCAAGCGATGTCGTCACACATTCGCCCGTTGGATGACTCCCTCGTGCTCGCGGGCTTTGCGAGAACCGGCTTGTGGCAGGACATTTACCACATCGCCAAGGGAGAGAATCCGTATGAGCTCGAGATTGCGCTCATCGACGACCTCGGCAGCGACCAGGTGCCGGTGTTCGCATGCGGTGCGAGCGGACGCATTGCGCCATGGGGTGAGCTCCTGTCCACGGCGTCGCGCGCGCGTGGGGCAGCGGGCTGCGTCACGGATGGCTTGACGCGAGACATACGGGCGATTCGACAACTCAAATTCCCAGTGTTTCATGGCGGAATCGGTCCTCTGGATTCTAAGGGTCGCGGCAAGATTTCGCAGATTGATGTGCCGGTCGTCTGCGCGGGCGTGCGAGTTGAGCCGGGCGATCTGATCTTCGGCGACGCTGATGGTGTCGTGGTAATACCGAAGGCGATCGAGCAGCAGGTACTCGCCCGCGCCTTTGAAAAGGTTGCCGGAGAGGACAAGACTCGACAGGATCTCGCCAACGGCGCAAAGCTCCGCGAGGTATTCGAACGTTACGGTGTGCTCTAGCGAGGAAAGCGCCGATGAGGACGACGCATGAGTGACGCGCCGCTGGCAAATTTCGTCATTGGTCCGCTAGAGTCCAACGTCGTCGTGCCCACGGATGCCGTGCCGCCAAGCGTGGTGCAAGCGAACGGACCATCCCGCCTGCAATTTGCGTTTACGGGCCACGCTGGCGACTATTTTCGCATCTGGATCGTCAATCTGCTGCTGACACTCGTCACTCTGGGTCTGTGGTCGCCGTGGGCAAAGGTCCGCAAGCGTCGCTATTTTTACGGCCACACATGGCTTGACGACGCCAACTTCGAATATCACGGTAACCCCGTAGCAATTCTGCGTGGACGCCTGATCGCGGCCGCGGCAATCGGTGTGTACTGGGTGATTGAGAATCTCGTGCCACGCGCCGCACCGTGGATGCTCGGGCTGCTGCTTTGCGGTGCTCCGTGGATCGTCGCACGGTCGCTGATGTTCAACGCTGCCAACTCCAGTCTCCGCGGCGTTCGGTTCCGATTCTCCGGCACTTCGCGTGACGTCGCACTGGCGATCTGGCCGCTGGCACTTTCGCTTGTCGCCTATGTCGCTGCGAGCGGCAATGCGGTGGATGTGATAGAGCATCCGGTCAGGTTCTTCGTGCAGGTAGGCGCCGTAAGTGTCGCGTTCTTCGCGATCTATCCGTATGCGATTGCCCAGATCCGCCGACTCACCGTCGGTAAGTCAGCGTGGGGCGATCAAGCCTTCAGCACCACAATGCGAGCAGGCAACGTCTATTCGATCTACTTCATTGGCATTGCCGTTTGTTGCCTACCCCTGTTCGCTGCGATCTTCGTCGGGTTTTTCATGGGGATGGTGCTGAGGGCTTTCGCAGTAAACTACCCGGGCGCGGCTGCGGGCGTCGCAATCGTGTACATCGTGCTCGCGTGGACGACCATTTTCATTGTCTGGACCGCTTACAATCGATCTCGAATGACGAATTTGCTATTCAGCACTTCCAAGTTGTCGGGCATTGCTAAGCTGCAGAGTGCGATATCAGCGATTTCGCTTGCGAAGCTTTACAGCAGTAACCTGATTGCCATTGTCTGCAGCTGCGGGCTGCTGATTCCATGGGCAGTGCTGCGGGTCACCCGATATCGCCTGGAAGCAATTTCGGTCGAGATCGAGGCACCCCTGGCCACCGTCATGGCGACAGTGACGCAGAATCCGCATGCAACCGGTGAGGAACTTGGCGAAGTGTTCGGCATTGATCTGGCGCTATGAGCTCGACGACTCACTCGACCTATGCGGCGCACTGGTTCGACGGCCGCAACGCAGCCGGTGCAGACGCCGAGATAGCCATTGCGCCGGGGATCTTTCGCGCGCGCGTCGGCGAGCGACAATTCGAGTTGCCCATGGCCAGCATACGAATTTCCGCAGCGATTACCGGGGTGCCGATGCGCCTGTATTTGCCCGACGGCGGCGTGCTCGTGCTTACCGATGCTGAAATCGATCCGCATGCACTCGGCGTTGCGGTTCCACAGGGGCTTGTGCACCGGCTCGAGCGCAATCCAGTAGCCGTCGTATTCGCGTTGGTCGTGGTCGCGGCGTTGGGGGTGCTTGCTTACCGGTTCGCAATTCCATGGGTCGCAGGGAAGATCGCGCAGCGCGTACCCATCGCCGCGGAGGCGAAGCTTGGTGCCTCTGCGCTTGCGAGCCTTGATGGGTTTGCGCTCGCCCCGACGCAGCTCTCCGCCGAACGACGTGCTGAGATTCAAATGCGATTCGATCGCCTCGCCGAGCTCGCGAATATTCAGGGGGAATCGCGCCTCGTCTTTCGCAATGGCCAGCGATTCATCGGCGCAAATGCGCTTGCGCTGCCTGGCGGTACCGTTCTCATCACCGACCAACTTGTCGAGCGCACCGATTCGCCAGACGAAACGGCGGCCGTGATCGCACATGAACTTGGTCATATCGCCAATCGTCACACAATGCGTCACTTGCTTGAGCAATCCGCGAGCGGGCTGATTCTCGGTGCCGTGCTGGGTGACGTAAGCGGAATCGGCTCACTTGTCGCAGTTGCACCGGCCCTTCTCCTCAGACTGAATTTCTCGCGTCAGAACGAGCAGGAAGCCGACGATTACGCGCTCGCGTTGCTGCCGCGAGCTGGGCTGTCCGCCTCTCTTCTCGCCGATTCACTGGAAGCAATTTCTTCTCCCGAGTGCTCGAAGGACGAGGTTGCGGCACCCGGCACTTCGGGGGCGTGCAACCGGTCGCGAGGTGGCGGGGCGAAATTGCCTGCCTACTTATCTACGCATCCGGACATCGAGTCGCGCATCGCGCGCGCACGCGCTGTTGCGCGCTAACATGCTCGCGTGCCATAGAAGTCGTGTGGCCGCATGGCCTCCAGCTGTGCGGGCTACTTTCTTAGCTGAAGTCGATGTCGAGCCAGGTGCTTGCGCAGCTTCAGGCTGGCAATGGGATGCC
>CAVSYL010000018.1:0-264425 GCA_963732105.1 uncultured beta proteobacterium
TGACGAACTCCAGCGACGCCTGAAAAAGCGGCAGATCCTTTTCGTAGTCGGCGGCGTCGGCGCGGTCGATCTGTATCCACTCCCGCGTGCTCGCCATGCCGCCGGGCTGAAACGGAACGACGTTGTCCCGCGAAAACTGCAATTCCGTCGCCGTGGCAACGGGCAGCCGCAGTCCAACTCCGTTGCCGCTGATGCATGCGAACATCTTGTCGGTGACGAAATAGGCGTCGAGGCCGTTGATCGTTCTCGCGCTGACGCCTGGGAGCACAAGCAGCAGAGCGTCAAGCTGCGCCTTGCAGCGGGAGGCGGGGGTGTCGATCGTCAAGGTGTATCCACTCTATTTTCGCGATTGAGCAATCAAAGCGACGAGTCGCAATGCGGTCGGTGACGCCAAACGTCGGCGGTTGACTGAATGCAGCCCGTCAATTTCCAGGGCGATCGAGCAACGGGTGCCCGATCTGTCTAGCGCTTGCGGGCGAGCATGACGCCGTCACCCACGGTGAGCAGGCAGGCGTCGACGCGCTTGTCGTCGCGGATCTTGGTGTTCAAAGCGCGCAGCGCGTCCGTATCGTCGTCGTGCACATCGGGTTCGACTACCTTGCCGCCCCACAGCATGTTGTCCAGCGCGATGAGTCCACCGGTGCGCACGAGCTCGAGGCAGGCCTCGTAGTATGCGTCGTAGTTGCTCTTGTCGGCGTCGATGAAGGCGAAGTCGTACGCGTTGGCGCCGCCATCGCGCAGCAATGTACCGAGCGTGTCCAGCGCGGGACCGAGCCGCAGGTCGATGCGTTGCGATACGCCTGCCTCGTCCCAGTAGCGCTGTCCGATGCGGGTCCACTCGTCGCTAATGTCGCAACAGACCAGCTTGCCATCCGCGGGTAACGCCGAAGCGACGGCCAGCGCACTGTAGCCGGTGAACGTGCCGATCTCGATGGCGCGCCTGGCGCCGAGCGTGCGCACGAGCAACGCGAACAACGCACCCTGATCGGCGCTGATCTGCATCGTGCCCATCGGCAGCGCGGACGTCTCCTCGCGCAGGCGGCGCTGCAGAGGCGTCTCCCGCGTTATCTGGGCGGAGACGTATTGCTCGACATCGGCAGGGAACAGGGAGCGGCGCATGCGCTGAAGGATGCCGCAAGAACGACATGCCGCGCAAGTGGCACCACTGTCCAGCGGCTGGCGTCATTCGTTGCGACGAGACTCGTTCAGACCCTGCGGTAGAATTGGTCGTGCATCATTGCCTTCAGTTCAAGTCATGAAACGCCTCCTCATGTCGCGCGCCATCGCGTGTGCGCTGGCGTTCGGTGTCGCCACAGGGTCCGCAGTTGCGCCAGCGCAGGACAGGTCCAGGCCTCCCGAGCGGGCATCGGGCTGGACGCCGAAAACGCTGGTCACAAGCAGGCTCGACATGGTCGTTGCGGCCAACCCGCAGGCGGTGGACGCGGGCATGCGCGTCCTCGAGGAGGGGGGCAGTGCGGTCGATGCCGCAATCGCGGTTCAACTGGTGCTCAACGTCGTCGAGCCGCAATCTTCCGGAATCGGCGGCGGAGCCTTCATGCTGTTCCACAATGGCAGGAGCGGCCTGCTCACTGCGTACGACGGCCGCGAGACCGCGCCCGCCG
Organism: uncultured beta proteobacterium; assembly: GCA_963732105.1. Lineage (GTDB taxonomy): Bacteria > Pseudomonadota > Gammaproteobacteria > Burkholderiales > Casimicrobiaceae > PALSA-1003. The sequence goes on from CAVSYL010000018.1 coordinate 1,623, forward strand.
CCGCGAAACCCGATCGCTTTCTCGACGCCGCCGGAAAACCGCTGGCGTTTCACGAAGCCGTGGTGGGCGGTCGTTCCGTCGGTGTACCGGGATTGTTGCGCATGCTGGAACTCGCGCACAAGCAGTACGGCAAGCTGCCTTGGGCGCAGTTGTTCAAGCCCGCCATCGCGCTTGCGGAAAACGGATTCGTGGTCTCGCCACGCTTGCATGCCGAGCTCGCCGGCGAGCGCTATATGATGCAGGAGCGCGCGAAAAGCTACTTCTACAATCGCGACGGAGCACCCGTTGCCGCCGGCCAAACGCTGCGCAATCCTGCGTTCGCGAAGACGCTGAAGCAGATTGCGGCGGGCGGCGCCGACGCCTTCTACAAGGGCGACATCGCGCGCGATATCGTCGAGACTGTCGATCGCGCGCCCAATCCCGGCGACATGACCGAGCGCGACCTCGCCGACTACAGGGCGAAGGTCCGCGAACCCGTGTGCGGCCGTTATCGCGCGTACCGCATATGTGGCGTGCCGCTGCCGTCATCGGGGACGATGACCGTGCTGCAGATACTCGGTTTGCTCGAACCCTTCGACCTGAAGGCGATCGGCCCCGCAACATTGATGGGCGTGCACCTGTTCAGCGAGGCAGGAAGCCTCGCGTTCGCCGATCGCGACCTGTACCTCGCCGATCCGGATTTCGTGCCGTCGCCGCCGGGATACCTGGACCCAGCGTACTTGCGCGAGCGCTCGCGCTTGATCAGGAAGGACGCGAGCATTGGGCGCGCTGCCGCAGGCACGCCCCCGAGCGAAGCCGGCGCCAAGCGGAAGGTCGCGTACGGAATCGGTATCACGCCGGAATTTCCCTCCACGTCGCATTTTTCGATCGTCGACCGTGCGGGCAACGCCGTGGCGATGACGACGACGATCGAAGATGCATTCGGCAGCCGCCTGATGACACGCGGGGGCTTTTTACTCAACAACGAATTGACGGATTTTTCCTTCGTCCCCGAAAACGACGGCAAGCCGGTGGCGAATCGCGTCGAAGGCGGCAAACGCCCGCGTTCATCGATGGCTCCGACCATCGTGTACGACGACAAGGGGAAGCTGTACATGATCCTGGGATCGACCGGCGGGAGCGCGATCATCAACCACGTCGCCAAGACATTGATCGGTGTGCTCGACGGAGGCCTCGACGCGCAGGCCGCCATCGACCTGCCTAATGTCGGCAGCCGCAACGGGCGGACCGAACTGGAAGCCGGTACGGCGGCCGAAGCACTCGCGCCGCGCTTGCGGGCGCTCGGGCACGAGACCTATGTCGGCGAGCAGAACAGCGGCGTGCACGCCATCGTACGCACACGAACCGGGTGGTCCGGTGGCGCCGATCCGCGCCGTGAAGGCGTTGCGCGCGGAGACTGATACGATAGCGGCCATGAGCGTCGACCCGAACGAGACTCATCGCATCGTGATCGTCGGTGGCGGCGCGGGCGGATTGCCTCTCGCGACCATGCTGGGCGAAAAGATCGGTCGCCGGGGGCGGGCCGACATCACGCTGGTGGATCGCTACGAAACGCATGTATGGAAACCGTTGCTGCATGAGGTCGCAGCGGGGCGCATGGACGCCGATGCGCATGACGTCAACTATCTTGCGCTGGCGCACTGGCATCGCTTCCGCTTCATGCAGGGTGCCGTCGCCGGGCTTGCTCGCCAACGGCGCGAATTGACGCTGCAGGCGGTCAAGGACGACGAGGGTCACGAGATGTTGCCCGAGCGCGTCGTGCCCTATGACATGCTCGTCCTCTGCGTCGGCAGTGCGAGCAACGATTTCGGCGTGCCCGGTGTCGCTACGCATGCCATTTCTCTGGATACTGCGCGCGATGCCAAGCGCTTTCATCGCCGCCTGCTCGCCGCGTGCGTCCGCGCGGACGGCCGCGCGGCAGCAGGGCACCCGACCGGCGTCGACATCGTAATCATCGGCGCCGGCGCGACGGGCGTCGAGCTCGCGGCCGAAATCCGCCATACGACGCGCGATCACGCCGGCTATGGCCTGCAGCATCTGCGGCCCGCGCAAGACATCCGGTTGACATTGATCGAAGCCGCGCCGCGCATACTACCTTTGCTGGGCGATCGCATCGCTGCGGCCGCCGCGGACCTGCTTAAAGAGCTCGACGTCGCGATGCGCGTCAACGAGCGCGTGACTGGCGTCGATGCATCCGGCGTGCACACCGCCAGCGGCGCATTCATTCCAGCCGACTTGGTCGTGTGGGCGGCCGGTATCCAGGCACCGGCCTTTCTCGCCAATCTTGACGGCCTCGAGGTCAACCGCGCCAACCAGCTCGTCGTCAGGCTCACGCTGCAGACGACGCGCGATGACGACGTTTTCGCGTTCGGCGATTGCGCGGCGTGCCCATGGCCAGAGGGCGGCAAGGAGGGGGCGCTGGTGCCGCCGCGCGCGCAGGCAGCGCGCCAGCAGGCACTCCTGCTCGTGCAATCGGTGCAGGCGCGACTGACGGGAAAGCCGCTGCCCGAATTCCACTTTCGCGACCTCGGCTCGTTGGTGTCGCTGGGCGAACTCTCGGCGGTCGGCAATCTGATGGGCGGTTTGATCGGCGGCAGCATGATGATTCAGGGCTTGATTGCACGCTGGATGTACATCTCGCTGTACAAGATGCACCAGATCTCGATTCACGGCTATGTTCGCGTCGTCCTCGACACGATCGGACGTTTCCTGCGCCGGCGCATGGAACCGCGCGTCAAGTTGCATTGAACCTGCGGATCCCGCCAGGGCGATGCTCGCCGGTCTGACCTGGCTGCTTGTCTATCAGTGCATCGGCGAGATCATCGTTCGGTGGACGGGTCTGCCGGTGCCGGGGCCCGTCATCGGCATGGTGCTGCTGTTCGCAACGCTCTTCGCGCGCAAGGCAACGCCCGAGCCGTTGCAGACCACCGCGTCCGGATTGCTGTCGCATCTGTCGTTGCTGTTCGTTCCGGCGGGCGTCGGCGTGATGCTGCACTTTCAGCGCGTCGCCAGCGAATGGCTGCCCATCGTCGTTGCGCTGCTCGTCAGCACGGTCCTGGCGCTGGGGGTAACCGCGATCGTGATGGGTCAACTTCTCGCGCGGCAGGATCGCCGTCGCGCGAACGCGGGTGATCCGTGATGCTGCAACCACTGCATCCCTTGGCGGAAATCTGGGTCTATCTCGCCGCGACGCCGTTGCTTGGACTGACGTTGACGCTGATTGCGTATCAAACGGGTTACTGGATCTACGCGCGCAGCGGTATGAATCCGCTGCTCAATCCGGTTCTGCTTGCGGTCGCAGCGATCGTCGCGATACTGCTTGCGACAGGAACGCCGTATGCAACGTATTTCGAGGGCGCGCAATTCGTCCACTTTCTGCTGGGTCCGGCCGTCGTGGCGCTGGCCGTACCGCTGTATCAGCAACTGCCGAATATCCGCCGCTTGTTCGTGCCCATCGCAGGTGGCCTGATCGCGGGCTCGGCCACTGCCGTGGTCAGTGCAGTACTAATTGCCTGGGCACTGGGGGCATCCGACGTCACCGTGCTTTCGCTCGTCCCAAAATCGGTGACCGCGCCGATCGCCATGGGCATCGCCGAGAAAATCGGCGGCATTCCCGCGTTGACCGCCGTCCTTGTCGTTGCTACCGGCATCATCGGCGCGGCGCTGGGCAAGTTCGTGTTCGACGCGTTGGGCATCACTGATTATCGCGTGCGCGGATTTGCGCTCGGCATCGCGGCGCACGGCATCGGCACCGCGCGCGCATTTCAGGTCAATGCCGAAGCAGGCGCGTTCGCCGGCCTCGCATTCGGATTGCAGGGCGCGCTGGCGGCATTCCTTTTCCCCGCGGTATATCTGGCGCTGCGCCATTTCATGTAAACATCGGCGATATACTTGGGCCCGGCCCATGACGAGTTGTCGCCAGCGATGCAATCCGACCTCCTTTCCGCGGCGATACTGCTGCTCCTGGTGATCGATCCTTTCGGCAACGTGCCGCTCGTGGTGAGCACATTGCAGTCGGTGCCGCGCGAACGCCGCGTTCGCGTCGTCCTCCGCGAGTGCCTGATCGCCTACCTGCTGCTGCTGGCGTTCATGTTCGGCGGCCATGCGTTCCTCACGCTGATGCGGCTGTCGGAAACGTCACTCTCGATCGCCGGCGGCGTCATCCTGTTCCTGATTGCGCTGAAGATGGTTTTTGCCCGGCACCCGGAAGGGGTGTTCGGCGATCCCGTCAGTGGCGAACCGCTGATCGTGCCACTGGCGATACCGGCGATCGCCGGACCGTCGGCGATGGCGACCGTGATGCTGATGGCGTCGCGCGAGCCGGGCCGCATCGAAACCTGGGTAATGGCATTGTCGTTGGCCATGGTCGTGGCGACGGCGGTGCTCGTCGGCGCCGACCGTTTGCAGCGGTTGGTGGGAGAACGCGTGGTGCGGGCGTTCGAACGCCTCATGGGGCTGGTGTTGACCGCGGTGGCGATCGAAATGCTGCTCGGTGGCATTCGCGGCTTCGTCGCTCAGTTCCACGGATGATTTTCGTTCGTCGCGACCACTGGCCGCTTTGGATCACCGGGCTGGTCGCAGCGCTCGTCTATGCAGCGCTGTTTTACCCGGGCGCCATGTCGTTCGACAGCGCTTACCAATGGTGGCAGGCGCGCGGCGGCGAGAGCACGAACATTCACGGCGTGGGCATGACCTGGCTCTGGCGTGCCGGCAATGCGCTGGCACCCGGTCCGGGCGCGATGTTCGTGCTGCAACTCGCGTTGTTCTGGGCTGGATTGGTGTTGATCGCACAGCAGTTGTCCGCGTCCACACTCTGGCGCTTGGTGTTCATGCTGACCGCAGGCATGGCACCGGTTTGCTTTGTGTTGCTTTCCCATGTGTGGACCGATGTGATGCTCATGGCCGTCCTGACCTGTGCGCTCGGCCTGGTGCTGCGCAGTCGCGAAGGTGATCGCTTCTGGTTATGGCCCGCCTTGGCGTTGTTTCTGCTTGCCTTCACCCTGCGCCACAACGCGGCCGTGGCAGTGTTTCCATTGCTGATCTACATGGAGCATCGACGCAACGCCGGCGCAGATCCCGTCGCGGGAGAACGCTTGCGCACGGTCGGCGTCGCGGTGCTGGTTACGATCATGTTCCAGTTCGCGAGCATGCTGCTCGAACGCACGGTCGACACGCCGCGCACAGTGTTCGTCGCCACGCAACAATGGGATGTGGCCGCCATCTCGCTCGATGTCGGCGCGATCCTGCTGCCACCGGAAAGTCACGGCGAAGGCTTGACGCTCGACGATCTGCGGAGCGCCGTCGTGCCGTATTCCAATACGACGCTCTTTGAAAGGACAAAGGCCGGGATGCGAGAGCCTTTTCTCCTTCCCGCCGACCCGTTGAACGACAAAATACGCCACGCCTGGACGGACGCCATCGTTGCTCATCCGCTGGCATACCTTGCGCATCGCTGGCAGCTGACTCAGGCGCTTTTCGGCACCAAGTCGCGCGACTGGCCGCGCGGGCTGGACTATGTCGAAGGCGACTATCAGTTCAACGGCAATCCGCCTGTGGAGCCCAACACCAGCGCCGCGCACGCGTGGTGCCTGCGGTTGTTCGACGCGATGCGCGACAGCGTCTTGGCTCAGCGCGTGGCCCTATCTGTGTCTGGCGGTGGCAGCGCTGGTGCTCGCCTGGCGCCGGCGGCATCGCGCGGACATGGCGCCCGCGTTTGCAACGCTGGCCAGCGGCTTGCTCTACGCTGTGCCATTACCGTTTGTCGCGCCTTCCGCCGAGTTGCGCTACACCGGGTGGACCTGCCTGGCTGCGCTGATCGGCGCCGCCCTTGTTCTCGCGCCCCCGCGTAACTCGCGATGACTAACCTGCCCCGGGATACAGCCAGCCATCTTCGCGTCGCAGCGCGCGCGAGCGCTCCAGCTCGTTGACCAGAAGCTCCGCCAGAGCAGCGGGTTCCAGGCGAAAGAAGAGCGCGTTGAAATCGCGATAGATGCCGACGGTGTCGACGTACACCGGCATATCGGCGACGCGCATGCGCTGTTTGTCGAGCAGGGCGAACATGAACAGGGCTTTCAGGGCATGCCGGGCGACGCGCACGCTGTCGGCTTCGAATGCAGTCGTGCGCTTGTATGCGCGATCGAGTGCCGCGCCGGCGTCCGCGAACGGGTCGCCGTGTCCGGGCACGACCACGCGCACATCGAGGCCGGCGAGCATGTCGAGCGTTGCGCGCGCTGCCGGCAGCGCCGACGGAGCGATCTCAGGCGGCATGACCAGGCCGTAACCGCTTTCCCAGAGTGCGTCTCCCGAGATGAGCACGCGATGCTCGGGGTTGTAGAACACGAGCGCGCCCATGTCGTGCCCGGGCGCGGCAAGGGCCAGCCATTCGAGGCCGCCCCAGACGTGTGTTTCACCTGCGGTGATGATCTCGTCGACCGTGAAGCGGTCCGCGCGCTGGTCGCAATAGCCCAGCAACAATGTTTTCTCGTCCCATGCCGAGATCAGTGCTGCCTCTCCGTCCGGCAGCGCGATCGGGCACGCGTAGCGTTGCTTGACGGACGCGTTGCCGCCCATGTGATCGCTGTGGCAGTGCGTGTTGACCAGGCGCGCGAGCGGTTCGTTGCCGATGCCCTGCGGCGACGCGAGCAGCGCCAGCGTCAGCGGCGCATGGCGCACGTATCCCGAGTCGATGAGTACGTGGCCGTCCCGACTCTTCAGCAATATGTTGTTTGCGGACAGCCAGTCGCGGACGAAGACGTGGAGTTGCGGAGGAAGATCCATTGTCATGACAGGCTAAAGTGGCACTCCTGCCTCGTAGCGGTCTAACGCAACTTGCCGAGAAAATCGACGACCAGCGCGACGCGATCGTCGAGTGCCGGCGCCGCGCGCTCGATGCGCACGCGATCCTGCCCCGCGAAGCGGTAACGCCCGTCTCGCTGCACGAGGGCGATGAGCTTGGTGGCGTCGAACGGTGGATTGCGCGCGAATTGGATTTGCGTGCGCTCGGGACCCGAGTCGATCTTGATCACGCCCAGCGGTTTAGCCACCAGCCGAAGTTTGTGGCAGGCCAGGAGCGCCTGCGTCGGTTCCGGCGGCAGCCCGAAGCGATCGATCAACTCTTCCTGCATCGACGTCAGCGCCTCCGCGGTGGCGCAGTTGGCGAGCCGTTTATACAGCACCAGTCGTTCGTGCACATCGTTGCAGTAGCTTTCGGGAAGGAGCGCCGGCACGTGCAGGCTGATTTCGGTGGTGACGCCAAGCGGTTCCGTCAGATCCGGCTCGCGGCCGCTGCGCAGCGCATCGACGGCAGCCTTGAGCATGTCCGAATAGAGTTGAAAGCCGATCTGCTGCATCTCGCCTGATTGCTCGTCGCCAAGCACTTCGCCGGCGCCGCGAATCTCCAGGTCGTGCATCGCGAGGTAAAAGCCCGAGCCGAGGTCTTCCATCAATTGGATGGCTTCGAGGCGCTTCTTCGCCTGCACCGATAGTGCCTCCTCGGGCGGTGTCAGCAGGTAGGCGTACGCCTGATGGTGCGAGCGCCCGACGCGGCCGCGCAACTGGTGGAGTTGCGCCAGTCCGAATTTGTCGGCGCGGTGGATGATGATGGTGTTGGCGCTCGGGACGTCGATGCCGGTTTCGATGATCGTCGAACACAGCAGGAGGTTGCAGCGCTGCTGATAGAACTCGCGCATGACGCGTTCGAGTTCGCGTTCGGGCATCTGACCATGGGCGATTGCGATCCGCGCCTCGGGCACGAGCGCCGCGAGCTTTTCGCTCATGGTAACGATGGTGTCGATGTCGTTGTGCAGGAAATAGATCTGGCCGCCGCGCTTGAGCTCGCGCAGACACGCTTCGCGCACGACCCCCTGCGAATAAGGCGCGACAAACGTCTTGATCGCGAGCCGACGCTCCGGCGCGGTGGCGATCACCGAGAAATCGCGCAGACCTTCGAGCGACAGCGCCAGCGTACGCGGAATGGGTGTCGCGGTCAGCGTCAGGACGTCCACTTCGGCGCGCAAGCGCTTCAGTTGCTCCTTCTGGCGCACGCCGAAGCGATGCTCTTCGTCGATGATGACGAGCCCGAGACGCGCAAACTTGACATCCGGCTGGATCAGCTTGTGCGTGCCGATAACCAGGTCGACCTTGCCGCTCGCCAGGCCTTCGAGCACGACCTTCACTTCCTTCGCCGAGCGAAAGCGCGACAGTTCGGCCAACTTGACGGGCAACTCGGAAAAACGATCCGAGAACACCTGGAAATGCTGCTCGGCTAGCAACGTGGTCGGCACCAGCACGGCGACCTGCTTGCCATCGGCAATGGCAACGAACGCCGCGCGCATCGCGACTTCGGTCTTGCCGAAGCCTACGTCACCGCAGACGAGGCGGTCCATCGGCTTGCCGGACACGAGATCCTTGACGACTGCCTCAATGGCCGCCGCCTGATCCGGGGTTTCCTCGAATCCGAATCCTTCGGCAAAGGCTTCGTAGTCGTGCACGTTGAACTTGAATGCGTGCCCTTCGCGCGCTGCGCGTTGTGCGTACAGATTAAGCAACTCGGCGGCCGTGTCATGCGCGCGCTGGGCGGCTTTTTTCTTCGCCCTGTCCCACTGGCCGCTGCCGAGCTCGTGCAAGGGCGCGGCCTCCGGCGAGGCGCCGCTGTAGCGGCCGATCAAATGCAGGCTGGAGACGGGAACATAGAGCTTGGCGTCGTTGGCGTACAGAAGATGCAGGAATTCGTTCGGGCCGTCGCCGAGATCGAGTGTCGTCAGGCCAAGATAGCGGCCGATCCCGTGCTGCTCGTGCACCACGGGATCGCCGATGCGCATCTCCGACAGGTCGCGCAGCATCGTGTCGACATTGCTGCGTCTCGCCTCGCGTTTGCCGGCCCGCCGCGCCGCGGTCGCGTAGAGTTCGGCTTCGGTGATGACCGCGACATTGGCTGGCGGCCACACGAATCCCGCGTGCAATGGCGCGACGGCCAGGGCGGGGCTCACATCGCTGGCAATGAACTCAGCCCAGTCAGCGACGACCGCCGGCTTCAGGCCGTACTCGGCGAAATACTGTTGCATGGTTTCGCGACGGCCAAGGCTCTCGGCGACGATGAGTACCCTCTCGCGCGTGCCCGTGACGAAGCGTTTCAGCGCGCGCAGCGGATCGTCGGCGCGCCGGTCGACCTGAATCGACGGAAGGGGCATCGTCGACGCGCGTGGTGGAGCGTGCGCAGCGACGTCTCCCTCGGCGGTAAGGGGCTTGTCGGGCGATGCGAGCTCGATGCGTGCAAACGGCTTGATGGCGTGGTTGAACGCGTCTTCAGGAAGGAACAATTCGTGGGGCGGCAGTAGCGGCCGCGCCTTGTCGCCACGAAGCAGGCGGTAACGCGAGTCGGTGTCCTGCGAAAACCCGGCCACCGCGCCGGCGACATCTCCATGCAGGCACACGGCGGCGTCAGGCGGGAGGTAATCGATCAGAGTTGCGGTCGCATCGAAAAACAACGGCAGATAATATTCGATACCGCCCGGCGCGATCCCGTTGGAGATGTCCTTGTACAGCGGCGACTTGGATGGGTCACCTTCGAATACTTCGCGAAAGCGCCCGCGAAAACGGGTGCGCCCGTTATCGTCCAGGGGAAATTCGCGTGCCGGCAGCAGCCGTACTTTCGGCACGGGATAGACGGTGCGCTGGGTATCGACGTCGAAGGTGCGAATCGACTCGATATCATCGCCGAACAGATCGATGCGGTAGGGCAATGTGCTGCCCATAGGATAGAGATCGATGAGGCCGCCGCGGATCGTATATTCTCCGGGCGACACCACCTGTGTCACATGCTGGTAACCGGCGAGCGAAAGTTGCGCGCGCAAACGGTCAGCGTCGAGTTTTTCGCCCTGTGCGAGGAAGAACGTAAAGGCCGCGAGATACGAAGGCGGCGCCAGTCGATAAAGCGCGGTGGTCGCCGCGACCAGCAGCACGTCGCATTCACCGCGCGACACGTGGTACAGCGTGGCGAGCCGCTCGGATACCAGATCCTGATGCGGCGAAAAATGATCGTAAGGAAGCGTCTCCCAATCAGGCAGCACATTGATGCGCAGCGCCGGCGCGAACCAGGCCATTTCCGCGGCGAGCCGCTGGACGGCCAGCGCGTCGGCGCAAATGATCGCGATGAGCTGGCTCTGCGCTGCCGCGCTGGTGGCGCACTGCGCCAGCGCGAGTGCATCGGCCGAGCCGGCAAGAATGGGCATCGAGGTCTTGCGGCCGGGCGGTGGCAAGGCCGGAAGCAGGCGCGGCAGCGCGGGTGAAACGGTGATAGGCGATGGGGAGAGCAACGCGGATGGCGCCGACAAAGACGCAATTATACGTGGCCGACGATGTGCACGCTTTTGGGCCTCGGGGATAATGACGGCATGCGCAGTCCTTCCGTCTCCGCGCCGGCGCGTACCGTTTCGCCCTACCTGCTGTTGACGCTGACGCCGTTCTTCTGGGCGTGTAACTGGATCATCGGTCGCGGACTGTCGGCGTCAATTCCGCCGATGGCGATGACGTTCTATCGCTGGCTTTTCGCGATCCTGATCCTCGCGCCGTTTGCCTTGCCGCATCTGAAGCGAGAATGGCCGATCGTCTGGCGCAACCGCCGCGTGTTGATACTGCTGGGCATCTGCGGCGTCGGTTCGCACAACGCGCTGGCTTACCTGGGACTCAACTACACGTCGGCGATGAACGGCGTGATCCTGAATTCGTTCATTCCGGTGATGATCGTCTCACTCTCCTGGATATTCCTGCGCCAACGCCTTGCGCACATACAGCTCGCCGGAGTTGCGGTGTCGCTGACCGGTGTCCTGGCGATCCTGTCGCAGGGCAGCCTTGCGACGCTGGCCAGTTTTCAGGTCAATCGTGGTGACGTGTTCGTGATCCTGTCGATGCTGCTGTGGTCGATCTACACCATCGGCCTTCGCTGGAGGCCGGCGGGGTTGCACATGCTGACGTTTCTATTCGTCATCGCCTGCGTTGGCGATCTGGTGATCCTGCCTGTCTATCTGGCGGAAACGGCGATGGGGTCGCCGATGAGCTTCACGCTGGTCAATGTGCTCGCGTTGGTCGGCGTCGCGCTATTTTCGTCCGTGCTGGCTTACATTTTCTGGAACCGTGGCGTCGAGCAAGTCGGTGCCAGCGTGGCGGGCCTGTTCGTGCATCTGATGCCCGTTTTCGGGACGATCCTGGCGTGGGTGTTTCTGGGCGAACGGTTGCATGCCTATCACATCGTCGGCATCGCCTTCATCCTTACCGGCATTTATGTGACGAGTCGCGGCGCTCCACGCGCGATTGCGGTACCACTCGAGTAAGTTACTCGGCGAGCAGCGAGCGCACCAGCGCAATGTAGTCGGCTTTGGCATGCTCGGGTGCAACACCCCGCATAGTTGCCCACGCGTCGAATTTCGCACGGCCCGCCGGATCCGTGACGCCGGGACGATCGCCCGCCACGTCGCCTGTGCCAGCCTGCTTGAACAGCGAATACAGCTTGAGAAGCGTCTCCTGGTCTGGGCGCTTGGGCAAGTCGCGGCTTGCTTCAGTGGCGCGCGTAAAGCGCGCGTCGAGATCGCCGCCTTCCCAATCGACGACGGTTTACCATGGCCTCCGGAGCCCTAGCCACGGCCGGTGCATAGCCGGCCACGGTCGCGGTTGCTTCGCCGCGCCAGAACGCATCCGCGGCGTCTATATCGGCTGCGAAGTGCCACACCTCGGCGACGCGGTCTTCCCGGCCACTCAACACCATCGTCGTCGCGCCGGAGAACGTCCGCCCTCCGCGCGTTGCGGAAAACCGTAACGAAGCCGCTGCGAAGCGGTCGGTCACCGCCACGGGTCCGACTTCGTCGAAGCTCAGCGTGCCGTCGGACAGTTCCATCAGTTTGGAAAAGAACTGCACGAGCTGACTCCTGCCCGCGTGTTCGCCGGCGATCACGCTGGTGCCGGGTTCATGCCAGAGCACGTCGGAGGCGAAGAGCCGGATCAGCGTTTCGTACTGTTGCCCTTTGAGCGCGGCAAAATATTCCTCGGCCAGGCGCTGCAGATCTTCGTGTGTCATTCGAGGCCCTTCCTCGCGGGTGCGTCGCGGATTGAGCGCGGCGTCAGCGTCCGCACCGAAATGTTCGAGTACTTTTCGGGCGACCAGGTCGCGGTCATTGTCGACGCAGATCATGTGGTAGCTGTTGTCGAGAAGCACGACCGTCGTGCGATCGGGGCCGATTTCCTCGCGTAGAAGCTCCGCGGAACGAGGGCTGGTCAGTTCGTCTTCTCGCGCGTGGCAAACCAGCACGGGACACGTGATTGCGCTGAGCCCGGACATTACCCAGACGCGCAGCCGGTCGACCTGCTCGATGCAGGCCAACGGTATCCAGCGATAGTGGAATGCTTCGCCGCGTTCGAACTTGGCCTTGACGATGTTCCGGATCAAGTCGTTCTTGATGCCGTACGGGTCTTCCTCTTCGATGCGCATGCGCTTCAACCATGGCAGCCAGTACAGATAGCGGCGCGCGCCTGCGTACCAAGGCGCGGCCCAGCCGTCGATGCATATGGGCGGCGCCAGTGCCACCAACTTGCCCTTGGTGTGGCCTTCGCGCTTGACCAGTTCGATGCTGAGCAGCGCGCCCATACACATCCCGCAGACGTGCAAGGTATCGTAGCGATCGATGAGCTCGCGGTACAGCGTCTGGATCGCACCGAGCCACTGCTCCGCAGAAATGTTCTCCAGGTCTTCCGGTGTGGTGCCGTGGCCCGGCAGCGTCAGCGAATGCGTGGTGAAGCCGGCACGCTGCAGTGTCTTGTGCATCGAGCCGAGGTCATACTGAGTACCACCCAAGCCGTGGATCATCAGCACTGCGGCGTTACCGATTGCCGATATAGGAGCGCTGCTCATCTGAACTGAAGACGTTGCTACGCGGAGAAAGTGTCGCGACGACTCAGCGCTCCGCGGCGGCGATAACACGCGCCATGCCGGCGATGCGATAAAGTGCTCCATCGAAATCCGCGATGGCGCGAGCAATGAATTCGACCTGTGTCGCGCCGTGACTTGCGGGCCACATGATGACCGCGGCATGGGCTTCCGATTCGGAGGCGCGCAATGCGTCGAACATGAGCCGCAGCCGCACCCGCGCCGCGCCATCGACGTGCGCGACGATCGCGTCGATCGACCCCAGCGTGGCCGCGGACTGGCCTAGTACGGCGGCGACGTTGTCGCCCCATACCACGCGACCGCCGAGCGGATCGACGTCGAACACGACCTGGCCCGCGGCGGTAGCCGCTGCCTCGTAGCGCACGCGCCAAGCGTCGGATTCGCGCAGCGCCCGCTCCTGCTCGGAGCGCATCGCGGCGATGAGCAACGCCATCAGTGCGGTGATGGCGAGGTAGAGTTGCAATTCGTAGATCGACTCTTCGAGGCCGTTCTGCAGCGATATGAAGTGTCCGTTGCCGCGGCTCATGCTGAGCAGCGAAATTCCCGCGAGGGCGAGCATCGATAGGCTCCCACCGCGCACCCCCCACGCCAGCGCGGTGAGCACCACGAAAGGCTCGGGCAGATAGGTCAGCGCGAGCCGTACGTACTCGGGGAAGACCTCGACGATGCGGTTCCCGAACACCGAAAAGAGCGTCAGCAGAAGCAGCGTGAAGAAAATCAACCCGAGGCGGAAATCGCGTTGCGCCAGGCCCCCTGAACGCTTGGGTCGGAATCCCGCCCACGTGATGATCGCCGGAGCAACCACCAGCGTGCCGACGGTGTTCGAGATGACCCACAAGCCCCACGCGCTCGGGTAGGGCGCACCTTGAGCGCGCGTGAGGATGGCCGCTCCCAGCGTTGCCGACATCAGTGCGGCACCGAGTGCGCCGACGAAGAAGAATATCGCGACACCGCGCAGCGAATCGAGTCGCGGCGGACAGCCGAGCAATCGCTGCAATGCCCACGCCGCGACGCCCGAGGTGGCCAATTCGATGGCCGCGAACGCCAACGATATGCCGAGCGATTCTCCGTAGACCAGCGAAACGCCGACGGCGGAAAACCCGATCGCGATCAGGTAGGCTGGCCACCGTGCAATCGGCACCAGCGCCAGCACGGCAATGGTGACTCCCGTTGCGGGCCACACGTAGGCCGCATGGGATTGCGGATTGACGAATTGATTGCCGATGTACCCGCCACCGAAGAACAGCAGCGCCGAGATGACGGGCCAAAGCAGCGGCGGGCGAAGCCCGCCGGTCGAATTTGCACCCATGGGACTCCTCCGAAAATGCTTATGTTCGGCGGGGCAGGGGTCAGGCCTTGACCCGGCCGTACTGGTCGTCGAAGCGCACGATGTCGTCTTCGCCCAGGTAGTCGCCGCACTGCACCTCGATCATGACCAGCGGATCACTCGACTTGTTTTCCAGGCGATGCCGTGTCTCCTGCGGAATGAAAGTCGATTCGTTGGTACGCACGATGTAGTCACGCTCGCCGTTGGTCACGTGCGCTTCGCCGCTGACGACGACCCAATGCTCGCTGCGTCGATGGTGCAATTGCAGCGAAAGCCTGCCGCCGGTCTTGACCTCGATGCGCTTGATCTTGAACCCGGGACGTTCCTGGAGCACCGTGTAGGCGCCCCACGGCCTGGCGACCGTGCGGTGAAACTTGTACGCGTCGTGACCGCGCGCCTTGAGTTCGCCGACGACTTCGCGCACGCGCTGCACCTGGTCGCGATGCGCGACAAGCACCGCATCCGGCGTGTCGACGATAACCAGGTTTTCGACGCCGACCGTAGCAACGATGCGGTCTTCGGCGTGTACGAAAGTGTTGCGGGTGTCGATGGCCACGCGCTCGCCCTGGCCGCGGTTGCCTTCGGCATCGGGTTCGGTGAGCGCCGATATCGCCTGCCACGAGCCGACGTCGCTCCAGTCGAATGCGCCGCGCACGACCGCAACGTTGCCGGCTTTTTCCATGACCGCATAGTCGATCGATATGTCCGGTACCCCAGAAAACAATGCGGGATCGATCTCCAGCATCGCCACGTCCGCTTGCGCACGCAACGCCTTCCAGACGACGCGTGCCGCCTCGATCACGACAGGTGCATGCTCCGCGAATGCCGCAAGTATCGCGGCAGGCGTGAAGCAGAACATCCCGGAATTCCAGACGTGCCGCCCCGTGGCCAGATACGCGGTGGCGTCGGCCAGCGGTGGCTTCTCGATGAATCGGTGTGCGCGAAACGCGTTGGCCACGCCGAGGGCCTCGCCACATTCGATATAGCCGTAGCCGGTCTCGGGATGAGCTGGACCGATGCCGAATGTAGTGAGCCAGCCGGCGCGCGCAAGCGACGTTGCGCGCTCCACCGCCGCCGCGAAGGCAACGCCATCGCGTATCAAATGGTCGGCAGGCAACACAAGCAGCGTCGCGTCGGGGCCGAACACGGCTTCGGCGTACAACGCCCCCAGTGCAACTGCCGGCGCGGTGTTGCGACCAAAGGGTTCGAGCAGATACGTCCAGCGCGGAAGTTCGATGCCGGTGGCTGAATAGACATCCTTCGTGTGAAAGTAGTAGTCGCGATTGGTGATCGTCACCAACCCTGCCACGTCAGCAAGCGCGGCCGCGCGCAGGGCTGTCTTGCCGAGCAGTGTCTCGCCGTCGGGCAAAGGCATGAACGGCTTGGGGGCGGCTTCGCGCGACAGCGGCCAAAGCCGGGTGCCGGCGCCGCCGGAAAGGATGATCGGGACGAGTGCCATCGGCGCAATGCTCCAGTGAAATGAACCATTTGGAACGTGGGCATTGTAACCGATCAGGGTATGCGCAGATGAGCGGCTCACCGCGATCGCGCTGATAGCGGACGCGGCGTACACGACAACTAGAAACAGTTCGCAACGCGATTCGGCTGCAAAGCGAGACTCTGGCAAATTATCGTGCGAGACTGACCCGGACTTGCGGCGATGCTGAATCGACCCCATGTTCGCTCTTGACGTGACCACCGGTGTCGAGGGAACTCGCATACCGGAGTGGTATGATATGTACTCCAGCGCGGGGCTCGTGATAGCTCGCAGCAGGACCGGTTACCGGGGGCGACCTGGTTTCGACGGGGACTGTGAAGCAGCTTGGGGCATGCCAAGGTGCAGAACCTTGTGAATACTCTGCAATCGCAAACTTAACTGCGAACGACGAAAACTACGCTCTGGCGGCTTAACCCCGCCGGACCTCGCACCGGGCGGCGCTCAGCTCGGGTGATGCAACAGTAACTGTCACAGCGAGGACATTTCGAGCGATCGCGTGCGTCCGGGTCACTTGGGCGACACGCTAAATCTAGGTGACTGGCATCGGCGTCGCCTGTCCGTCAGCGGCGCCGGAGCGAGAGCACAATGACGCGACTAAGCATGTAGTCCTGACTGTGTAACGTTTTCGGACGCGGGTTCGATTCCCGCCGCCTCCACCATTACACGCCGCCCGGGTAACCGGGCGGCGTTTTCTTTTCTATACTTCAGAAAGCTGGGTTAGCAGGCGTAAGCTTGATGGGGAACGCGCCGCGTCCGTTTAGGCCTCACTAAATGCGCCGAAAGCGATGTTTCTTAGGACGAATATGAACCTGCGAGATACGCCCAATGGACGATCGACGGTTTTGTTTCCGTCGATTAGGTTCCCCACTTCCAGTAAGCCGTGAGCGAAACTCCGCAGAAACGTGGTTGGCTTATCCTTGCGGGCGTCGTCGCATTCGTCGTCGCGTTCGATTTCCTCCCGGAGAGCGACCGCACGACCGAGACTGAATGGCTCATGACTGGAATATTCATTCTTGGCATTGCTACGCTTTTTATTCTGGCCTACTTTTTTGAGCGGGAATCTATTGTGTTCCGTGGGCTCATCTGGATGTGCGAGCATCTGTCCTACCCGGCTAGCCGCAAGATGGCTTTCTTTTACGCAGGACTTGGCGGTGTTCTCGGTACAGTGGCACTACTTCAAGGTTTGGGCATCATCAATGTCGCGCATCACGGGTAACCTCTCGCTCAACCCGGACGCTCTTCGGCGGCGCGCGTCGCCGCCGCCCGTCGTCGCGCCGGTTAGCTTAGTTCGTTAGGCGCCACAAAGAACATGGCGTTGCCGACTCCGACGCTGCACACCAATCGCCTGCTCTTGCGCCCTTTCGCGGATGCAGACGCTGACGACATCTTCGCGCTGCAAAGCAACCCGCAAGTGTTGCGCTACTGGGATGCGCCGCCCTGGAGTGATCGCTCGCGTGCGGATCGATTCATCGCGGTTTGCAAGCAGATGGAGCAGGAAGGCAGCGGCGCGCGGCTGGCCATCGAGCGCGCCGCAGACGGCGTGTTCATCGGCTGGTGCGGTCTGGTCAAATGGAACCAGGACTATCGGAGCACCACCATGGGCTACTGCCTCGATAACGCGGCCTGGGGCCAGGGTTTTGCCACGGAGGCCGCAGCTTCCCTATTGCAGTGGGCCTTCGAAACTTTGGACCTAAACCGTGTTCAAGCCAGCACCGACACGCGAAACATCGCGTCAAGCCGCGTACTGGAGAAGCTCGGCTTTGTGCGCGAAGGCACGCTGCGAGAAGATTGCATCGTCAATGGCGAGGTTTCGGATTCCTGGGTATATGGGCTCCTCAGGCGGCAGTGGAGCCGTTGTGGCTTGTTCCACGGCCCTGCAGTTGAAGCTCCGCACATATCGGATGACGCCTAACCCCTCCATTGAACGTTGGGCCTACTTTTCCTATCCCATGCGCCCGCTCCGTGAGTCAAGAAGTGCCGTCTAACCTGTCGCTCAACACGGGCGTCGCGTGTGCGTGGCGGGCTTCGCCCGCGCAACGGGTCGCCGGTTAGCTTGTTGCGTTAGGCATCACTAACCGACTTGTGGTTTTCGATGGTTGCTTGAATACAAGGGGAAGCGATTATGCATCGACGAGTCTTCGCTCTGATTCTTGGCTTGATGGTTCCGTTGTTGTGCCTGGCCCAGCAACCCATTGTTGGCACGTACAAGATCGTGTCATATGTAATCGAGATCGACGGTCAGCCTAGGGAAATATTCGGAAAATCCCCGCGCGGGTACGCGATCGTTACCCCCTCGAGAATTATGTTCGTCATTAGCGCGGAGAGCCGGAAGTTCGGAACGTCAGTGGAAGAAAAAGCTGCCCTGTGGGATTCGATGATTTCCTACACTGGTCCATACCGCGTCGAGGGCGACAAACTCATTACATCCGTGGACGCTTCCTGGAATGAGAACTGGAACGGCACACAGCAAACCCGCGTATGGGAGGCTCAGGGCAACCGCTTGACTCTGACGAGTGTACCGGCACCCTATGCAAGAGATCCCTCGAAGATCATCGTAGCGCGTCTTGTGTGGGAGAAAGTCGAGTAGCCATGTATATCGCGAATCAGGACCGGCTGGACTTACGCATTAGGATGGTGGTAATAGAACGAACCAACTATTGCAGCCGATCCGATGGGGCATAGATTCCTAACATTTGGTCGAGGCCCTGAGTCTCGACCGTGATGCCTAACCCGGCTATATGGCCTCCCCTGTGATTGCAAGAATTGTTGTTGGCGGCAAGTAGGTCGAGACTGCATCTCTATATTCGGTCTTTGTGTGCGGCGAAATTGAAGTGCGCCGCTGACCCTGATGGAACAGCCGCGCGCCCGATCCTCATTCGCTCAGTGGTCTCAACCTCGGACCTGCCGGGTTACCAGGCTCTTCGGGCGCCGGTCTGACCTGTTGCTCATCAACGTTGCATCATCGCAATCTCCTGGTGGGGTTTGGTTATTTCAGCTCGCAGGTCGGTAGGGCTGTGCGTGAGCGAGCATGGCCCAGATGATGCGCGCGTGCTTCGCGGCGAGCGCGACCGCTGCGACATTATCCGGGCGGCGTCGGCGCAGACTCTCCGCCCAGCGGCTCTTGGCATCGCTGCGCTTTGGCGACGAACAACGGCTGGCAGGAGCCCTGAGTGTCAACTAAATCGGGGGAAGATCCCGCTCCTCGGCGGCGCGCTGTGCGCGGTCCGTCGTCGCGCCGGTTAGCTCTGTTCGTTAGTGCTCGTGGATACGTTTAGCCTCGAACGCGTTTCTCCTATGATGATCGCGATCGTCTTGTCCGAATTGATCGCGATATTCCTGATTTGGAAGATATGGCGAACTCCGGATTTCTTCCTCATTAAAGTTGCTCTATCCGCCATAGCGATCATTCCGGTGTTAGGCCCGCTCACTCGCCTTATGGATCGGCCGCTTCCCCGACAAGGCACCGTTACTGTTGCAGAATAGAGAGACTAGGGGACGCTACTACCTACGCTGGCGCCCAATATTGGAGGCGAGAAGCGGCATCAGACGTTTTCGGCTTTGGCGCGCGGAGACTGATCAGAAACCCGATGACGATACCCAACGATCCATCGACCATCCTACCGCTCACCGGCGATCCGGGAAGCGGCCCGATTGGGATCGCTGAGCGTCGCGACGGCAAAGGCGTCCGTTAACTTCGTTAGTTAGGCAGGCAGGTTAGCGCATGAGCGTCCAAGAACATGACCACAAGTCGCTCGATGGTCCCCTTTCCGGTACCGAAGGTTCACTCTGCAAAAACCCCAGAGCCAAAAACGCCTAAACTCGCCTGTGCTTGACAGCTGCTGGACAACGTACAGCTACCTGAGCAGACGAGCGGCGTACACGAACGTCCCGTAGGAGTACACCCGCTGGTCACACAGGAACCGAACGTCCCTCCCGACGTGAGCTGGCAACTACCTCCGCAGACGGTCACCGAAGTGCCTGAACCACCTCCGCTCATCCGCATCAAATATGCCTGACTGCCGACGACATCTACGCCGGTCGCGGACTGGAATTTCCGAACGTCCGCAGCGCCCATCGGCTCGTAACTCGCCGCCCGGCTCCAGAGATCGGCGGCCTGCTTCTCGGAGAGCACCCGGACTTCGGGGGGCTTCGCGGTTGTCGAGCAACCCGCCGAAAACAACGCGGCGCAAGCGATGATAACGGTCGATACCCAACTCGCCATGTTCGTCATGTTTGCATCCTCCTGTCGCGTACAAACCGGCTCCCGCAAATGATGCTGCAACCGCACCAAGGCCTCGTCAAGATGTCGACGCGCTGGCGATCGACCCGGTCACGCCGACGACGCTTTACGCAGGCTTGCTCCAGGGAAGATCGTCAAGAGTACCGACGGCGCCGCGACCTGATCGACTGAAGAGCGGCGTTAGGTCGAGGCACGCATCTTCGCGCAACGTCGCTATACTTCGACCGGATACCTTTTCCGAGGAGACCTATCATGTCCGTTCACCCGTTGACTTCCGCGCATGCAATTGATGCAGTCGCCGAAGCGAAGATCGAGCTCGCGGCAGCCCATCGTCTGGCCGTGCTGCATGAGCTGGAGGAAGGGATCGACAACCATTTCACGGTAACCGTGCCCGGTTGGGATGACCGGTACCTGATCCTGCCCTTCGGCCTGCATTGGTCGGAAGCTCGGGCGAGCGACATGATCGTCTTCGACGAAACCGGCACGACCCTCGAGGGCCAAGGCGTCGTTGAGCTGTCGGCGCAATGCATCCATGCACCGATTCACCGCATCTGCGGCGTTCGCGTCGTGCTCCACACGCACCAGCCCTGGGCACTCGCGCTCAATATGCTGAAGGACAATCGCCTGTTGCCCGCCAACCAGACCGCGGCTTTCTTCCACGGCAACGTTGCCTACGACGATAACTATTCCGGGACCGCCGATTCGCTCGAGGAGGGCGAACGCCTCGCCGGGGTGATCGGTAACAAGAAGGTCCTTTTCATGAAAAACCACGGCGTGATCGTCACCGGAAGCAGTATCGGGCAGGCGTACAAATGGCTCTACAAGCTCGAGCGGGTTTGCCGCACTCAGGTATTGGCGATGTCGACAGGCAGGCCGATCGAGGTATTGTCGGACGATGTCGTGAATCTGGTGCAGGCGCCATCGCCGAACGACCGGCACTCCCGCGCCGAACGCGAGCGCCTGTACTTCGAGGCCATGATGCGGGTACTCGATCGCGAGTTACCGGGCTACGCGGACTAGCGAGGGGTCCAGTGCTGTTTGCTGTGCTCCCAATGATCTCCAAATACTTCGCACGGTGCGTCGCGCGGAAGTGCATCGAACGACCGTTCCGTTCGATACCCGTGGCGTCGGGCGGCCCGCCGCGAACAGCGCCGCGGATACGACCGAGAGCGCTCGCAAAATTGAAACGAAATCCGCCAAAGAAAGTCGTAAAATAGTAGGTAACACCGGTGCCGATGCTGAAATCGGCGCGGTGCATCAACATGGCGAGGGCGCCCACTTGAAAAGCGCAGCCGACGCGAATTGTGCTTCACGAGTTACCGGTTGCAATTTACTGGTCCTGGGGCTCCTGTACGCAACCTTCGGCAGCTCGTGGGCGGCCACTCCGATCTTCAAGTGCTTCGACAAGAAGTTCGACGTGGTGTACACGGACTTGCCCTGCAAGGACGGCGCGCCGCTGGATGTTCGTGCAGGGGACGCCGACCCGGTTGCGGTCGCGCGACTGGAGCGCGCCCGCGACGCGCTTGACCAAAGCGCGGCGCAGCGAATCAGCGATATGCGGTGGGCAGCCGCTCAACGCACTTTCGCCCCGCCTTGGTACGGTGGTCCAAATGGGCCAGGCTGGGCCGACGATTCAGCGGATACGTCGTACGATTACGGAGCAATCTGGGGGCTTCCGGGCTTTGCGATTGGCGGCTTTGGCAAGGTCGGCCGCCGCACAAACGACCGCACGGCGCGTTCAAAACGCGTGGCTTGGCGTTCTCGAGCCCGAATATGGGCAATCGTCGCTAAGCCAAGTCGACGCTGCCACCCCGCAAACTCAAGAACAACGGCCCCGATCGGGGCCGTTTCATTTGCATGTCGAGGCCGAGCTACAAGCCTTTGGCGCCGGATTGACCGGCGATTTCCTTGCCGTGGGCGGTTGCCTCGGCATACCAGCGAGCGACGAAAGTCGCCGACCCCGTGTCGAGGTCGAGAGCTCTCCGCTCAACGCTAATGGTGCCGTCCGATCGGCTCCAAGTCACCACGCGATTGTTGAACTTCTCGCCAAGGCGGCTGAGCGACTCGGACTGGCGGTCGTCCGTCGGCTTGCCATATTTCTGCGTCATGTCGATCACGACATCATCCGCGCGCGCTACCGGGAACGTGACGCGGATCTCGCCGACGCGGCCGTCCCTCAGGAACGCGCTGTATTTGGCCCCGTGAATGGAACCGAAGGCATATTCACTGCCAATTCTGCCGTAGCAGTCGAGCACCGGCTGGTCGGCGGTTGCCTCTCCGCATTGGGCGGTCGCGGCATCGGTGGGATCGAATGCGCATGTGGCCCCGTAACACTTGAATTGCGGGATGGCCTTCTGGAGCTGCTGCACCGTAGCGCCGAGTTCGACGCCTTGTACTTCGAGCGGCGGCACCTGCGCCGCGGCGATCGACATCGCGGCAAAAAAAGTGCTGCCAATCACTGCAATGTTCAATTTGGATCCCCTTTCATGGTCAGGGCCGCGACCGTCCAACGGCTCGCCACAAATCACAGTTCGCTGCTCGATACAGCAGTGGGAGGATCGTTCCCCCTTGAAAGTTCCCCCGTCTGACACATTTTGGGGACGGTGAGACCTTGACGTTCCCGCGCGGCTGCGAGGAGTCTTGTGCCCACCCCGTACCCTCTGGTCGCCGGATCTATGCCCTGCCGTTCCGCGGACCGAGGAAGAACCACAGTATCAGCCCCAACAGCGGCAACAGCACCACCGCGACGATCCATATCAATTTCTTCTCGTTGGAAGCCGAGCTTTGGAAAATATTGATGATCGCCCAAATATCGCCAATGAGAACGAGTACCCCGAGAATGCCGCCGTAGCCGAAGTTCAACATTTTGTTTGTTCCCTTTGTCAGTGTCGCGGCGTCGACGCCGCGGTGGCTGAATTCTCTCGCACAACCGCGCGAACCGCCATCCACCGGACCCCGTTGCCTGCTGGCCGGCCCCCTTCCGGTGAATAGACTCGGAACCGCCCGCCTGCGTCGATGACAAGCTGGGGCGGGCGGGTGTACGCTGGCATTTGGGATGGGGCCATAGCGGTTAGGGAAGGGGCCATGGCCGTTAGGCTTCGCTATTGGAGCCAACCGATGTTGAATCGCGAGGGGAATTTCGTTGTCGGCGCGCTCTTGAATGGCGGCGCGGCGTTATTTTTTCCGCCAATCAGGTGGGCTGTTTTGGGTTAGGCGCCAATGTGGCCACCGTCCTCCCTTCTTATTTGCGGGTCGTGGAAGCGCTGACGCCGATAATGCGAGAACTCCCCGGTGTGATCGTCACAATTGATGGTCGTGACGGTGTCGGAAAAACGACGCTTGGCCGATATCTTGCGTGGCAATTCAATGTAACGCTGATCGAGACCGATCTGTTTCTGATCCCCGCGCAAGATTACCTCATTTATCTCGACGACCAGATCAATCGCATCATCGAGCGCCGGATTACTTCACCTCTTCCCGTAATCGTTGAAGGTGTATCAATGCTTCAACTGATGCATCGGATCAATCGCGTTCCCGCTTTCTCCATTTACGTTACGAACCCGCGGCAGTCGAGCAGCGCAATCCTGGATCGCAGGCTCTCCGCATATGAGGCGGCTTTCTCTCCATCCGCGAACGCGAGCCTCGTAGTAAAGATTGAGCATTCGTGACGGCTAATCGCTCGCTTTTTGCGGATCCTGCCGGGGAGCTTTCGCCCTCGTTGTGGTGGCTGGTGGCCTTCATCGCGCCGCTTGGCCTCCGTCGTTAGACACTTACAAGGCGGAAACGACAATGCCTCCTGATCGTGTGCGCTTTGGACCCATCGTAATCCAGGGTCGCCAGCTTCGCTGTACGGTATGCAGTCACGATGTGTTTTGGGAGCATGAGATTCAATTCGCCACGCCGCTGACCGAGCTTCTTGATCCCAAGGCGTGGAATCGCAGCGCCCAATGTGCGGTGTGCGAGCGGTGTGGCCATGTCCACATGTTTATTTCACCAGCCACATTCAAGGAGGCCGAGGATCTGCCCGATGGCCAACCGCAGCCGGGAAATGCCTGAGCTCTTACGAATTGTTTTGCAAAGCAAGATCGTAACCGTCTCCACCGAACAGACGCCAAAGATGAGCATGGATATTCGCCTTGACGATTTGAGCGGCCCCGAGATTATCGAGTTGCTGCATGAACACTTGCGGAGTGTCAGGCTGCACTCTCCTCCGGAGAGCATTCATGCGCTCGATCTCGAGGCGTTGCGCAAGCCCGACATCACATTTTGGAGTGTTTGGCAGAACTCCGAATTGTTGGGCTGCGGCGCCATCAAGCAACTTGATGCCCGGCATGGTGAGATCAAGTCGATGCGCACGGTGTTGTCACATCGACGGACGGGTGTCGCCGCGAGGCTCATGCACCACTTCATCGAAGAGGCCAGTCGTCGTTCCTATGAGCGACTCAGCCTGGAAACCGGTTCGATGACTGCCTTTGCGCCTGCGCGGAGCCTCTATGCGAGATTCGGGTTCAAGGTGTGCGAGCCGTTTGCCGACTACGTCCTGGACCCTTACAGCGTATTCATGACCAGAGAGCTGGGGGACGGAACCGACGGCGCCTGAAAATTCATTGGCAACGGCGCCATATAAAAACCAAACCCGTGCGAGCACCGGCTCGCACGGGTCAGGCCGAAGTCAAGCGATCTGAAGCGTTTATTGTGTCGAATACACGCCGACGCCGCCGCTAGGAAAGGTTGCAGCGCATGTCGAACAGCCGGCGGGAGCAGCAGCCGACGAGTACGGCAAGAACACCTGATGGTTCACGGGATCGACACCGACGGAGTGCGCGTTGTTTCCCGTGACGGCAGTCGCAACGACCTTATACGAACTGGCGTCGACCACTACCAGCAGCGGCGTGCAGGGTATCGTCGCACTGCAAGCGCCGCCGACGCCTGCGAACCCGGTAGCCGTAAAGCGGCTGTCGGCAAGGTAGTAGCGATTCGTTGCCGAATCGTAGACGATCTGATCGCCGCCGCCGGCGTTGAGCACTGCGCGAACCGTGCCGTTGGTACGATCGAGAATCTGGAAGGTCAGGAGCGCACCCGTCGTGCCCTGTCTGCACATCACACCGAAATCGGTGCCGGGCCCGAGATCGATGCCCGTCGGGTCGCAGTTGCCCAACGGAAAGATCTTGAAGCCGTTTCCTGCGGCAGGCACGGGGAGCGTCAGCGTCACTGGATTGGCCGGCGTGCCGGTGAGCACGAACGTTGCCGGGATCACATCGGTCTCGCCGTGCGGATTGGCGGTGGAGCCATCGTTATTGACAAGGAAGCTCGCGGTCCCATGATCGTAAACGCAGGCTTCGAGTCCGGCCGAGGCTGGGCCGTTGGGGCCGGAGCCGGGATCGGTAAACTTCACGGTCGCGATGATCTTCTGCGTAGTTGTATCAATAAATGTCGCGAACGGCGGACTTTCGGCAGGACTGCTGATCATGTATAGCTTATGGTCCGGATCGTAGCAGCCTTCATCCGCGCGCAATCCTGACGAGCCGCCGATGGCGATCGTGTTGACCACGGTGTCGGTCTGCGTGTCGATGATCTTTACCGAGTTGACGTCCCCGACATAGATGAGCGTGGTTCCCGGGATGATGTTCAGTCCGTCGGGGCCCGACTTGTCGTTGTTCGCGCCGGCGCAGGTCGGCCCGGTATCGCAGCCGGCAAACCCGCCAGTGATCATCTTGATGAACGTATTGGTCTTGGTGTCGAACACGTCGACCGACTTGTTGTTCCGGTCAGTGAAGTAGTAGCGTCCCTTGACGGTATCTACGCCGCTGATGTCGAACGAGAAGTTGGTCGTGGCGCCGACGTTCGGCACAGTGATGATCGCCTTGAGAGGGAGGATCGCATTGGTATTGCCTTGCCGCCGCCACTATTGCAGCTTGCGAGTAGCAATATGGCGACCAAGATCGTGCCGAGAGTAACAATTGATTTCATGATTCCCTCCGAGTGCCAGACGGTTTTTATGAAGGCCGCGCCGGGCTGCCACCACGAACGAGTAGCAGGTCAAAAAACTGTAAGCCTCGGAAATGCTGAAATCAACGAACGTCGGGCGTCCAATTCCATTGCCTAGGCAGGCGTGTGCGAACGTCAGCATTCCGTAAGGTTGGCGGGGCGCAACAGTCCACCGATCTCGGAAGAGATGAATTGCGGAAAGGAGGTCTTGGCGCAAAACACGCGACTTGTACTTGTCCGACGCTAGCGATCGGTCGCATCGATCGCGCCCGCGCCACCCACTGGCGTTCCCGCGATCAGCTCGCCTTTGTATTGGGGCAGCGGCATGATGGCGTATCCGCTCGGATCGCCGAGTCAGTCAAGCGCCATATCCCTTTCGGAAGACCGGTTTTGCACCGAACCATAGCGGCGGACCGCCCACAGGTAGGCCGACGGTAATACGAGCAACGTCAGCAGCGTCGCGCTCACCAGCCCTCCAATGACGACCACGGCGAGCGGGCGCTGGGTTTCCGCCCCGATGTCGCGCGAAAGTGCCATCGGCAACAAACCGAACATGGCGAGCAGCGCAGTCATGAGAACGGTACGCAGTCGCGACATCGCACCGTCGTGCACCGCCTTTTCCGGCGTATCTCCGGACGCGATCAACTGGTTGAATATCGACACCATGACTACGCCGTTCAGCACCGCTTGCCCGAACAGCGCAATGAAACCGATGGCCGCCGAGACGGATAGCGGAATACCCGTCACGGCCAGCGCCACAATGCCTCCGATCAGGGCGAACGGTATGTTGCCGACGATCAGCAGAGCGCTCCTGACCGAGCCGAATGCATCGAACAGCAATACGAAGATGATGAGGATCGAGAGCGGAACCACGATCGCCAGACGTGCCATGGCACGTTCCTGATTTTCAAATTCACCCGCCCACCCCAGTTCGATGTCGTTGGGAATCGTGACGTTTTCGCTCACTCGCGCTTTCATGTCCGCGACGACGCTGCCCATGTCGCGACCTTCGATGAAGATGCCGATCGACAATACGCGGCGGCCGTTCTCGCGCGCGATGTCCTGCGCGCCAAGCGATTGGCGCAGCGTCGCCAGCTGGCCGAGCGGTACCTGGGCTCCGCTCGGCGCGGCGACCAGCAACCGGTCCAGTTTGTCCAATGCTCGCTGCGCCTCTGGCAGGCGAACCACGACCGAAAAATGTCGCTCGCCTTCCCAAAGTTCGGTCGTCGCCTTGCCCGCAAGCGCGGTTTCGATCGTGTCCTGAATGTCACCGATGTTGATGCCGTAACGCGCCGCCGCGTCGCGGTCGATGTCGATGACCTGCTGCGGCAGATCGCCGTCGCGATCGATGAACGCGCGCGCAACACCGGGCACATTGACGATGGACGTCACGATCTGCCGGCCGACACTGCGCATCTGCGCCAGGTCGTCGCCGCGGACCTTGATGACAATCTGCCCGTCGACCTGCGAGATGCTCTCCAGCACGTTGTCGCGGATCGGCTGCGAAAAAGACGTTTCGAGGCCGGGTAGTTCTCCCATGGCCTGATCCATCTGCGCGATGATGCGTGCCTTGTCGAAGCCGGGGCGCCATTCGGCTTCCGGTTTGAGTCCGACGAAGACCTCGCCGCTGTTGAATATCTTTGGATCGGTGCCGTCGTCGGGCCGCCCGATCTTGGAGACTGCCGTGCTGACTTCCGGTACGGACCGCAGCGCGTCGCGCACACGCCGCGCCATCTGCTTCGCTTCTTCCTGCGAGACTGACGACGGCAGCGCGACATTGACCCAGATGGTTCCTTCGTTGAGCTCAGGCAGGAATTCGGTTCCCAAGCGGGTGCCCAGCGCCAATGCCGCAACCAGAAGCACTACTGCGATGCCTATCACGGCGCCCGGTCGCGCGATGGCCCAGGTGAACGCCGGCTCGTAGGCGCGTTTGCACCACCGCAGGAGCCGATTGTCGTGGTGCGGAATCTTGCCGCGCAGGAACCACAGGCAGAGCATCGGCACCAGCGTCAGCGACAGGACGAGCGAACCGATGAGCGCCGACGTCACCGAGTAGGCCATCGGCGCGAAGATCCGCCCCTCGTAGCGCTGCAGCGTGAATATCGGAATGTGCGCGGCGATGATGACGAGCATCGAAAACAGCGTCGGCCGACCGACTTCGACGACGGCGTCATAGACGGTGCGCATGCGCAGCCTGGCATCGGCCAGCGTCTCGTCGCTCAGGGTCCCCAGGCGCCGGAACACGTTTTCCACGACGATCACTGCGCCGTCGACGATGATGCCGAAATCCATCGCGCCGAGGGACAGCAGGTTGGCCGGCATGCCGAGGAACGTGAGGCCAAGAAAGGTGGAGAGCAGCGCCAGCGGAATAACGCTCGCGACGATCAGCGCCGCGCGCAGATTGCCAAGGAATAACAGCAATACCGTGGTTACGAGCAGCGCGCCTTGCACCAGATTGCCGAATACCGTGCGCAACGTGCGGTCGATCAACCATTGGCGGTCGTAGTAGGGAACGATCTGCACACCCAATGGCAGGCCATGGGCGTTGAGTTGCGCGACGGTCCGCTTTATTCCCTTCAGGACAACGGAAGGGTTCTCTCCCTTGCGCAAGAGCACCAGGCCATTGACGATGTCGTCGGTCTCGTCCTGCCCCACCAGACCTTGCACCGGCGCGTTGGCAACGCGCACTAGGGCCACGTCGCGGACGAGTACCGGAACGCCCTTGCCGTTGTCGCCGACCACGACCTTCTCGATGTCGGCGGACGTTCGAAACGAGCCGAGCGAGCGCACGAGGAATTGCTGCCGCCCTTGCGCCTCCGAGCCGCCGCCCGCATTGGCGTTGGCCCTCGACAAGGCGCCGAACAATTGCGCGAGCGTGATCTTCGCGTCGCGCATGCGCTCGAGATCGGGATTGACCTCGTATTGTTTGATCGCACCGCCCATCGTGACCACGTCGGCGACCCCGTCGACTTGCCTGATCGCTTTCTCGATCACCCACTCCTCGATCTCGCGCAGCTCGCGTGAATTCAGGTGGTCCCCGCGGACGCGATAGCGGAATATCTCGCCGACGGCAGTGGACAACGCGGCCACATCGGGCTGCACGCCCGGCGGTAGGTCGACATTGTGCAGACGCTCGAACACCTGCTGGCGAGCCTGCCGGTCGGTCGGCTTGTCGTCAAAGGTGATCATCACGAAGGACAGACCGAATTGGGTATGCGTGAAGATGCGTACCATGTTCGGCATGCCCGCCATCGCCACTTCGAGCGGGATCGTGACCTGCCTTTCGACTTCCTCCGCGGCGTGTCCGGGGTAGAGCGCGATGACGTTGACCTGATTGTCTGAAACGTCCGGAAAGGCTTCGATGGGCAGATTCTTGAACGCAACCACGCCCCCTGCGATGAATAACGAAACGCCGAGTACGACGAAGACCGGTTGGGTCAGAGCAAAGCGGACGATGCGTTCAATCATGGCGCGGCCCAGGCTACTTCTCGGGCCGATTCGCCGTGTCGAGCAATTGCTGCAGGTATAGCGCACCGTCGATCACTACTTCGTCCCCCTGCTTGAGGCCGGCGACGATCGCAACGCGATCGTTGCCGGAGGCGATGCCGGTGACGGTCTTGCGCGTGTACTGCGCGGGCGCGGTCCTCACGAAAACGCGTTGCGCGCCTTCGTGCAGGTACACCGCACTGGCCGGAACGTCGAGCGCGCTGTCCGCCGGACGCACGAATTCTGCAGTGACGTACATCTCCGCCTTCAGATGGCGTTCCGGGTTGCGCAGATGCGCGCGGATCTTCAATGTGCGGCTGACGGGGTCGAGAGCGTCGGCGACTTGATCGACGGTCGCCGTGAACGTTTCGCCCGGCCACGCGCTGGCGCGAATAGTCACCGTCTGGCCGGGCCGGAGGCTTCCGGCGGTGCGCTCGGGCACATCGATCCAGCACCACAAGAATGAGGGATCGGTGACTACGAACAACGGTCCCGTCGACTGATCCGGGCGCCACTCCATGCCGACGTTGAGGTTGCGCTCGACGACGATGCCGGCGACCGGACTGCGCAGCGCGAAGCGTTGATCGACGGTGTTACCGGCTCCCAGCGATTGCAATCGTAGCGTCGCACGCGCAGCTTCGGCGCCGGCTCGCGCCAGATCGCTCTGGGATTGCTCCAGATCCTTGCCGGCAACGATGCCGGCGTCTGCGAGCTCCTTCGTGCGTGCGGCTGCGCGCTTGGCCTGCGCCAGATCGGCGGTGGCGCGTGCGGCGTCGGATTGCGCGCTGCCGAGTTCGGCGGACGCCAAAAATGCCAATGGCTGATTGGCCGCAACGTCGGCACCTGGAGCCACCAACACTTGCGTGACACGTCCGGCAATCGGCGCCGTAATGCGGCTCGTGTGGTCCTCGTCCCAGGCCAGGCGTGCGGGGAAGTCGAGTACGACTTGCTGCGGTGCGCCGACCGGTGTGGTCACCATGCGCTTGACAGCGGCCGCGTCGATCGGAAATCGAATCGTATCGGCCGCGATTGTGGGTTCGGCAGGCGCCGCTGCATCGGGCTCTTTGCCGCAGGCCACAAGGAGCGCAATGGCCGCTAACGCGCACAGGAGCCCGGGCCAGCGGCGCGCGTCGAGCCTGGATGCGATCGTGGTCCAATCATTCACGATTTATTCGGCTTGTGACGCGATCCAGCGATTGCGTGCTGCTGCTGCGCGCGCAACATCGGCGCGTGCGGCCAGAATGTCGAGGTGCGTCTGGCGCAACACGCGGCGAGCATCGAGCACGTCGAGCACGCCCAGCGCGCCTTTGGCGTAACCCAATTCCGTCGCCCGCGCGACTTGCTCCGACTGCGGAGCCAGCTGCTCCTGCAATAGCTGCAGACGGGCCTGCGCTGCCGCAAGATCGTCCTGCATCCGCGCAGCGTCGTTCTGCGCCGCCGCAGCAATGCGCCGGTACGATTCCTGGGCTGCATCGTAGTCGCTGTAGGCGCGCGCCTGTTCACCTTCGTAACCATGGCGTATGGGCAAGGGGACGCTCACCGTTACGCCGTACGTCGTGCCTTGGCCAAAGGTGTTGGTCGCGTTGGCGGGGTACCGGTCGACCTGCACACCGAGCGTGACGTCGACCTGCTTTTGCGCCTGAGCGAGATCGCGCGCCGCAGCCGCTGCGTCAACGCGCAAGCGGGCCGCCTTGACGTCCGCCCTTTGTCCGGGGTCGATCCGAGCAGTCGGGCGTGGATCGACTCCGAGGACGGATGGTGCGCATGTGAGCCCGTTTGCGTAGGCGTCCCACGCGAGTGCACTCGCCAATGACAGACGTGCGTGCTGCGCTTCTGCACGCGCTTGCCGAAGGTCCGACGCGGCACGCATCGTCTCGATCGCCTGACGCTGCGCGTCAATGGGCGCGAGGTCGCCTGCATCCACGCGGCGACTGTTGGCCCGCGTAATCTGGTCGTACAGTGCGGCGACTTCGCCGAGCAGGTTCACCCGCTCGTCGGCAGCCGCCAGGTCGACCATGGCCTGCAGAATTGCCGTGCCTTGCTCGCGTCTGACCTCAGCGAGATCCTGCTCCGCTGCCGCAATGAGCCGGTCGGCCCCGAGTTCGCGCAGCGCCAGCTTGCCTCCCCGCTCGATCAATTGCTCGTAACGCAACGCCGAGTCCACGGTCTTGCTGCTCCAGGGACCGGACCCGATGCCTAGTTGCGGATTGAAGGAACCTACGCCTGCCGTCAGTGTCGGATTCGGCGGTTGGCCCGCGATGCGGCGATCGGCCATCGCGGCAGTTACCGCGCGCCGCGCGGCGATGATGTCGCGGTTGCACAGATCGAGACGCTGCAGCGCTGCCCCCTCGGTGAGCGGCTCACCTTGGGGGGGCGTATCGCAGTCGTAATGCGCGGAAGGCGACGCTTCCTCTCCTGAAACGACCGATATGGCAAGCAAGCAGGTGATGGCGACAAGAGTTGCAGACCGACGCATGGAGCAGTTCGCGACAGTGCGCCGCGGTGAATGTCGAGACAATCCGATGATCAGAAACTACAGGCATAGCTTAGGTGTCGTAGCTTGCAAACCGCTTGCAGGAATCGGTGCCGCGTACTTTGGCGTCGACAGGGACACCGGCAACGTGGCATCCTTTCACGTATTGCGATGCACGATTCCTGATCGTCGATCTGCCGTCCGAATCGATTGACCCATGCCGCTGCGTATCCTCGTCGTCGAAGATGACGCTGCCATTGCCGGCCTGTTGACGGTCGAGCTAGGTCGTCGCGGATACGAGATACGTGCAGTGTCTACCGCAGCAGAAGCCATGGAATCGACCCGCACTTGGGCGCCGAGTCTGATGCTTCTCGATCTCGGTCTCCCCGATCGCGATGGCTCCGACGTGCTGCGACAGCTTCGCCAGCGCGGGGATCCGCTGCCCGTGATCTGTCTCACGGCCCGCGACCGACAAAGCGACCGGGTAGGTGAGCTTCGCGCCGGTGCGGATGACTACATCGTCAAGCCTTTCGACGTGGCTGAGGTCGATGCGCGCATTCGCGCCGTGACCCGGCGTACAGGCCACGCCGGGCCGCAGGAAATAGTCGTTGGCGGATTGCGCCTGTTGCCGGGCGAGATGCAGGTCGAGGCAATCGCGAATTCGCAGCCGGTTGGGCTGACGCCACGCGAGCTCCATGTCATGCGCCGATTGTTCAGGAATGCCGGTCGGGTCGTCACCAAGCAGCAGCTCACCGAGACGCTCGCAGCGCTGAACGAGGACATCGGCGAGAAGACCATCGAGGTCTATATCCATCGCATTCGCGGCAAGATCCAGGGTCACGACGCCGAAATCGTGACCGTGCGCGGTTTCGGCTATCTGCTGCGGCAAGTGTTGCCACCGCGCTGAACTTCTCGCGCCATGACCACGTCCGTCAGCCTGCGTCGGCGCCTCGTGACGCGACTGGCGCTCCCCATTGTGCTGCTGTTCGCGATAAGCGGCGCCGTCTCCTATTGGGTGGCACGGCATTACGCGGATCGCGTCTACGACGCATGGCTGTACGATTCCGTGAACAGTCTGGCGCAGGAAATCCGCCTCAGCGGCGGGCGCGTTGCGTTGGATCTGCCGCGCGCTGCGCAGGAGATTTTCGAGTGGGATGACCAGGACACGACGCTGTTTCGCGTCGTGGGCGCACGCAGCGGACACATTGGCGGCCAGGCCGATTTGCCGCTGCAGGGCACCGACACCGGCGATTTTCGAAATGCGCGACTGTTCGACGCACCTGCGCACGGCCAACCGATGCGCTGGGCTGCGCTTGACCTCAATCTTCAATCGCTGGGCGAAGCGGTGACCGTCGTTGTCGGCGAGACGATGCGAAAGCGCGAGCACCTGGCCGATGAAATCCTGTTGGCCGTGTGGTTTCCCCAGCTCGCGTTGCTCCTGCTGTTTGCCTGGGTGACCTACGGCATCATTTCGTTGCAGACCGAGAAAATCCGCACTCTCAGCACGACTCTGCGCGATTTCAGCTACCGGAATCTGCAGCCCGTCTCGGGCCAGGACATGCCGCAGGAGTTGCAGCCGCTGGTCGAAGCGCTCAATGCGATGATCGAAAGACTGGACCATGCGGCACTCGCGCAACGCACGTTCGTTGCCAACGCGGCGCACCAGCTGCGCACGCCGCTCACGGCGCTGAAAATGCAGGCCGAACAGGCGCTGCGGAGCGAAGACATGGCGGACATGCGTACGGCCATCGTCGGCCTGCAGGCGGCGGCCGATCGGGCGGCGCGGCTTGCCAACCAGTTGCTGCTGCTATCACGCGCCGAGCCCGATGCACAATCCAACTCGAGCCGCAGCGAGACGGACCTCTACGAGCTTGCGTTCGAAACGGCGAGCGTGTGGGTGCCGGCGGCCATTGCCGCGAACATCGACCTCGGCTTCGATGAAACATCGGACCACGCCGACGCGACGATCGATGCGTCACTCGTCAAGGAAGCGATCGACAATTTGCTGGACAACGCATTGAAGTATTGTCCACCGCATTCTAAGGTGACCGTTTCGGTACGACGTCATCCCGGTCCTTCAATAATCGTGGAGGATAGCGGGCGTGGGATCCCGGCCGCGGAGCGAAGCCGCGTCGTGCAGCGCTTTCACCGGGGCGACAACGCAAGCGCTTCCGGGGCAGGGCTGGGACTGGCCATCGTCAACGAAATCGCGCTTGCCCATGCGGGGACGTTTGTCATTGGCGACGCGGCCGGCGGTGGTGCGCGCTTCGAGCTTCGTTTTCCCTTGGACTGAGCCGCGCGCTGTGGGCCGCGACCGTGACCCGGCTTGGATTTTCGCGCTGCGCGTGCACGGAGAATGCTGAGCTCTAGGCTGGCGATTCGCGTTCTGTGCGCGGGGCCACCGTCAGCATCTTGACAGGATAGCTTCAGCGTTACGACAGGTGACCGCGGTAGTCTTCGTGCGAGTTCCACGAAGCGATCCCGTCAATTGAGTTCGAACAATCGAATCATATTGCTGATGGTGTTCGCCATGGTTCCACTGCGGGCGACTGCCCAGGACTGCGGGCTATCGCGAGTGGACCACATCGTGAGCTATGACGCGTCGGGCATCTGGAATCCGGATGTTTACCGCGGCATCGTCACAGCGCTGACCGTAGGCCAAATTGGCGGCGCGGTGTGGGAAGGCTCGGAATCACGCTTCGGCAAGACGATGTGGCAAGGCATCGATTCGGAGATCATCGGGGGCGTCAGCGCCGAAGCAGGAAAGTACATTTTTACGCGCACCCGCCCCGCGCAGGCTAACAATCCGTGTCTGTGGTTCCAGGGCAAGTCGAACTACAGCTTCCCAAGTGGCGAGGCGTCGGTGGCGGCGGCGCTCGTTACGCCTTACGTGCTCGAATACGCGAGCGATTATCCCGCCACTTACGCGTTGCTGTTGTTGCCGCTCTACGTGGGTGCCGCGCGGATCAAGAATCAGGCGCATTGGCAGACCGATGTCCTTGCCGGCTGGGCGGTCGGAGGTTTATCCGGATGGTATGCGCACAGCCGGGAGATCCCCATCATGATCGAGTTGCTGCCACACGGATTCCAGGTAGGGTACAAGACGCAGTTCTGATGCATGGTCTAATCGCGCGGAAGCTTCCACGCGATCGTCGTCGAAAATGCCGAGCGTGCAGCGGAACGCGGCGCTAGAATCTATGGCGAGCTTGCAGGCTTCGGATTTGCGAGCGATGCGATGCACATTGCGGAACCCGCGCCCGACGGCCTGCACCTAGTCGACGAACGGATAGCTTTTCATGCGAGCGCTTGTCGTCGAAGACGACGCACTTCTTGCGGAAGGATTGATCCGCGTGCTCACTCGCGCGGGCAATGCCGTCGAGCACGCTACGACGGGAAAACACGCCGACCTCCTGCTTACCAACGAGGAGTTCGACTTGGTCGTGCTCGATGTCGGTCTACCCGACATCGACGGCTTCGAGGTGCTGCGACGGCTGCGGCATCGCCGCTCTTCAACTAACGTCCTGGTGCTGACGGCGCGTGATGCCGTGGAGGACCGCGTGCGTGGCCTTGATATGGGCGCGGACGACTATCTGACCAAGCCGTTTTCGGTGACGGAATTCGAAGCCCGCGTGCGCGCACTACTGCGGCGCAACGTGCCACCCTCCGCGCGGTGGGCGATTGGGGACATGACGGTCGACTTTGCAGCCAAGCGCGTGCGTGTACATGACCAACCCATTGACCTCACCCCGCGGGAATGGGCGCTGCTGGAACTGTTTCTGACCCATCCGGGCCGCGTGCTCAGCAAGGATCAGATCGCCGACAGCCTGTTCACGTTCGACGAGCAGCTATCACCCAACGCCATCGAAGTTCACGTGTCGCGCCTGCGGACCAAGATCGAACCTGCCGGCGCGCATGTCCGAACCGTACGCGGCTTCGGCTATCTTTGGGAAGTCGCAGATGAGTGATACGGCGGCGAAGCCATTCAGCATTCGGCGCCAGTTGCTGTTGTTCCTGATCAGCTCGGCTGTATTGATGGTATCCGCCGCGGCGGCGGTAACTTACTTCGTTGCGCTGCGAGCCACCAACAACGCATACGACCGCTCGCTGCTCGACCCGGCGTTCGACATTGCGGACAACGTCAGGCTAGACGTCTCGGGCGCCCATGTCGACCTTCCGCAGAAGGCGCTCGAGGCGCTCGTGTACGACCAGGTCGACAAGGTGATATTCCAGGTGCGTTCGCGTGAGGACGCGATCGTCGATGGTGTCCTCGATCTGCCACCGCCGCCGGACGTCAAACCGGGACAGCATCTGTTCTTCAATGCCGTCTACCACGGGGAGAAGATCCGCGTCGCAGCGCTGCGATCGACGGCCGGATTCGTCGTGCAGATCGGGGAAACATTGCACAAGCGCAATCGCCTGATCGGTGAAATTCTGGTTTCGGAATTGATCTCGACGGTGCTCATCGCTCTTGGGTCGATTGCTCTGGCGTGGTTCGGCGTGACTCGCGGGTTGCGGCCGTTTGAGCAATTGCGCGTCGAATTGATCGAGCGAGCACCGACGGATCTGCGACCGCTTACGGAGGTCGGCACGCCGGTCGAGATTGCGCCCGTCATGCGTGCCTTCAATCGACTGCTAGGCCATCTGCGCGATGCCAACACCATGCAGCAGCGTTTTCTCGCCAGCGCCGCGCATCAATTGCGCACGCCACTTGCCGGATTGCAGATGCACTTGGAGCTGCTTTCTCGGCGGGAACTGCCGACCGATGTGCGAACCGAAATCGATCGTATGCATAGCGCGACAGTGCGCGCCAGCAGGCTTGCCAATCAGTTACTCGCATTGGCCAAGGCGGAAAGCGTTCCTGATCAACATCGCGTACACGAGATCATTGACCTGCGGACAGTTGCCAGCGCTGCGGCTCAGGACTGGGCGCCGAGGGCATTCGCGCACAAAATTGACCTCGGGTTCATGCTGGAAAACGCGGTCATTCTCGGCGATTCGCTTCTGTTACCGGAAATGGTCAACAACCTGATCGACAACGCGCTTCGCTACACCCCTATGGGAGGGCGGGTGACCGTCACGACCGGATGCGAAGCCGATGTTCCGTTTCTTAGCGTCGTCGATACGGGGCCGGGGATCGCTCCGGATGAAAGAGACAAAGTACTCGAGCGGTTCTACCGCGTCGCGGGTACGCCTGGAGAAGGTTCCGGTCTCGGTCTTGCCATCGTGCGCGAGGTCGTCGACCGTCACGGCGCGGAATTGAAGATCGACGCCTGTGATGAACTAGGAGGCACCAGCGTGCGTGTCACGTTTCCAGGGAAAGCCCGAAACGAAGGCCTGGCAGCTTAGCGACACGCTTTGCCTGCCTTCGGGATGACGGCACCACGCCTGCCCGCCAAATGTTCCCTCCTGCCTTGAAATCGGACCGAAGCGCGCTATGATGACGATGCGCGCTGGCGATTGACGCCGGACGGATCGCGCACCGTGTCGGGATCCGCGACGCGGTCGTGGACGCGCTAACAGGGGAGGCGAATGAAGATCGTACGAAATTTCTGGTGTGCCGTGTTGTTTGCGACGGCCGTACCGGCCAATGCTCAAGTAACGCTGTCGAATTATACCGATCAGTGGTGGAACTCCTTCGAATCCGGATGGGGATTGGCGGTTTTTCAGCAGGCCGATGTAATGTTCATCGATCTCTTTGTGTACGACACCAACAGCAATCCCATCTGGTTTACGGCGACGGCGACATTCCAGGGTCAAACAGGGGCCGGTGATTTCGTGTTCTCTGGTGACCTCCTCCAAACTACCGGGTCGTACTTCGGCGGGCCCGTATTCACGCCGGGGGCCGTCACTCGTGCCAAGGTCGGTACGATCACCTTCGACGCGGTCAGCGCAACTTCGGCAAAGCTGACCTACTCGGTTAACGGCGTCGCAGTCAGCAAGACGATTACGCGGCAAATGTTGAAGACTCAAAATTTATCGGGCAGTTATTTTGGTGGCTTCGTCTACACCGCGTCCGGCTGCACGCCAACTGCGCTCAACGGAACTACCAATCAGTTTGCGTCGCTGCAGATCGCGCAAACCGGCACGGCGGTAACGATCTTCGAAGCAAGCATTAGTGGCGGGAGCTGCAACTTCAGCGGCGCGTACACGCAGGATGGTCACCTCGGTACGATCACCGGAACTTTCAACTGTACAAATGGCGACGTCGGTCCCTTCGTATTATCCGAAATCGAAGTCACTAAAGGCGGCATCAACGGCCAGTTCGCAGGCGCAAAGTCAGGCGTGCACCAAACTTCAGGGCCAGTTCGGCGGAGTGCGCACGACATTGAACTGATCCGCGCCGCACCCCGACGACGATCGTGAGGCTACGGTCCCGGCGGTAGCGGTGCCGGGACCTGATTCCTGATCGGCTTGAGCGACTTGAGATAGGCAAACAGCGCCTTCAGGTCGGAATCGGTCAATGCTGCCAGCGCGTACGTCGGCATAGGCGGCAGGATATCGCGACCCACACCGAGATGCTTGCCGGTGCGCATCGATTGAATGAATTGCGCTGCCGTCCATGCGCCAAGTCCCGTCGCATGATCGGGTGTCAGATTCGCGGCGAAGCTGACGCCCCACGGTCCGACCCACGCGGTGAAATCTCCGTTGGTCAATCCGGCCCATTTGTCTGGGGCGAATAAGCCTGCAGGAATGGCAGGCAGTTGTGCGTTGGCGGGATGGCCGGACAGCAATCTCACGGGATCCGGCACCGGACCTTTCGGCGTCATCAGTTTAGGCGAATGGCAGTCGTTGCATCCGCCGATGATCGACAGATATTCCCCACGCTTGACCTGATCCTTGCCCGTAGCCGTAGTTGCAGCAGCTACGGCGGATGCTGCGGTCAGCAGCACCGCCGCCGCAAGCGCATCGCGAAACAACATTTTCCCCCGAGTTTTTCCCCAAATTGCAAAGCGCATCTGAACCCCCCTCGAATTATGCGTATTCTTAGTCTAACGAGGCACCACGCGTGCGACGCAAGCGCACGGTTGGCGGCGCGATCGCTGGGTGATATGGCTACTTCGATTTGGCGAGCAATGCTGCCAGTCGCCGACGCAGTTCCGGTGAACGCAGCGACGACTCGTAGCTCGTGCGTGCTTGTGCCGCGCCGACGTCGCCAGCGGCAATCGCGTTGAGTTGCTGTTTCATCGACGCAACGACACCGGGTTCGCAATCCTGCAACGCGGAAACATAGGCGGCGACTTTTGCGGCAAACGATTCCGCGGCCACGAGTTCGGTCAGAAAGCCGATGCGTAGCATTTCGTCGGCAGCGAGCGTCTGCGCGGTCATGAACAGCCGTTTCGCCTGCGCGACGCCCAATACGGTGACATACCGGCGCAGTCCGCCGGGGTAGTAGTGCAACCCGAATTTTGCAGCCGGCATGAACATGCGTGCGCCGTGCACCCCGATGCGAAAATCGCAACAAAGCGCGAGGTCCGTGGCGCCGCCGTAGACGCTGCCGTTGAGCGCGCACAGCGTCGGTAGCGGGAATTGTTCGATGGCGTCGAGCAGGTCCTCGAAACTCCGGTCGAGGCGGTCGGCGATCGCGTCGACGGTGAATCCCGAGCTGAACGTGCTGCTTCCCGTGCCGGTGAAGACGAGAACCCGGGCGTCGCCGCGCCGCACAACGGCGTCGAGATGCGCGCGAATGACCGGAATATCGTCCGGGTCGATGCGATTGTGCGCGCCGGGCCGGCACAGGCGAATCGTCACTGCGTTGCCTGCGACTTCCAGGCAAGGCGGTTCATCGATGGCAGGCGCGCGGCGCTGCTTGCGCGGACCCGTCGTCATTGTCGGTGCTGGACCGGCATTGCAGGCAGGTGTTGCCGCGGCGGGCGCGTGCTGCGAAAGCAGGCTTCGTCTGGCGTGGCGTCGCGCGGCATCATCGGTGGCAGTCTAGCAGCCTGCAGCAGCAGTTTGAAACGCAACGGGCGCCCGCGGGCGCCCGTCGTTGCCGATGCCGGAAGACAGCCTAGACGCGGCGGCGATATTCGCCCGTGCGCGTATCGATTTCGATCTTGTCGCCGGTCGCGACGAACAGGGGAACATTCACTTCCAGGCCGCTCGCGAGTTTCGCCGGCTTGAGTACCTTGCCTGAGGTGTCACCACGCACAGCGGGCTCGGTATACGTGATTTCGCGCACCACCGAGGTCGGCAATTCGACCGAGATCGGCTTGCCGTCGTAGAGCGTGAGTTCGCACTCCAGGCCGTCTTCCAGATAGTGAAACGAATCGCCGATGTTCTCGCGCTCGACTTCGATCTGGTTGTATTCGCTGTCCATGAACACGTACATCGGGTCCTGGAAGTAGGAGTAGGAAACTTCCTTGCGTTCGAGTTGGACAATATCGAATTTCTCGTCGGCGCGATAAACGGTCTCCGTGCCGGATCCGGAAAGGAGGTTCTTGAGTTTCATCTTGACGACGGACGCATTGCGACCGGATTTATTGAATTCGGCCTTCTGCACGACCATCGGATCGTTGCCGATCATGATCACGTTGCCGGCGCGGACTTCCTGAGCGGTTTTCATGGCTGGCTTTGCGGATTCGTCTGAATTTGGGAAACCGGCGATTATACCCGCTTTTCGACAAATTCGACCAGACCTGACGCCAGATCCGGCATGACCGCGAGCGACGCGGCCCATGTCTGCGCATGGGCCGTAAGGGCGGGGAGGGCGCGGTGGAACGGGGTCCAGGCGTGGCCGAGCGCGGCGCGACCGTTCCAGGCGATCGCGATCCCGGCATGCGCGGACGCGACGTCCGCTGCCAAGCCCGCCGCATACCGTGACGCGAACGCGTCGAGCTTGGGCCAATGCGCGTTCCCGGCTTGCGGATAGCAATGCCAAACGAGTGGGCGCGCAGCCCATTGGGCTCGCACGAAGGAATCCTCGCCGCGCACGAAGTTCAGGTCGCACGCCCAAAGCATGCGGTCGTAGTCGTCCTGTGCGACGAAGGGCACGACGGCGAGCGTCAGGCTCCCACGCCGGAAGGGCCGCTCCGGCCAATGCGTTGCGCCGCCGACCCACGCGGCGAGTTCGGCGGGCACCACGCCTTCGGGCACGACGCAGACAATCGGCGCCTCGCCGAATGCCCATGCGTCGAGGAGTGACGCGAGCTCAGCGTTGGGGTAGCAGAATAGGGAAATCGCCAGAGTTCCAGGTGCCGGCGTGTCGATGCCCAGGGTACGCCACAACGTCGAGCGTGCGGCTGCGTCGACACGAAACGCGTCCCGTCGCGTGAACAGGTCGTGCTCGCGCAGCAACCCGCCGGTACGTGCCGTGAATCCGGGGAAGTAGAAATACCGCGTGAGGGGTCGTCGGGGCTGGGGCGAAGCGAGGCCATGGCTGCCCTCGATCCAGGCCTCGGCCGACAGATACTCCAGGTTGATCCAGCGCGGTTGCACGGGCCGCACGCACATCGCGTCGAGCACCCTCGTCGGCAGCCCGCAGCCAAAGGCCTCGATCACG
Source organism: uncultured beta proteobacterium (assembly GCA_963732105.1). GTDB lineage: Bacteria > Pseudomonadota > Gammaproteobacteria > Burkholderiales > Casimicrobiaceae > PALSA-1003. The sequence continues at coordinate 43,068 of CAVSYL010000018.1, forward strand.
GCGTCGGCTGGCGCAAGGTCCGCGATCGAAATATCGCCCGATGGTCCGTTCCACTGGCGCACGTTCACCCCGGTCGCATCCTGGGGCGCGATGCGACGCAACGCGCCGAGGTCGTCGACGAACAGACGCACGGCGATGGCGTGTTCGCTCGCCAGTTGTCGCGCAAGCCTCCAGGCGACACCAATATCGCCAAAGTTGTCGACAACCGAACAGAAGATGTCCCAGCGTTTTTGGGTCGATGACATGGCCAGGTGGATTATCGCGCCTCCCTGCGCGCGCATGTGCGAGTTGACCGGTCCACGCGCTTCAGGTCAGACTGATGCATGGCTGAACCCAGTGCAACAACGCAGGCACCTGTTGCCGATCTCGTCGTCGACATCGTTTCCGACGTCGTCTGTCCATGGTGTTATATCGGCAAGCGCAAACTCGAATCGGCATTGACCGAACTGCAGTCGCGTGAGCCTGGGCTCGCAATCCTTCGTCGCTGGCATCCGTTCCAACTGAATCCCGATCTGCCCGCCGAGGGTATTGCGCGTGCTGCCTACCTCGAAGCAAAGTTCGGTGGCAAGGCGCGCGCAGGCGAAATCTATGCGCGTGTCAGGTCCGTCGGCAAGGATGTCGGCATCCCCTTCGACTTCGATCGCATCGAGATTCAGCCCAACACGCTGGAGGCGCATCGGCTGATCGCCTGGGCGCAAAATCGAGGCGACGCGAAGGCTACGGATGCGCTCGTCGAGCAGTTGTTCCGCGCCTATTTTATCGATGGCCGGCTGTTGACCGACACGGAGCAACTGGTCAGCATCGCGCAGGACGCGGGGTTCCCCGAAGGTGAAGTTCGCGCCATGCTCGGGTCCGGCGCGGGCCGGTCCGAGGTCGAGGCAGAGGATCGCGAGGCGCGGGCCGTGGGCATCAGCGGCGTGCCGTTTTTCATTTTCAACGGTAAGACTGCGGTGTCGGGGGCGCACGAACCCGCCGCGCTGCTGGAGGCGATAACAGCCGCGCGTCGCTAAGGGCAACTCGAGCGCAAACGCAGAAGCATCGGTGGCAGCCGCTGCCGGTATAATCCGCCGCTTCGCTGCGGGCACCGGCAACTCTTCTATCGTGACTACTCGCATCAGCTTCTGGATCGGCGTGCTTGCGTTCGCAATGCTTGCGGGTTGCGCGTCGCGACCGATCAACGAGCCTATCCATCAGGTCGACCGCAAAGTCGGATACCGCCTCGAGACGCGCGCCGGGTACGAACGCGAAGGCGATACGCTGATCATCCTCGCTTTTTCGGGAGGCGGAACGCGCGCCGCCGCGTTTTCCTACGGAGTGCTCGAGGAACTGCGGCGCAATTCGATAACGCGCAACGGCCATACCGCAAGCGTTCTCGACGAAGTCGATATCGTGACCGGCGTTTCGGGCGGCAGTTTTACCGCGCTCGCCTACGGGTTGTACGGAGAAAAGCTCTTCGACACCTACGAGGACCAGTTTCTCAAGCGCGACGTTCAGCACGAGCTGGTGAAGCGCGTTCTCAATCCGGTGAACTGGGCCAGTCTCTGGTCGGAAGGGTGGGGCCGCTCCGAGCTCGCGGCCGACTATTACGACGAGATACTCTTCCACAATGCCACCTTTGGCGACCTGACCAGGATACCGGGGCCCTGGATTCTGGCAACCGCAACCGACATATCGACCGGATCCCGCCTCGGATTCACGCAGACGGAATTCGACATGATCTGCTCCGACATCAGCACCGTGAAACTATCGCGCGCCGCCGCGGCTTCGTCGGCGGTGCCGGTGGTCCTGTCGCCGGTGACACTCAACAACTACGGCGGCACCTGCAATTACACGGAGCCAACCTGGGTGCATGCCGTCAGCGATCCGAATGCTCGCTCGCGTCCCGCGAGCAGATCGGTGCAGCGGCTCAAGGAAATGCGCGCGTTCCAGGACGGCGCGAATCGCCCGTACCTGCATCTGGTCGATGGCGGCATATCGGATAACCTCGGAATGCGCGCGGTGCTGGAGGGCTTTCAGCAAATCGAAGCCAGCACGTCGTATCGTGGCGCCAGCATGATCGATTCCGTGCGGCGCATCGCGATCTTCGTCGTCAATGCGCGATCGAATCCGTCGACCGACTGGGACAAGCGTGAACGACCGCCCAACGAGGTGCAGATTGTCCTCAAGGCCGCGGGGGTGCCGATCGACCGCTATTCGTACGAGGCCGTCGAGTTGCTCAAGGACATGGTCGCGCGCTGGCAACTTGCGCGCGAGATCAAAGCCTCCGGCGTCTTTGCCAATGCCGGCAATTCGGCGCTCGCGAAGGCGGCCGCAAACGTGCCCAACATCGAAATCTTTCCCATCGAGATATCCTTCGACGCACTCGCCGATCCGGCAGAACGCGACTATCTGATGAACCTGCCGACTTCCTTCGTACTGCCGGCGGATGCTGTCGACAGGCTACGCGCGGCCGCCGGAAAGGTCGTTCGCGAATCGGCGGATTTTCAGGCGTTGAAGCGCGCCATGAGCGCACCCGTCGCGACGGCGCCGCAACCCGCGACAATCGAAGTGCGTTGATCGCCGCGTCGGTCGACATTCCGAAAATTACAATGATCAGCAGCAATCAGGTTTCCGCGGGCGCAAGCGTCGACGGCGCGCTGCAGTCCTGTTTCGAGGCGCAGCGCCGTGCCTTCGCGGCCGAACCGAATCCAACCGTCGCCGTGCGGCGCAGTCGCCTCGATCGGCTGCTGGTGCTGACCGAGCACAACGAGGATGCAATTGTCGCGGCGATCGCCGACGATTTCGGTACCCGCTCGCCGCAGGAGACCCGCCTCGCCGAACTGTTCATGGTGACAGTGGGCATTCGTCACGCGCGCCGCCATCTCGCGCGATGGATGCGACAGCGCCTCGTACACACACCGCTGTACCTGCAACCGGGCCGGAGTTACCTCGTTCGTCAGCCGCTTGGTGTCGTCGGCATCATCAGTCCGTGGAACTATCCGTTCCAGCTCGCAATCCTGCCGGCGGTCGCGGCGCTCGCGGCCGGCAACCGGGTGCTGCTCAAACCCAGCGAGTTCACGCCGCGGACATCGGATCTGCTCGCGCGATTGATCGGCCAGCATTTCGACGCCGATGAGTTCGCTGTCATCAATGGTGGCCCGGATATCGGCGGCCGGTTCGCGGCGATGCCTTTCGATCACCTGTTCTTCACCGGATCGACTGCAGTCGGGCGCAAGATTGCGCTCGCCGCCGCCGCCAATCTCGTGCCAGTCACGCTGGAACTGGGTGGCAAGTCGCCCGCGCTTATCGGCACGAATGCCGACATCGCGGCGCTCGCGCCACGGCTCGTGACCGGCAAGCTGCTCAACGCCGGCCAGACGTGCATCGCGCCTGACTACGTGCTCGCCCCGGCCTCTCGCGTCGATGCGCTGGTGCAGGCGATCGGGGCGAGTGTCCGTGCGTCGTACCCCACGCTTGCGCACAATCCCGACTACACGAGCATCGTCAACGATCACCACTACGATCGGCTCGCGCACTTGGTCAAGGATGCGCGCGACAGGGGGGCGAACGTAATCCAGATCAACCCCGCGAACGAGGCGCTCGACAAGGGCGAACGCAAGTTCCCGCCGACGATCCTTATCGGCGTCACTGACGACATGGCGGTGATGCATGAGGAGATCTTCGGGCCCATCCTTCCGATCGAGGCTTACGGGTCGCTCGATGACGCCATCGCCAGGATCAACGCGCGCCCAAGGCCGCTGGCGCTGTACCTGTTTGGTGCCGACAGAAGCACACGTCGACGCGTGCTCGAGCAAACAAATGCCGGCGGCGTGACGATCGATGACACGCTGTGGCATTTTTCCAATGAAGAGCTGCCGTTCGGCGGCATTGGCGCATCCGGGATGGGCGCCTATCACGGCGAGCGCGGCTTCCTCACCTTTACGCACGAGAAGCCCGTCTTTGCGCAACCGCGCGTCGCGCTCACCTGGATGTTGCAGCCACCGTACGGCAAACGCTTCGAGGCGGTGTTGAAGCTTCTGCGAAAAATCGTCTAGCGCGGGGCGCGGTCGAGGATATTCTGCGCCTTGAGGACGACGGGCCGGTCGACCATCTTGCCGTCGACCTGCACGGCGCCGCGGCCGGAGGCGACGGCGTCGATGACGCGCCGAGCCCACGCGATTTCTTCCTCGGTGGACGCAAAGGCGCGATGGGTGAGCGAAAGTTGCGCCGGATGGATGCACAACTTGGCGCCGAAGCCGCAGGCGCGCGCAAACCTCAGGTCGGATTCGAGTTGCGCGTCATCGCCGATCGCCGGCGTGACGCCCGCGATCGGTGTGCCGATACCTGCGGCCTTCGACGCCAGCGCCATGCGGCAGGCGGGATACAGGAGCCCGCGCTCGTCACCGGAGAGATCGAGGTCGACTGCATAGTCGAGAGTGCCGAACGCCAGTCGTTGCACGTGGGAGGCGGCCGCCACGTCGTCGACGGCAAGTACGCCACGCGCGGTCTCGATGATCGGAATGACGATGCCGTCGCGTGGCAACGCGGCCACGCAGAGGGCGATGTCGGCAGCGCGCTCGGCCTTGGGCAGCATGATGCCGCGAATGCCACACGCGCGCACCAGCTCGAGATCAGCGTCGAACCATGCGGTCGCAGCGTCGTTGATGCGCACCACCACATCGGCACGCGCTGCATCGTCGCCATGGGTCCAGGCACGGATGTGATCGCGCGCCGCCGCCTTGGCGTTGGGGGCCACCGCATCCTCGAGGTCGATGATGACGGCGCCCGCGCCCGCCGCGATCGCCTTGGCAAAGCGATCCGGCCGATCGCCGGGAACGAACAGGTAACTGGTCGGCAGCGTCATGGGCGAAGCCTTGCTATACGGCTTTCTCGCGGTGCAGTTTCGCGATGGCGTCGGCGGTGTAGCCCAGGCTCGCGAGTATCGCATCGGTATGCGCTCCCAGCGCCGGTACGGCGCCGGCTGCTTTTGCAGTATCCGCCATGGCGCCGGGAGGCAGCAGTGCGGGGATCCTTCCCGCGGGTGAATCGACGTCGAGCCAACGGCGCCGCGCCCGCAACTGCGGATGGTCCCAGACGGCCTTCATGTCGTTGACCTGCGCGTTCGCGATCTGGGCGTCGTCGAGCCGCCGAACGACGTCGGCCGCCGACAGCTTCGAGAACTCGGCAATGATCAGCGCGCGCAATTCGTCCCGCGCCGCGCTGCGCTTCGAGTTGTTCGCGTAGCGCGGATCGGTCGCGAGCTCGGGATTCAGCAGGACCTTGGTGCAGAACGCCGCCCACTCGCGCTCGTTCTGCAATCCCAGCATCACGATCTTGCCGTCGCCCGCCGGGAACGGGCCATAGGGATAGATGGTCGCGTGGCTCGCGCCGGTGCGCGCCGGCGGGGGCGCGCCGTGGTACGCGTAGTACAGCGGATAACTCATCCACTCGACGAGCGCTTCGAGCATCGAGATGTCCAGATGCTGGCCGCGCCCGGTCTTGCCACGCTGGAGCAGCGCGGCAAGGATGTTGGTGTATGCATACATGCCGGCGGCGATGTCGGCGATCGACAAACCGGCTTTGGCCGGTTCGTGTTCGGTGCCCGTAACGGACAGGAATCCGGCTTCGCTCTGGATCATCAGGTCGTACGCTTTCTTGTCACGATACGGACCGTCTTCGCCGTAACCGGAAATATCGCACACGATCAACGACGGCTTGACCGCCGACAGCGCCTCGTACGACACGCCGAGCCTGGCGGCCGCGCCGGGCGCGAGATTCTGCACGACGATGTCGGCATGGTCGAGGATGAGCCGCATCAATATCGCCCGCGCCTCGGGATGTTTGACGTCGAGCGTCAGGCTTTCCTTGGAGCGGTTGGTCCACACGAAATGCGAGGCCAGTCCGCCGACGCGCTCGTCGTACGCGCGGGCGAAATCGCCGACGCCCGGCCGCTCGATCTTGATCACGCGCGCACCCAGGTCGGCGAGTTGCCGCGTCGCAAACGGCGCCGCGATGGCGTGTTCGAGCGTGACGACGGTGATGCCTGCGAGCGGACGTCATGACGCAAGCCTAGCGAACGGACACGTTGGCATCCATGCCACCGCCAGCGCACGCCGCTGCGCGCTCCCGGCATTGCAGAATTTCCGCGGCGACCGCAATGGCAATCGCGCCGGGCTCCTTGCTGCGAATGGCGTCGATGCCGATCGGGCATGTGATCCGTTGCAGCGTGTCTCTGCCAGTGCCTCGGGCGGCGAGGCGCTTTTCGAATTGCGCGCGCTTCGAAGCCGAGCCGATCAATCCGAAATAGGCGAAGTCGCCGCGTGCGAGAATGCGCGCCGTCAGCTCGAAGTCGAGGGCATGGCTGTGCGTCATCACCAGAAACCAGGTGCCCGGCGCCGCATCTTCTACTTCGTCCTGCGGCGCATCGGTCGCGATGACCGTCGTGTTGTCCGGCACCGTCGCCGGAAAGTCGTGTTCGCGTTGATCGATCCACGTCACGGTGCAAGGCAGCGTCGCCAATACCTGAATCAAGGCGCGGCCGACATGGCCGTTGCCGAAAACGACAACGTTAAAATCGTTGCGCAAAATGCGTTCGAGGTACCAGGCACACTCGCCGTCAGGCAGAAGTAGGGTTGCGGGCACGCGGCCGGCCCCGGCTTGCAGCAATTTGCGCATGGCATCTTGTACGGTGGCGGGAAGGCCCGCGCCATCCTGGCTCGCATGCGGCGTCACGATCACCGGCTCGCGGGAGGCGCGTGCCGACGCCAACCACCAGTGCGACTGCGTCACCGGCGTCGCGTCGGCGCATGAGTTCCGCAGGCCACTCGGCGACCGCAGACACCCGCTGGAACAGCAACGTCGCTACGCCCCCGCAACATTGCCCGAGCCTGGCCGCGAGTGGAAAGCGCACCAGCCAATTGCCGCCGGATTCGTTTGCATCGAGGGCGCCACGAGCGATGCGGATGGCATCGAATTCGAGATGGCCGCCGCCGATCGTGCCGTGCAGCGAACGGGCGCCAACGATCATCCTTGTCCCCGCTTCACGCGGGACGGAGCCGCGCGTCGCCGCAACGGTCACGACCATCGCCTGCGACTCTTCGCTCAGCACCTCCCGCAACTGAGCGATCCAATCGTTCATTTCAGTGCGACCTCGGCCGCTGGCCGCGACGTCGAACATTGCGCGATGCGTTCGCGCAATTCGGTAACGGCCATCAGGATCGCTTCGCTCGTGGCCGGCGCGTCGAGGCGAGGCGACGCCCGCCGGTCGCACGCACTTGCGACAGCGTTGCGCAATGCGTGGAACACGGACAGTCCGAGCATCAGCGGCGGCTCGCCGACGGCTTTGGAGCGGTGAATCGTTTCTTCGCGGTTCGGCGCATCGAAGAACTCGACCTTGAACCGTTCCGGCCAATCACGACACGCGGGAATCTTGTAGGTCGACGGCGAGTGCGTCGTGAGTTCACCGCGATCGTTCCACACCAGTTGCTCCATGGTCAGCCAACCCACGCCCTGCAGGAAGCCACCCTCGATTTGGCCACGATCCAGCGCGGGATTGAGCGAGGCTCCGACATCGTGGAGGATGTCGACCGCGAGCAGGCGATTTTCCCCGGTTAGCGTGTCGATGACCACCTCGGAGCACGCGGCGCCATAGGCGAAATAGAAAAACGGACGTCCCGAGAACGTCTTGCGATCGTAGTGAATTTTCGGCGTCGCATAGAAACCCGTGGCGGCCAGCGAGATACGGGCCCGATAGGCGAGCTGCAGGAACGCGTCGAGCGGCATCGAGTGGCTGCCGGCGCGCACGACGTTGGCCGCGATCGCGACCTCCGTGGCAGCGACGCCGAAGTGCTTGCCTGCAAACGCAACCAGCCGTTCACGGATCGTGCGCGCCGCGGCCTGTGCCGCCATGCCGTTGAGGTCGCTGCCCGACGATGCGGCCGTCGCCGACGCATTCGGTACCTTGGCCGTGTCGGACGCGGTGACCCGCACGCGATCGAGCGTCACGCCCAGTTCGTGCGCCACGACCTGGGCCACCTTTGTGAACAGCCCCTGGCCCATCTCGGTGCCGCCGTGATTGAGCAGCACCGTCCCGTCGGCATACAGATTCACCAGCGCGCCCGCCTGGTTGTAGTGCGTTGCAGTGAACGAGATGCCGAATTTGACGGGTGTCAGCGCGATGCCGCGCTTGAGGATCGGGCTCGACCGGTTCCAGGTCGCGATTTCGGCGCGGCGTTCGACATAGCGCGAGGACTCCGCAAGCTGCGCCACGAGTTCCGGGATGACGTTGTCCTCGACGGGCATCGAGTAGTGGGTGACGTTGCGCGGCGCCGCGCCATAGAAATTCACGCGGCGAACTTCGAGCGGGTCCTTGTCCAGGAACTGCGCGATCTCCTCGACGATGTATTCGATCGCGAACATGCCCTGCGGACCGCCGAATCCGCGAAACGCGGTTTCGGAGACCGTATTGGTCTTGCAGCGGTACGACGTGATCGCGACGTTCTCGAGGAAGTACGCGTTGTCGGAATGGAACATTGCGCGGTCGTTGACGGGGCCGGACAGGTCGGCGGAAAACCCGCAGCGCGAGGCAAGCGACAATTCGAGTCCGCTGATGCGGCCCGTGGCGTCGAATCCGACTTCGTAGACGTACTGAAACGCATGCCGCTTGCCGGTCATCATCATGTCGTCGTCGCGGTCGACGCGCATCTTGACGGCATGTCCGCTCTGGCGCGCGAGGATGGCCGCGACGCATGCAAACAGCGACGCCTGCGACTCCTTGCCACCGAACGCACCGCCCATGCGCCGGCACTTCACCACGACGTCATGCGCGCGAATATGGAGCGCATGCGCGACCTGCAACTGGACCTCGCCTGGGTGCTGCGTCGAGCTGTGCACGAGCATCGCGCCATCTTCCCGCGGCACTGCAAGTGCAATCTGTCCTTCGAGGTAGAAGTGATCCTGGCCGCCGCAGCGAAAATGCCCTTGCAGCCGATGCGCTGCGCTAGCGATCGCCCCCGCGGCGTCGCCGCGCGCAAGCCGCTCGGTTGGCAGCACGAAGCTCTGCGCTGCCAACGCGTCGTCGATCGTCAGCAGCGCAGGCAACTCGGCGTATTCGACGCGTGCCCGCAATGCCGCCTGCCGCGCGGCCTTGATGCTCGTGGCCGCGACGGCGAACAGAGGTTGCCCGACGTATTGCACCAACCCATCGGCGAGAATCGGATCGTCGTGGACTACCGGTCCGCAATCGTTGACACCGGGGATGCCGGCGGCCGTAAGCACGGCCACCACGCCCGGCGTTGCGCGGACGGCATCCAGGTTCAGGGCAACGATTCGCGCATGCGGCTTGGCGCTGCGACCGAGCGCGGCGTGCAGGGTGCCGCGCGGCTCGACGATGTCGTCGATGTACGTGGCCTCCCCCGCGACGTGCAGGTGAGCGCTCTCGTGCGGGAGCGCCTCGCCGATCAGCGCAACGCTGGACGCGGGAATGAACGCATCGTTCACGGCGTTGCGTAGTCGAGCACGCGGGTTGCGATGCCGGGCTGACTCGTTTCGAGGTAATACCGCTGCAGCAGGTTGCGCAAAGCGACCCGGCGATAGCCCGCAGTGGCCCGCATGTCGGATAGCGGCGCGAAGTCGGCGTCGAGCGCGGCCTGTGCTGTGGTAATGGCAGCCTCGCCCCACGGCTGGCCCGTGAGCGCCTGTTCGCACTTCAGCGCGCGCTTCGGAACTGCTGCCATGCCGCCAACGCCGATCCGTATGCTTTGCACGCGGCCGGCCTCGCGCCGCATGGCAAAGCACGCAAAGACCGCGGAAATATCCTGGTCGAAACGCTTCGAAACCTTGTACGCGCGAATGTCGCCGCCTGCTGACGCGCGCGGAATGCGCACCTGTGCGACGAATTCGCCTGGCACGAGTGCGGTCTTCTGATAGTCGAGGTAGAACGTCTCGAGCGGTAGCTCACGTTGAGCATCCCCGCGGCGCAGCACGAGGGTGGCACCGAGCGCGATCAACACCGGCATCGAGTCGCCGATCGGTGAACCGTTCGCGATGTTGCCGCCCAGCGTGCCCGCGTTGCGAATGGGTACCGACGCGAATCGCGTCCACACCTCGGCCAGCAGCGGAAAGTCCTGGTTGAGCAGTGCGAATGCATCGGACAGCGTCACCGCGGCGCCGATTTCCAGATGCGAAGTCGAACGCGCGCTCGCGAGCAATTCTCGCACGTTGCCGGTATAGAGGATCGTGCCAAGTTCGCGGTGTTGCTTGGTGACCCAGAGCCCGACGTCGGTGGCGCCGGCGACGATGCGTGCATTCGGATGCGCGACGCGCAGCGCCGCCAGTTCGGAGATGGTCGTGGGTGCGAAGAATTGCTGCCCGCCGTGTTCATAGGCGAAGGTCCGGTCGCGCTCGAGCGGCGCGAGCATTGCCACTACGGCGCGTTCTTCGTCGCTGATCATGCGCTTGCCGGCCTTGTCCACGCCGGGCGCGCGCCACCCGGCGGGCGCCGGGAGTTCGCCCATGCGCTCGCCGGCAGCAATGATGGTTCGATAGCCCGTGCAGCGGCAAAGATTGCCGGAGAGGGCATCGTCGATGGCGGGACGGGCGGGCTGATGCGCGTTCTTGTACAACCCGAACAGCGACATCACGAAGCCCGGGGTGCAAAAGCCGCACTGCGATGCGTGGCAGTCGACCATCGCCTGCTGCACCGGATGCAGGCTGCCGTCGGCGTGCTTCAGGCTTTCGACCGTGTACAGTGCCTTGCCGTCGACGGTGGGTAAGGGGCCGGATGCAGGCATTGATCGGGCGCCACGCCAAACCGCCGTCGCCGCTGGCCTGCGCCAACACGACGGTACATGCACCGCAGTCGCCTTCGGCACAGCCTTCCTTGGTGCCCACGCGGCCCAAATGCTCGCGCAGGTACTCGAGCAGCGTTGTCTGCGGCGAAAGATCGCGCACCTGCACGATCTTGCCGTCGAGGACGAAACGTATCGCGGTGTTGGCGACGCTTCCCGCAGGGTCGGGGTGGTCGCCCATCACAATTCGCCGCGCGTCACCAGGTTGAGACGCGATCGGGGACGCGCGGCGAATCTGTAGCCACGCTTATTTCCTGGCGGCGCCGCCGACGTTGGCGATCAACGCATCGGCACCTTTGTTGTGCGCCGACATGCGGACCAGAATATCCGGCGGGAGAATGCCCTTCTTGTTGAAGTAGAGCTCGTTCCAGTCGTTCGTGATGTTGATCACCGTGCCATCGAGATTAAGGCCGCCGTACACGCCTTTCGCCCGGCTGAAGGTGATGAAGTCCGCGACGACATCCGACTTCGCGCCCGCGCCCACGGGGCCGGCAGCGACGCTGGCGTCACCGCCGAGCTTGACCGAAGTTGCCAGCAGCGAATTCAGGCCCTTTTCCGTCATGACCAGCGTGACTGCTTCCGACACCGAAATGCCGGCCTGGAAGCCGACGCTCGCCGTCGCCATCGTGTAAAACGCGGGGCCGACCCACCTGCCGGACTTGGCGTCATGCGCCAGTACCACGGCACGGCCGCCCGAGCCACCGAAAATGAAGCCGGCCTTGACCAATTCCGGGGCAATCATCACCGCCTTGGCGCGGCCGATGTTCTGCTGCAGCCAGGTCATGTCCGGGTCGCGCATGAAATTGCTCATCGACTTGTTTGCGGCGTTGACCAGATTCTGTTGCTCGGTCTGTGCCAGTGCGGCGCCACTGGAGGCGATGAACATCGATACCAGCGCCCAGCGCGCGATTTTTGAAATTTGTGTTCCGATCATGAGTTTCTCCGTTCAGTTCTGATGTGATTTTGCCTGCACTTGCATTATATGCCTTGCGAGCCCGCGTAAACAGGGTCTGCGATGCCCGTGCTATATCCTTTTCATTTTCAAGCGACAGGGAAGCGATGGCGCTCGATGTGATTTTGCTGTCGCGGCTGCAGTTTTTCTGAGTCGTCGCACTGCATATTCTGCACCCGAGCGGCTTCTTGAACTGCCATGCGCGAACGAATTCGCACCATTTGAATCAGCGCAGGTACTCGAGTCCCTGATCGGTCACGAGAACGCGATCACCGATGCGAAATGGCGGCGACGCCGTCTGTCGTATCGTGCCCCACGTCCCGTTGTCGTACTTGACGCCGATTTCGTAGACGACCTGTGTCTGCGATTTCTCGATGTTGTTGCCGAGGTAACCGCCGCCCAGCGCGCCGATGATCGTCGCGGCTGTCCGGCCGTTGCCACCGCCCACGAGGCTGCCGAGTCCGCCACCGATGAGGCCGCCGGCGATCATGCCCAGCGGGCTCGAGCTGTTCTTCTTTTCGACGACCTGACGAATCGATTCGATCGTCGCGGGTCTGGCGGTGCTGACGCTGTAGTTCTGGGCACACGCGCTCTGGAGCGGCGCCAGCATCGCGCACACGGTCAAGGCAACCGCGACAAGCCATCGCGTCCGCGCTTTGGAGATGGAATTTTCCATGAACACAAATGGTCGGATGGAATGGACGCCTAGCCGCCCAGCAACTGGATGCTGTTGTCGGTGACGACGACGCGATCGCCGATGCGCAGGCCCGTGGGCGACGTCTGACGGATCGTCACCCACGAACCATCGTCGTTTTTCACGCCGATCTGGTAGACCACCTGCGTCTGACCCTTTTCGACCTGATTGCCGACGTAGCCACCGCCCAGCGCGCCGACCACCGTGGCCACCGTCCGGCCCGTGCCGTTGCCGACCAGGCTGCCAAGACCACCGCCGATGAGGCCTCCGGCGACCATGCCGAGCCCGCTAGGGCTCTTCTGCTCGACGACTTCGCGTATGGACTCGACGGTGCCGGTGCGCGCCACCGGCGCATTGATGACCTGGTACGTCGGTTGCTGCGAACACCCGGCCATTGCGATCAGCGCGATCGCTCCGAGCGCGCGACGGACGCGGGCTGCATGAAAAATGCGTTCCAGCATGTCGTGATCGATCCTCGCGTACGGATTACTGGGGAATCGCATTCAGCACGTACATCGCGGCGAGCAGCCCGCTCGGCCGGCCCAGTTTGCCAAGCCACTTCTGGAAGATCTCGTCGATGTCGCCGGACAGGTAGATCTGGGTCAACGCCTTGTTGACCTCGAAGCGGAAGGCCGAATCGTTGCGCGGAACCATGAAGGCATATGGCTCGAACGAAAGGTCCGCGGCCAGGAGCGCGAACATCTTGGGATCCTTGGCTTGCGCGGCGAGGCCGATCAACTTGATCTTGTCGCTGGCGAAGCCCGCGACCGCGCCCGACTCTAGCATCGCCAGTCCCTCGACGCCATCCTTCACCTTCAGGACCTTGGCATCGATGCCGCGGTCCTTGAGCATGGCGTTGAGGCGCTCTTCGGTAGTCGTTCCTGCGGTGACGGCGATGGTCTTGGACGCGAAGTCGGGGAAACCCATGATCGTGGAGTCGGTGCGCACGACGAAACCGCCGCCGTCGACGAAGATGAGGTTGCTGAAGTCGACGTCTTTCATTCGCGTCTGCGAAGCCGTGGTGTTGGCGCATTCCAGGTCCGCTTTGCCGCTGGCCACCATGGTGATGCGGTTGGGCACGGTGTCCACGACCCAGTTGATCTTGAGGTCGGGCACGCTGATCGTGCGGGCGATCGACGCGATCACGCGCTTGCACAGGTCGATCGAGTAACCGCCGGGTTGATTGTTGGCCTCGACATAAGAAAAGGGCAGCGAATCGCCGGAGAACGCGACCGTGATCGAGCCCGCGGCCTTTATTTTTGCCAGGGTGTCGGGTGCACGTTGTGCGAAGGCGGCGGGCGCCATCGAGCTGGCGGCGACGAACAGTACGAGCAATAAGCGAGTCACAGAAAACTCCCCGGAAGTGTGGGCGGACGATGCGGCTGTGGCAGAAGACTTTTCGCGGCGGCCTGGCAGATAATTATAGCGCAGCCGCACTATCGGGATGCGCACACCGACCAGCGACCAGCGACGATTGCGCGGACGGGCATGCTACACTTTATCGCATCCGCCGGAGTGTTCGAGGGCCTCCGCTTCGGCGTCTACGGGGGAAAGTGATGGGAAAGTGATGTCTGGCCGCCATCGCATCGACGGTTTCCGGGTTTGTATTGCGGCATGCCTGATATTTGCCGCCGCCGTGGCGGTCGGCAGCCCTTCGCGGACGCTCGACCGCATTCGAGCCGACGGCGTCATCCATCTTGGTTACCGGTCCGGCGCGGCGCCATTTTCGTTCAAGGAGCGCGACGGCAGAGTGCGCGGGTACAGCATCGAGCTTTGCACGCGCATCGCAGCGGGCATCCAAAAGCAGCTCGGGCTCGCCGCACTGAAGCTCGACTGGATCGCACTCGAAGCCGGCACCCGCCTCGATGCCGTAGCCAAGGGCAGGGTGGACATCGAGTGCGGCACGACGACCATGTCGCTCGCACGTTACGAGCGGGTCGATTTCAGCTTGCCGATCTTCGTCGACGGCGGCAGCATACTCACTCGGGCCGACACCAAGCTCAATCAGTTTGCGGATCTGAACGGCAAGCGCGTGGCGGTCATTCCAGGTACGACGACCGAGGCCGGGCTCACGCGCGAGTTCGCCGCCAGCAACGTCAAGGTCGAGCTCGTCCCTGTTACCGATTTGGCCGCGGGTCTTGCACTGCTGCTCGCCGGCAAAGTCGACGGTTGTGCCGGCGACCGCATCGTGCTGGTATCCCTGCGCGCAGGCAGCGCGGATCCAGCGAAGCTCGCTTTGCTCGACCGCGATTTTTCGTTCGAGCCGTATGCGCTCGTTGTCCCGCGTGACGATCCGGATTTTCGACTGGCGGTCAATCGCGCTCTAGTCGAAATCTACCGCAGCGGCGACATCGACGACATCTTCTATCGCTGGCTCGGCGCCCTCGGCCGCCCAGGTCCACTCCTGCATTCGATGTTCTACCTCAACACGCTGCCAGAATGATGCACGCGCACCTATTTCCACTCATGCTGGCCATGTGCGCATCGACGCTGTTCTGGCTCGCCCCGCTGAGCGCGCTGGCGCAGGGAGCGCCGCCGCCACCGATGGCGCCCGCAGTGGCTCCGACAGTGCCAGCTGGCGCGGGCGCGTGCGATCGATGCGGCAAGGTCGTGTCGATTACGCAGCTCACCACCAAGGATCAGTGGACGCCTCTCGGCAGCGTCCCTTCGTCATCCGACCTCGGGCCGACGGGTGTTGCCGTTTACCAGATCGGCCCGGGATTCTCCAATCAGGGTCAGGTATTCATCGGCGCCGCCGGCGGGGGCGTCTACCAGACCCGTGCGAACCAGCGCAATGTCAAGCGCTGGGAGATCGTCGTGAAAATGGATGACGGCAGTAGCCGATCCATCGTCCAAAATTACGAGCCGCTGTTCGTCGCCGACGATCGAGTGCGCATCTTGGGAACCCAGGTCGAGCTCATCCAGTGACCGCGCTCGCTGGCGCACTGATCGCCTCGGGACCCGCGGCGACACTCGCCGTCGACGACGTTGGGAACGCCCGTGAATTGCAGCTCTCGGGTCGGCTCGACGCCTACTCGATTGCCGGCGTTTGGGGGCAGGCGCGCGCAGCACTTGCGCAGGCCGCCGATCGCAAGGTGGTCATCGATGCGTCGCGCGTCGACTATTGCGATGGCGGCGGCGTCGCCATGCTCGTCGATCTCCTGCGCCAGGAACGATCCGCGAACGCGCCGGTGACCGTGCGCGGGCTCAAGCCCGAGTTCCAGACGCTGCTCGATCAATTCGATCCGGTCGCGTTCCGGACGCCCGCACCCGAACCCGAAGAACGCCTGCGGGCGGTGGAGGACATCGGTCGTGCGGCGCTGATCACGTGGCGCGACATCTCGACGCAGATTGCGTTTGTCGGCGAGACCGGCTCCGCACTGTGGTTTGCGATCCGCAATCCGAAGTCCGTGCGCTGGAAGGACGTCTGGTACACCTGCGAGCAGGTCGGCGCGAATGCATTGCCGATCGTCGCGCTCATTTCGTTTCTGCTCGGGATCATCCTGGCGTTCCAGTCCGCCGTCCCGATGCGCCAGTTCGGCGCCGAGTTGTTCGTGGCCGATCTCGTGGGCCTGTCCATCCTGCGCGAGCTCGGACCCCTGATGACGGCGATTCTCCTGGCCGGCCGTTCCGGCGCGGCGTTCGCGGCCGAAATCGGCACGATGAAGGTCAACGAGGAATTGAACGCCCTCACGACGATGGGCCTCGATCCGGTCCGGTTTCTCGTCGTCACGCGCATTCTGGCGGCGGTGCTCATGGTGCCGCTGCTGACATTGTTCGCCGATGTCATCGGCATCCTTGGCGGCGCGCTGACGATGATCAGCTTCAATATTCCCGTCCTGACGTTCCTGCGCGAGGTCGACAGCCTGGTGGACGTGAAGGACCTGTTTGCAGGACTGGCCAAGACGCCGGTCTTCGCGATCCTGATCGCGGGCATCGGATGCCTGCGCGGACTGCAGACGCAGACAGGCGCCAGCGCCGTGGGCATTTCCGCAACGCGCGCGGTCGTGTCCGGGATCGTCCTGCTCGTGGTCGTCGACGGCATCTATGCGTTCGTCTACTATTTGATGGACATCTGAGACTGCTGCGCATGGCCAGCGATCCGATCATCCGCGTCGAGGACTTCACCGCCGGTTACGACGACAACGTGCTGATGGAGAACGTCAACTTCACGGTGAATCGGGGAGAGGTTTTCGTCATTCTCGGCGGCTCCGGTTGCGGCAAGAGCACGCTGCTCAAGCATATGGTGGGTCTCTATCAACCCATGGCCGGCAGAGTCATCATCGACGGCGACGATATCGTCACCGCCGAGGGCGATAAGCGCAATGCGATCCTGCGCAAGATCGGTGTCATGTATCAGAGCGGGGCGCTGTTCGGTTCGATGACACTTCTCGAAAACGTGCGCCTGCCCCTCGAAGAGTACACCGACCTCGATTCCGATGCGATGGACCTGCTCGGACGCATGAAACTCAAACTGGTCGGCCTCGATGCGTTTTGCGGTCACATGCCGTCCGAGCTCAGCGGCGGCATGCAGAAGCGCGCTGCGATCGCGCGGGCGATGGCGCTCGATCCCATGATCCTGTTCCTGGACGAGCCCTCGGCGGGACTCGATCCGATCACCTCGGCGGAACTCGACCAGTTGATACTTCGGTTGACGAAGAGCCTGCACATCACCTTCGTGATCGTGTCGCACGAACTTGCCAGCATCTACGCGATCGCCGACCGCGTGATCATGCTCGACAAGCGCAAGAAGGGCATCATCGCCGAAGGTGATCCCAGAATACTTCGCGACACCAGCGACAATCCATGGGTACGGCAGTTCTTCAACCGCGAAGCGGTTGCCGAAGCGGCGTAACGCTAAGCGATGAGCGCCCAAGCGAACTTCTTCAAGATCGGCATTTTCGTGATCGGCGCGACGATCGCCCTCGTGTTCCTGCTGGTGATGCTCGGCGCAGGGAGGCTGTTCCAAACGAAGGTCATCATGGAGACGTACTTCAACGAATCGGTGCAGGGCCTCGAACTGGGATCGAAGGTCAAGTACCGTGGCGTGATCGTCGGCGAAGTCAAGAGCATCGGCTTTACCTATACGCGGTATCAGCAGGACAAGCCGATGGTGGACCGCCTGCGGTACGTGATGGTCGAAACGACGATACTTCCGCGCCTGATCGGCGGCCGCACAGGTGCAGGCGATCTGACGCGTCCCGATGCCGTCCAGGCGGAGATCGACAAGGGCCTCCGCGTGCGCCTGGCGCCGCAAGGCATTACCGGCACGAGCTACCTCGAAATCGATTACGTCGACCCGAAAGCCAATCCCCCACTGCCAATATCGTGGGAGCCCGACAATCTCTACATTCCGAGCGCGCGATCGACCGTCACGCAGTTCGTCGCCGCCGCGTCCGATATTGTCGATCACCTGCGCAACATCGACCTCGAAGGCACGATCGCCAATCTGAACAAATTGCTGATCAACACCAACAAGCGGGTCGAAGCTATCGACGCGGAGCAGCTCTCGCAGCGCAGCAGCCGCGTGCTGTCGAAACTCGAGACCAAGCTCGACCAGTTGCCGATGGACAAACTCGGTGCGGACGGCGCGGCGCTGCTCGCCGAGTTGCGTCAGAGCAACCAGCGGCTCGCTGCCATTCTCGACGATCCTGCCCTCAGGACGCTCCCCGGCAACACCGATGCGGCCGTGGTCGGCGCGAGGAAACTGGTCGAGGATCCGGCGCTCGCCAGCGCCATCGCGCACATGCAGCGCACCTTGATGCGTCTCGACCGGATCATTGGCGGCGGCGAATCCGATCTTTCGACGACGCTCGAAAACATGCGCCAGATCTCAGAAAACCTGCGCGATCTCACCGAGAACGCCAAGCGTTACCCGTCCGGCGTCCTGCTCGGTGAGCCGCCGCCGCCGGCGAAAGGTGCCCAATGAATTCGCTTCGCTGCTTGCCTGCAGCCGTGTCCCGCGTCGCAATCGTCGCCGTCATGCTCGGGTTGATTTCCGGATGCGGCGGCCTGTCACGCCCCTCGCCCGCGAAGCAAACATACCTGCTTCAAGTGTCAGCGCCGACTCCAGTCGCGACCCCGCCCCGGCCGGCCACGCTCAAGGTCGGCACGATTTCCGTCGCGGCGCCATTTCGCGGCAAGTCGATGGTCTACCGCGAAGGCGATCTGAAATACGAATCGGACTTTTACAACGAGTTCTTCGTGACGCCTTCGGCGATGCTGACCGAAAGTGCCGCAAGCTGGCTCGCTGCGGCGGGGGTGTTCAGAGAGGTGTTGCCGGCGGGGGCGAATGCCGACGGCGACTTCGTGCTCGAAGGCTTTATCAGTGAGTTCTACGGCGACTATCGCGATGCGGGCGCGCCCGCGGCCGTGCTGACGGGAAAATTCTTCCTCATCGACAATCGAGTGCTGACGGGCGTTCCGGTGTGGCAGACCGAACTGAAGCAGCGCGTTGCGCTCTCGACCCGCAGCCCGGACAGCGCTCGCGGCTGCATTCAATATTGCCTGGTCCTCGATGCTTGGTGATCTTGCGCGCGAAATCGCCGCGGCCAAGCTGTCGCGCTAGAACAGCGGCGGCAACTTCTGGAGTGCGTCGGTGGGCGGGACCGTTTCCGGTCCGCCGGCGGTTGTCTTTCGCGCCATATCGACCCAGCCGCCACCCATCGCCTTGTAGACGTTCACGCTCGACGCGAGCACTTGCGCGCGGACCGCGGCCAGTGTCAATTCCGCCGGGAACAGCGACTGCTCGGCCTGCAACACCGTCGAATACGGTACGTAGCCGCCGTTATATTGCAGCGTGGCGAGGCGTGCGTACGTCCTGAGTGCGTCGACCAGTTTGGTCTGCGCGCTCAGCTGCTCGATCAGCTTCTGGTTGGCGACCAGCGCATTGTCGACATCGGCAAAAGCGTTCTGGATCGAAAGCTGATAGCTGAGCAGCGCCGCCTGCTGCGCGGCCTCGGCCTGGGTGACCTGCCCGCTGACCAGCCCGAACGTGAAGATCGGCCCGGTCAATTGTCCCGCGTAGTTCCAGATCCGGGAGGGGCCTTTGAACAAATCCGACAGGCTGCTGCTCGCGCTGCCGAACGCGCCGGTGAGCGAAATGGTGGGAAAGTACAGCGCCTTCGCCGCGCCGATCTGGGCATTGGCGGCGATCAGCTGCTGCTCGGACTGCATCAGATCGGGGCGGCGCTCGAGAAGTTCCGACGGAATGCCGGCAGGTACGGTGGGCAACACGAGGTCGTCCATGCTCTTTCCACGCGCAATCGGCCCGGGATTCCGTCCGAGCAACACCGAGAGCGCGTTTTCCGTCTGCGCGATCTGCGATTCAATCTGCGGTATCTGCGCGGCCGCGTTCTGGTACTGGGATTGCGCCTGGGCGACGTTCATCTGCGACACTTGCCCGTACTGGAACTGCAGCTCGAACAGCTTCACGGATTCGGCGTACGTGCCGAGCGTCGATTGGGCAACGGCGAGCTGCGCATCGAGTCCGCGGAGCTGGATGTAATCGTTCGCGACCGAGGCGACGAGCGAGAGGATGACGCCATCGCGCGCATCGTCGGTGGCGAGCACATTCGCCAGTGCGGCTTCGCTCAGCCGCCGGATACGGCCCCAGAGGTCGATTTCCCAACTGACGCTCAGCAGTGCCTGGTAGCTCGATTGCGGATTCGGATAATTGGGAATCACCGATACGAGCCCGGTATTCGGCGCCTTCAATCGCTCGCCCGTGCCGCTGTAGCCGACCTGCGGGAACAGCTCCGAGCGCGTCTGCGTGAGCAGTCCCGCGGCCTGGAGAATGTTGGCGGCGGCGATCTTCACGTTCACGTTGTTGGCAAGCGCTTCGGCGATCAATGCGTCGAGCACGGGATCGTTGAATTGCTTCCACCATTCGGTATTGGCGGTTTCCGCCGTGGCTTTGGGCTCGAAGCGAAAATCGGCGGGCGCGTCGACCTTGGGGCGAGTGTAGTTCGGCCCGACCATGCAGCCGGCGAGCACTGCTGCGCTGGCGCAGGCTACGAGGAGTCTGCGCATGTCAGTCGCCCTCCCGTGGCGCCTGCGGCGCGGGCGTCGGCGTGGGTCCGCCGCCTGCACGAGGCGTTGCGGGCTCTGCGTCGTCCTTGCCCTCTTTCAGTCGATCGAAGATGTAGAAGAACAGCGGCACGTAAAGCATCGCCAGCGTGGTCTCGCCGATCATGCCGCCGATGATGCCGGTGCCGATCGAGTGGCGCGCGTTGGCGCCGGCGCCGGTGGCCAGCGCGAGCGGGAGGACACCGACCGCGAACGCGAGCGAAGTCATGATGATCGGCCGCAGGCGCTGTTCGCCGGCAAGTATCGTCGCCTCCATGATCGACTTGCCTTCGTGCCTGAATTCAACAGCGGCCGACACGCGCAGCACAGCGTTCTTGGCGCCCAGACCGATCAGCACCAGTAAGCCGATCTGGAAGTAGACATCGTTTTCAAGGCCGCGCATCCAGTTCGTCGCGAGGGCGCCGAGAATCCCGAACGGCACGGCGGTCATTACCGCTCCTGGCAAGGTCCAGGATTCGTATTGCGCGGAAAGGACCAGGAAGACGATGATCAGTCCGAACACGAATGCGAGCCCCGAGGTGCTGCCGGATTTTTTTTCCTCGAACGCGAGGCCGGACCACGCGAACGTATAGCCGGGTGGCAGCACCTCTTTGGCGACTTCTTCCATCGTCTGGATGGCCTGTCCCGAACTGTAGCCCGGCGCGGCATTGCCGTTGATCTTGGCGGCGGGAAAGCCATTGAAATGCGGTAGCAGGTCTGGGCCGGTTACCCAGGTGGTGGAGACCAGCGTCGACAGCGGAATCATCTTGTTCTGGTTCGAACGCGTATACAGACGCGTGAGATCGTCCGGCGTCTGCCGGAACTGCGCGTCCGATTGCACGATCACCCACCAGACGCGGCTGAACTGGTTGTACTGGCTTGCCGTCAGCGATCCGAACTGCGCCTGGATGGCGCTGTAGACATCCTGAACCGGCACGCCCAGCAGCGTCGCCTTGTCGCGGTCGACGTCCGCGCGCAACTGCTGCGTGTTGGCCCGAAAGGTGGTGGCGAGACCCGTGAGCTCCGGCCGCTGTCGCGCCTTGGCAATGAATTCCTGCATCACGCCGTCAAGCGCTGTCGGATCGCCGGTGCCGGTATCCTGAATCCAGAATTCAAAGCCACCTGTCGTGCCGATACCCGGAATCGGCGGTGGAGCGATCGGCACGACGATCGCGCCTTCGATGCTCTGGACTTCCTTGAAGAGTGTCGTGAGGACGGCGCGCGCATTCTGCTCGCGCGCGGTCTCGAGCGATGCATAGCGCTCCTTGAAGTCCTTCAGCGTCACGAAGAACGCGCCGGAGTTGGTCTTGAAGCCGCTGTCGAGCAAGCTGTAGCCGGTGATCATTGCACGCTTGTCGACGCCAGGAATCTTCGAGAACGCGGCATCCACGCGCTGCGCGATGACCTGCGTGCGGTCGAGGCTCGCCGACTGCGGCATGATGATCGCCGCCATGACGTAACCCTGATCCTCGTTCGGCACGAAGCTGCTCGGAAGGATCCTGAACAGCTCGTAGATGCCCCAGAGCATCACCGCCATCAGTACCAACGCGATCGCCATGCGCTTGATGACGAGCGTGACCGCGTCGCCGAAAGCGAGCGTGACGCGCGTGACCTGGCGATTGAACCAGCCGAAGAATCCCGTCGTCCGCATCGGTACGTGCTTGAGCATGATCGCGCACATTGCCGGCGTCAGCGTCAGCGCAACGAATCCCGAGATCGACACTGAAACGACGATGGTGATGGCGAATTGCTTGTAGAGCTGGCCCGTGGTACCTGGCAGGAAGGCCGCGGGAATAAAGACGGACGCCATCACTAGCACGACCGCGACGAGTGAACCGCCGATTTCGTTCATCGACTTGATCGTCGCATCCTTGGGCGCGAGGTGGTGCTGCTCCATGTTGCGTTCGACGTTTTCGACGACGACGATCGCGTCATCGACGACCATGCCGATCGCCAGGACAAGTCCGAACAGCGTGAGCAGGTTGACCGAAAAGCCGAGTGCGAGCATGCCTGCGAACGTGGTGGTCAGCGCCACGATGATCGCGACCGTGCAGATGATCGTCGTGCGGAAACTCTGCAGGAACAGATAGACGATGAGCACGACCAGCACGATGGCCTCGCCGAGCGTCTTGATGACTTCCTCGATCGACAGGCGCACGAAATCGTTGGTGTCGAGCGATATGACGTAGTCCATCCCTTCGGGAAAGCGGGCTTTCATTTCCTCCAGCGTCTGCCGCACGGCCTTGGACACGATGAGGCCATTGGCGCCGGGTTGCTGGTACACCGCGACAAAGGTGGCGGGGACGTTGTTGAGCTTGCTGTCGACGATGTACTGCCGCAGGCCGACCTCGGCGCGCGCCACGTCGCCGACGCGCACGATGGCGCTGCCGTCCTGGCTCGCCCTGAGAATGATGTTTTCGTACTGGCGCGGATCCGTGAACGGACCCTGCGTGACGACGGGAAAAGTGAGCTCGACGGGGCCCGCCGTCGGTTGCTGTCCGATCTGGCCGGCGCCGAACAGCGCGTTTTGCGCGCTGACGGCATTGACGATGTCGGTGGTGGTGATGCCGAGCGACGCCATGCGATCCGGATTCATCCAGATGCGCATCGCCTGGTCGGGGACGCCGAGGATCTGTGCCTGGCCGGCGCCGTTCACCCGCTTGAGCGCATCGAGCACGTAGACATTCGCGTAGTTCGCCACGTAGTCGGAACTGTAGCGGCCGCCCTTGGCGAACACGGCGACGAGCATCATGATCGACGATGACTTCTTCTGCACCGACACGCCCTGCTGCGTTACCGCGGACGGCAG
Source organism: uncultured beta proteobacterium (assembly GCA_963732105.1). GTDB lineage: Bacteria > Pseudomonadota > Gammaproteobacteria > Burkholderiales > Casimicrobiaceae > PALSA-1003. The sequence goes on from CAVSYL010000018.1 coordinate 66,416, forward strand.
TTGGGGCAGCGCGAGGTTGACGCGATTCTGGACCTGCACCTGCGCGATATCGGGGTTGGTGTCGAGCGAGAAATAGACGGTCAGCGTGAGCTGGCCGGTCGACGAGCTCGTCGACGACATGTACAGCATGTTGTCGACGCCGTTGATCTGCGCCTCGATCGGCGCGGCGACCGAGTCGGCGAGGGTCTTGGAGTCGGCGCCCGGATACGTGGCCGAAACCGTGACCTGGACCGGCGTGATGGTCGGATATTGCTGCACCGGCAGGACCGTCAATGCCACCAAACCGGCAAGCACCATGATGATCGACACGACCGCCGCGAATATCGGTCGCTCGATGAAGAAATGCGAGAACATGGCGGACGCCGCTCCGTTCAGGCGGCAGCGAGGATGTCGACGCGGCGCGCGTCGGTGTCGTTGCCGCTGCCGGTGATGTCGAGCGGTTCCTTCAGTTGCAGGCGATCGATCGCGACCCCGGCCTTGACGAGCGCATCGCGAACCGCAATGGCGCGCTGCCTGGCAAGTTCGACGTTCGCGTCGTGGTTTCCTGTGCGGTCTGTATAGCCGGTGATGGTTACTGCGGAAGCGCCGTTCTTCAGCGAGGCTGCCACCGCCTGGATCGCCTGCGTCGCGCGCGCGTCTAGGTTCGCGCTACCCGTGGCGAAATTGATCGTCGAGAAGACGGCGCGGCCGACGGCGCCTTTTTCCGCCGGCGACCCGGCTGCCGCGGCGACGGCGCCAGTCGGGGCTGCGGCGGCGACGTACGGCGCAGGCTTGACCGGCGCGCCCGGGGCGAGGCGCAACGTGCCGTCGACGACGACCTGATCGCCCGTGGCGAGACCCTCCGAGATAAACCAGCCATCGCCAAACCAATCACCGACGGCGACCGGGCGCATCTCGGCTTGATTGTCCTTGGTCACGACCCACACGAAGTGGCCCTTGGCGCTCTGCTGGACCGCCCGCTGCGGAATGAGGATGGCGTTCGGCCGCGTGGCGCCTCGGAGAAGCGTGCGCACGTACTGATTGGGCCGCAGCAAGCCCTGCTTGTTAGGGACCGATGCGCGCAGCAGGAAGGTCCCGGTCTGTGGGTTGAACGACGGATCCGCGAACGTAATGCGGCCCGTCGCAGGAAACGTCGATCCGCTCACGAGCTCAATCTCGACAATGAATTCGCCCGTCGGAGGCAGCTTGAGCAATCCCTTCTTCACCTCGTCGCGAATTCGCTCCATCTGGTTTTCCGAGATGCTGAAGTTGATCCACATCGGCGACAACACGGAGACCGTGGTCAACTGAGAATTCTGGGTACTCACATAAGTCCCGTCGGCGACGGCGGCAAAGCTGCTGACCCCGTCTACCGGCGATGCGATGGTCGTATAGGAGAGGTTGAGCTTCGCTTCATCCAGTTGAGCCTTCGATTGCGCCACCGCGGCCGCGGACTGCTCGTATTGGCCGGTCGCGTCGTCGAGATCCTTTTGCGACAGCGCGTTCTGCGCAGCCAGCGGCTTGGTGCGTGCGAGGTTTGCTTGCGCGACCTGCAACGCTGCCTGGTTGCGCTGCAGGGCAGCTTGTTGCGCGTCGACCTGCGCCTGGAACGGTTTCTGGTCCATCTGGAAAAGGACCTGACCCGCTTTGACGACGGAACCTTCGGTATAAACGCGCTTATCGAGGAAGCCGGAAACGCGCGCCTGGATGTTGACCGCCTGCGAGCTTTGCGTTTGTGCGACGTACTCGGCAGTGACTGGCACGTCCTTCGCGGTGACGACGATGGTGGTCACGGCGATTGGAGCGCGGGACGGTGCCGCTTTGTCGTCCTTGCCACAACCCGAAAGCGAAGCCGCGAGTGCCGTGGCGGCGATCAATGCGGCCATGGCTCGCGGTGACGAAGTGGGAACTTGCCGCATTCGAGCCTCTCGCAAATCGCTGGACGCAACGTCGGGATATTCTACGCGAGGGCACTCCGGGAGCGAACACGCACACGTATTGAACGTGCATCGCACCGCCGCGCTCTTGCTGCCGACGATGCGCCCGGCCTGCTCAGCGCTGGGAGAGCGGACTTGCCGGAACAGTTCCCACTTGCGGCGTGTCGAAATCCCCGCCGAGCGCGAGGTACAAGTTGACGCGCTGCGCGAGTTGTTCGCTTTGCACCCGCAGGCGCGACGTGCGGGCGGCATAGAGCGCAAGCTGGCGCTGTTCGACGACGCGTTGGTCGGCCTTGCCGACGCGGAATTGCACCAGCGCGAGTTCGAGCGCGCGCTCGTTGTCGGTGATGTTCGTGGCCAGGATCGAGTCGCGATCGTGCAGTGCGTTCTCCGCTGCCAGCGCGTTCTCGACTTCGCCGAACGAACGTTGTGCAATGCGGGCGTAGTCGGCAACGGCTGCTTTTTGTTCGGCTGTGCGAATCTCGACCTGCGCCTGCAGCACGCCGCCCGTGTACAGCGGCGCAATCAGATTGGCGCCGAAGCCGAACGCCGGATTGGTCCGGTTCTGCAGCACGAGCACATCGCTCGAGATGGTGCTGCCACCGGCTGTCAGGCTAATACGTGGTAATCGCGCCGCCTTGGCTTCGCCGACACGGTTGAATGCAGCAGCCACACGGCGCTCCGCGGCGATCACGTCGGGTCGGCGTTCGAGTAACTCGGACGGCATGCCGACCGCCACCGGTGCGGGCACGGGCCCCAGTCGCTGCGCGACGGCAATTTCGGCTGCCGGATAACGGCCCAGCAACAGTTCGAGCGAACGCAAGGCCTGCTCGCGGGCTTGCTCGGTCTGGCGCAACGAGTCGCGGAAGCTGCCGACATTGGCCCGCGCTTCGGCCACCGCCTGCTCGTCGCCGACGCCAATGCGCAGGCGCTCCTGCGCGATCCGAAGCAGTTCTTGTGCGGAACGCAGCGATTCATCGCCGATCGACTGCTGTAATCCCGCTTCGATGGCGAGGAACCAGCTCTTGGCCACCATCGCTGCGAGCGACTGGCGCGCATACGCATAATCGGCTTCAGCGGCCGCGGATTGCGCCTCGGCCGCGGCTTCCCCGTAGCGCATGCGTCCCCATACGTCGAGCTCGAGCGAGGCATTGAGAAATACCGCGTTGAGCCCACCGCCGCCGCCGGACTTGCCGCTATAGACGCCTGCCAGCCCCACCTCGGGGAAGAGCGCGCCGCTGGCCACCTTCACCAATCCCGCCGCCTGCTCAACGCGCGCCGCGCCGGCTTGCAGATCGGCGTTGTAGACCAGCGCCTCGTTAACCAGCGCCAATAGCGCGGGGTCGTTGAACGACGCGAGCCATGGTTCGGCGAGCGGCGCCGGCGACACCTCCGCCGCCTTCCATTTGGCGGGGACCGTCGTATGCGGTAGCGCTTCTCGTTGCAGGTCCGCCGTCGACGGCGGGCGGTCGATTGCGCAACCCCCGACCGCGCACGCGCACGCGACTGCGAGGGCGAGATGGTCGTAACGATAATCGCGCATCAGTGCAGCTTGAGAACGAGGTAGTTGGTAATCGCGCCGACACGCAGGATCACCTTGCGGATGATATGAATCGCGGCGAAGTGGTCGGTGTAGATGGCGCCATCGCCTGCGGCGCCAGCCGCAAGAAATAGGTCCCGATCCCTCTCATCCACGGCGAACTTGACGGGAAAGCGGCCGGGAACCTGCGGAAACGCCCCGGTACTCGGCAGCGTACCCGACTGCGTCACTTGCCCCTGGCCCTGGGCCCATACGATGGAATCGACCTTGGCCTTGATGACGCGGCCGGGGAGCATCGTGAGCGCGAACTCCGCTTCGTTGCCTGGTTCGACAAAGGGTAGCTCGTTCTGGGCGTAAAGCCCGATAACTTGATAGGTCTCTTCGACGAAACTCATCGCCGGCGCCACCGGGAACGCCGTGACGAACGAGCCCGGCCGCAGTTGCACGTTGATCGCATAGCCGTTGGCGGGCGCATACACCGACGTCTGGTCCAGGTTCCATTGCGCATTGGCTACATCGGCGCGACTCGAGTCGACCACCGCTTTCGCCGTGGCGATTTGCGCGCGCGCCGATGCCACGGTCGCTAATTCACCGTTGACCTGACCAGCCAATTTCTGCGTCACCTGGGCTTCGTTCGCTGAGGCCGTCGCGATCTGGGCCTGGAGTTCGATCACGTTGGCTTCCGCTTGCTCCAGCGCGAACTTGTCGCCTGCGCCGGTCGCCACCAGCTCGCGATTCTGCCGCACCCGCAATTGCGCCAGCTCGAGTTGAGGTTGCAATGCCGCGACTTGCCCGCTGGCAGACTTCAACTGCTCCTGCACTTGCCGCGCGCCGGCCGACGCGTCGACCAGGTTGGCGCCTGCCTGCGCGAGCTTCGCCTCGTCCGCCGCGAGCTTCGCCTTGGCGACGTTCAGGTCATTCTGGTACTGCGTCGGGTCGATGCGAAAGAGCAACTCGCCTTGCTTGACCAGCCGATTTGGCTCGACCGGCACCTCGATCACTCGTCCCCGCACCTGCGGAATGACCTGCACGACATATTTGATCACCCGCACGTCGTTCGTCGACGGTGCCACCACATTCAAGGTCAGGATCAGCGCGGCCATCGCGACGATCGGGATGATGACGACGATGACCTGTGACGTCGTATTCCACGGCAGCCACTTGAGCTTGATGAAGATCAGCCAGACGAAGAACGAGTAGATGGCAAGCAGCAGGACTTCCATCAGGCCCCCGGCGTCTTGGTATCAACCGCAGGAGACGCGGGCTGCGCCTTGGCCAGATCCTGGCGCAGCACCCTCAGTTTCGCCGATAGCGTGCCTTTGGCCGCCATTGCGTCAAGTTCTTCGCGCAGGTGTGCGAGTTCGTGCTCCAGCAATTCTCCTGCGTGCGCCTTGTCACCCATCTCGTGGTAGTAGTCCTCATGCTTCTCCGTGCCGTAGCCAATGCGGTAGGCAACCGGTTTCGTGTAGGCCCATAGCCAGGCGATCGGCCACAGCAAGCCGCCGAACGCCAGCGACAGCAGGCACAGTGTGTGGATGGCGTCCCGCTGCGGATGGTGACGCTTGTGCGCGATCTTCTCCGGCATGACGTGCACCAGCCAGAACAGCACGATCCCGACGATCGGGACGAAGGCAATGACGAACCACGCCATGTAGGTGGCAAACGTGTCCAGCGCATCGCCGGACAGAAATGACGCGTGCGCGGTCGCTGCCGGCAACAGCAGCGCGGTTGCGGCAGCCAGGCGTCGGGAACTGCGGCGGAGGAATGGATGCATCGCGAATCGCGTCGAACGGTGAATCGATTATACCCTCGCGCTCGTCGCGAGTACCCCTAACTATCGCGACTCTGCTGTATGGGAGCGCGGTCGGGCGTTCCTCTTTTCGGTCGATGCGTGCCCGACAGCAAGACGACCAACCAGGTCATGTTCGCTCGTTGCGGTGACGACAACCTGGGCGAAATCGCCGACCCGTAGCGAGCCGCCGCCATCAATCGTGACAATGCCGTCAATCTCTGGCGCGTCGGCGGTCGAGCGGGCGATCGCGATGCCACCGTCCGCATGACCGTCGACGAGCACGCTCAACGTCTTGCCAATCTTGGCGGCCAATCGTCGCGTGCTGATGCCGGCTTGCTTTGCCATGAATCGCGCGCGACGTTCCTCCTTGACATGCTCCGGCACGGGATCGGGCAATGCGTTTGCCACCGCACCATCGACCGGCGAATACGCAAAGCAACCGACGCGGTCGAGCTGCGCCTCGTCGAGGAATTCGAGCAGCAATTCGAATTCGCGTTCGGTTTCTCCCGGGAAACCGACGATGAAAGTCGAGCGAATCGTAAGTTCCGGACAAATCGAGCGCCAGGCGCGAATGCGTTCGAGATTGTTTTCGGCGTTGGCCGGACGCTTCATCAGCTTCAGGATCCGCGGGCTCGCGTGTTGAAAGGGAACGTCGAGGTAAGGCAGAACTCGTTCCGCGGCCATGAGTGGAATGACGTCGTCCACGTGGGGATACGGATACACATAGTGCAAGCGTACCCACGCACCGTGTTCCGCGGCGAGCGCGCCGAGCGCGTCGACGAGCTCGGTCATCCGCGTCTTGAGGGGCCGGCCGCGCCAGAACCCAGTGCGATAGCGAATGTCGACACCGTAGGCGCTCGTGTCCTGCGAGATCACGAGCAGTTCGCGTACGCCCGCCTTGAGCAGGTTTTCGGCCTCGACCATCACTTCCCCGATCGGACGGCTGACGAGGTCGCCGCGCATCGACGGGATGATGCAGAACGTGCACCGGTGATTGCAGCCTTCGCTGATCTTGAGATACGCGTAGTGCGCAGGCGTCAGCTTGATGCCGATCTTGCCAACTGAGGCGGGCACGAGATCGAAGAAGGGATCGTGCGGCTTTGGCAGGTGCTGGTGCACGGCAGCCATGACTTCGGCAGGCGCATGCGGTCCGGTAACCGCCAGGATCTTCGGGTGCGCCGCTTTGACAAAGGCGCCGCCATCCTTGGCGCCGAGGCAGCCGGTCACGATGACCTTACCGTTCTCGGCGAGTGCTTCGCCGATCGCATCGAGCGACTCGGCGACCGCTGCATCGATGAAGCCGCAGGTGTTGACGACGACCAGATCGGCGCCCGCGTAGGTGGGCGCGACCGCGTATCCCTCCGCGCGCAAGCGCGTGAGGATTTGTTCCGAATCGACCAGTGCCTTCGGGCAACCCAGCGAGACGAACCCGACCCGCGGTGCTGCGACTTCTCGTTGCTTCATGATTGATGGATCCATTGCGCGCTGCGGCATGCAGCTACGCTGCAATGCAGCGTGTGCGCTGCTTTGGGCGAAGGCCGCGAATCAGCGCTTCTTATCGTCGTCGCCGGGGGCTTGCTTCGGTGCGCCGAAGTTGGGAAACGGAAAGGCGGTGAACAGGCCGCGCGTCTGATCCTGCATGCGCTGCTGCATGTCCATGAACAGTTTGGCGCTCTGTTCCAGGTAATTGCCGAGCATGCCCTGCATCGCTGGCGCTTGCATCTGTAGAAATTGCTTCCACAGATCCGGCGTCAACATCATCTTGTCGCCGTAGATCTGCTTCGCCTGATCCTGCAGCTTGCCCTGGATGGTCAGGAATGCCTTGACGTTTTGCTCCATGTAGTTGCCCATGATGCCTTGCAGTGCATTGCCGTAGAAACGAATCATCTGCGATAGCATTTCGCTGGAGAACATCGGTACGCCGGCGGATTCTTCCTCGAGAATGATTTGCAACAAAATAGGGCGCGTCAGATCGTCGCCGGTCTTCGCGTCGATTACCTGGAAATCGATGAAATCCAGGACCATCAGTTTGACGTCGGCAAGCGTGATGTAGCCGCTATTCGCCGTGTCGTACAACCGGCGATTCGGGTACTTCTTGATCACGCGGACGGCCTTGCTCATGGGAAACTCCTCGGTGCGAACGCTGGAGTATAACTCACTGATTTATTGGGGTGTTTGAAACTATTTCGCAAAGGGGCTCCAACGGATTGGTGCAATGCACAAAAAACCCCTTGACTTGCCTGCGGCCCATCCCCATAATCGGAATTGTGCGGTGCAGCAATTGAAGTGAGGCGAGACCGGGAATCGCAGTATAAGCAGCCACTGGCAGCCGCGCTTAAATGATGAAGGAGGGCCCGTTCAGGGTCCTAATTAACCTCAACGGGAAAGGATCCACCATGTACAACGCAACGGAACAATTCGCTGAAATCAACAAGGTTGGCTATGACAACGCAGTCAAGCTGGCGTCGCTCTCGCTGGAAAAGGCCGAGCGCCTGACCAAGCTCAACCTGCAGGCGGCCAAGGTAGCGCTGGAGCAGGGCGTCTATTCGGCCAACGCGGTCGCGGGGATCAAGGACGTGCAGGAACTCGTGGCCGTGCGCGCCAAGCTGACTGAAGCCGGCGTGCAGAACGCTTTGGGCTATTCGCGCGGCGTCTACCAAATCGCCTCGGAAGCGCAGGCTGACTTCTCGGCGCTGGCCGAGCAAGCCTGGGCAACGTATACCAAGGGCATGGCAGCCTGGGTCGAAAAGGCGGCGAAGAACGCGCCGGCCGGCTCCGATGTTGCTGTGACGGCCCTGAAGTCGACGGTTGCGGCGACGACCGCGGCGTTCGACCAGTTCTCGAAGGCCACCAAGCAGGTTGTGAGTTTTGCCGATGCCTCGATGCGCGCTGCGTCCGCGAACGCCGCGAACGTCGCCAAGGCGGCAACGACCACCACAACGAAGGGCCGCAAGGCTGCGTAAAGGTTGCGCTGGTATAAAGACATTGAAAGCGGAGGAGCAGTCGCCATATTGTTGTTGACGTCTACCTGTGTGTTACTGCTTTTAGTGTGGAATGGTTGAGACGTCAGCGATGTGAACGTGTTCTCGATTTCGCGCCACGCGCGAAAACTGTAGGCTTTTCCTCCTCCTAAAGCCTTCAGCCTCAGCCCTAGGTCCCTCCAGACCTAGGGCTTTTTTTTCCCTCATTTCGTCTTCGAGACCGCTAGTTCTGCGCGCTGGAGCATTCGACGTTCATATCCGCGCATAGCTTGAGCACGCGCTCGAGGATGATTGCCGCAGCATTCTGCTGGTTTCCGCTGTGGGCCGAAGAGATCATGATGTGTGACAGGTTGTCCGACAGCGCATTGACCTGAAGCCCGGCGACTTGCTCGCCATTTGAAAACTGGATCAGGCGCTGTGTGTCGTTTTGTTCCGTCACGGTGATCCCGGGGGCGGCCCTGATGTTGCGCACGGCCACCGCGAATACCTTCTCGGCCGGCACTTCCACCATTACCGCCGCCGAATCATAGGCCGCGCCGCCGTTGGCCTGCTGTTGCGACATCTGCTGAATTCGGCCCACGGCCTTACGCGCAAGGAGTACCCACTGCGCCTGCGCGACGTTGGAAACCAGCAATGCGGCGATGCTCATGCCCGCCAGCATTGTTCGAATTTTCGCGCGCATCGTTTCAGTCTCCAAGTCGGGTCGATGGCGGCCCGATCGACCGGCCGCTAAAACATGTGCTGGCCACCGTTGATCGCGATGTTCGCGCCGGTGACGAAGGCCGCTTCCTCGCTGGACAAATAGGCGACCAGGCCGGCAATCTCGTCGGGTTTGCCCAAACGGCCCATAGGAATCTGCGGGATGATCTTGGAATCGAGCACTTCCTGCGGGATCGCCATGACCATCTTCGTGCCGATGTAGCCCGGGGAAATCGTGTTGACGGTCACGCCTTTCTTGGAAACTTCGAGCGCGAGCGCCTTGGTGAAGCCGTGCATTCCCGCCTTGGCCGCCGAATAGTTGACCTGCCCGAATGCACCTTTCTGCCCGTTGACCGATGAGATGTTGATGATGCGTCCCCAACCCCGGTCGATCATGCCGTCGCAGACCTGCTTCGCCATGTTGAAGCACGAATCGAGATTGGTGCTGATAACTGCGTCCCAGTTCGCCTTGTCCATTTTCTTGAACGTCATGTCACGCGTAATTCCGGCGTTGTTCACGAGGACGTCGACCGGGCCGACTTCCTTTGCGACTTGGGCGACGCACGCGACGCAGGACGCCCAGTCGACGACGTCGCAGGGATACGCGTGGAATTTATGTCCATCCTTGTTCATCGCGGATAGCCACTCGTTGGCTTTCGTATTGCCCGGCGAGTGGGTCGTCACGACGGTGTACCCGAGCGCCGCCAGCTTGACGCAGATCGCTTCTCCCAAGCCGCCCATCCCACCGGTGACCAGCGCAACGCGGTGCTTGTCTTGTGCCATTTGCTCGCTCCTTGGTTTGTTTTCGACTTGTGCAAATTCTGGCAGCGTTGGTCACCGCTCCACAGCGAGCGCGACGCCCATCCCACCACCGATGCATAGCGACGCCAGCCCTTTTTTGGCGTCCCTGCGCGCCATTTCATGCAGTAATGTGACCAGCACGCGGCAGCCGGAAGCGCCGATCGGATGGCCGAGAGCGATCGCGCCGCCATTGACGTTGATCTTGCTGGTGTCCCAGCCCATCTCTTTGTTGACCGCGCAGGCTTGTGCCGCAAACGCCTCATTGATTTCCATCAGGTCGAGGTCCGCGGGCTTCCATCCGGCCTTTTCAAGGCAGCGCCGCGATGCCGGTACGGGCCCCATCCCCATGATCGCGGGGTCGACCCCCGACGATGCGTACGCCTTGATCTTCGCAAGAGGTTTCAAACCGAGCTGCGTGGCACGCTCGGAGCTCATGACCATGACGGCCGCGCCACCGTCGTTGAGTCCCGAGGCATTGGCTGCCGTAACCGAGCCGTCCTTGGCGAATGCCGGCTTGAGGCCGCTGATCGATTCAAGCGTGGTTCCCGCCTTGATGAATTCATCGCTCGCAAAGGCAACCGGATCGCCCTTGCGCTGCGGGATCATGACGGCAACGATTTCGTCTTTGAACTTGCCGGCTTTCTGGGCTGCTTCGGCCTTGTTCTGGCTTGCCACCGCGAATTCGTCCTGTTGTCCGCGGCTGATGCTGTATTGCTTCGCGACGTTTTCGGCCGTCGTGCCCATGTGGTACTGGTTGTAGACGTCCCACAGGCCGTCGACGATCATGCTGTCGATGAGTTTGGCATCGCCCATACGGAAGCCGTCTCGAGAGCCCAGCAGCACGTGCGGCGAGGCGCTCATGTTTTCCTGCCCGCCCGCAATGACGATGTCGGCATCGCCACAGCGCACCGCCTGCGCGGCGAGCATCACCGCCTTCAGCCCCGAACCGCAGACTTTGTTGATGGTCATTGCAGGAACGGCAAACGGCAGCCCGGATTTAATCGAAGCCTGCCGCGCGGGATTCTGTCCGCTGCCCGCGGCGAGCACCTGCCCGAGTATCACCTCGGAAATCTGCTCCGGTTTCACGTTGGTCTTTGCAAGCAGCGCGCGGATAACCGTGGCGCCAAGCTCCGGTGCGGGTGTCTTGGCGAGCGCGCCGCCGAATTTGCCGATGCCGGTACGCAGTGCGGCGACGATGACGATGTCAGTCATGGAGTTCTCCGTCAGGGGTAGGACACGAAACCCCGGGCGCAGCGCCGGGGTCGAGTCATAGCGTTATGGTAACGCAGGGTTATCAGGTTGGGGCGGGCCGCCGAACTTGCAATGTGGGGCGGTCGTACGCATCAGCCTGCATGTTCCCTTACATACGCACCGGGCGCCGCGGCCAGCGGGCGGTGGCGTGTGTTGCCGGCCGATGTCGGCGCAGGATGGCGCGCGCCGCCATGCTCGGCCAGCCACGTGGCCCAGTGTGGCCACCAGCTTCCCGGGTGGCTCTCCGCACGCGCCAGCCAGTCGTCGGGGTCGTCAGTAAGCAGCTCGTTGGTCCAGTAGTTGCGGCGATTCTTGGATGCCGGATTGATCACGCCCGCAATGTGGCCGGACGCGCCGAGAACAAAGGTGGGGTCGCCACCGAGCAGCCCGACCGTACGGTATCCCGATCGCCACGGCACGATGTGATCTTCTCGCGACGCGTACACATAGGCGGGCAGCGCAACGCGGCCGAGGTCGATCTTCTGGCCGCACATGGTTAGCGCACCCGGCTCGCGCAACCGGTTGTCGAGATACATGTTCGTCATGTACTCGATATACATGGGCCCGGGCAGGTTTGCCGAATCCCCGTTCCAGTACAACAGGTCGAAGGCGGGTGGCGTCTGGCCTTTCAGATAATTGCCGACCACGTAATTCCACACCAACTCATTGGCACGCAGGCTTGCGAAGGCGCTTGCGAGTTCACTACCCTGGACCCGGCCCCCGGCGCAAAGAATCGGCTCGCGTGCCGCGAGCGATTCCCGCGAAATGTAGACGCCGATGTCGCCGGGGTCGGCGAAATCGAGCATGGTCGTAAGCAATGTCACGCTCGCGACCGGGCTGGCGTGCCGTGCCGCAAGCACTGCCAATGCGCATGCGAGGAGCGTGCCCCCGACGCAGAAGCCGAGCACGTTGACAGTCTTGCTGGCGGTGATGTCGCGAACCTGCTCGATCGCCGTGAGTACCCCTGCTTCGAGATAATCGTCCCAGTGCAGCGTCCCGAGACCGGCGGGGATGTTTCGCCACGACACCATGAATACGGTGTGGCCTTGGTCGACTGCATAGCGAACAAAGGAATTGTCCGGTTGCAGGTCGAGAATGTAGTACTTGTTGATGCACGGCGGAATGATCACCAACGGCCGCCGAAACACCTGTTTTGTCGTCGGCGCGTACTGGATCAACTCGATGAGGTCGTTGCTGAAAACGACGCTGCCCGGTGTCACCGCCAGGTTGACGCCGACCGCGAATGCAGATTCGTCGGTCATTGCAATGCGGCCGCGCTGTGCGTCTGCCACCAGATTCGACAGCCCTTTCGCGAGCGATGCGCCCCCCGATTCCAGCGCCAGTTTGAGGGCATCAGGGTTGGTCGCAAGAAAATTGGATGGAGCGATCGCGTCGATGTACTGGTGGACCATGAACTCGATGCGTTTCTTGGTCGTGGCGTCGGACTGCGCCAGCGCCGCCAATTCGTTGAGATACTCGGCGTAGAGGAGGTACGCGTCCTTCAGCAGGGCAAAATAAGGCTGCTCCTGCCATTCGCGCGTCGCGAATCGGCGGTCTCGATGCGCCATCTTGGCATCGGGCGCAGCGCCCTGTAGCGTCCGCAACCACAACGCCTCGAACTTCAAATTGAACTGCTCGGTCAGTGCCGCGGCCGCGGCAGGCTCGATCCACGCGGCGGGAAGTGCGGGTAATGCGATCGGCGAGTTGCCGCTCCCGAAAAATGGCGCGGCGCCGGGAATGCCTGCGGTGGTCTGCGTCCACCAGTGCGACCACTGCTGGCCGAGCGCCTGCCACTCCGCCTGCAGCGCGGTCCACTCGTTCGAGGATGGCGTGGCCTTGGCGTCCAAGTCAACGCTCCAATGCAAAGTGAACGACCGCGATGATCGCGATACCGACGCCGATCAGCGCCAATTGCAGGACAGTCTGCGCCGGCGCCGGATGGCGGTGCAAGCTCGGGATCAGATCGGCCACGGCAACGTAGAGCAGGCTTGCCGCAGCCAGCGCGAGGACGGTCGGCAGGATGTGTTGCATCGATGCCAATGCCCAATAGCCAGCCAGGCCGCCGGCGAGCGTCGCCGCGCCTGTCGTCAGGTTGTAGGCGAAGGCGCGACGCTTCGAATATCCGGAGTGCATCAGCACGGCGAAGTCGCCGACCTGTTGAGGAATAGCGTGGGCAACGATGGCCAGGGCGGTCGCCGTTCCTAAAGCGAAATCGGTGAGAAAGGACGCCGCGATGACCACACCGTCGCAAAAATTGTGGACACTGTTGCCGATCAGAATCATCAAGCCGGAGCGGCCGTGGTCATTGCCGTGGGCGGGAGGCGCTCCCGCAACTTCGCCACGTTCGTCGAGGTCCACTGCCTCGCCGTGACTGTGCCGCCAAAGCACGAGCTTCTCGAGCAGGAAAAAAAGTAGCAGGCCGCCCAGCATCGTCGTCATGACGCGCTCGGTATTGCCGTGTTCGAGCGCGTGCGGCAAGAGTTCCAGGAACACTGCACCCAGCAAGGCGCCGACAGCAAAACTGACGAGCGGCGAAATCCAGCGCGAGTGAAGCGCGAGCGTTCCAGCCGCCGCAATGATGGCGAGGACGCCTCCGGCGAGACACGCGACGACGATGGCAGTAAGGGGAGAGAGCGCGGCAATCATGAGCAACTCGATGCCATTATACGTTTGCTGCCGCATTCTCCATTACGTGTGCCAGATGACAGTCGCCATCCGTCGAGGCGCATCCGCACCACCGCGCCGGTAAGAATAGAATGCGCCGCGTTCGGTGAACGTGCAGCGACCGCCACCATGCACGTCGCGGACGCCTGCGCGCGCCAACCGATGGCGGACGAGCGCATAGAGGTCGGCGTGCCACTTGCCAGAGCGTACCTGTTTGAAGCAGGCCTCCGTCGCTGGATCGCGCATGGTAAATGTCGCGTGAACATCCGCACCGACTTCGAACGCGGTTGGCCCGATGGCGGGCCCGAGCCAAACCAGCACCTCTGTCGGTTCGACGCGCATGGCGTCCAACGTGGCTTCAATGACGCCCGCCGCGAGCCCGCGCCACCCTGCGTGCGCAGCGGCGACGACGGCGCCATCGCGACTGCTGAAGAGCACGGGCATGCAGTCGCCAGTCAGAATTGCGCAGACGTTGCCGGCGTTGCGGGCAACGGCACCGTCGGCGCGAGGCGCATTCGCTGGTATGGCGTCCGCCGACGCGATGACCGCGCCGTGTTCCTGCGCAAGCCAAAGCGGCTCGCGCGGGATGAAGTTGCGCAATTCGTTTCGCGCCTGGGCGATGCCGGGACTGCGCGGCGAGAAATCGATCTCCCGCTCCGGACCAAAGTTGCGTGTGGTCGACAGCGCATGAACATTAGGGGGCGCCGGCCACTCGGGGACGATCCAGTCGAGTTCTGCCGCGGCGATGCGCGCCGCGAATGCAGGGTCAGACATGTGCCGCAGGGCGGCGTTGGCGCAGACTTGCCAGCAAGGCCGCGAAGTCGGCCGGCAACGGGGCCTCCCACTGCATAGGAGCACGCGTCACAGGATGGTCAAGACCCAGTTTCCATGCGTGCAGTGCCTGCCGCGGGAAGGTAATGCTCGTGCCGCGCGCTTTTCCGTACGCGCGATCGCCCACGACCGCATGCCCGAGCGACGCGAGATGGACGCGGATCTGGTGCGTGCGCCCGGTTTCGAGACGGCAGACGAGCAGCGTGCAGTCGCCGAGTCGTTCGCGCACGTCGTAGCGCGTGACGGACGGCTTGCCGGTCGCGACGACCGCCATCGACGTGCGCTTGACCGGATGTCGGCCGATCGGGGCGTCGACGATGCCGCCGCGCGCAATGTCGCCCGCGACCAGCGCAACGTATTCGCGGTGCACGCTTCGCGCCTGCAGTTGTCGCACCAGCGCTGTTTGCGCAACCGTCGTCTTCGCGACGACCAGCAGGCCGGTTGTATCCTTGTCGAGTCGATGCACGATGCCGGCGCGAGCAACCAAGCCGAGTTCAGGCGCGTGGTGGAGCAGCGCATTGGCAAGCGTTCCGTCCCAGTTGCCGCTGCCGGGGTGAACGACGAGCCCGGCGGGCTTGTCGACGACGATGATCGCGGCGTCCTCGTACACCACCGCGAGCGGGATCGGTTGCGCGGTGAACGCTGCCGCGCGCGGATCGGCGAGCGGCTGCACCACGATGCGTTCGCCGCCATCCACGCGCCGGGTCGCGTCGACGGCAGTGCCGACGAGCGAAACGCGGCCGGCGTCGATCCACTTGCGAATGCGGGTGCGCGAATGCTCGGGCAGCAGCCGCGCCAGGGCCTGGTCCAGCCGCAGGCCGCTGCACGACGTGGGGATGTCGACGACCACGCTGTCCGGCTCCGATCCGCCCTCCGCGGCTGAGTTATAATTCGAGGCTACCAATGGAGTGCGCAATGATGTCGAATGCAGGTCGATACGCCGCCGTGCTCGCGATGCTTTTCGCGTTTGCCGGATGCAGCTGGTTGCCGGAGGTGAAGGACGAGACGGCCAACTGGTCTGCGGAGAAGATGTACGACGAGGCGCATGGCTCGATGGTGTCCGGCAATTATACGCGGGCGGTCAAGCTGTTCGACACGCTCGAGGGCCGTTTCCCCTATGGCCGACAGGCGCAACAGGCCATTCTCGAAGGCGCCTACTCTAACTACCGCTTGGGTGAAACGGCGGCCGCGATCGCTGCCTGCGATCGGTTCATTCGCACGTATCCCAACAGTGCCAATGCCGAATACGCCTACTACCTGAAAGGCCTCGTCAATTTTCGCGAGGACCAGGGACTGTTGGGCTACGTGGTCGAGCAGGACCTGTCGGAACGCGACCCGAAGATGACGCGAGAGTCATTCGCTGCGTTCAAGGAGCTCGTGACGCGTTTTCCCGAGAGCAAGTACGCGGCGGATTCGGTCGATCGCATGCGCTACCTCACCAATGCTTTGGGCATGTACGAAGTCCACGTCGGGCGTTACTACTACAATCGCGGCGCATATATCGCCGCGGTGAATCGTGCCGCCGCCACCGTGACCAACTATCCGCAGACGCCCGCCAACGAGCAGGCGCTGGTACTGATGGTTCAGGGTTACGACAAGCTGGGCATGCCGTTGCTTCGTGACGATGCGCGGCGCGTGCTGGCGCAGACCTTCCCGGACAGCGAATTCCTGCGCACGGGCACCACGAAACCGTGGTGGAAGTTCTGGCAGTCCGATGAGGCAGTGCAACTTCTCGAGCACGATACGGTTCCAAAAAGCCGGGAAAACGCCGGCCCCCCGCCGCCGAGCGCCCCGAACTAGATGCCGTGCTCGGCGCCTTGCAGGACATCCCCGAAGAAGGCCCTGACCTCGTCGAGTTCGCGCGTGCGGCGCATTGGCGGCAGCGCCTGCCAGATGCGGCGGCCATAGGGCTTGTCGACCAGTCGCCGGTCGCAGATCATCAATACGCCGCGGTCCGTTTCCGAGCGGATCAGACGCCCGGCGCCTTGCTTCAGGTTGATCGCGGCCTGCGGCAATTGATAGTCCATGAAAGCGTTGCCCCCCTCGCGCGAGATATGTTCCAAGCGCGCGGCGAACAATGGATCGTCGGGGGGTGCAAAGGGAAGCTTGTCGATGACCACCAGGGATAGCGCTTCGCCTTGCACATCGACGCCTTCCCAGAAGCTCTGGCTGCCAAGCAAGATGGCATTTCCGAGACGGCGGAAGCGCGACAGCAATTCGGTGCGCGAACCCTCGCCCTGCGCAAGCAGCGGAAACTCAAGCGTCCCGCGCTCGATCTCCGCGAGCAACGTTTCGCGCGCACGCGCAAGCGCACGAAGCGTGGTGAACAGCAAAAACGCGCGGCCTCGGCTCGCCCGCAAGACAGGGAGCGCGGCGGCGACCACCGCATCGGTGTGCTCGAAGCTGTTGGGCTGAGGCAGATTGCGCGGTAGATAGAGGAGTGCCTGGTTCGCGTAGTCGAACGGGCTCTCCCAATAGCCGGTCGCTGCCTCGGTCAGCCCCAATTCACGTTGATAGAGGCCGAAGTCGCCGCCGATAGCCAGCGTTGCCGAAGTGAAAATCCAGGCGCGCGCGGTGCCGGTGACTTGCCTCGAGAAAATCTCGGCGATCGAAAGCGGTGATGCGCGCAATTGCCACCCCGTGGCGCTGACGTCGATCCAGCGCACCCACGCCGGGTCGTCGCGATCGCGCCACCGCGCAACACGTTGAGCAAATTCGGCGGCACGCGTCGCGCATTGCGCCAGCTCGTCGCTGCGCTCGGCCTGAGCGCTCAGCTCGGCGGACAGCGCGTCCGTCGCCGCCGCCAGCGCGTCGAGCGCAGCCTCGAATCCCGGACGTTGCGTCGCGACCGCCACGGGCCATTTGCCGGGGGCTTCACCAGTCGCGAGGCGGAAGCGGCGCAACGCCTGCGCGAGTCCATGCGCCGCGTCAGGGAGTGGCGTGTAGTCGCGGGCGGCGCGCAGCGATTCGACTTCGGTATCGCGTGCCAGCTCGCCCAGCTGTCCGGCGCCGACTTCCTCGCCGAAAAACAGGGTCGCCGTATCCGGCAGCTGGTGCGCTTCGTCGAGGATCACGGTATTGCAGGCCGGCAGCAATTCGGTCAGCCCCTCATCGCGCAGCATGACGTCGGCGAAAAACAGATGATGATTCACGACAACCACGTCGGCAGCCAGCGCTTCCTTGCGTGCGTTCATCACGAAGCACTTGTCGAAGTGTGCGCACTCGCTGCCAAGGCAATTTTCACGGGTCGACGTGACGTCGCCCCAAATCGCAGCGGACTCGGGCACGTCGGCGAGCTCTCCCTTGTCTCCGGTGGTCGAGGTACGAGCGAAGGCCTCGATGCGCTTCAGATATCGTACGTCCGCGCGCGTCGCAAGCATGCCGCTCGCGGCGGTGCGCTCGAGGTGGTGATGGCAGACGTAGTTGCCGCGGCCCTTGAGCAACGCGATGGTGACCGGCACTTTCAGCGCTTCGCGCACGAGAGGGAGATCGCGCTGAAAAAGTTGGTCCTGCAGCGTCTTCGTGCCAGTGGAAATGATCACCTTGCCGCCCGACAGCAGCGCCGGAACAAGGTAGGCGAGGGTCTTGCCGGTGCCCGTGCCCGCTTCGGCGATCAGTTGGCCCTGCGCGTCGATGGCCTGCGCGATTGCCTCCGCCATCGCGAGTTGCTGCGGGCGCGCGCGAAAAGCGGGGAGTAACTTGGCGAGCGGACCGTCCTGGCCGAAAATCCGTGCAAGCTCGATTGTGTTCAGCGGGGCTTCCTCATTGCGCACATCCCGCACGGAAAGGCGTTGCGCAACTGTCCGCCTGTCATCGCTCGAAGACACTCGGGGCAATGATCATTGCGCCCCACAGCTGCTATTGAGTCGCAGCTTTCTTCTTCGGCGCTGCAGTTTTGGGAGCCGCAACGACCGGAGGGCGATCCGCGATCGCGAGAATCTTTTTGATCTGCTCGTTGAACTCCCCGTACGGATCAATGACCCGGCGCTTGTAGCCTTCGTCGCTTTCGCCCACGACTGGCGTCAGCTTGGCAAGGCTGTCCAGCCAGGTGTCGTACAGCTTACGCAGACCGATGACTTCGTCCTTGTTGCGCGCTGCCTCGCGCAATGCGGCCTGGTAGGGGCGCGTCATCGTCAGCTTGTGCTTCTCGATGCATGACTCGGTCTTGGCACCGTTGACGCCTTCCTGCGCGCCATTGAGGCCGAATTCGATGACTTCGATACTCTTGATGTGCCGGCACATCGTGTAGGTTTGCGGAATCGCTTCGAGAAAACACTCCATGCCAGTGCCCTGCGTCTTGGTCGGGCAAATGTAGGGGTCGACCTTGTCGAGTGCGCTTGCGGGCCCGGCCTGGAGCCATGCCGCGATGGCGCACATGAAGAGAAATGAGGAACGAAGCATGTTGGCGATCGTCGTTGCCGAAGTCGCCCATGCTACAGCGCGCGCGGGCCATGCTCAAGCCCACGCGGTACGCCGGCTAGAGCGTGACGCCGCCGGAAACCTCGATAACGGCGCCGTTGATGTAACTCGCTTCGTCGGACGCAAGCCACGCATACGTATTGGCGATTTCCTCAGGCTTGCCCAGACGGCCCATCGGCACTTTTTCCTCGATTGACCGCAGTACCTTTTCCGGCACCGAGTCGAGGATGGGGGTTTCGATGAACCCCGGGCAGATGGCGTTCGCGCGAATGCCCTTGCTGCCGAGTTCCCGTGCCCATGTCTTGACCATGCCGATGACGCCGAATTTGGTCGCCGCGTAGTTGGTCTGACCGAAATTGCCGTAGATGCCGACGATCGACGACGCATTGAGGATGCAACCCGAATTCTGCTCGAGCATGATATCGACGACGGCCTTGGTGCAGTTGTATACACCCTTGAGATTGACGTCGATCACGCGCTCGAACTGCTCGTCGGTCATCTTGCTGAAACGCGCGTCCTGCACAATGCCCGCATTGTTGACCAGCGTGTCGATGCGTTGCCACGCGAACATGACGCCCTCGACCATGCGTGCAATGCTCGCCTTGTCGGTGACGTCCACCTGGAATCCCAGCGCGTCGCCGCCATGGTTGCGGACTTCAGCCAGCGTTTCGGCGACCGAGGTCATGTTGATGTCGCAGACCGCGACCTTGGCGCCTTCCTTGGCGAATTTCACCGCGGTGGCGCGCCCGATGCCCTGCCCCCCGCCCGTAATGATGGCAACCTTGCCAGGCAGTCGACCATGCCCGTTGCCGTTCAAATCCCTGCCATTCGACCCGTTGGCATTCAGACCGTTGCCGTTATGATGCATGTTTTTCCTCGTGAGCCCCGCCGTCCGCACAGGGTCTCTCGCCCTGTTGCACCGCAGCGGATTCTGCCCCTTTTCATTGCGATGCACAATATGGCAATTCGATGAAAGTGCATCCTGTGCACACTCTGTGGTATGCCTGCAAATACCTTTAAAATCAAAAGATTATAAATAAAATAACGCCGGGCTGAACAGCTCGTACCGACGCGTGGGATTCCGCCGTGATGGCGTTAACTGTCGTCAACGCCGCACTGCATGGTCGCGATCAAAAGTGAGTGTTCGCTGACCTCTGGTTGCGGCTGTGCGACCTGCCGTGGCTAGCCAGGTTGCCAGGAATCCACGACGACCTGCAGCGTCTCTTGTCCCTGGAAATAATTGATTTCAGGGCGATAGAGGGCGCGGACGCGGTCGGGCAAGGGTCCGGGTTCATTGAAGGCGATGCCTTCGACGCGTATGCCGTGGCATGTCAGCGTCAGGCGGGTGTGCTTTTCACCAACGATGCGTTGCCCGGCGACGGTGAACGTACCTTCGAATACCGGTGCGGGAAAGCCTTGGCCCCATATGCGCGCCGCGAGCTCACGGGCGAGATCCAGGGTCAGCTCGTCGTGGGCGAGTTCGCCGTCGGTTTCAATGGTTTGCCGCAACGCGTCCGGCGACAGCGACTCGCGTGCTACGCGCTCGAACTCGGCCACAAAGCGAGGCAACTCTGCTTCCGGGAGCGTCAATCCCGCCGCGTACGCATGTCCACCGAAGCGGGTGATGGTACTGGGGCAACGCTTGGTGATCAGATCGAGCGCATCGCGCAAGTGAAACCCGCTGATCGTGCGTCCGGAGCCGCGTAGCTCACCGTCTGCTCCGGGAGCGAACACGATCGCGGGCCGGTGGTAGCGATCCTTGAGTCGCGACGCGACGATGCCGATCACGCCCTGGTGCCAATCGGCGCGGTAAGCACAGATCGTGTACGTGCCGCCGGCCCCCATCGAGTCGATGGCGGCCAGGGCTTCTTCTTGCATCGTCGCCTCGACTTCGCGCCGCTCGCGATTGAGCCTGTCCAATTCGCGCGCGAGGCGATCGGCCGTTACGTCGTCGTCGGCGAGCAGGCAGGCGATGCCGATGGACATATCGGCCATGCGACCGGCGGCATTCAGCCTTGGCCCGGCAACAAATCCGAGGTCGTAGGCCGTGGCACGGGCGGGATCGCGGCGAGCGGCTTCGAACAATGCGCGGACGCCCGGCTGCATGCGGCCCGCGCGAATCCGCTGCAATCCATTGTCGACGAGAATGCGGTTGGTGTGATCGAGTTTGACGACGTCCGCTACCGTGCCCAATGCCACGAGGTCGAGTAGCACCGCGAGATTGGGCTCGGGTCGCGTCTTGAAATGTCCGCGCTCGCGCATCTGCGCGCGCAATGCCATGAGCACATAGAACATGACGCCAACGCCGGCGAGATGCTTGCTCGGAAAAGCGCAGCCGGCCTGATTCGGATTGACGATCCACGCCGTTGCAGGCAGCTGGTCCCCGGGCAGGTGATGATCGGTGACAAGCACGTCGATACCATTTGCGCGCGCGGCGGCAACGCCGTCGACGCTGGCGATGCCGTTGTCGACCGTGATGATCAATGCCGGTTTCCTGGACGCCGCAAGTGCGACGATCTCAGGCGTCAGGCCGTAGCCGAATTCGAAACGATTGGGGACCAGGAAATCGACCTTGGCACCCAGTGCGCGCAGCCCGCGCACGCCAACTGCGCACGCCGTCGCTCCGTCGGCATCGTAGTCCGCAACGATGAGCATTGCTTCATTGCGCTCAACGCCATCGGCGAGTCGTATCGCCGCGGCGCCGATACCCTTGAGCGCCGACCATTCCGGAAGTCTTGCGAGTTCGTGTTCGAGATCGGCAGCGTCGTTGATGCCGCGCGCTGCATAGATCCGGGCAAACAATGGCGACAGACCCGCTGCCACCAGCATGCCCGCCGCGTCCGGTACCGCACGCCTTACGACATTCACGGATTTTCCTCCGCCGCATCGACGTGCGGTGCGAGTAGCGCGGACAGGCGAGGCGCCGCGCGCCAGTTCCGTAGCCGTGCGGCGAGCGAGAGTCTCTTGCCGGCAAAGCGCAACGCTTTCGCGCGTCCGGTCACAACGATTTCGAGACTCTTGATCGTGCCATTGTGAAACGCGCCTCGTGCTGGCGCGGTCCAATCGCGATCGACTGCGGTCAGCCAGTTTGCACGCTGTTGCGTGTCTGAGTTGGCAGAAGCATCGAGCCAGACCAGCGCAGGCGATTGCAATGATCTGTCGCGTAACGCGTCGAGCGATTCCGGGACGTGGGCATACGTGACTCCGGTCGCTTTTGCGAGTTCGCGTGGCCGCCACGCGTTGGCGTAGAGCACGGCGATGCGCGACTGCGGTTTCGCCGCGCTCTGTCCGCCGCCACCCCAGAGCCAAACGCTGTTCACGATGGCGCGGCCCCCGGCTTCGCGCGCGACGTTGACCGGGTGCTCGAAGAGAAGCATCTGTATTTCATTCTGCCAGTTGCGCCAGCGTCCGCCATCGCTTCCTTCCGGGAGGTGCCCCAGCAGCGGTTTGCCAATCGCGAATTCGGGCGGGAGCGTCGACAGCGCTTGCTTCGCGGCCGCACCAACGAGCCAATGCGCCGGGTGAGGTGCTTCGAAGCGCACGCCCACGTTCGCAAAATGCGCGTTCAGCGTCGACAGCAACGTCGCCGACTCGGCGGAGTCCACGTCGTCAACGGTGCCCGACAACCATACGTCGCCGCGACCGACTTCGAAGGTCGCCGGCTCCGCGCACAGCCAATATGCGGCCTTTGCGTCGATTCCCGCTGCGCGGGCGAGCCACCAGGCGACGGGCCAATCGTGCTGTTTCGCAATGCCAAGCGCTGCGCAATTGACCGCGATGGCACCGTCGTGTTCGACCGTAGGTGGGCCTGCCGCCGCCACCAGACGCGTCAGGGCGGGAGCAACCATTTCGATGCCGGCGAGCACGGGTGCGGGGAAATCGAGCAGTCCGGAGACGACCAGCGTGAGATGCATGAGGATTTTCTGATGGCATGAAAGCGTAGCATGCGCGCTGCGCCAGTCTTGTGGCAAACTGGCGCGGCGTCGAATTCAACCATACCGTCTGTGTCGATCCCCTACGAAGTCATTGTCGGCCTGCGCTATTTTCGCGCACGCCGTGGTTCGAGTCGAAACGGCTTCGTGTCGTTCATCGCCGCGGTATCGATGGCCGGCATCGCGCTCGGCGTCGCCGCGCTGATCGTCGTGATTTCCGTGATGAACGGGTTCCAGGAGGAATTGCGCAATCGCATTCTCGCCGTGGCCTCGCACATCGAGATTCGTGCGATCGGCCCGGGCATGACGGACTGGCAAGGCATCGCGAGGGTCGCCAAGGCGAATGCACACGTGCGCGGTGCGGCGCCATTCGTCTTCGGACAGGCGATGCTCTCCGCTAGCGGTGCCAATCGCGGAGCACTCTTGCGCGGCATCGATCCCGCGCTCGAAGACACCGTCGCCGACATCGGCAAGCACATGCGCGCAGGATCGCTGGCCGACCTCAAACCCGGTGAATTCGGCATCGTGCTCGGCTCGGAGCTGGCGCGGGCGCTCGGACTGCGCCTCGGAGATACGGTCGTGGTGATCACACCGCAGGGCACCGTGACTCCCGCGGGGACATTGCCGAGGGTCAAGAGCTTCAGACTGGTTGGGGTGTTCGAGATCGGGATGTTCGAATTCGACAGCGGACTGGCGCTGATCGACTTGAGCGATGCGCAGAAGCTCTATCGGACGGGCGATTCGGTCAGCGGTGTCCGGCTCAAGCTCGATGACATGTTCGCTGCACCGGCGGTTGCGCGCGAGTTGTTCGGTTTGTTGCCGGTCGACACCGAGGTGCGTGACTGGACGATGGATCACGCCAATTTCTTTCGCGCGGTGGCGATCGAAAAACGCGTCATGTTCATCATCCTGACGCTGATCGTCGCGGTCGCGGCATTCAACATCGTCTCGGCACAGGTGATGGTCGTCACCGACAAGCAGGCGGACATCGCGATCCTGCGCACCCAGGGTGCATCGCCCGTCAGCATCATGACCATCTTCGTCATACAGGGCGCGCTGGTCGGCCTCATCGGAACGCTGATCGGCGTGGTCGGCGGCGTGCTTCTCGCGCTCAACATCGGCACCGTCGTGCCGTTCATCGAGCGCGTCTTCAGCATTCAATTCCTGGACAAGAGCGTTTACTACATCAGCGAATTGCCGTCGCATCTGCTGAGCGGTGACATCACTTTGATTGCGCTGATTGCATTGACGCTTGCCTTGTTGGCGACGATCTATCCGAGCTGGCACGCCTCCAAGGTCAACCCGGCGGAGGCGTTGCGCTATGAATGACGGCGCGCCGGTCCTCGAGTGTCGTGGACTGACCAAGACCTACCGCAGCGGGCCGCTCGACGTGCCGGTGTTACTCGGCATCGACCTTCGCGTGAGCGCGGGGGAACGCGTCGCAATCGTGGGTGCATCCGGATCGGGCAAAAGCACGCTCCTTCATCTGCTTGGCGGTCTCGATGCGCCGTCTTCGGGTGAAGTGCGCATCCAGGGCGCCGCGATGGCGAGCCTGAGCGAAGCGGAGCGAGGCAGAGTGCGCAATCGCGCGCTCGGCTTCATCTACCAATTTCACCATTTGCTGCCGGAGTTCACGGCACTGGAAAACGTGGCGATGCCGCTGTACATCCGGCGCGAAAGCGCGGAGGTCGCGCGGGCGCGAGCGCAGGCCGTGCTCGAGCGCGTCGGCTTGGCGTCGCGCGGATTGCATCGCCCAGGCGAATTGTCGGGCGGCGAGCGCCAGCGTGTTGCGCTCGCGCGCGCGCTGGTGACGGAGCCCGCGTGCGTGCTCGCCGACGAGCCGACCGGCAACCTCGATCGGCGCACCGCGGGGCACGTGTTTGATCTGATGCTCGAACTCAACCGCAGCGTGGGCACCAGCCTGGTGATCGTGACGCACGATCCGGAGCTTGCGGCGCGTACCGATCGCACGCTGCACCTGGTCGATGGCGTATTGCAGGAATTGCGCAGTCAAACCGAGGTTTCGCCGGCCTGACCGGCGACCTACGCGACAAGCGCGGGCTCGTCCATCGCCGCGATCTGCTCGCGCAGTTCCAGCACGCGGTCCTGCCAGTAGCGCTGGGTGTTGAACCACGGAAACGCCGCTGGAAACGCGGGATCGTCCCAGCGGCGGGCAACCCACGCCGAATAGTGGATCAGGCGCAGCGTGCGCAGCGCTTCGACGAGTTGCAACTCGCGGTCGTCGAATTCGCAGAAATCCTCGTATCCGCGCAACAGCGCGCGCAGTTGCTGCTGCGCGTCGGCGCGATCGCCCGAGAGCAGCATCCATAGATCCTGTACAGCGGGCCCGGTGCGGCAGTCGTCGAAGTCGACGAAATGGGGTCCGGCCGCCGTCCACAGGATGTTGCCTGCGTGACAGTCGCCGTGAAGTCGCAGGTTGCCGATACTGGACGCGCGATCGAAGCACCGGCGCACGCCGTCGAGCGCCTGGGCGATGGTGGTTGTCCACGCAGGCAAGAGATCGGCCGGCACGAAGTCGTGCGCCAGGAGATAGTCTCGCGGTTGCTCGCCGAAGCTGGCGATGTCGAGCGTGGGGCGTACCGCGAACGCCCCGATGGCGCCGACCGCATGAATGCGACCGATGAAGCGGCCGAGCCATTCCAGCGTCGACGGGTCTTCGAGTTCGGGCGCGCGGCCGCCATGTTTGGGATACACCGCAAAACGAAAACCGCCAAAGGTGGCGAGCGTGCCGCCGCGTGCAAGTTGCAGGGGCGCGACGACCGGGATCTCGCGCTCCGCGAGGTCGCTCGTGAAGGCATGCTCTTCGAGGATCTGCGCATCGGTCCAGCGCGCGGGGCGATAGAATTTTGCGACGACCGCAGCGGGTTGCGGCGCTCCTCCTTCCGCCACTTCGTCGAGCCACACTTGGTACACGCGATTTTCATAGCTGTTCAGCGCGAGCAGGCGGCCGTCGCCGAACAGGCCAACGGTGCCAAGCGCGTCGAGGACGCAATCGGGCGTCAGTCCGGCGTACGGGGCGCCGTCGTTTTTCATCAATACTCAACCGGGATCGGATCGAGGCTGCGCCAGAGATACCATGTCGCCACCGAACGCCAGGGGCGCCACAGATCTGCGGCGGCATACATCGCGTCGCGCGGGAGCCTTTCACCGTAGTTGAAATGGATGGCAAGCGCGCGCTGCAGCCCGATGTCATCCACGGGCAGGATGTCGGGACGCAGCTCATGGAACATCAGGAACATCTCGGCCGTCCAGCGGCCAATGCCCTTGACGTCGACCAGCGCCGCGATCAGCGCTTCGTCGTCGAGCTCCCGCCACTGCGCCGGATCGAGGCGCCCGGTGACGAAATGCGTCGCGAGATCGGTCAGGTACTCCGCCTTGCGTTGCGATAGCCCGCATGTGCGCAGCGCCGGCATCGGGGCCACGGCGACCCGCTTCGGCGCCAGGCAAGGGAACCCGACCGCCTGCGCGGTGTCAACGACGGCGACGAATCGACGCCAGATGCTGTCCGCGGCTTTGACCGATATCTGTTGGCCGACGATCGCGCGCGCAAGCGTCGTAAAAGGGTCGCTGCGGCGCTTGAGGTGAATGCCCGGATAGGCGCGAATCAGGCGGCCGAGCACGCGGTCGCGCCGAGCGAGCGTGCGCGTCGCCTCATCCCAATAGGGTGGCTTCATCGGCAGCGGCGCCGGGGCCGCAGTCGAGCGACTAGCGACTGCATGGTGGTCTGGATAGTGATGGACGCGTCGGGAAACAGGCGAGAGATGTTACATTACGCGGCTTTTTTGGGAGGGTCGGGGATGCAGCGAGGGATGTGGCGAGCGCGCTTCAAACGGATCGGCGCAACGGCACTGGTCGCCACGCTGCCGCTATTCGCCATCGCGCCATCCGTTCACGCGGCGGCCGATCCCGATAAAGTTCTGCGCGTCGCGTTCGAAATCGCCGAAACCGGCTTCGACCCTGCCAAGGTCACCGACAACTATTCGGTTGAAGTGATCCGAGCGGTGTACGAGCGCCTACTGAGTTACGACTATCTCGCGCGCCCAGTGCGCCTCGTCCCGAGCACGGCGGAAGCGCTCCCCGAGATTACCGACAACGGCAGGACCTACACCTTGCGTGTGCGGCAAGGCATCTATTTCCATCCCGATCTCGCGTTCAAGGGCGTACGGCGTGAACTGACCGCCGTGGACTATGCTTACTCGGTCAAGCGTTTTGTCGATCCGGCGATTCGTTCGCCGTGGAAGTTTCTGGTGGAAGGCAAGATCGCGGGTCTTGATGCGCTTGCCAAAGATGCGGGACCGCGCAAGCCTTTCGATTACGACGCGAAGGTGAGCGGACTCGAGGTGGTCGATCGCTACACGCTTCGCATCCGCCTGAACGAGGCCGACTACAATTTCGCGTACATCCTGGCGATGCCGCAGCTGTCCGCAGTTGCGCGCGAGGTAGTCGAGACCTACGCCGAGGATACGAATGCGCATCCGGTCGGCACCGGCCCCTACATGCTCGCGAGCTGGGCGCGCAAATCGAAGATTGTGCTCGATGCCAATCCCGGCTATCGCGAAGTGATCTGGGATTTCGCGGGGACCGGCACGCCCCGCGATGAAGCCGTGGTGGCGGCGATGACCGGCAAGTCCATTCCGCAGATCGGGCGCATCGAAATCAGCGTCATCGAAGAGGAACAATCGCGCTGGCTCGCTTTCCAGCGTGGCCAGATCGACTTCATCGATCGCTTTCAGTCATTTGCAGCGGTTGCCATTCCCGACAACAACCTCGCGCCGGATCTTGCCGTACGTGGCATAAGCTGGGACCGAAGTGTCGAGCCGGAAATCACCTACTATTTCTTCAACATGAAAGACCCTGTGGTCGGAGGCTATGCGAAAGAGAAAATCGCGCTTCGGCGGGCGATCGCAATCTCCTACGACACCACGGAGGAGGTGCGGGTGATCCGCAAGCAACAGGCCATCGCTGACCAAAGCCCTATCCCGCCTGGTGTCCTCGGTTACAGCGCGACGTATCGGAGCCTGCTGCGGTATGACCCTGTGTTGGCGAACCAACTGCTCGACTTTTTCGGTTATCGCAAGGGCGCCGACGGATACCGCAACGATCCCTTGGGCAAGCGCCTGACGATCGTGCTGACGTCGGAGCCGCTGGCGATCAGTCGCCAGTACGACGAACTGTGGAAAAAATCGCTGGATGGTATTGGGCTGCGCTTCGAGTCACGCACCGGACCGTTTTCGGACAACATCAAGGCGGCGCAAGCGTGCCAGTTGGCGATGTGGGGTTCGTCCTGGGGAGCGGATTACCCTGACGGCGAGAATTTCATGCAGCTCTTCTACGGGCCCAATATCCATCAGAGCAATCATGGCTGCTACGAGTCCGCGGCCTTCGACCGGATGTATGTGCAAATGAAGGCCATGCAGGAATCGCCCGCGCGCGACCTGCTGTTCGAAAAACTGAGCCGTCAACTCGAAGTCGACGGCGTGATCAAATTGGGCGTATCGCGCTATCGCAACGTCCTCGTGCATCCGCAAGTGAAGGGCTTTCGCTATCACCCCCTGATGGCGGCGGTGTGGGAGTATCTGGATATCGATCCCGCTGCGCGCAGGCAATGAATCCGATACGAGCATCCGTGGGCTGGCTATCTCGCACCCGTACTTTCGGCGTGCGACGGGCCATTGCACTGGCGGCATGCGTTGCCTTAGTAAGCGCGGTGCCGCCCGCGGCGATCGCCGCCGACATGACCAAGGTAATCCGCCAGGTATTTCCGGCGGCGGAAGATGGATTCGACCCGGCGGCGTCGCACGATTTGTACTCGGCGGGCGTGCAGCAAGTGATCTTCGAGCAGATGCTTACTTACGACTATCTCGCCCGGCCTTCGAAGCTGGTGCCTCTCACCCTCGAAGCGATGCCCGAAGTGACTGATGGAGGAAAGACGTACACGCTCAAGCTGAAGAAAGGGATCTTCTTCGCGTCGGATCCGGCATTCAACGGCAAACCGCGCGAGCTGGTCGCCGAAGACTACGTGTATTCGATCAAACGGCTGTTCGATCCGAAATTGAAATCTCCCTGGACCTGGCTGTTGGAGGGCAAGGTCATTGGCCTGGATGAAGCGGGTGCGGCGGCGAAGCGAACCGGAAAATTCGACTACAACACGAGGATCGAAGGACTCCAGTCACTCGATCGCTATACGCTGCGCATCCGCCTCAAGCGGCCGGACTACAACCTGCCTTACGTTCTGGCGCATCAGCCGACGGCCGCGGTCGCGCGCGAAGTCGTCGCCGCCTATGGCGATCCCGGAGGACGCGTCATGGCGAACCCCGTCGGCACCGGACCGTACAAGCTGGCGGAGTGGGTTCGTTCCTCCAAGATCTTTCTCGAGGCAAATCCCGACTTTCGCGGCTTTGTCTGGGATTTCCAGGCCGGCAGCGATCCGGAAGACGCGCGCATCGTCGCCGAGATGAAGGGCAAGACGATGCCTGCGATTGGACGGATTGAAATCACCATCATGGAAGAGGACCAGTCGCGGCTGCTGGCGTTCCAGGGCGGCGAGGTCGATCTCATGAATCTCGAGGGACCGCTCGCGCCGAAGGTCATGAACGGAGGCTCGCTCAATCCCGAAATGCAAGCCAAAGGAGTGAGGATTTCGCGGTTCGTCGATCCCGAGATTCAGTACCATTACTGGAACATGCTCGACCCGGTCGTCGGCGGGCTGTCACTGGAGAAGATTGCGTTGCGTCGTGCGATGGCGATGGCGTATGACGTCAGCGAGGAAATCCGGGTCGTGCGCAACGGCCAGGCGGAGGAGACCAACTATCCGATTCCGCCGGGCGTTGTTGGCCACGATCCGAACTATCGCGGCGTCATCAAATACGATCCGGTGACGGCGAACGCGCTGCTCGACAAGTACGGTTACAAGAAGGGCGAGGACGGCTGGCGCACACTCCCGGACGGCAAGCCCCTCGTCATTCGCTACGCGTCACGTCCCGATTCGCTGTGGCGCCAGATGGACGAGATGTGGAAAAAGGCATTCGATTCCATCGCCATCCGCATGGAAGTGCAGAAGGACAAATTTCCGGAACTGCTCAAGCTCGAGAAGGAATGCAAGCTGCAGATGCGCACCGCCTCCTGGATCGCCGATTACCCGGACGCCGACAACTTCATGCAGTTGCTCTACGGCCCGAATTCGTACCAGAGCAACAATGGGTGCGCGGTCGTTCCCGAATACGATTCGCGCTACAAGATCACGCAGTTTCTCCCCGCGGGTCCGGAGCGCGACAAGCTCTATCACGAGATGGCGCGGATCGCGGAAGTGTATGCGCTGTGGCGACTCGACATCAGCCGCTATCGCAACATGCTGGTGCAGCCGCGCGTTCTGGGCTACAAGAAACATCCGGTGCTTCCCTCGGAGTGGCAATACATCGATGTCGACACGACGAAGCCGGGCGGGTAGCATCCGCCGCATCCCGGGCGCCGCCGTCACGAACTGACGGCGCGGCGGGAAGGAGACTCCATGTACGCGTACATCATTCGTCGCCTGTGGCAGATGATCCCGACCTTGCTCGGGGTCATCCTGCTGGTGTTCTTCCTTTTCAACTTCGTCGGTGGCGACCCGGCCTATGTGCTCGCCGGCAAGATCTCCAGCGCCGAACAGATCGAAAACATTCGCCGGCAACTCGGAATCGACCAGCCGTACTACGTGCAGCTGTGGATTTTCATCAAGCAGGTGGTCACCGGCGACTTCGGCGCGAGCTGGAGTACCAACGAACCGGTTTCGCACATCATGGCGACGCGCCTCGGGCCGTCGCTGACCTTGCTCATACCCTGGCTGATCCTGTCGACGCTGATCTCCATCGGGCTCGCACTCGCGGTTGCGTACGTGCGCGGCTCTCTGACCGATCGGTCGGTGATGATCGTGTGCACCGTCGGCCTGTCGATTTCGATCCTCGTCTACATCATCGTGTTCCAGTACGTCTTTGCTTACAAGCTGGGCTGGTTCCCGGTGCAGGGCTGGGGCGACGGCGTGTGGCGGAACCTCGTCGTGTACGCCTCGCTGCCGATCATCATCCTGCTCGTCGTGAGCATCGCCCCGACGTTGCGGTTGTTCCGCACCTTCGTGCTCGACGAGGTCAACCAGGAATACGTGCGCACCGCGCGGGCCAAAGGCGTGTCCGAGAACCGGATCATGTGGGTGCACGTCCTGCGCAATGCCTCGATTCCCATCATCACCTTCGTGATGGCGGAGATTCCGGGCTTGCTCGTCGGCGCGTTTCTCGTGGAGCGGTTTTTTTCGATTCCGGGGATGGGGCGCGAAGTCCTGCTTGCGGTCGAGCGCAGCGATTTTCCCGTGATCAAGGCGATCACGATCTATGTCGCGGTGGCGACCATGGTGTTCAACCTGCTGGCCGACCTGATGTACAAGGCGGTCGATCCGCGCGTGCAACTTAAATAGGAGACGGCCGATGCCTTTCGAC
Organism: uncultured beta proteobacterium; assembly: GCA_963732105.1. GTDB lineage: Bacteria > Pseudomonadota > Gammaproteobacteria > Burkholderiales > Casimicrobiaceae > PALSA-1003. The sequence goes on from CAVSYL010000018.1 coordinate 97,731, forward strand.
ACACCGCATACCGTCTCTCCCAGCCTTTGGGTGCTGGCGTGGCGGCGCCTGCGGTCCGATCGCGTCGCGATGATTTCGCTCGCGATCGTTGTCGCATTTCTCGTCATGATGTTGCTGTCCGCGACCGGACTGATCGCCAAGGACTGGGGCGCGGAAAGCGGCGTGAACTACGCACCGCCTTCATTTCTCGGCGACGATCTGGAAAGCGGCGCCGCAGGAGGTGTTGCGCCGGCTGCCGCGCCGAAAATCTCCGATGAACCAACGCCCGTGGACATCAAGGATCCTTTGGCCGATGCGCTGGCCCAGATTCGCGCGGAGCGCGGGGGCGCGACGGCGCCCGCCGGCGCGGAAAGCTCCGGCGTCGTCGACCCTTTGGCCGACGTCATGGCGGAGATTCACGCCAAGGGTGCGCAGGCGGCGACTGCCGAGGTGCGCGCGAGAACACTGCCCTTCGGTGGCGACAAATGGGGCCGCGACGTCCTGAAGAAGACGATCAAAGGCTCGGAGACGTCGATCTTCGTCGGACTTGCAGCGGCGCTCGTCGCGACATTCATCGGCGCCGCGCTCGGCGCGATCGCCGGCTATTACGGCAAGTGGGTGGACGACTTCTTCAACTGGTTCTACAACGTGTTTACCGCGATGCCACCGCTGCTGCTGATCCTCGCCGTGGCGGCGGTCATGCACAGCAAGGGCATGCTGACGATCATCCTCATCCTCGGGCTCACCGGCTGGACTGGCGTGTTCCGGCTGATCCGCGGCGAATATCTCAAGCACAAGGGGCGCGAATATGTGCAGGCCGCCGATGCGATCGGCGCGTCGAATGCGCGGCGGATATTCGTGCACATTCTTCCGAACGTCAGCCACGTCGTGCTCGTGCAGCTCTCGATCCTCACCGTGGCGTTCATCAAGTTCGAGGTGATCCTGTCGTTCCTGGGATTGGGGGTGCCGGTGGACGTCGTGTCCTGGGGTTCGATGCTCAACGAGGCGCAGAACGAACTCATCCTCGGCAAGTGGTGGCAGCTCGCGGCGGCCGGCATCGCCATGGCATTGCTGGTCACGGCATTCAGTCTGTTCACCGATGCGCTGCGTGACGCGCTCGATCCCAAGTTGAAGTGAGCGACGCGATGAGCAACGCAACCACCAACGCATCGCCAAGCGCCCGGGATCAGCGCGCGGGGGTGCGCGGTGCGGCGACGACGGCGCCCCTGCTGTCCGTGCGCGATCTGCGGGTCAATTTCCGGCTGGACAACAGACCGATTTCGCAGCGGTCAAGGGGATCAGCTTCGACATTCCGCAGAATGCGACGGTCGCTCTGGTCGGCGAGTCGGGCAGCGGCAAGTCGGTGACATCGCTGTCGATCCTCGGCCTGCTGCCGAGAGAGAACGCGACCGTTCTCCCTGGAAGCGCAATCGAATACGGCGGCCGCAATCTGGTGAAGCCTCCCGCAGTCGGAGTTGCGGGCGCTGCGCGGCAAGGACATCTCGATGATCTTTCAGGAGCCGATGACATCGCTCAATCCGGTGTTCACCGTCGGCTTTCAGCTCATCGAATCGCTGCGACTGCACCTGGGCATGTCGCCGGCGGTCGCACGCAAGCGCGCCATCGAATTGCTGGCCGAGGTCGGTATTCCCGATCCCAAGTTCAAGATCCATGCGTATCCGTCGCAGATGTCGGGTGGACAGCAGCAAAGGGTGATGATCGCCATGGCGATTGCATGCGAGCCGAAGTTGTTGATCGCCGACGAGCCCACGACAGCGCTCGACGTGACGATTCAGCAGCAGATCCTCGACCTGATCGCCGAGCTGCAGCGCAAGCATCGCATGTCGGTGCTGTTCATCACGCACGACCTCGCCGTCGTCGGCGAAATCGCGGATTACGTCGTGGTGATGCGCAACGGCGAGATTCGGGAACAGGGGCCGGCGAAGGCGCTGTTCGAGAATCCGCAGGATCCGTACACCAAGGCGTTATTGCAGTGCCGGCCGCGGCTCGACCGCCGCCCGGTGCGCCTGCCGGTCATCGAGGACTTCATGGATGGCGGCGCACACGCCATGAATCTCACGGAGCGCTCGCGCGGGATCTCACCGGCCGATCCGATCATTCTCGACGTCAAGGGCCTCGGCAAGAATTTCTATTCCCGCGAAGGCGTGTTCGGCCGCCGCAAGTTCGAAGCGGTGAAGGATGTCTCGTTCAAGCTGCCGAAGGGCAAGACACTCGGCCTTGTCGGCGAATCGGGCTCCGGCAAGACGACCGTCGGGCTCACACTGATGCGTCTGCACGAGGCGTCGAGTGGCCAGGCATTGTTCGAGGGCAAGGATATCCTGGCGATGTCGCCGCGCGAGTTCATGGCCTACAAGCGCCGCATTCAGATCATTTTCCAGAACCCGTACGCGTCGCTGAATCCGCGCATGATCGTCGGCCAGATTCTAACCGAGCCCATGCAGATCCACGACATAGGCAGTTCGACGCAGGAGCGCACCGACCTCGCGTTCGAATTGCTGCACAAGGTCGGACTGGCCGAAGTGTCGTTCTACAAGTACCCACACGAATTTTCCGGCGGGCAGCGACAGCGCATCGCCATCGCGCGCTGCCTCACGCTCAAACCCGACATCCTGATCTGCGACGAATCGGTGTCGGCGCTCGACGTATCCGTGCAGGCGCAGGTCCTGAACCTGCTACAGGATCTGCAGGATGAGTTTCACCTGTCGTACATCTTCATTTCGCACGACCTGGCCGTGGTCAAATACATGGCCGACGAAATCATGGTGATGAACCAGGGTGAAATCGTGGAGATCGCCAATTCCGACGACATCTACCTCAACCCGCGCCAGCCCTATACGCGAAAACTTCTGTCAGCGATTCCGAAGGGCTGGCATCAAGGCAGCGATTGAGGTCAGAGCGTGAACGCCATCTCGCCGACCACCGCGCCCGGCAGCCGCATGCTGCCGACATTGCGAGCGCCATAACTGTCACCGCTGACGATGAGCTCGCGTTCGCGGGTCAAGCCGATCAGCTGATCACCGAATAACCGATAGACGCTGTCGTCGAAACGCATGACGTTGACCGGGGCAACGATCTTGCCGCGTTCGACCCAGAACGACGCAAAGCGCGTCATGCCGGTAATCCGGCAGGCAGGTCGGTCCGAGAAGTTGAGATACCAGAGGTTCCCGACGTAGATTCCGGTGTCGAGCGCCACAAGCGTATCGGCAAGCGGCATGGTGCCGGCGGCCATGTCGAGCGCCTCCGGCATTTCCGCCGCATTGGCGCCGTTGGTCGTCAGCGCGAATTCCTTGGCAGTCCGCGGGCTGACGAGCGAGCCGACCAGCCGCCCTCCGGAGAGCAACTCGGTGTTGCCTGGCCGCGCAAAACCCTCGTCCTGGAATGCAGGAGCGATGCCATCGGCGATGTTCTCGGCGAACGCAACCGACGGGTCGAGCGATGCAGCGCCATCCTGCATTCGGAACAGGCAGCTTTGTCTGGTCGCCAGCGCACGCCCGGAAAATCCGCCCCAACAGAGCAATCCGGCAAGCTCTTCCATGGCCGAGGGTGCGAGGTAGGCGCGGTAGCGGCCGGGCTCGAGTGAGCGCGACGGATTCGCCAGCAGCGCAAGACGCTCGCGCGCGTTACTCATTTTCGCGTCAAATTCGGCGCCCGACCAATCGAAGCCACCGTAAGAAGTCTTCACCGCCTTGTCCGCGCGATAGTAGAGACTCCACTGCAGATTGAAGCTCGACACTTCGTGCCAGTTGCGTTGGCCGAGCGAGTTGGCGAACCCGCGATAGACGGGCCCTGCCGCATAGATGCCGACCAGGTCGAGGCCGAGCGCGGCGTCGAGAACAGTGGCCACAACCTCTTCGGAGTCGGGCACATCGGAGCTTCGGACAGTGCGGCTCGACCGTACATCGATCGCGTAGTCGAGGTGCGGGTCGTCGGGAATGTCGTTGAGCGCGCCGCGCAGCGCCGCGAGTGCCGCGAGGATGTCGGCGCGGTCGTGCGCTAGGTCGCCCGTCACCGTAAGCGATTGCTCCGCGTGGCGCTTCCCGTGAATGAGCCGCACTGAGAGGTAGCGCTGCGACACCGTTCCCGGTTGCCGCACCTTGCCGCGGTTCATGCGGACAAAATCCGATATTTCCGCATCGAAGCGGCACAGGTGAATTTCACCCGGCGCGAGCGAACGGTCAAGCAGCGCCGCGACGTCGTTGAAATAAGTTTCCATCATTGCGCATTATCCTCTGTGGCGATGCTGCAAGCACGGACCGGCCCGCAATGCCTCGGAATGCCTTACTGTGATCGCCGCTTCGAGCGTCACGCTGTTTCGGTTCCGACGCGAAATGCCTCGCGTACTCCGCGGCGACACTGTTCAACCATTTGCGTATACGCTGCCTCCAGCGCTCGCGTGGTGGCCGGCGTATCGAAGAGCGGGCTGTCGCGGCCAGCGCCGGCGAGATGCCTTCGGCTGCGTGCGCGCCATGCGTTGTCGCCGGCGAACGCGACTGCCAATTCGACATAGCTCGCCACGTCAACCGCGATCAGCTCGGGCAATCCGACCGCCGTCAGAAGGCTCGCGCCAACCCGGCCCGCAAAAGTGTCGCCCAACCACGTCAGCACCGGGCACCCGGCCCACAGTGCGTCGCTCGCTGTAGTGTGTCCGTTGTAAGGCCACGTATCGAGGAACCCATCCGCACGGGCGTAAAGGCCAAGGTACTCGGCATAGGGGCGGCGCGCGGCGAAGACGAGCCGGTCTGGGGCGATGCCACGCGATGCGGCAGCTTGTTTGAGATTGCAATCGAGCGAACGGCTCGTTGCTTCCTCGTGGCCGCCGAGTAGCCAGAGCACGCTGCCGGGTACTTCCGCAAGGATGCGCGCCCATGCGTCGAAGACCTGCGGGTTGAGCTTGTAGGACTGGTTGAAGCAGCAAAAAACAAAGCCATCCTCGGGGAGTCCAAGCGCGGGACGCGCCGGCGCGGCGGAGATCCGACGCTGCCGGTCGTTGATCTGGTAGCACGCAGGCAATTGGACCAGGGTCTCGCTGTAATCACTCGCGTGTGCGAACGGGGTCACGACGGCATCGCCGATCAGGTAGTCCACGAATGCTGCACCCATCGTCCCGGGATAGCCGAGGTAGCTCACCTGGACGGGGGCTGGTCGCAGCGCGAGCACGCTTGTGGGCGCGGCGTACGTGTGCCCCTTGAGGTCGACCAGCAGGTCGATCCCATCGGCTTCGATTTGCGCGGCGAGCTGCTCGGCTGGCCAGCCGTGGGCATCGACAAAGCGGATGAAGGCGGCCTCGAGTCGCGCACGCATCGGACTCCGGTCGTTGGGGCCGGTCGAATAGCCGACGATCTTGAACTTGTCACGATCGTGCTGCTCGAATAGTCCGGCCGCGAGTACCGCCGTGGCGTGCTCGCGAAAGTCCGCGGACAGGTAACCGACGCGCAAGCTAGTGTTCGCCGGAGCCCGCGGTGATCGCCCGCGTACGGGAAACGACGCGCTCCATTGCTCCGCGCAGCCGCGTTGCTCGGCTCGCGACGACGGGTCGCTCAGCAGGCAGAACGGTGAAAGATTGGGCTGTCCCACGGCGACCCCCGCGCGAAACCGGCCGCGCAGCGACTCGAGATCGTGCCAGTCGGCCAGCTGCTTGCGCAGGAACAGGAGTTCGGACAACGCGGCGCCATGTGTCGGGTCAAGCTGCAGCACCCGCTCATACGACTGCGCCGCATCCGCGAATCGGGCCTGGCGCTCCTCGATGCCGGCGCGCTGAAAGAAAAGAGCGGCGGCCCCGGGCTGATTCGCGCTGAGGGCCAGCGCCATCGAGAGTGTTTCGCCCGAGGCGTCCAACCGCCCTAGCGCTTCCTCGATCTGCGCCTTGAGGCCTGCTGGCGCGATGGCGCCGGGGGCGACTTGCAGTGCCAGTTCGGCGTTGACGAGCGCCTCGTCGAGCCGTCCCTGGGCCTCGCAGCACAACGCGAGATTGAACAGGCTTGGCCCATGCCGAGGGTCGAGCAGGAGCGCCTGACCGACTGCGTGTTCGGCCTCAGGAAATTGGCCTGCCGCGAGAAGGTTGCCGGCCAGACTGTTCCAGATCTCGGGTTGCCGCGGGTCGCGCCGCAGGGACTCCTTCAACGCCGCAATTGCTGCATCGTGTCTGCCCACCGCCTGGTAGACGAGTGCCAGGTTGCACCATGGTTCGGCGGCGTGGGCATTGGTCTTGAGCGAGCGCTCGATGCGTTCGATGGCGGCATTTGGCTGGCCGCTCTGGTAGAGCGCGAGCCCGGAGTAATGCAGTGCGTCGGCGTGTGTAGGCAGGCGACGCAGCAGTTTGTCGTAGGCAGCGAGCGCTTGCACAAGCTGGCCGCGCTGGTGCAGATCGAACGCGCGCTGAAAAGCTACTGCGGGATTGGCCATCGAAGCTCGCGGACTATTGTCGCGATGCGGGATATGACTCCACGTTCTCCGGCATCAAGCATCTCCGCCGAAGACAGCGACGTTCGAAAATACACACGCCGGCGACGCATGGCCGACGCGGATGATCTGCGATGGCTCGCCCTTGCCGCAGAAAGGCGTTCCAAGGACCTGCAGCGTCGAGGCATCGCCGACTTGCCTCAAGCTACGCCAAAAATCCGCAGAAATGCCGCGATAGTTCGGATTCTTGACCACGGTCGTCAGCACGCCGTTCTCGATCAACTGACCCCATTCGCAGCCGAACTGGAACTTGTTGCGCGAGTCGTCGATCGACCACGAACTGTTGGTGCGCATCAGCACGCCGCGCTCTATACCGCCGATCATCTGACCGAGCGACGATTGGCCCGGCTCGAGATTGATGTTCGCCATGCGGTCGATCGGCGGCCGGTTCCAGTTGTCCGCGCGCGAGTTGGCGACGCCCAAGACGCCGGCGCGCGCCTGGGACAGCGCGCCGCCGAGCGGTCGTTCGAGCATGCCCGCTCGGATCAGGTACTGCTTCTCAGCCCGCGTCCCGTCGTCGTCGAAGGCATAGCTGGCAAGCTCCTCAGGGCGCGTCGGGTCGAAAGTCACGTTGAGGAGCTCCGATCCGTAGCGGTAGCTTCCGAACATATCCAAGGTGACAAAGCTCGTGCCGGCGAAATTGCGCTCGTCGCCGAGGATGCGGTCGAGTTCCAGCGGGTGGCCGATCGATTCGTGGATCTGCAGGACCATCTGGTCCGGCATCAGCAGCACGTCCATGCGGCCGACGGGGCAATTCGGCGCCGTCAGGAGTTGTAGCGCTTCATCTGCGATGCGGATGCCGCTTCCGGCAAATTCGAACTTCTCGAGCATCGCGTCACCGCCTTGCCGTGCGAGGCCGCGGTATCCGTTCAGCGAACGCGTCTGCGTGTCGCCGTCGGCGTGCGCAGTCACGACGATGCTCGGCATCACGAAGCGGTAGCGCTGAGTGACGTCGCCACCGGCGCTCGTCAGGTAGACATGGACCGCACGGCGCGTTTCGACGCTGGCTTCCCAATCGACGATGCGCTCGTCGCAACCCGCGGCGCGCGACTCTGCGCCGAGAAGTTCGTACCAGTCACGGCGCGACCAGGCTGGCGCCTCGACGTTCGGCGACGCATAGTCACCGCGCGGCGCCGGTTTCGGCAGGACCTTGAAATCGATCAGGCTGGCGGCGGCCGTGGCGCGCGCCCATTCCGCTGCGCGGTCGAGCGCCGCCTGGAGGCCGGCGCGCGACAAATCGCTCGTGGCTGCATAGCCGCTGCCGCCGTCGGCCCATACCGTCAACATCGCTCCACGATCGCGCGACATCGCCGGCGGTTGCGGTACGTTCTTGCGCACGGCGTACACGTCTGCCGTCTCGTCGACCATACGCAACGACCAGAAATCTCCGGCACCACGGAGCTGGTGAAAATTCGCGCGAAGGGCATCATTGGAGGAAATCATGCGGCAGTCTGCGGTATGAACGCGACGAAAAAGGTGCCCATTATCGCCTGCAGTGCCGTGACGTGCGCAACGTGACTCACCTCGTCTTGAACAGCGGTTTGGCCGCGAGATTGGCGAGCGCGGTCCCGGTGACGCGGGTTATCCGCCAGTCGGGCAAAACACTGGCACCCAGTGCTTGATAGAAGCCGATGGCGGGCGCATTCCAGTCGAGCACTGACCATTCGAACCGGCCGCAGCCGCGGTCGACCGCCAGTCGCGCGAGATGTATCAACAATGCCCGACCATAGCCGCGACCGCGACAGGCGGGTTCGATATAGAGATCCTCGAGATACAGACCGGGGCGACCTAGGAAGGTCGAGAAGTTATGAAAAAACAATGCGAAACCAACGGATTTCGATCCTTCCCACCCTAAGACCACTTCAACGATAGGCTTTTGCGCAAAGAGCGCGGCGCAGATATCAGCTTCCGTTACCACGCATAAATCGGTGAGTTTCTCGAAATCGGCCAGCGCGCGTATCAGCGCAAGAACGACGGGCACGTCCTTACGACACGCGACACGAATCTCGAATGTCGTCGGACAATCCGTGGGACGAAGGTCAGCCATTGAACGTGGATCCCCGCAGTGGGCCCCGGCGAGTTTGGGTGTTTGTTGCTATGTTGCAACACCGCATGACCGCGAAATCGAGTGCGACCCGTTGTGGGGATTCTTGGCAAATCAGCGGGTTGCGCAAGGCGTTTCCGGACGGATGACAGATTTGCAACAACTTCGGCACGTGCATTGTAGCAATGGTAAGTTTTTATTGCGGCGACAAATGGCGTTGCTGTAATGTCAGAAGCACTGGGGCGAGGGGCCCTTAAACCGAATGGCAAACGGAGATTTCCGCACACTGGGGGATGGTCAGCGTGGTGCGAGACTTGGTCCGGTACGTCGACGAATCGGACGCCGCCGGCACCCAATCGACGTCCTGAAGTGTCCGGAAATTCAATCTGCACGAACTTGAATTCCACGAAATTCACCTTCAAGGGAGATTCAACATGTCGCCAAAATTGAAAGCACTGCCATTGGCAGTTGCACAGTTGATCGCCGCCGGAGCGTTTTCTTCTCTGGCAGTGACACCGGCCAGTGCGCAGATGAGTGCGACGCCAATGGAGCGGATCGAAGTTACGGGTACCAATATCCGCCGCACCGATTCGGAAACGCCAAGCGAAGTTCAGGTCATCACGTCCCAACAGATGATCCAGTCGGGATATACGAGCGTCTCCCAGGTACTGCGCGACCTCACGGCCAACGGCCAGGGTACGCTGACGCAAGGTTTCAACCGGGCATTTGCCGGCGGCGGCAGCGGTGTGGCACTGAGGGGACTGACGGTCGGCGCGACGCTCGTGCTGATCGACGGCTACCGCATGGCCGGCTATCCGCTTACGGATGACTCTCAGCGCAACTTCGTCGACATCAGCAGCATTCCGTTCGTCGCGGTCGACCGCATCGAGGTCCTGCTCGACGGCGCGTCCGCGATTTACGGGTCCGATGCCATCGCTGGCGTGGTCAACATCATCCTCAAGAAGGACTTCAAGGGCACCAACGTCAACGTGACCGGCGGCACGACGACGAAAGGCGGCGGCTCGACCGTGGATGCCCAGATCATGCAGGGTTTCGGCGACGTCGGCGCCGGACTGGGTGGATACGTTGCGTTCGAGTACCGCAACCAAGACGCGGTCAACCTGGACCAGCGGTCGGGCCAGCCGTGGAACGTCACGGACTACACGCCATGGGGTGGCCAGAATCTGAATCCCGGTGCCGTGAGTGGCTCCGTGGCCAACCCGGTGATTAGGGGCGCACCGTATCTGCAGAAACCTGGCGGCTCCGGCTCCGCCGCCTCGACTTTCGATTTCCTGACTCCAACCTGCACCTTTGCCGCCAGGAATGCGAACCTGTGTAATTACACCAATGACTGGGGCCAGATCCAGCCGCACACGCAGAACATCAACCTGATCGGCAGCGTAACGGGGAGGCTCAACGACGCGTGGAGCCTCAATGTGACGGCCTCGTACTTCGACAGCCAGGCCGAGCAGCACACGAACGTTGCAGCGATCCCGGCCGGAAGCTTTGGCGGCATCACGGCCATCGGCCCGAACCAGGCGCCCAGCATCAAAAGCGCTTTCTCGAACTTCACGGTTCCGGCGAATTATCCCGGCAACACCTTCGGCGTACCCGCTAACGTGCGTGCCATTTTGCCCGGTGTGGAAGCCCGCACCGCGAATTTCGATACGAACGCGACCAGGCTCGTCGCGCAGTTGACTGGCTCGGCGTGGGGTTGGGACATCACGGGCACAGCGGGCTACACGAATGTCCGGACTGCCGTCACTTACGACGGTTACATCAACTACCCCAACCTTCTTGCGGGCTTGCAAGACCCGAACAACCCCTACCTTCTGACCGGCGGCAACAGCCAGTCGCTTCAGAGCGCAGTGGCACCGACCGCGAATAATACGGTCTGGAATAACCTGAGCTTCGTCCAGGCCTCGGGTTCGCATGATCTGATGCAACTGCAAGGCGGCCCACTGACCCTCGCGGTCGGGGCGGGCGACGTATACCGGAATTTGCAGTCGCCGAATCCCGGATCGGAGCAGAACGGCCTGCAAGCCCTTCCAAGCGCCTACGCGGTCGGCAGCCAGAACAATGCCAACGTCTATGCGGAACTCGCGGCTCCGGTGCTGAAGTCATTGGAAATCGACGCTGCGATACGCTACGACTACTACAACGTACCTTCCAACAGCACGTGGAACCCGAAGGTCGGGGCCAAATGGACGCCGATCAAGGAGTTCGCCCTCCGCGGCACGGTCGGCACCGGGTTCCGGGCGCCGTATATTACCGAGGCTGGCAACGCCGGTTCGCTGTTCGGCTTCAACGGTATCCGCGACCCGCAACTTTGCCCGGTCAGCAACGCCGACGGCTCCCCGAACCTGACATCGGCGCAAAACGTACCCGCGTTCTGCGCGTTCAATCCGACCTATCTGCAAGGCACATCGAAGGATCTTAAGCCGGAAAAGTCGACAAGCTATACGCTGGGGATGATCCTGGAACCCATCAAGGGCTGGTCGACGACCTTCGATTACTACTACATCGACCTCAAGAACCAGATCGTCCCGGCGGCCTCCGTGGCTAATTTCCAGCCGCTGAACTTTGCGGTTCGCTCGACGCCTCAGATCGTGACCTTCGGCGACGGCTCCACCGGGCTTTCATCCGTAGGCCCGATTCAGTACATCAACACGCCATACGTCAATGCGCAGCAAACGACCACCAGCGGCTTCGATCTGGGAACCGGCTATACGTGGACGCTGCCCGATACCAGCAAGTTGCTGATGAGTGCGGAGTGGACGCATATCCTGACCTACGACATCACGCTCAACGGGGAGAAGTTCAAGCTTGCCGGCACGCATGGTCCGTCGATCGTCTCCGGCGATACCGGCAATCCCAAGGACCGCGCTCAGTTCGTCGTGCAATGGGCCAAGGGGCCGTTCACGGCGACGGCGACCGTGAATTACGTCGGCCGGTTCAACGTGACCGATCCGTCCAGCGGTGATCCGACGTGTCAGGATGGACTCAACGACAACAACGGCCTGCGCTGGGCCAACACCGGGATTGCGCCCAATTACTGCAACGTGGCCTCCTTCACCTATACCAACCTGAATTTCCTGTATGCGCTCAACAAGCAGTGGACGCTTCAAGCCTCGATCCAGAATGCGTTCAACGCCAAGGCGCCGGTTGACATGGCAACCTACGGCGGCTTGTCGGGTTCACAGCCGAATGCAGGCAACAACGGCGTGATGTACAACCCGTCGCTGCATCAGATCGGCGCGGTCGGACCCTTCTGGAGCGTTGGGTTCATTTATAGCTTCGACCCGCCGCCGCAAGCAGCACCGGTGGCGGAAAAGATGGCGCCACCGCCACCCGCTCCAATGGCGCAGCCCGCTCCGCCGCCGCCGCCCGCGCCCACGCCGGCGCCCGCCCCGCAGTTGCAGAAGATCACGCTTGACTCGAAGGTGCTGTTCGACTTCGATAAGGCGGTACTAAAGCCCGAGGGCAAGGCAGCGATCGATAGCCAGGTCGTGGGCAAGCTGTCGCAGATACAGAGGCTCGAAGTGGTGCTGGTAACCGGCCATACTGATCGCATCGGCACCGACGCGTACAACCAGAAGCTTTCGGAACGGCGCGCGGATGTAGTGCGCGACTACCTCGTCAGCAAGGGTATTGACCGGACCAAGATCGAAACCCTGGGTATGGGCGAAAAGCAGCCGGTCGTTCAGTGCAATCAGAAGGAAATGAAGGCGTTGATCGAGTGCCTGCAACCGAACCGTCGCGTGGAAGTGGAAGCCAAAGGCCAGGGGCCGAAATAATCAGGCCGCCGGCGCAACTCGAAAAGCCCCGCCACGCGCGGGGCTTTTTCTTGGCGCACTACATGATGAATCAGTGAAATCGTTGCGAAGCGATGCGGTCGAGTTTCGCGGCATACAGATCGTGTTCCGCGCGCGTCGCGCTGTTTTCCATCGCGACACTGAGCTGCGCGCGCGCCTCCGTGGTTTCGCCCAAGCCAAGGTAAGCCGCCGCAAGCCAGGCCCTGAATTCGTGGTAGTAGGCATCGCGCTCGACTTCCTTCTCGAACTGAAGCCTTGCTTCGTTGTAGTCGCTCCTGCGCATGGCAGCCAGACCCAGTTCGAAGAAATAGAAGGGCGGAAACGGCTGGAGCTGTTCCAGCTTGCGGGTGAGGGCCGTGGCTTCTGCGACGCGGCCCTGGTCCTTGAGCACGAGCGCCAGGTTGGACATAGCCTGGGTATTTCCTGGTTCGAGTTCGAGCACGACAGCGAGCACCTGATTGGCCTCTTGCGCGTTACCGTGGCGCCGGTAAATCACGCCCAGCGTGTTGTAGGCGCTCAGAAATTTGGGGTCGCGCCCGATGGCCGCGCGGACCCACCAATAAGCATCGTCAATCTGGCCCTGCGCAAGTGACTCGGCGGCCCTGTTATTCATGTACATCGCGACGATGGTGTCCTCGCTAACGACGCGCAACCGCTGGCCACGGATGTCTTCCCCGGGAAGAAAATCGACCGTTAACGGGGCTGTCTGGGCGTCCAGGATGCGGGCGCTCTGTTCCTTGCCCAACGTCAGATTCACGTGCGAGATGGAGAAATACATCCCGCCGCTGCGACTCCAAACCGTGTCTCCAAGCACGATCTGGTAGCGAACCGGGACGTCGAGTTCCTTCGCGAACGCGGCCGTCATCAGGACCAGGGACAGGCAGTTGCCGGCTCTTGCCGTGAAAGTCTGCGCCGCGTTTCGGGTCATCTCCGCGTCGTAGACGAGCTTGAGCTGGTGCTTGCTGTACAGCGCATCGAGCAGCGCCCGTTGGGGACCTTTGGTGCGCGATTGGGTGGCGAGCTGCTCGTTGAGATAGCGCTTCATGTCGTCGCTGAGCGCAAAAACGGCGTCGGCGCTCACGCGCTCCGACGGGGCGGCAAACAAATGATCTTTGAACAGGTGATCGGCGCGCGGCGCCATCGGCGCGGTTGCACAACCCGCGACCAGGATTGAGACGAGTGCGACGGCCCAGACCCTCATCCGACTCTCCTTGTCCGGTAGACCTGCCGCGGCATGCGCAACGCCGGTCAGACGCAGCTTCAGGCGTGTGCAGGCCAAGACCGCCTGCAAAAGTATCTTCGCCGCGAACGATCGAGTCAAGCCGCGACCAGGCTGCTTCGCGCTAGAATGTCGGCGGAAAATGTGTAGCGAGAACGTTGCCGCCGCATTAGAGCACCTGTGTCGCAAGTCGATATCAAGGAAGAAAATGAATAAATACCTGAGTGCCTTGTTGTGCGCCTGGTTGGTGCTTGCGGCGCCCATGGCGATCGCCGAAGGGAGTGCGGCTGATGCGACCGACATGCAGGCATTGCGCGCCGCGGTGCGCGCGGACAAGAAAGCCCTCGTTGCGTCGACGCTCAATCTCACGCAGGCCGAAGCGAAAAAATTCTGGCCGATCTACGATGCCTACCAACGCGATCTGGACCTGAGCAATCGACAGCGAGCGCTTGCGCTGCAAGGCGTGATCACCCTGGACAGGCCCATCTCCGACCTCTACGCCAGGAGTCTGTCGAACCAGCTGATCGCCGCCGACGAAGCTGAGGTCAAGGCAACGCGGAGCATGCTGACCAAGGTCATGAGGGCGCTGCCGCCGAAGAAAGCGGCGCGCTACGTGCAACTCGAAATGAAAATCCTTGCATACCAAGCATACGACGTCGCAACGGCTATTCCGTTGGTCAAGTAGGCCACGGTCGGTGCTATGGGGACACGAAATCCCGACCGTGAGACCAGGCTATCTATCCCAATTCCTTGCACTTCGCGCTCGTGGCAACGCTCTGTTGCGCAGGCGATGCGGCATCGCGTACCGAAGCCAGATCGACACATTTGAGCTTGGCCGGCGCGCAGGGGTTGGCACCGACGGAGCTCAGGGCGGCCAACTGGGAGAATGCCTGGCTCTCCGGCTCCATCTTCGACGGTAGGATGACCAGCACGCTAATGGTGATCGCCGACATGATGATGGCGGCAAGCCCGATTGCGAAGCGAGGGTGGGCGGGATCGTAGCTGTTCATGTCTGGTCTCCTGTTGTCTTGTGAAGGCTATGCTTGGATGCGGCGCTGCCGCGGTCCGGATTCATGTTTTCGCAAATTCGAATGAATCCTAGATCCCGCGGATGTCTCCCTCAACAGGCGAGCGACGAACCCGCTGATTCGGCGGGCGAGAACGTCCAGGCGGCGACGAATCGCTGCGGCCGTGTGCAACGGACGCGGCGCGTATAATTCCCACGCAAGGCTCCTGAGCACCTGCCTGGGGAGCGCCAGATTGTGTTTATTGGGTGCATTTCTTGGCACTTTTGTGTAGAATCCCGCGGCTTCGTGAAGAAAGCTTGGCCTCGCCCCGTGGCGGGGCCAACGTGTTTTGGCCTGTGGTTTGCATGTGGTTTGGCGATTTGCGCGTCAAGGCTGAGCGCGCGCCGTGCTACAAGTGGCGTGAGTGAGTCGTGGCGGAGTTCATTGGCAGCAAACGGTCACCGGAGAACCCTATCCCACACGTAGTAGCGCCCGTTCCCGCTACCCGCGGGGCGGCGATTGTCGGGGGAGTCGTCCGTACACGCCGGACCATGAACCCACTGACCGACCGAATAACCTTCTGTCTGGAGACAACATGTTGAACAAGACCCGAATGGCCGCATTCGCTGCAGCGCTGCTCATGATGGCCGCCCTGGTCGTCCCGCACCCTGCGCAGGCGCAGCCCGCGCCGCCGACTGCGCCTTCGGCAGCACCTGCTCCGCCGGACGCGGCGCCCGCGCCAGCTGCTGCTCCTGCGCCCGCCGCCCCGAGCGCCCGCGCCAACGACGCGCTAGTCGACAATCCCTACGGCCTCGAAGCGCTGTGGAAAGGCGGCGACTTCATCGCCAAGGCCACACTGGTCATTCTCGTCATCATGTCGATGGGCAGTTGGTACATCATCATCACCAAGGTCTACGAGCAGTACAAAATGGGCAAGCAGGCTCGTGCCGCGGAAAAATCGTTCTGGAGCGCACCTTCAGTGCGCCAGGGAACGGAGCAACTCAAGGCAAGCAGCCCATACCGGTTCATTGCCGAGTCGGGTCTCGCGGCGACCAATAAGCACACCGGATTGCTTGGCAGCGTCGATCTGAACGAGTGGATTTCGATGTCGATCCAGCGTGCAATCGATAACGTGCAGAGCCGAACGCAGGACGGCCTGGCATTTCTTGCCACGGTCGGCTCGACCGCGCCTTTCGTGGGGCTATTCGGCACGGTCTGGGGCATCTATCACGCGTTGACCGCCATCGGTATCGCCGGTCAGGCTTCGATCGACAAGGTTGCCGGCCCGGTGGGCGAGGCCCTCATCATGACCGCAATTGGTCTGGCGGTCGCGGTGCCGGCTGTCCTCGGATACAACTGGCTCGTCCGCCGCAACAAGGCGGCGATGGAACGTGTTCGCGGATTCGGGGCGGACCTGCACGCCGTCCTCCTGAGTGCACCAAAGTCCGCCGTCAAGGCCTAGACCATGGCGATGAGCGTCGGGCCGGCCGGCGGCGACGAGGACGAAGTCGTCTCGGCCATCAACACCACGCCGCTGGTCGACGTGATGTTGGTGCTGCTGATCATATTTCTGATTACGATCCCCGTGATCACTACGGCGATCCCCGTCCAGTTGCCGAAAGAACGCAACGAGGTCCGCGAAACCAAGCCCGAGAACATCACCCTTTCGGTCGACGTCGCCGGTCGCATCTACTGGAACGACCTGCGTATTCCCAGCACTGCCATCCTGATCGACCGGCTGAAGAAAATCGCCGTACTCACGCCGCAGCCGGAGGTACAGATCCGTGGCGACGGAGGCGCGGACTACGAGTCCATCGGTCGCATCATCTACGCATGTCAGCGTGCGGGAATCGCGAAAGTCGGCTTCATCACCGAGCCGCCCGCGAAAGGGGGTTGACATGATCTCGAGTGTCCAAATGCAGAGGTGCGTGTCATGGCGATGAACGTAGGTTCGAGCGGCTCCGGTGATCCCGAAGTCATGATGGACATCAACACGACGCCACTCATCGACGTGATGCTGGTGCTGCTGGTCATGATCATCATCACGATTCCGATCCAGCTGCACTCGGTCAATCTGAACATGCCGACGGGCAACCCGCCGCCGCCGATCGTCAAGCCGGAAATCGTCAAGCTGGACATTGACAACACCGGGGCCGTCTACTGGAACGCGGAAGTGGTGTCCGATCGCGCGACGCTCGAAGCAAAGATGAGAGACGCCGCCGCACAGCAGCTCCAGCCCGAAGTGCACTTGCGCCCGGATAAAGCGGCCAAGTACGCAATCGTGGCGGGCGTGATGGCGTCGGCGCAGCGCAACGGACTGACCAAGATAGGCATCGTCGGCAGCGAGCAGTTCATCGACGAGTAGCGGCGCGAGCCCGCAGCGAGGGGCCCCGTGCGCAGCACGGGGATCGCGCGAAGGTGAGTCGACGCAGGCGGCCGACACACGAGTGGTTGCAAGTTGAAACTGCGATTGAATTGTGGTTAATGAGGGCGCAACCGCGCCCGCCGCTGGAGCAACGACAACATGGATTTCGCGCGGCAACAGAGAAACCCGACGCGCCACCTGGTGGGTATGGCGTTCGTCATCCTGCTGCACATATTCGTCATCTACGCGCTGCTGACCGGACTCGCGCGCAATGCCGTCGAAGTGATCAAGAAGCCGCTCACAGCGACCATCATCGACGAGGTCAAGTTACCGCCGCCGCCGCCACCACCGCCGCCAAAGAAGATCATTGAGCCGCCAAAGGTCCAGGCGCCTGTGGAACCCTACGTACCGCCGCCGGACATTCCCGTGCCCACTCCCCCGTCGGAGCCGGTCATCTCGGCGCCCACGACGACGGTGCCGACCGAGCAGCACGTGATCGCGCCGCCGGCCCCGGCGCCTCCACCGAAACCAGCGATCCGAAAAGGAATCACGCCGCTTGTTAAAGTCGAGCCCGTCTATCCGCGCGAGGCCATCCGCGCAGGCATCGCCAAAGGCAGGGTGGTGGCGCGTCTTTTCATCGACGAAAAAGGCCTTGTCTCCGAGGTGAGGATCGTCGAGGCGGATCCTCCCGGCGTATTCAACAAAGAGGTCACGCGCGCCCTATCGCAATGGAAGTTTCAAGCCGAGGGTGAAAAATTCGTGGGTGAAGTCGAGCTGACGTTCACCCTCAAGGACGAATAGGCGACGAACCGCGCCAAACGCGACAATGGAGGAGGAAACCGGCCGCGCGCAAGTGCGGCTTGTTTTTTTCCAGCGAAAGAATTCGCGCGTGTCGTCGGCTAGTCGACGCGCGCGGCGTAGACCAGCATGCCGCACGCGGCCATGCTCGGAATGACCAGCAGCGCGACGACGTCTGCGACGCCGATGCGGTGTCCGACCACAAGCGCGACCGCGCTGCGGAACACGTCATCGAACATTCCGGGAACGGCCAGAACCGCCGCCGCCCCTGCGCAGAGCCACAGCAATGCGACCACCGGGCGCCGCCAGGTCGGCAGCGCCGCCGGCCGCGGCAATCCTGCCATGACGCGCGCCGCAAAGCCGCCATCGGCAATGTACTCCGAGCGGTGCTCTACACCATCGGCGCGCAGCGCAGCGTCAAGCCAGTCGTCACCGACATCGGGGTCTTTTGCGTGCATGTTCACGTTCATTTTTCGGGTGCCCACGCGCCGAGACGGGCCTTGAGCTTTTCCTTGGCGCGCAGGATATGGGTTTTGACCGTTCCGACCGGGCAACCAAGAACCACGGCCGCTTCTTCATGCGTCAAGTCGTTATGATAGCACTGCACGATCGCGGCTCTCTCCGCGTCCGACAGAACATGCATGGCGCGCCCAAGGTCAATCGACAGCGCCGCACTTCGCGCAACGCTGCGTCCCTCGACGGCGTCGGCAGGCGCCGCAAGCGACTCGGCGTCGTCGGACAAGGGCAGCTCCTTCATCTTCCGGGCTTCGCCGAGAAATGCGTTGTAGGCGATGCGATAGAGCCAGGTCGAGAATCGTGCCTCCTGCCGAAACGACTTCAGATTTCGATATGCCAGCAAGAAAGTCTCCTGAGCCAGATCGTCCGCCAATGCGTGGTTGCCGTTCGTCAACTTGCGCAGCGTTGCCCTGACGGCCGACTGATGGCGACGCACGAGCTCATCGAACGCGTGCCGATCGTCGCTGACGACGACACGGGCGATCAGCGCGGCGTCGCTGACAGGCGGCGACGTCATGGGTGCAGTCAGTTATCGGTTGCGCTCCGTTGCATCAGCCCGATCCTTCGCGGGAGTCGTTTTGCGCAAGGTGGCGATCTTCGAGCCACCACAGAACGATGTAACCGACGCCGACGAACAGGAGCATGAGCCCGAGCCAACTCGCCGAACCGTGCTCGATCATCCAATAGGCGGTCAGCGACAGCCCGAATGCGCAGAGCAGAATGCCCTTGCGCAGGTCTGACCATACCGCACGCCGCCGCGTTGCGATCACCGTCTGTTGCAGGGTACTCGTCGGGGCATTGCCCGTCGCACCTGCGGCGCCTATGGCGGAAGACGCAGGCATGACGCCCGAGGCGACCGCATCTACCGCCTGCCCGGCGGGCATGACGCCGCTTTCGGCGAGCTTGAGCAGGGCTTCGTTCTGCAGGCGTGTCTTGCGCAGCTTGTACCAGACGATACCGACAAGCAGGATGACGGGCGTCAGGAAAATCGATCCCACGACCAGGAATACGAGCCCGACGATCCACGGCGCGGTATTCACTGCATTCTTGAACGATTCGAAGTCGCGGTCCGAATCGAGTCGAATAACGGAGTGGTGGTGTTTGCCGTGTGCGGTTTCGTTGTCGCTGTCGTCGTCGTCGGCGTCGATCTGCACCGATGGCGGAAACGGCGTGACCTTGATCCGGGTGTCGCTGGCGGGCGGGGGCGGCGGGTTCACGGCGGGCACCGGCGACGCCGCGAGTACCAGCATCGTCGCAAGTGCAATGAATCCCGCGCGTACGGCGGCCCGCGGCCAGGTGCGGACGGCTGTGCTACCGTGCATCGGAATCTCCCTGAATTGTTTCATGCAGCTTAGATGGCGCGACTGCTGCAGCCGGATTCAATTCCAGCAGAGGTTGCTGCCTTTGCATCGCGCGAGGCGGCTTGACCCCCATGCTATCATTCACCCGAGCCGCGGCGGCGTCCGTGGTGCTCCATGCCCATGAAAAGACTACAACTTCTTACAATTTTGTTCGTTGGCCTGTGGTTGGCGCTGCCCGTCCTTGCGGTAGATGATACGGTCACATTGAACTTCGTCAATGCCGACATCGACGCGGTCGTCAGGGCGGTGTCGGAGATGACCGGGCGCAATTTCGTCGTCGATCCCAGGGTCAAGGGAGTCATAAACATCGTCTCGTCGCGCCCGGTGCCGCGATCCGCCGTCTATCCCACGTTGCTCTCGGCGCTGCGGTTGCAGGGGTTTGCGGCGATCGAAGGCGACGGCGTCACCAAAATCGTTCCGGAAGCTGATGCCAAGCAACAGGGCTCGCCGGTCGTTGCCGGCGGCAACTCGGGTGGTGGCGATCGATTGGTGACCGCGGTCTATGCGCTCAAGTACGAATCCGCGGGGCAACTCGTCAACATTTTGCGACCGCTGATCACACCGAACAACGCAATCGCTGCGCTCCCCAGTGCGAACGCGCTGGTTATCACCGACTACGCGGAGAATCTCAGGCGGATCGACAAGATCATCGCTTCGCTCGACGCACCGCCCGCGAGCGAGCCCATCGTGGTGACGCTGCGATATGCCTCGGCGCTCGACATGGTGTCGACTCTGAATCGACTGCTTGCCGAGTCGGGTCAGACAGCGGGAGTGGCGCCCGATCCGCAGCAACGCGTCGTCCTGGTCGCCGACCAGCGATCCAACAGCGTTCTGGTGCGGGCGGAAAGCGCCACCCGGCTCGCCCGGGTGCGCTCGCTGATCGAGCAGCTCGATACGCCGGGTCGCGCCGGCGGCAATATTTTCATCATCTACCTGAAGAACGCCGAAGCCGCGCGCGTGGCGTATACGCTGCGGTCGCTGCTCGCTGGCGGTAGCGACGCCGGACCGAGCACGGGCCTGTCCGGGGGCGCGGTAACGCCGTCGCTTGGCGCAAGCAGCCAGTCTCTTGGCGCAGCCAGCACCAGCGTCAATACGAGCCCGATGAGCGCGACCGGCGGCAGTTCCGGAGCTTCGTCGGCGATTGGCGCTGGATACGGGGCGGGCGGTGGAGGTGGGGGCGGCGGCGGCGGTGGCGGCGGAGCCGCAGGAGGCGTTACGATCCAGGCCGACATCGCGAACAATGCGCTGGTCGTGATGGCGCCCGAACCGGTTTACAACAACATTCGCGCCATCGTCGAGAAACTCGATACGCGGCGCGCACAGGTTTTCGTCGAGGCGTTGATCGTCGAGGTGAGCGCCGACAGGGCCGCCGAGTTCGGCATCCAGTGGCAGTACCTACAGGGAGCGAACAGCACCAACTCCTACGTCGGGGGCGGCACCAATTTTGGCGCGCGCGGTGGCGGAACTAATATCATCGACACGTCTGCCAATCTCGGCAGCGCCGGCAATGGTCTCAACCTCGGCATCATTCGCGGATCGATCACGATTCCCGGCCTGGGCACGATCACCAACCTGGCGCTTCTCGTCCGGGCGCTTCAGGGCGACAACACCGCCAATATCCTCTCGACGCCCAACCTCCTGACGCTCGACAACGAGGAAGCCAGGATCATTGTCGGACAGAATGTTCCATTCATTACCGGCCAGTACGCGCAGACGGGCTCAACGACGACCGTCACGCCGTTTCAGACGATCGAACGCAGGGATGTCGGTCTCACGTTGCGCGTGAAACCACAAATCACCGAAGGTGGAACGGTGCGTCTGTCGATCTACGGGGAAGTGTCCGCGATTGCGGATACGACCAACGCAGCCGGCATCATCACCAATTTGCGTTCGGTGGAGTCGACGGTGCTGGTCGAGGATGGTCAGATCATCGTTCTCGGCGGACTGATCCAGGACAGCCAGAACGACGGTACGCAGAAACTGCCATTTCTTGGCGACATTCCAATCGTCGGCTCACTGTTTCGCTACGACACGCGGGCGCGCAACAAGACCAACCTGATGGTGTTCCTTCGTCCGACCATCGTCCGCAATGCTGGTTTGAGCAACGCGATCACGAGCGATCGCTACAACTACATCATCGGGGAGGAAAAGAGCATCAAGCCGGATCCGAAGATGTGGCCGCCGGTTCTGCCCAATCTCGATTTTCCGCAAATGCCGTTGCCGCTGACGCCAACGACGCCGCTCACGCCGCCGCCGTCGCAGATACCGCTGCCGTGGTTCCTGCCGCTGTCGCCGGCGTCGCTGCATCCGGTGACACCCACGCAGTCGGAAATTCCTCAGTCGGTCTCGCCGGCACCGGCCACGCCGCAGCCGGCGAATCCGATGCCGGCGAAGTAGTCGCTTTCGTGGCCGCAGGCTCCTCGATACCCGCACCCGACGCTGCCACGACGCCGAGCGCTCCGGCACGGCGCGTACCGTACGCGTTCGCGCGCATGCACGGTGTGCTGCCGCTGCGCGACGAAGGCGATGCGGTGCTTGTGCTCGCCCGTGCGGATGCCTCGCTGGAAGGCATCGCCGAACTCAAACGCGTGCTGCAGCGACCGCTGAAGACGCTGACGGTCAACGCCGAGCGTTTCGCCGCCGAGCTCGCGCAGGCGTACAACCAGGGATCCGCACCTGTCGCGCAAATCAGCGAAGACCTGTCGCGCGACACCGATCTGGCGCGATTGCTGCAGGACATCCCGAAGGCCGAGGACCTGCTCGGCAGCACGTCGGACGCACCGGTCATCCGGATGATCAACGCACTGCTGTTGCAGGCGCTGCGCGAACGTGCCTCCGACCTGCATTTCGAGCCCTATGAGTCGCGCTCGGTAGTGCGCTTTCGCATCGACGGCGAGCTGCGCGACGTGATCGAGCCGCCTCGCGCCTTGCACGCGGCGCTGGTGTCGCGGCTCAAGGTCATGGCCAGCATGGACATTGCCGAAAAGCGCTTGCCCCAGGATGGACGCATGGCGCTGAAACTCGGGGACAAGAGCGTCGACGTGCGCGTGTCGACACTGCCCACCGGACCCGGCGAGCGTGTCGTGCTCCGGCTTCTCGACAAGGACACGGCGTGGCTGGACCTCACTGCACTGGGCATGAGCGCCGACGCACTGAGCGCAATCGATCTGCTGATCCGCGAGCCGCACGGTATCGTATTGGTGACGGGCCCGACGGGCTCCGGCAAAACGACCACCCTGTACGCGGCGATGTCGCGGCTGCCGCGCGGCGCGCTTAACGTGATGACGGTCGAGGACCCCATCGAATTCGCGCTCGACGGCGTTGGCCAGACGCAAGTCAATCCGCGCATCGAGCTGACCTTTGCGCGCGCGCTTCGTTCGATCCTGCGCCAGGATCCGGACATCATCATGATCGGCGAGATTCGCGACCTCGAGACTGCGCAGATCGCGGTGCAGGCAAGCCTTACCGGACACCTGGTGCTGGCGACGTTGCATACCAACGATGCCGTCAGTGCGGTGACCCGTCTTGCCGACATGGGCGTCGAACCCTATCTGCTTGCGTCGAGTCTGCTTGGCGTTCTCGCGCAGCGACTGGTTCGTTGCCTATGCCCGGTGTGTCGCCGCGCGGCGCCGCCAAGCGATGGCGAAGCGGCGTTGGCGGCGGAAATGGGTCTGGCGCCCATGCCGCTCCTGTACCAGCCGGTGGGTTGCACCGCGTGCGGCAACACGGGTTATCGCGGACGCACCGGAGTCTACGAGTTGGTGCTGATCGACGAAGCGCTGCGACGGTTGATTCACGACCGCGCGGGCGAACCTGCGCTGCGCGCGGTCTACACGAAGGGCGGCGGACGGTCGCTGGCCGTGGACGGAGCTCGCTGGCTGGCCGATGGCACCACGTCGCTGGCCGAACTGGTGCGCGTCAGCGGCACGGTCTGATGTGGTCAAGTCATCGAAGTCGCATCCGCTCGAGCAGTTGGACGCCGCGTCGCATCCGCTGGTGCTCGACAAACAGGTCAATTTGATGATGATGGGTAGAAGCAGAGAGTTTCTGTGGCGCACGCCGTTGCGCGGCTGCGGCCGCTAGCAGGTCGGGTCTCGCCCATGGCCGCATTTCGCTACGAAGCCGTCGATGCAGCGGGCCGGCCGCGCCGCGGCATGGTCGATGCGGCGGATGCACGTGCGGTGCGCGACCGACTTCGCGGCGACGGGCTCTTTCCGACGGCGATCGAACCGGGCATTGCCCCCGGCAACAGGCGGGCGGAAGCGACCCGTCTGGGGTCGGCAGCCCTATCGCTTACCACGCGGCAGCTGGCCACGCTGGTCGTCTCGGGCATGCCCCTCGACCAGGCGCTTGCCGCGGTCGCGGAGCAATCCGATCACCCGGTCGCCGCGCGCATGCTCGACGCGATTCGGGTGCAGGTCGGTTCCGGCGAGCCCTTGGCGGCGGCGCTATCGCGATTCCCGCGGACGTTCTCCGAGCTCTACCGAGGCCTGGTCGCAGTCGGAAGCGAGACCGGTCAGCTCGGCGAAGTTTTGGCGCGCCTCGCGGACTATCTCGAGGCACGCCAGGCACTGCGCGCAAAATTCACCACGGCGCTGATTTATCCTGCACTGATCACGGTGATCGCCATGGCGGTGATCGCTACCTTGCTGCTCTACGTTGTTCCGCAGATCGTCGCGGTCTACCAGCAAAGCCGCCAGACGCTCCCGTTTCTGACGCGCGCATTGATCGCGACCAGCGATTTCCTCCGCGCGACCGGTTGGTACTGGTTAGGCGGAGCGCTGTTGCTGGCGATCGGTGCGGCGCTGTTGTTGCGCAGGGAGGCCTGGCGCGAGCGCTGGCAGGCATTCCTGCTGCGTCTCCCGGTCATCGGCAGGGTGCTCTCGGGCCTTGACACGGCGCGCTTCGCCAGCACACTTGCGATATTGACTGGCAGCGGCGCGCCGCTGTTGCGCGCGCTGGAAACCGCCGGCGACGTGATCTGGGCACGGCCGATCCGGCGCGCCGCGCATTCCGCAGCCAGTCGCGTGCGCGAAGGCGTGACGCTATCGCGCTCACTGGCAAGCGAGCGCGTATTCCCGCCGCTGCTGGTGCATCTGGTCGCGAACGGCGAGCAAAGCGGGCAACTGCCGGCCATGCTGGCGCGCGCGGCGCGCGGGCAGGAGGACGACGTCGAAAGACGACTCACCTGGCTGGCCGCACTGATCCAGCCGCTGTTGATCGTGGTCATGGGTGCGATCGTGCTGATCCTGGTGCTTGCAGTGATGTTGCCCATCGTCTCGATGAATCAGCTCATCCGATGACGCGAATGCGTGCGCGTCAGCTACGCAGCAACGGCACGAGGCCGCGAGGTTCGCGATGCTGATGTCCGGTCGCTCACTGTTTGGGCGGCTGCGAAACTGGCAGGCACGACTTCCGCAGCGGTTGCATCCCGGTGCATCGCTGCTCGACGCGAGCATTTGGACCGCATCGCCGCCGCCGACAACGTGGATAGCGGCGGGCGAAGTGCGCGAGCAGGGCGGCCTCGACCCGGAGCTTCTGCCCATTCTGGGTGAGTTCGCATGGCATTCGCTCACCGTGGACTCGCGGCTTGCGACCGTGAGCGAGGAACATTACGGCGTTGTCAGCGCACTGATTGCCGAAGCAGGCATGGCTCGCACGCGGGATCTTCGCATCCTGGAAATCGCCGCGTACGCGCACACGACGGGTTACATGCTCTTTGATCGGCTCGGCGCACGTACCGATTTGCTCGATATTTCCCCGAGCACGCTGCGGCTGGGTCGCCGCATTGCGACGGAACAGGGCTTGCGGACCGACGGTACGATCTGCGTCGCCGGTGACTTCCACGACCTGCCTTACGCGGACGAGCAATTCGATCTGGTCTACATCTGTTCGGCACTGCACCACACGTGGCGCTGGCAGGGAGTGCTCGCGGAAATGGTGCGCGTGCTCGCGCCGGGAGGAGTGCTGCTCCTGGAGAACGAGCCATGCCGCCGGCAGTTCTGTCACTACCGCTTTCGCGCGAACCGCATCGAGCAGTACGGAGGGCTGGAGCAGGCGCTGGTGCGCCTCGGCATCATGCGCACGGTAGCCGAGCCTTTCCCGAATACGCGCCCGGAGACGCTGTTCGGCATGGTGGAGAATCAGACGATCCCGCTCGGCGCGCTGTGCGGCGCGCTGGCGGCGAACTGCACGCCGGTGCGGATGACGGTGAACACGGACGCCTGCATGGAGGCATTCGAGTACGAGCTGCTCGATCGCGCACGCGCGGACGCGCCCGATTGCAGGCGTTGGCTGACTAATGAGATGACGCAGCGCATTGCGGAAGCCGCAAGTGCCATGAGCGCGGTCGACCGCGGCATGGATTTCGGCGTCCCTGATCGCGCTGAGATCGCGAAGCTCTGTGCGACGACGGTCGATGCCCTTGCGGCGCTGCCGGCGGACGCCGCATCGGCGGATTTCAAGATGGGTGTTGCCGATGTCTTCGGCGCACAGGTGTCGCTGGCCGTGCGCAAAGGCGGCGCACGCAATGTCGCGCCGGGAGCGCGCCTGGCGCGGCATTTTCCGGTGAAGGACAATGTCGTCTATGCCTTTCCGCCACGCGTCGCGCGGCTCCTCGACGCGGCAAGCGCGTTGCTGCCCGACATCCAGACGGGACCTCGGGAGGCGATCATCGCGACATTTTCGCCTGCCGAGTGGACGCTGAGTACGACGCCGGATCAGCTGCGTGTGCTTTCGCCCGCGTGTGCGGAGCCTTCGTTCGTCGTGCCCGTCGATGCGCCTGCATCGTTGCTGATCGTGCTGCGACTCTACGCTGCGGTCGGTACGCGGCCGTTTCGCGTAGCGATTTCGACCGACGATCGCGAGCTGGCCGGCTTCGACGCCTACGCTGCCGAATCGGTGCTGCTGTCACCAATCGTGCCATGTCCTGCTGGCATTACGCAGTTGCGGCTGACCGTGCGGACGCGATGGCTCGATACGGACATGGTTGGCGACGACACAGCACGGGTGTACACGGTTTCGCTCGCTGCAGCCTTCGCGCTCTAAGTCTGCGCGTGGCGCTTACGCTCTTGCTCCGCCAGCGCCCACGCGACGTGTTCACGAACCAGCGGCGATGAATCGTCTCGCCGCGCCGACAACGCGGCAACGCAAGCCTGATCGTAGCCGGCGTTGCCCAGGCCTACCGCAATGTTGCGTAACCATCGTTCATAGCCGATGCGCCGGATGGCGCTGCCGCGCAGACGCGTATCGAATTCTGCGGCCGACCACGCGAACAGCGTGACCAGCGCGCTGTCGTCGAGTCCGTTGCGGACGGCAAAATCGGCATCCTCGCTCGACTGTGCGTACTTGTTCCACGGACAGACCAGCTGGCAATCATCGCACCCGTAGACTCGATTGCCGATCAAGGGACGCAGGTCCTCCGGGATGCTTCCCCTGAGTTCGATGGTGAGGTACGAGATGCAGCGACGCGCGTCGAGTTCGTACGGCGCGACGATCGCGCCGGTCGGGCACGCATCGAGGCACGCGCGGCAACTCCCGCAATGGGGCGTCACGGCGTCGGTCGTGCTGAGCGGGAGGTCGGTGTAGATCTCGCCGAGAAAAAAGTACGAGCCCGCTTCACGCGTCAACAGCAAGGTGTGCTTGCCGCGCCAACCGAGGCCGGCCTTCGCCGCGAGCGCGACTTCGAGCACCGGAGCACTGTCGGTGAAGACGCGATAACTGAAGTCGCCCACGGCATTGCGAATGCGCTCCGCAAGGCGCTGCAACCGCTCGCGCAGGACCTTGTGGTAGTCGCGGCCGAGCGCGTAGCGCGAGATATAGGCCTTGCGGCCATCGGCAAGCACGGCCTCGCTGTCGCGCGCTCTGGAAGGAAGATAGTCCAGACGCGCGCTGATCACGCGCAATGTGCCAGGCACCAGTTCGGCCGGGCGCGCGCGGCGCGTGCCGTGCCGTGCCATATAATCCATTTCGCCGTGACGGCCGGCGCCGAGCCATGCCAGCAGCCGTGCTTCCTCGACAGAAAGCTCGGTGTCCGCGACGCCGATTTCCCCGAAGCCGAGTTCGCGTCCCCAGGTCTGGATGTCGGCGGTCAGCGCCGTGAAGTCACGAACAGTATTGCTCGGCGACAAGTTAGGCCCTACTGCAGTAAACGATGACGAAGATTATAGAAGAGCGTTCGACCTTCCTGCCCCACGCGCCTGCGACCGTTGCTGCGGGTGAACAGCTCGCGTCGGGATTGGTCGGCGGAATGATCGTTACGCTGTCCGGCGAACTTGGTGCCGGTAAGACGACGCTGGTCCGTGGAATGTTGCGAGGGCTTGGCTGGAGGGCTTCCGTCAAAAGCCCGACCTACGCGATGGTTGAACATTACGCGATTTCGAGCTTATACTTCTATCACTTTGATTTTTATCGCTTCGGCGATCTTGATGAATGGGACAGTTCGGGCTTTGCGGAGTACTTCCGGCCAGGCGCGATCTGCGTGATCGAGTGGCCGGAGCGTGTGGCGGAACGCCTGCCCCTGGCCGACCTCGCGTTGTCGCTCGCGCTGAGCCGCGCCGGGCGGACGCTGCACCTCGCGGCGCGAACGACTGCGGGTAGCGTATGTCTCACCGCCTTCGACCCAACGTCGCCGTAGCCCGCGTCAGTCTCGCGCGTCGCCGGGTCTGCCAGTGGTTGTTGCTGCCAGCCGCGCAATGCCTCGTTCCAACGTCGCTGCACGCCGCGGCGATCGCGTCGGCGCGGGTCTGGCCGGCGCAGGAATACACGAGACTCATCCTCGAATCGCGTACGCCGATCGCACACCAGATGCTCGCCATCAAGAATCCGTCGCGCCTGGTGCTGGACTTGGAAGACGTCGAGTTGACGAGCGAGATCGAGCAGCTACCCCGCCTGGTGCATCCTGACGATCCGTACATCCAGTCGATTCGCGTCGGGCGCTTCAAGCCCGGTGTACTGCGACTGGTGCTCGACCTCAAGACCGACGTCAACCCGCAACTGTTCGCACTGCAGCCGGCCGGCGATTACGGCTATCGCGTCGTGCTGGATCTTTACTCGCTGACGCCGCCCGATCCGTTGATGGCACTCCTCGAAAACGAACGCCTCGGCCCTGACGCTACGGACAAACCGGCGCCCTCCGGCGAGATCGCCCGTCCGAAACCGTCCGGCCCCTCCCGGCGGCCGGTGATCGTAGCCATTGACCCGGGCCACGGTGGTGAAGATCCCGGCGCAGTGGGCAAGCGCGGCACGTACGAGAAGAACGTCACGCTGGCGATCGCGCGCAGGCTCAAGACCCTCATCGACGGCGAGCCCGGCATGCGCGCCATGCTCACGCGCGACGACGACTACTATGTCGCGCTCAACGCGCGCGTGCAAAAGGCGCGACGCGTCCAGGCCGATCTGTTCATCTCCCTGCACGCCGATGCTTTCACGACCCCGACGGCGCGGGGCGCATCGGTATTCGCGCTCTCGGACCGAGGCGCGACGAGTGCCGCAGCGCGCTGGCTCGCGCAGCGCGAGAACGAAGCCGACCTGATCGGCGGCGTCAATCTGGACAATCGTGAGCCGATGCTCGCGCAAACGATGCTCGACCTGTCGCAGACCGCGCAGATCAACGACAGCATGCGCGTCGGCCGTTCGGTGCTCGAGGGCATCGGCGCAAACAACCCGCTGCACCGGGGTATCGTCGAGCAGGCGGGCTTCGCGGTGCTCAAGGCGCCCGACATCCCGTCCATCCTGGTCGAAACCGCGTTCATTTCCAATCCCGATGAGGAGCTGAAGCTCAAGAGCGACGCGTACCAGCAGCAATTCGCGGAGTCGATTCTCGGCGGCGTCAAACGTTATTTCGCGCAGAACCCGCCACTGGCGCGGTCGAAGGTTGGCTGACTGCGCGGACCAGCGCGTAAAATCCTCGTCAATGGTCCGTTTCTTTATCCTTTTCCTGCTGCTGCAGGCGGGTCTCTTCGGGCTCGAGTTGAGCCCCTGGGGGCAGGAATGGTTCGTCATTCCGTGGACGAACACGCTGGCGACGATCTCCGCGGGCATCGTCAAGATCTTCGATGCGCACGTGCTCGCGTCCGGCAAGGTGCTGCAGAGCGCCAGCAACGGCTTCGCGGTATCGATCGAGGCAGGCTGCAACGGAGTGGAGGCAACGATCGTGCTCGTTGCCGCAATACTCGCGTTCCCCGCGTCGTGGAAAAACAAGCTGCTCGGGATGGTGATTGGCATCATTGCGGTCCAGGGGCTGAACATCATTCGCGTCATCAGTCTGTTTTACCTTGGCCAATGGAACTTCAACGTCTTTGAATGGGCGCACTTGTATGTCTGGCAGGCACTGATCATGCTGGACGTCATGGTGGTGTGGCTGCTGTGGGTGCGCACGCTGCCGCGGGATGCGCCAGCGGCCGCTTGAGCGACCTCCCGGCAAAGTCATGCCCGGCAGATCGCTCGCCCCGTTCCTTCTTCTGGTTGTGGCGTGGTTGTTGCTGACGTTTTTTTTGTGGTGGATCGCAACGCCGATCCTTGCGTGGCCCGTCGCCATCCTGTCGCAACTCGTCGCACGAATCGGCTTTGGCGATCTGGTACAGAGCGTCGAGCAGAACAGCGAGATGATCACCTTTGTCACCTCGCTAAGACCCGTGGGTGCCGCGATCGCCGCCGGCACCAAGGCGGTCCTCGAAGTGCCGAGCAACTCACGCCTGTTCTCGTTCGGCCTGCCGTTGTTCGCGGCCTTGACGCTTGCCACGCGTGAGCCACGCGCGCTGCGCAAACTCGCCGTCGGTTATGCGATGCTGATCCCGTTTCAGACCTTCAGTGTCGTCGCCGACTTTCTCAACAATCTGATCGGCGAGCCCGGCATCGCTGCGCAATTGGGATTGAGCACCGTGCAACGGGAGCTGATCGCCTTCAGTTATCAGTTCGGGACGCTGATCCTGCCAACAGTCGCGCCGGCGATTGTGTGGGTGATGATGCACCGGCGCTTTCTCGAGCGCTTCGCCGGCACGCCGGCGGCCAAGAAGCCTTGAGCGGGATCAGGCGGCAGAAGGGCCGCTCGTCTTGCGGCTGCGTTCGCGATCCCGCAGCACCTTTCGCTGTACCTTCCCGGTCGTGGTCATGGGCAACGCGTCGATGAATTCGATCTCCTTCGGGTACTCGTAGGGCGCGAGGAACTCGCGCACGTGTCGCTGAATCTCTTGCTCCAGCGTCAGCGAGGGTTCGATGCCCGGCGCCAGAACGATGAAAGCCTTGACGATGTTGCCGCGCACCTCGTCCGGGCTCGGCACCACGGCGGCGTTGGCGATCGCCGGATGCTTGATCAGGCAGTTCTCTATCTCGGACGGGCCGATACGGTATCCGGCGGCCTTGAACATGTCGTCGGCGCGTCCCTGATACCAAAGATAGCCATCCGCATCGCGCGTGGCAAGATCGCCCGTGCGACACCAGTCGCCGGTGAATTTCCGGGCCGTTCCTTCGGGGTTGTTGAAGTACTCGAGAAAGAACACGGGATCCGGCGTTCCATCCGTTCCGATGCGGTGCATCGCGACTTCGCCCAGCGTGCCAGTGGGCACTTCGGCGCCGCCGTCATCGACCACCGCGATCCGATGCCCGGGATAGGGCCTGCCCATCGAACCCGGTTTCGCCGGCCAAAGCGTGTGCGAATTGCCGACGATATAATTCATTTCTGTTTGCCCGAACATCTCATTGATCGTGACCCCAAGCGCCTCCTGCGCCCAGGCGAATACGGTCGTACCAACGGGCTCGCCTGCGCTCATTATGCTGCGCAACTGCAGTGTGTAGCGCCTATCTGGCTGCGGTACCGCCTTCATGATCATCTTCAGCGCGGTGGGGAACAGGAACGCGTTTCGAACCCGATGCGTTGCCATCAACTGCAGCGCGCGCTCGGGCTCGAACCGGCCGCGAAAGCCGACGATGGGGTAGCCGAAGTAGAGCGTCGGCAGCAGCGCGTCCATGAGGCCGCCCGTCCATGCCCAGTCGGCGGGCGACCAGAACACGTCGCCGGGCTGCGGGAATCCGTCGTGCGAATGCACGAACCCTGGGAGGTTGCCGAGCAGACATTGCTGCGGCATCAGCGCTCCCTTGGGAGGCCCGGTGGTGCCGCTCGTGTACACCAGCAATGCGGGATCCGTGGACCGGGTCGGCACCGGTGTGAAGCGCGTCGAAGCGTCTTCGAGCAGCGTGGTCCAATCCCGGGTCCAGGATTCGCGCGCGCCGGCGACGCCGATGACGTGGCACAAATGTGGCAACCGATCACGAATCGGTGCGATGTTCGGTAGCGATGCGCTGTCGACGAGGACAACCTTCGCTTGCGCGTCATTGAGGCGGTACTCGAGCGCGTCTTGCCCGAACAGGAACGACAGTGGCACCGCGATCGCGCCCATCTGATAGCAGGCGATATGGGCGACGGCGGTCTCCGGTCGTTGCGGCAGGATGATGGCAACCTTGTCGCCGCGCTGGATCCCAAGCGCGGTAAGCACGTTGGAAAACCGATCGGCGTGCTGCTGGAGCGTGTGAAATGTCAGCGTCGCGCGAGCCCCGTCTTCGTCCTCCCAGTGGATCGCGACGCGAGAGCGATCCGCCGCGTGGCGCCGGCATACGGCGGTGGCGATATTGAAATCGGCGGAGACGTTCCACCGATGCTGCGCGCAGATTTCGCGGTAGCGATCAACCGACATCGGCGGAGCGGCTCAGGAACCGGCGGTGAGATTCGGCGGCGCAGCTTGCTCGTACGATTCGATAGTCGCCCAGATCCAATCAGGCTGCTGCTCGAGGAGGCGACCAAAGGCGATCGGCTGCGTCGTCGTCGCAATGCTCATCTGCAGCCGCTTTCCTGGCTGATATTCCCCCGCCGGCACGATCAGCGTCTGAATCGGTGCGTCGTCACTGCGCTTGCGTAAGGACAGGAATAATCCGTGGAAGCGGCGGCCGCTAACCGTCGGAACCGCACCGTCGACCGAGTAGTCGGCCTCGCCGCGCTTCGTACTTGAAAGTTCGACGCCAACCAGGTTGTTGGCGATGATCTGCAAGCCGATCTCCGCCCGCTCCGCCGTCAAGCGCTTCATGCGGCGCACGATGCCGAGCGTCCACAGCGGTTGACCCTCCACGCGGATCGCGGCCAGCGTTCCGAGCGTCACGGCATTGATTACGGTCATGGGTGCGATAAGGCGGTAGCCCGTCTGCGAGACATCGCGCACGTCCCATGCGCCGCCTTGCGCGGCGTAGGCCGCAAGCCGCTGTCGTGCGACATCCAGCGTACGCGAATTCTCGTTGCGCACATGACCGAAAGTCGCAATCTCCATCGTCTCGCCATAGTTACCTCTGGGCGAGCGACTCTCGGCAACAGGGCCCGCTTCTTCGTCGCGGAGAAAGCCGGATATCTTGGCAAATCCGACGATCGCATCGACGCTGCCGGAGGCGGTCTGCCGTTCACCGCGCCGTGCGACGGGACGGAACTCGGGATCCACCTGCGCCGCAAGCTTGGTCAACAGGTTGAGTTGATCAGCGCGCCGTGGCGTGTGCTCGGACAAAGGATCCTGACGGACTTTCTGCTCGACCATAATGACGTTCTGCATCAGCACGGCATGCAGTGGGCGGGTGTCCAGGAACAGCACCCGCCCCTCGAGGGGTTGCGGGCCACGTCGCCGCAGGCCGGCCCGACCGCCTAGATCGACGTAGAAGCTGGTCATCGTCGGCGCCTCCAGGTTCAGGCGCAGGGGCGCGCACCACTCTGCCAGTTGTTCGGCTACCCACTGCACGTGACGCGGAGAAAGATTGCCCGCATTCATTAGTTGCAGCAGCAGCACGCGCAGGTATTCCTGCTCGATCGTCGTCAGCAGGCCATCGGCCTGAGTAGCGACCGGAACGCGTTCGATTTGCGCCGTGCAAGCGCTTTGGAAGAGCAAATGCAATTCCACCCATCGCGCGGGAATCCACTGTTCATAACGGTAAAGACGGATCTTGGCGTCGATCCCCTGATGAGTAATCTGCCGCGCCAGCAGTTCGGGCAGAAGTGCCTGCCACTTGCTGTTTTGCGCGTGGCCGATGATTTCGCGCCAGAATGCCTGATAGCACTGCAGGAAGGCCTGTGTCATGTCGAACAACGCCTGCCACAGTTGGCTTTCGACGCGGGTCGAACGATTGCCGTGCTCGAGATATTGAGCGGTCAGGCTGCGGCGCAGGGGTTCGGACCGTGAATCGAGATGAAATACGGCCTCAAGTCGCTGCGGCGTGCGCTGAGAATTCTGGGCGGCCAGGACGCCAAGTTCGGTAAGTATTGCCGAGTGGGTGCCAAGCACGTCGCTCGCCGGGAACGAGGCAAGCCAACGTTCCACGGCCTTCTTTTCCGCGAGAGGATCCTTGGTCGATCGTCCAAAACCGAACATAGGGGTGCGTTTTGACCGGTGAATAGGTGTGCATCATCGGGCGACGGTGCCTTGAGACTGCAAAGCGCATCCAGCCCGGCAAAAAAGCAGCATCGGCCGCCCGCCAAGGGTAGGCCGCCTTGCTCAGTTTGGCAACGCTGCCTTGGGCAATGGCGACCATAACCCGGCATCTGTACCTCACGGTCAATCGCGCGGACCGGTCCCGGTACGATACTTGCACTGTCTCGGTTGTTGTTAGCAACCGGATGGAGTTCAGGCCATTGGACGCACCGGAAGCCCTTGTTCCACAAGCAAGTACATGGCTCAAGGTGCCTCTTGGGGTAACCCAGTGGAGTCTGCCGGAATTTGGTCTGACGCGTTGCGGCCACTACTGCCGCTCCGCGCCAAACTGAAAACGACAGCTGAATTCTCTATACTTGTGCAACACAGGAGTGCAAAGGAAACACCATGGGAATCCTGATCAAGGCGCCCACGCGCCGAAGTGACGCTGGACCGCAATTAACAACAGTAGCTGCCGCGGGGGCGCCCCGCGATTCACTGCACATTCGTGAGGTGGTGCGCATCACCGGGCTGCGACGTGAGCAGTTGTACATGTGGCAGCGTCGTTACGGCTTTCCGAATCCCGGCCGCGATGGATTTGGCGATCGCGTATACCCGCAGGACCAGGTCGCGCGACTCAAAGTCATCAAGCAGCTTCTGTCCGAAGGATGGCGCGCAGGCGCCGTTGTGCCGCTTGCCGAATCGGCGTTGCAGTCGATGCTCGGTATCGCGGTCGAAGATCCGGCGCCGTTGCCTGATGAAATCGAGGCCGCGGTTCAATTGCTCGCGGAGCACCGCGTCGGTGAACTGCAGAATCATCTATCCAAACTGCTGGTTGGCCAAGGTCTGCGCCGATTCCTGGAGCAGACGCTGATACCGCTCAACGAGGCGGTACATGAGCACGTCGTTCGCGGCGAGATGCAGAACTTCCAGGAATTGCGCTTCGCGGATCTTGCCCAGCGCCTGCTCCGCGATGTTACCCGCCTGGTTCGTCCGACGCGAGACTCGCGGCAAATCCTGGTTGCTACACCGCCTAACGATCCGAACCAGCTCGGCCTCGCTATCCTCGAGTTGCTGCTCTTCACCGAGGGCGTGAACTGCCTGACCCTTGGCAGTGGTGTTCCCGCGCAAGAGGTCGCCGGTGCTGCGCGATCGTACAAAGTTGCCTTGGTGGTCCTGCTGTTCGATCGCGGTATTTCCGGGAAGATCGCGGGCCAGGAGATCCGTTCGTTGCGCACTTCGTTGCCGGAAGGTTTGCCGCTGGTCGTCAGTGGCCGCGCGGTCAACCTGCTCGCGAAGCCCATCCCCAACGTTCGCACGGCCGCAGACTTCAGCTCAGTGATGACGGCGATGCGTGAACTCGGGGTCGCGGGTGCGATGCCGCAGGAGTTGCAGCAGCGCGCCTGATCTGGCGGTGTGACCCGCCCGCCGTTCAGGCTTCGTCCAGGAATTCCTGCAGCTTGCGCCGATCGCGTTTGGTCGGCCGGCCATCGGACGTGGGGGCGCTGATTGCGGCGGCTTTTCTGCGCGCGATTTCGGATGCGCGCGCCGCCGCGCTTTCCGGCGTTTCCGCATAAAGCATTGCCGCGTGGTCGGCTCCCAAGCGCCGGTCGGACAGCACAACCACGACAATGCTCCATGCAAGCCCCGCACGGCGCAGGGCAACGCGTTCACCCACTCTGACGGAATGTGCCGACTTGACGCGGTCGCCGTCAATGCGTGCGTGTCCCGCATCGATGGCCTGTGCCGCAAGGCTGCGCGTCTTGTAGAACCGTGCTGCCCAGAGCCATTTGTCGAATCTGACGCGCGCCGCAGCGTCAGGTTTTGCGCGCATAGCGGTCCATCCACGCTGCGGTCGAGTCCGCTTCAGGATGTCCGACTTCAAGCAATCCTGCAATCACGCGGTCCCGATCCGCGCCACCACGGTTCTGCGAGAGCTTGAACTTCGCGTCGACGCGCGTGATCGTCATGCGGAAAGCGACGATGGCACCCAACATGGCGTCGAGACGCGCGACCTTCGAGTTGCAGGTGCCAGGGCGCCTCGCGCCCGGACTCGAAGTGCGCAGTGAGTTCCTTCACCGTCGCCAGCGTCGCGTCGCGGTCCGTGACGAGCTCGACCGTGCCATGCACGTGCACCACAGCGTAGTTCCAGGTCGGCACCATCACTGCTGGCTCGGAATACCACGATGGAGAAACATAGGCGTGCGGGCCATGGAAGACCGCAATCGACGGGAACCGAGTCAACAGCTGCCAGTGCGGATTGGCACGCGCAACGTGACCGATGATCGCGCCGTGGGGCGCGGGGTCCGCGTGATGAAGCAGCGGCAGATGACTGATCTGCGGCTCCGCGTCTGTGGCGGTGACGAGCGTCGCGAACGGGTAGTCGCGGACCAGCCGCGTGATCGCATTGTGATCTTGTGTTTCAAACCAGGACGGCAGGTATACGCTCACTGCGGGTTCCTTATTTCAGCGCCACCGTAAATAACGTCAGCGGCAACGAGGAATTCTTGTCGAAAGTCGCGCCGGCGTTGACACCGGTTTCCGCCACGGCCTCCGCAGAATTCAGCTGGTCGTATTGAGTGTGCATGGCGCCAAGCGCGAACTCCCGCCCGGATCCTACTGCCCAGAAACGAGTGTACTCGAACACTTCGCGCATCGAATACACGCCGAAGATGCCGTTGGGATTGGCGATCAACGCGGTGACCTGCGTCGATTCGTAAGGATCGTCCTCTTCTTCCTTGGGATTGAGAAAGTGCTGCTCCTTCAGGATCGGATGCAGTTTGCGAAAGGTTTCGAAGATCGCCCGCTTGGTCGAGAAATCGAGATCGTCCTGCTTGGCAAGAAGGCTCTCGAACACGAGCTGGTGCGCAGCGCTGCCGCACAAGCCGATGTAGTTGCCCTTGTAATGGACGATCTTATCGTACGTGCGATCGAATTCCGCAGAGAGACGCGTATCGCCGAAGGTGGTCAAGGAGTCGGCCGCGATGGCGGCGACATGGTTCTTTCTGACAACGACGAGTGTGGTCATGGATTATCAAGCAAACGGATGGCGTGCGGCATGGCCGACGGAAATGATGGCGCGAATCGGCGCCCGTGTATGCGCAATTATAACGTGTCGATGAGCCGCGGCACCGGGAGCGCGGGAACCGGCGGAAGCCGCCGTGGATTCCATGCGCGATGCGCCCATCGCCAGAATTCGGCGACGGTGAAGCCCGGTGGCGGCATAGGCTGATCGAGAAACCGCCATGCCAACGTAAGCGCCGGCAAAGGATCTGCGGGCAAAGCCTTCGCGCGTGTCTGCTTGGAAAGTTTTTCGCCACGCGCGTCGACTGCGATGGGATGGTGCAGGTAGGACGGCGTAGGCAGGCGCAGTTGTTGCTGCAGCCAGATCTGGCGCGGCGTCGACGCGAGCAGGTCAGCGCCACGGACGACGTGCGTGATCGCCTTGGTCGGCATCGTCGACAACGACGACCAATTGATAGGCAAACAGCCCGTCGGAACGTCTAATCACGAAATCACCGACGTCGCTGGCAAGAATTTGCTGTTGCGGTCCTTGCAGACGGTCGACGAAGCCGATCGGCTGGTCGTCCACGCGCAAGCGCCACGCGCGACCTTCGCGGGCGCGCGCAGGCGCATTGCGGCACGTTCCGGGATACACACGCTCGCCGCCGACGCCAGTCGGCGCATGTTCCAGTTCCCTGCGTGTGCATGCGCAGCGGTAGGCAACGGCGCGCCGGGCGAGTTCGTCCTGCGCGGCCTGATACAACGAACTGCGCTCGCTCTGCTGCACGACGGCGCCATCCCATTCGAAGCCGTAGGAGGTCAGCGTGTCGATAATGGCGTTGCTCGCGCCATCACGCTTGCGCGGGGCGTCTACGTCCTCGATACGCAACAACCATTCGCCGCGATGGGCGCGTGCGTCACACCAACTTGCGACAGCGGAAACCAGCGAGCCGAAATGCAGCGGGCCCGTGGGGGAGGGAGCAAAGCGGCCGCGATAGACGGGCGTTACACTCACCGGATCGTGGTAGCGGGCGCCTGCGCCGCGCGCACACCGCCCAAGGCCGCTGGGTAGGCCCACGACCAGTTCTGTTTCCAGTTCGCGACCACGGCGTTCGGATATTCCGGACGACCTAGACTGCCGTTGTAGCGACCCAGCGCGCGATAGAGATCGCCATTTTCCATGTCGAGGTAATGGCGCAGAATCGTGCAACCGTAGCGCAGGTTGGTGCGCAAGTGGAACAAGTTCTGGTCAGGACTGCCGATTTGCTTGACCCAGAAGGGCATTACCTGCATGAAGCCGCGCGCATCGGCCGGCGAAACGGCGAATTTGCGAAAATTGCTTTCGTGCTGGATCAGCGCGAGGACGAGTTGGGTGTCGAGGCCTGCCCGGGTAGTCTCGTATTGCACGGTGGTCAGAAAATCGCGCCGCGTCGGCCAGTCGGGCATTTTCACCGCTAGCCGCTGCGCCATCTCCTTCATCCACGCGTCGCCTTCGGCCGCGGTCGAGAAGTTCAACTTGGCCGCCGGGAAGTCGCTGACTGCGCGATGCAGCGACGCCTGCACGTTCGCCGACAGATCCTCCTCGAGTTGCGCGCCCGCGCTCGCCATGCGAGGAATTGCAAACAGCAAGGCGGCCAGTGCGAGCGCCGCGACACCTGCTAGAGGCATACTTGTCGCCGGTACGGGTCGAGTGACGGCTTTCAATGCGGGAGCTTGGCGCGGAGGAAAGCGACGATCTCTTCGACGGGCACCGCCGTCGCCTGGGTGTCGCGCCGGGCCTGATATTCGACCCGGCCATCCTTGATGCCGCGCTCGCCGACCGTGATCCGGTGCGGAATGCCGATCAGTTCGAGATCGGCGAACATCACGCCTGGGCGCTCGCCGCGATCGTCGAGCAGCACGTCGATACCGGCGGCAAGAAATTCATCATGGAGCCGCTCTGCGACCGCCCGCACTGCATCGTTGCGATCCAGCCCGATCGGTGCGATTGCGACCTTGAAGGGCGCCAGCGGATCGGGCCAGACGATGCCGCGCTCGTCGTGATTCTGTTCGATCGCTGCCGCGACAACCCGTGTGATCCCGATGCCATAGCAACCCATTTCCACCATCTGAGGTTGACCGGCACTATCGAGAAAAGTTGCGCCAAGCGCCTTGGAGTACACGTCGCCGAGTGCGAAAACATGGCCGACTTCGATGCCGCGAACGATCGACAACTGGCCTTCTCCGTCCGGTGAGAGATCGCCTTCCACCACGTTGCGCAGATCGGCAACGCGATCGGGCTCGCGCGTGTCGCGGCCGAGATTGACGCCGCGCAGGTGATAGCCGAATTCATTGGCGCCACAAACAAAGTCGGCCATCGCAGCGACCTCGCGATCGACGATCAGCGGCATCGACGCGGGAATTCCGACCGGCCCAAGG
Source organism: uncultured beta proteobacterium (assembly GCA_963732105.1). Lineage (GTDB taxonomy): Bacteria > Pseudomonadota > Gammaproteobacteria > Burkholderiales > Casimicrobiaceae > PALSA-1003. The sequence goes on from CAVSYL010000018.1 coordinate 137,171, forward strand.
TACCCGGGTCTGCAGCCCATGGAGGCCTCGATTTCCGCGTCGCTGGCCCAGCGAAACCCGGCAAGCCCAGGGACTTTGCCAGTCTTGATTTCGTTGAGCGAGTGGTCACCGCGTATGAGCAGCATTTGCACTTTGTCCTCTGCCCACAGCATGATGCACTTGACCGTGCGCGACAACGGCAACTGCAGCAATTCGGCGACTTGCTCGCAAGTGGATCTGTTCGGCGTCGCGACTTTCAGCATGGTCTCCACGCTGGCGGATCTAGGCGGAGGCTGCGCGGCCTCCGCCAGCTCGACGTTGGCCGCGTAATCGGAATCGGGGCAATACGCGATCGCGTCCTCGCCCGAATCGGCGAGAACCTGGAACTCGTGCGATATCGACCCGCCGATTTGTCCGGTATCGGCGCGCACGGGACGGAACTTGAGGCCAAGCCGCGTGAAGATCCGCATGTACGCGTCGTACATCGCCTGGTACGACTTCCGCATGGACACCTTGTCGGCGTCGAACGAATACGCGTCCTTCATGATGAACTCACGCGAGCGCATCACGCCGAAGCGTGGCCTGACTTCGTCGCGGAACTTGGTCTGAATGTGATACAGGTTGATCGGCAGCTGCTTGTAGCTCTTGAGTTCGCGTCGCGCGATGTCGGTGATGACCTCCTCAGAGGTGGGCTGTACGACGAACTCGCGTTGGTGACGATCCTTGATGCGCAGCAAATCGGGGCCATACTTGTCCCAGCGCCCCGACTCCTGCCAGAGTTCGGCGGGTTGGATCACGGGCATGAGCAGTTCGATGGCGCCCGCCCGGTTCATTTCCTCGCGCACGATCGCCTCGACCCTGCGCAGAACCCGCAGGCCCAGCGGCATCCAGGTATAGATTCCTGCTGCCACCCGTTTGATCATCCCGGCGCGCACCATCAGGCGATGGCTTGCGAGCTCGGCCTCGGCAGGGGCCTCTTTCAGGGTCGAAAGAAAAAATTGCGATACGCGCATGGTCCAACTTGCTTCCTGAGCGAAGCGCGTAGTTTACGTGAATCCTCGTCAATTGACGCCGCGCGAGCCCGACAGCTCGAGCGACAATCCACTTCATCTACCGGACGACGAGCACCGGCAACTTGGAATGCGTCAGAACCTTGTGCGTCTCACTGCCGAGCAGCAGGGCAGAAATTCCGCGCCGTCCGTGCGATGCCATCACGATCGCCTCGCATTTGTTTTTCCTGGCTGCCGCCAGGATGGCCTCCCACGGCGCGGGCGCGATGACTTGCACCGTATTGAACTCGAGCCCTGCGGATTCGGCCTTCAGGCCGACCGCTCCGAGGATTTTGTCGGCTTCTTTTTTGCACATTGCCGCGTACTCCTTGCGCGACATGGGCTCGTAGGCAACGCCGTCGGTGTACGCAGGTAAAGGATAGTCCGGCGAGGCGTAGAAAATCGTAAGCTTCGCAGCGAGCGCCTGCGCCAGGTCGATCGCCTGTGCGACGGCCTTGGCCGAAAGCTTGGAGCCGTCAGTTGCGACGAGAATCTGCTTGTACATCGCGCCTCCCGCAGTAGAATCCGGAACAGCATTATGCCGCGATCCGGCGATTGCCACAGCTAGCGCATGCGACAATTGATCCGTATCGTCGTTCCGCGCCTGATCCCATAATGGACATTGCCGACCCACGCCAATTTCCTTCGGCCAGCTCCACACCACACGCCTCGTTGTTTGCGCTCGTCGCCTCGAGTCTCGCGCAGACGAGCGCGGCACGCGCCGAGCAAATCGACATCGAGGTGACGATGCTGCTCGTCCAGCGACTCGTGGAAGGGGACGGCTTCTCGCTCGTGGAGATTTTCGATGCCGCCCCATCGGTTGCGATCGCGCGCCATCTCTGGCGCCGATTGATCCAGGCCTGGCACCAAGCTTCGCGTCCGGCCGAAGGCGAGTACGTCACGGCAACGCTATTTGCGATCCCGATCGTCATCGTCGCTGGCAACCAGACGACGTCAGCAGTGCCGCCGATCGGCGGCGTGCTCGATGACCTCGCCCGCATCGACGCGATCCTGCAAGAACACCGCGCGATCGGCGGCAGTCAGACACTTGCTTTGTCCGGCGCGCTCGCTGCCAGCGACGCGATCGATGTCGGGCGGTTGCCGGCGCTGCTGCGCTGGCAGCGCGAGGCGCTTGTCGTTGCGGATGCGGAGCGTGAGCTTGTGCCGGCGCCGATTTCCATGCAAGCAGCGACTGAAGCCGCGCATTTACGGTTCATGGTCGGTACCGCGATCTCCGCACCGGATGTCGACTTGCTTTCGGCAACGGATATCAAGGGCTGGGCAATGCCGCTGGCGCAGGAACTCGCGCGTCAACTGGCGGTTCCAGGTGCGTCGGTCCTGGCGCTACCGCACGTGCCGGCGTCGCCGCCGGCAGCGCTGCAGCAAGGGCGCGTGGCGCAGCGAGCCGTCGGCGCGCAACTTTTCGCGAGCAACGCAATTCGCCGGCTGCGTGCGAGCGTTGGCGAACCTTGTGCGGTCATCAGCGCGCACCGTTGCCTGGCAGCCCGCGGCGGTGGCGAGTTGCGACTGTCTCTGTCGAGCGCGTTCGACCCGCGTCAGGCAGAGGGTTTCCGATGTCCGCTGTTTCCCACCGAATCTGCGCGGGACGCGGCGTCCATGCTGGCCGAGCTCCTCCATGACTGCCGAGTGAATGACGTGCGCGTGCTCGATGGCATCCACGCGGACCGCGATGCGGCGACCGGCCTGCCGCTGCTGTTCAAGTCCGACACCGTACCTGCCAACGTAGCAGCGCCGCTGCACTGAGTTTGACGATGCGCAAATTGACCGCCAATCTCGCCACCGACTCGATCGGCCACGTGACGCTGGCCGAGGCGCTAGCGCTGTTGCCGACGCCGGACGGTAAACGCTCCGCAGCGGTGTTCGAGCACGGGACCCTGCAGGTCAAGCTGTATTCCCCTCGCGGCGCCGACGCGCAAACGCCGCATACACGCGACGAAATTTACGTCGTTGCGCAGGGTGGCGGTTGGTTCGTTAACGGCGAGCGCAGGCATCGGTTTGCACCGCTTGACGTTATTTTCGCCAAAGCGGGCGATGTGCACCGCTTCGAGGAATTTTCGGACGACTTTTTAGTCTGGGTCTTTTTCTACGGTCCGGAAGGCGGCGAATTCGATACGGCTACGGCGCCTCGCGGCGGGTGATTTTGCCTACGCCGCTTATTTCCTGTTCGAGCTTCGGATCGCCGACGTACTGCACCGCACCTGCCCCTGAGATCTCGACCTTGAGTGATTTCGAGGCATTGATGAGCGCTTTTCCAGCCCCGCTGATCTGCAATACCGCGCTATCGCTCTTGAGTTCGCCGGCCTGATAGGAACTCGCTCCTGAAAGGTCGATGAACTGCGCCGCGACGTTGCCGCCGAGATCGGCCTTGATCGCGCCCGAGCCATCGACCCGCAATCGCGATGCCTGCAGCTCGCCGATCTTCAAGGTGCTTGCGCCGGCGAGGTCCAGGCGCAGATCGCTCGATTTGAGCGTGGCCGCCGTGAAATTCACGGATCCTGCGGCTTCGATCCGTTCGAGATTGATGAAATCGATGGTGATGCGTGGTGAGCGTGTCGCGCCGCCACCGAGGACCCAGTCCCACCAGCGCCGCTGGTCGGTCAACGTGATGCTGAGCGTTTTGCCATGGACTTCAGTTTCGATGTTCCGCAGCGCCTGGGTGGACGCCTCGAGGGTCACGCCTTCGCTCGTGCCCTGGCGCAGGATCACGTCGGCTTGCCCATCGATCTCGATTCTCGAAAATCCGGTTGCGGCGCGGGATTCGCGGACCGGCTCGGCAGCAAGCGCGGTTGTGCACGCTCCGCAGTATGAGAGTGCAAGCGTGCAGGCGATCAGCAGGGTTTTCATGCGCGGTTCCAAGGAGGTCGACGCCAATTAGATGCGCCGTCATGGTCCCATGGATTCACGATTCCGAGGTGTCTCAGCGGCCCTCGGCGGCCGTCAAACCCCGCCGGTAGCGCGCGCCGTTCTCCACATAATGGCTGGCGATCCGGTACAGCTCGGCAACCTCCTCGTCGCTAAGCGTGCGCACGACTTTGCCCGGCGACCCGAGCACCAAGGAGCGATCGGGAATCACCTTGCGCTCCGCGACGAGCGTGTTGGCGCCGATCAGGCATTCGCGGCCGATGACGGCATGGTTGAGTATCACGGCGTTGATCCCGATCAGCGACCCTTGGCCGATGGTGCAACCGTGGAGCATCACGAGATGACCGACGCTCACCGAAGGACCGAGCGTCAGTTTCACCCCCGCGTCCGTATGCAGGACCGACCCGTCCTGGATGTTCGAGTCGGCGCCGATTGTTATCGTGTCATTGTCGCCGCGAATGACGACGTTGAACCAGATCGACGAGCGGTCCTCGAGAATCACGTCGCCAATCAGCGTCGCATTGGGAGCGATGTAATGCCCGCTGCCACGCAACTGCACGCGGCGGGTCGCAAGATCGTAGCGCATGGCGTAAATGATACGGCAGCCGCCTTTGACGTGCCGGCTATAATGGTCACTGTTCCCGCCCTGCGAAGCTGCCATGAACCTCGATCGCGTTCCCGCCGGAAAGGACGTTCCCAACGACTGCAATGTGATCATCGAGATCCCCATGCGTCGGCGATCCGATCAAGTACGAGGTCGACAAGGAAACGGGCGCCTTGTTCGTCGATCGCTTCATGTCGACGGCGATGCACTATCCCTGCAATTACGGCTACATCCCGCGCACGCTGTCCGACGACGGCGATCCCAGCGACGTGCTGGTCCTGTCGCCCATGCCGCTGATCACCGGTGTCGTCGTGCGCTGCCGTCCGATCGGCATGCTGAAGATGGAGGACGAGGCCGGGGGCGACGCCAAGATTCTCGCGGTGCCCATTGACAAGCTGTCGAGCCTCTACCGCGCGATCCAGTCGCCACGCGACCTGCCCGAACTGACTACACGGCAGATCGCGCACTTCTTCGAGCACTACAAGGATCTCGAGCCCGGCAAGTGGGTGCGGGTGTCGACGTGGGTCGGCGCCGAGGAAGCCAAGGACGAGATCATGCAAAGCGTCGTCCGCTTCGACGCGAAGCAGTCGAAGGTCTGATCAGATACGCATCAGGCGCGTGCCCGCGACGCGATCGTGCAGGAATTGCCGGTCGGCATCGAGGAGTGCCCAGACGTAGTTGATCGCCAGCGCCGCGAGCGCCCATCGTCCATGGCCGAGTGGCCGCAATACCAGATAGGCGCCGATTGCACATACTGGACCTATCCACCATGCCAGGTACCGGCAGAGTACGCGCGCAGGGCTTGGCACTGCGCCGTCGGTGGTCCTGAGCTCGAGGCGCCACGTCTGCATCGCAAGCGTTCTCCGGCCGCCGCTCGACAGCCACGCGCAGTAGCCGGCGTAGAGCACGAAAAGCGCCGCGAACGACGTAGCCCTGGCCGTTGACGAAAGTACGGCGAGCCTGCCGGTCGCCGGTGGCATTTCGGTTTGGCCCACGATGGGGAGTAGCAGGAAGCCCAGCACGAGGGCGAGCGTTCCGAGTATCAGCGATTCGTAGGCGGTCGCGGCAAGGCGCCGTGCGAGTCCAGCGCGCACGGCGGGCGGCCCGAGCGCCGCGGGACCAGCCATGGCCTTGTCGCTACCGGACCGTCGCCGGGGTGGCGCCAGGCGGGGCCGCCGGGTTCGGTGGCGGTGCGGCAATTGCGCCCGGAGGACCGGCGTGGCTGGCGGCAAGCTCGCGGCGCTTTTCCGGAGGCAGTTGCTGGTATTCCTGCCACTTTTGGCGGACTGCCTCGCGCTGCTCGGGCGATAGCTGGTTGAGCGACTTGTATTGCTCGCGCGCCGCCTGCCGCTCCGCCGGGGTCAGTTGGGCCCAGGCATGCATTTGCTGCTGCACACGCTGCTGCTCCGTGGGGCCGAGCGTGGGATAGCGCTTAGCAATGCCCAGCCATTTTTGCTTGCGCTGTGGCTCGAGTTGATTCCAGTCCGGCGCCAGCGGCGCTAGGATCTGCCTGTCGCTCGGCGACAATTCCGACCAGGTGGGCGAATGGAGGACGAGCGGGCCGGCGACCCCAGGCACGCTGACGCTGCATGCCGCCACCAGGGCGGTCAAGCAGATCAGGGCTCGGAGCGATTGAGCCAATTCTGGAATCCCCGGTCTACATAGGCCTCGATGGGCAGGTCAGAAGTCAGGATGGCGGCATCGGTATCGGCAATCTCGCGCACGAGTTGCGACGTCTTCCAATACTGGTAGAAAAGAACGCCACCGACAATGAGCAGGATGCCAATCCAGACCCGAACGTCGGTCAGGACCTGGCGCCCGCCGCCAAGCGTGCCGCCACCCGCACCCGTGCCGGCCAGAGCAAGTTCGGCGGCGCGCTTCGGGTCGGCAAGGCGGGTGAGCGCTTGCTCACGCGCCAGTTGCAGGCGATAGATCGTGCCGGCCCTGAGCTCCGCGGTGCCGCTGTCGAGGTAACGTGCTATTTTGGCTGATGTTTCTGATTCGTTGTTCATAGAGTTATCCCCTTGGCCTTCAGCATCTCGGCCAACGCATGTACCGCTCTGGAACAGTGAGTCTTGACGCTACCTTGCGAGCAGCCCATCGCTGCGGCGGCTTCTGCCACGTCGAGCTCTTCCCAGTAACGTAGCAGAAATGCTTCCCGTTGACGCGGCGGCAACCTTGTCAACGCCTGTTCGACGACCCGGACAATTTCACTTTGCTCGAACTGCCGCGCGGGATCCGCCATCCCGATAGCATCCGATTTTGCCGGCAAAGTCTCCAAAATATCGAAATCGTCGTCTTTATCGTCCTTTTGGCCAAACGCCGAGAGCAGGGTGGTCCACGTTGATCTTACCTTCTGTCGCCGAAAATGGTCGTGGATCGTATTCTGCAGAATGCGTTGGAACAACATCGGCAATTCGGCCAACGGCTTTCCAGCGTAGTTCTCGGTCAGCTTGAGCATCGCGTCCTGCACGATATCGAGCGCGGCGTCCTCGTCGCGGACCGCGAACATTGCTTGCTTGAAGGCCCTTCGTTCAACCTCCGCGAGGAAACCCGAAAGTTCTTGGTACGAAGCCAGGAGCGCCTTCCGTGTCGTTGGATGACCATTCGATTATAAGCACATGTCCCAAGAGCAATGGCCGTCGCTTGCGCGCTGCAAATGGTGTGGTGCAGCAAAAACCTTGACCCGCAAGGCGCAACTCGTTAGTGTTTAACCCGTGGCGGGTTTCCGCCGCGAGAAGCACTGCAAAATCGGTCGTTCGCATTCCGGCCGGCGGCGCCACAAGCGCTTCCGGAAACTCCCGTGGGATGCAGCGGTTCCGGCTTATTACCCGATTCGAGCCTAGGTCGGACGCGTCATACCCTTATCGCGTCCAAGCAGTTTTGCAGCACCCCGGCACGCGTGCGCGCCGGGCCTGATTATTTTGGCTTCGCGCAACTGAGGCGAACTGGGGCGAATCATGCAACTAACGGGCGCAGAAATCGTTATCCGCTGCCTGCAAGAAGAAGGCGTCGAGTACGTCTTCGGCTATCCGGGCGGCGCGGTGCTCAACATCTACGACGAGGTTTTCAAGCAGGACAAGTTCAAGCATGTCCTGGTTCGTCACGAACAGGGTGCGGTTCACGCCGCGGACGGCTACTCGCGGTCGTCGCACAAGGTTGGCGTAGCCTTGGTGACCTCGGGTCCCGGCGTGACCAACGCCGTGACAGGCATTGCCACCGCGTACATGGACTCCATCCCGATGGTGATACTCACTGGGCAGGTGCCGACGCATGCGATCGGCCAGGACGCGTTTCAGGAATGCGACACGGTGGGCATCACCCGTCCGTGCGTCAAGCACAACTTCCTGGTGAAGACCGTCGAGGAACTCGCGGTCACGATCAAGAAGGCTTTCTACCTCGCTTCTACGGGCCGGCCCGGGCCGGTCCTGGTCGACATTCCCAAGGACATCACGCAGGCGTCCACCGAGTTCAACTATCCCAAGACGATCGCGCTGCGCTCGTACAACCCGGTGACCCGGGGCCACGCCGGGCAGATCAAGAAGGCGGTGCAGCTTTTGCTCGAAGCGAAGCGACCGATGGTCTATGCCGGTGGCGGGGTCATACTCAACAACGCCGCACCGCAACTGACACGGCTGGTCCGACTGCTGGGATTTCCCTGCACGAACACGTTGATGGGCCTCGGCGGTTTTCCGGGTACCGATCCGCAATTCACCGGCATGCTGGGCATGCATGGCACATTCGAATCGAACATGGCGATGCAGAACTGCGACGTGCTGCTCGCGGTGGGCGCGCGCTTTGACGATCGTGTGATCGGCAATCCGCAGCATTACTTTCGCGCCGACCGGCGCATCATTCACATCGACATCGATCCGTCGTCCATCTCCAAGCGCGTGAAGGTCGACGTCCCCATCGTCGGCTATGTCAGCGACGTGCTCGAGGAGATGCTCAAACTGATCGAGTCGTCCAATCAGCGGCCCGATCCGGCGGCGCTGAAGACCTGGTGGGGCGAGATCAAGGAGTGGCAGCACAAGGATTGCCTGAAGTTCGATCGCAAGAGCGCTCTGATCAAGCCGCAGATGGTGATCGAAAAGCTCTACGAGATGACCAAGGGCGACGCCTTCGTGACGTCTGATGTCGGCCAGCACCAGATGTGGGCGGCGCAATACTACAAGTTCGACAAGCCGCGTCGCTGGATCAATTCCGGTGGCCTTGGCACCATGGGTTTCGGATTGCCAGCAGCGATGGGCGTGCAACTCGCCAACGCGGGCGCGACCGTGGCGTGCGTGACCGGCGAGGCATCGATCCAGATGTGCATTCAGGAGCTTTCGACCTGCAAGCAGTACCACCTGCCGATCAAGATCGTGAATTTGAACAATCGCTACATGGGCATGGTGCGTCAGTGGCAGGAGTTCTTCTACGGCAACCGCTATGCCGAATCGTACATGGATGCGCTGCCCGATTTCGTCAAGCTGGCGGAAGCGTATGGCCACGTTGGCATGAAAATCGAAAAGCCCGGCGATGTCGAAGGGGCATTGAAGGAGGCGCTCAAGCAGAAGGAGCGACTGGTCTTCATGGACTTCATTACCGACCAGGCCGAAAACGTGTTCCCGATGATTCCCGGTGGCAAGGGCCTCACCGAAATGATCCTCGCGGAAGAGCTATGAGTCCCGTCGGGATGTCCCAAGGACGCCTCGCACGAGCGGGGCGGAGCCCAGCGCAGCGCGCAGCGCTGCTTCGGGGAGGGCTGACCATGCGCCATATCCTGTCGATCCTCGTGGAGAACGAGGCGGGGGCGCTGTCGCGGATCTCGGGGCTTTTTTCGGCGCGCGGCTACAATATCGAGTCGCTCACCGTGGCTCCGACCGAGGATGCGACGATGTCGCGCATGACCGTCGTCACCATCGGTTCCGACGAAGTCATCGAGCAGATCACCAAGCAATTGAACAAGCTGGTCGAAGTCGTGAAGGTCATCGACCTGACCGACGGCAATCATATCGAGCGCGAACTCATGCTGGTCAAGGTGCGGGCGGCGGGCAAGGACCGCGACGAAATGAAGCGTCTGGCAGATATTTTCCGCGGGCGCATTCTCGACGTCACCGACAAGAGTTATACGATCGAGTTGACCGGCACGGGTTCCAAGCTCGACGCGTTCCTGCAGGCCATCGAGCCCGGCGTGATTCTGGAAACGGTGCGCACCGGAGCGTCCGGCATCGGGCGCGGCGAGCGCATTTTGCGGGTTTGAAGAGCGAAGGGGAAACAGCAATGATGAAGGTCTACTACGACAAGGACGCCGATCTATCCCTGATCAAGGGCAAGAAGGTCACGATCGTGGGTTACGGCTCGCAGGGACATGCGCATGCGCAGAACCTGAACGATTCCGGCATGAAGGTCACCGTCGGCCTGCGCAAGGGTGGTGCTTCCTGGGACAAGGCCAAAAATGCCGGTCTCAAGGTTGCCGACGTCGCCGAGGCGGTCAAGAGCGCCGACTTCGTCATGATGCTGATGCCCGACGAGCACATCGCGGCCGTGTATCGCGACGAGGTCGAGCCGAACATCCGCAAGGGCGCGACACTTGCGTTCGCGCATGGCTTCAACATTCACTACGGGCAGGTGCAGCCCCGCGCCGATCTGGACGTGGTGATGATCGCCCCCAAGGCGCCGGGCCACACGGTGCGCTCGACCTACGTCGCGGGTGGGGGCACGCCGATGCTCATCGCCGTGCACCACGATGCCAGCGGCAAAGCGCGCGACCTCGCACTGTCATACGCTGCGGCGATCGGTGGCGCGCGCGCGGGCGTAATCGAAACATCGTTCAAGGAAGAAACGGAAACGGATCTGTTCGGTGAGCAGGCCGTGCTGTGCGGCGGTTGCGTCGAACTGGTCAAGGCCGGATTCGACACGCTGGTCGAGGCCGGCTATGCGCCGGAAATGGCGTACTTCGAGTGCTTGCACGAACTCAAGCTGATCGTCGACCTAATGTACGAAGGTGGTATCGGCACGATGAATTACTCGATCTCCAACAATGCCGAATATGGCGAGTACGTCAGCGGTCCGAAAGTCATCACCGAGGACACGAGGGCGGCGATGCGCAAGATGCTGGCCGCCATCCAATCGGGCGAATACGCCAAGAGTTTCATCCTGGAAAGCCGCGCGGGCGCGCCGACATTGCTGTCGCGACGTCGCATGACGGCCGAGCATCCGATCGAGGTGGTCGGCGCCAAACTCCGGGAGATGATGCCGTGGATCAGGAAGAACAAGCTGGTCGATCAATCCCGCAACTGATGTTGACCATCGCATGCTGCCCGCCAGCTTTGTTGCTGTCGCTCCAGTTGCGCGGCCTGGTCGGTCAACAGTAGGAGATAGCGATGGGAACTAAGCATGGTCAACGCGGCTGGGTCGGCCTCATCGTTTTGCTGATTGCACTGTTGATCGTTGCGCTGCTTTCGCAGAAGCTGCTCAGGCAGATGGGCTTGTTTTCCGGCGACCGCGCAATCTCCAATGCGGCGGGACCGCGAGGGCCCGGCCCCGCGGCCGAAGCGCCCACTGATGCTACCGGTGCTTCGATGACGCCCGGCAATGCCATCGAACGCGCGCGGGGGCTGGAGAGTTCGGTACAACAGCAGGCGCAGGATTTGAACCAGCGCCTCGACGCGCAGACCAAGTAGCCTGCATGAGCAGGCCTTATCCGCATCCGCTGATCGCCCGCGAGGGGTGGCCGTTCGTCGCGATCATCCTCGTGGTGGCAATCGTACTGTCTTACGCGCACTGGTGGCTCCTCGCGACACTGGCGTGGGTTTGCGTGCTGTTCATCGTTCAGTTCTTTCGTGATCCTCCACGAACCGTTCCGGCCGAGCCAAACGTCGTGCTCTCGCCCGCGGACGGGAAGATCGTTGTCGTGAGCAACGCGCGCGATCCGTTCCTCGATCGCGACGCTCTGAAAATCAGCGTGTTCATGAACGTGTTCAACGTGCATTCGAATCGAAGCCCTGTCGATGGCACCGTCAAGAACAAGTGGTATCACGCCGGCAGCTTTCTCAACGCCGCGCTCGACAAGGCATCATCGGAGAATGAACGCAACGCGTTGCACATCAGCACCGCGGCGGGTGTCGATGTCACCTGCGTGCAGGTGGCCGGCCTGATCGCGCGGCGAATTCTGTGCTACGTCGGGCCGGGGGATCCTCTAGTACGCGGCCAGCGCTATGGTTTCATCCGTTTCGGTTCGCGCGTTGACGTCTATCTGCCGTCAAACGCAACGCCGAAGGTTGCTATCGGCGACGTCGTGCACGCCACGACGACGATCCTCGCGCAGTTGGATTGACACACGGGTTGCGCGGCGTTGTCTTGCCGCGGCGGCCCTGTTAGTCTGCCGGCATGGGGGACTATCAGAAAGAGCGCGCTCTGGCCAAGAACCGCATTCGCCGGCGCGGCATCTACCTGCTACCCAACCTGCTCACCACCGCTGCGCTGTTCGCCGGTTTCTACGCCATCGTGCAGGCGATGAACGGACGCTTCGATCGCTCGGCCATTGCGATCTTTGTCGCGATGGTGCTCGACAGCCTGGATGGTCGCGTCGCGCGGCTTACCAAGACCGAAAGCGCATTCGGCGCAGAATACGACAGCCTCTCCGACATGGTGTCCTTCGGCGCCGCACCGGCGCTGGTCGTCTACGAGTGGGCACTGCGCGGCATGGGCCAGTTCGGCTGGGCGGCCGCGTTTCTGTACGTCGCCGGCGCGGCGCTGCGACTCGCGCGCTTCAACACGATGATCGATATTGCCGACAAGCGCTATTTCCAGGGCCTGCCCAGTCCGGCTGCAGCCGCGCTCGTCGCCGGCTTTGTGTGGGTCATCGACGACTTCGGCGTCGACCCGGAGAAGGTCCGATGGGCAGCTTTGGCGGTGACGGTATTTGCTGGCCTCACGATGGTCAGCAACTTCAAGTTCTACAGCTTCAAGACGATCAACCTTCGGCGCAGCGTGCCCTTTGTCGTCGTCTTCGGATTCGTCCTGTTTTTCGTGCTGGTGAGCTATCAACCACCTGTCGTGCTGTTCTCGGGTTTCCTCGTCTACGCGATCTCCGGCTACGTATGGTCGGCTTGGCTGGCGATCAAACGGCGCCGTAACTGAATGTCGACGCGCTGGTTCCTGCTCACCATTTTTTGCGTGGCGATGATCGCCGCCGGGCAATTGCTATTCAAGATTGCGGCCACGCAGTGGCGGATCGATGGTTGGACGTGGGTGACGGTCCGTGGTTTCCTGTCGCCGGCATTGCTGACTGCGTTGGTCATTTACGGCTTGACGACGATACTGTGGGTGATGATCCTGCGAAGCGTTCCACTGAGTGTCGCCTTTCCGCTGTACTCGCTGGTCTTCTTGCTGGTGCCGGTCGCGGCGCACCTGTTGCTCGACGAGCCGTGGTCGTGGAATGTCTTGATCGGCGGCGGCGTCATCATCGTTGGCGTGATCATCGCGTCGCGTTGAAATCCGGCACCGGTCCGGCCCGCAACGCGCCGCAAGAGCATCGGAACCCTGTCGTCATGGCTCGTGAATCCCGCTGTCCCGTTTGCGACGCGACGATGCACGAGGGAGCCGCCGACTGGTGCTCGGCGTGCCGCACCTGCGGATTTCAGCAATCGTCGCTGCGGTCGTGCATTGGCGATCGCGTGGCGTCACGCAATTTCGACGAAGAGATGCGCGCGATCGGCCTCGTCACTTTGCGCAAGAGAAATTTCGAGCGGATCCTCGACCGCCTGGCGTCGCTAGCGAGCCCCTCACAGCGCGTATTGCTCGACGTTGGGTGCGCCCACGGCTGGTTCCTCGACGCTGCAGCACGCAGGGGTTATGCGGCCGCAGGGATCGAGCCCGACCCACCTGTAGCCGCGCTTGCGATGAACAACGGACACGACGTGACGATCGGGTACTTCCCGGATGCGCTCAAGGACGGTGTGAGCTACGATTTCATCGTCTTCAACGATGTCTTCGAACACCTGCCCGATCCGCGCGCAGCGTTCGAGGCGTGCAGGCTGCGGCTGCGGCCACAGGGGCTGCTTGCGCTCAATCTTCCGAGCAGCAGGGGCGTCTTTTTTCGCGTTGCGACGCTGCTCGCGCGCTGCGGTATCAAGCATCCCCACGAGCGCATGTGGCAGAAGGGCTTTCCGTCACCGCACCTCACCTACTTCAATCCTGATGCGCTGACGAAGCTTGCCGAACGCGCGGGATTCAAGGAAGTTTATCGGGGCACGCTGAACTCGCTCGATCGCCATGGACTTTGGCAGAGGCTGCGTGCGGACCAGCGCGGATCTTTGCCTGGGGCCGTTCTGACCTGGCTCGTCGTTACCGCAGCGAAGCCGCTGTTGGGCTGGCTGCCCCCGGATATCGCGTTGCAGATCTACGCGGTCGAGGCGAAATGAAATACGAACACGTCGCCGTCTTGGTGCCTTGCCGTAACGAGGTCTTGACAGTTTCGCGCGTCGTGACCGAGTTTTCCAATGCGCTGCCGGGTTCTCGCGTCTACGTCTATGACAATGCGTCAGTCGACAGGACGGCCGAAGCTGCACGCGCTGCCGGCGCGACGGTGCGCACAGAGCACGTACCAGGGAAGGGTGGAGTCGTGCGGCGCATGTTTGCCGAGATCGAGGCTGAAATCTATATCGTGGTCGATGGCGACGCAACGTACGACGCCTCGCGTGCCTCGGAAATGGTAGCGCTGCTTGTTGACGGCAATCTTGACGTCGTCACGGGCGTGCGCGACGAAGCAGCCGACGCGCTCGCGTATCGACGCGGCCACCGCCTGGGCAATCGCGCGTTCAATGTACTGCTCGGTATGCTCTTCGGGTATCGCCCGAGCGATATGCTTTCTGGCTATCGGGTGTTGTCGCGCCGCTTCGTCAAGTCTTTTCCCGCCGATGCTCGCGGGTTCGACATCGAGACCGAGCTCACTGTGCACGCACTGGAGATGCGCCTGCCAACGACCGAGCTTCCCACCCGCTATTCCAGCCGGCCCGAGGGCTCCGCGAGCAAGCTATCGACTTGGCGCGATGGCTTTCGCATCCTCGCCACGATGGCGAGGTTGTTTCGCGATGTGCGACCGCTACCATTCTTTTCCGCGTTCGCCTTCCTCTTTGCGACAGCCGGCCTCATTCTCGGCACGGATATCGTGATCGTATTCGTTGAAACAGGCTTGGTGCCGCGGTTGCCGTCCGCGGTGCTTGCGACCGGCTTAATGTTGCTTGCGGCGCTTTCGTTCGCGTGCGGAATGATACTTGACAGCGTAGCGCGCGGACGTCGTGAAGCAAAACGGCTCGCCTACCTTGCGGTTGCCGGAGCGCGCTCGCGGGGCGTTTCCTGATCGGCGACGCCATGGACTACAGGCGATCGCGTCGCTCGCTAATGATCGGCGATGCGTTCCAGACGGCACAGTTCGATCGGGCTGGTCTGCATGTTGGTCAACACCGGCGCGCAACTCCCCGGATCGCGGGCCAGGCGGTGCGCTAACAAAACGTCGGAGCCACTTCCGCCAGGGAACGACAGCGAGTAAAGCGGTCCCTGATGTTTGCGGATGGTTTCCACGATCGTGTATTCCAGCAGCGTTTCCCGCTTCGGATCGCTGATGTTGTTGTTGATTCCAAGATGTCTTGCGTCCTGTGGGAAAAAGGGCAGTACGTAGGCCATCGGCGAGTCGCTGGTGAGAAGCACGAGCGCATTGTTCTCGACAGGGGGGACGGTCACCCTGAACCAGCGGGGTGCGAACTTGATACGCCCCCAATCGGGGGCGCTTGTCGTCGCGACCAGAACCAAGGTGGTCGCGAGGATCGCGGGACCTACGACGCCAGGCCGGAACAGAAATCGCAGCAACGCGATTGTCAACGCGCCGGACAACAGGTCCAACGCAATGATGTACCGGTAAATGGAGTGCAAGTCCGTCCAAAGTGCGAACGAGACGATCCAAAATACGCCGATCACGCGCCACATCTCCATGTTGGCTGCGACTTCGGGTATCCAAGTGCTTCGGCGCCTGCCACGCGCCATCCGCTCCGCAAGCCATGACACGCCTGCCAGCAGCGCAAGCACATAGAGCGTCGGCATCCTCAGGTCGGTGTAAGGAAACTCCGCGACATACATTACGGGCGGAGACGCCAGCCTGAACGGGAATTCGAGCCAGTCCGTGAACGTGTGCGGACCGTAGACTCGCGTTAGCACATCGTAGTCTTCCCACCACGGCGACTTGAACCAACCGTTTGCGTACGGAAAAATCGGGTTGCGAAATTGCTTCCACAATGACCACATCCAAGGCCCCGCCGCGATGGCGGTTCCGGCAAGCACCGCAATGCCGAAGACAAAAGCTTCCTGGACCGCGCGCCACACTAGCGCTCGCCGCGATGTATCGCGCAACAGGAGCCCGACGCACAGCCCTACGGGGAACACCCCGAACGTCATCTTCGTACCGGTGGCGAGGCCGCAAAGGACGCCCGACACAAGCAAGGCGCCGGTCGCCAACGGCGCGCTGGGACCGTGAGCAAGTCCTCGCACGATGAGCCAGATCGCCGCAACGATCAGCGCAGTACCAAACCAGTCGTTCATCGTGCTGCCAAGCACGCCGCGCCCCATGGCCGCCGTCAGGCCGATGATTGCCGCGCCAATGGTGGCGAACCAGCGCTCGCGCTGGGGAAGATCGCGGAAGAGCAGCGGCAGAAGCTTCAGCAGGAAGAACGCAGCAATTCCGGCGGGTATCGCCAGCACAAAGGCAATTATTCTCGGTCGCCAATCCGCCGCGACCATGAGATAGAACGGTATATCCGGTAAGGGGTTGTGATATGACTGCAATTGGGCGGCCGCGATGTCCCAGCCGTACAAGCGGCCGGTCAGCCACGCCCACGGGATGTAAAAATGATAGTTCTGCAGGTCCCAGTTGGCATCCTGCCCCATGAGTTTTGACGCCGTCCCGGCGAAAAATACGCACACGACAAGAAGGCTGGCGTCCTTCCACAGCGGCTTATATTGCCGGGCCCCACCCGCAAAGCTGAGTGGTCGGCGGAAGGAGAAACCCATAGCGCAGGAATTATGCCACCAGCGGCGCATCGATCGAGGTCTGATGGGAGCCTCTTGCGGCGCCGCGGGAATTCCGATAACGTTAGCCCCATGAGCAGAATATGTTTCTCCGCCGTCAGCGCCCGGACCCGTTCGGAGTCCTCGTTCGCGCTTGTTCGCGGCGGTCTGCTGCTGCGCCCCGCGCGCACATAAAATCCACCCCTCTGTCGAGCAACGCCCGCGCCATCCCAGACCGGATGGCATTTGCGCACGTGAAACCCCAAGCATTTGGAGGACCGATGAAAACCGATCCGTCCGCGAAATACCGACCGTTCCCGCCGATTGACTTGCCTGATCGTCGCTGGCCCACACGCGCCATCACGCGCCCGCCGGTTTGGCTGTCGACCGATTTGCGCGACGGCAACCAGGCGCTCATCGATCCGATGGATGGCGAGCGCAAGCTGCGCATGTTCCGGCAACTCGTGAAAATCGGCTTCAAGGAGATCGAAGTCGCTTTCCCGTCGGCATCGCAAACCGACTTCGACTTCGTGCGCAAATTGATCGACGAGAACCTGATTCCGGATGACGTGACCATCCAGGTGCTCACGCAATCGCGAGAAGAACTGATCCGGCGCACGTTCGAGTCCGTGCGCGGGGCCAAGCGCGCGATCGTTCATCTCTACAATCCGACGGCGCCGCTGTTTCGCCGGGTCGTCTACGGCAAGGACAAGGCGGGAATCGTCGAGATCGCCGTGAACGGCGCGAAGTTCTTCAAACAATGTGCGGCGGAACAGCCGGGCACCGATTGGCGCTATGAGTATTCGCCGGAGTGCTTCACCATGACCGAACTCGATTTCGCCAAGGAAATCTGCGAGGCGGTGATGGACGTCTGGGAGCCGACACCGGAAAAGCCGGTCATCCTCAACCTGCCCGCGACGGTGGAAGTCGCCACACCGAATATCTACGCCGACCAGATCGAATGGATGGATCGCAACCTGTCGCGGCGCGACAGCGTCGTGTTGAGCCTGCATCCGCACAATGATCGCGGCACGGGCGTGGCGGCGGCGGAACTCGCGGTCATGGCCGGCGCCGATCGCATCGAAGGCTGCCTGTTTGGCAACGGCGAGCGGACCGGTAACGTGTGCATGGTGACGCTGGCACTGAATCTTTACTCGCAGGGCATCAACCCGGGTCTCGACTTCTCCGACATGGGTTCGATCATCCGTACCGCCGAATACTGCACCGATCTTCCGGTGCATCCGCGCCACCCGTATGCAGGCGAACTGGTGTTCACGGCATTTTCCGGGTCGCACCAGGACGCCATCAAGAAAGGACTCGCAGCGCAACAGGAAGCGCAAGCGCAAGGGCGGGAACTCTGGGAGGTGCCGTATCTGCCAATCGATCCGGCCGATGTCGGCAGAACCTACGAAGCGGTCATCCGCGTCAATAGCCAGTCGGGCAAGGGCGGCATCGCGTTCCTGCTCGAGCGCGATTACGGCCTGAGCCTGCCGCGGCTTCTCCAGATCGAATTCAGCCAGGTGATCCAGCGCATCACCGACGCGACCGGCAAAGAGCTGGTCTCCGGGGAAATTCACGAGGCGTTCCACCGCGAATATATCGCGCCGATGGAACCGATCGGTTATGTCGATCACAGCGCGCAGCACAGCGCCGCCGATGGCGCCGTGGAGCGTTTGAGCGCAAGGCTCGTCGTCGACGGTGCGCCGCGGGAATGCTCGGGCGCCGGCAATGGCCCGGTCGATGCGTTCATTCACGCGCTGCGAGCCGGGACGGGGCTCGACGTGCACGTGCTCAATTATCATGAGCACGCCACGGGCAGCGGCGAGGACGCCACCGCCGTCGCGTACGTGCAACTGCGCGTCGGCACCGATCGCACCGTCTACGGTGTCGGCCTCGACCCGAACATCGTGACCGCGACGCTGCGCGCGGTGGTCAGTGCGGTCAATCGCGCGATCCGCGCGGGTGCGCTGGCGCTGCCGTCGGTCAAGAAGGTTGCCTACGCCTGAGCGCGAGCGGCCCATGAAGCAACAGATCGTCGTCGGCGACCAGGCGTCGCTGCCGGCGACGATCGCGGTTGACGGGCAGCAGCTGCCGACGTGGCGTGACGGGCAGACCGTCGCGCCCATGTCGGCCCAGCTCATGGCAATAACGAACTTCGACGATCACGCGGACTACCATCCGGCGCTGATCGGCGCGACGCTTGCGGCAGAGCAGGACCCACGGTTCCGCGATACGATCTTCAAGGGTGGCTGCGGCATCAAGGTGCGCGACATTCCTGGCTGGAAGGCCCCGGCTGCCGCGTTGATCCATGCGCGCGCGCTGCTGCTCGCGCACCACACGGTATCGCGGCGACCCGTGTTCGCGGATGACACCTGGGCCAGCGTTTACCGCGCCGGTGACTATTGCATGCCACATAGCCATCTGCGCTCCAATCTCAGCATCGTGTACATGCTCGACCCGGGCGACGAGGATGCCCAGGACGCGTTGGCTGGGCGCCTGTGTTTCGCGGACCCGCGTATCGAGGCTTGCTGCCCGCACGAACCGGGGCGGGTGACGCAACACGTGCTGCCGACGATGAGTCCCGGAACAATGCTGATCTTCGCCAGCGACTATCTGCATAGCGTCAATCCTTATACCGGCACGCGACCGCGCATTACATTGTCATGGAACATCACACTGGAGAAATTGCCGGGGCGCGCCGGCGAAGGCTGGAAGATGTAGTGCCCCTGCGCTGTGCACCATGTTTTGATATCATTGGTGCATTGCAGCATGCCTTTGCGTTTCCACCCGTCGCGCAGCAGAAAGGATCGTCAATGAGCGCCGCAACCTACGGCCCCGGCATTGAAATCAGCGGCCGCATCACTCCCGAATATGCCGAAATTCTGAGTCCCGAAGCGGTTGCTTTCGCCGCGGGATTGCAGCGCAAATTCGGAGCCCGTCGCGCCGAGTTGCTCGCGCTGCGCACGACGCGACAGCAGCAGTTCGACGCCGGGAAATTGCCGGATTTCCTGCCCGAAACGCGCTCGATTCGCGATGGGAACTGGACGTGCGCGAGCGTCCTTCCGGACATCCAGGACCGGCGAGTCGAGATTACCGGGCCGGTCGATCGCAAGATGATCATCAATGCGCTCAATTCCGGCGCCAGCGTGTTCATGGCGGATTTCGAGGATGCCAACACACCGAAGTGGGATAACAATCTCCAGGGCCACCTCAATCTGCGCGACGCGATCCGGCGCCAGATCGACTACGTCAGTCCCGAAGGCAAGGCCTACAAGCTCGGCGAGAAGACCGCGACGCTGTTTGTGCGACCGCGCGGCTGGCACCTGCCCGAAAAGCACGTCCTGGTCGACGGCGAGCCGATCTCCGGCGGCATCTTCGATTTCGCGCTTTACTTCTTCCACAATGCGAAGGCGTTGATCGCGCGCGGAAGCGGTCCGTATTTCTACCTGCCCAAGCTCGAAAGCCATCTCGAGGCGCGGCTGTGGAACGATATATTTGTCGATGCCCAAGATCAGCTGCGCATCCCTCGCGGCACGATCAAGGCAACCGTACTCATCGAAACCATCCTCGGCGCGTTCGAAATGGATGAAATCCTGTACGAGCTGCGCGAGCACTCGGCTGGACTCAACGCGGGCCGATGGGACTATATCTTCAGCTGCATCAAGAAATTCCGCAGCAACCGCGACTTCTGCCTCG
Source organism: uncultured beta proteobacterium (assembly GCA_963732105.1). GTDB lineage: Bacteria > Pseudomonadota > Gammaproteobacteria > Burkholderiales > Casimicrobiaceae > PALSA-1003. Next base: position 157,427 of record CAVSYL010000018.1, read on the forward strand.
CCGACCGCGCGCTGGTGACGATGACGACGCACTTTCTGAAAAGTTATGCCGAGCTCCTCATCAAGACCTGCCATCGGCGCAACATCCACGCCATGGGCGGCATGGCGGCGCAGATCCCGGTGAAGAATGACGAGAGAGCCAACGCCGAAGCCTTCGCCAAGGTCAAGACAGACAAAGAGCGCGAAGCGACGTACGGGCACGACGGCACGTGGGTTGCGCATCCTGCGCTGGTGCCGGTGGCCAAGGAGGCGTTCGATCGCCTGATGCCGATGCCCAACCAGATCGCGAGCAAGAAGCGCGAAGACGTCACCACGACCGCTGCGGACCTGATCAAGTTCGAACCCGAAACGCCGATCACCGAGGCCGGCGTGCGCCTGAACATCAACGTTGCGATCCAGTACATCGGCGCGTGGCTCGCCGGGCAGGGTGCCGTACCGATCTTCAACCTGATGGAAGATGCCGCGACAGCCGAAATCTCACGCTCGCAGGTTTGGCAGTGGATGCGCTCGCCCAAGGGCAAGCTAGTCGACGGCCGCAAGGTCACGCGCGAGATGGTCGCCGCTATGATTCCCGAGGAATTGCAAAAAATCCGAACACAGCTTGGCGCAGCCTATGCCGAAGGACGGTACGACGAAGCCGCCGAGATTTTCGCCGAACTCGTGAACAACGACACCTTCGTCGAATTCCTTACCTTGCCCGCCTACGAACGTATCGATTAGCCGTTTAGCACGGAGGTTTATTCAATGCGGCACGCCTCGTCGAACGCAAGCCGCGGATTGCGCGGCTTGACCGAGGTGGGGTTGCCGTAGCCGAGGTTGCACAGGAAATTCGACTTGATCGTGCCGTCCGGGAAGAACGCTGCGTCAACCTTGGCGTTGTCGAACCCCGACATCGGCCCGCAATCGAGGCCGAGGGCCCGCGCGGCCAAGATGAAATAGCCGCCCTGCATCGAGGCATTGCGAAACGCGGCAGTCTTGATCAGTTCGGACTTGCCGACAAATGCGCTGCGCGCGTCCGTATGAGGGAACAGCTTCGGCAGCTTCTCGTAGAATTCCAGGTCGTAGGCGAGGATCGCGGTCGCCGGAGCGGCCATGGTCTTGCCCAAATTGCTGGCCGAGAGTGCCGACGCCAGCTTACCCTTGGCTTCTGCACTCATGACGAACACGATGCGGCAGGGACTGGTATTCATGGTCGTCGGTCCCCATTTCATCAAGTCGTAGATCTGCTGTAGCGTCTCAGGCGAGACAGGTTGGTCCTGAAATCCAGGGAAGGTGCGGGCGTTGCGAAAGAGCTGATCGAGCGCTGCGTCGGGAAGTTGCATGCCGTTTCCTGGGTGTCGACGGAGTGCGGATTATTCCAGAGCCGGTAGCAAGTTGTGCGTGAATTCGCCGCGCCGGAGGCAAACGATCGCGAACACCTTTCGTTCATATCCTTAAACTATCGCAAGTATACGAACAATCAATTTGACGTATGCGCTGCTCGCGCAGAACATACCGTCGGTAGTAAAGAGCAACCTCGACTGGAGATGCGCATGAAACTGAACGGCACTAAGACGCACGACAACCTCAAGGCGGCATTTGCCGGCGAGTCACAGGCCAATCGCCGTTACCTGTATTTCGCAAACAAGGCGGACGTCGAAGGTCAGAACGACGTTGCCGCGGTGTTCCGCTCGACCGCGGAAGGTGAGACGGGCCACGCGCACGGCCACCTGGACTATCTCGCGGTCGTCGGCGACCCCGCGACCGACCTGCCGATCGGCAAGAGCCGCGAGAATCTCAAGGCTGCGATCGCCGGAGAAACGCACGAGTACACCGACATGTACCCGGGTATGGCGAAGAGCGCCCGCACCGAGGGCTTCGACGAGATCGCCGACTGGTTCGAGACGCTCGCGAAGGCCGAGCGTTCGCACGCCAATCGCTTTCAGAAGGCGCTCGATTCGCTCGCCGACTGAACGACTTGTCGTGCCATGGAGCGGCGCGCGAACGGCGCCGCTCGTTTTTCTGCAACGTCGCTTTGTGTAGCGGCAAGTGTCGTTGCGGACGCATTGACCTACCGATGATGACTCCATGACCAGCCGCGAAGGCAGCCTCGAGGCACCGACTCGCCATGCGATCGATTGGCGCACCACCGAGTACTATGATCGCGCGTCGGTCGACAAGGAGCTCGAACGCATCTTCGACATTTGCCACGGCTGCCGCCGCTGCGTCAGTCTGTGCAACGCTTTCCCGACCCTGTTCGACTTGATCGACGAGGGCAAGACCGGCGAAATCGACGGCGTCGCGACGGCCGACTACGACAAGGTCGTCGACCAGTGCTATCTATGCGACGTCTGCTACATGACCAAGTGCCCCTACGTGCCGCCGCATCCGTGGAACGTGGATTTCCCGCATCTGATGCTGCGGGCCAAGGCACAGAAGTTCAAGCGTGGCGAAACGAGTTTTCGCGATCGTCTGCTGACCAGCACCGATCGCCTGGGCAAGCTGGCGACGATTCCGGTGGTCGTGCAGATGGTCAATGCAGCGAACAGGGCGCCACTTGCACGCAGGGCGATGGACGCCATGCTCGGCGTGCATCGCGATCGACAGCTGCCTACCTATGCCTCGAAGCGCTTCGACGATATCGCGCCACGCAGCACCGAATGGCCCGTCCGCGACGGCCAGCGCACGCCGGGCAAGGTCGCAATATTTTCCACCTGCTACGTCAACTACAACGAGCCGGGCATCGGCCTTGATCTGCTGCGCGTCCTCGAGCACAACGAAATTCCCTATACGATCGTCGAGAAGGAAGCATGCTGCGGCATGCCCAAACTCGAGCTCGGCGATCTCGAGTCCATGGAAAAACTGAAGCACGTCAATATTCCGCAGCTCGCCGGCTACGCCAGGCAAGGCTACGCGATCCTGACCGCAGTGCCGTCGTGCACGCTGATGTTCAAGAGCGAAATGCCGCTGCTGTTCGCCGGCGACGATGATGTGCGGCTCGTGGCCGAAGCGATGTTCGATCCGTTCGAATACATCGTCGCGCGCGACAAGGACGGCCTGCTCAGGAAGGATTTCGTGAAGCCGCTAGGCAAGGTGAGTTACCACATTCCCTGCCATTCGCGCGTGCAGAACGTCGGCCAGAAAACGCGTGAAGTGCTCGAGTGGATACCCGACACCGCCGTCACGACCGTGGAGCGATGCGCGGGTCACGATGGCACGTGGGGTGTGAAATCGGAATTCTTCGATGCTTCGATGAAGATCGGACGCCCGGTATTCCGGCAGATGGCCGAACCCGACCCGGACTACATCAGTTCCGACTGCCCGATTGCCGGCCGCGCCATCATGCAGGGCATCGAGCAAGCGCAGCAGTCCCCCACCCACGCAATCAAGGCGCATCCGCTCACGTTACTGTGCCTCGCCTATGGGCTGGCTGCGGACGGCGCCGCCCCATGACCCTTCAGGAGATCCGCATGCCGCAGATCGCACGCAGTTCGCTGCTCACGCTCGAGGCTTACGCGAGCACGCGCAAGGAGTTTCGCGAGCGCGTGCTTGCGCACAAGAAGCCGCGCGCGGTACACCTGGGTGAACACCTTACGCTGCTATTCGAGGACGAGCTGACGATCCGCTATCAGGTGCAGGAAATGCTTCGGGTCGAAAAGACGTTCGAGGACTGCCGGGATACAGGATGAGCTCGATGCGTACAATCCGCTGATACCCGATGGCACGAACTGGAAGGCGACGATGCTGATCGAGTACGAGGACGTTGCCGCGCGGCGGGCCGCGCTTGCGTCGCTCAAGGGAATCGAGGACCGCGTATGGGTACAGATCGACGGCTACTCTCGCGTCTATGCGATCGCCGACGAGGACCTCGAGCGGGAGAACGAGGAGAAGACATCGTCCGTGCATTTCGTGCGCTTCGAACTCGAGCGCGACATGATCGGCGCGCTCAAGAGCGGGGCGGCGTTGGCCATGGGCACCGACCATCCGGCGTACGCGTTTGTACTTTCCCCGATTCCCGAGCCCACGCGGCAAGCACTGATCGAAGACCTGGCCTAGAGGCAGAATTCCCGCCTACGCCAATAGCTCCCACGCGTCGCGGGTGATGCCGCGCACGCAGAATTCTTCGGGTTTGCCACGATGATCCCGCAGTTCCTCGCGGACGAGCGTCAGGCCGCACTTCTCCAATACGCGGCCGGAAGCGGGATTGCGTGCGAGGTACGACGCGGTAATTTGCTGGCAGTCCAGGCAACTGAACGCGAGCGCGACGATCGCGCGCGTCGCCTCGGTCGCGTAACCGTGCCCCCAATATTCACGGCCAATCCAGTAACCCACGTTCTCGTGCTCGCTCGGGACAGGTCGCAGTGCGATGGCACCGACCAGTAACTCGTCGACCGCCCGCAATATCGCAAAAACGTGTTGCCTTCCGCTCGCCCGCTCTGCCTCGTGGGTTGCTATCCACGCTTCGGCCACGCCGTCGCGGTAGGGATGAGGTATGAGGGCTGTGGTGTCGGCAACGGCCTGATCGCCTGCAAGCCGTTGGACACTGCGCGCGTCGTCCGGACGAAAATGGCGCAACACGACAGGCGCGCAGAAGACGCGCTCCGGAAGCACTAATTGATCCCGCGGAAATGTCTGCCGACAACTTCCATCACGATGCGATGGTCGCCCGCGTTGGATTCAATCGCGAAAATTGTTGAATTGGAGCGGGAAGTCGTTGATCGACGTCTTGACGAGAGCAATCGCTTCCTGGAGCAGGTCTTTCTTGGCCCCCGATACCCGCACGGTATCGCCCTGGATGCTGCCCTGGACCTTGAGCTTGCTGTCCTTGAGCAATTTGACAATTTTCTTGGCCAGTTCCTGCTCGACACCGACGCGAATCGTGACGACCTGCTTGATCTTGTCGCCGCTCATCTTTTCGGGATCGCCGAACTTCAGCGAGCGCACGTCGATGCTACGCTTCGTCAATTTGCCCATGAGCACGTCGGTGACCTGTTTGAGCTTGAACTCATCGTCGGCGTAGATAGTCAGTTCCTTGTCCTTATGCTCGATACGAGCGTCAGAGCCCTTGAAGTCGAAGCGCGTCGAGATCTCGCGATTCGCCTGCTCGAGCGCGTTGCGGATCTCCACGTCGTTGACTTCGGAAATGATGTCGAATGAGGGCATGGAGCGAGCCTGAGAGTCAGATAGACGCCAAAGCTAGCACGATCGGCGACGACGCGACAACAACAGAGTGCGGGTCCGCAGTGGCACCGCGTGGCCCGCGCCCCGGGTGTCGGCTAGAATACGGAGGTTTCCACAACCGGCGCGGACATGTCGCACATCCTACAAAGCGTTCCGGTCGGCGAAAAGGTCGGCATCGCATTTTCCGGCGGCCTCGACACCAGCGCAGCGCTGCATTGGATGCGAGCGAAGGGCGCGGTTCCGTACGCGTACACGGCCAATCTCGGTCAGCCGGACGAGCCGGATTACGATGACATTCCTCGTCGCGCGCTGCAGTATGGCGCCGCCGGCGCGAGGCTTGTGGATTGCCGTGCGGCACTGGTCGCCGAAGGGCTTGCGGCGCTGCAGGCGGGCGCATTTCACATCTCGACCGCCGGCGTCACCTACTTCAATACGACGCCGATCGGCCGTGCCGTTACCGGCACCCTGCTCGTCGTATCAATGCGTGACGACGACGTGCACATCTGGGGCGACGGCAGCACGTTCAAGGGTAACGACATCGAGCGCTTCTACCGTTACGGGCTGTTGGCGAATCCCGCCTTGCGTATCTACAAACCGTGGCTCGACGCAGCATTCACCCGCGAACTTGGCGGCCGCAGGGAAATGTCGGACTACCTCGCGCGCGCGGGTTTCGGCTACAGGATGAGCGCCGAAAAAGCCTACTCGACCGATTCCAACCTGCTTGGCGCAACGCACGAGGCGAAGGATCTCGAATTCCTCGATCGCGGTATCAGGATCGTCGAGCCGATCATGGGCGTCCCGTTCTGGCGTGACGACGTGGTTGTCAAAGCGGAGACCGTTGCTGTCCGTTTCGAGCAAGGGATGCCGGTCGCGCTCAACGGAACGACCTTCGCCGACAACGTGGCGCTCATGGTCGAGGCGAACGCGATTGGCGGCCGCCATGGGTTGGGCATGAGCGATCAGATCGAGAACCGCATCATCGAAGCGAAAAGCCGCGGGATCTACGAGGCGCCAGGGATGGCGCTGCTGCACATCGCGTACGAGCGGTTGGTGACCGGTATCCATAACGAAGACACGATCGAACAGTATCGCGACCACGGCCGTCGCCTGGGCCGTCTGCTTTACCAGGGGCGCTGGTTCGATCCTCAAGCGATCATGCTGCGCGAGACGGCGCAACGCTGGGTCGCGCGGGCAGTCACCGGTGAAGTGACGATCGAGCTTCGCCGTGGCAACGATTACACGATCCTCGACACGTCGAGCCCGAATCTCACCTACAAGCCAGAGCGGTTGACGATGGAGAAGGGCGAGGGTGCATTCTCGCCTCAGGATCGTATCGGTCAGCTTACGATGCGCAATCTGGATATCGCCGACACGCGTGCCAAGCTCGAGACCTACCTCAAGGCGGGGTTGCTCGGCGAGTCCGGCGATGCCGTCCTGCCGCGGCTAACCGGCGGCAAAGAATGATCGCTACGGGTGTAGAAAAGCGTTGCGAGGAGGGCGGGATGCGAGGCGCGCCCATTTGCCAACTGAGTGCGAGCAACCGGAACGTACATGGAAGTACGTGAGGATTGCGAGCGGCCGAGCAACAAAGCAGATCGCCCCCGCGGCAGCTTTTCCTAGTCGATCCTCGCGCCGGTCCTCTTGATCACCGGCGCCCACTTCTCGGACTCGGTGCGGATCAGATTGGCGAAGTCTTCGGGCGTGCCACCGATCAGGTCGAAGCCCTGCGCGTTGAGCGTGCTTTTGACCGATGGATCCTTGAGGATCGCGTTGATTTCAGTATTGAGGCGCTGGATGATGGGTCGCGGCGTGCCGGCCGCCACCAGGATGCCGTTCCAGGCAAGTGCTTCGAAGCCGGGATAGCCTGCTTCGGCAATCGTCGGTATATCCGGCAGCAGGGGGAAGCGCTTGGCCGTCGTGACCGCGATGGCGCGCAATCTGCCCGCCTGGATCTGCGCCTGCAGCGGCTGCATCACTGCGAACAGCATCTGCGTTTCGCCCTGGATGGTGGCGGTGACCGCCGGCGGCGAGCCATTGAAGGGGACGTGCACGATGTCGATGCCAGCGTCGGACTTGAGCAGCTCCATCGTCAGTTGGGACGAGCTGCCGTTGCCGACCGAGGCGTAGTTGAGCTTGCCCGGATTGGCTTTCGCGTACGCGACCAGTTCCTTGACCGATTTGATCGGCAACGTGGCGGTTACTGCAAGCACGTTGGGCTGACTCGACGTGATGATGACCGGCACAAGGTCCTTCAACGGATCGTAAGGCAACTTGGCGTAAATGTAGGGTCCGAAGGCCAGCGGACCGTTGAACGAAATCACCATCGTGTAGCCATCGGGTGGTGATTTCGCGACGAAATCGGTGGCGACCGTGCCTCCCGCGGTGGGCTTGTCGTCGACGACGACAGGTTGACCGAGACGATCCTTTAATTTGTCGGCGATGGTGCGCGCGAGCACATCGAGCGAACTGCCAGCAGGTGCGGACACGACGAACCTGAGTGGATGATCGGGCCAGTTTTGCGCGGTGCTGGGTGCAGCGACCAGCAGCGCGACAAAAAATGCGGCGAGCCGCGGAAACGCATGGCGCAACATGAGCCGTCCTTCTTTCATTTTGGTGCGTGGCAAACCGCTTCGATGTTGTGACCATCGGGGTCGAGCACGAACGCGCCATAGTAGTTGGGGTGGTAGTGCTCGCGCAGCCCGGGCGCCCCATTGTCCCGTCCGCCGGCGGCCACCGCCGCCTTGTAGAACGCGTCGACTTGCGCGCGCGATTCGGCACGGAACGCCACATGAATCGGAGGCACATTGGGCGTGCTTTCGCCGATCCAGAAGTCCGGTTTCGGCGCTACCCCGAATCCGGCTGCTCGGTCGAATTCCATGAGTATCGCGTAGCCAAGCGGGGCGAGTGCCGCGGCGTAAAACGCCTTGCTCTTGTCGAAATTCGAAACGGCAACGCCGGTGTGATCGATCATCGGTGTTTCCTAGGCGTCAATGCGGCCACATACGAGATACTCCAGCAGCGCCTTTTGCGCGTGCATGCGATTTTCTGCCTCGTCCCATACCACGCTTTGCGGCCCGTCGATGACTTCGGCTGCGACCTCCTCGCCGCGATGCGCCGGCAAGCAATGCATGAACAACGCATCCGGCCGGGCCTGCGCCATCATCTCCGCATCGACCATCCAATCGGCGAACGCGAGCTTGCGTTCCTCGTTCTCGGCTTCGAAGCCCATGCTGGTCCAGACATCGGTCGTGACGAGATTCACACCGCGACACGCCGCCACAGGGTCCGCAAACGAAGCATAGTGGCGGCCATCGCCGGCGTCCGCGCTTTCAGGATCGACTTCGTAACCCGGCGGCGTCGATACGTGAACCTTGAAGTCGAAGATCCGTGCGGCCTGCAGCCAGGTGTTGCACATGTTGTTCGAATCGCCGATCCACGCGATCGTCTTGCCCTGCAGCGAGCCGCGGTGCTCGATGTACGTGTAGATGTCCGCGAGGATCTGGCAAGGATGATATTCGTTGGTGAGGCCGTTGATCACGGGCACCCGCGAATGCTCGGCAAAGCGTTCGATGATCGTCTGCTCGAAGGTGCGGATCATGACGATATCGACCATGCGCGAGATCACGTGTGCGAGATCCTCGATCGGCTCGCCGCGCGAGAGCTGGGTATCGCCGCGGTTGAGGTTGATCGCGATGCCGCCGAGTTGGTTCATGCCGGCCTCGAACGACACGCGCGTGCGCGTCGACGCCTTTTCGAACACCATGGCGAGCGTACGGTCGCGCAGCGGCTGATAGATCTCGTAGCGCTTGAAGCGATCCTTGATCCAGCGCGTGCGCAAGAACAGGTAGTCGAGTTCTTCGCGACTGAAATCATTGATCTGAAGGAAGTGGTTCGGCTTCATTCGAACGTCAAGAATATCCGGTTAGCTGTTAAAAACAGTCACTTAGCAACAAAAAAGGCGCCCTGAGGCGCCTATTCCGTAGCGGTTGCATTGTTTATTTGCTAACGACCGCCTGGGGCATCGCCTTGATGGCTTGCGCCAATCGCATCTTGCTTCGCGACGCCGTATTCTTATGCACGATCCTCTTGTCCGCGATGCGGTCGATGATCGACTGCTGCGCCTGCAATTCCTTGGTCGCGGCGGTCTTGTCGCCCGTGGTGATCGCTTTTCTGACTTTCTTCACTGCGCTACGCAGCGATGACTTGAGGCCCGCGTTGCGCTGCCGCGTTTTTTCCGCTTGGCGGGCGCGTTTCCGGGCTTGGGCGGAGTTCGCCATGTAAAATCCTTGTTTGCTGGAGTCGCTGAAAAAGACCGAGCATAATAGCAATTCTTCGTGATTCGCGCAAGCCGCACGCCGGGTTGCGGCGCCGTATCCCTGTGTCCAGTTCCCCCGGTCCAAATTCTGCCGCCTGCTTCGACCGCGCGGTTCCGCACCAATGAATCTGCTTAAGACGCTTTCCACCGTCAGCGCGCTGACCCTGTTGTCGCGAATCGCCGGGCTGGCGCGCGAGAGCCTCAAGGCGTTTGCGTTCGGCGCCGGCATGCAGATGGATGCGTTCGAAGCAGCTTTCCGGTTGCCGAACATCCTGCGCCGTCTGTTCGCCGAAGGAGCGTTCTCGCAGGCGTTCGTGCCCATTCTTTCCGAGTATCGCCGCGCGCGCGGTGACGCGGCCACGCGCGACCTGGCCGGACGCGTCGCCACGCTGCTCGCCGTGGTGCTCGTAGCGCTTTCCGCGCTGGGCATCGTCGCCGCGCCGTGGCTGGTCTACCTGCTTGCCAGCGGGTTCGCGCAGACACCCGGCAAGGTCGAGCTCACCGCCGACCTGATCCGCATCATGTTCCCGTACATCCTGTTCATCTCGCTGGTGTCGCTCGCCGGCGGCGTGCTGAACGTCTATCGCCGCTTCGCCATTCCGGCGTTTACTCCCGTGCTGCTCAATGTATCGATGATCGCCGCCGCGATTTATCTGGCTCCGCACGTCGATCCGCCGATTCTTGCGCTGGCCTGGGGTGTCGCCATCGGCGGCGTCGCGCAACTGCTTTTCCAGTTGTGGCCGCTGGCGAGACTCCACATGCTGCCGCGGGTGAGCTTCCATTGGCGCGACGAGGGCGTCCGGCGGATCTTGCTGTTGATGGGTCCCGCGATCCTCGGCGTATCCGCGGCGCAGATTTCCGCGCTGATCAACACGCAGCTCGCCGCCTACCTTGGCAACGGCAGAATTTCCTGGATTACCTACGCCGATCGCCTCATGGAATTTCCGAGCGCATTGCTCGGCGTCGCGCTGGGCACGATACTGCTGCCGAGTTTGTCCAAGCACCATCACGACGCCAACGACGCGCAGTACTCAGAACTGCTCGATTGGGGATTGCGCCTGACCTTCCTGCTGGCGCTGCCGGCGGCCCTCGCGTTGGCGTTGCTCGCCGTGCCGCTGATCGCCACGCTTTACCATTACGGCCGCTTCACGGTGAACGACCTCTGGCAGACGCGAGCGGCGCTGATTGGTTACAGCTTCGGCCTGCTGGGGCTGATTGCGGTCAAGATCCTCGCGCCGGGTTTCTACGCGCGACAGAACATGAAGACGCCCGTGAAGATCGCGTTTCTCACCGTCCTGTTCACCCAGACGCTCGCCGTCATCCTGATGTTCCAGATCGGCCATGCCGGCCTGACGACGGCCACGTCGCTGGGCGCATGCTTCAACGCGACTTTGCTTTATGTGGCAATGCGCCGAGACCGCGCGTACACACCGCGACCGGGATGGGGGCGCTTTCTGGTGCGCGTCGCCATCGCGTTGATCGTACTCGGCGTCGTGTTGTGGTTCGTTCCCGGGGACGATGCGTTTTGGCTGCGCGCCGGACTTTGGGGCAAGATCGGACGCCTGGCGTGGGTCATCGGCGCGGGAACCGTGAGTTACTTCGCGTCGCTCTGGGTGCTCGGTTTTCGCGTCGCCGATTTCAACCGCCACGAGCCGGGGTAGGCGTCGCGAGCTCCTCGCCATGGGCCCGCGTTGCGGCCTCCTCGGTCATCGAGCGAAGACTCCGCGACCGTGTCGCTACTGACCGCCGCTCTTTCGATACGGGCAGGCCGTCTTCACGCACTCCGCATACAGGTAGAGCGCATGCTCGTGGATCTCGAAACCGCGCTCGCGGGCAATTTTGGTTTGCCGTTTCTCGATCTCGGCGTCGAAAAATTCCTCGACGCGCCCGCATTGCAGGCAGACGAGATGGTCGTGGTGGCCGCCCTGGTTAAGCTCGAACACGGCCTTGCCCGTTTCGAAATGATGGCGCACCAGCAATCCCGCCTGCTCGAACTGGGTCAATACGCGGTACACCGTGGCGAGGCCGACGTCGAGCCCCTCCGCGAGAAGCTGCCGGTAGACATCCTCGGCAGTCAGGTGGCGGACCGAACTCTGTTCGAACAGGTTGATGATCTTCAGGCGGGGCAGCGTTGCCTTCAGCCCGGCGGTCTTCAGGTCTTGAGGGGTCGACATGGCGATGTGTGGGGCACTGAGGGGGTACTGAGGGGGCCGCAGAGGGCGCAGAGTCCCTTGCCTATGATATAGTTTCCAGCCGTTATTTGGCAGTGGAAGTTGGGGTCTCACAAACATGCGCACAAGTATCTGCGCCGTCGGCATTGCACTGGCGCTGGCCGGTTGTTCCTGGCTTCCGACCTGGGTCCCGAACATCGGTGTCTACAAGCTCGACGTCAATCAGGGCAACTACATCACCCAGGACCAGGTCGACAAGCTCAAGGTCGGATTGACCCCGCAGCAGGTCCGCCTTGCGCTGGGCACACCGCTGCTCGTGGATCCGTTTCATCCGAGTCGCTGGGAGTACTCGTACAGCTTCGAGCGCCAGGGCCGCGTGATTGAGCAACGACAATTCACCGCCTATTTCGTCAACGACAAGCTCGCTCGCTGGGAGGGCGACGAAGCCCCTCCGCCGCCAGCGGAAGTTGCGCGTGCAGGCGGCGGTGACGCCATCCTCGACAAGTCGATGTCGCTCGCACCCAAGACCGGTGACGACAACTGGCTGGTGCAATGGCTGAAGAAAATGGGATGGTGGGAGAGGCAGTGAGCTCGCCGGTCCGGATCGCCATCGCGGGCGCGGGCGGTCGTATGGGCCAGACGCTGATCGAAGCGGTCCTCGATGCCTCCGACCTCGCGTTGGGCGCAGCCCTCGACATCCCATCCAGCGGCTTGAGTGGTCGTGACGCGGGTGAACGCTTTGGTCGCGCGACGGGCATTATCGTCGGGTGCGACGCCGCGACTGCAATCGGCGCGGCCGACGTCTTGATCGACTTCACGAGACCCGCGGGGACCATGGCGCAGGTCGCGGCGTGCGCCAAGGCAGGTGTCGCGGCGGTGGTCGGCACGACAGGACTGTCCGAATCGGATCGACGGGCGCTCGGCGAGTTCGCGCGCACGATTCCGATCATGTTCGCGCCGAACATGAGCGTCGGCGTAACCGTGTTGACCAAGTTGGTGGAGATTGCTGCGCAGCGCTTGGGCAATGACTATGACGTTGAAATCGTGGAGATGCATCACCGGCACAAAGTCGATGCTCCCTCGGGCACGGCGCTGAAGCTCGGCGAGACTGCGGCTGCGGCGCTCAAGCGCAATCTTGAGACCGAGGGCGTCTACGTGCGCCATGGCGTGACCGGCGAACGCAAGGCCGGCTCGATTGGCTTCGTCGCGCTGCGTGGCGGCGACGTCATCGGTGATCACACGGTGATCTTCGCGGGCGACGGTGAGCGCATCGAATTGACGCACCGCGCATCTTCGCGCATGAACTTCGCGCAGGGCGCATTGCGCGCGGCGCGCTTCGTCGCCGCCCGGCGCGCACAGCGGCAAGCGGGCATGTTCGACATGCAGGACGTGCTCGGCTTGCGCTGAGCAACCTGCCTTGCAGCAATGGCGATGCCGAACCCATTCGATCTCTCCGGTCGTCTCGCGCTAATCACGGGAGGCGGCGGCGGCCTCGGCTTCGCGATCGCGCGCGGGCTGGCGGCGGCCGGCGCCAGCGTTGTCCTGAACGGCCGCAACCGCGACAAGCTCGACGCCGCGGTCTCCGCGCTGCGCGCCGAAGGAGCTACTGCGATGGCGATGCCATTCGACGTCGCGCAGGCAGACGCGGTAGCGGTCGGCATCGAGACCATCGAAAAGGACATCGGTCCGCTCGATATCGTCGTCAACAATGCGGCGGTCAATCGGCGTGCAACGCTCGACGCGTTCTCGACCGACGAATGGCACCAGCTGCTTGCCGCCAATCTCGACGGGCCGTTTTTCGTTGCCCGAAGTGTCATTCCGGGCATGCGCCTGCGCCGGCGCGGCAAAATCATCAACATCTGCTCGCTCGCCAGCGAAATCGGCCGTCCGAACATCGTCCCCTACGCCACCACCAAGGGTGGCCTGCAGATGCTGACGCGCGCGCTCGCGGTCGAGCTTGCTCCGCACAATGTGCAGGTCAATGGCATTGCGCCAGGATTCTTCAAGACCGACATGAACGCGCCATTGATCGCCGACGCGGAATTCTCGGCGTGGGTCGCCAGGCGCACGCCCGCCGGACGCTGGGGCGAGCCGCCCGAAATTGCCGGCGCGGCCGTATTCCTGGCATCGGGCGCTGCCGACTACGTTACTGGACATGTGCTGTTCGTCGACGGCGGCTTTAGCGTCTCGTACTGAGTGAATGGGTGTTCATGCTTGGTCCGCGCGATTGAGTCGGACAATTGCATCGGCGGATTGAGTCGGCCGCTTACGTAGGGTATAATTTGCAGCCTTCAGAGCGGGGAAGGCCTCCAGGCCTTGCCCGCTTTGCACATCTACGCTTGCGTCGAGGAAACCGTCGTGTCCGCTGCCACCGTCCCCGCGCTACTTGCGCTCGCCGACGGAACGATTTTTCGCGGACGCTCCATCGGTGCCCAGACCGCCAATGTCGGCGAAGTCGTGTTCAATACGGCGATGACCGGCTATCAGGAGATCCTCACCGATCCCTCGTACGCCGGGCAAATCGTCACCCTGACGTATCCGCATGTCGGCAACACGGGCGTCAATCTGGAAGACGTCGAATCCGGACGAATTTTCGTCGCGGGTCTGGTCATCCGCGATCTGCCGCGTGTCGCGTCGAACTGGCGCAGCACGAATGACCTTTCGTCGTATCTGCGCGACGCCGGCGTCGTCGGCATCAGCGATATCGACACCCGCAAGCTCACGCGGATCCTGCGCGAGAAGGGCGCGCAAAACGGTTGCCTGATGGCCGGCAACCTCGACGAGCGCGATGCGCTGGAGCGTGCACGCGCCGTACCGTCGATGGCGGGCCTCGATCTCGCCAAGGTCGTCAGCTGCACGGCGCCCTATCTCTGGCACACGGGGACGTGGGCGCTCGGCAGCGGCTATCGCGCAGCGCCGACGCCGCGCTTCCACGTCGTCGCTTACGATTTCGGGATCAAGCACAACATCCTGCGCATGCTTGCCACGCGTGGCTGCAAACTCACGGTCGTTCCGGCGCAGACGAGCGCACATGAGGTGCTGGCGCTCAAACCCGACGGCGTGTTCCTGTCGAACGGTCCCGGCGATCCGGAGCCGTGCACGTATGCGATCAGCGCGATACGGGAATTGCTCGCGGTCGCGATGCCGACATTCGGCATTTGCCTCGGGCACCAGCTGCTCGGTCTCGCCTGCGGCGCCAGGACGCTCAAGATGAAGTTCGGGCATCACGGCGCCAACCACCCGGTGCTCGACAAGGACACGGGGCAAGTCTTGATCACGAGTCAGAACCATGGCTTCGCGGTCGATGCTGCGACGCTGCCTGCCAACGTGCGCGTGACGCACGTGTCGCTGTTCGACGGCAGCCTCCAGGGTGTCGCGTTGACCGACCGTCCCGCCTTCAGTTTTCAGGGACATCCCGAGGCGAGCCCCGGTCCGCACGACCTCGCCTACCTGTTCGATCGTTTCGTCAGGCTCATGGAAAAGCGTGACGGTGTGAGAAGCACATAAAATGCCCAAGCGCACCGATATCCAGAGCATCCTGATCATCGGCGCCGGCCCGATCGTGATCGGCCAGGCGTGCGAGTTCGACTATTCGGGCGCGCAGGCATGCAAGGCTTTGCGCGAGGAGGGCTACAAGGTCATCCTCGCCAACTCCAATCCGGCGACGATCATGACCGATCCGGAAATGGCCGACGTAACGTACATCGAGCCAATCACCTGGCCGATGATCGCCAAGATCATCGAGCGCGAGCGCCCCGATGCATTGTTGCCGACGATGGGCGGGCAGACCGCGCTCAATTGCGCGCTCGACCTCGCGCGCGAAGGCGTCCTGACGCGGTTCGATGTCGAGATGATCGGCGCCACGCGCAAGGCCATCGACAAGGCGGAAGACCGCGCCAAGTTCAAGGCCGCCATGACCCGAATCGGACTGGGCTCGGCTCGCTCAGGCATCGCGCACGACCTCGAGCAGGCGCTGGAGGTGCAGGCGGATATCGGCTTTCCTGCGGTGATCCGGCCCTCGTTCACGCTCGGTGGCACCGGCGGCGGCATCGCCTACAACAAGGACGAGTTCGTCGAGATGTGCAAGCGCGGGCTGGATCTGTCGCCGACGCGCGAGCTGCTGATCGAGGAATCGCTGCTTGGCTGGAAAGAGTTCGAGATGGAGGTCGTCCGTGACAAGAAGGACAACTGCATCATCGTGTGCTCGATCGAGAACCTCGACCCGATGGGCGTGCACACCGGCGATTCCATCACGGTTGCGCCGGCGCAAACGCTGACCGACAAGGAATACCAGATCATGCGCGATGCGTCGATCGCGGTGCTGCGCGAGATCGGCGTGGACACGGGGGGATCGAACGTGCAGTTCGCGATCAATCCCGATGATGGACGGATGATCGTCATCGAGATGAATCCGCGCGTGTCGCGTTCGTCCGCGCTCGCCTCGAAAGCGACGGGCTTTCCCATCGCCAAGGTCGCCGCCAAGCTCGCGGTGGGTTACACGCTCGACGAACTGCGCAACGACATCACGGGGCTCAGTGGCCAATTCATGCCGGCGTCTTTCGAGCCGACCATCGATTACGTCGTGACCAAAGTCCCGCGTTTTGCCTTCGAAAAGTTCAAGCAGGCCGACGACCGCCTCACGACGCAGATGAAATCGGTCGGCGAAGTCATGGCGATCGGCCGCACCTTCCAGGAATCCTTGCAAAAAGCACTCCGCGGGCTCGAAACCGGCGTGGACGGCTTCAACCTCAAGACCGTGGACCCGGACACGATTGCCGACGAGCTCGCGTATCCGCGCGCGGAACGCCTGTGGTACGTCGCGGATGCTCTCGCCATCGGCATGCCGATCGAAGAAGTGTTCGAGCACACGAAGATCGATCGCTGGTTCCTGTCTCAGATCAAGGAGATCGTCGATGCCGAGCTGGCTGTCGAAAAGCGCAAGCTGCCGGAGCTTTCGGCTGACGAGCTGCGCGATCTGAAGCGCATGGGGTTCTCCGACCGCCGGCTCGCACACCTGCTGCAAACGACGGAGACCGACGTTCGCGAGCGTCGCCATGCGCTCGGCATACGACCGGTATACAAACGCGTCGACACCTGCGCTGCCGAGTTCTCCACGCGGACGGCCTACATGTATTCGACGTACGAAGAGGAGTGCGAGGCGGCGCCGACGGACCGCAAGAAGGTGATCGTGCTCGGGGGCGGCCCCAACCGCATCGGCCAGGGCATCGAGTTCGATTATTGCTGCGTGCACGCGGCGCTGGCACTGCGCGAAGACGGCTACGAGACGATCATGGTCAACTGCAATCCGGAGACGGTGTCGACGGACTACGATACGTCCGACCGCCTGTATTTCGAGCCGGTCACGCTCGAGGACGTGCTGGAGATCGTCCACGTCGAAAAACCTATCGGCGTCATCGTCCAGTATGGCGGGCAGACTCCGCTCAAGCTCGCGCGCGATCTGGAAAAGAACCATGTGCCGATCATCGGGACGACGCCGGACATGATCGATATGGCCGAGGATCGCGAGCGTTTTCAACAGATGCTGCATCGCCTGAAATTGCGGCAGCCACCCAATCGCACAGCGCGCACGGAGCATGCCGCGATGGCGGCGGCGGAACAGATCGGTTATCCGCTGGTGGTGCGCCCGTCCTATGTGTTCGGCGGTCGTGCGATGGAAATCGTGCACGAGCCGCGCGATCTCGAGCGCTACATGCGCGAGGCGGTCAAGGTGTCGAACGATTCGCCGGTGCTGCTCGATCGATTTTTAAACGACGCGATCGAAGTCGACGTCGATGCTCTGTGCGATGGCAAGGATGTTGTCATCGGCGGCATCATGGAACATATCGAGCAGGCGGGCGTGCACTCCGGCGACTCGGCGTGTTCGTTGCCGCCCTTTTCACTGTCGGATGAATTGCAGGACGAACTGCGCCGCCAGACGGTCGCGATGGCGCACGGCCTCTGCGTCGTCGGCCTCATGAACGTGCAGTTCGCGATCCAGTTTCCGGAGGGTAACGCCGGCAAGGGCGTCGTCTACGTGCTCGAGGTGAATCCGCGCGCGTCGCGCACCGTGCCGTACGTGTCCAAGGCCACCGGGCGCCCGCTGGCGAAGATCGCGGCCCGCTGCATGGTTGGCCAGTCGCTGGCAAGTCAGGGCGTCAGTGGCGAAATCGTCCCACCGTACTTTTCGGTGAAGGAGGCGGTGTTCCCGTTCATCAAATTTCCGGGCGTCGACACAATTCTCGGCCCGGAAATGAAATCCACGGGCGAAGTGATGGGCGTCGGCGACACCTTCGCCGAGGCATTCCTGAAGTCGCAACTCGGTGCGGGTGTCAAGCTGCCTACCGCCGGGAATGTCTTCGTCAGTGTCAAGAATGCGGACAAGCTGAAGGTCATCGAGGTCGCCCGCACGCTGGCCGGGCTGGGCTTCGCCCTCGTCGCCACACGCGGCACGGCGGCGGCGTTGGCCGCGGCGGGACTTCCCGTCGCGCCGGTGAACAAGGTCGCCGAGGGCCGGCCGCACATCGTCGACATGCTGCTCAATGACGAGATTGCGCTCGTCATCAATACCGTCGAAGAGAAGCGCAGCGCCATCCAGGACAGTTATGCGATTCGGCGTGCGGCGCTCAATGACCAGATCCCGACCTACACCACGATCGCGGGCGCGCGCGCCGCGGCAACCGGCATGCAGGGCATGCGCGAACTCGTGCCTTACTCGACTCAGGCGCTGCTCAAGCGCCTGCACTGACGTTGGCTGCACGAATCTCCACTTTGCGCTAAGATTGGCGTCAGTCGAACAATGACCGGGTGCGGCGTCGCCGCGCCCGGTCTTTTCTTTCGCTTGATCTATGAACCAGACCAGAATTCCGCTGACCGTTGCCGGCGTCGAGAAACTCAAGGCCGAGTTGCAGCGGCTCAAGAGCGTGGAGCGGCCCGCCGTGATCGCCGCGATCACCGAAGCGCGCTCGCATGGCGATTTGTCCGAGAACGCCGAGTACGATGCGGCCAAGGAGCGGCAGGGGTTCGTCGAAGGCCGCATCTCCCGCCTCGAAGCCAACCTCGCGCTAGCGCATGTGGTCGATCCCACGTCGATCGACGCCGACGGCCGCATCGTCTTCGGGGCGACCGTGGACCTCGAGGACATGGCGAGCGGCAACGCTGTGTGCTATCAGATCGTCGGCGACGACGAAGCCGACATCAAGCACGGCAAAATTTCGATCGAATCGCCGATCGCCCGTGCGTTGATCGGCAAAAGCGTCGGCGACGTCGCCGAAGTACAGGCTCCGGCCGGCGTGCGCGAATACGAGGTCCTGGCGGTCCGCTACATCTAGGTTCGACGCATCGGCGCGAATTCGTTCGCCCCAGGTCGTACCTGACCAACGTCTGACGGCGCTAACCGCCTTGCCGGCGCCTTCTTGCCGCTTGCACGCTCGGTTGCCTCGATTTGCTCGACGGCGCGCGCGGCGTCGATGTACGTGCGGTCGTTCGCGCCAGTGGACTGCGCGGGCGCCTTGCCTGCGGCGTGGACTTGGCCATCGTGTTTGCCTTTCGGCCGGTTCCGGATTTGGCGCGGCGTTCCCTCCCTCCGGCGCGTGTGTCGGGGGTCTGCACCTCCGCTTTCGCAGGAGCGGGTCGCCACAGGACGAGCAACCGTCCGATGTGCTGGACCGACGCCGCGTCGAGCGCGGTGCAGATGCTTTCGAGCATTGTTTCGCGCTGCGCGCGGTCCTCGTTGAAAACGCGGATCTTGATGAGCTCGTGCGCGAGCAGATTGACGTCGATTTCTTTGAGCACCGCGGGAGTGAGGCCGTGATGGCCCACGATGACGACCGGATGCAGGTGGTGCGCCTTGGCGCGAAGCGCGCGGCGCTGGGTGGCCGTGATTGCAGTCATCGCGACATTTTACCCGGACCGCTGCCGGGCCGGCGGATCGATGCTGTCAGCGTCCACGCTTGCCGCGTGGCTTCTTGCGGGACGGCTTCGATGCGGCAGGTTTCGGTTCCGGCGGATGATAGTCGCCGATGATGGTCTTGACCGGGCACATCTTGAATATGGGGCACTTGCGGCAACCGACGGCCAGCGCAACGGGACAGAGGGTCATGGGCAATCTCCTTGATCGCACGCTTCGAATGACCGGCATGCGCTTGACGCAAGCGCATGCCGCTAGCGCATGTCACCCTAGCATGCTACCACCGGGATCAGGTGGACACTGATGGATACCGGCCGTCAGCCAGGCTTGCGCATGCGTACAGCCGGCATTTGTCCGCCGTTCGCAAGCGTGATTTCGAACTGCTCGACGGCGCGAAAACCGCCGGCCGTGTAGAGGGGAACGCCGGCCAGCGTCGCGATCAGTTCCATTGTGGTGAAGCCTGCGAGCGCCGCAGCCTGCTCGCATTCGCGCAGGATCATCATGCCGATGCCGCGCCGCGCCCACTGCGGATGCACAAAAAACGCACGGATGCGCGCCGGGTCGCGCGTCGGGTCGAGCA
This sequence comes from uncultured beta proteobacterium, assembly GCA_963732105.1. Taxonomy (GTDB): domain Bacteria; phylum Pseudomonadota; class Gammaproteobacteria; order Burkholderiales; family Casimicrobiaceae; genus PALSA-1003. The sequence goes on from CAVSYL010000018.1 coordinate 177,558, forward strand.
GCGCATCCTCGCTGGCGTGACGCCCCACGTCGCCGCCAAACAGCGTCTTGCGTTTGCTCCAGCCGCCGCTGCCCACGAGGGCGCCGCCTTCCTCGACGACGAAATAGGTGCCGTCGTCGATCAATTTTCGGTCGACGGCGAATACGGTTCCGAGCGCGCCTTCGATCAGCGCGGTGGCGTAATAGGCTGCTTGCAGTTCCCGCGTCGAGAGTGGGATCAGCACTTCGAGCGCGGGGATGTCATGGCGCTCCGCGACGCGCAGCGCTAACGCCACGCGCTGCTCAGCGCGCGCCCAGCAGCTTTGCGGTCTTGGCGACGGCTTTGGGTTTCACCCAGAAAATCGCGCCGAAACGACCCCTTCCGGCGGTTACGGCGTCCATCGCCGTCACGCTGATTCGCGCCTTGGCCAGCGCCGCCAGCATCGTTCCCAACGCGCCAACGCGATCGTCGCCGTGGACCAGGAAGCCGGTCTTTTTCTTGGAGATTTTCAGCTTCAATTTCTTTGCCGCCCGCTTGAACTTGGTGCTGTTTTCAGGGATCAGGTCGAGCTGGCCTTTGCCGCTACTTGGAAACCCGGAGAATGCCAGCAGGTTCACGCCTTCGCCCGCGAGCGCCGCAAGAACTTTCGCACCCTGGCCGGCGGTGTTGGGGACCATGACATAGAAGTAATCAACCTTGCGCAAGATGTTGCTCATCGCATCCTCCGTGTACGTTGACGGGACCCACCAGCCACTGTGGAACGGTCGTGCCCGCGCGTCAAGTCCGCCGCGGACGTTCGACCTCAGGCGGTAACGTAATTCGAAACTTCGATGAGGTTGCCGTCGGGGTCACGAAAGTAGAACGAGCGAAGCGGTCCGGTTGCGCCGGTCTTGTCGACCGGCCCCTCGACGATATCGACGCCCTGCGCGCGCACGTGAGCCATCGCATCGGCCAAGGGTGTTGTCGTGATGAAACATACGTCGCCCGACCCGGGAACCGGATGTTTTGCATGCGGCACGAATTCGCTGCCGGCTTGATGCAAATTGATTTTTTGCGCGCCGAACGCAAGGGCGGTGCGCCCTTCACCGAAACGCACGACGGTCATGCCCAATAGCCGCTCGTAGAACGCGCAACTCGCTGCGACGTTCGCCACCGTGAGCACGAAATGATCGAGACGGTCGATGCGCATCGCGGCGGACGTCTCGTTCAGTGCGCGGCGCTTGGCTCGCCGCCGCGCGGGCCGAGCCAGAAGCCGAGTGACGCGCCGCACAGTACGAACGGGATCATCGGCTGACGCACGAGCACACCGAGGTGCGCGGCGATGCCTTCGGATCCGGGCACAACGAGCGCAGAGATCAGGAATGCGGCAACGAACACTATCCACAAGGTCCAGCGACGGGTACGGGTGAAGCGGGCGATGACCGCGCCCAGGGCCGCGCCGATGACCATGCCCAGTGCCGCATCGACTGCAAGTGACCCGAGGTTCTGCCTGGGGCGGTACAGGCCTGGCGTCAGGAGCGCCGCGATGCGGGTGGAGGGCCCGCGAATGGCCGCATGAACACTGCCCCATACGGCAAGCAACGCATACGGGGCCACCACAGCGGTAACGACGACGAGCACGAGGTCACGGCCAAGGGAACGTTTCATTTGATGGCGTCTCGCGGTACGGCCACCCTATCCGCGGTTATCGTTATCGGTAATTCTCGGAACATTTTACGACCTGCGCGTCGTTCGGAAATTCCAGGCACACGCGCGCATCGGCTTTGAGCCAACGACGGCCCTTGGTGTTGGCCGCAGCCATCTTGACGTCGGGTGCGGCCACTGGCGCAGTCGGCGGAGCCGAAGCGACGGGTGCCACCGGCTGAGGCTGCGCCGACAGCGGCGCCGAGGCAAGCGCCCACAGGAACACGCCCACGATTGCAACTGCGGCAGAAGGTCTCATCGTCGCGCGCCTTTCAATGGCAATCAGCAGTTTGAGCAAGCCGGCAGCAGCCCAGATGACCGCCCAGTTGGCAGTCTATCCGTACAGACACGCAATCGCCAGACCTTCGCTGCCGGGCGTCCGGTAGAACCTCGCACGGCTCGGTTACCGGGATGCGCTCCACAGCATCGCCGCCCCGGACACAAACATCAGCGCGTCCATGAGCAAACGGAACTGCGCCGGCTCGAGTTTGAGCACGAACCGCTTAGCGACAAACGAGCCCGCCATCAGCGAGGAGCCAATGGCAAGGCCTTTGACGATGGCGGCGGTGGGCAGGGCACCATAGGTTCGGAAGACCGTCGCTTTGCTCAGATACACCGCCAGTGACCCGGCGGCTTCGGTGGCCAGGAACGCGCCCTTGACGAGCCCGTAGGCGAGGAAAATCGGTGCGGTAATCGGCCCGGTGGTGACCACGATACCCGTGAGATAACCAACAATGAGGCCGATCAGAGCGAGATGCCACAGCTTGACGGTGACGTCCTGCGCAGCGAGCCACCTTCGCACCGGGATCATCAACAGGAAAAACGCGCCCAGTGCGGCTTCGACGAGATGCGGCGGCAGGATGAGCAGCGTACGCGCACCGGCCGCCGCCGCGGGGGCGCCAGTGACCGAATACGCAGCGACCGCCCTCCAGTCGACTTGTCGCCACCACACGAGAATGCGCGACAGGTTGGCCATGATCGCGGCGACCGCCATGATGGGCACCGCCTGCAGCGGTCCGTAAGTGATCACCAGGACCGGCATGAGCATGATCGACGATCCGAAGCCGACGATACCGCTGAGCGTGCCCGCGATCAGCCCCACGATCAATACGAACGGAATGTCCAAAGGCAGTCAGTGGTGCTAGCGACGTGCGGACCGCAGCTGCGAACGCTCGGGCAGCGCCGATTCAGAAGCCGATGCCGCAGGCGTCGGCATGGATACAGCCATACACCCATGGCCCGCCCAACGCGCAAAGCACGAGGAACACGAATGCGCCGATGCCCACACGGCGACGCACGAGCGGGTCGCTGCGCGAAAACAGATGCGATCCGATCCACGCAGCTATCGGGAAGACCACGAGAACGACCAGACACTCGGTGGGCAGCACCCACCACGTCAGGAACGACCACCACGGTACTGTCAGCGAGGCGAAGGCAAGTTCCAGCACGCACGCCGCCGCCGCGATCTTGAGTGCGATTGACGCGATCGGGCGCGGGCGGACCATGCCGTACGCCAGACCGAGCGGAACGGACGGAAGCAGTCCGCCGACGGCGGCGACTGCGGCAATCGCCAGCAGTCCGGACATGCGCATGAAAAGCGCAACGACTTCAACCGCCAGGAAGACGCGGGTCGCCCACACGCAGATGAAAAGCGCGAACGCCGGGAGACCGTAGGCGAGGACTCGTTTGAGCAATGGATCAGCCCGCGACTTCGGCGCAGCACCGCTTGCAAAGAAGCGACCGAATGGCGCGATGTGACGCATCGACGGCAGCGTCGTGCGCAATTGGGTGATCTGTGTCTTCGCTTGGTACGGATGGCATGCGGGGCTTCACGGACGATCGCGGCGGAAGTACCAGTACAAGACGCTGGCACAAAGTGCGGAGAACAGGGATTCGCCAAAAAACAGATAAAGGTTCGAAGCGTATTTCGAAAAATGCTTGACCATGTATTCCAGTGCGGCAAATCCGGAAAGCACGATCATGTTTTCGCGCAGCCAGTCGACTTGCGCCATGGACGTGAGCATGGTCCAGTTCGCGGGATAGTCCGTTCCATCCGGCACGATCGCGATTTGCGTCGCGACGAGCATCCACACGATCGCGGCCACCACGCCCGCCAGGATACCGATGCCGACTGCGGCTGGGAGCCCGCGGATCGCGTCGACGTTCACGTGTATGCGCGGTGTTCGGTCGTTACCGATGGACGTCGCATCAGGTGGCGACTACCGGCGCGATCGGCGGGTCGGTCTTCGGGTAAGGACCGTACTGATTTTCGCCGGGCTGGCTGTCGAGCATCATCAGAACGAGGAACCAGATGCCGCCGATAATCGGCACCAGCACAATAAGAATCCACCAACCGCTGCGTCCGGTGTCGTGCAACCTTCGCATCGTCACCGCGATCCCTGGAATGAGCACTGCCAGCGAATAAATGCCGCTCAGCAAACCCAAGTGGTACGCGGAATTGTACGTTCCGGTGAAGTAGTCCACGATCGAGAGCGCTGCCGAAATAATAATGTTGAACAACACGAACATCCAGTATTCCTTGCGCCGCGCGCGGCCGATAAAGACGGTGTATTTCTTCAACGCTTGCAGGTACCAGTTCATGAATCCCTCCCCAAGTCAGAATCTACATCCACGGGTCCAGCTTGAGCGTCGAAACATGAAGCTCGGCGGCGGATGGCGAGATGCGCGGCAGCGTCGCCAGCGACCCCTGCGCTGCCCGACGATCGTGCGCGGTAAGAATACTCTCTTTGGGGCGGCAACCGAGCTTGCGGTATTTCGTCGAAGCGCGCTCCTGGAACTTGCGACAATCAGACCTGCGTATCCTTGCTGACCGGCGTCTCAATCTCCCCGCTCCGCGGTTTGCTCGAGGTACAGAACCATGTGTGCCTTGGGATAGTAGGCGTCGCCGATCTTGAGGGCACGTGCTTCGACACCAAATGTCCGAAATCCCGCTGCTTCATAAAGTTGCACCGCCCGCACGTTCGTTGCGGTGACGGTGAGATTGATCTGCTCCAACGCGGGGATCCTTCGCGCGCGATCCAGACATGCGTCCAACAGCGCGCGGCCGATACCGCGAGACATCCGCTCGGGCGCGACATACATGCCGAACAACAGGCCTTTGTGTCGTTGTTTATTGCGCGCCTCGACGGAAAGCCCGACCGAACCAATGAGGGCCCCATCGTCCGCGAATGCGCCAAGGACGAAGTCGTGCGGCGCATCCTTGCCCGGCGAGATGCGCTGTTGTACCCACGATAGCGGCTTGACGGAATCCTCCTCGTAGCTCGACGTGAATGCCTCCACATAGTCACGCAGCATGCGCAGCCGCAACGCCGTATATTGGGCGGCGTCGCTGCCGGTAAGCTCACGAACCTGCATCGATCACCGCTACCATTCGGTCAGGCCTTCGAGTTCGTAGAGTTTTTTCCAGCTGGCGCGCGCCCGCACGAGATCGGCCTGCTGCCTGAGCGCGGGCCATTCCGTCGCGGGGTGCGGCATTTTGCGCGACCAACGCATCAGCATGGTCAGCAGGAGATCAACGCCGGAAAACTGGCGTCCGAGAAGATACGGGCCGTGGGCGGAGATCTCTGTATCGAGGCGAGTCCACGCACCTTCGATCTTGCGCTGCAATCCCGCGCGCACGGCGGGCGAATGTTCTTCCGTCCCGAGATCGGCCGGATAGAACCAGAACCGATAGGTGGCGGCCAGCGTGTTGCTGAGATAGACGACCCACTGATACCAGGCGTCGCGCTCAGCGGTGCCGGTTGCCGGCGCAAGATGCGCGTCAGGATGGCGCTCGGCCAGGATCATCAACAGGGCTGCGGATTCCGTCCAGGGCTTGCCGTCGATCAGCAGCGTTGGCACGGTCCCATCGGCATTGAGTTCGAGATACGTCGGGTCACGTTGTGCACCTGCCGCGAAATCGACGCGCTGCAGCTTATAGGGCGCGCCGATTTCAAGGAGCGCGAGGTGCACGACCATACTCGCCGAGCCGGGTGAGTAGAAAAGCGTGTACACGGCTAGTGAACAAGCAGTTGCCAGGCCAGCGTGGCCTGGCACGCGAAGCCGACGGCGAATCCGAGCGTGCGCGCCCATGGCAGCGCGAACGTGAACGCGAGCAGATGAACGACTCGTGCCCAGAAATAGACCGCACACGCCAGGATGGTGGTGTTGTTGCTGACACCCGCTGCATTGGCGACGAGGACGAGGGTCGCGAAGACGACCAGATTCTCGACCGCGTTGGCGTGGGCCGCTTTCATGCGGCGCGCCCAGGGAGTCTGCGGCGTGGGCGACTCGGGATATCCGACCGTGTCGGCAAGTCCCCACACGGCCATGCGGTCCAGGATGTACGGCACCCACATAAGTGCAGTGAGCACCGTGACCCACACCAGGTAAATGAGCTCAGGTTTCATTGTCTCCTCCGGTCTAACATTGCAACTTTAGCGAATCGTCTTCTGACGAATCGGATCGACACCTCAATTGGCGTCCACGGCTCGACCCCCAAACGATATTACCCTCAGGCGTCCTCGATGTTCACCCGTTTCACCCGGCCGAACGCCCCGGTCCTTACTGAAATCTGCGATTTCCGCCGTTTGAAGTGTCGCGCAATCAACGCGACGAGTTCGTCGTTGGCCTTGCCGTCTACGGGCGGCGCCTTGACCCGTGCGAGCCAGGTGCCATCGCCCAATTCCTCGAGCATGGACGTGGAAGAGTTGGGTTTGACCTTCACGAGGATGACTTGCATCGCGTACGGAGGGCTATGTGCTGCCTATGCGGGTGCGCAGGATATGTCTTCGTTCCAGACTGTCCTCGGGCCAATAGTCGTCGCGGTCGTAGTATTCTTCGACTGCGGGCACGTTCGGAGACAGGACGACCCAAGGCTGCTTCGATGCGGTGAAAATGTGGATATCGGGGGGAAGCCGATCGGGATCGTCGAGCGTGCCGACGCGCACAAAGCGCACGGCGTCGCCGGCACCGGCGTAATTGCTCCAAAGCGCAATGCGGCAGATCGGGCAGCGCATGATTTTCTGCCCCTTCCCGCTGTTCGACGGCGTCACGACGACTTCCGGTTCTCCTTGCAGCAGGACCACGCGTTCGGCTTCGATCATTGCGTTCAGCGCGAAGGACGCGCCAGTTTCGCGTTGGCACCAGCGGCAATGGCAGCAATGAACGAAGAGCGGTTTGCTCGTCAGGCGATACCGTACATTGCCGCAGGTGCAGCCGCCTGACAGTGAGAGCGCTTCCATTTTATGCACCGTCGTAACGAGCTCAGCCGTCCAGCGCTTCGAGCTCGGACTCGCACCATTGCCGCTCCTCGGGCGCGACTTGCGCAATCAGCTGTCGCGCCTGGTCCCGTGCGGCGTCGAATTCAGCGGCATTTTCCGCGGCGCGCTGCGCACGGGCAAGCGCGGTATGGCCGAAGAATAGCTCGAACGCGGGCGCGTTGTTAGCATTGCAGATCGCGATGCATCGTCGCGCGCTCGCGATCGCGGCCGCGTACTCGCCTGCCTCGAGCAGGCTGTGCGCGAGGCGGTATTGGGCGCGCTCTTCCTCCAGCCAGCTGCCTGCCTGTTTCCAGAATTCCAGGCCGCCTTCGGCGGCGGCGATCATGCCTGTCGTTTCTATAGCGTCCCGGTCTTTCTTCATTTCAAGCGCTGCCGCCAGATTGTTACCGCCAACCGCCAGTGGGCGGATCGCTGGGGAGCCCGAAGGTAATCCTGACCGGGCGAGTTGTACCGCCTCGGCATAGGTCGAGATGGCTTGCTTGAATTTGCCTTGACCTGCGAATGCGGATGACGCAGTCGCGAGCACTGTGACGCGATCCTCGCGGGAGAGCGGCTCGAGTATGGCACTATCACCGCTGGCATAACGCAGCACAGCGATATTGCGCGCGACAATGTCTGTGACGAGTGCGCTTCCGTCATACGCCGGGATGCGGCGCAACGAATCCAGGATTTCTATGCCGCGGCCCCACTGACCAAGGTGTTCGCCATACACATGCGTCACCAACCGCGCGAACGGCGGAATCTGTGTTGGCGTCTCGATGATGGGGAGTGACGCAGCCACACGATCCGCGACGTCTTGCGGCCGCTCCGCGTGATCGTTCCATGCAGTCTGGAGGAACTCGTCGAAGGTCATTGGCCGCGTCCATTCTTGCGATGCGCGCGTCGGGCCAAGGCCAGGAAGATGATCCCCGCAACAAAGGTGACACCGCCAATGATGGCCCACCGGGATTGACCCGTCATAAAACTCCCCGGGAGGATGTTGATGCCTTGCACGAACCAGACGGCGCCCGACAACGCCAGCAATGCTCCAAATGCGGTCAGCACGGTTCTCATGATTTAGAGGCTGCTGTGAATCCGCAGCGCCTCGAGGCGTAGTGCGATCTTCTGTTCTTGCTCGCTCAATCTTTGCTGCAGGACCTTGCGCGCATCGTCGTCGACACAATCCCGGACGGCAGCGATGAGTCTTGCGCGCTCGTGGAACATCTCGATTTCCGGCGGCGCGAAGCCCGAATTCTTTAGAATCTTGAACGGCATACGCAGGGCTTCCGGCGTGGCGTTCCAGCCCGCGTCTTCGGGAATAGGTTTGCCGTAGCCGTCGATGCGACTCAGTTCGCCCGATTCGGCCATCTCCTGCAGGTGGCGTGCGATTTCCTCGTCGATGCTGCGCATGGATTTCCCTCTCCGGCTACGCCAACCGGAACGATAGTCGGGTCCCGGGCAAACGACAAGAGCGGGCGTCGAATTGCGCTGGGCAGCAGTCAAGCAATGTGTTCGACAGGCGACCTCGGATCGCGAGCGAGGGACAGCCATCTCATTGCCTCGGCTTCGGACGTGAATACGTCGATCTCCAGACCGAATTCCGCGGCGACCTGCACCCCAAATTTCTGGGGATGGATGTATTCCTCGTGTACGACGAGTGCCCCAACGACCAGGCTCTCGGCAACCTCGGCCCACTCTTCGACCATCAGAAAGCGATCGACGAGCGTAGGGATCGGCACATCGTCGAGCCCAGTCGCATCGACGAGCAGCTTGCCGATTTTCTGTCGCCGGCAATACGCGATGGCGGACGTGATAAGCGTCACCGCCTCCACCAGCGTCGATTTGCCATGGGGACGATATTCGCAGACGTCTTTTTTGATTTTCAGGTGTTCGGTCAGGTCCATGCGATTCAGTCAGAGGAAAACAACCAGACGGTGGAAATCAGGACTGCGTCACCGTACTCGGCAACCATACCATGGGCGTTGTAGGCTTCGAGCTGGCGCTGCCCCCATGGCGGGTTACCGCATCTCGGGCGGAATGGAGGTGATGGATGCGCAGAACCGCGCGTGGGCCACGGCGTCCACCGGCCGGTGCTTCACCTTGCTGGTCGCAGGGTCCTTGCCGAGATAGTTGCCGTCTTTCCAGTTCGTCGCCGGTCTGACAGGCCTGGGAACGAAACCGCCGCCACAATTTGGACAGACATTGTGCAGGACGTCGGCCACGCAGGAAGCGCAAAACGTGCATTCATAACTGCAGATCCGTGCGTCGAGGGCTGCTGGAGGCAGAGACTTGTTGCAGTGCTCGCACGTTGGCCGTAGTTCGAGCATCGCAGGCTACTTCGACGCAATTGGCGCAGCTTGCATGAACGCTGCCAGTTCCCGCTTCCAGAATCTGGCCATGCCCGTGGTTCCGTGACCGCGCGTCTGGTCGCTCGCCGGAATCAGCACCGCGCGGCCATTGCGTACTCGCTTGATTTCGCGATCCATCACACCCAACTCCGGCGGATTGCGCTCGTCGTCGGCGGAATTGATCGCCAGCAGCGCGGCCTCGATCCGTCCGAGCCCGGGTGAGGGATCGAAATCCTTGGACGAATCCCACTGGTACAGAATATCGTTGGCGTCTCCTGACAGTGGCTGTGCCAGGCGTTGGTTGAGAAGCTCGTCGGCCTTCTCGCGCGTCGGTGCCGCCGCGAAGTATGCCTGCGTTCCACCGGACGTGGCGATGCCGAAATACACCAATGTCGGCTGCAGGTTGCGTGGCTGACGCGTGTAGTTGCCGTTGTTCCATTCGGGATCGTTGCGTACCGAATCGATGATCATGCGCCGCATCATCCAGTTGCGGCTGCCCATCGCGGTGGGTAACGAGGCCATGGGCACAAGGGCATCCATGAAATCGGGATATTTCTCACCCCAGATCCAGGTCTGCATACCGCCCATGGAGTTGCCCAGGACCAGGCGCAAATGGCGAATGCCGAAGTGTTCCTTCACCAGCTGATATTGCGCCTGCACCATGTCGTCGTAATTGTATTGTGGAAACTTCGCCCGCATGCCGTCGGAAGGCTTGGTCGATTTTCCGGTCCCGATGGCATCCGGCAAGATGATGAAATAGTGGCTCGCATCGAGCGGTTGACCCGGCCCGAAGAGCTCGCCCGCAAAATCCTTGGTGAGCATGCCGTTGCCGGAACCCGCCGTGCCATGCAGAATCAGCACGGGCTCCCCAGAACGCGCGCCGACCGTGGTGTAGTGAAGCCGCAATTCAGGGAGCACCTCGCCGGAATGAAACCGGAAATCGCGCACGACCCAGTCACCTTCCACTGGCGTCGGATAGTCCGCGGCGCAAGCGGCGAGAGCAAATAACAACGAGCAAAGAGTACCACCCAGGAAAAACAGACAACGACTCGATTTCACTTGCCACTCCTCCTGAAGCATTGCCGACGCGATCCTCGCTGCTCGTGCCGCACCGTGCGTTGCTCGTTGAGTTTTAATTCAGGCGCCAAACGTGCCGACGAGGAATCACATGCTGACGGTGAGAGCCTCACAACGTGCAGCATAAACCGTGCTAAGCGGACGCGCAAAGCGCGCGACTCGGAGCATCACCATTTCGCGAACTCCAGTTTCAGGTCGGTGCGGTAGTGAGCCAAGGGTGGCGACAGCCGAGATATCAGTTGGAGGGCCTGGGTCCGATTCAGATGAGTCGCGTACGAGCCCTTCTGGTTCGGAAATGGCATATCCACCAGTATCGAATCGACGTCTTCGACAAAGAACTGCAGCGTGACATCCTGAGCATCGACGAATCCCACGAAATCTTCTTTCGTGGATAGTGCCCGTCGGGCGACAAGCGAGGCATTGCCATTCCTGACGGGTACCAATCCCGCGGTCTCCTTGCAATTGTGCTCAGCATGAATGCAGTAGAAGTACCGCAGCTCGATCGTGTCGGCGGCCGCCGCGGCGAAAGAGATGAGCGTCGACAACAGCAGCAAGAAAACTCTCATGATGGTCCTGAAAGACGCGACCGGGCTACTATTCGCGGCCCACTGTTTTGTTGACAGGCACGGACGTCTCCTGCCGAAACTGGCTCTGATCGCGCCAGCATAGCAAGTGCTTCGCGCGTCGGCAAACCATCCGCAAAGCGGAAGGTCACATGGTCTTCTGCTCGTCCTCACGCCGTTCCGCGTACCAAAGGTCCATGCCTTGCCGCTGCTTCACGGCGCTCGATCCGCGTAGCGCCAAGCGGCCGAGCACCGCCAGCATTTCGCGGATCGTATGCGTCCGCAATTTTCTCCCGGACGTGGTGACCGACTGATGGAGGACGACGAATCGGCCGTGACGTTGCAGTGCCCGGCTCAGTACCAGTTCTTCCGCACCGTAGAACGCCTCATCGAAGCCACCTGCCGCGACAAAGGCGCTTCGGGTGCAGAAGAGAAAGCATCCGGCCGCCAAACGTGCCGCCCGGAAAAATCCGATGAAGATCGGCAGCAGCAGTTTGGCATACAGCGGCACGACCCCATCGAATTCGATGCCGGCACCGCCGCCAACCGCGCCGTCGCGCATGGCATCGATCGCGGCGCGGACGACCGCCTCGTTGACCAGCGTATCCGCATCCACAAAAATGAACCGATCACCTTTTGCCTCGCGTGCGCCGGAATTTCGGGTAGCGGAGATCTGTCGGTGTGCGACGCCGACGAGCCGCGCGCCGCAATCCTGCGCAACGGAGGCGGTTCGGTCCGTCGACGCATCGTCGACAACAAGCACTTCGTAGGGTTCACCCAGGGCCTGACCGGCCGCGTTCAGCGCCGCGAGCGTTGCTCCGAGAAGCCGCTCTTCGTTGTAGGCTGGGACAATGAACGAGATCATGGTTTCCCTGGATTGTCTCGCGAACCGGTCTGCAGCGCGGTCGACCACAGACGCAGGCGAGCGCTGTCAAGGTCGAGCAATCGTGAAGACGTCACGACACGACCAACAGAAGATTCGCGTCGCGTGCGACGACCCATTCACCGCTGGCTTCTTTGCGCAGAACGGATAACGCACTGCCTGAGTGTACAACCGGATTGCCGCCAGACAGAGGGGCAATGCGAACGGTAACGATGCTCCAGCAATAGGCAAGGTTGCCCGACACCTGCACTTCCTGAATATCTCCCGTGGAAACGATGCGATGCGATTGGAGCAGGCCGCGCAAGCGCTGCTCGAATGTGCTCCGGCCTTTCATCGGCGGCTGGCCGGCGACGAGAAATACGACATCATCCGCCATGAGTTGTAGCACGGTGGCAACGTCGCCGGCGGCAGTCGCGGCGTGCCACCGGGCGACGAGATCCCGGATCGATTGCTCGTCGACGGTCACGAGGACAGTTTCGGCCGCAGGGCGATCATCTCGAAAACCTCAGCACCGCGCGCGTGCGCGCCTTCGCGGCTTCTGTTTCGCGATTGCGCGGAGGCGCGTTCGTTTCGAGCGATCGAAGAAGATTGCTTGCGACCGCCGTTATCTGCTCGACCGCGGCAAGGAATGCTGCTTCATTGGTTTTGGACGGCTTGTTGAAGCCGCTGACCTTCCGTACGAATTGCAGCGATGCCGCACGAATCTCGTCCTCGGTTACGGGAGGCTCGAAGTTGAAGAGGATTCTGATATTTCTGCACATGCGTATTGCCTCGCGATGAATAGGTGACTGGCGATGCGACCGTGTTCGTGCGGGGTGTTGGCGGCAGTGTGGCGGGCGCGCGACAGATCATGTGTGGATAAGGCGGCCGCCGCCGAATGCCCAGTTCTCCCAAGCCGTCTCCTTGAAGCACACCATTACGTGCTCGGTATTGAGCCCCTGGCTGGCCAGAGAAGACATGAGCGTCGCGAGAAGCGCCTTCTTGACTTTGACGCTGCGTCCGACGGACCACAGGATTTCGATGAGGACAAAGTCTTCGGTTCGCTCTGAGGACAGATCAGGGTAGCCCGGATCGTAGCGAAAGTCAGTGGCGTCGAGCTCGATAACACGCTGGAATTTGTCCGTCGCGGGAACACCTGATGACACGAGCGCCGCCTGCACGGCGTCAAGAACGTCCGCCTTGAACCTGGTGGACTTTGGCTTGCGAACAGTTAGAGTGACAAGTGGCATGGGGACTCCTGACATTTATTCGTAGGGCCCTTGTACCAACCGCGAGCTCCGGCGGGAGGGCGACGAAGATGCGCTCAAAAACGAGATCGCGCGTGACGTTGGGTTGCTGAAGAAGACGTCAGGCGCGATGCACGTACGCGACATAGAACACCGAGAGTGCGAGACAAAGACATAGCGGAGCATAAACCGCGCTGTCGAGCCGCGCAAAACGGGTGTCGTGGACACGCTTGAAGAAGCCGACCAGCCGGAAGTCGCCGACCGCACGAGCTAGCAAGACCAGCGCCAAGGCGAAGGCGAGCCAGGTGACCCACGAGACGGGGGGAGTCGATGCGATCAGACCAGCGCTCGCTGCAACCAGCACGGCGCAGCCGACTAGGCCGATGGCAACCGCAAACGTCGCCGAGGACGACGGCACGAAGGCGGGGCGGCCGTGCAATTCCGGAACTGCGGCGAACGAACCGGTCCGCCCGCCAAGCGCCCAAAACACGTGAATCGACGCAAGGGCCGCGAACACGACGATGACGGCAACGGCCACTACGTCGCCCATTGCGTCTCGCGTAGGATGCCCCGTGGCTTGCCGCGCCGACGCGCGTCCATGGCGAACTGCGTGCGGCCCCGTTCAATCGAGCGCGAAGTCAGGCGTCGCGTCATCCCGGGACTCGGCTCTGGAACGCCCAAGCGCGGGCAACCAGCGGGATCGATCCATCGGCGTCGTTGCTGGGCAATCGTTCGCGGATTCGGTCCCGCAGGCGATTGCGCGACGCCTCTTCCATGGACACTGCATAGGATGGGGCAGGCCCTTGCCCTCCGAGAAAAGGCGTCCAGTAGTCGTCGAAGTCGCGAAATCGGGTAGGGACATCGATCGGCACGACTTGGATCGCGGTGAGGTTCGCATTTCGAAGCGCGGTCTCCAGCGCATCCGGTCGGCACAGTGGAAATCGAACGCCTTCATCGAGCTCGCGCGCCTTGGGGTCCAGGTCGACGGCGGCGTCCCAGAAATGGCGCATGAGTTCCATTTTGCCGCTGTAGTCCCAGACGTATCCCGCGACCGTGCCTCCAGGAACGCAGGCGCGGCACATTTCGGTCAAACCCAACGCAGTATCCGGAACAAAATTGAGCACCAGCCCCGAAACGACGATCTCCGTCGCCGCGTCCTCTACCGGAATTGCCAACGCATTTGCAACGCGAAACGTAGCCTTGTCGCCAAGACGCGCGCGCGCCGTGGCCAGAAAGCCTTCGGACGGATCGATGGCGGTTAGTCGCGCCGGCTGGCATTGCTCCGAGATTGCTGCGGTCAGTGCCCCGGTCCCGCAACCCACCTCGAGCCAGCGCAACGACAAAGGCGGAGTCAGCCACGCGAGAAATTTGTCGGCGACGAGACGGCTCCATCGGCCAACGTACTGCTCGTAGGGATCGCCCGTGTTCCAGGAGTCGCTTGGCCGCATGTTCGTCACCGTTACCGTCGCGTTAGGCGTCGCGTTCGACGGTGATGCGAACATCGCCGATCCAATTCCGCTTCCTGCGCGCAAGGCGGGATTCAACATCCTCATCCTCGAACGAAACGGCGGCTGGGCGAAGCCACGATGGGTCGACATTTTCCAAAACGTTGACGTTGACGACCGCATAGCAATTGCTTGCAATTTCGCTCGTGACCAAGGGCACGGCGCCGCAGCGTGAGCAGACGTGGAAGATCGCCGTTTGAGAACCAAACGCGTACTTCGACACCAACGACACATCGCGAATGGTCACCGCCAGATGGGACCGTGGATTGGATGTCCAGACCCCGCCGTGCTTCGTGCAAAACGAGCAGGTGCACGCGCGTGCCGGGATTTCAGGAGGCTCTCCTTCCCAAGCAAGCTCGAACGCAATGTTGCCGCAGTGGCATTTGCCGTTGATGAGCATTACGATAGGCCGCTCCGTTTCGAGTGTCGAGTCAGGTATCGCTTCGCACCAGAGGTACCACGAAGGTTTGTACGAGGGCCATCGCCAGAACCCCCACGACGACTGCCGGGATTCCGATCAGCAACGATCCCGACTTCAAGGCTACGAGGCCGCCGATAAAGGCTCGAATCGCCGCAAAGACGCCCATCGAATGCGTCGTGACGGGCTTGCCGCACGACTGACAATCGATCGTGCGCCCTGGGCCGAAACCAGACTTGCGCATCAGCGTCATCGCTGGGCGACCGCAATAGGGACGTTTGACCATTCTCGATGTACCTTACGATAGACAACACCGTCAGAGCATGTTCGGGTCGAGGTTTAGGTGGCACTTTGCAATAGGGCATGAAGCTTCTCGACCGTAGCCCAGTTGCGCGTGGTGCATGAATCAGCCAAACCCTTCAGTAGTGCGACCGCGACTTTGCTCTCAAGGGTGCCGTTCGGGCACCAGACGTACGTTGCATGCTTGCCTACGTGCACTTCTTCCGAGGCCCACTCGGTCTTGGCCAACAACTCGAGTGCGGCGAGACACTTGGGATCATTCGTTACAGCTACGAGCAGGCGAGAAGCATCGGCTGCTCTTGCGCCGAGCCCGTTTCCGGCCACGATGGCTGCCATGTCTTTGGCCGATTTGACCACGGCCAGGGCGTCTACGCCCAGACTGTTGGCGACGGCAGATCGTATCCGTTGGGCATGCCTTGCCGCGGGCTCAGCCGGGCCATCAAATACGGCGTTGCCGCTGTTCAGCAGCGTGCGCACATTGCGGTAGCCTAGGGATTCGAGGAGCGCCCGCAGGTCAGCCATCGCAATGCGCTTGGCCTTGCCAACGTTGACGCCGCGGAGCAGGGCGACGAAGCGCGTCATGGGTGCCGTCCAGTGCGACAGCTAGTCCGCCACTGAGCAGGGGACACCAAAAGTGCCGTCCGTGCGGTCCGCTAAGAAGCATCAGTCGGCGGAACACCTGGGCGACGGCCACCGCGGATTGCACCCAGGATAAACCCGAGGACGGCGCCAATGGGCCCAAAAAAGAAGATGCTGGTCATCGCGGCTTCAACGGAGCGATCGTGCATGTTCGCAGAAAATTGCGATATGAGAAAATAACCAGCGACGGCGACAATAAGGTAGCCCGCGACGCCGAACAGCAATCCGAATCCGAAGCGTCTTGCATGTCCCCCCCGAACGGCGCTGCGCGCCGCTCCCCCAGGGGGGCGCGTGCCTTGGGGCGGCCCTGCGGCACTCATTGGACCAACCAAATGGTCCGGAAATGCGGACCGCGGACATTGCGGGAAATTCTCAAAGTAGAAACGGAATGAGCGCCGGGACGCTCCGGCAGTACGCCTGATACGTACCCGGAAACTGCTCGCGCATCCACCGTTCCTCGACGCGAAGTTTGCGCCAGAAGGCCCATACGGCCAACGCTACCGCCAAAACGCCTCGCCATTCGCCCACGGCCACTGCGGAGCCAATGAAAGCGAGCAACAAGCCTGTGTAGATGGGATGACGGACAATACGGTAGGGGCCGCCGGTGATGAGTTCGTGCCCCTCCTTGATCGTAACGATGCCACTCCAGTTTCTGCCCAGATAGACGCGCGCCCAGATCGTGAAGAGGATGCCCGCAAGGGTCAGCATCGCACCCGTCCAGAACGTCCATGGTGCGGGAGGCAAGAACCGTTCACCTAAGAAAGCCACCGGAAAATGGGGCAGCCAGAGAAGGAGCGCGACAAGGAAAAGTGGAACCAGATGCAGGAGCCGTGACGGCACAGACTCGCGGCGCGCCGCGGGCTTGACGTCGCGAGAGAGTCCCCACCAGTAGGCGATCCATCCTAGCCACATGGCACTGAGAAGGTAGCGATAGACTAGGTCCATCCGTGGCGAGCTTCGGCGCTAACGAGGACAGGCAATCGCCGCCTGCGGGTGGCAGCAAGGCCACCGGGCGACTCGGGCCGCAGGTCATAGACATGGGCTTCGCTCTTGCACTGGAATTCCAGTCGCGATGTCACTGCAGCTGCGTTCGTCAGGCCGATTGGAAAGATGGTCCTGATTCCTGCTACGACTTTTTTGGCGGCATCGCGCCGACAACTTCCAGCTTGACCAGCGCGGTTCCAGTCTTCCCGATCCCGATCTTCGCCGCAGCCGCACTCGACAGGTCGATCACCCGACCGGGCTGGGTCGGTCCGCGATCGTTGATCCGTACCTCGACCGACTTGTTCGTCTTGGTGTTGGTAACCCTGACCTTCGTGCCGAAAGGGAGTGACGGATGTGCGCCCGTCAGCTCGCTCTGTCGGAACACCTGGCCGCTGGCCGTCTTCCTGCCGTTCAATTTGTCGGAATAGACGGAAGCGAGACCCTCCATCGTGTCCGCGCCTCTGGGGGCGGCCGCGGGAGGCGGGGCGGCGGCCTGCGTGGCGGCGGGAGATGATGCAGGCACCGTGTTCGGTGCTGTGACATTCGGAGACTGCCCGATCGAGAGTTCGGTCGCCGCCAGACCGATTAGCGCGAGGAGGGCATATTTTTTGGAGCGCATGGAGTCCCTCTGGCAATGAAGTCTCGGTGACGGGGATATGAATGATAGTCCAACGGCGCGAACGCCGATATCTTTGGATTCGTCGTCCACACTGCAAACACCGATCAAGACTCCCGATTACCTCGGTGTTCGCGGTTCAATGCGCGGACATCGCAGGCGCCGTGTCAGGATTCAATTGCATGCCGCTTGCGCTCGGCAATTGCTTGGCGCAGCAATGAAGCAATAGCGCCGCTCCTGGTGGACGAGACGTCGCAAAGCTTCACGTGACGTAGTTGCTTGCCAGTCCCTTCGAGAAGACCTTCCGGATCAGTCAGCGAGGTCCCGTGATAGAACCCAAGGTTGACATGAGACCCATGAATCGCAATGTAGGAATAGTGCTCGGACATCTTCTTTGGACCCACGCCAAAGCTGGCGATTTTCTGCTTTGGCCATACGACCTCGACAAATCCGGGGTGCATCGCGGCGATCTGGTCACGCAGCGATACGCACACCGGACGGAGTGCCGGCTTGGCCAGCGCAAGAACGTCATCAAATCGACCATGCGTATCGCTGTACGCCATCGCTGCTTGCTCACGGTCCTTCATGCGTCCGCAGGGGCGGATCGAGCATCGACATAGGCCCACGCGCGTGCGCCTGATTGAAGGGTTACTTTTACCCGTGCGACGGCCAGCCACTTCGTATTTGTCGGCATTCTCGATTTCCTCCAAGGTAACGGCAAACGTCGTGCCGGCGACGACATCGGAGGGGCGGCCGGTGAACTTCGCCATGGTGTGTCGTGATATTCCGCTGATTGCGACCACCGTCTGGTCTGCGATCTGCAACGAGACCAGTTCGAATCCACGCAAGGCATCGCTTGTGCCTGCCAAGCGCCGACCAAACACCGCCATTTGTACAGCCTCGAGTTGAAGCGTGCCGTACGAGAAGAGTGACTCCGCGCCCAGTTGATCAGCCGGGGCGGTGATTCTTGGCATATTTTTGGGTGGCCGGCATCGGCAGGGGTCTCATTTGCCACCCATCAAGCGTCGCTTGAGAGCCAGAATGCGAGCGATGCACTGTGCAATGAATGCTGCGCCCAGGACCGCTTCGAGATTACTCCATTGGCCTGGGGCAACAAGGGGCCGTGCTGTCGCCAACGCGAACACGAGCGAGGCAGCAACCCATGCGATCATCGTTGTGACAATGCTCAGAAAGAGCCCAAACCAATAACGGTGAACCAATAGCTGCACCGCCAGGCACACGGCAACCCCGATCACAATGAGAAGTGCAGTAACCAAGGGACGGGTCAGCGTTCACAGAGGGTGGAGGAACCTGTCCATTCGTGGCATGTAATAGTGATCGTAGTCGAGCGAGAGCACGACCGTCTTTGCGCTCCCCACGATCTCGTCACGGGGAATGAATCCGTACACTCTGGAGTCTGCACTATTGTCCCGATTGTCGCCCAGCACTAGGTAGCGGCCTTGCGGAACTTTGACCGGACCGAACGTGGCGAGACGGCTTCCTCCCATGGGCGTCAGCTCGATTCGGTGTGACATGCCGGGATACGATTCGATCGCGAACGCTGCGTCCGACACGCGCTCGACGCTGGAATACCCGGCCTCGATACCATTGATGATCAATCGGTTGTCTCTCATTTCCACGGTGTCGCCCGGCAGCCCAATCACGCGCTTCACGAGACGCGTGTCGGCAGCCTTGGAATCGAAGATGACGATATCACCGCGCCTGGGATCGGCAAACTTGTAGATCGAGATGTGAGTGAGAGGAACCTTGAAGTCGTAGGCCAGTTTGTTCACAAGGATCCGATCGCCTTCGATAATTGTCGGCTTCATCGAACCTGTCGGCACCGTGTTCCAATCTGCCAAGGCGCTCCGGAACATGATCATCAGGACGACGAACAGAACGAAACCTCTGTATTCGCGCCACGTCTTTACAAAGGTGCTTTTCATTTCTGTACCTCCTTTTCTTGTGTCATTGAACTTGCGTCGTTGAAAGCGAACGAAACAAGTCAATCGGCACTTCGACGAATGGACCATGAGGCCGCCAAGTGTCGTCCGAATCGATGCCCACGTAGTTCACGCTTGCGACCCGACGAGCGCTTTCTTCATGAAGAACCTGGAGAAGCCAACCGGATAGTGTGGAAGCTCGCCGAAACATACATAGCCGAGGCGCTCGTAGAAGCCGCGAGCCTGGAACTCGAAAGTGTCGAGCCACGCGCCATGACAACCCCGCTCGACCGCTTCGTTCTCGGCAAGACGCATGATCTCCGTTCCGACGCCGCGACCTCGCAGGCCGGCGGGTACTACCAGAAGTTGCGTAAAGAGCCAGTCGTAACCCGTGTGGCCCCATAGGCCGCCAGTGACCGTTCCCGAGCTGTCTTTCACAAGAACTACAACGGGACGGTTCTGGCTAGGTCGCGCTTGACTCGCGTTGTATTCAATCAGCGGGGCGACGATCGCTTTGCGAACCTCTTCGTCTGCAGTGTCGGTGATTGAGAGTGTGTATTCCATGCAAAGCGTCGTTCACAGACGCGGCGCAAGTTTTGCGACAGCTTCCTTCGAGGACATTACCGGTACGACGTCGAATTCTACAATGTCGCTCCAGTTCATGATCCATCGATCGAGCAGGCAGCGATCAGCCGTTTCCATGATTTGAAAACAGCGCGCAAATTCTATATCCACCCAACTAGAAATGTATTGCAAGCCGTCGGGAGCAAGGCGCCCGCGATCACGGAAGCGTTGATAGACGGGTATTGGATCATCATTCTTGAAATGTTCAATGATCATGTAGAGCACGACGATTCCTGGGCTGTTTGTGTGAGGACGTATTCGGTACTTTGGCAGCGGTCTAATGCATGAGTTCAACCGCGGCTGAGTTCAACCGCGGCCGAAGACCGAGCGAACAGCTAGGGCGCGCTATGGCGGGTCTTCGGCTGTATTGCAGCATCGGCCGACCACGCAAACAGCTCCTTGGTTGGTGGACCCAATGGCGTGATGTTGGGATCGACACCCGTGAGCGACAAAATCTGGCTCTTGAACCAGGCGTGGAACGCCTCCGTTGCGTCAGCATAGCGCTGTGCTGCTTCGCTGGGGTCCGCAAGCAAGGTAACCGCGATGACCCACGGACCATTGGCCGTTTCTTGAAGATGCCACGATTCGTGCTCGATGCCGTAGTGCCGATAGAACTGCGAAGCCTCGCTTGCGCGATCTCCGCTTAACTGCGCGGAGAATGCTTCCAGATCAGACACGGAGCCACGAAGCGGAAACGCACGAACGACGAAGGCCATGACACTCTCTCCCTTGAATTCGCGCTCGCTCGACGACCCCAACACTTCGTCTCCTGACGCGATATATTTGTAGGTGAAGCGCTCCTACTGTAGCAAGACAGCAGGCCGCCAGTAGGCGGCGCTCGAGCGCCGCTTGCGAGGCTTCCGGTTGAGCGACACGTTAGGCCTGCCCACGTCCCTGAGGCCCGGCAATGGGCCAAACGGCAAAGGCGAAAATCCACAACATGATCACGTTTAGCAGCGGTATGACCATCGTCAGCAGCCACCAGCGGGAATAGCCCGCGCGGCTGACGATCCGTCCGAAGACGGCGACGAACGCCCAAGCAAGGAGAACCAAGACAACGAAGGCGATCAAATGCCAGATGCTGAGACTAGCCATTCGTTGTACCTCCGTTCGACGAAGCATCGATCGCGGGCCACTTCGAGTAGGCCAGGATTGCTCCGGCGATCCACCAGCCCAGGCCTGGAACGAAGATAAAAAGCGAGAGCGCCGGATTGAGGCCGACGCGCTGGAAGATCTTCCAGCATGGAAAGATGACGATCGCTGCGACAACGACATGAAAGAGCAAGCCATGGTGTCCCACTTTTACCCTCCTTGGTGATTTCGCCTTAGCAAACTAGCCGCAGCGGACGCCAAGCGCTGCCGAGAAGGCGACCGGCTGAGCGCCCGTCAACGCCGACGCAGCATCTCAAATTCATATTCCGATTCCCCGACTACCGCAAAACCGTGTCGTTCATACAGGGTTCGCGCTGGATTGGCCTTGAGGACGCTCAGGGCGATGGCGACGTTGGCGCTATCGGCTTCCATGATGACTTCGGCCAAAAGGTCAGCGCCCAGCCCTTGTCCTTGCAGTTCGGGCGCCAGCTGGATCTGAATGAGCTTCCATTGTGCACTGTCGCGAGCGACCTTCAGAAGGCCAACGGGGACTCCATCCTGCAACAAGACTTCCGCGCAATCGAACCTATGCATGAGGCGAGCAAGGTGGTCGTCGTCGCCGGTACTCGCGCCAGAGGCGGAAAGATGGGCGTCCATGGTTCGCCGCCGAAGTTCCAAAAGAAATGGGACGTCCTCGGTGGTGGCCGGGCGGCGCGTAAGTTGCGCGGGCATTGGCAATCAGGCCTGACGCGCGTTCACCGCCGTGCATCGAACGGGGTGATGAGGGAGCGGTTGCAGGCTCGCCAAAATAGCGTTCAAGTAGAGCGACGAACTCAATTGGTTATGCGAAATGCGTGGGCGCGGGGCTAGTGTCTTGAAATCGGCGTCAGCCCGGCCTTCGAGATCGCCTCAGCCGCTGCGGGCGACGCGAGGAAGCGGATCAGCGCATCACCTGCCTCGGGTTGCTGCGTCGTGCTGGTAAGTGCCCCCGCGTAGGAAAATCCTGGCTGGAGCTCGGCCGGAATGGTGCCGACGAAGGTTATCCCGGGGACGCGTATCAGCTCGCTGACTTGCTGAAATCCGATCTCTGCCTCGCCACGCGCGACCACCGCGGCGACTGGCTCGCCCGAGGGCGGCCCACGCACCTTTCGACTTTTGCCTGCCACCTGATCGGCGACTCCGAGCTTCGCGAACAGCGTCGTCGATAGATAGGTGCCGCTGCCGCTATCCGAATACGCGATGGACTTCGCAGCAAGCAGCGTGCTCCTGAACGCCTCGACGCTGCCGATGTCCGGTTTGGCGGCCCCCGCCGGCACGACCATGCCGATCAGCGAACGGGCGAGCTCGACTTTGCTGTCCGAGCGCACCAAGCCTCGTCTGCCAAGCTCGTCAGTGGCTCCTCCGTCAAGAATGACGACATCTGCCGCCTCCCCTCGCGCGAGGCGGGCAGGAATCGATTCCGGAGAATCACCCATCGACGGACCGCGAGTCGTGACGAGGCGGTGGCCGCTCGCGTGCTCGAAAGCGGGACCCAACTCGGAATAGGCTTGGTAGAAACCCGCCGAGATCATCACGTGCACATCGGCGGCAGATGCGGCGCCGGCTATTAGCAGGGCGGCCACTCCGAGGCCGGATATCCATCGCGCGAGCCATCGTGGTTTCATCAGGTCCCTTCATGCGCAGTGCCGAGGAACGTTCGCGTTGAGCGACGGCTAGGCGCTGCTTGCAACATTCAATTCAACCAGCTGAGGGGTGACCCGTTCGTTGGCGATTGTGAGCGTCGCGACCGACACCGGCAACTTGAATCGCCTCGGACCCGCGCTACCCGGGTTTATGAATAGGACCTCATCGCGCCATTCGAGCGAAGGCTTATGAGAATGTCCCGCGACCACCACATGGAACCCGCCCACGGCGGGGTCGATATCAAGCTCGGCCAAGTCGTGAATCACGTAGATCAGAACTCCGCCAGCTTCCAGTACTTCGGTCTGGGGAATTCGCGATGCCCAGTCGGCTTGGTCATTGTTGCCACGAACGGCGGCGGTTGGTGCTATCTCGGAAAGGCGATCGAGAATTCTCGGATCGCCGATGTCCCCTGCGTGGACAATGAAATTGCTGGCGCGCAACGCCGTCATCGCTTCCGGACGCAAGAGGCCATGTGTATCGGAAATCAACCCCACCTGCAGGTCGGGACGCATCATGCGCAAGCACTAACGAAAGGATCTAGGCGAATCGACAACGCAAGGACGGCACGTCCGCCGACGCGTTCGGGATGAGCAAGAATTCACGCGTCACTTCGGGGCAGACGCCACCAGCCCGTACCGGGTCATCACAGAGACCAACGCGGCCTTGTCTGGTGGGCCCCCGGCGTTGACGACGGCCGCGACATCTTTGAAGTATTGGGCCCCAATGTCCGGCGAAAGAATAATCAGCGCACGGGCGACGCTGCCAAATGGATTGGAGAACGCATGAACAGTGCCTCTTGGAGTTTGCATACTCTGTCCAGGGGTGAGATCTCGCGTATCGGGCCCTACTGTGTAGCGCAGCGTGCCCTCCAGGACATAGACGATCTCTTCGTTGTTTGAGTGGCTATGCGGCGGTGGGACGTTTGAGCCGGGCGGCACGGTCAGTTCAAACATGCCCAGGCTCGCAGTTTGCGATCCATCGACGAGATACCTGATGCCCAGCTGGCCAGCATTGATTTCAATTGCGCTCATGGTGTGGTGTTGGCTAATAATGGTTGACGCGATTGTGACACCGAAGGGAACAAGTTCACCTACGCGACGACGGGCGGCGGGAAGCGCCGCCGGGAGACGCCCAGTTTGAGCGACGGGTTGGCGTCATGGCTCACTGACGGCCAACCGCAGACCAAGGAAGACAAAAAGTGCGCCGCTGCCCCGAGAGAGGTGAGTCAGCGCGCGTGGATGCCCGACGAGGAAGCCGCGAATGGACGATGCAACCACGGCTAGAAACAGGCACCACACAGTTCCCGTTGCGACAAACGTCAGGCCAAGGGCGAGAAATGCGCTGACCTTCGTCGGGCTATCCGAATCGATAAACTGGGGCAGAAGCGCCAAAAAGAACAGGGCAACCTTCGGGTTGAGAACGTTCGTCAGAACGCCGCGGCGGAAGGCCAATCCCTTGGGCATGGAGCCAGGGTGCTGCAATGGCGAAATGGGATCGGGCCGAGCGGCGATTGCGTGAATGCCGAGGTAGATAAGATATGCGGCACCTAGCAGCTTTACGACGCTGAACGCTGTTGCCGACGCGGTAAGAATGGCCGAGAGACCGAGTGCAACGGCAAGCGTATGCACAATGCAGCCCGCGCCGATTCCCAAGGCGGAGGCGACACCGATGCGTCGACCGTATGCGATGCTGGAGCCGAGAATGTAGAGCGTGTCCTGCCCTGGCACAAGATTCAGAAATACGCCCGTGGCAACGAACAGCCAATAATCGTGGATTCCGAGCACGAGTGATGATGCCTAGCGAAAGCAGCCAACCGGCGTGATGACCGGCGGCGTGTTCGCGTTGTCCGGCGAGGCAGGTGTCCTATTGCGCATTGCGCGCTGACCCCTTGCGACCATGCCAGAATATTGCGAATGCAACCGAGATAGCAATCGGCAGCGGCGAAACCAGGAGCGCGGCGATCCAATTCCACACCGCACCAGGTTCAAGGACTTGAACCGACACTATAGTCACTGCAATGGTGCCGATCGCCGCCGCCAGGGAAGCCTTTCGCGCGTCGCGAAATGCGATCTCAGCCAGGATCCCGAGAAGCCCAGGAAATGCGATGAGGATCAGGAACGGCTTCACGAAGGTTCGTCATTCCAGGTCGGGTTTCGACGGAACGTGCAGCTCGTCGGTAACGTGAAGTTGCCGAACGACAAGCTCGTCAATTTCCAACCGCTTGATTCGGGCGCGGCCAATCGCCAGTTTACCGATGGCAAGCGCGCCAATTGCCAGTGCACCGATAGCCACCGCCCCCAATGCAAGTGCGCCAACCGATTGGGATCGGACAGCCGTCCGGCGGGGATCGTACGCGCGCAGGAGCTCGGCCTTGTCGCGTATATAGCGGATGAGTTGCCGGGTCCTACGATCGCGAGCACGCAGTGTCATGTGATGATTCTTGGAGTGTCGTATTGCATCGGCCTTTACAAGCGCTGCCTGACGATTGAGCTAACCGGCCGTGCCGGCCTGCGCCGAACGACGGACGCCGGACACGGTTCGCGCCGGAACGATTCAAATTGAACGCCATGTCGGGCGCCTATGCAACTAAAAAAATCAGCCTGACCCGCGAATTGCAGCTTGGCGTGCCTTGCTCAATGAGACAAGCGCTCTTTGATAGGACCATTCGACCAGCTCTGTAAGATAGGGGGCTGGAAAGCCGGACACATTGACGATCGTAACCCAATGAAAACGGCCCCTGTATCTGGCTGGCTTCACCCCGGGAATATCGGTCAGCTCGATAAAACGATCAGGGGTGACTCGCGTACTGAATCGCCACTGTTCCGGACGACTGGTTTTGAAATAGGCGAATTTCTTGCGACCAACAGAATAGACGAGAAAATTGTAGGGGTCCTCGTATAGAGTCTCGGAGGCACAAGGAAAGCTCCGACAAAATTCTTTCAGTTGCGGGACGTTCATGCGCGTAAACGGGCGTTCGCCGTGAGCGACGGTTCGGGGATCGCGGCGCGTTCACTTTTGCATTTCAATCATATCTCGCAACGTCTGGAGCGGCATGTCTCCCATTCCTCCTATGCGTCCGTTAGCGTAACTTGCAGAAAACCGCATGGATGCAGGTGAACCCGTGAAGAAGATGACCTCGCCGTCACCATATTGGCGCTGCTCGGCGACATACCGGCTACCCAGCGCGTATTCATCGCCAACTTTGTAATAGAAGGTCGTGCCCGACTTTTGTTTCAGAATCTCTGAAACGATGCTCTTGAGTCTCGCTCCGTCTGGCTTGTATGTGGTGAGCGCGATAACCGAAGCCTCCTGGATCTGCTTGTCAGGAGGCAATTCGTGAAAAGAGGGGAATGGGTCGACCGGTGCAATCTCGCCTCGCGAGGGAGCGCTTGGGAGTGCAGCTGACATTTGCCGTACGTAAAAGTAAGGCATCAAGAGGCTACTTGCGCTGATCACGGCATCGACAAGCAGCACCGAGACAAGCACCCACACGGCCACGGTGAGTCTGCGAATTGCTCGTGCCGTCGAAGCTTCAGCCGTTGATTGATCCATCCAGACTCCTAGCTAAAAAATTCGGCGGCGGCCAGTGCCGTCCGCTGCAATGCCGGACAAGGCCACACCGGATCGCGGAATGGCGGGTACCTACAGATACCCCAGCCCGCAAATGAAGCGAACGTTTGCCGCGAATAGTCCAGCCAGCCACACGCCCGCTCCGAAGACGAAGAAACCAAGTGCGATGGCGAACCGAACAAGAGTTGACCGCCCCATACGCGCAGCAAAGGGTAGCCCGAGCAGCAACAGAACAGCCGCGCCGCCGCACCAAGTATAGAGCTCCAAGCCGCCCTCGCATGAGTGCGGGGCAACCAGATACGCGAGCACGACCAAGGCAGACGCAATAGCGGCGGCACTGATGAAGGCGGTCGATTCACGAACCACTGTGCCCTAACGCTCGAAATGGGTGGCGGCCGGAAGCATGCGCCGCCTGCGGGAGCACCCCCGCTCGATGGACGCGGTTCGCCGGGGTGTGCCAGCCGCCGACTGGCGGCGAGCAGGCGGGTCGGGTCAGCACCCCACCGTGCATTTCCCCGCGGCGTCGAACTCCATCGTCTTGCCAGAGAGCGGTATGTAAGCGGGTGGCTTGACGGCCTTCATGAAGGCTTCCGTCTTGCTGCCCGGCCGAACCTTGCCGCCGACGGTGCCGACTTCGTTTGCGTGCGACGGGATCACTGACGCGGGCTTGACCAGCTCGTTGATCACATAGGCGGCTTCGAGCGGGCCGGTGGTGAAGCCATCACCGATGTTCATGACCGCGAGCTTCGCGTTGTAGTAGTTGCGCACCACCACTTCCTGGTCCGCCAGGATGCCGGTGTCGCCGGAGAGGTAGGCCACGAGACCGTTGCTGAACCGAAGCACATACCCCGTGGCGAGCCCCACGTCCCCGGCGATGCCTGCTTCCTTCATGGCCTTGCCGAGGTCGCCGCCGATGAAGTCGGGATCCACGCCGTTGCTATGCAGCGCCGTCACCGTGGCGATGCGTACGCCGCCGAGCGTCACGCTGCCGCCAAAACGGGCGAGGATCGAGTCGTTGGGATCGCCACCGTTCGCCTTCAGCTTGGCCGCGAAGAAGGGGGGCATCTCGCTGCCGGTCACGATCTTGGATTTCTTGGCGAGCGCGATCTCCACGGCGCTGGTGTTGGGCACGGCCGATACCGACACGTCAGGCTTCTCGCAGGTGCCCGAGTTTGGCGCCTTGTTGTGCGCGTTCCCCACGTGGTCGCCATGCATGTGACTCACGAGGATGATGTCGACCTTGCCCAGCCGCGGATCGCCCGGGCCGGCAACGGTGCGTCCCGGGTCATAGAGGATCCGCGTTCCATTCGGGTCCTCGAAGATCAGCGCGCGATCCTGCGGGCAGAATTCGCCGTCGATGCCACCCAGTGGCGTCACCTTCACCGTCTGGGCCAGGACGGGGAAAGCTACTGCAACGCTGAAAGCAGCGAAAGCTGTGATCCAAGTCGAACGATTCATGGCAATTCCCATGGTTCTTCGAAGAAAATTGGCGACCTCGACTTGGACTGAATCGAGGCCTAGTCGACACCTTCGATAATGCGCAGGTCCCGATCGACTGCCTTACCAAGTACGCGGAGTGCTTCCTGGTAGTCAGGACTGTCGTGCGCCGCGACCGCTTGTGCGACGCTGTCGAACTCGATCAGAACAGTGCGTTGGTTGAGGCCGCCTTCATACACGTGGGCCGGGGTCCCTCGTGCGAGGAAACGCGCCCCGCCTTTTTGCAGCGCGGGACCAGCAAGCTTGGCATAGGCTGCGAGCGCCTCAGGGTCGTGAACGGAACGATACGCGGAAATCCAGTACGCTTTGGGCATGGGAAGAAGGACCGTTTTGGTTGTGGGAGTTCAGTGCGGTGGAAGATTACACCTGCCGGGATAGCGTTGCCAAATTCTCAATTTGGCTCAATTTTCTCAGTATTGTTGTCGAAGACGAGGCTGTGCCGCGACTATAACCGCCCTTGGCCCATCGCGCACATCAGTGCTTCCAGAACTCACGTGAGGCGATGCGCGCACCCTCGGCCATCGCCGCCATCTTCGCCCACACGACGTCGGGATCGACCGCGGCCTGCCCGACCCACGTAC
The DNA here is from genome assembly GCA_963732105.1 of uncultured beta proteobacterium. Taxonomy (GTDB): domain Bacteria; phylum Pseudomonadota; class Gammaproteobacteria; order Burkholderiales; family Casimicrobiaceae; genus PALSA-1003. The sequence continues at coordinate 206,030 of CAVSYL010000018.1, forward strand.
CGAAGCCGCAGTCGCTTCCGGCGATCACATTTTCCCTGCCGACAAGCTTCGCGTACCGGCCGATGCGTTGCGCGATGAGCTCGGGATGCTCGATGAAGTTCGATTTCGATTCGATCACGCCGGGAATGAGCAGCTTGCCGTCGGGCAGCTTGACTGTCTCGAACAGCTTCCATTCGTGTGCGTGGCGCGGGTTGGCGGCCTCGAGCGCGATGGCGCTCGGTCGCGCACGGAACACGATGTCGATCACGTCGGCCAATGGGACGTCGCAGTGATGCGGCCCTTCGTAATTGCCCCAGCAGAGGTGCATGCGCAGCTGCTCCGGGGGGATATTCGCGACAGCATGATCGAGCGCCTCCACGTGAAGCTGCGCTTTCTTGCGCCACTCCGCGAGGCTCAAGTCGGCATACTGAATGTGCCGTCCCATGCCGAGATCGGGGCAGTCGATCTGCAGGATGATGCCGGCGTTGGCGATCGTTTCGTACTCCTGTCTCATGGCCTCTGCGATCGCGAACAGGTACGCTTCCTCGGTCGGGTAGTATTCGTTGCGGAAAAACAGCGACACCACGCCGGGCGACGCCGCCGTCAGGAACGCTTCCTGCGCTTCGACGCCCGCAAACGCGGCCTGCAGATGGTCGACATCGGCCTGCGCCGCCTGCGGATTGCGCACGCCGATCGCCGCATTGCACGCGGGCGTCTTCCGACGTGAGCGCCCCGGATCGCCGAACACGCGCTTGGCGAGGGTAGGGAACTCGGCCAGATCCTGATACACGAACGTGTTGCCGGTGCCGCCGAATCCGCTCAGCCGATCCTTGATGTACGTCGCATAGCTCGGCTTGCTCATCTCGCCGTCGTTGATCACATCGATTCCCGCAGCCGCCTGCTTGCGCACAACCTCGTCGACTGCGGCGGCCACTCGCTGCGAGAGCGCGGCGGCGTCGACCGGTACGCCTTCTTCCTTGGCATACATCATCCGGATTAGATCTTCGGGCCGCGGCAGGCTGCCGGTGTGCGTCGTCAGAAACCGGTCGGTGCTGCGCTTCATGACGGATCCTTTGCAAGGGTTGGGAACTGTCTAACGAACCTATGATGATGCCAACGTAACAAGCTAACCTGGGACCGACGCGCGCGCCAAAGGCCGCCGGCGGCCGTCCTGGTTGAGCGACAGATTAGGCGTCAGGTTCCACGATATTTCAAGCTCCAAGTACGCCGGAGTTCACGAGCACGCCCCGCAGACAGCGTAGTATGGCCGGAGTTCGTCATGAGGATTCAAGGATGGATCGGCGGAGGTTCGTTGGCGCTTGCGCAGGCGGCCTCGTCGTCGCGGGGTCCATCGCCGAGGCCCTGCCTACCGCCAAGGTGTACCGGGTCGGGTTTCTTCTGGGTGCGACAAATGATTCGGTAGCGACGCTATTCGACGCACTCAACGAAGGACTTCGCAATCTCGGCTACGTCGAGGGCCGCAACGTCGTCTTCGAGCGCCGGTACGCCGACGGCAGGATGGAGCGCCTGCCGGATCTTGCCGCTGAGCTGGTGCGATTGCGTGTCGACGTGATCGTCACCGGTTCGAATATCCACGTGGCAGCGGTGCGGGCAGCGACCTCGACGATCCCGATCGTCATGGGCTTCACCGCAGATCCCGTCGGATCGGGGTTCATCGCGAGCCTGGCGCGGCCGGGCGGCAACGTCACCGGTTTGAGCGCTGACGCGAGCCTCGAACTCTGGGCAAAATACCTCGCCATGTTGAAGGATATGGTTCCCAAACTCTCGCGGGTGGGCGTACTCGGGCAGGTATCTTCACGGGTCGGCTTCGCAGAACTCGAGGCGGCCTCGCGAATACTCGGCTTGACACTAGAAGTCGCCGACATTCGGAGCCCAGGCGACCTGGATGGCGCGTTCGACGCGATGACGGGCAAGCGGGTCGGCGCCGTCTTGATCATCGTCGGCCCGTTAACCTACCTGCTCCGGAGCCAGATCGCAGATTTGGCGCTCAAGTACCGCCTCCCTGCGATCATCAACACGAACCAGTTCGCCCAAGCGGGTTTGCTAATGAGCTACGGGCCGAATCTGCCAGATCTTTATCGGCGGGCCGCGAACTACGTCGACAAGATTCTCCGCGGTGCGTTGCCCGCCGACCTGCCGGTCGAACAGCCTTCGAAGTTCGAGCTGACCATCAATCTGAAGACCGCGAAGGCGCTCGGACTGACGGTCCCGCAGTCGTTGCTGATGCGGGCTGAAGAGCTGATTCAATGATGGGCCGTCGCCGTGTTAGGCCCCGCGTTTCTAGACAGAAGCGACGTACTCTTCGGGAAAGTTGAGCCTGGCCAGAATCTCCTGAAGCCGCGACGCATATCCCGAATTCCGTTCGTCCGCCGACGGCGGCTGACGAAGGTTGTAGCACAGGGCTGGCGTAACGATGCCATCGAACGACTGAGCAACAATGGCTTCAGCTCGGTACGCCTCCAAACCTGGAGCCGCGTATAGCAGGTCGAGTTCGCTGTGCGTCAGCGCAAAGAGCATGCCGTAGACTCGGGAGCCGGGTGCAGGCACGAGAGTGGCGCGCTGCCCGATACGCAATTCGAAGTCATTGACATAGGCGCGACGCGGATTCGCCGGCTCCCCCACGCCACCGGCGCGGAGAATCCCCGTGTCCATGAATAGACCGTAGAAGAAGACGTCGATGCAGCGTTCAGGCATGGCTCCGGGATCTAACGAACCAAGCTAACCGGCGCGACGAAGGACGTTCGAATCTCCGTTGCAGCATGTTCAGTACCGAGCCGATTCAAACCAAAACTCGATTTCGGAGGTCGGCACGTCAAACCTCGCCGCGTGGGTCAGGTTTGCCGGTACGTGATACCAACTGCCGACGCCAAATCGCTGGTCCGTGCCATCCATCGTCAGGATGAGTTCACCTTGCGTAATGACGCCGACATTGTCAGTCTTGTGCGCATGAGGCGGGATGGACGTGTCGGCCGGATACGAGGCAAAGAGGACCGTGCATCCCTCCGCTTTGAGCTTGTGCGCGTCAAACGGACCGTCAAATTTTGGCAGATCACGCAACTGCAACGGGAAGTGAGACATTGGTTTGTCCTTGGCCGGTGGATGAATGTTTGGGTTTGGCGCCGAGTCGGGACGTCTGATTCCTGAAGACGCATTGGAACGTCGACGACGCCCCGTCGTCCAAGCAACCTATTTCGCGAGTATCCAGACAGCAATTTGCCTCACTACTTCAAGCTCGAGCCCGTTGAAGCCATGGTAAGCGAAGGCCTCGCAAGGATCACCCTTGTTCTCGCCACCCTTGAAGGAAAGCAGCTGACTCCTAGGCGCGTTGGCCAACTTTGCCATCAGCGCCGGGACCTCCGAGAACGGGCACAGCGAACAACCGTCCTGCTCGTGATGTACGACCAGCACTGGCACTCGGATCTTGCCCAGCGGCATGTCCGGCACCGAACGGCTTTTGTTGTCGGTGAGGATGGTCGAAGTCAGGACAATCCCATCCGGACCCGCCGAGCCTGACAGTTCGGTAGCTACATAGGCCGCGGACTGTGTGCCTCTGCTCGTACCAACCAGCCAGACGGGCGTCTTGGCGTTGTCTCGTAGCCATGCAATGACGGCTTTGAGGTCGGCAACGTGTTCTGACGTTTGTCGAAACCCTTGAAGGTATGGCGAGGACTGGCGATCGGATGGCGCGTCGACCACTGCGACCATCAAGCCTTGATCCGCGAACAGCTGGCGCGTCCTGACCAAGAAATTGCCTTCTCCCCATTTCATGGAACCATTGGGAAACACTTGCAGTCCGCCATGACCCCCGGGTAGCAGGACGACCGCTGCCTTGGGCTCGGGGGGCGCGAGAATTATCATCCGTTGCGTGACCCCAGGTCGCGTCGGGACGTCGATCACTTTCTGAGTTGTCTCAGCCTGCGCGTGGGAGACGAGCGCGATCGCGGTCGCTGCGAGAAGGTGCTGGAACTTGCGCATGGCGTGGTCCTGGGTGTCTAACGACACGAGGGGAACCGTTGGCCACCAAGGAGTGCACCTCCGCAGGTGGGCGCTCGTGTCGACCGCGAGGTCAGACTGCATCTACTTTGTCGGGCCGACGGCGATCAGAAAAGCGAAGTAACGCTCGGGCGATTGTCATCGGATGGCTTAGGGCGGTGGCGAGGCGTCCCAGTGCCCCTTCCGGTTCGTGAAACATGCCGAGCTGACGCATAACGGTCCCCCTGTCATAGTAGATGCGCTCGCCGGCAAGCCGGTCTTGGGCATCGAACGTAAAGATACCGCAGAGAGGGAATTCCACGCGGCGACCGGTTGCCGGCATTCCTCCTCGCCAGATTCCGAGGTGAGTGCCCCGAATCGTGACCTCGAGAACAATCGCATCGCTTGCCACGTGCCGATGCCGTATATCAATAGCGAGGTCGGGTAGTGACGCGAGGAGTTCCGTGTAGTACGAGCGCACAGCTTCAAGGCCAAGCCGGTGATCGCGCCATGGCTCGTCGTCATAGCGCGCCTCGGCGCCAAAGGTGGCCATGAGACCGCTCAGGTCGTGGCGGTTTTCGCATTTGACATGTTCTTCCACAACGGCGAGTCGTGCCTCCAGGCGCGTGGCATCTACCTCTGACATTGCGGCACCTCCAATAGGAGAAGCTTAGCGGTGCAGCCTAACGCATCAAGCTAGCCGGCGACCCCAAAGATGGCGCGCAAGGGCCGAGGGGCGGCCGGGTTGAGCGAGAAGTTACGCGCCTGCGACATTGGCCGCTCAGAAAGGTTTGAGGCGGACGATCGGCCGCTGCGGCTTGCGCCGCGCGACTTCCTTGAAGCCAGCATTGTCGTACATGGACTTGGCCCCGAACCACATGTAGTCGTCCTTGGAACGAGCAGGCTTGTCGACGGGATAGGCCTCAACCAGTGTGGCGCCTTGTTTCTTGGCGTAGATAACAGCTCCCTTGAGCAGTGCCTGCGCCACACCATGGCCGCGATACTCGGACGGCACAACGAAGCAGATGATTGACCAGACGGGTTGTTGGTCGACAGCTTGCATCACCGGAGAGCGCTTTAGCTTCGCGTACTCTTCGCGTGGACCGACGGAGACCCAACCGACAGGATCCTTCCCGCGATAGCCGATGAGGCCTGGCGGATTGCCGGCATCGACGAGTGCTTTGAGCGCCGCGCGATTCGTTTGAGCGCGGGTCATTCCCGGCGGCAATGGTTCGCGTGAACCGCTGAGACGGTAGGCCATGCACCAGCAGCCGCGAGCGACCGAGCAGCCCTTGGCGTTAAAGATCGCTTCGAGGTCGGGCCACCGATCTGGCGTGAGTGGTGCGACTGTGAGCTTCATCCGCATTACCTTGTCAGCAAGACCCGTAACGAACGCTTCATATCACTCTTGCGCCATGCTCCATTAGTAGCGCTCGCAGCACCGACCGATGACAGTGTGACTCCTCCGCGCAGTAGCAGCCAACGGAGAAATCGGTCTGATGCGATAGCGCGGCGAGGAGTTCGAGAATCGCCCTGTTCTCTGAGGCAGCCATCTCGGCGCGATACTTTCGCCTGAACCGAGCCCACTCGCGCTCGCTCGTCGCTTTCTGCGCCAGCTTGACCGTCTCGGAGCTAGGTGCGAGGTTTGGTAGCCAGACATCATAAAAGTTCTTCGACGAGTATTCACTCTTTGCGACACCGCGCGGGGGACGCCTCACCGTACCGACACGAAGGCCCTCGTTTGGCGATCGATCACTGCCGAGACGGACGATTCGTACAGACATTCAGTAACCTCTTCGAGCGTGGTTAGACCACAGCTTACGGCAGCGACGCTGGCGAAGAGAACGGTTGGGTGGCATCGACAACGAACATGACCAGTGATTGCAGGTCGCCAGAACCGCTGCTGGAAACCTGCATTGCCATAGCGGCGCCATGGCCTGGCTCCGGTGTGCCGGCCTTCACCACCAGGGTTCCATGGGCGCCGCGGATGCTCTGCTCTCCGGCGAGCACATAGAACGCCTCGGAACCGGGATGACTATGCACAGGAGTGACGCTTCCGGGCGGCCCGCTCGCCTCGTTGATACGAAGCAGGTACTGCGGGGCAGCAACGCGCGCTATGGGCCCTACCTCGGATACTTTGGTGCCACCCGGAGACGACCCACCTGGCGAACCGAGCGTAAAGAGCCAGACCTTACCCGCTGCCTCGGCGACAAGCGACCAAGTTCCAGCAGCGGCCTGCGCGGCTTCTTTGGACGGATAGTTTTCGATGCGCCAGAAGAGCTCGCCGCTCGGCAGGTCGGCTACCTTGCGCTCGGCCAACGGACGGATGACGAGTGCTTGCTGCGCCACGGTCGCCGATGCCAGGACCAAGGCGAGCGCACCGACTAGAAGAGACAAGAATCGCCGCATGAAATCCTCCTGCGAAATGTTACTGCGCGAAACAAACTAACAAGCGGCCGGAAGAACGGCGCGCCAGCGCTGGGGCACCCGGGTTGAGCGAAGGGTTGCGCATCGCTGCCTCTAGCCCGGAATTTCGGGCTCGACGAGCGTCGCCAACTGCGCTAGCGACTCCTGCCAACCGAGGTAGCACATTTCAAGAGGGATGGCTTCGGGAATGCCGCTCTGCGTGATGTTCAACTCCGCTCCACACAGAACCGGTATCAGTGACACCGTCACCTCCATCGCGCCCGGCAAATTCGGGTCTTCGAACTTGTCCGTGTAGCGAATCCTTTCGTTTGGGACCAGTTCCATGTATTCCCCGCCGAATGAGTGACCATTGCCGCTTGAAAAGTTTTGGAACGACATCCGGAAGGTGCCTCCGACGCGGGCATCCATGTGGTGCACGGTGCAGGTGAAGCCATATGGAGGGAGCCACTTGGCTATAGCCGTCGATTCGAGGAAGGCGCGATAGGCCTTCGCAGGCTTCGTGCGAAGTACTCGATGGAGGCGGATGGTACGGTCGGACATGGGGCGGTTCCTTCGCGGTTGGAGATGATGAGAAGTGCCCAGAATGGATGATGAGCAGAGACGCGACCTGCGAAGCCTGACGAACCAAGCTAACCGGCGCCCCGCTGGACGGCGCGTCCGTGTTGACCGGCGACGGCGAGAGACCCAATGCCTAAACGCGAGGCTAGGCGTCACTTCACTACGTGCGCAGAGGCAGCGCAGCACCGATAATCACAAACAATCCCCCGCAGGCTTGATTGAATCGGCGACCGACCTTTCCGAGCCATGGGCTGATGCGGTTCGCCATGGCTGCAATGGTCATCTCGGTCACGAACTCGATCGCTGCAAAGGTGCTTGCCATGACGATGAATTGAACGAAGAGATCTCGTGCAGGGTCGATAAATTGAGGAAGGAAGGCTGCGAAGAATAGAGTGCCCTTGGGATTGGTCATCGCGGATAACGCCCCCTGCCGAAACAGAGACCATCTTCCTCTTGGCTCAATCGGACGATGTACCTCAGCGCCTATGGGTGGTGACCGCCAGACTTGGATTCCAAGCCACACCAGGTAGGCACCACCCACCCACTTCAGGATCGTGAGCCATACGAGTGAAGTCTTGAGCAACGCCCCAATGCCGAACATTGACAGCCCTATCATCGCAACGAAGCCGAGACAGCCGCCGGCAACGGTGTAAATTGCCTTACGCCGACCGTGCAGCGCCCCATGGGTGAGCACGAGCAGCCCGTTGGGGCCAGGGGACAGCGACAGCCCAACAGCCGCCACAACGTAGATAAGCCAACTATGCAGGTTCATGGTGCGATGCTGGAGCCTGTGTCCGTTCGAGTCAAGGATGGCGGGGCAGCGGGTGCATTTTGCAGCCCCTGATGGTGCAAGCCAACGGCGATCGCGGCAGGCGCGAAGCGCCGCCGGTGGGCGTCCGGTTGAGCGACATGTCAGGGCGCATTAGATCGATCACTTGAGTTTTCGATCTTCCCGCTTTGCGTCTGCCATGGCCTCCGGTTCGAGTTCTTCGGCAGACCGATTGAGGTGAACGAATAAACCCCAGGCTGCAAGAAGCACACCTACCGCAATGAGGATGCTCGCCGCATACGGGAGTTGCGCCGGATCCTCGTGCAGCGCTCGAAACGTCGCAACCAGGCCTTCTATCGCCAGTGCGACCACGACGACAACAAAGAATCGCGACAAGAATCTCCGCACGCGAGTTGGCGCACTGATGTCGGCGTCACGAATAACCTCCTCCTCGAAGATAGTCTCCGCAATCTGCAATGCGACAACGGCGGCGGCCAACAGCCCTATCGCTTCGATAATCGCTTGCGCTGCCGCCCGATCCAAGCCACTCATGAAGGCCGCCCACCCGATGCGGGCGGCAATGATGATTAGTATCAGTGCGCCACAGGCAAAGAGAAATGCCATGAGGCCATGAATGGTTCGGAATAGGTGCGTGAGAGCTTTCATTGGTGAATCCTTGGCATAGAACGTTCGGGACACGTCGACTGCGCCCTAACGTTTGACATCAGCGGCCGAGAGAGGTCGCAGGCCGGTGGCGGTCCGCTCGATGGAAGGGTCAGTCCTCCGGCGGGTACCGTGTATGGCGATCTTCAGCATGGCGCGACGACGCGTACGACCGTTTCGCGATAGTTGTGAAAGCCCATTTGCTCATACAGACGGCGCGCGCTGCTATTGTCACGCATGACATGCAGAAACGGTGTTTCGTTGCGCTGCATCTGACGGCGAATCAGCTTGACCATCAGTCGGCGAGCATAGCCTTGGCCCTGATAGTCCGGGTGCGTACACACACCACTGATTTCGCGCAGCGTTCCCGCGTGCATTCGCTCCCCGGCCATGGCCACCAAGCGCTGGCCGTCGAAGTAGCCGAAGTAATCGCCAAGCTCGATGGTTCTGGGGCCGAATGGGCCAGGGCGGGTAAGGGTAGCGAGCTCCGACGCTTGCGCTGCGTGCTCCGGGCCGAGCTGGATGGCTTCTGCCGCTGCGTCAGTGGCGGGCACATCAGCCTCCCAGACCATCTTGAACATGGTGGTTTCGACATCGATCCGCCAGCCGGCAGGAGAAGCACCCGACCATCCCTCACAGTAAAAATGCTCGCCCGGCGTGCAGAACCGAGCCAGAGCTTCGAAGTCGGGATGTTCCGTGCTGGCGAAACCGACGATGGGAGAGAACCCCCGAGCGTACCGACGCACGTCCGCCGTTCCCGTGGAAAACTTTGCGTGAGGACCGGCAAGCGAGTGCCAGGTGATGTTGTCCAGGAGGTGCATCATCGTCGCGGGCAATTCGCCGGTTCAGCTGGACGTGGCAGGTGCAAGCTCGAACTCGAAGAGGATTGAGGGAGTGGGTTCTGCTACACCACCCGCCGCAGCGTATAGGCGCATCGCGGGAGTGTTTGCGCCATCGGTAAGAACCCACGCGCACCGACAACCCAGCTGGCGACCATGCGCAAGCATATCTTGCAACATTCGGTGCCCGATCCGTTGATTTTGGTGAGGCGACGCGACACTGACCTCATTGAGCCAGAGTTCCGCCCCCTTATCGGGATGAACGTAGTGAACCGCGGAGATGAAGCCCACGACTTGGCCCGAACGAAGAGCGACCACAATATGATGGCGCGGATCGCCTAGAAATTCGGCCGTCAATTTCGAGTGCGGAGGGTTATCGAAGACGCCAGGGGCAGCGTTAAGCAACAGCTCGCCGTCACGCGGACCAAGAGCACGGATTTCAATGTCCACCGTCGGGCCCATACTCATTGCCGCCTAAAGAAACCAAGTTAACCGGCCCACTACCGCTGCCGATCGCCAAGTGCGAGGCGCGTACCGGCGGGTCCGCGCGATTAGGCGGCGGGTTCATGCCGCCATTCCTGAAATGTCGGTAGGCGGTCGCCGAAGCGTACCCAAGCGAGGTCGTGACTAAGCCACGAGTGATGGGTCGGCGGAAATGACGCCGGATCATCGAGGCTACACGTGGTGACGTCGACGAATCCGACGGTATCGCTACGCTCGTACGTTAACGGAGTGCCGCAGGTTGCGCAAAAAGTTCGGCGCACCGGCTGAGACGAATGAAACGCCGTCGGGTTGCCTTGAAGCTGCTGAAACTGCGCTGTTGGGAACGTGACCCACGCGACCACTGGTGAGGCAGCGACTCGCCGGCAAGTCTGGCAGTGACAAACCATGCTGTTCGTCGGTTTGCCACTAACGCGGTAGCGAACCGCGCCGCAGATACAGCCTCCCTCAGCAACTGAGGACATATCGTCTCCTTCTGACGTCTAACCAAACAAGTTAACCGGCGCGACGACGGACGACGCGCCGTCAAGGAGCGTCCGGGTTGGGCAAGGGCTTAGGCATCGCCCGTTGGCATGATTGTGGCTGTTTCAACCATAAGAATTACTGCGCGTTCAGGCGCGCGCGTACGGTGAATAGTGCCCTTCGGGACGACAAAGCCTTGTTGTTGAGAAAGCTCAACACTTCTTTCCTCGAGGTCGATGATGAAACGGCCTTCGAGAACAAAGAAGAACTCGTCGTCGTTGTCGTGCTTATGCCAGTGATACTCGCCCTGCATAACGCCGAGACGAACGACCGAACCGTTCACTTGGCAAAGTGTTTGGTTGTACCACCGGTCGGAGCATGCCGTCACCAATGAGGGCACGTCCACCACTTGTAGCGACGGGAAAAGAACATTGAGAAATGTGGCGTATGAATATTCTTGGGTGGCACTCATATAATCTCCAACTCGATGCGATGCCTAGGATGAAGGTAACCGGCGGCCGGAGTGAAGTGCCGACGACCGGGACTCCGCATTGACCGGCGTGTCAGGGCGCAAAATTAATGCGAAGTTAGGGCACAAAATGACCTACCAGGATGTACAGAAGCAACGTAAGGCAGATCACGGTAAGTGCAAGTGAAAGCACAATCATCGGCCTCGCGCGCTTTAACGCCGCTCCGGTTTGATCAAACATTTGCTCGTTGCGATTAGCCATCTTTGCGGACCGCTCACGCTGCTCCGCGAGGCGTTCCTCCATGCGCTGCATCGTTTCGGCATGCCGCTCCAACTGGAGACGCTGACCGTCGCGAAGCTCCCCGAGCAGCTGGATCATTCGCTCAGCCTGCTGATTGTCCATTTGTGTCCTAACGCCTGAATTAAGCCGCGCCACGAAGTGCCGTCGGCTCGAATGAATGGATAGCGCGCACTATCCTCTTCCCATCACCACATCTCATTCGCCATCTTTTTGCGTCGAGCCAACTCCTTCTCGCTCGGCTCGGTACTGGCGAACGAACCGGGCTGGATGTCGCCGCTTGCTACGTAGGTACTCATCACAACGCCGCTGGTCGAAACCTGGGAGCGTACGAGCCGAAGCGCCGATGGTTTGGCAGCCTCGCCGAAGAGGCGCTTGCCGCGCCCAAGCACCACTGGAAAAGTCCACACGTTGTACTCGTCGATCAGTGAGGCGGTCTGAAGTGTTTGAATCAAATTGCCGCTGCCAATCATCTGCAGGTCGGGGCCGGGTTGGGCCTTGAGAGCGATGATTGCCGAGACGACATCGCCGTGTAGCAGGGTCGAGTTGTTCCAGTGGAGCATCGTCAACGTGCGCGAAGCAACATACTTTTTCGCTGCATTGAGCGTCTTCGCAATCGGATGGTCAGCCGGCTGATAAGGCCAATACGCTTCGAATATCTGATAGGTCCTGCGCCCGAGCACCAGCTCGCGATCCTTGCCGTCGAAGCCTGATGCTGAAATGTCCATGCTTTCGTCCCCGTAGCCGAACATCCAACCGCCAAGGGCAAAACCACCAGTGGGGTCCTCTTCCGGGCCGCCAGGTGCTTGCATGATTCCATCAAGCGACGCAAACGTAGATACGATGAGTTTTCTCATGGAAACACTCCTATCGTGAGGCGGCTCTGGTCATGCTCTAACGATACAAGGCGCATGCGCTCGAAGGGGAGTTCAGGTCTCAGATGCGCGACCACGGTAGATTACCTTGAAGGACTCGCACACGACCAGCATGCAAAGGCTCGGCTTCTTTCCGAGCCGAGCGCACTCGCGGCCGAAATAGGCCCAATGCCCGGTCCGCCAATGTTCGAGCGAGCCGTCGCCTTCTCCCTCGGTGCGAGCGAACTCCGCATCGACCTCCTCAAAAGGCAGTATTGCAACGGACACTGTCTCGACTACGCAAACTGGCTCGCCAGACCATTGCTCGACGATGCTGAGGTCGCCCGGCCTAGGCATTGGCTTGGCGTCCGCTTCGTAAGACCACAGCAGGCCAGCTGTAGCCCCCTTGATTCCAGCGACCACAAGGGCCGCCAGTTCATCTGCCAGGGACTCACTGTCTCCGAAGTGGAACGACTCGTAGAACCGAGCCGACACTTCGCAGCCGGCTATTGACTCGAACCCAGCCCAGAACGCGCGTGCTCTTGGTGTTAGCTCGATGTTCAACGCCGGGGCCTAGCGGACGGAGGTAACAGTCGCGACGACGGACGGCGAGTGGTGCCGCCGAGGAGCGTCGGCGCTGAGCGAATGGAAAGGACTTCCCCTACTCGGTTGGGCATCGAAGTGCCAAGATTGAAGTGTCGACAACAATCGGTGAGAGGGGAAGTCCATGGAGAAGATTACTACTGTCGGTCTGGATTTGGCAAAGCAGGTGATGGCAGTGTGTGGGATGGATGGGGAGGGCCGCGTGGTGATGCGCAAGGTATTGCGACGAGACCAGTTATTGCGCTGGACGGCGGCACTGCCGTCGTGTGTGATGGCGATGGAGGCGTGCGGTGGTGCGCATTACTGGGCGCGGGCATTGACGCAACAGGGGCACACGGTGCGCATTATCGCGGCGGAGTTCGTACAGGCGTTTCGCAAGAGCGGGAAGAACGACGCCAACGATGCCGAAGCCATCTGCTACCGCGGCCCGGCAACCGACCATGCGCTTCGTAGCGATGAAGTCGGTGGAGCAACAAGCGGCGCTGTGCGTGCATCGACTGCGCCAGGGATTGGTGGAGGAACGCACGGCAGTGATCAACGGCTGCGTGGTCTACTTACCGAGTTTGGTGTGGTGGCGCCGCTGTCGCCGGAGAAGCTGCGTCGTGAGTTGGCGCGCTGCCAGGATCCGGAGGACACACGTTTGCCCGCGATCGTACGCCAACTGGTCGGCGATCAAGTCAAGGCGCTCGATCAGTTGGACGCGCGCATGGCGAGCTGCGCGGCGATGATCGCCGAGCAGGCGCAGCAAAGTGAGATGGCGCAACGCTTGCAAACCATCGCTGGGGTCGGCCCCACCACCGCAGCCGCCATGGTGGCGACCGTCGGCGATGCCAACGATTTTCGCAACGGTCGCCAGTTCGCCGCGTGGCTTGGGCTCACGCCACGGCAGCACAGCACCGGCGGTAAGACGCGCCTGGGGCGCATCACCAAGCGCGGCGATGCTTACCTACGCACGCTGCTCATCCTGGGCGCCAGGAGCACGTTGCAGTCGGCATTGCGCAAGCCACCCGAAGGACGACACCGCTTGCAGCAATGGATCGTCGCTGCATTCGGTCGCGTCGGTTATCACAAGACCTTGGTGGCGATCGCCAACAAACACGCCCGCATCATCTGGGCGTTGCTGGTGAAAGGTGAAGGGTTCGATGTGCGGCGGTTAGCGCAAGACGCTGTGTAACGAAGCAACACGTTCAACCGCACGACTGCGCGAGAGGCAAATGCGATAACAGGTCAGACCGACGTTTGCAGACCCAGACTAACCTGACGGCAGCACCAAGGCCGATGAGCGAATGTGGAGCAAACGGGCGGTTTCCAGCATGGCCCGCGCCAGCATTACGGCGCAGAGGTCGGATATAGAGTTGCAGTCTGTCCTTCGTTATCAAGCAGCAACTTCGCGTTGCCGAAGCGGGGAAGTCCATATAGAGTGGTTAGGCCTCGGGTTCGTGGCAAACCACTTCGATGTTGTGCCCGTCCGGACCAATGACGAAAGCTGCATAGTAGTTCGCGTGGTAGTGCGGGCGCAGACCGGGCGCACCATTGTCTTTGCCACCCGCCTCGAGAGCCGCGCGATAGAAAGCTTCGACGTGCTGGCGACTCTCGGCCGCGAACGCCAAGTGCAGATGCGCCGGCTTCTCCTCGGTTTGGAACATGCACAATGAAGCCTTCCCGTCTGGACTAAGCTCGATACCGTACGTCGGCTGCCCTTCCGAGACAACAGCTACGCCCAGCGGTTCGAGTGCCTTGAGGAAGAACGCTTTGCTCGCTGCGTAGTCGCTAACTCCGAATTTGACGTGGTCAAACATGAGTTCTCCTGAAGTGCGTGGCCTGCGCTACGCCCAGCTTCGTTGCCCCGAGGCCTTTCCGCTACCTTCTCGGCTCATACCGCATCACCACAACCCCCGAGCCGAACTCCAACCTGCTCACGAGCTTCAAGTCGATGGGCTTCGATAGCCCCGCGAACAGCGTCGGCCCATGGCCTGCCAGCCTGGGCTGTACCAAGAATTCGTACTCATCGATCAATCCCAGCTCCGCTAACGCCAGCGGGAGTTTGACGCCTCCCACCAACAGCCCCTTACCCGACTCCCGCTTGAGCTGCTGAACGACCTTCCCCAGATCTCCGCGCACGAGCTCCGCGTTCCAATCGACCCGGTCCATGGTACGCGACACGACGTACTTTTTTGCCGCGTCGATCGTTCGAGCGAAGGGCTCCATCCAATTAGGCCTCGCTCCCGTCCCCACCGGCAGCCGAAACGCTGCCTCCATCATTTCGTAAGTCACCCGGCCAAAGAGGAGGGCATCGGCCTGGGCGATGTTCTCGACAGCGTGGCGATGCAATTCTTCGTCCGCGACCGCTGCACGATGATCGCAGCACCCGTCCAATGTGACGTTGATGGAATACCGAAGGGGTCGCATTACGCGAGAGTACCTATAAACATGGGTGGCGTGGAATCAGGCTGACTAGATTGCATTGCCTTTGGAGCGATACCACGCGGCACCGTCGCCGTGAAACAACAAGATCAGCGCGGCCAGTTCCATTGCCGTAACGCCGCCAAGAACAAACCATTGCCACCCAAGATATTCGGTGACGCTGCGTGTCCAGAAGTACCAAAGACCCCACCCGCACAGGGTGGAAACCATGAGTCCAATGCGGCCCCAATTGTGGCGCCGTGAGGCAAAGAAAATGAAGAGCGTAACAAGCACGGTTGAGGCTAGTGTCATCACCGTCCAGACTAACCGTAAGCGCGTAAATGTATTTGCATCGGGACTGATCGAAATGCGCCACAAGCGTTCGACGGTCTCGATAGCAAGCACTGTCCATGATAGAGCGATTGCTACCTTAACTTCGCGCGGTGCGTCCATTGCGGGTATGCGCTCTAACCGACGGAGGTAACCGCCGCGACGACGGATGGGCCGCACGCTCGCAGAGGAGCGTCCCGATTGAGCGACAGGTTAAGCGGCACGTTACGGAGTTTCTGCCGTCGAATCGGTAGTCCTGCCTTCACCGCTAGTCGCCGCTTTTGTCGACCCACTGCACCAGCTCGAGGGTGATCCCCTCGGGACCTTCAAAGAATCGAAGCCGCCGGCTGATGTAGTCCATCTCATCGCTGAGCATCTTCACCCCGTTAGCCGTCAAATGGCTGGCGGCCGCCTCGATATCGTCGACGCGGAACGCAAGATGGTTATAGCCCCGTCGCCGCAGATTCGTCGGATGCCCGCCTGGATCGTCCGGCGGCCTTGGATCGAACTCGAGCAACTGGATCTCAAAGTGAGGCTCGGCTCCTTCGAGTACGAGTGTGATGTGCTGAGCTTTCATGTTTGGCATGCCCATGTATCGCGCAGGTGGGCCACCATCGATCATCTCGACGTGCTGCTTACGGAAGCCAAGGAGCTCGAAGAATTCCACCGCGGCCGCGGCGTTCGCTACTGCGATGGTTACATGATCAGGGTTGCGAATCACCTCATCCCTTCCACTGGTGTGCTGCCTAGCGAAATAAGCTAACCGGCGCGACGACGGACGGCGCGCAACGCCGTCGACGGGCGTCCGGGTTGAAACGAAGGGTTAGGCCTCAAGCTCGGCAAGACGAGCCCTCATGCTTTCGATGTTGAGATGAGGCAACAAATAATTGAGCCGGCTGCGACTTTGATCGCGGATTACGACGATCATCAGAGCCGAGCCGACAAAGATGGCCACAACGACGAGGAGAATCAACCCCCAACCTAGGGGATACCTGGCAAATTGAAAGACCACTAAAAAGAGCAAGAGGAGCGACACGTACGTTAGAACAGTGAAGGTACGAACTGGCGCTGGCTCAACGCGATCTGCTCCATCCACCCCGCGGAGCCAGAGCTCCAGAACTTTCGCTTCATTGGGTTGCATCAGCAACTCCTTCTGAGGCCTAACGTTGAAGTTCAGCGGCCGCCGAAGGCGGTCCGCTGGCATGGTGGGTTAGGCCGCACTTTCGGTCTTGTTGAGTCTGGCAAGGAGGCCTACCCGCGAGGTTACGCGCAAAGCCTGCGCCGGCGTTCAACTCAGGACGCTGGCTGGATCGTGGTCCAATATGTTCTTCACCAGGTTCCAGCCGCCCAATACCTTAGCGCCCAGCGAACCGTCGGCGTTTTGCATCCAGTACTCGATGATGAGGCCTCCGTATTCGAAGGTCACGACCTCTTTGGGAGATTCAGCATCATAGGCCCATGCGATGGACTTGATGCCTACCAGCTTGAACGTGAATTTCTCGAAAGCCAAAGTGGCTGCTGCTCCGCCCGAAGATTTACAGAGAACGAGAACCACTGATTCAAACGGCGTGCCGGCGCAAGCCATCTGATACAGGACGGGAGATGCCCTGTCGGTCTTGCGCGTGATGCTCAATGGATCAAAGGTGATTTTACCGGCTCCGACACCGGACGATTGCGAGCCAATACTCAGAACCTGAGCGATATCGAACGAGTAGTTGTCAGCCTCAAAAATGTTGTCGTTCGGCGGGAAATTGATTGCGGACAATTGGCGCTCCGCGGAGAAATCAACTTGCGACTCGCTGTCGAGGTAGGTGCCGTCGTAGTTCTGGAACCACATGTAAGCATCGATCGCCATGAGCTTTTCCTCCTGGATGCTGCAGGAATCAAGTGTATGTCAGAGATCCGTGGACTGCCAGCAGTGATCTTCGACCGCGCGCCCACCTGTATCAAAGCGCTAGAAGACCAGGCTCCAGCGCACTCAGCGTCCGACGCGCGTCCGCGTTGAGCGACGGGTCAGGCGTCAGGGGTTTGCACACGAGGTCGTTCCATAGCAACCTGAGACTTAACAAAGCCAAGTTTTTCGTAGAACTCTGCGACCCCATCGCGACCGGCCCGCAAGACCCAAGTCATTTGCCTGTCTTCACCCATTGCTGCTTTGACGAGAGCACTTCCGACACCCTTGCGGCGAAATGCTTCCGCTACGACAAGCATGGAGATGTAGCCATTGGTTACGCCGTCGGTGAGCGCGCGCAGAAAGCCAATGATTTCGCCGTTTTCAAGTGCGATCAAAGCCACTTGCGATCGCGACACCAACTCTCGAAACTGCTCAGGATTGGCAACGCGATGCTTCCAACCGCTCGCGACCAGGAGCTCGCGCACGGATTCAGTCTCCGATGGTAGAACATTACGGATGTGCACCTGATGCCTAACGCAACAAGCTATTAAGTGGCGACGGACGCGCGAGCGCAAGTTCGGCGGCGCGCGTCCGTGTTGAGCGAATGGAAAGGACTTCCCCTACTCGGTTGGGCATCGAAGTGCCAAGATTGAAGTGTCGACAACAATCGGTGAGAGGGGAAGTCCATGGAGAAGATTACTACTGTCGGTCTGGATTTGGCAAAGCAGGTGATGGCAGTGTGTGGGATGGATGGGGAGGGCCGCGTGGTGATGCGCAAGGTACTGCGACGAGACCAGTTATTGCGCTGGACGGCTGCACAGTCGTCGTGTGTGATGGCGATGGAGGCGTGTGGTGGTGCGCATTACTGGGCGCGGGCATTGACGCAACAGGGGCACACGGTACGCATTATCGCGGCGGAGTTCGTACAGGCGTTTCGCAAGAGCGGGAAGAACGACGCCAACGATGCCGAAGCCATCGCTACCGCTGCCCGGCAACCGACCATGCGCTTCGTAGCGATGAAGTCGGTGGAGCAACAAGCGGCGCTGTGCGTGCATAGACTGCGCCAGGGTTTGGTGGAGGAACGGACCGCAGTGATCAACCGGCTGCGTGGTCTACTTACCGAGTTTGGTGTGGTGGCGCCGCTGTCGCCGGAGAAGCTGCGTCGTGAGTTGGCGCGCTGCCTGGATCCGGAGGACACACGTTTGCCCGCGATCGTACGCCAACTGGTCGGCGATCAAGTCAAGGCGCTCGATCAGTTGGACGCGCGCTTGGCGAGCTGCGCGGTGATGATCGCCCATCAGGCGCAGCAAAGTGAGATGGCGCAACGCTTGCAAACCATCGCTGGGGTCGGCCCCACCACCGCAGCTGCGATGGTGGCCACCGTCGGCGATGCCAACGACTTTCGCAACGGTCGCCAGTTCGCCGCGTGGCTTGGGCTCACGCCACGGCAGCACAGCACCGGCGGTAAGACGCGCCTGGGGCGCATTACCAAGCGCGGCGATGCTTACCTACGCACGCTGCTCATCCTGGGCGCCAGGAGCACGTTGCAGTCAGCATTGCGCAAGCCACCCGAAGGACGACACCACTTGCAGCAATGGATCGTCGCTGCATTCGGTCGCGTTGGTTATCACAAGACCTTGGTAGCGATCGCCAACAAACACGCGCGCATCATCTGGGCGTTGCTGGTGAAAGGTGAAGGGTTCGATGTGCGGCGGTTAGCGCAACACGCTTGGTAACGAAGCAACACGTTCAACTGCACGACTGCGCGAGAGGCAAATGCGATAACAGGTCAGACCGACGTTTGCAGACCCAGACTAACCTGACGGCAGCTACCAAGGCCGATGAGCGAATGTGGAGCAAACGGGCGGTTTCCAGCATGGCCCGCGCCAGCATTACGGCGCAGAGGTCGGATATAGAGTTGCAGTCTGTCCTTCGTTATCAAGCAGCAACTTCGCGTTGCCGAAGCGGGGAAGTCCATATAGACGGGTTAGACAGCATAGATTGGCTCGCAGTGAACCTCTGTCTTCACCGAATTGGCGATGAAGCATTCGGCGTGAGCTTTGTGATGCATCGAATCAATGTCGCTTTTGGTCGGCATCGGGTTCCCGATGAAGATCACTCTCGGGCTGAGTGTGACCCGCGTCATGGCGAATTTGCCCGAAGTATTCCTGGCCATGACACCTTCGGCACTATCAACATAACTATCGACGCAAAACCCGCGCTTCGCTGCGATTGAAAGAAACCAGAGCATGTGACAGCTTGATAGGGAAGCGACAAACGCTTCCTCTGGGTCAACCGCATCAGACCGCGAATAGGGCAGCGGAACTGCATGTGGTGACGAGGAGCCTTGGACCTCGACCCCACCGTCAAAGAGCCACGCGTGGGCACGACTATATCGGCTATCGGTAAAAGGCTGCTCTCCGCGCTCCCATTGAATTGTCGCTGTGTATGTAGACATCGCGCTTTAACGAACTAAGTTAACCGGCGACCTGGACGGAGGGCCCGCTGCCTGGGTGGGCCAAGTCGGGCACAAGAAGTCTGCTAATTTTGAGAATCACGTCGCCCGACGAGTGTCATTGCTTGTCTTTGTGTTTGAGGAACAACACATCGAACGCAGGCACCCAGGTCTTGCCACCGTCTATCGACATCACACCCGTCTCGCGGACGCCGCCGTTTTCAGCCTTCCAGGTGATCCGGTGGGGTAAATCCTTGGTTTTGGTGTGCGAGGTTCCTTCGAGAGTCAGCACGCCATCCTTGAACGTGCCGGTGAGGAACATGTACGCGCCGAAGTTGGTCAGCCACGTCTGCTGCCATTGCTTAGTGATGGAATCGTAACTGAGGAAACTGTCACCAATGAGTCCGTCGGTCTGTTCATAGAGCTCGTGCACGACGCAGCCGGCGAGGATGGAATCGACGTGGGCGCGCGCCTGCGGCTCGCCAAGCACGCCTTCTGGCTCGAAGGTATCCCAGTCACCGAGCCAGAAGTCGAGCTGGTGACGCTCGGGCTCGGTGCAGCCCGGAGCCCGAGGGGCGACGGCGGGCGCGGGCACCTCCTTGGCGAAAGCACCCGCAACGTTGGTTAGGGCGCCCACGAATGCCGCGATCGAAAGGATGGTCCTCAGCATGGCAGATCCTTCTAAATAGGTCATGAGTTCGCCGGGAATGGCGCCAGCGATCGCGGCTCGCGCGTCCCGCTTCTCGGTAGTCCCGAACGAACTGTTTTACCCCGCACCATACGGTACTTGAATCCTTCGTTGCAAGCGTAGGTTGCTGCACCACTAAGTTAACCGGCGCGACGAAGGAGGGCGGCGAAGCGCGCCGCCGAGGAGCGTCCGGGTTGAACGCGTGGCTAAGCCGCAACGATACAGCCATGCAGGAATGCTGCGCCGACCGGCAGCGAGGTAACCGAGGTGCCGGCCAAAGCGCATCGAGCAACGACCTCGAATGCCAGCCTTCGGTCGCGAACTGCGATTAATGGCGCCGGTAGCTTCCAACGTCTATTTGCTCGACTGTCGGGCCACGTCGGCCGCGGTAATTCCTTCCAGTGCCAGGCCATAGCCAATGCCTTCGTCGATAACGCGGCGAAGCCGTTGCGTGAACCCGATGCGAGTGTATTTGCTGGTGAGCAATGGCAGCTGGACGATTTGAGCGGCGAGCGCCCGTGCCCGATCAAGCAACTGCGGACGCGGAACGATTTCATTGACCACCCCGAGATCCTTCGCTTCCTGGGCGCTCAGCTTCTGTTGGGTAAGGATGAAATAGCGTCCCCGGACGCTGCCTATTACCTCTGGCCACAGCAGATGTATCCCGTCATTGGGAGCAATGCCGAATGCTGCATGCGGCACGTCTTGGAAGACGGTGTCGGGCGTAGCGAGCACGGCATCGCACAGCAGTACGTATTCCGAATGGAGCAGCACCGGCCCGTTCAGCGCTGCAATCATCGGTACATCCACGTCGAGTATGTTCATAAGGATTTTCCTGCCCTCTCGGAAAATCTTGTCGTAGCCTTGGGGCGTGAAAAAATCGAAGCCGTCTGGCTCGATGGAGTCCATAAACGCGTCACCAGTCCCGGTTAAGATCACGACGCGGTTGTCGCGATCTTCGCCTACCTGATGGAACAAGTCAGTGAACTGTTCATGAGTGTGTCCGTTGAAAATGAGCTTCCCTCCAGACGTATGGAAAACGACCTCCAATACGCCCGAATCGGAGCGAGTCAGCCGCGCGTTGGGGTAGGCGTCCTTATAGCGCTCAAATGAGGCCATCTCGTACTCCCGGTAAGTTGGGTGATTCAGCACTTTGCTACTCCGACCGTGTGGCGTCCGTAAGCTGCGATGGCTAATTCTGCCGCCTAACGCAACAAGCTACCAGCGATCGCCGGCGGGCTGAATGGCCGCCGGTGGGGGTCCGTGTTAAGCGACGGGTTAGTCGGCACCGGTGCCTCTAATGCTCAGAAGTCAGACCTTCCGAATCGGGCGATGCCCTGATTCATGCCGGGTGGATCAAGTACCGAGAGGTCTAGCACCAAGGGCTCGCCTATCCAGAGGGCTTGAGACGTATGGTCTGCCAAATCATCGTCGGTCAGGCGATGGACGAGCGCCCTAAGCCGATGGGCCTTAATGCGCTCAAGAACTGTCGGTAACGCCTTGCCGTAGAAGTGAACCTCATACTGAGGTATGGGATGAGGCCCGACCGCACGATCTGTCATTTCCCCAACGAAGATGACGTCGGTCAGGTCACCCGCGCCTTTCTTGGCCTTCAGGTCGGAGTGCAGTTGGGCGGCAGCTGGGCGATCGGAGGCTTCGTAATAAATGTGGGCGTGAAATGGGTCATTTTTGTTAGTCATTCTGATCTTCCGTCAACGGTGAAGCGGCGAGAAAGAACAGCAAGAAGGGGCGCTGAAACATTTGCTGGGGCGCTCAGGGGCGTCGTTGTGCCTAACGAGCAAAGCTAACCGGCGACCGCGGCGAGGGCGAAGGCCGGCAGCAGGCGTCCGGCTGAGAGACGGGTTAGGCCGCACCCATCCAACCCTTGTGCAGTTTGACTAACTTTTGGCCGCGCCCCGACTTCTTAGCTTCCACGCGGTAGTAATAATTGTCGTTGGGTACGAACGGCATCGCTGCTTCCAACTCGCGCAGGCGCGGGATGAAGTCGACATCTGAGTCACTCGCTTCGAATACGAAGTTCGGTTGCAGAAACATGCGGCGCGCACCCACCATCATGCCCAAGCTGTTCGCTGGCCGGAGCGACTGCGGGTTTGGGATGATCTTCCAGCGGAAGGTGTACCTGAGGTACAGGTGCACTGGACCAACCGACTGCTTAGGCCTTTGCGCATCGGCAAAGGCGAACTCAAGCGCCTCCGGAAGACTGGCCACCGGCAGCTCCCAGCTGAAGGACTCGCCCGAAATGCGTGTCGCTGGCCCGAACATTTGCGTGGCTTCCGCGCGGGTTGCTTGGACGACCGCATGGTCAGTCCACTGACTTGGACCTGACAGTGACAGGTTCAGAGGGGCGCCCAAATCAGCGGCCGTATGGTCGCGCAAGAAGGTTTGCGTCGCCTCCCAAGCCTTTCGTGGGTTGCGGAATCTTGGCGCGTGGCCGAACGCCGCAGACTTCGGGGCAGCATATTCGATTCGAGTCATCGGCGAGGGGCTAGGGCGCATAGCGCCACGACTAGATCCCGACGGATCTGAGCACGGACCGAAGGCCCAGCGAAAGCAGGAATGTGAGAACACCCACGACGAGGTAAAACATTGCACCACTCGCCACCTTGAACAAAAGCTTGGCAATCAAAAACGCGATAACCGCAGACAATCCGGCTCCAATGGCGCCAATCCAATCAACTTGGTAGTCGAGCATACTTTTACGCGGTGATGCGTCCCTTGGCTGCACTCATACCCGGCGCATAGCCGGGTTGTGAGAAATCGATCGGCGCCGGATCCAAGCCAACGACGAGTACGCTCGTCTGGTCTGTCATAGCTGCCTCCACAGTTAGCCTGACTAGAAGCAGGCATATCGATTGTAGTGCGAAAGATGTGACGAATACGACGGCTATGCGTAACAAGCTAACCGGTGCGACGACGGACTGCGCGCAGCGCGCCGCCGAGGAGCGTCCGCGTGAACGAGAGGTTGGGCCGCATTTCACTTCTTTATAGCTGCTAGCGCGTCGGGGCCCCACATTGCACTAAATTCTTGTCGATTCGCGGCAAGTGTCGGGTCGGCGGTGGTTAGAGCATCGACCTCGCTCGCCAACGTAACGAGGACGTTGAAATAGAACAACCAAACCTCGAAAGGCACCGATTTGAGTTTTGGCATCTGTGTGAGCAAGCGACGGGCATACGACATACGCAGATTGGCAATGAGCCTCTTTTCTTCCGGTGTCGACTCATCCGCCGTTTCCAGAAGGAGCAGCGCCTCCTCGATATGGCGAGTTTCCTGCTCAGGATCAGATTCGCGTTCCGCTCTTTCAAGGAGCACCCGGGCTTCGGATATATCGGCTGATACGGGCATTTCGAATGGGGCCTAACGAACCAAGCTAACCGGCGCTGCGCGGCTTCATCGCGCAACGTCCGTGTTGACCGCCGGGTTGGGCGGCATGCCGAATGCTTGCACCTGAAACTGCTTGCTGCCTTGGGACACGACATTCCGTGATTCCAACTGAATGCAACCGTGAGCCTCAGCAGCATCTTGAAGCCGCGCCGGTGGGACCAGGTGCATGACTTCTCCAACAAGATGAACGCTCTTGAACGGCGACGGCGACACTTGCTGATGGCCAACGATGGGTAGCTGTAGGACCGTGACTATATGGCCACGCGCCGTAAGCATGGAGCACATTCTTGCCATGACTGACTCGACATTGACATACTCTAGGATAAGGCCAAGAAATATTAAGTCGACAGACGCAAATGAAACCTCGTGACTTTGAATATCACCAACTATCAACTCTAGATTTTCGATCCGATCTCGAAATCGAGCTTCAGTCTCGGCGACAAAACGCGGATTTAGATCAACCCCCACCACGCGGGAGATAGCGGGCGGAATTCTGTCAAATCCGTTTCCGCCAGCGCAGCCAATGACAGCGACAGAGCGAGGCGAAAACTTCGCTAGAACACCTGCGAAAATGTCGGACAGCAATTGAGCTTGCTCGAATCCGGGCAACGCCATGTGCCCTTCGTAGTCAGCAAGCAGGACATCCAGCCACGGATTGTTCATGACGCCCAACGAACGAAGCTAACCGGCGAGCCGAGGAACGGCGCGTAAGCGCCGCCGAGGGGCGGGATCTTCCCCCGATTTAGTTGACACTCAGGGCTCCTGCCAGCCGTTGTTCGTACGTCGCTGGCGACACGTAGTCGAGTGAGGAATGCAACCGATTGTGATTATAGAAGGGCAAGTAGCTGCGTAGTGCGGCGAGGACTTGCCGATCGTCGGCGAAAGTGCGCCCATGGATTGTTTCCGACTTAAATGAGTGGAAGAACGATTCCATGTGAGCATTATCATTCATCCGTTGTGGCCGGTTCATGCTTTGCACAAAGCCAAGCTCAGCGAGTCGATTGCGGAAAGCGTGGGCTGCGTATTCGATGCGCGATCGGTGTGGAAGATCAATCCAGGACCGGGCCTTCGGTTGGCCACCGCTCTGGACAAGGCAAGCAGCGTTAGATTGGCGTAGCGATTACGCCCTAGGCTCCAGCCGACGATGCGCCGAGAGCACTTGTCCATGACGACCGCGAGGTAGCGCCAAGCGCTGCCGACTTTCATCATTGCGGTCAGTTAATCTGCCAAGCAAATGTCCTAAACTGTTCTCCTTCGCCGTGTAGCAGGCTTTCCCTGCCGCGGACTACTACGAGAACTCCGTCAATCGGTGTACAGCATCGGGGCCGCACTCCCTTAACATCGACAACGACTTTCCCCAGTTCACATGTTTGGACTTAAAATCGCACAGAGCGAAGTTGCCTATCGCAGTCTTTATCCTTGCTTTCCGCAAGGTCGCGATCTGTTCCACGATTTAGTTGCGCGCTTCTCCGTGATTCCCGGTCGGCATGCCATACATATGCAGCAACCTTCGAGCGGGACCCCCATACTTGTTGGGTACCGCTTGCAGATCACGACCCACCTATTAAGTCGTGTAGGTGAGGGTGACATTTCAACCCATAGACACGGATGAATAGGTTCGTGTTCCTCAACTTTTCTGTGCTCAGCCTAGAAATTCATCTCGGCGTAACGACTTCGCCTCAAATTCCATTATCTGCGGACTTCGTCACCTGACCAGTGACGATAGGTGATGTCGCCCACCCATACTCGATCCGGTGCTTTCGCCAAAGTGGTCAGTTGCCGGTTAGGAATGCTAGTAAAGAAGGCGTGATTGCCGGGATTGGCTCGATACAACTTGACTGACCGCGCTTGAAGCTTTCGCTCACGCATCAACCTCGCGACCCGATTCTCGCTGACCCGCGTCCCCATCTGACGTAAGGCCTGCGTCACGCGCGGGCTGCCGTACACGCCTCGACTCGCAGCGTGCACCCGCTCGATCGCCTGTAGCAAGGTCGCACTCTCACGACTGCA
Source organism: uncultured beta proteobacterium (assembly GCA_963732105.1). GTDB lineage: Bacteria > Pseudomonadota > Gammaproteobacteria > Burkholderiales > Casimicrobiaceae > PALSA-1003. The sequence continues at coordinate 231,628 of CAVSYL010000018.1, forward strand.
CGTACTGGGCTTGCGCTGCTGCCATGCGTAGTAGCCAGCCCGGGTTACTCCATAGACCCGGCACATCATGGCAATTCCGTGTCGATCTCGGTTTGCTTCGATGAAAGCGAAGACTTCCGCTTTTGTTCGGAAGCAAACCGGATGGCTTTTTTTAGAAGTTCGTGCTCCTCTTTGAGGATTGCGTACTTCCGCTCCAGCTCGCGCAGTCGCTTCAGTTCAAAAGCAGTCTGCGGGTCGAGCTTCGCGCCCTTGGCCACGATGACTCCTTCGCGTACCTGTTTGCGCCATCGTGACAGCATGAACGGATGGATGTCGAGTGCCGCCGCCACGTCTTGAATCAACACCTCGGGCAAATCGCTTAGTCGGACTGCCGTGGCTTTGAACGCATCGCTGTACCGCGCGATCTTCTGAATTCCTGGCTTACCCATCTCCACCTCCAAGCGTTAGCTCAGGGTGTCAACTTTTTCGGGGGAAGTCCCGCGTCCGGGTTGAGCGAGAAGTTAGACCGCACTGTTAGAGCAGCTTCCGAAGCTACTTAGGCTTCCCGGCCTCATCCACGCGGATGGTAGCGTTGGTGCCCACACCGCTAATTTGAACAATCACCTCCTCGTCTTTGGCACCATCGTAGTGAATTTGATTTGCGTGATGAATCACAAAGCCACCTTGCGGTACGGGCGACATGGCCTCTCGATCCCACTTCGGTCCCGCTCCGACCCACCAAGTTCCCTTGAGGACAACAATCTGCCGCTCTTCGGGGTGGAAATGCGGCGGCGACATTGCGCCCGGAGCGAACCGTACGCGAATCACGTACGGGCCAGGGGCTGGAGGGTTCCCATATAGGACAGCGAACTTTAAGCCCGGTGCAGTGGGGCTTTCTATCCACCGGATATCACTATCGCGCGTGATATTCATGACCGATGGGTCTGGATCGGCACCGGCCAAGATTGGTAACAAAGCTAGTGCTGCCACGAGGAGCCTCTTCATGGTGCTCTCCTAAACATGTCTGGCACGTGCGGGGTGACAGGCAACTTGGTCATCAGGCATGTTGGGCCGGGCGGGTTATCGAGTCAACGGCCAAGAGGTGCAGCGCCGCGATGGGTCGCGACACATCCAGTGCAGCCTAACGTACCAAGGTAACCGGCGACCGCCGAGGGGCGCGGCCCCGCCGGCGGGCGTCCGTGTTGACCGCGTGGTTAGGCCCCGCGCTTAGCGACAACATAGGCGACATGATGGGCAAGCCTAAACCAAAACACCGATGCGATTGTCACGGCAAGCACGAACGGAAACACTTGCCCGATACGTGTCCACCAATATTCGATCGCCTGAGCCGTTTCTGTCGAGTCAGCGCTAAGGTGTGGAACGATGGCGGAAACAAGCCACTCAGCACCATAGGCCGCTACCCAGGCCGCTAACGTAGTCTTGACCAAGAGTGGGACGGACAGCAGATAGGCCATTTCAAAGAACGGACCATCAATTGCCGCACGGTAGGAGGATGCGACCCTGTGCGCACCGGCGAGCGTGACAACGCATACGACTATGCCTTCGTATGCGTGCAACCACGAGCGATCGCGGGGCCCCCAATCCGCGGCATAGCCAGCGGCGACCACAAAGACCGATGCGAAGACGAAGTACGCGACTTTTTCGCGGGCCGAAACTTGCCCAGACGCGATCTGATCCGCAAGCTTAGATGTTGCCCAGAGACGCATGGAAGTGGGGCCTAACTAAAAATATCCGACCTAACTGCGGGCCCAAAAGGGGACCTAGTTGACGGAATATTCTGCGTCAATCGACCATTTGGCTTATGACGTGACATCGAATATGTCCTCAGAATCATTCCGGTCAGCTCCATTAGAGGGACCTAATGGGTCCCGTTACGACCCATGTCGTCACCGCCCCACACCGCGCCTCCGTCGCGCCTGCTCGATCAGGTGCGCGCTCGAATGCGCCTTCAAGCACCATAGCATCCGCACGGAGCAGGCGTACACCGATTGGATTAAACGCTTCATTTTGTTCCACGGCAAACAGCATCCGGCCACGCTGGGCGCGTCGGAAGTCGAAGTATTTCTTACCCATCTAGCGGTCGAACGCGGCGTTGCTGCGGCAACGCAGAATCAGGCGCGTAGTGCGCTGCTTTTTCTCTACAAGGACGTACTCGGCATCGAGTTGCCCTGGCTCGACGGCGTCGAGCGTGCGCGCACACCAGCGCGACTGACGGCAAGGGCGTCAAGGATCGCGTCACGATGTTGCCACGCGGGGTGAGCGTTGCGCTGCGCGATCAACTGCATGACGTCTGGGCGCTGCATCAGCAGGATCTGGCGGTCGGCTACGGGGCGATCTATCTGCCGCATGCATTGCAGCGCAAGTATCCCGATGCGGCGAGCGCATGGGGATGGCAGTACGTCTTTCCGGCGCCGGCGCGCTCGACCGATCCGCGCAGCGGGATCGAACGTCGTCATCATCTTGGCGATCAGGCTTTTCAGCGGGCGATGCGGCAGGCGGTACGCGATGCGGGTGTTGCCAAACCCGCTACGCCGCACACATTTCGGCATTCATTTGCCACGCATTTGCTCGAATCCGGATACGATATTCGCACTGTTCAAGAACTGTTGGGTCACAGCAACGTCAGCACTACGATGATCTACACCCACGTTCTCAACCGCGGCGGCCGCGCCGTCGTCAGCCCGCTCGATCGCTCGTGAGCAGCCCGCTCAACCCCTCCCGCAAGAAACACCGCTTCAACAAAGGGTGGATGAACGATCACGTCCACGATCACTATGTCACCGAGGCGCAGCGTCTGGGGTACCGATCCCGCGCGGCATTCAAGCTGATCGAGCTCGCGGAAAAAGACCGGCTCTTCCGTCCGGGGATGACGGTGGTCGATCTCGGCGCCGCTCCAGGCAGCTGGTGCCAGGTATTGCGCGAGAAACTGGGTCCAGCCAGCCGGATCGTCGCCATCGATCTGTTGCCCATGGACGGGCTGGCTGGGGTCGATTTCGTCCAGGGGGACTTTCGCGAGGAAACCGGGGTCCAATTGCTTGCTGCGGCGCTGGCCGGCCACAAGGCCGACCTTGTGCTGTCTGACCTCGCCCCCAACCTTAGTGGCGTGGAATCTGCCGATCAGGCACGCAGCGTGCTTTTAGGCGAGCTGGCACTGGATTTCGCGGGTTTTTGGTTGAAACCGGGCGGCGATTTAGTAGTCAAGGCCTTCCAGGGCGCAGGTTTTGCCGAATTTCAACGCACTATGCGGGGGCGTTTCGGCAAGATTTACACCCGCAAACCGAAAGCTTCGCGAGACCGGAGCCGTGAAGTGTATTTGGTGGGCAAGGGATTTGTCGTTGCCTAGCGACAGCACTGCCGTGGCGCAGGATGGCAACAAGGCATAGAATTGTAGGTTCGCGACCAAAATTTGGGGTCACTGAGGAAACACGTTGAACAATCTGGTTAAGAACATCGGCATCTGGCTCGTCATCGGCGTGGTAGTGCTGATGGTGGTGAGACAGTTCGACGCCCGGCAGAACACGCGCGAGGCCGTCCCGTACTCCGAATTCATGGAGCAGGCCAAGCAGGGACGCGTCGAATCGGCGAGCATTGAAGGCCGCGTCATAAAATGGGTCGGCACCGACAAGAAGAACAACATGACTTACAGCGCCGGCGACCTGTGGATGGTCGGCGACTTGATCAAGGACGGCGTCAAGGTTCAGGCCAAGCCGGAGGAAGAGCAGAGTTTCCTCGCGCAAATCTTTGTTTCGTGGTTCCCCATGCTACTGCTCATCGGTGTATGGATTTTCTTCATGCGCCAGATGCAGGGCGGCGGCCGCGGTGGCGCGTTTTCGTTCGGCAAGAGCAAGGCGCGCATGCTCGACGAAGCCAACAACACCATCACCTTCGCTGACGTCGCGGGCTGCGACGAGGCCAAGGAAGAAGTCGGCGAGCTGGTGGAGTTCCTGCGTGACCCGTCCAAGTTCCAAAAGCTCGGCGGGCGCATCCCGCGCGGCGTATTGATGGTAGGCAACCCCGGCACCGGCAAGACCTTGCTCGCCAAGGCAATCGCTGGCGAAGCCAAGGTTCCGTTCTTCAGCATCTCCGGCTCGGACTTCGTCGAGATGTTCGTCGGCGTCGGCGCCGCGCGCGTGCGCGACATGTTCGAGCAGGCGAAAAAGAACGCCCCGTGCATCGTATTCATCGACGAAATCGACGCGGTCGGTCGCCAGCGTGGCGCGGGCCTAGGGGGTGGCAACGACGAGCGCGAGCAAACGCTGAACCAGCTTCTGGTCGAAATGGACGGCTTCGAAGGCAATTCGGGCGTCATCGTCATCGCGGCCACCAACCGTCCCGACGTACTCGACCCGGCATTGATGCGTCCGGGCCGTTTCGATCGCCAGGTCGTCGTGCCGTTGCCGGACATCCGCGGCCGCGAGCAGATCCTGCTCGTGCACATGCGCAAGGTGCCGTTGGCGCCGGACGTCAAAGCCGAAATCATCGCGCGTGGTACGCCGGGGTTCTCCGGCGCGGACCTCGCCAATCTCGTCAACGAGGCCGCACTTTTTGCCGCGCGCTCGCAGCAAGCGCCTGGTCGACATGCACGACTTCGAAATGGCGAAGGACAAGATCATGATGGGCGCCGAGCGCAAATCCATGGTCATGTCCGAAGAAGAGAAAAAGAACACCGCCTACCACGAGTCGGGCCATACCGTGGTGGCCAAGCTGCTGCCCAAGTCCGATCCCGTGCACAAGGTGACGATCATTCCGCGCGGTCGCGCGCTTGGCGTCACCATGCAGCTGCCCGCGCAGGATCGCTACTCGTACGATCGCGATTACCTGCTGCAGCGCATCGCGGTGCTCTTCGGCGGCCGTATTGCCGAGGAAATCTTCATGGACCAGATGACCACCGGTGCGGGCAACGACTTCGAGCGCGCGACGCAGATGGCGCGCGACATGGTCACGCGCTACGGCATGTCCGACATCCTGGGCCCGATGGTCTACGCGGAGAACGAGGGCGAGGTGTTCCTCGGCCGTTCCATCGCCACGCAGAAGAACGTCTCCGAAGCGACCATGCAGAAGGTCGATCTCGAGATCCGGCGCATCATCGACGAGCAGTACGCACTCGCCCGCAAGCTGATCGAGGACAATCGCGACAAGGTCGAAATAATGGCCAAGACGCTGCTCGAGTGGGAAACGCTCGACAGCGAGCAGGTCGAAGACATCATGCAGGGCCGCCCGCCGCGCGAGCCGAAGGTCAATCCGGGCAGTTCGCCGGGCACCACCTACGGTCCTGGCGCCGGTCCCGACGCCGCGCCGGCGCCGACGATCAATCCCGCCTGAATCCAGCGGGCGCGATCGCAGTCGCGCGGTGCAATGAATTGATTGGGGCGCCTCCGGGTGCCCCAATTGCCCGTAGTTTCCAGCGGTCGTTGCCCGGTTGCTGGTTTCCGCTTGTAGCTGCCACATGAACCCCCATTCATGTCACGACCCCTGGCTATGCTGATCTGCGGCCGCTATCAGCTGTCGTTGGACCGCCCGCGGGTCATGGGCATCGTCAACGTGACGCCGGATTCCTTCGCGGAAAGCGGTCGGTATGTCACTGTGGATTCCGCGCTCGCCCACGCGCGTGCGGCTGTTGACCGATGGCGCGGACCTGATCGACATCGGCGGGGAATCGACGCGACCCGGCGCGCTGCCCGTTTCAGAGCAACAGGAAATCGAGCGGGTCCTGCCGCTCATCGAGCAATTGCGTGTGGAATGCGACGAACGCGCCGTCCCGATTTCGGTGGACACGCGCAAGCCTGCCGTCATGCGTGCGGCCATCGCGGCGGGCGCGAGCATGATTAACGACGTCGGCGCATTGCAGGCGTCCGGTTCAATACAAGCCGTGGCTGACAGTATGCTGCCGGTTGGGGTGTGCTTGATGCATATGCGCGGTGAGCCTGCAACGATGCAGCAGGATGCGACCTACGATGATGTTGTAGTCGACGTTGTAGCATTTTTGCGCGCGCGCACGGCAGCTGCGCTGGCCGCCGGCATCGCTCACGAGCGCATCGTTGTCGATCCGGGCTTTGGCTTCGGCAAGACAGTGGAACATAATCTGGTATTGCTGCGCCGGTTACCGGAGATTGTGGCATTGGGTTATCCGGTACTCGTGGGCTTGTCGCGCAAGTCGACCATCGGCGTGCTGACGGGTCGCGCTGTCGGCGAACGCATGGCGGGCAGTGTCGCCGCCGCGTTGGCTGCGGTGGCGCGAGGTGCCGCGATCGTGCGCGTGCACGACGTGCGCGAAACTGTTGATGCACTCAAAATATGGCGGGCGATTTGAGCAAAAAATATTTTGGAACCGATGGCGTGCGCGGTCGCGTGGGCGAGGCGCCGATAACGCCCGAACTGATCCTGCGGCTCGGCTACGCTGCAGGTCGTGTCCTCGCGGCGCAGTCCGCTGATCGCCCGGGAGAAACGCCGGCGGTGCTGATCGGCAAGGACACGCGCATTTCGGGCTACCTGATGGAGGCGGCGCTGGAATCCGGCTTGTCCGCCGCCGGTGTCGACGTGTATCTTTCCGGGCCGTTGCCCACGCCCGCGGTTGCATACCTGACGCGCGCGCTGCGCCTTTCGGCCGGCATCGTCATCAGTGCGTCGCACAACCCGTTCGAAGACAACGGCATCAAGTTCTTTTCCGCCGCGGGCACCAAATTGCCCGACGCCGTCGAGCAGGCGATCGAGAATGTTATGGACGAGCCCGTGACCTGTGTGCCATCGAAGGATCTGGGCAAGGCCTTTCGGGTCAGCGATGCCGGTGGACGCTACATCGAGTTCTGCAAAAGCACGTTTCCCAACGAGCTCGACCTGAAGGGCCTGAAAATCGTCGTCGATTGCGCGCACGGCGCCGCGTATCACGTCGCACCACCGGTGTTTCATGAGCTCGGCGCCGAAGTGATCGCGGTGGGCAATGAGCCCGACGGACTTAACATCAACGCCAAGGTGGGCGCGACGCATCCGCAACATCTGCAGGCAGCCGTGCTGGAGCACCATGCCGACCTCGGTATCGCGCTGGATGGCGATGGCGACCGGCTGGTCATGGTCGATGCCGAAGGGTGTGCGTACGACGGCGACCAGCTCCTCTACGTGATTGCGCTGGACTACCGGCGGCGCGGCGCGATGGCGGGGGGCATCGTGGGCACATTGATGAGCAACCTTGGCTTCGAGCAGGCGCTGACCAGGCGAGGCATCGCGTTCGCTCGCGCACCTGTCGGCGACCGGTTCGTGCTCGAACTCATGCAGCAGCGAAAATGGATGCTCGGCGGCGAAAACTCCGGCCACATCATCTGCCTCGACAAGCACACGACGGGCGATGCCATCGTCGCCGCGCTCGCCGTGATGCGCGCGCTACGCGAGCAGGGCATCACACTCGCGCAAGCCACCGCCGATGCGCCGCTGTTTCCGCAGCGCCTGATCAACGTTCCGATCCGAAAAGGCTTCGATTGGCGAGCGAGCGAGGTGATCCAGCGCGCCGAGCGCGATGCCGTGGCGGCGCTCGACGGTGCGGGCCGCGTCCTGCTGCGGCCGTCGGGAACCGAGCCCGTGCTGCGAGTCATGGTCGAAGCTAGCGACGCTGCCGCCGTAGAGCGGCACGCAAACGTGCTCGCCGAAGTGATATCCAGGGCGGCCCACGTCTAGTCGACGGTGCCGGGCGTTGGAGGCACTTCGTGAGCGTGAATATTCAGCATCGCTGAGCGTGAATATTCACACAACTAAGGTTCGTGGGTTTAACCTATACTTTGCGCTGTCGTTCTAGGTACTTTCCTCGAATTCTTCATCAAATCAGGGAGATTTCTAATGGCATCCCGCAACCGACAGGTCATATTCGCCGCGGCGTCCGTGTTCGTGGTTGCCGGCCTCGCGATCTATTTGGCCGACTTCAAGCCCGACTTGTTAAAGAGCGTGTTCGGGGTTCAGGCGGCAACGTCGGCGAGCGCCGCCAGCGCGGGCTCAGCCGGCAGTGCAGGCTCGGCTGGCAGCGCCGGCACAGCAGGGAGCGCAGGTTCGGCCGGTAGCGCCGGTTCTGCAGGCAGCGCAGCTTCGGCCGGTAGCGCAGGCTCAGCTGGTAGCGCAGGCTCGGCAGGCAGCGCAGGCTCGGCCGGTAGCGCGGGCACAGCAGGTAGCGCCGGTTCTGCAGGCAGCGCAGGCTCAGCTGGTAGCGCAGGCTCGGCAGGCAGCGCAGGCTCGGCTGGTAGCGCGGGCACAGCAGGCAGCGCAGGCTCGGCCGGTAGCGCGGGCTCAGCAGGCGCAGCCGGAACTGCTGGCAGCGCGAATTAATACACGCATGGAGTAATCCTAGAAATCGCGCTGCACTTTCCTGCGGCGACGAGGTCGTCGAAAGCGGTAGCCCCCGGGTTACCGCTTTTCTTTGCGCGGTCGAAAATCGAGGTCATTGATTTCGGCTCATGATCTATTCGATTCTCACAGCCAGCTTGATTCCGTTGTGCTTTCTCTACCTGGTCAAGTGGCTCAATTTTTTTGAGACCCATCAGGCGCGGTGGCTGATGCTGGCTCTCGCGTGGGGTGCTTTGTCCGTCGAGCTTTCGTATCAGGTGGATCACCCGATCCGGCTCCTGATGGGCATGGCATTCATCGGTACGCACACCGCTCCCACTGTCGAAGAAACCTTCAAGTCGTTGGTCCTGCTGTTCCTCGTGCGCCGCGCGAGCACGACGTTTTTCGTCGACGGGGCCGTGTACGGCTTCGCCGCAGGAATAGGTTTCGCCATCGCCGAGAACATGCTGTATCTCAGTCGCGTCGACATGAATACCGGCGTGGTCATGAGCACGTCGCGCGCTTTCGTGGCTTCGATTCTGCACGGCAGCACGACCGCCATTGTCGGCATGATGCTCGCCGGGTTTCCTCTCGGCCGCGTGCAGCATGTGCTGCTGCGATGGGTTATCGGTCTCGCGATCGCGATTGGCATCCACACCGTCTATAACGAGACCGCTTTCCACAAGTTCGCATTCGGACAAACGGGGCTGCTGGTGCTCAGCGCGATCGCTTTCGGCGCCTTCGCGCTGGTCGCGCTGGCGATCCTGTGGGGACTTCGCCGCGAGCGCTTGCGCATTCGCAGGTCGCTCGGGATAGCTGCCGGCGCTCCGCGTGGAGAGGCTCGCCTGATCCAGCGAATCGACGATCTGGATGAACTCCTCGCGCCCGTCGAAGCGCGCTTCGGCCGCGACAAGCGGGAACAGGTGGCGCAGGCTCTTCTGAGCGCCGCGCAGTTGTCGATGAAGCAGGATCAGATGAAGAAGTCCCGCGACCCCGAGGTGCGCGCCGAGCTCGCTCCGCAGATCGCGGAACTCAAGCGTGAGCTCAAGACTCAACGTGCCGAGGTCGGCATGTATGTCATGTCAATGGTGCGCTCGATCCTGCCCAGGACGAAGTGGTCGATCTGGGTGCGGCTCGAGCAGGTCCTGGCCGGCCGCCCGTCGACGAGCGAAGGCGTGTGGCAGGCAGTAGATCGACACTTGTCATCATCTCATTCGCGAAGGACCGACGATGAAATGCTTCTTCGATGACAACGACGCGGCTGGTGTGTGCCGATTCTGCGGCCGCGGTATCTGCAAGGAGCATGTCGACAAGCGGATGCCTTACATCGCCACCATCTACGTTGGTGCGGGCAACACTCCCAAGGCCATCGTCGTGACAGACGCTCTCTGGTGTGGCGCATGCAAGCCAGAGGCGCAGCCAGTCGAGATGCCGGAGATCTACTGACCAACCAAAATTGTCTTCCCCGCGGAGGAGCGGCGTGAGCCCGCAGCGAGGGGCCCCGCGAGCGTAGCGATGCGGGTCGCGCGAGGCGGCCGACGCGCTACTGCAAATGGTCGCGCGGCGAGCACAAGGAGGCCGCGGGAACCATGTTGACTTCGTCCATTGAAAAATGGATTCCCGCGTTCGCGGGAATGACGCATTTAGGTCGTTCCTACCTGGCCGGTATAATCGCGCATGGTCGCCGTTGTCCATTCTGCTCCCGTCACCGCCGCGCCCGAGGCGCTTGCCGCCTGGCTCGAACAGGCAGGGGCCGCCTATACGCCCGACGAGCGCACCGCGATCGTGGACGCCGTCCAATACGCACGCTCATGCTACGGCGATCTCTGCGCGACCGATGGCGAGCCGTGGCTCGATCGTGCGCTCGGCACTGCCGCGATCGTCGCTGGTCTGAAACTCGATGCGGTTTCCGTGCGTGCGTCCGTATTGCACGGCACCCCGTACAGCCCCGGCTTCGATGCCGAAGCGCTCACGGCGCGCTTTGGCGCGGAGGTTACCGAACTTGTCGTCGGCGTAGCGCGCATGGGTGCGATTCGCGCTACGCAGGAAGGTGCGAACAAGAGTTCGGACTCGCGCGAAGCGCAGGCCGAAAACCTGCGCAAGATGCTCCTCGCGATGGTGGGCGATATCCGCGTCGTCCTGATCAAGCTTGCGGAACGCACTCAGGCGCTGCGCTTTCTCATCACCGGCGATCCGGAGGCGCGAGCGCAGGCTGCGCGAGAAACGCAGGACCTCTTCGCGCCACTCGCCAACCGGCTCGGTGTGTGGCAGCTCAAGTGGGAACTCGAGGACCTCGCCTTGCGGGCGCTCGAACCGGAAACGTACAAACAGATCGCGCGGCTGCTCGACGAGCGCCGGCTCGATCGCCAGCACTACATCGAGAACGTCAAGGCGACGCTCAAGCGCGAGCTCGCCGCTGCTGGGGTCAAGGCCGAGGTCAGCGGCCGGCCCAAGCACATCTACAGCATCTGGAACAAGATGCGGCGCAAGCAGAGTGGCATCGACTCGGTCTACGACATTCGCGCCGTGCGCGTGCTGGTCCCGGAAGTGCCGGATTGCTACGCGGCGCTCGGCGTCGTCCACAATCTGTGGACGCCGCTGGCCAAGGAGTTCGACGACTACATCGCCAAACCCAAGGCGAACAACTATCGATCACTCCATACCGCCGTGAGCGGGCCCGAGGACAAGCCGCTCGAGGTGCAGATCCGCACACACGAGATGCACCGCCATTCCGAATACGGCGTTGCCGCGCATTGGCGCTACAAGGAAGGCGCCGGGGCGGGCCGGCGCGATCCGGGCTACGAGGAAAAGATCGCGTGGCTGCGGCAGGTGCTCGACTGGAAGGACGCTGTGGCCGATGCCGGCGAATGGCTGCAGCAATTCAAGTCTAGCCTGTTCACCGAGACGATCTATGTGCTCACGCCGCAGGGTCGCGTCATCGATCTCCCGCGCGGCGCCACGCCGGTCGATTTCGCGTATTCGGTGCATACCGGGCTCGGTCACCGGTGCCGGGGAGCGCGCGTCGACGGCGCGATGGTGCCGCTTAACTACGCGCTGCAAAGCGGACAGCGCGTCGAGATCATCGCCGTCAAAGACGGCCCCTCCGTCGGACCCAGTCGCGACTGGCTCAATGTCGATCTCGGTTATGTGCACAGCCGCCACGCGCGCACCAAAGTGCGCCAATGGTTCAAGGCGCAGCAGCTCGAATCGACGATCGCGCAGGGACGTGCGATCGTCGAGCGCGAACTCGCGCGCGCCGGGATGACCGCGCTGAACCTCGAAGCGCTGGCGCACGAGGCGGGTTTCGCCAAGCTCGACGATTTCTTCGCGGCCGTCGCGCGCACCGAGATCAATACGCGGCAGGTGCAGGTCGCGATTCAGGCGGTTGGCAAGCCGGACGCCGCGCCCGTCGTCGAGAACGAGCCGGTTCAGACAAGGCAGAGCAAGGCCGCGGGCGCGGGCAGCGGCATCCTGATCGTCGGCGTCGATCGCTTGATGACCGGGCTCGCGCGCTGCTGCAAGCCGGCGCCGCCCGATCCGATCGTCGGCTTCGTCACGCGCGGCAAGGGCATCTCGATCCATCGGCAGACCTGCAACAACGTGGCTCGCATGCGCGAAAGGCAGCCGGAGCGCCTGATCACCGCGGATTGGGGTGCGCGGCGCGCGGAGGTGTTCCCGGTCGACGTCATCGTCGAGGCGATGGACCGGCAAGGCCTGCTGCGCGATGTTTCGGAAGTTTTTTCGAAAGAGAAGATCAACGTCACCGCGGTCAATACGCTCTCGCGCAACCTTCAGGCACGGATGTCGTTTACGCTGGAGGTGCCCGACCTCGAGCAATTGAAGCGCGCACTGGCACAGGTGCGGGAAGTTTCCGGCGTGCTCGCCGCCGGACGGCGTTAGAAGCCGTTGTCATTCCGAGAAGCGCAGCGACGAGGAATCAGCTTCTAACGCAACAGCAGATCCCTCGCTTCGCTCGGGATGATAAGTTCCGTTACTTCGACGCGAGCCGCGCGATCGCCTCCGCGTAGCAGGATTCCAGCGCCGCCGCGCTATCCGCCTCCATGCCGAGGTCGGTGATCAACCCGTCGTCCAATTGGTAGATCCAGCCGTGCAGTGACAGCGGTTGCCCGGCGCGCCACGCGTCCTGCACGACGGTTGTGCGCGCGACATGCACCACCTGCTCGATCACGTTGAGTGCGCACAGGCGATCTTCGCGCGTGCCGTCGTCGGGCAGCTGCTCCAGCAGCGCCGTGTGCTTGCTTGCAACGTCCTGCACGTGACGCAGCCAGTTGTCGATGAGCCCGAGCGGCTTGCCCTGGTACGCGGCGTGCACGCCGCCACACCCATAGTGTCCGACGACGAGCACGTGCTCCACCTTGAGCACATCGACCGCGAATTGGAGCACCGACAGGCAATTGAGGTCGGTGTGCACGACGACATTGGCTACGTTGCGGTGAACGAAAATTCCGCCGGGCGGCAGGTCGACGATTTCGTTCGCCGGCACGCGGCTGTCCGAGCAGCCAATCCACAGGTAGCGTGGCGCCTGCTGGTTGGCCAGGGAAGAAAAGAATTCCGGATTACGCGCCCGCATCTGGACGGACCATGCGCGGTTGCGATCGAGCAGATGTTGTATGGCTGGCATCGTGGACAGGACCTAGAAATACTGCGTTGCATCAATCAGTTACAGGAGACTTGAGTTCGTTATCCCGTTGATAGAAAACAACGATTGGATATACCGGTCCCGCATCCCTATCTTCTCATTGTGCGTTGCACCAAAAGGGCTGCGCGCTGAGCTGGAAGTCTACCCGACCGAAAGGAGTCTGCAATGGCTAACCAGGAATATCCGATCTTCGCACTGCATCGCGGCGCCACGCTGCTTGGCGACGTCATGATGCCCAAATTCACCCGCGACGGGGCCGCCCCGTCCAAGGCCGGCGCCTTGAAGCCCACGGTTTCGGGCCTGTTCGAACGCCTCGATGCGTGGCTCTGGCGCAAGCGCCAGAGCGCACAGGAAGCGTACCTCTCACAGTCGGCGGACGTGTTCGAAGTGGAGCGCCGGATGCGCGCGCTCGAGCGCAGCGTCGGCGACAAGTACATCTAGATTCTAGATAAGCCCTTCCAGCAGCTGCACGTCGACCTGCGCGCCGCTCGCGACGTCGCCGGTGTCGCTGTCAAGCACGATGAAGCAGTTCGCCTGCGACATCGAAGACAGGATGCCCGACCCCTGATCGCCGGTCGTGCGCACGGTGAACCCGCCGGCAGCGTCCGGCGTCAGGATGCCGCGCTGGAACTCGGTACGCCCTGGCACCTTTCTGATCGCCGCCGACAGCGGCACCTTGAACATGGGTAGTGGTGCGACGTCGCGCTGGCCCTGCATGATCAGCAGCGCGTCGCGCACGAATTGGTAGAACGTCACCATGACCGATACCGGGTTGCCCGGCAGTCCGAAGAAATGCGCGTCACCGAGCTTGCCGTACGCAAGCGGTCGCCCTGGTTTCATCGCGATTTTCCAGAACAGCACTTCGCCGACCTTGTCTAGCAACTGCTTGACATAGTCCGCTTCGCCTACCGATACGCCGCCTGACGTAATCACGACGTCGGCGCTCTGTCCGGCCATCGCGAACGCGCGCTCGAGTTTGGCGGGTGCGTCCTCGACCACGCCCATGTCGACGATTTCGCACCCCATGCGTGTGAGCATGCCGTAGAGCGTGTAGCGGTTGCTGTCGTAGATCTCGCCGGCCGCGAGCGGCGTGCCGATCGACTTGAGTTCATCGCCGGTCGAGAAGAAAGCCACGCGCAATTTGCGGTAGACGCCAACTTCGCCGATGCCCAGCGACGCCATCATCCCCAGCTCGGCCGGATGCACTCGTTGGCCGGCGCGAAACACGATTTGGCCTTCTTTCAGATCTTCGCCGGCAAAGCGGCGGTTCTGGCCGGCCTTGGCCAGCGCGCCTTTTGCGATCTGCACCTGTCCCGACGTCTCGCTCGTGCGCTCCTGCATCACCACTGAATCGGCGCCTTGAGGCATGACGCCGCCGGTGAAGATGCGCATGCATTCGCCCGGGCCGATCGCGCCGGTCGACGGCCTACCGGCAAACGATTCGCCAACGCGCTTTAGCGTGGTCTCGCCGTTGGGATCGAGATCGGCAAAGCGCACGGCGTAGCCATCCATCGCTGAGTTGTCGTGGCCGGGGACCGCGAGCGGCGACACAATGTCCGTCGCCAGCACGCGCCCGAGCGCGCTGCGAACGTCGACGCGCTCGACGGCGGTGACCGGCGTGAGGAACGTGCGGATCAGCTCGCGCGCCTTGGTCACTGGCATCGAGTTCGGGTCATAGTCGTCGGCACAGGATGCTTCGCGCAAAGTCTTGGGCGGGTCCATGGAAGATTCAGGCCGTGTCAGTGAAAACGTGATTTTAGTCCGAGTAGCGGCTGTTCGACGAAATGCCACGACACCGCCGCGAGTGCGAGCGTCGCCACGAACGACTGGATCAGCAATTCCATCGATGTGAGTCGGGGCGCGTGGAAAATGAGGGTCTGCTGCACTGGGAATGCATAGACGTACAGCCCATATGAATAATCGCCGCCGCGATTGAGGCGCCGGGCGCGCACCTGTGGATGGTAGGCGAGCACCAGCACCGCGTAACCCGTGAACAGCGCGAACGCGGTGCCTCGCAGCCATCCACCCGGATTCCACACGCACGCGGCGACACCGGCGGCAACGACGAGGACCGACAGAGGAATGCGGTCGCGCCATACGTAGGCGGACGACCCGAACGCAAACAAAAGCGCGAGTTCGAACACCGCTTTGTCCTTCGTCGGCAACGGCAGCCAACCCGGCTTGACGACGAACACGGCGACCAGAATCGCCAGCGCGATCGCGTAGCAGTTGCGGCGCGCGAGGACGCCGCAGACGCCAAAAAGTGCGACGCCGACATACAGCCGCAATTCAACGGGCAATGTCCACAGCGAGCCGTTGACGGCATCCGGATACGGGTTGGTCTTGAACGCGCCCGGCAGCAAATATTCGATGCGCCAGCCGAGCGCGTTGTGGCGGGCAAAGGCGAGCGTCCTGGGATTCGTGAGAAAACTCTCCCACGGCAGCGCACTGGACAGGCCCGCGAGCAGGATCGAGAGCGCGACCGCCGCGATCAGAGCGGGATAGATGCGCAGCGCGCGGGCGGCGAGGAACGCCGGCAGATGCGATCGCCGCAGCCAGCTCTGCGTCACCAGGAATCCCGACAGCACGAAAAAGCTGTCGAGGCCGATCGTGCCCAGGTTCACTTCGCCGACGCTGAACATCAGGCTGTCGCTTGCGTGACCGCTCAGCACCCGACTGTGGAAGGCGATGACTCCGGTTGCCGCGAGCAAGCGCAACAGCTGCGTATTGTTGTCGCGACCTTCCGTGTGCTCGCCGAGGCGGATCAACCCGGACGCCTCTGCGCGCCCTGCGGCCGAAAGCTCATCGACGGTGTTGATGTTGCGAAACGCGTCGGCTTCGTCGTCGAATGCGACCTCGACCGTCGCGAGCGTCGCATACCACGCATCGATCTTGCGTCCGCCGCTTTCGAGAAAACGGGTCAGGTGCGGCAGGACGCGCGTTCGCACCAACGCGAACACCGGGTGCGGCTGATCGAACGTGCGCGCAACCGCGAGATCTGCGTCGTGTGCAGCGAGCGCCGCGTGCAGGCGTGCGACCAGGTCCGGCGGTAGAAATGGCGAATCGCATGGAACGGTGGCGACGAGTGCATGCGCCGCCTGCGACAATCCGACTTGCAATCCGGCGAGCGGCCCGGCGAAGCCGCCGATGGAATCAGGAATGACCCGGTATCCCATCGCGGCGTAATCGTCGAGGTGCTGGTTGGCGTTGATCAGGATCTCATCGACCTGGGGCGCGAACCGCGCCAGGACGTGGCGCACCATCGGCTGACTGTCGAGAGTGACCAGGCCCTTGTCCACCGTGCCCATGCGCCGTCCCTGGCCGCCCGCCAGCACTACGCCCGTGACCGACGTCAGCCGCGTCAAGCGTCGGCGCGGAAGCGCTCTCCGCCTGTAAACAGCAGGAAATGCTTGCCGGTTGCGCGCCCGATCATGGTGATGCCGACAGTCTGCGCAATCTCATAACCCATCTGGGTCAGGCCCGAGCGCGAGACGAGGAACGGAATCCCCATCTGCGCGGCCTTGATCACCATCTCGGAGGTGAGTCGACCCGTGGTGTAGAAAATCTTGTCGCCGCCGTCGACGCGATCGAGCCACATCTTGCCGGCGATCGCATCGACCGCGTTGTGCCTGCCGACGTCTTCGACGAAATACAGAATCTCGCTCGCGCCATCGCCGTTGGTCGCGAGCGCGCACCCGTGCACCGCGCCGGCCTGCTTGTAGATCGTCTCGTGAATCCGCACGCGATCGAGCAGCGCATACAGCGTGCTGCGCGTGAGCACCGTGTCGACGGGCAGTCGCACCGCGTCGACGTCGGCCATCAAGTCGCCGAAAACCGTCCCCTGGCCGCAACCGCTGGTGGTAGTGCGTTTGCCGAGCTTGGCGTCGAGATCCTTGAGCCCGTTGCGGGTATTGATGGCGACCGAATTCACTTCCCAGTCGACCTGCACCGAAACGATGTCCTCGATACGGTCCAGCAGCCGCTGGTTGCGCAGATAACCGATAGCCAGCGCCTCGGGCGCGGCGCCGAGCGTCATCAGCGTGAGGATTTCGCGCTTGTCGACGTATACCGTGAGAGGGTGCTCGCCGGCGATGGGCGTATCGCGCGTCTGGCCATTTTCGTCGATGGCCGCGACGGTGAACGTCGATGGTCGAGCGGCGTCGGTGAGCACCGGACGATAGGGAATGTCGGGCGCGTTCATTTTTCCGCGGCAGCCTTGCGCAGCCACACCATCAACGGATAGAGGTCCTCGAAATAGCCCGCGAGGTCGCGGGCCAGGTCTTTCGGCGGACGCTTTTTCAGATTGGCTTCGGCGAGGCCGAAATAGTGGCGGTGTTTGATTGCCTCGATGTGCTTCATGTCCGCGGTAAAGCCTTTGGGCGGCCGTACCAGCGCATCTTCTTCCATCAGGCCGCCATAAGTCTTAGCGAAGCGCGGATTGCGCAACAGCGTCGTGAGGGTTCCGGGTTTGTCAGCAATGTAGCGACGAATGCGCATGAGGATCGCCGGTTCCGGACGATAGATGCCGCCGCCGACCTGCAGGATGCCATTATGGTCGATCTCGAAATAATAGCCGGGCTCGAGGCCGCGCTTGGCGCGATCGCGTATCGCCGCGCTGAAGTGGGTCTTGTACGGCGTCTTGTCCTTGTAGAAACGGGTGTCGCGATAGATGCGGAACATCGCCTTGCGCGCATCGACCGGGCCGAGCGCGCGGTCGAATTTCGAAACACGCGCGATGACGTCGATGAGCAATGCTTCGAACTCCTCGCGCAGCAGGTCGTACGCGGGCTTGTTCCATGCGAACCAGGGTCGGTTGTTGTTCTCTTCCAGGCCGCTCAGGAACTCGATCAGGGCTTTGAGGTGCATTCGCGTCGCCGCTTAGCCGCCGATGTAGCTCATCTCGATCTTCGGCAGCGCAGTCGTATTGGCTGAACGGATCTCGGAGTACCGATCCGCGCGCTGCAGCCAGATCGCCGCGACGTAATTGCCGATCTCGGCGTCGGAACTGCCGCTGCGCAACAGCGCGCGCAGGTCGTAGCCCGTGGTCGCGAACAGGCACGTGTAGAGCTTGCCGTCGGTGGCCAGGCGCGCGCGGGTGCAATCGCTGCAGAACGCCTGGGTCACCGACGAGATGACGCCGATCTCGCCGCTGCCGTCGAGATACCGCCAGCGCTCGGCGACTTCACCGGCATAGTTCGCATCCGCCGGCGCGAGGGGAAATTCGCGGCCGATCAGGCGAATCACTTCGGCCGAAGACACGACATCGTCCATACGCCAGCCGTTGGTGTGGCCGACATCCATGTACTCGATAAAGCGCAGGATGTGCCCGCTGCCCTTGAAGTGCCGCGCCATCGGCAGGATCTCCTGCTCGTTGACCCCGCGCTTGACGACCATGTTGATCTTGATCGGAGCAAGTCCCGCGCCTGCGGCCGCGTCGATGCCCTCGAGCACTTTGGCGACTGGAAAATCGACGTCGTTCATCGCCCGGAAGACGCCGTCGTCGAGCGCGTCGAGACTGACCGTGATGCGGGTGAGGCCCGCGGTCTTGAGCGCGACCGCCTTCGCCGCCAGCGCCGCGCCGTTGGTCGTCAACGTCAGGTCGAGGCCGCCGATGTCGGCGAGCATGGCGATGAGGTGCTCCAGGTGCTTGCGCAATAGCGGCTCGCCGCCGGTCAGGCGGATCTTCTCCACGCCGTGCGCCTTGAACACGCGCGCGAGGCGCGCGATTTCCTCGAAGCTAAGCAGCTGCGCGTGCGGCAGAAATGGGTAGTCGTGCCCGAAGACATCCTTCGGCATGCAGTACACGCAGCGGAAGTTGCAGCGGTCGGTGACCGAGACACGCAAATCGCGCAGCACGCGACCGCGCGTGTCCGCGAGCAGCCCGGTCGGCATCACGTGCGGCGCGGCGCCGGCAAGGGGAACGTGCGCGCCGCGTAATGTGCGGGCATCGGTCAGTGGAATTACCTTGGCCATCGTCCTGGGTTGGAGCTGTCGAGCCATCAATTTTAGCAGAGGCCCCAGGGGCGAGCCGTACCGCCGTGTCGCGTGCCGAGCTGGTCACGGCGGCGAAGCGCCTCCAAACGCGCGAAGCTTACATGCTGCAGCGCAACAACAACGAAATACCTTGCTGTTTAGCGCGGACGAGTTGCACAATCCACCGACTCGCGAATGGCAGCTGAATGGACCCGCGGCGGACGGCCCTCTTGCACGATCGCCGACGCACGCGGAAAACTCAGTCTGCGCGAAAAATATTCGTGAGGATGGATAAATAGGAGGGGGATCGGACCGTGCTGCAACCTAGATCCGCAAATGGTGAAAGTGCAGCGTGTCCACGTTTCCGCCAGCTCGCGGGTGCCATGCGCCCGACGATGGACTGGCGGGCGTATTTGTAGCGCTCGGGCCTGTATGCATGACCGGGGCGATGGCAATTGAGTTGGCGTTTTGCTTTGTCGTTTTTTACCTCGCAACCGGCAGCGTCAGCCTGAGCCGGTTGCAGCTTTCCTCAAAAGCGTAACTCGGGCACTCGACCAGTTGCCCGACGATGTAGACGCCAAGGCCGCCGACGGCACGCGATTCGACATTCTGCGTCATGCTTTCGGGCGGCCGTGTTAGCGCGGCGAGCGGGTCGTAGCGCGGCGCCGAATCCTCGTAGAGCACGGCGACGCCATCCGGGTTGATGGTCAGTGCGATGCGGATCGGCGCATCGCATTCCCCGCGATAGCCGTGCTCCACGGAATTGGTGAATAATTCTTCGATGATCAGCGTGAGCCGCAGGGCGTCGTCGTGCACGATGCCGTGGCGGTCGCAAAAGGCCCGCACGAAAGCCGCGGTCTCCCGCAACATCGTCATTCGTGCCGAAAATAGCTTTTGATCGCTCGTGGACATGAGGCGACGCCGGGTCTCGGTAGGTTGTGCCGTGTGTATTCCGGTCCCGCCAACATCCGTCGGGACGGGACTATAATTTCACATTCTAAGGCCTGTGCGTGGCACGGACCGCCGGGAGGATCGGGATGGTGATTTCGTTGATGCGTTATCGGGGTGCGCTGGCCGTCGCTGTCCTGTTCGGATTGACCGCCGCGGGCTCAGTTGCCTGTGCGGCCGAGATCGGTCAGATCAAGGTTGCGAAGGGTCAGGTCACAATCGAGCGCCAGGGCAATACGCTACCCGCGAAGGTTGGCGCACGGCTGCAAACCTCCGACGTCATCAAGACCGGCGCCGACGGTTCGGTCGGCATCACGATGGACGACGACTCGCTATTGTCGGCGGGTCCCAACAGTGCGTTGTCGCTGGATCGGTATGTATTCGATTCAACCACCAATCAGGGACGCTTCGACACGACGCTGAACAAGGGAACGCTCGCGGTCATCTCGGGCCGCATCGCGAAGCAATCCCCGGACGCGATGACGGTGCGCACGCCGACTGCAATACTGGGTGTCCGTGGCACCGAATTCGTGGTCAGCGCCAGTAACTGATTCG
This sequence comes from uncultured beta proteobacterium, assembly GCA_963732105.1. Taxonomy (GTDB): domain Bacteria; phylum Pseudomonadota; class Gammaproteobacteria; order Burkholderiales; family Casimicrobiaceae; genus PALSA-1003. The sequence goes on from CAVSYL010000018.1 coordinate 252,065, forward strand.
GTGCAAGGCATGCGTAGAAGCGTCGCAATAGCAACGCTGTGTGCTGTGCTAGGAGGCTGCGCCAGCAGCGGCAATGTCGTCCTGCTGCCGCAGAAGGACGGTCGCCCGACGGCCGTCACCGTCAAGCAGGGCGACAAGGAAACGGTGCTCGACCAGCCGTATGCCGCCGCGAAGATGACGCCGCTCGGTCCGCGCGCCTTTCAGGCGACGCCACAGGAAGTGGAGGCGCAGTTCGGCGCGGCGCTTGCTGCACAGCCTGCGCGTGCGCAGTCGTTCACCCTGTATTTTATAGAAGGCAAGGACGAATTCACGGACGAATCGAAACAGGTCGTCTATCAGCTCCTGTCAGAAATTGCGAAACGGCCCGTGCCGGACGTCCTGGTCGTGGGACACACGGATACGGTGGGCAGCGACCAAGTCAATGATGCGCTCGGGCAGCAACGTGCCGACACGGTTCGTGCGGCCCTGATGCGGCTGGGTATCCCGGGCGACGACATCCACGCGATCTCCCGCGGCAAGCGCTCCCTGTCGGTGCCGACGGCCGACGGTGTGTCGGAGCCGCGCAACCGCCGCGTCGAAATCATCGTACGCTAGCGCCGAGCCACCGCAGCGCCAGCACCGTCACGTCGTCCGCGGGCTCGGCGGTCGCAACAAAGGTTCGGATGTCGCGGCATATGGCATCGACGACGGCGGCCGCGGTCACCGCGTCCTTCGAGAGCCGCAGCAGTTCTCGTTGCAAGCGCTCGCTGGTAAAGCGTTCGCCCGATGGATTTTGTGCATCGACCACGCCGTCGGTGACGAGGCAGAGCAGTTCGCCCGCGTGCATTGTGCGTTTGCCGGCAGTGTAGGCAAAGCCATCGACGGTACACAACGGCGGTCCCGCGCCGTCTTCGAGCCGCGCGAGCGTCGCGCGCCCGCGGATCGAGCACGTACGGATTCTCGTGACCGGCGTTGCAGTACGCGAGCTCGCCGGAATTCAGATCGATGATGCCGGCGAAGACGGTGACGAAAAACATTTCCGGGTTGTCGCGCGAGACCTCGTCGTTGGCGGTGCGCATGAGATCGCTGATGGTCGCTTCGGGTTGCCTGAGCGTCGTGCTCTTGTACAGCGCCTTGCTGATCGCCATGAAAATGCTCGCTGAAAGTCCCTTGCCGGCGACATCGCCGATCAGGAAGAACAGACGATCGGCGTCGAGACGAAAGAAATCGTAAAGATCGCCACCGACCTCGCGCGCCGGAATCATGGTCGCTGCAAGGTCGATCCGGGCTTCATCGCGCAGCGACTCCGCGCGCGGCAGGATGCCGGTCTGGATGCGTTGCGCCGCCTGAAGCTCGCCGGAGACATACGCCGCCTCCACGCGTTGCTTCTGCACGACACCCTCGAGCAATTTCCGGCGGCGGGTCGCGTCAGCGAGCGTCAGACCAGGAGCATGCTGAACAGGATGAGCAGCCCCACGCTGGTGCGTCGCGGCGTCGTACAGCTGTCGCTGGGATCGAAATTCGACGTACGCAGCCCAGTACGACGATCAGAACGCATGCCAGCGCGAGCAGGCGCCGCATTGAGCGGTTTCCAGCGCGGCGTGGCCCAGATCAGCAGGAGGCCGAGCAGGACGAACACTACCAGCTCGATCGCTGGTGCCCGCGACGGCCGCGTCAACCATGTCTGGTCAAAGACATTCTCGAGCAATTGCGCGTGAATCTCGCTGCCAGGCATCGGTTCGCCCAGCGGCGTGTTCTGGTAGTCGGTCGTCGCGAGCCCGGTCATGCCGACCAGGACCAGCTTGTCGCGCAGGGCCTGCGGATCGACGTTGCCCCGCAGCACATCGATGGCGGAAACGTAGCGCCGCGCATCGTGCTTGCGAATAGTAGATGCGCATCGAGCCATCGTCTTCGGTCGGCACGGTGACGTTGCCGATGGTCAGCGCCTTGCACCGCGGACCCGTCGAGATGCAACCGTAGCGCGGGCGCGTGCAGCGCGACGCGAAGCATCTCGACCGACAGACGCAGGCGCCAGCGTGTCGTTGATGTCGGTCACCAGCGGGATACTCCGGATGACCGTCTTCTCCGGGTCGCCCACCGAAATCAAGCCGTGCCCTGAAGCGGCCTGTTCCAGTTCGTCGATGCTGGGCAATCACGCCTTTGAACATGGCCGACGATTGAGCGTCGCCGCCGACATCCCCACGCGCTTGCCGACATCGGAGACCAGAAACGGCGGCGCGCGCAAGGTCTTGCCCGTCGTCTCGGGGCTCGCGATCATGCCCAGCACGACCGGGCCGGCGCCGATCGCCGCGGCGAGGTCTGCGTCGTTCGAGGGCATCGCCGCCAGCCGCGCGGCAAGGACCGGGTCCTGCTGCCGCGCAAGCGGCCAGCAGCTGTTGCGGCGACAGTCGATCCGCATCCGGCATCCAGATGTCGATGCCGATGGCCAATGGCTGATATTGCTCGATGTCGCGGATCAGTTCGGCCAGCAGCGTACGCGGCCACGGCCATTGACCGAGCGCCGCAAGGCTTGGCTCGTCGATTTCGACGACCATCGCGGGCATACTCTCGACGTGCGCGAGCGTGTGCCGCTGAAATGCATCGAACCAGAACGACTGCAGCGCGCAGTTCCACGCCGGCGCGCAGCCGATTGCTGCGGCCAGCAGCACCGAGCGTCAGCAGATCCCACGAATCCAGATCCGGCGAGCCGCGAGCCGGATCCCGCACGCTCGGCCGCTCACGCAGCGCTCACAACTCGCTCATAACGCTAACTCCATCCCGTCGTAGGCAGCCGTCACGAGCAGCGGCGTGCCGGTACGGGTGATCTCTTCGTAGCGCCGCGTCTCCGCCAGGATTCGCGCAATGGCATCGTCGCCGTGGATGGGTTCGTGGTGAAACAGGCACAACTGCCGCGCGCCCGCCATCTGGCACAACTCGACGCCGACAATATTGCTCGAATGGCCCCAGTCGGCCTTCACCGAGATCGCGTCGGCGAGCGAATACATCGCGTCGAAGACGACAATGTCGGCGTTGCGAAAAAAGGCGACGTAGCGGCTGGTTTCTTCGAGGTCGTCGAGCGTGTGCTCGGAATCGGTGGTGTAGATGATGGTGCGGCCCTCCGACGTGAAGCGATAGCCATACGATTCGCCGGCGTGTCGCTGCAACATGAGGTCCACGCGAACACCGGCGATGTCATAGGACTGGCCCACCTCAAGCCGGACGAATTCGATGTTCGCACGCAATGCCGAGAAATCCACAGGAAACGACGGCGGCGACTGCTGCCGACGGAACGCCTCCTCGAGCACCGCATGTCCACCGTAAATGAAAATGCGGTTGCCGGGAATGTACGCCGGCGTGAAAAATGGGAACCCCATGATGTGGTCCCAGTGCACGTGGGACATGAAGATGTGATACGTCTGCGGCGCCCCGGCACCGTGCCGCGCCATCGCCTTCTGGCCAAAAGGCCGCACGCCCGTGCCGAGGTCGCACAGCACGTACTCGGTGCCGCCGGTCTCGATCTCCACGCACGGAGGTGTGTCCGCCGTAGGTTCCGGATACCGGCAAGTCGAGGCCGTCGACGTAGGCGTTCAGGTCTTCGTCCGATGCAAACGCCCGCCCTGACGCCGCACGCAATGCCCGAATCAATTTATCGCGGACGCCCGCGGCGGTCAGTGCGACGGGAAGGGAGCCGCGCGTACCCCAGAAGCGAAGGCACTTCATGTCGCCGCGGCGTCATACGCCGCGAGCGCGGGCTCCGACAATTGCTCGAGCGCGGCGCGTACGCTGGTGAATGCTTCCAGTACGTGATTGAAGCGGGCGATGTCGAAGATTTCCTTGACCACCGGCTGCAGGGCGGCCACCGCGATCCTCGTGTTCTGCGCCCGCGACTGCTTGGCCGCCATCAGCAGGACGCGCAAGCCCATGCTGCTGATGTAGTCGACCCCTGCGAGATCCAGGACGAGCGCGTTTCGTTCCAGCGCGGCGGCGGCCAGGACCGGCGTGAGCGCCTGCCTGCAGTTGCTGCGCGTTGGGATGGTCGATATGACCCACGGGCGTGGCCACGAAGACGTCGGCAATCCGCCGGCTCGAGAATTGCACGTCGTCTCCGAGCTATATTGCTGTTGATCGAAAGCGCCGACTGCGGTGTGCGTGGCGGAGAGAGAGGGATTCGAACCCCCGAACAGTTGCCCGTTACCTGATTTTCGAGTTAGTAAAAATGTCTCGTCGAATCAAGCCATAAGCATGTTTTCTCTCCCACAAAAACACTATAACACAAGTGCTTTTTGCCTATAGAGAACGGAGAATTGCGGGAGAGGTTTTATCGGTCCGACTTGATGTCGCGCATCACCGGCTGCGCGACTTCGCCAACGCGGTCTCGGCGCTAAGCCGTCGTCGTTGACTCGTTGGAGTGTCCCAAGAGCTTCTGTGCGGATCGGATCGAATCCAGGTCAGAACCCGCTTTTGCTCGAATGTCGCGCAGCTGGTAAGTTATCCCGGCGGCCCTACGCGCGTTCCAAAACCGCCGCCGCATCGTCGCCAGTGACATCCGAGAGCCGGTCTCGTCGAGCACCAGATGCATGGTCTGCACGGGATAAGTCTGCGCGAGGACGCGCTGCAAAACCGCGGCTAGCGGTCCGACGATCGCCACGGGCACGCGCGCGCCGGTCTTGCGCTGTCTGACCGGCAGGATGCTATCCCTGATGTCCTGGCGCGTCATCTTCAACACTTCGCTCGGACGCTGGCCGGTGAGCTAGGCGAGGTCCAGGAGGTCCCGGGTGCAATGAGCGTCCATCGGCGCACCGAAGTAAACGCTCGCGGCAACGGTCTCAGTCCGGCCATGAGCTGTCCGAGAGATAATCCGGTTGAGCGTCCGCAAGGCGGACACCGGCTGTTCGGCCGGCGCGGAGGAGTGGCGGTCACCGGCCATGAGCAGTCCTCGGCGATTCGCGGACGCTCGCCATCGGTAACAACCAACATCCTTCGTTGAAGGGAGGGGAAAAAGCTACTGTTGCTAGGGGCGATAATGGGTTCGTCAGTGTTGCGGACCGGGCAGGTTTTCGCACTGAGCTTCCAGCAAGGTGCTGATTGACCGGCCTTCAGGGCAAGGATTTGGATGGAGGGCGCGGGAGACGCGGTCAGTCGACACTCATTCCAGAAGTGCACAAGTGACTTCCCGTGCGCGTCGAGCACGAGCGAAGTCGTGACGCCGCCTGCGAGCGCGTGCTCGCAGACGAATTGCAGCGCACTCAAGTTCGGCATCTCGTAGCGACGGATTTCGCCGGTAATGATCCCACGCATGTGCTGCGCGACGGCCTCGACGGTGACCGTCTCAACAAGCAGCGGGTAATCCTCGTCGCGATACGCGATCAGCGAGAGGATCGACGTGTTGCCCTTGTCGCCCGCCCGGCAGTGAGCGAGGTCATACAGTCGCCGGCTCATGCACCCATTCTTTAATAGTGACTTGCGATTCGACCTCGCTGCGATCGATCAACGTCGAGACGATGCCGATCTGCTCGGTGACGAGCTTGCGGGCGCCCCCTCCGCCGGCGGTCCGTTGAGGTATAGCGCCTCGACCTCCTCGCCGATGATGGCTGCCTCGCTCGCGGTGGGCGCACGAGCTGCGACGCGAAGACGGACCTCGTATGGGTTCTCCGTCAGATCGAAGGATCGGCCGTGCGACGACGTGCTGCCGATGTAATCAATGCGGAGCGCGGGGAAGCTCTCGTTCAGCCGCTCATGGATGATGGCGCCAGCGAGTCGCGCGCGTGCGAGCGCGTTGCGACCAGCGTAACTGATCTCGCCCTCGCCCAGGAACCCCGCCATGTAACCGATGCTAACCTTGAGCGTCGGCGAACGGCCGTTTGCCTGCGCGCCGCTGACGGCCACGCGATCGGCGCCACGCGACTCAGCGTAACTCCGCGAAAATCCGCAGTGACATCGGGCGTGACATACGCGCCTGGATTGCTCGCTTCGTACAGAAGTTGTTCCTTGACCGTCGCAAGCGTGATTGCACCGCCCGTTCCCTCGACCTTGCCGAGCACCGCGTTGCCTTCCATGTCGACGTCGGCGAAGGGAAATCCCATGTTCGCCATGTTCGGAATGTCCTTGAAGCCCGGATCGGCAAAGTAACCGCCGCACACCTGCGCCGCGCACTCGAGGAGGTGCCCGACGGCGGTTGCGCGGGCGATGCGATCGAGTTCGCTCAAGCGCCACCCGAAGTGATGTGCGATGGGTGCCACGAAGAGCGAAGGGTCAGCGACACGACCCGTCACGATCACATCGGCACCCGACTCGAGCGCCGGCATGAGCGCTTCTGCACCTAGGTAGACGTTTGCGGAAATGAGTTCGCCAAATTCGCCGAGCGGCGTACCCGTCTCGAGCGCCATGCGATCGGGTGCGATGACGCCAAGGACGTCGTCCCCTGTGACCACGGCGATCTTCACCGAAAGCTTCTGTGCGCGCGCGATCGCCAGAATGGCGTCGGCCGCCGCCAGCGGGTTCGCGGCGCCGAAATTGCTGATAAGCCGAATGCCGCGTCGCTTGATGCTTGGCAAAAGCATCTCGACCCGGCGCTTCAAGAGCGGGTCGTAGCCCTCCCTCGGGTCGCGTCGCCTGCGAAGCTGCGCCAGTGCAATTGTGCGCTCGGCCAAGCACTCGAGGGCAATATAGTCGACCGCGCCTTGTTCTGCGAGGACGAGCGCAGGCTCGAGCCGGTCGCCGGAAAAACCGGCGCCGCTTCCGATCCGAATCGTGTTGGCTTTGGCGGGCATGCGTTCGCTCCTGCTCAGTCCCCGGGGAGGTTCTGCACCTCGGGAAAGAAGAGGTCTTTCCACGAGGCTGGTTGGTTCTTGATCGTGCCGATCTTGTGCATGAAATCGGCGGTCTTGCCAACCTTCTGCGGCGTGAGCGTGTACGCGTAATCCTTCGCGTTGATGATTGCATAGATGTCGTCGGGACTGTTCTTCTTATCCTTGGCCACCTCGATGTAGACCTTGGCCGCCTCGCGCTTGTCCTTGTTGATCGTGTTGATCGCCTCGCCGAGTGCATCGTAGAACGCCTGGTACGCCTTGGGATTCGCGTCGCGGAATTTGGTCGAGGCGGCGATCACGACCGCCGTTGCCGGACCGCCGAGGATGTCGTAGTTCGTCGTGAGCAAGCGCACGCCAGGGACCTTCATCTCCTGCTCGTAGAAGGGTGAGGAGGAAAAGTGCGCGTCGACGCCGCCATTATTGTTCGTAAGCGCGAGCACCGCGTCCGGATGCGAAAGCCCGATCGTAAACGGGTCGAGCTTCGCGTAGTTCGCGTCGCCCCAGATCTTCGCCGCTTCCATCTGCAGCATGATCGCCTGTGTCGAGACCTTGATCGACGGCACGGCAATCTTGTCTTTCTCGCTGAAATCCTTCACCGTCTTGACGTCCGGGCTGCGCACGACGAGATACAGCGGGTACGTCGTCATCGCCGACACGCCCTTCACCTGCACGTTGCCGCGCGTCTTGTCCCAGAGGGTGATGAGCGAGGGCGCCCCGACTGCGATGAACTGGATTGCGCCGCTGATGACGCCGTCGTTCATGACACTCGGCCCCGCCACGCTGACCCACTTGGCGGTGAGATCCGGAAGGCCAAGCGCCTTTGCGTGCCCCTCGACGAGCTTGTCACGCTCCATCACCATCAGCGGTAAGAAGCTCACGCCGTACTGCTGCGCTACCGTGATCTCGCTCACCTCGGCGCGAACACCGCATGCGACCGCCACCAGCGCAATGGCGGTTAGCGTTCGAATCTTTTCCACGATCATGTTCCTCCGTTGATATCGGTTGCATAAGGTGCCGACCGGATACAGCTGCCGCCACTTAGCTCAATGCTGCATGCCCCACTTCTTGACCGTCAGCGCTTCGACGTTGCGAAAGATCAGGTTCTCGACCACAAGTCCTATCAGGATCACGGTAAACAGGCCGGCGAATACGTTGGGAATCTCAAGCTGGTTCTTGTTCTCGTAAATGAACCAGCCTAGGCCGCCCGAGCCCGACGACACCCCGAATACCAGCTCGGCGGCAATGAGCGTACGCCATGCGAACGCCCAGCCGACCTTGAGCCCCGTGAGAATGCTAGGAAACGCCGCCGGAATCAGGATGCTCCGGATATACGCGAGCCCGCGCAATCCGTAATTGCGCCCGACCATGCGCAGCGTGTTGGACACGGCAAGAAACCCGGCGTGGGTGTTGAGCGCTACTGCCCACAGGACGGAATGAATCAACACGAAGACGAGGCTACCGTTGCCGAGCCCGAACCAGACCAGGGCGAGCGGCAGCAGCGCGATCGCCGGCAGTGGGTTGAACATCGAGGTTAGGGTTTCGAGTAAGTCAGTGCCAATGCGCGATGTGATCGCCACGACGGTCAGCAGCGCCGCAAGCGAGATGCCGCTCGCATAGCCGACGAGCAACACCTTGAGCGAAGTCCATGCTTTCACCGGGATTACACCGTCGGCGACGCTCTTAACGAATGCCTCGACCGTCGCAGAGAAAGTGGGGAAGAGGAGTGCGTTGTCGAGAATGCGCGCGTAGACCTCCCACGCGAGGGCAAGAACGAGGAGGATTGCGAGCTTGCGCACGCCCCCGACGTTGTAGATGCGCTCCCAGGTCGAGAGCGGCTTTTCGACGACGCCGAATGCCGAGTCTGGCACGGGCTCGCGCACCATTTCCGATCGGCTCGTGAGGACATATTCAGTCGGCATGCGCAAGCTCGGGCTCAGGTGCATTGTCCGCGAAGAGCATATCGTTGATGCGTTGCTCGAGTGCGTCGTGTTCGGCGGCGAAGGCAGCTCCGCGCGGCAGGCTGTCTAGCTCGGCCTTGACCTGACCCGGATGCGGTGACAGCAGCAGGATGCGATTTCCGATCTTGATGGCTTCGGCAATCGAGTGCGTCACGAAAAGCACCGTAAAACGCGTGTCGTCCCAAAGCTGCAGGAGCTCATCCTGCATCTTGCGGCGCGTGAGCGCGTCAAGCGCGGCGAACGGTTCGTCCATGAGCAGGATCTCGGGCTCCATCGCCATGCCGCGCGCAATCGCGACGCGCTGTTTCATCCCACCCGAAAGCGTGTGCGGATAGCTGTCCGCGAATTTCGCTAAGTTCACTTTCGCGATGTATTCGTTGGCCTTGTTGAGCGCCTCGCGACCGGCGATCTTGCCGGTCGCGAGGAGCGGAAACACCACGTTCTCACGCACCGTCTTCCACGGCAGCAATTGATCGAATTCCTGGAACACCATCATGCGATCGGGTCCCGGCCGACGTACGTCGATGCCGTTCAAGCGGATGCTGCCCTCAACGGGCGCGAGATAGCCGCCGACAGCCTTGAGTAACGTCGACTTGCCGCAGCCCGACGGCCCGAGCAGCACGAAGCGGTCCGAGCGGAGCACTGAAAAATCGACGCGATAGGTCGCCGTGACCAGATGCTCGCGGGTCTTGTATTGTAGCGTTACACCGCGTACGTCAAGGAGCGGTGCGACGCTCGTCACGCTTGCGTGCGACATAATCAACGCAGCGGCAAGAGCCCGCTCGCCGTGAGTGCGACAGCGCCTGGCTCGTGATGCGCGCGCCGTCCGCGGGCAGCAGCAAGCGTTGCGCGATCAAGTGCTTCGCGATCTGGCTCGCGGCGAAGTAGTAATTGCCGACGGTCGAATAGCGCTCGGCGATTGACGGCCGGGGATCGCCCGTAGCGAGGCGCTGCGCGAACGTCTGCGCAAACGGAACGTAGCCGCCCGTGAAGGCACAGATCTCACCCTTGAAGAACCCCGACGACGTCACATTCCAGCCGAGGTAAGTGCCAAGGGGAAGCTGATGGAGGATCGATGGCACGCCCGCAACCTCGTTGCCGTCGCCGTTGGTCTTTACTACGTATTCCGGGATCACCTGCTTGACGAGCGGCGGCTCGCGCGAGATCACTCCCGCCATGTCGTTGTAGATGAACGATGCGCCGAAGTCGTAATCGTTGAGCGCGTTGACGATGCCGTTGGGCGCATCGTTCGGGATGCCGGGAATTCCATTCGGGAAGCCCATCGCCGCCTTGTTCGCGGGAACGAGCGTTCCCGCGGCGAGCGTCGGATAGTTGCTCGGCGGCATGTCAATGCCGTGCACCACCCAATCGGCGAGATCGACGAAGAGCGCACGCTGCGTATCAGTCTCCGGGTTTGCGTTCGCCTGCAGCGTACAACCGCTGTTGCCACCGTTCAGGTTGAAGCCACCGCCACCGCCAGTGTGCGTCGTGCCAGGGTAATAGTAGCGCCGTACATTCGGCGGCAACGGAATGTCGACGTTTGCGGCCGTCCCAATTAACCCCGGCGACATGCGCAAGTCCCAAAACTCGGTCGCGCCAAACGTCTCCAGGATCTTCGGGCAGGTGTTCGTCGCGCTGCACCGATCCAGCATGCTCGCCGTCGGGCGCCCGCGCACGACGTCGGTGAAGCTCGACCACCAGAGCACAGGCTCACTGCCGGGCTCCGTCAGGGTTGCGGCGCCGCCGGGGAACGCGAAGCGGAAGTTGATGGGCGTCTGTCGCGCGGCGACAAAGTCGTTCATGCCTTCGATGACGATGCGCCCCGATTCGTCCTCGTTAAAGCCGAGATGCACGAACGTCTTGAGGGCGTTGCCGGCTTGCGACGTGCCTTCGGCAAGCACATGCGACGTGCCGCCGGCGAGCGGGTTGACGTTGCCGAAGCTGTCCGCCGCCTCGTAGCGGAAAAACGAGATCACGTCGCGCTCCGCGGCGAGCCCCACGCCGAGCACGAGCGGATTCTTGCCCGTGTAAACAAGCTGATAAAGGAGCGTCGGGTCAACGCCGTTCTTGAGACACACTCGCGTCGGATCGGGTGTCCCCGGGAACGGCACACTGCGGCAGTCGGCCCACGCCCAGTCGGTGCTTGGGATTGGGGTTATTGTCCCGTCGACTCCGTTCGGCGTCTCGTGCGTGTGCGTCTCGAGCTGCGCTTGCGTCGTGTCCAGCGTGAGCGGCTGGTAGACGTTGTTCGTAAAGGCGCCCGGCGGAATCGTCGTAAGTGTCACGGTGTTGGTGCCTGCGGGCTCGTTCCAGAAACGGAAGATCACCGGACCGGTCACCGGCGAGCCATCGTGGTTCTGGGCGACGGGCACCTGCACGGTCTCGTTGCCGTTGTTGGCCGCTGGCGCGACGTCACCCTGCCATCCGCTCCAGAGAAGCGTATAGCCCTGATTTTGCATGAATCCATCGCCCGGATCACCGCCGATGCTGTAGGGGAAGTTGCGGCTGCCGCGGTTCACCTCGTTGTAAAAGAGAACGCCGTTGCCCTTCGTCGTGTCAATTGGCTTGATCAGCGTGAACGTTGCCGTGTACGTCACCTTTCCGTTCGTGTCGAGCGGCGCGAGATTGATATCGGTAATGACCGCGTTGCGGCGATCCGCCGGATCGATCTCGCCAGTTGCTGTTCCGACGTACTTTTCGTACTGGCCCACCGACCCGAAGGACGCCCCGCTGTAGGTCGGCGATTCGTGGCTGGTGATTGTAATGCGCGTGACCTTCGCGTCTGCCGCGGTGGACGCAAGGGTCGCGATCGCGAATGTCATCAAGATGCTCGCGCCTGCGCGACTGAACCTCGAAACCATGATTCTCTCCTCTGTAAACGATGAATCGTTGCGTTGCGGCCTAGTGTGTGCGCCGCCGAAAGCGCGGCTCTGACGGCCGCGTCGTTTTGCTCTACTGAAAAAGCTCCTCGGCCTCCGCGATAAAGCTCTTCGGAGAAAGCCGATCGGGTGTGGTCGATCGCATTTTGGGTGATGCGCGCGCATGCGGAGGGCCAGTGCCACCTTGTCCGCGAGGACAAATGACTGGCGCTGTGCGCCCTCGTCCGCGACTTTTGGCAACCATTGATGTCCTCCTTGCGAACTTCGTCGAACCGCTCCAACCGTCATCAACGACGTGTTCTGCACAGTAATCTAGGCGAGCACCACTCAAAACACCAATTGATAGTTTGGATTAGAGTTATCATAAATCGCTATCAATCGACAGCGCGACGCCGAAGGGCCCCTTGCACCTCAACCTCTCGCAGCTCCGTGCACTACTCGCCGTCGCAACGCAGGGCAGCTTTACCAAGGCCGCAGAGGCGCTACACACGACGCAGCCGGCGTTGAGCGCGAAGATTCAGCAGATCGAGGACGTGCTCGGTGCGCGCCTCTTTGACCGCACGACGCGGTCGGTCGCGCTGACCCGCTTCGCGCGCGACCTTCTTCCTGCCGTCGAGCGAATTATCGGCGAGACTGAAGCCCTGCTTGGGCGCGCCAAAGATGCCTCAGCGGGGATTACGGGCCGCGTGGTCCTTGCCGCATTGCCATCTCTGTCGTCGACGTTGCTTCCGGAAAG
>CAVSYL010000019.1:0-477399 GCA_963732105.1 uncultured beta proteobacterium
GCCGCGGTGGTCGTCTATTTTTCGTTGCGCATCGGGACGTCGATCATTACCGCCGCCAGTCTGTCCTTCATCGGCATGGGCGCGCAACCGCCAACACCCGAGTGGGGCGCGATGCTCAACGAGGCGCGCTCGGACATGATGACCGCACCCCACGTCGCGATCTTTCCTAGTTTGGCGATATTTCTCACCGTCCTGGCGTTCAACCTGCTGGGCGACGGTCTGCGCGACGCGCTTGATCCGAAAATCGACCAGAAATAGCCGCGGCGCGAGCCCGCAGCGCCCGGCCCCGCTCGTTCGAGCGGGGATCGCGCGTGGTGAGTCGACGCAAAGCGGCCGACACAAGCTGTCAAACCAAGGGTTGAGCGAGGAGGCCGCGGTGCAACGCGTCGCTGGCCAAAGGTCGCGCTGGCGGCACTGCTGGTCGCCGCGCTGGTCGTGTTTTTCGCGTTCGACGGGCCGTCCTACCTGTCGCTCGACGCCATCAAGCTGCAGCGCGATGCCCTGCTATCGTTCACCCAGGCACACTACGTCCAGGCGCTGGTGATCGCGTTCTGCGCCTACGTCGCCGCGACGTCGTTCGGCATTCCGTCGGGAACGTTGTTCGCCTTGCTGCTGGGCTTCCTGTTCGGACGCTGGGTGGCGACGGGACTGATCGTTATGGGCGGCACCATCGGTGCTTCGCTGCTGTTCGTCACGGTGCGCTACCTGTTTGCCGACGCGATTCGTCGACGTTTTGGTCCGCGGGCCAAGCGCATCGAAGACGGCTTTACGCGCAACGCATTCAGCTGGATGCTGTTCCTGCGGCTTACGCCGATGGTCCCGTATTTTCTGGTCAACCTGATACCCACCGTCACCGGCATTCGCCTGCGAACCTACGCGCTGGCGACCTTGATCGGAATCATCCCCGTGACGTTCGTCTTCACGAACCTTGGGCAGACATTGGGACGCATCGACTCGACGCGCGATCTGCTTTCGCCGGAGACATTGACCGCGCTGGCATTGCTCGGCGTGCTGGCGCTGATCCCCGTAGTGCTGCGCTATTCGGCGCACATCCGTCGTGGATAACGTCCCCTACTGATCGCTGGTCTCGCAAGCGACCGACGGGCCGAGCTTCTCCTTGGCCACCGCCACCTGCGCTACGTCGGGCAAGGCGACGCCGTTCTTGACCGCCGTGATCTCGGCCAGGATGGAAATGGCGATTTCCGGCGGCGTGCGGCTGCCGATGTACAGCCCGATCGGCCCGTGCAAACGTGAAATTTGCTCCGGCGTGAGATCGAATTCCTCGAGGCGATTGCGGCGCTTGAGGTTGTTGGCGCGCGAACCGAGCGCACCGACGTAGAACGCGCGTGATTTGAGTGCCTCGAGCAGCGCCAGGTCGTCGAGCTTGGGGTCATGGGTGAGCGCAACGACAGCGCAACGCTCGTCGAGTTTCATGTCGATGACCGTATCGTCGGGCATCGTTCTGACCAGGCTGGTGCCGGGAACATCCCAGGTCTCGGTGTACTCCTCGCGCGGATCGCACACGGTAACCTGATAGTCGAGGCCAACGGCAATCTGCGCGAGGTACTTCGACAATTGGCCGGCACCGATCACCAGCATGCGATAGCGGGGACCGTGAATCGTCGTCAGCGTCCGGCCGTCGAACAGGAGTCCGTCGGTGGCATGGGCCGCCGTCAGCGTCACCTTCGCCGACTCGAGATCGAGTTTTCGCGCGACCAGTTTTCCCTGCTCGATCATGCCGAGCAGCTCGGCGATCATGCTGTTCGCCCCAGCCGGCTCGAGGACAAGCTGGATCGTTCCACCACAAGGCAACCCAAACTTGCGCGCGTCCTCCGCCGTCACGCCGTAGGTCGCGGCTTGCGGCCGGGTAATGTAGGGGCCCTCGCGTCGTGAGCGCTCGACGATGTCGTCTTCGATACAGCCGCCCGAGACCGAGCCGACGACTTGGCCATCCTCGCGCACCGCCAGCATCGCGCCCGGGGGACGTGGCGACGAGCCCCACGTACGCACCACCGTGACCAGCAGCACCCGCTTGCCTTCGCGCTGCCATTGCGCGCTCTTGCGCAGGACTTCGAGATCAACGCTATCCATGGGTTTCGGTCCTTGGCGGCAACTCAAGCAGGCCGCGTGAGCCAATAGATGGCCATGACGACGATTATTGCAACAGCAATGGCGAGTCTGATCCACATTTTCTTCAACGCCGATGCCGCCGCGTCAGGCGGAATCATCGGCGGCGCGGCCGTTGCCGTTGCATCCTTGCCTCCGCCGAGCCGCTCGACCAGCCGCCCGAAGAAATCGTCGGCGACCTTGGCGGCGGCGCCATCGATCAGCCGCGATCCGATCTGCGCGAGCTTGCCGCCGACCTGCGCCTTGGCTTTGTAGTCGATGCGCGTGCCGCTGCCCGCCGGAGAAAGCTCGACATGCGCCTGGCCGCTGGCAAATCCCGCCGCGCCCCCTTGGCCGTCGAATCCAATCGTGTACGACTTCGGCGCGACGATATCCGAGAGCACGATGCGGCCGTTGAATTTAGCCGACACCGGGCCGACGCGCGCAGTCATCGCGACCTGGTATTCGTTGTCCGACACCTTGTCGATCGACTCGCAGCCGGCAATGCACGCCTTCAGCACTTCGGGGTCGTTGAGCGCCCCCCAGGTCGTCTCGACGCTGGCCGGCACTTCACGGCTGCCGCTCATTTCCATGGTGCCGCCTTCCGTTCAGGGATGCTCGACCATCATCACGCCGCGCGGGGTTGCAACGCCATGCGGCCACGCGCAAACGAACGTTGTGCAAATACGCCCGCCAGCTGCATCAAGCTTTCCAGATTATGCACCGGCAGGAACTCATCGACATACGGCAGCATGGCGCGAATGCCTGCGGGCCGGGCTTCAAAACCTTGGTAACGCAGCAACGGGTTGAGCCAGATCAGCCTGCGGCAGGACTTGTGCAGGCGGTCCATTTCCCGGGAGAGACCGTCGCCGACATCGCTATCGAGGCCGTCGCTGATGAGCAATACGATGGCGCCCTGACCGAGCAAGCGCCGGGACCACCGGCGATTGAAATCGGCAAGGCAGGCACCGATGCGCGTGCCGCCAGCCCAATCCGTGACCGACGCGGCGACGCGTGCGATGGCGACGTCGACGTCGCGCTGGCGCAAGTGACGCGTGATATTGGTCAACCGTGTTCCGAACAGCAGCACATGCACGCGATCGCGGTCATTGGTGATCGCATGCAGGAAAAAAAGCAGCATGCGGGAATAGCGGTCCATCGAGCCGGAGATATCGCACAGCACGACCAAAGGAGGTCGCCGACGCCGGCGCTTGCGCCAGGCGAGCGGGACGACGGCTCCGCGCGCGGACGCCATCGCGCGCAAACTGGCGCGCAGGTCGACGGTCGTACCGCGGTCGGCGACCACGGTGCGCCGGGTCGCGATTTCAGGCAGCGGCAGGCGCAGTCGGCCAATCATCGCCTTGACCTGGGCCAATTCATCGGCGCTCATCGTTTCGAAATCCCTGCCCTGCAATACCTCGCGTGGCGAAAACGTCAATGCGGCATCGAGTTCGACTTCCTGCTCGGCGCTTTCGTCGACCGGTTTCCGGTCGGGTGGTGACAACGCGTCTGCGAGACGCCCCGGTAGCGGCGCTTCGGCCTCGTCACGCGGCACCCGCCCGTAGACTCTCGGCAGCAACAGCTGCAGCATGCGTTCGAGCATGCGGGGATTGCGCCAGAACAATTCGAAGGCCTGGTCGAATAGCGTTTGCTGCTCGTGGCGTTCGATCAAAACGGACTGCAGCGCCGCGCGAAAATCTTCGCGATTCTCAATGCCGACAGCGTTGACTGCGTCGAGCGCCGCGATCACCTTGGCCGGCCCGACCGGCAGCCCGGCGACGCGCAGCACGCGCGCGAAATGCATGATGTTTTCGGCGAGCCGCGCCCGACCGAACAGGGGCGAGGGTTCCGCGGTCATACCCGCAACGCCGAGGCTTCCTGCCTTGCCTCGTCGACCAGGCGCATGGCGACTTCAGGTGTGATTGCGCCGATGTCGTCCTGGTACTTAAGCAGCGCGCCGAGGGTGTTGGAGACGGTCTCCGGATCGAGCGACATGCGGTCGAGCGCGACCAGAGCCTCGGCCCAATCGAGCGTTTCGGCGACGCCGGGCGCCTTGAACAAATCCATCGCGCGCAGGCGTTGCGTGAACGCGACGACTTCATTGGCCAGGCGCGCATCCGCACCCGGCACCTTGCGCCGCACGATCGCGAGTTCGCGCTTGGCGTCGGGATAGTCGACCCAGTGGTACAGGCAGCGCCGCTTGATGGCATCGTGGATTTCACGGGTGCGATTGGAGGTGATGACGACGATGGGCGGTTCGTCACCCTTGAACGGCGCCCAACTCGGGAATCGTGATCTGATATTCGGCCAGCACTTCGAGCAGATACGCTTCGAAGGGCTCGTCGGTGCGGTCCAGTTCGTCGATGAGGAGCACCGGTGCGATGCCATCGTCGGGCTTCAGCGCCTGCAGCAGCGGGCGACGGATCAGGAAGCGCTCGGCGAAGATATCGGACGCCAGCGCGTCCTTGTCGACGCTGCCCTGCGCCTCGGCGAGTCGGATCTCGATCATCTGGCGCGGGTAGTTCCATTCGTACACCGCCGATGCGGTGTCGAGGCCCTCGTAGCATTGCAGGCGAACCAGCGAGCGGCCGAGGGCCCGGGCAAGGACTTTGGCGATTTCAGTTTTGCCGACGCCCGCCTCGCCTTCGAGAAACAACGGGCGACGAAGCTTCAGCGCGAGGAACACGCTGGTGGCGAGCCGGCGATCGCTGAAGTAGTCGTGCTGCTCGAGCAACGCGACGACGGCGTCGACCGAGCCGGGAATGGGCGATGTGACCATGTCGGAACGTCGATTATAGCGCGCCGCCCTTACGGGCGATGTCCGGGCAGGCCGCCACCTGCATGGGCTATTGGAGGATCTGCGTTTGCTGGACGTCGGGGAAGCAACCGGTATCGCGCGCAGCAATCTGAAACAACAGGAATTGTGTCATCGTCTCGCGAGTGGGCGGCTCTTCGGGTGTGACGCGAGCCTCGGTGACGACGACCCTTTTGAAGCCGGCGAAGCGTCCGCTCTTGTCCTTGGCGTTGAATTCCGCGCACATGCCATTGCGCTTGGGGCTGAGTTGCGCGTTGCGTGTCTCGACCGACGCCGGATCGAGGTTGGTGTAGCGGAGTCGATCGGTGTAATAGCGCAATGCGTTTTCTTCCGAACCACGTTGCTGGTCGGTGATCGCTTGCGCCTGTGCCGCGGCGGCGTCGCTGGCGGCGGCCTTGTCGAGTCCCTGGTCGCGCTGCCTGTCCTCGCGGGCGATGCGCTCACGCGCCTCGGCGGCCGCCGCATCGAGCATGCGCTGGTCCTTGGCGCGTTCCTCGGCGACCGAATCGGCGATGGCTTTCTGCACGGCGGCTTCGCGCGCGAGCCGCTCCTGTTCCAGTTGCTCCGCTGATTTGCCGCAGCCGCATAGGCTTGCGATCAGCAGCAGTGCGATGCACAGCCAGGATGCAGGTTCGGCATGGTCGCGCATGTATCCGAGCACTCTATCCAAGCGCATGCTGCGTCTTGGCTAGCCGCCGCGTTCCGACCTCGCACGAGCCAGGTTGCATGCTCGCGCCGCTAGTGAAAGTCCCGCGATCGCGTAACCAGATTGCCCAGCAGCGCCGTCTGGTCGCGCAAGCGGCCGGCGATCAGATGCACGACTTCGCCTTCGCGCTCCAGCGTGCCGTAGACGCTCATCAGGCTCGAACGCAACAATTCCTTACGCTGCCGGTCGGCGAGAGCGCGCCAGACGACGACATTGACCATGCCGGTTTCGTCTTCGAGCGTGACGAAGGTGACGCCACTTGCGGTTCCCGGCCGCTGCCTGCCGGTGACCAGGCCCGTGACCCGGGCGAGGCGTCCGTGCGGCAGCGTCTTCAGTTCGGCGGCGGTGTGCATGCGCTGGCGTCGCAGATGCGGGCGCAACAGCGCCAGCGGATGGCGTCCCAGCGTGAGTCCCAGGCTGGCGTAATCGGCGACGAGGTTTTCGCCTTCGGTAGGCGCGACGAGCACCGGCTGCGCTTCGACGATGGGAGCTTCCGCCAGCAACGGCGACGGTCGTTCGATGCCGCTGACGTCCCACAGCGCGTGCGCGGCGATGACCGCTCAGCCCGGCCAGCGCTCCCGCGGCGGCCAGCGCGTGCATGTCGTGCGCATTCAGGCTGGCGCGGCGTGCCAGATCGTCGACGCTCGCGAAGGCGCGCTGCCCGCGCGCCACGACCAGCCGTTCCGCGGCCGCCTTCGCCAGTCCTTTGACGAGGCACAACCCGAGGCGAAGCGCGGGTTGCGGAATGAACGGGTTCACCTCTTCGAGCGTGCATTCATAGTCGCTGACGATGACGTCGGCCGGCAGGATGACGCCGCCATGCTTGCGCAGATCCTGAGTGAGTTGCGACGGAGAATAAAAACCCATCGGCTGTGAATTCAGCAAGGCGCAAGTGAATGCCGCCGGCTCGTAGTGCTTGAGCCATGCCGAGACATACACCAGCAGCGCGAAGCTCGCCGAATGCGACTCCGGAAAGCCGTATTCGCCGAAGCCGAGAATCTGCTGGTAGATCTGGCGCGCGAACTGCATCGTCGTAGCCATTCTTGCGCATGCCGTCGAGCAGGCGCTTTTCGAAGGGCTCCAGCCCACCCTTGCGTTTCCACGCCGCCATCGAGCGGCGCAGCTGATCGGATTCGCCGGGCGTGAAATCGGCGGCGACCACCGCGAGCTGCATCACCTGTTCCTGGAAAATCGGCACGCCCTTCGTGCGCTCCAGGACGGCGCGGACTTTTTCACTTGGATAGGTGACCGGCTCGATGTCCTGGCGCCGGCGCAGGTACGGATGCACCATGCCGCCCTGGATCGGCCCGGGGCGCACGATCGCGACTTCGATCACCAGGTCGTAGTAATTCTTCGGCCTCAATCGCGGCAGCATCGACATCTGCGCGCGCGACTCGATCTGGAACACGCCGACGGTATCGCCATGGCAGATCATCTCGTAGACGGCGTCGTCTTCCGGCGGGAATGTCGGTCATGGCGAAGCGCTTGCCCGCGCCGCGTCGAGAGAAGATCCAGCGCGCGGCGGATCGCCGAGAGCATGCCCAGCGCCAGCACGTCGACCTTGAGCAGTCCCAGCGCGTCGAGATCGTCCTTGTCCCATTCGATGACCGTGCGCTCGGGCATCGCCGCGTTCTCCACCGGCACCAGCTGCGACAGCGGCCCGCGCGAAATCACGAAGCCGCCGGTGTGCTGCGACAGATGCCGCGGAAAGCCGAGCAGCGTCGTCACCAGATCGAACAGCTGCCGCATCACCGGACTGTGCGGCGTCGAAGCCGGCTTCGACCAGGCGCGTGAACAACTCCTCACGATCGTCCCACCAGGCCATCGACTTCGCCAGCCGGTCGACTTGATTCAGATCGAGGCCGAGCGCCTTGCCGACGTCGCGCAGCGCCGAGCGCGGCCGATAGCAGATCACCGTCGCGGTCAGCGCCGCGCGCTCGCGGCCGTATTTTCCGTAGATGTACTGGATCACCTCTTCGCGCCGCTGATGCTCGAAATCGACGTCGATGTCGGGCGGCTCGTCGCGCTCGCGCGAAATGAAGCGCTCGAACAGCATTTCCATGCGCGACGGATCGACCGCCGTGATGCCCAGGCAATAGCACACGGCGGAGTTGGCCGCCGAGCCGCGGCCCTGGCAAAGGATCTTGTGGTCGCGGGCGAACTTGACGACGTCGTACACCGTCAGGAAGAACGGCTCGTAGCGTTTCTCGGCGATCAACGCGAGTTCGTGCTCGATCTGCCCGCGCACCTTGGCGCGTTTGTCGTCGGGCGTGCGCTCGGACGAAAAATGACGGGCGAAGCCGTCCTCGGTCAGCCGGCGCAGATAACTCGTCGGCGTTTCTCCGGCGGGAACGATCTCCTCGGGATATTCATAGCGCAGGGTATCCAGCGAAAAAGCACAACGCCCGGCGATGGCGATCGTCTCCGCCAGCCACGCCGCGGGATAGAGGCGCTCCTGCGTCGTCAGGGGACGCAGATGGCGCTCGCCGTTGGGCAGGAGCGCATGACCGGCCTGCGCCACCGTCGTCTTGAGCCGGATCGCGGTCAGCGTATCCTGCAGCGCGCGGCGCTCGCGGATGTGCATGTGCACGTCGCCGGCGGCGACGATCGGCAATCCAGTCGTGTCGGCAATGGCCATCAGCCGTTGGCAGCGCAGCGCGTCGTCGGCATCGAGCAGGCGTTCGGCCGCGATCCACAACGCGCGGGGAAAGCGCGTCGCCAGCCAGCGCGCCTGCTCGGGATCGGGCACGCGTGCAGGCAGCCACAATGCCAGGCAACCTTTGATCCCGTCGGCGAGGTCGGCACGCGTCAGTCTATAGCTGCCCTTCGCGGCATTGCGCCGACCGGTGGTGATGAGCGCAGCGAGGTTGCCGTAGCTCGTGCGATCGGTGGCGAGCAGCACGAAACGCATGCCGTCCTCGAGCCGGAACTCGCTGCCGACGAGCAACGGCAGCTCGCGCTTTTTCGCCTCCACGTGCGCACGCACGATGCCGGCAAGCGAGCATTCGTCGGTGATCGCCAGCGCCGCGTAGCCCAGCTTGTGCGCCTGCGCGACGAGTTCCTCGGGGTGCGAAGCCCCGCGCAGGAACGTGAAATTGGAAACGCAGTGCAGCTCGGCGTAGGGCATGGACAATGTCATTCCGAAGCGCGCGGTGCGCGCAGAGGAATCTGCTTTCAGCAAGCATGAACAGCGGATTCCTCACTGCGTTCGGAATGACATTGTTCACGGGTGACAGCGTCAAGCGAACACGCCGTGCACGAACCACTGTCCGCCGCGATCGCGATACAGCCAGAGTTGCTCTCCGCGCGCGCCGCGGCCGACGAAATAGTCGCGGCCGATGTCGCCACCGTCCCACCAGCCGGTCTCGATGCGCTCGGGACCGGAAAGCAATTGCAATGACGTCGCCGCCGGCTCGGCGCCGAGCGGACGCGGCTCGGCAACGAGCCACAGCGGACGCAGCGGCAGCGATGCGCGATCGTCGACCGCGGTGCTTCGCGTCGACGCAGCCACCGCGACGGACTGCGAGGCAAGCTCCGGCCGGTGATCGGCATGCAGCGCCAACGCACTCACCGCATCCTCGCCCAGTCGCGCGCGCAAGCGTTCGATCAGTTGCGCGCCGGCTTCGCTGTCCTTGTTCGCTGCCGCGAAAAAATCGCCCTCCTTCGCCGCGAGCGGCGCGATCTCTTCCGACACCAGCCGGATTGCCTCGACCCGGTCAGGCAGCTGCTCGCGCGCAAGCCGCTCGCGCAGCACGTGCATGATGTGCTCGATGCGGCGGGTCGCGGTGAGCCCGAGCACGATCGACGTCGGCCGCTCGTCTTCATGGACGAGGTCGCAGCGCAGGCGCGTGACGCCCGCGCCGCGCCCCTGCAGGAATCCAGCGAGCTCGGTGACCAGTCGCTTGGCGGCGAACAACAGTGCCTCGGTTTCCTCGACCGGCGATGGCAACTCGATCTGGCCCTGATAGCGCTCGGGGGCGACGAACAATGGCCGCGCATCGGGAAGCGCTCCGCGAGCGCGATCGATGTCGTCGAGCAAGCCCTGCCCGAAGCGGCGGGCGACGCCATCGCGAGGCAGCGCCAGCACATCGCCGAGCGTGCGCACGCCGATGCCGGAGAGTGTATCGAGCGCCGCGTGCGCGTGGTCGAGCAACGCGATCGGCAAGGCCGCGAGCCGTCCTTCCAGGTCGGCGCCGCGCTCGGCGCTGTGCTCAATGGTGATCGCCTGTCCCGCGCGTGCGAACAGGCTCGCCGCCAGCGCCGTCGGCGCGGTGGCAACCACCGCCGAAAAACCGAGCTCGGCGAGGCCGCCGCCGATCTGCTGGCGCAACCGGTCGAAGCCGCCGAAATAATTCAGGCAGCCGGAGATTTCCACCAGCACGCAGGCCGGCGGGTCGATGCTGATCGTCGGTGTCCACTGCCCCGCCCACAGCGCAATGCTTTCGAGCGCAGCCGCCTCGGCGCGCTCGTCGCGCAGATGAATCGACAGTTCAGCGTCCAGCGCCAGCGCGGCAGCCACGGACAGGCCGGGAACGATGCCGCGCCGTTTGGCCGCACCGTTGGCGGCAACGACATCGGGGCGATGGCTGATGCTGCTGACAACCGTCGCGCGTTCCCGCGCCTCACCGCGCGCGAAAACAC
Source organism: uncultured beta proteobacterium (assembly GCA_963732105.1). Taxonomy (GTDB): domain Bacteria; phylum Pseudomonadota; class Gammaproteobacteria; order Burkholderiales; family Casimicrobiaceae; genus PALSA-1003. The sequence continues at coordinate 10,269 of CAVSYL010000019.1, forward strand.
CGAGCGGCAAGTCGGGAAAATACAGGCAGGTCCAAAGCATGACGCAGTCGTCGTCCCCGCGAAAGCGGGAATACGGTCAAAATCACGCGGCCTCGGCAGGCGCGCGCAGGACGAATTCGAGGCTGGCTGCGGATGCTTCCTGCCGCCCCCGCGGATCCGGTCCCGGCACGCGCCGGACTTCATCGGCCCGCGCCAGTGCCCGATTCCAGATGCGCGCCTGCGGCGCGCCAACCGGATAGTGGCGACGAAAGCTCGGCGGCCGCTGCGCCGGCAGCCGTTCGATGACCTGTGGCTGCACGCTCATCGTCGCCGCAGGCACGACGTGCCTGCCCGGATACGCGGCCGTGGTCCGGACATCGAGCAGCAACGGCCGGGACATGACACGCCGCCACGGCGCTTGAACACGTCGAGTCGCAAACACGCGGCATCTGCCGTGAGCCGGATGCGCAAGGGTGCTGGCGAGGAGTGTGCCGCGCGCGCGGTGCCGGCAAAGACGAACGCCGGGGCACAGCCCTCCTGCGCCGCGAGCTGCAGCCGGCGCAGGCGTTGCTCGTTGACAGTGCGCGGCCAGAACAGCAATGCCCCCGCGCTGTTGGCGCGCAGCACCTGTTCGGCCGCCCACCAGCGGTGCTTGTCCTGGGTCGTGGCGATGATCACGACCCGCGCCGGATCGATGCCGCAGCCGGCAAACGCCGGCGCATGGGGAAGGTGTGGCGGCGCTACCAGAGCGATCCACGCGCCACCTTGCACGAGATGCGCGAGTGCCGGCAGCACCAGACCCAGTTCGCCGATACCTTCGTCGTCGGCGAGTAATTCAGTCAAACCACCCCGAGGCCATCCTCCCCCCGGCAGTTCCCGGTCGAGGTCGGCAAAGCCGCTGGGAACTGCGTCCGCGGCGTGCGCCAGCTGATCACCACGCCAGATCAGGGGGTTGTGCAGCAGTGCGGTGAGCGCGGCGTTCATGGGCATGACCGGCTCACCGGGCTCGCCCGGGCACGACGCCCGGACGAGACCCGGTCAGACAGGAATGTGTATTCTATCGAACGATCGTTCGATAGGTCAATACCGCCGGCTACCTGACCCTCAGGCCAGATTGACGGCCAGGAGCACGCCCGCCGCCGCGATCAACGCGGCACCGAGTGGCGTGCGCAGGCGTTTGCCACTGGGGAGATTCTTCTCCGCTGCCATCACTGCCGCCAGCGCCAGCATCCACCCGATGCTGCCCGTCCCCACGACGAACATGATCAGCATCAGCGCCCAGCAACAGCCGATGCAGAACACTCCGTGGTCGATGCCGAGGCGCAGTGCTTCGTGCGCCGGCGCCTTGCCGCGCCAGCGCTGGACGATGAAGCCGAACGGCGTATGGCACTTGTCGAGACATCGGTATTTGAGCGCGCTGAACTGGAAGACCCCGGCCATGCCCAGAACGACTGCGCCGACGACCCAGGCGTGGATGGCGAGCCAGGGAATGTTCTCGGCAGCCGTCTGCAGCAGCGCATCGAGCATGTGCGCGATCAATCCGAAGCCGAGCCATGTCGCCAGGTATCCGATGATAAGTAACGCCACGAGCCGGTTCCGATCCGCCCGGCCGGCGACGATACGGCGAAACATCTCGATGATCGGCAACGTGGTCGGCAACATCATGGCCGCGATCATGAGCACCCAACCCGCCGCGTAGAGGATCGCGGGGACCAGCACGTTGCCCTCGGGAATGGATCGGCAAATCGCGCCGAGCAAGCCCACCTCGCTCCAGCCGCCATGCTCGAGCAATCGGCCATAGGGGCTCGCGGACCACAGCCAGAGCGCGAGCCACGCCGATACCGTCAGTCCCGCGAACAGCAAGCGAAAGGCCACGCGCCGTCCATCACCGACGGGATGGCTTGCCGAACTTGGTGCGGCGTCTGCGCGCGACGTCATGAAGCGGATGACAGGGAGCGCGCGTCAACGGGTAGCGACGCGCGGACCCGCCGAGTGGTCGTCAGGCGTCGAAGACAAACGTGCTTTGCAGCGCGTTGTGATTCTGCATGTCCAGATTGATGCCGAGCTTGTCGTTCCTGGAGCGATAGTGTGGCGCCTTGCCGACGAACACCGGCGCGCCGGGCACCGTTGAAAATACTGTTTCCGCGAGCGTCGTGGTCTTGCCCGCGGCGCTCTTGTACGGCTCGAGTTCGGCATAACCGGCGTCGCCGACCTTGATCGTGCCCTTACCGCCTTCCACGTCGAAGGTGATGGGAACGCTTTCGACCGAGACGACTTCTCCGACGAGCTTCACCAGCTCGCCGACGGGCCCCCCGAGCTTTCCGGTGTATACGCTGAGGATCGCGTCCTTCTGTTGCGACGACGCTTTGTCATCGACGTAGACTGCGGCGCGCCAGTTGCCTTGGAGAATGTTGCCCGGGACATGGGCAATAAGCGCAATCGTCCTGCCCGCGACATCGACGTCGCCGATCTTGCCCTTGTCGAAATGCCACGCGACGATCGTATCGCAGGTGCCGAAATCCGGATCCTCGCCAATCCAGCATGGACAGAGCACTCGACAGTTGCAAACTTCCAGCAGCCGTCCCTCGAGATGATAGGCCATGATTTTCCCCCGACAGTTGAGTACACGGCGGGATGCTTGGACGCCCGCCTCCGTCCGTGCATTAGGCTACTCCTGTTTTTCAGGCCGCACCATGGCGCCGCCGTCGCTCATCGCCGTCCGCCCGCCAGCTGTATCGACCTCGGATTCCGGCGCAGCAAGCAGCATGGCGCAGATGCCCCAGGCGGGTCCGATCGCGAGCGGGACAAAGGCATAGCGCCAGGTGAGTTTGGCGACGAAGTAGGGCATCAGTTGGATCGTGACCAAAGTCAATGTGAAACCAAGTGCGGTCTGCAGGCTGAGCATCGTCCCTACCCAGGGCGGTGGTGACAGCTCCGCGATCGAGGCCGAGAACTGCGCCGAGTCCGCGACGATGCTGATCCCCCACACGATGCACAGTGCGGTGAGCGGCCAGATCCCGCCACCGTAGAGCAAGCCGACCGTTGCCGCGCAGGTTCCGCTGATCGCCATGGCAATGATGGTAGTAGTCGTGCGTCCGATGCGATCGGCAAGCAGCCCGGCGGCGACGCTGCCGATGGCGCCCGCCCCGATCGCGGCAAACGCGACCAGCTTCGCCGCGACGAGAGCCTCGTCAGCGGGCCGCGTCAAGCCGAAACTCGCCGCGAGAAAAACGCCTATCCAGGCCCACATCGCATAGAGTTCCCACATGTGTCCGAGATAGCCGAGATTGGCCAGGCGCAGCGGCACATCGCGCCATGCGGCGAGCACGAGGTGTGGATCGAAGCGCGGCGTCGGTCTTCGATTCGGGCCAATGCGCACTGCCAGGATCAGCACGCCCGCCGCGGCCGCGCATACCGAAGCCGCGATCAGAGTCGCACGCCAATCGACGCCACCAAGCGCGCTGAACAAATGCGGGGTGGCCGATCCAAGGGTGAGTGCACCGACGAGCAATCCGACCATGAAGCCCATGTCGTTGGTCGCCCAGGTTGCGGCGAGTTTCATTCCGACGGGATACACGCCCGCCATGCAGACGCCGGTCAGCAGACGCAGCAGCAGGGTCGCCACGGAGCCGGGATCGACGACGAGAAGCAACGCGTTTGCGACTGCGCCAACCAACGCCGCCGCCGCAAAAAAATAGCGGGGGTCGATTCGGTCGGCCAGGCCCAGCAGCGCACTTACGAGGCAGCCGAGGACGAATCCGGCCTGGACGCTGCTGGTGAGCGCCGCCTGCGCAAAGCTCGACAACCCAAATTCTGCCACGAGGGCCGGGACGACTGCGGACGCAGAGAACCAGAGTGCCATTGCCGCGAGCTGGCAAACGGCGATCAGCGCAACCGATGCGCCTTTGGCGTCAAACAACGGTTGCCGCGCGCCGGCGCGCCTTCGCCACGGCCTGAGGTGCCGGCCACCGCGGTCTCATCGCGGTCTCATTGCGGTACCACCCGGCCGCCCGAACTCGGCCGCGGGCCGGGCGAGTTCGTTCGCCGCCTCAGCCGGCGGCGGTGACTGCGCGCGCCGCCATGACCGCGACGAGATGCGCGCGGTATTCGGCCGAGCCATGCAAATCGCTGTTGAGATGATCCGCCGGAATCTTCACCGCCTTGGCTGCATCCGCAGTGAAACTCTTGGCCAGCGCAGTTTCGATCGCGGTCGCGCGGTGCACGTGCGATGCGGCGCCGGTCACCGCGACGCGCACCCCATTCGCCGTCTGCGCGACCAGCACACCGACCAGTGCAAAACGCGACGCGGGCTGCGGGAACTTCATATACGCCGCCTTTTTCGGAATCGGAAAACTCACCGCCGTGATGAGTTCATCGGCCGCCAGCGCGGTTTCGTACATGCCCTTGAAAAAATCGTCGGCGGCGATCTTGCGCTTGTCGGTATGCACCGTCGCCCCCAGACCCAGCACTGCGGCAGGATAGTCCGCGGCCGGATCGTTATTGGCCAGCGCGCCACCGAGCGTGCCGCGATTGCGCACCTGGCGATCGCCGATGCCTTCCGCCATCGCGGCGAGCGCGGGAATCGCCTGCTTGACCACGGCCGACGCCGCAACCTCGGCGTGCGTGGTCATTGCGCCGATCACAATGGCATCCCCGTCCCTCTTGATGCCCTTGAGCTCGGCGATGCCGCCAAGATCGACCACCGTGCCGGGATTGGCCAGTCGCAGTTTCATCGCACCGACGAGGCTTTGCCCGCCGGCGAGCGCCTTGCCGCCACTCTTGGCCAAGGCTGCCGCGGCATCGGCGACCGATTTTGCGCGTTGATATTCGAATGCGTACATGATGCGCGGTCCTCCGGGTTCAATGCTTCGCGGATTGAATGGCCTGCCACACCCGGTGCGGTGTCGCCGGCATGTCGAGATACTTCACGCCGACCGCCGCGAGCGCATCGTGCACGGCGTTCATCAGCGCCGGCGGCGATCCGATCGCTCCGGCTTCGCCGCAACCCTTGGCACCCAGCGGATTGTGCGTGCACGGGGTTACCTTGGTCGCCACCTTGAACGACGGCAGATCGTCGGCGCGCGGCATCGCGTAGTCCATGTAGCTGCCGGTGAGTAACTGGCCGCTGTCCGCGTCGTATACACAGCGCTCGAGCAGCGCCTGGCCGATACCCTGCGCCAGGCCGCCGTGCACCTGGCCCTCGACGATCATCGGATTGATGATGTTGCCGAAATCATCGCACGCGGAGAAATTCACGATCTGCACGACACCCGTGTCCGGATCGACTTCGACCTCGCAGATATGCGTGCCCGCAGGAAAGGTGAAGTTGGTCGGATCGTAGAACGCGGTCTCGTCGAGTCCCGGCTCGAGCTTGTCGAGCGGATAGTTGTGCGGCACATACGCGGTCAGCGCGATTTCGGCGAACGCTTTGCTGCGATCGGTACCGGCGACGGTGAACTTCCCGTCCTTGAACTCGATGTCGGTCTCGGCGGCTTCGAGCAGGTGCGCGGCGATCTTCTTGCCCTTGGCGACGATCTTGTCGATGGCCTTGATGATGGCGGTGCCGCCGACCGACAATGAGCGCGATCCGTAAGTGCCCATGCCGAACGGAATGCGCCCGGTATCGCCGTGAACGATTTCAACGTTCTCGATCGGAATGCCGAGCCGGCTGGATACCACCTGCGCGAACGTCGTCTCGTGACCCTGGCCGTGACTGTGCGAGCCGGTGAATACGGTCACGCCGCCAGTCGGATTGACGCGCACTTCGCCGGCTTCGTACAAGCCCGCACGCGCGCCAAGCGCGCCAGCGATGTTCGACGGCGCGATACCGCAGGCTTCAATGTAAGACGAGTAACCGATGCCCCGCAGTTTTCCGCGCTTGGCCGCTTCGGCCTTGCGCGCCGGGAAGCCTGTGACGTCGGCGATTTTCATCGCCTCGTCGAGGCACGCGTCGTAGCCTCCAGTGTCGTAGAGCAACGCAACGGGTGTTTGGTAGGGAAAATTGCGAATGAAATTGCGCCGGCGGATGTCGTCCTGCGCAATGCCCATTTCGACCGCAGCCGCGTGCACCAGACGTTCAACGACATAGGTCGCTTCCGGGCGCCCCGCGCCACGGTATGCATCCACAGGCGCGGTGTTGGTAAAGACCGCCGTAACTTCGCAGTAAATCGCGGGCGTCATGTATTGACCTGCCAGCAGCGTCGCGTAAAGGATGGTCGGAATGCAGGACGCGAACGTCGACAGGTATGCACCCATCGCCGCAGTGGTATGCACGCGCATGCCGAGGAACTTGCCGTCCTTGTCGAGCGCGAGTTCCGCATGCGTCACGTGGTCTCGCCCGTGCGCATCTGAGAGGAACGATTCGCTACGCTCCGCCGTCCACTTGATCGGGCGATTGACGTGCTTGGATGCCCAGACCATCGCCGTCTCTTCCGGATACAGGTAGATCTTCGAGCCAAAGCCGCCGCCGACATCCGGCGCGATGACGCGCACTTTCGTTTCGGGCAAGCCGAGCACGAATGCGGTCATCAACAGCCGTTCGACGTGCGGATTCTGACTCGTGACGTAGAGCGTGTAGCCATCGTCGGCGCGGCTGAAGGTGGCTACCGCAGCGCGCGGCTCGATCGCATTCGGAATCAGTCGGTTGTTGACGATGTCGAGCTTGGTGACGTGCGCCGCCTTGGCGAATGCCGCGTCGGTTGCGGCCTTGTCGCCGATTGCCCAGAGGTAGCACTTGTTGCCGGGCGCGCCCTCGTGAATCTGTGGCGCGCCGCTCTTGAGTGCGTCCGCCGGATTGACGACTGCCGGCAGCACTTCGTAATCGACATTGATCAACTCGGCGGCATCCTTGGCTTGCTCCGGGGTTTCCGCAACGACCATCGCGACGCCGTCGCCGACGTAGCAGACCTTGCCTTTGGCGAGCACCCAATGCGGGGGTTCCTTCATCGGCTGGCCGTCGGTGCCGGTGATCAGCCATCCGCAAGGCAGGCCGTTGACGCCGGTCAGATCATCGCCGGTGTAAATCGCCACCACGCCGGGCGCGGCTTTCGCTTTCGCGAGGTCGATTGCGCGGATCTTCGCGTGCGCATGCGGCGAACGCAGGAAATACGCGTGCGTGTGGTGCGCAGGATTGACGTCGTCGGTGTATTGCCCGCAACCGGTCAGAAAACGATAGTCCTCGCGACGCCGGACAGGTTGACCAATACTGGACAGATCCGTGGCGCCCATGGTCATTTCCTCATCGCCGCTGCGCCTTGGGCGACCGCCTTGACGATGTTTTGATAGCCCGTACAGCGACACAGATTGCCTTCGAGCTGCGCGCGGATCGTCGTCTCGTCGGCGTTCGGATGTCGCTTCACCAGGTCGAGGGCGCTCATCACCATGCCAGGAGTGCAGAACCCGCACTGCAGGCCATGGCAGTCCTTGAACGCGGCCTGCATCGGGTGCAACTCGCCGTTCGCGGCCGCCACGCCTTCGATCGTAGTGATCGTCGCGCCATTCGCCTGGGCGGCGAGGATCGTGCAGGCCTTGACCGCATCACCGTCGATCAGCACCGTGCACGCTCCGCACTGCCCGGTATCGCAGCCGACGTGCGTACCGGTCAACGTCAGATGGTTGCGAATGAATTCAACGAGCAGCGTGCGCGGGTCGACGTCGGCAGTGACGACTTTGCCGTTGACGGTAAATGACAGCGAGACTGACACGGGAATCCTCCATCGATTTGAATGCCGTCGCGACGCGCGCGAGTGGCTTATTGGTAGAGCGGACTGTCGGTGCAGAAGGCTCTTGGCACGACAGCGAAACAAAGCATACTCCGCACGGAAGTTCGCGGCAACGCAGCGGCAGCGGCAGCGGAGCGAACAAACGGTGTACCTGTAGTGTCCGTGTAGTGTCCCTATCGCGGCTCAGGGCGCATCCGCACCATCCGAGGCTTCCAGCAGCGCGCGCAGTGTAGCCAACGTATCGGCTTCAGCCACGGGCTTGTCCATGCGCCAGCGCAGGATGCGCGGGAAACGGACGGCAATGCCGGATTTGTGCCGCGCAGAGCGCTGGATCGCTTCGAATCCAAGCTCGAATACCATCGATGGCGTGACGCTGCGCACCGGCCCGAATTTTTCGATAGTTGTCTTGCGGATGACCGCATCGACCTGGCGGATCTCTTCGTCGGTCAGCCCGGAATATGCCTTGGCAAATGGAACCAGCATCCGGCCGCCGTCCGCATCGTCGGCCCATACTGCGAAGGTGTAATCCGTGTAGAGACTCGCGCGGCGGCCATGACCGTGCTGGGCATAGACGAGCACCGCATCCACGGTCATCGGGTCGATTTTCCATTTCCACCACGTGCCTTCGTCCCTGGTCCGGCCGACGCCATAGGGCGAGTCACGGCGCTTGAGCATGAATCCTTCCACGCCGAGCTTCCTCGACGTAGCGCGCACAGCCGCGTACTCGGCCCAGGACTTTGCCGCGACGAGCGGCGACAATCGCAGCCGCTCATCGTCGGTGTCGGCCACTATCGCCTCCAGCCGATGTCGGCGCGTCGTCTGGGGCTGCGACCGTATTTCGGTTCCCTTGTCTTCGAGAAGATCGTATGCGAGCAGTACCACCGGCGCGTCACCTAGTATGCGCGGGGAGAGCGACTTGCGACCTATGCGCTTTTGCAACTCCGCGAAAGGTCTGACGTTGCCGTCCTTCCACACCAAGATTTCGCCATCGATCACCGTGCCATCCCGCAGGAGCATTCCAGCGCGTTCGATTTCGGGGAAGCGCTCGGTGACGAGTTCCTCGCCGCGCGACCACAACCAGCAAGCTCCGGCACGCTTCACGAGCTGCGCCCGGATGCCGTCCCATTTCCACTCCACCATCCAGTCGTCGACCGGACCAAGTTGTGCGACCTCCTCGGTCAGCGCCTGTGCCAGAAAAAACGGATACGGGTGGCCCACATTGGTTAGCGCATCGTCGCCGACAGCGATCAGCGACTCGAACATAGCCGCCGAAGGTCGGGCGTTGATGTTTGTGTAACCGATCAGTCGTTGCGCCACCGATTTCGGATCGATGTGCCCGATCTCCGCCAAAGCACGGGTAACCAGCAGCCGCGACACGCCGACACGAAAGCCTCCACCGATGAGCTTCAACAGCAGAAACTTGCCGTTCGCGTCGAGTTCGTCCCAATACTCGAACAGGCGCTCGCGGATCACATCCGGCGGCGCACGCTGTAGCGGGATCAGACGCTGCTCGACCCACTCGGCCAATCCGCGCGACGAGTCGTGCGTCGGCGGCGGCAGAATAAGTGCGATCATTTCCGCCAGGTCTCCCACCGCCTGATAACACTCTTCGAAAAGCCACCCATCGATGCCCGAACGCTCCATCGCGCATTCGCGCAACAGTCGCGTGGGTACCGATTGACGCGGTCGTCCTCCCGCCAGGAAATAGGTCGCCCACGCTGCGTCCGCTGCGGACGCCGACCGGAAGTAGCGCGTGAGCGCAGCGAGCTTTGCGCTGGTCGACGTCGTCGCGTCGAGATCAAGGTAGAGCTGGCAAAAGGCTTTCATGACGGATACGGACCACGTGCAAAATCGTTGGCACCTCAGCCTAGGACGGCGATACCGAATCCGGGGCCGCACCGCCTTCGGCGGCTTCCTCGTCGTACTCGGTATTAAACGCCGAGGCATCCAGCCCCTGTTGCGCAAGCCAGCGCACCATCACCGCGATTTGACCGTGGGTGATGATGACGCGGGTTGCACCGGTCGCCGCGATCGCTGACTGCAAGCTCGGCCAATCGGCGTGATCCGACAGCACAAAACCACGATCCAGCGCACGCCGGCGCCGCGCGCCGCGGATCTGCATCCATCCCGAGGCAAAGCCGTCGCTGAGCTGTCCGAAGCGGCGCAACCACGGAGAGCGCGCCGCCGACGGCGGAGCGAGGACCAGCGCTTGGCGCACGCGACGGCTGTCGATGTCCGTCACTTTCCAGGTGGGCGGCAGGTCAATGCCCGTCTCGCGGTAGGCGTTGTTCAATGGTTCGATCGCGCCGTGGCAGATCAACAGGCCGGTGTCCTGCGCGCCAACACCGCGCATTCCCGCCAGAATGCGCTGCGCTTTGCCGAATGCATAGCAATACAGGACGCTCGCGACGCCTGCCGACGCGTTGCCCTGCCACCATTGAGCAATGTCCGAAAAAACCTCTGCGGGCGGCCGCCACCGGTAGACCGGCAGCCCGAACGTCGATTCGCTGATGAATACATGGCAAGGCACCGTTTCGAAAGCGCGGCAGGTCGGGTCAGCATCGAGTTTGTAATCACCCGAAGCGACCCAGACCTGTCCGCGCCATTCGATGCGCACTTGCGCTGATCCCAGGACGTGTCCTGCCGGATGCAGCGAGACAGCGACGCCGTTGTGCGTGACCCGCTCGCCGTAGGCAACCGTGTCGAGCGCGATCGGGCCGAGCCGGGAGCGCAGCACCCCTGCCGACTCGTCCGTTGCCAGATAGCGGCCGCTGCCCGCGCGCGCGTGGTCGGCGTGCGCATGGGTGATCACCGCGCGATCCACCGGCCGCCACGGGTCGATGTAGAAGTCGCCGGGCGGGCAGTACAGTCCGGAAGGCCGCTCCACGATCAGGTCGCCGGAGCGCCCGCGGGCTTCGCCATCGGCTGCGGCAACGGGTTTCACAGCGCCGTTCGACAGGATCGATGACAGGACACCCTCATGGTGCGAATAGTACCTGTCGATTGCGATGCGGCGGTCGGTGCGCCGCCCAGTGTGCTAAGCCTGCGTCGTGCTTACAAAGCCCCGATCGCCAGGCAAAGCGGTCGCGTCGTCAGTACAGGTTAGCGATGTATTGCGAGAGGTTCTCGATATCAGCATCGGACAGGGTGCCGGCAACGCTGGTCATGTTGCCGGCATCGTTGGTGCGGCGCTTCGCCTTGAAATCCTCGAGCTGTTTCTTGACGTATTGCGGGTATTGCCCAGCGATGCGCGGAATTTCGTTCTGCCCGACAAAACCACCAAGATGGCACATCGGACAGAGCACCGCATCCGACGTTTTTTGTCCGGCGTCGACCTTGGCCGGATCCGCGACAAACTTGATGGGCAACTGCTTTTGCGCTGCAAAAAAATTGCCGAGGTCGATCATGTCGTCACGCGACAGGTTGGCGGCCATCGGCGACATCTGCGGATCGCTGCGGCGGCCCGCTTTGAAATCCATCAACTCGATGTAGATGTAGCGCCAGCTCTGGCCCGCGAGAATCGGATAGTCGGGACTCTGCGAATTGCCATCGGGTCCATGGCATCCGAAACAGACCTGGGCCTTGTCCCGCACCGCGTCCATCTTCGCGGCATCGGACTGCGCGTTGGCCGACGTGGCTACAATCAGCGCGACGAGGGTCAGCGGTATCTTGGACATGAACGCACAAAGTAGACGCGGCCAACCCGCCAACGGGATGGCCGCGCTGGACTATCAGAACTGCCTAGGGCATTGCAAAGACGAAGACGCTATTGCCTCGCTTGGCGTCGATCTGGTTGTTGCCGCCGGCGGCGACCGCGACGTACTGCTTGCCACCGACCATGAACGAGACGGCAGGCGCGTTGACACCGGCGCCGCAATTGTATTTCCACAATTCCTTGCCATTGCTCGCGTCGAACGCCTTGAACCAACCGTTGGCTTCGCCATTGAACACGAGATTGCCAGCCGTCGCCAGCGTGCCGCCGATCAGCGGCTGCGGCGTCTTGACGCTCCAGCTGACCTTGCCGGTGTCGAGATTGACCGCGACCAACCGGCCCGACTGCTCCTCGCCCGGAATGGTCTTGAACGCCCCGCCGAGCCACAACTTGCCACCCGGATACGCGGCTTCCTCGACGTGGTAAGTCATCGGCTGATGCAGGTTCGCCGCATACGCCATGTGCAGCTGCGGATTGACGGCCATCGGCGACCATTCGACGCCACCGTTCGCACCAGGAAGCATGCGTGCGCCGTCCTTTGTCGGGAGCACCCACATGTTTTCCTGCGGGACCATCGCCTGCGAGAAGCGGATCAGCTTGCCAGTATTGCGCTCATGCACGTAGATGTGACCGGTCTTACCGCCGTGGATGACGACGTCGACCAACTTGCCGCTGGCGTCATGCGCCTGCGTAAGTATCGGCGCGCTGACGGCGTCGAGATCCCACACGTCATGGGCTATGTATTGCGAATGCCATTTGTACTTGCCCGTGTCGAGGTCGATCGCGACCATCGAGTCGGTGTACAGATTGTCGCCCGGACGAATCGCGCCATAAAGATCTGGCGAGGGATTGCCCACGACGAAGAACACGGTCCGTGTCTTCTTGTCGATCGCTGGCGTCATCCACACGCCGCCGCCGAGCTTCTGGTAGAACGACGCATCCTTCGCGAATGCGGCTTTCTCGGCCGCGATGTCGCGATGCATGTCGCGCCCGGTGGCATCGTTCACCGCCCACACGCCTTCATGGCCTGTTTCGGGAATGGTGAAGAACGTCCAGAGCAGTTTGCCGTCGTTGGCATCGAACGCCTTGACGAACCCGCGGATGCCGTACTCACCGCCATTGGTGCCGATGATCACTTTGCCATCCACTACTGCGGGCGCCATCGTCTCCGAATAGCCTTTTTCCGGATCGGCGATTTGCGTCTCCCACAGGAGCTTGCCGGTCTTCGCATCGAGCGCGACCAGTTTGGCGTCGATCGTACCCATGTACAGCTTGCCTTCCGCGATTGCCACACCGCGGTTGTTGTTGCCGCAGCAGACGGTCACGATCGGGCCGAGTTTCTGCTTGTAGTGCCAGTACTCGACGCCCGTCGTGGCATCGATGGCATAGACGTGGTTGAAGGACGTCGTCAGGAACATGACGCCGTTGACGACGATGGGCGCCGTTTCCATCGATTCGAGAACTGCGGTCTGGAATACGAATGCGGGCTTGAGCTTGCCTACATTGGTGGCGTTGATCTGGTTGCCCGGGTAGTAGCGCGTCTGCGCGTAGCTGCCGTTGGAATGAATCCAGTTCTTGGCGTCGCCACCCGCGGCATCGAGCATTGGTTGCGTAATCGGTACGAGGTTTGCCGACATCGCGCTGGCGGTGGTCGTGGAAGCGCCCGACATTTCCTGTGCGGCGGTAGAAGCGGCATAACCGAATGCGAGCGCAATCGCAGCCGCAGCGCCTGCTAGCCGTTGCCCTTGGATCGACATGGTGGTTCCTCCTGCGGAATTCTTGTTGTTCGGCTTGGATCGGCCCATTGCCGCGGCCGGTTTCCTGCAAAAGCGATTATATTCCGTGATGCATGGTCGGGAGTATTTCCCGCCAAAACGTTATATTCCAATTTGAGAGTGATTGCAAACCTGCAGCGCAGCGAACCCAGGTTGGGCTGCGCCTCATTTGTCACCTATGCCGAGGCGCCCTGATACCCGAGGCTGGAAGGATCGCTCATGCATTGCCGCCATCCGCTCGCTTTGTGTTTATTAGCGCTTGCGTTGACGTTGCAGAGCGCGCATCTGCACGCACAATCGCAGGACCTGAGCGTCAACGCCCGTCTCCTGGCGTCCGCACGCAGTGGGGATCAGTCCGGTGTCGATCGCGCGCTTGCAGACGGTGCGTCGCCCAATGCGCGCAATCGCGCCGGAGAGACAGTATTGATCATCGCGCTGAAAAGCGACCGATCGGCGCTCGCGCGACAGATGATCGACGCCGGCACAGACGTGAACCAGGCCGCGGTCGACGGTGTTACGCCGCTGATGGCGGCGGCCCATGCCGGACAGATAGAAATTGCCAGCCTTCTGCTGGCGAAGGGTGCCGACATCAACGCCGTCGATCAACTCAAGAAGAATGCGATGACCTATGCGGCGGGCCAAGGCCAGACCGAAATTGTCATCCTTCTGCTCAAGGCGGGAGTCGATCCGAACGCCATCTACGCGCACGACCTGACTGCGCTCATGTGGGCGGCAGGTTACGGCAAGACGGAAACAGTGAAGGCCCTGCTGGATGCCGGCGCCAAAGCCGCGCCGAAAGACGATCGCGGCAAGACCGCACTCGACATTGCACGAGAAGGCAAGTACGACGCGACGGCGAAACTGCTCGAAGATGCCGGCGGCGGTTGAACCGCGCCTTCCCCAACTCGCCTTTACGGCGACATCCTCTGCAGCAAATTATCGCGATCCACGAATTGGTGCTTGAGTGCCGCCGCGATGTGCAACGCGATCGCAGCGACCAGGATCCAGCTACTGAACAGGTGAACGACGCTCAGCAGATCCTTCAGTGGCACGATCTTCGGCGCCCAGCTCGGCAGCATCAAGCCGAAATAACGCACGGGATAACCGCTGACGGCCGAACCGATGTAGCCGGAAAGCGGCTGAACGACCAGGCACACGTAGAGCAGCCCATGATTGATACGTGCGACCGTCGCTTGCCACGGCGCCATCGGTGGCAATGCGGGTGCGCGGTGGGTCGCTCGCCATGCAAGGCGTATCACCATCAGCACAAGAATGCGTGAGGCCGAACGACTTGTGCATGTTGAAAGCGCTGGCGCGCGGGCCTACCGGATCCTTCGGGATCTCCTGCATCCACCAGCCGAAAATAATCTGCGCAATAACGGCCGCTGCGATGAGCCAGTGGAGCACGATCGCCGTCATCGTGTAGCGCATGGACCGATCAGAACCTGACATTCGCCGTCACTCCCACCAGAAAATTGCGTTCCGCCGACGGCTCGAAGTAGCGCCCGTTGGTATCGCCGACGATTACGGACCCTGAATAGTTGACGCCGGCAACGTTGTTGAGGCGGGCGAATTCCGTAAAAGTCCATTGTCCGGAGCGCTGCTGAAAGCCCGCGCGGACGTTGGCAACGACATAAGCGGGCGCGAAGTCAGTGTTCCGGTCGTTGACGTATACCTTGTTGGCGTACTGGGCTTCGACGGCCGTCGAGAATCCATACCAATCCGGCTGAGTCCACGCCAGCTCGGCGTAGGCACTGGAACCCGGGATGCCGGGCAAGCGTGCCCCCGCAGGAATGATCTGCGGCGGCGAGCCGGTCGTCGCCGCGGAGGCAAACTGCGCCAGCAGATACGTGTACGACGCGTAGGCGGTGACGCCGTTGCCGAATACGGCCTCCCATTCCGCTTCAAAGCCGCGTCGGCGAGTCTTGGCCGCGTTGGTGTAGGTCGTGCGCCCACCCGTCGCCGTGTCGATGACCAGCTCATCGGTGGTGTTGATCGAAAACGCCGCCATGTTGACGCGCTGCTGGTTGGGCAGCATCGCCTTGATGCCGATTTCGCTTGATGTGCTGATCGCCGGCTGCAGCGCGAAATTGAGACCCGTTCCAATGGGCGGGTACGCCAGCTCGATGAAGCTCGGCGTCTCGAAGCCTACACCCCAGTTGGCGTAGACATTCACGTCATCAGCAGCGTGCCACACAACGCCGGCCACGGGGTTCGGATGGCTGTAGCTGACGTTGCCGCTGTCGTCGGGGTTGACTGCATTGATATAGTGATCCTTCGACTTGAACTGTACGTCGCTGTAGCGAAGTCCGGCGAAGAGCGAAAACGAGGCCAGCGACCACTCGGCCTGCGCATAGGCATCGTTGTCACTGACGTAGTCGTCCTCGTCGCGCCGCAAATCACCCAATGCGCCATTGTTGTTGACGAAACCCTTTCGTCGCTGATGCTGTTCGTCATACGCGACGCCCGCGGTCAGCAACAGGGTACCGCCGGCGATTGAGCTGCGGGTGGACACTCGCGCATCGATGCCCCAGTAGTCGCCGTTGAGGTCCGTGACGCCGCCCGACGATGTCAACCCGACGCCAGTCAGCGCCAGATACTGACGCACCAGTCGCGTTCCGCCGTAGCCGGTGACGCGAAGCGTCGTGTCCGCGGACAGCCGCTGTTCGAGAGTCGCGCCGCCTTGCTGCTGATTCACGGTCTTGCGCGTATTGAACAGCGTGGCCGCCGGATCCGCCTGACGCGGGTCGGCGGCCCATTCCGCTCGGGTCAGTCCCAAGGGATCCTGTGCGTCGGGCTGGTAGAAGGAATTGCCGATCACCGTGAGCCGGGTGTTTTCGCCCAGGTCGAAGCGCACCTTGACGTTGGCCAGATCGCGCGTGGCCACGCTATGCTCGCGATAGCCGTCGGTCTGAAATGCATTTCCGGCAATGAGATAATTCGCCGTCGGCGTCGTGCCGCCGAACTTGAAGATCGAATTCCATGTTCCGTAGCTGCCGCCGACAACCTGCGCCTGCGCCATCGGCGGCTCCGGCCCGTCCTCGGTGAACACTGCGATCACGCCGCCCGATGCGTTGCCATAGAGCGTGGAGAAGGGTCCGCGCATGACCTCGATGCGTTTGGCCGAAACGAGACTGAAGCTGCCGGTCTGGCCCTGGCCGTCGGGCATCGTGGCGGGTATGCCGTCCTGGTAAAGGCGGATGCCGCGTACGCCAAAATTGGCGCGTGCGCCGAAGCCGCGAATCGACACCATCAGGTCCTGGGCATAGTTCCAGCGATTCTGCGCAACGATGCCGGGAACCCGCGCCAGCGATTCCGAAAGGTTGATCTGCAACTGGTTCTGCTGGATCCGCGCGGCATCGATGCTGTCGATCGCCACCGGCAGATCGAATGCGCGCTCCTCCGTCCTGGTCGCAGTGACGACCATCGGATCGAGGAGTTGAGGCGGTACCAGCACTGGCGAGGTGAACGCGGCTGGTGGCCCGGCGTCCACCTGTGCCTGTGCCACCGCCGAGACCGTCATCAGCGCCGTCACCCATGCGGCGCAAGCGAGTTCGCAGCACCCGGACGCCGCAGAATTTCTGGCGCGTTTCATTCAGCCTCAGCTGTTGAATACTGCGAGCGTGCCGAACGGATTGACGCGCGATCGCGCACCGCTAGAGGTGGCGCGCATGGAAACGGAGGTGGTCTTCGATGAAGCTGGCGATAAAAAAGTAGCTGTGATCGTAGCCTTCCTGCATCCGCATCTCGAGCGGCACATTGCGCAAGATGCACGCCTGCCTGAGCAGTTCAGGGTTGAGTTGGGTATCCAGAAACGGGTCCTTGGTCCCTTGGTCAACCAGAATTGGCGGCCCAATCCACCCCCGGTCTTCGAGCAGCGCCGTCGCATCGTATTCACGCCACCGAGCGCGATCGCGACCAAGATAGCCTGTCAGCGCTTTTTCGCCCCATTGGCAACGCATCGGCGAGCATATCGGAGCAAAAGCCGAGACCGCTCTGTAAGTGCGGGGATTCTTCAATGCGATCGTGAGCGCGCCGTGTCCCCCCATCGAATGTCCAAAAATGCCGGCACGAGACACGTCGACTCGAAAATTCGCAGCGACAATCGCGGCCAATTCGCTCGTGACATAAGAATACATGCGATATCCGCGTGACCACGGCGCCTCAGTAGCATCGACGTAGAAGCCGGCGCCGAGGCCAAAGTCGTAGCTGTCTGCTTCCCCGAAAATATTGAGACCACGGGGGCTCGTGTCCGGCACAACAAGGGCGAGACCCAACTCGGCGGCCACGCGCTGGGCACCAGCCTTGATGATGAAGTTTTCTTCGGTGCAGGTCAGACCCGAGAGCCAATACAGCATTGGCACGCGGCTTGTCGCTGCCTGCGGCGGCAGAAAGACCCCGAAGCGCATGGAGCATTGTGTCTCGGCCGAATCGTGCGCATAGATTCCCTGCACGCCGCCGAAGCACTTGTTCTCGGAAAGCGTTTTGACAGTCATATCCAGGACCAGGCGGCGCGCGTTTCCAGCGCTCGAATACGAATAAATACGGAGGGTCGTGCGCGCTGCATGTGCGCTGGCCCTCCGCGTGACGACCGGACGCTGACTTCTGTCTGCCGCCCGCGCGTTACCCGGCAGATGCCCTAGGCGTGATAGAGCGTGCCCTTGGTCTTCGCGATATGCGTGGCGATCATGTCCATGAGCGGTGGCGACAGGGCATCGTAGGGCTCCAGACCGAGCTCCTTCAGCCGGCCTCTGACCGCGCCCATCTTCGCCGGATCGGCCCCCGACTCGATGATGGACGAGACGAATGCGGCAAATTCCGGCGGCGCCCATCCCGGCTCCGAGGACAATTCGGTGTGGAAGAAATCCACGCCGTATAGCGGATGGCCCGTATTGTCGATGCGCCCATACATGTGCACGCCGCAGCCCGTGCACGCGTAGCGCTTGATGGTCGCGCTCGGGTCGACAACTTTAAGTTTGTCCTCATTTGCGGTCACCTTGAGGTTCTCGCGAGGCGTGACCGCTATCTGTGAAAACAGCGCGCCGGCCGGCTTCCAGCACTTCGTGCAACCACACACGTGATTGTGGGCAGCCTGACCCTTGATCGACACCGTCACTTTTTTGTCGGAACACTTGCAGGACAGCGTACCGCCTGCGAAGTTTGCGGCACCAGCCTTGAGGCCTTGGTCGACGCCTGGATGAATGGAAGTTGCCATGGTCAGTTTCCTCCTTTATCGAGATAACAGCTGTCACGCGCCCTACTGCCCGGCTCGCGGATTCAACAACACAACGTCTATCTGTCTCGCTCCGACAGATTACTACGAACCCGTTGGCGTCAGTAAGTGACGACCGCTCGGATCGATTTGCCCTCGTGCATCAGGTCGAAGCCTTCGTTGATTCGATCGAGCGGAAGCACGTGGGTTATCAGATCGTCGATATTGATCTTGCCCGACATGTACCAATCGACGATCTTCGGCACATCGGTTCGGCCGCGCGCTCCGCCGAACGCCGTACCCTTCCATACGCGCCCAGTCACAAGTTGGAACGGCCGCGTCTTTATCTCCTGGCCGGAGCCGGCCACGCCGATGATCACGGAAACGCCCCAGCCCCGGTGGCAGCATTCCAGAGCCTGCCGCATGACCTCGACGTTACCGATGCATTCAAAGCTGTAATCCGCGCCCCCACCGGTCAGATCGACCAGATACGGAACCAGATCACCCTTGACCTCCTTTGGATTGACGAAGTGCGTCAAGCCGAACTTGCGCGCAAGCGCCTCGCGTGCGGGATTGAGGTCGACGCCGACGATCATGTTGGCACCGGCCATGCGTGCGCCTTGCACGACGTTCAGTCCGATGCCGCCCAAGCCAAACACCACGACATTCGCACCGGGCTCGACCTTGGCGGTGTTGATCACTGCGCCGATACCCGTTGTCACACCACACCCGATGTAGCAGACCTTGTCGAACGGCGCGTCTTCGCGGATCTTGGCGACCGCGATCTCCGGCAAAACAGTGAAATTGGCGAAGGTCGAGCAACCCATGTAGTGATATATGGGCTTCCCCTTGAGCGAAAAGCGACTGCTACCGTCGGGCATGACGCCCTTACCTTGGGTCGCGCGAATTGCGGTACAGAGATTGGTCTTGCGCGACAGGCAGGACTTGCACTGCCGGCACTCTGGCGTATAGAGCGGGATAACGTGATCACCCTTCTTGACGCTCGTCACGCCCGGACCCACGTCGACGACGATACCGGCGCCTTCGTGTCCCAGGATCGCCGGAAAGAGGCCTTCCGGATCCGCGCCCGAGCGTGTGAACTCGTCGGTGTGGCAAATGCCGGTCGCCTTGATCTCGACCAATACTTCGCCGGCCCTGGGTCCGTCCAACTGTACCGTCTCCACGACCAGCGGTGCGCCTGCGCTATAAGCTACTGCAGCCCGAACATCCACGACCCTCTCCTTTGAATGACAGCAATGACAGTGCGCACTGCGACACCATGTTGACGCGACGGGTCGAGCCCTAGCTTCGCGGCAAAATCAAGCGCCCGATTGTAGTATGAGAGGCGTCATCGAGAAAACGCAAACCGAACTTATCTTCGGCTTAAGCGGTCGGAGTTCAAGTGATCGACTGCGGTCGCCAGAAGCAGCTGGATGCGCACCGCCCCAGCGGACAGACTTTCGCGGTTGCCGCCAGATCTCGATATGGTTTGATCGGTCGCAGTATGTGATCTAATGGGAATTGGTGGCGGCTGCATTCGCGGCGGCGTGAACCGGGCATCGTGAGGATAATGGCAAGAGGAAGGACGACCATGCTGCGAATTTTGCGGACCGCGCCGATCGCGGCGCTATGTCTGTGCGCTGCCGCTGTCGCGGCGCCATTTGCTTACTCGTCCAACGAGGGATCCGGCACGGTCTCCGTTATCGACACGGCGAACGACACGGTCAAGGCTACATTCAACGTCGGCGGCAAACCTCGCGGTATCGCGTTGTCCCTCGACGGCAAGCGCCTCTACATCAGCGAACAGGCGAGCAATGCATTGTTGACCATCGACACCGCGACCGGGAAGGAAAGTGCGCGCACGCCGCTTGGTAACTCGCCCGAGGGGATCTATCTGTCTGCCGACGGCAAGTGGCTGTCGGCGGCGGTCGAGGAAGACAATTTGGTGCTGGTGATCGACACAACCACCGGCCAAGTCGCGCGCCGGATCAAGATGCGTGGCAAGAATCCCGAGCACGCGGTGTTCAGCCCCGACGGCAAATGGCTATACGTCAGCAGCGAAGAAGCCGACAGCGTCGATATCGTCGATCTCGCCAAGGGCGAGGTGGTCAAATCGGTCAAGGTAGGCGATCGGCCGCGCGGTATCGGCTTTCTGCCTGACGGCAGCCGCGCGTATGTGGCCGCGGAGAATGCCGACACCGTCAACGTGTTCGATGTTGCGCAGGGCGAAGTCATCGCGCGCATCAAGGCCGCCAGCCGCTCCAACGGCGTGACGGTGCATCCCAACGGAAAATTCGTCTACGTGAGTTCCGGCGGCGAAGGCATCGTGCAGGTCATCGACACCTCGACCAACGCGATCGTGGCCAAGGTGCCCGTGGGCAAGCGCCCATGGAACATGGCGATTACACCGGACGGGAAAAAACTCTACGTCGCGGCCGGGCGATCCAACGCGGTCGCGGTGATCGACACCGAGACCAATACCAAAATCGCGGAGATTCCCGTCGGCGCATTGCCCTGGGGCGTGGCGACCCGCTGACGCACGGGCACTCGCAATGCGCGTGGCGATGGTTTCTACTGCATGATCCGGTTGTCGCATCCGCGCCGAAGATTCCTCAAAGCGCTGGGTGCGCTCGGTGCCTATGCGCTGCCGCGCGCGGCGCTGCCTGACGATGCAGCGCCAAGCAACCGCGCATTGGGCGATTTCTGCGGCGCCGGCGCCAGCGCGCAGCCGTTGCAGATTCCCGGCGCAAGCGGAATGTTCGGCCGGCTGGCACCGGACGGCGCGCGCTTGCGCCTGCGCGCCTCCACCATCGCCGGCAGTCCGGACGCGCTGGCCTATACCGCGGAGCATCGCGGCCGCCAGTTCCGCAATCCCACGCTGATCCTGCGCCGCGGCGAGCGTGTCCGGATCGACTTCGACAACATGCTCGCCGAGCCGACGATCGTTCACTGGCACGGACTCGCGGTGGACACGCAAAATGACGGCGCGGGCATGACCGTGGCCGAACCCGGCAAAGGCTACGCGTACGAGTTCGAAGTGCGCAACCGCGGCGCACTGTACTGGTACCACCCGCATCCGCATGGGATGACTGCCGCGCAGGCCTATCGCGGCCTGTTCGGGATGATCGAAGTCGAGGACGAGGACGAGCGCCGGCTACGCGCTGCACTGGACCTCACGCCGGGGACCACCGAAGTCCCGCTCGTGCTGCAGGATCGGCGCGCCAGTGGCTACGTCGCAAGCGAAGCGGATCGCATGCACGGCTTTCTCGGCGATGCCGTCTACGTCAATGGTACCGCTTGCCCGTATCTCGACGTGGCGACGCGCATCTACCGCTTTCGCGTACTCAATGCGTCGAATGCGCGGACGTACCGCCTGGGCTTTCGTACCGCAGATGGCAAGAGCGTTCCGTTCACCCTGATCGGCACCGACGGCGGCCTGTTGCCTGCGCCACGGCGTTGCGAGGACGCGTTCGTCGCCTCTGCCGAGCGCATCGATATCCTGGTCGATCTGAGCGACGCGAGCGTCGGCGACACGCTCGTGCTGGAAACGCGGACGTTCGATCCAATGCACATGGAGATGAACACGATGGCGCCGTCGGGCGATCATGCCGCGATGGGACAGGCCATGCCGGCTCCCGACGCGCCGACGGCGGCTACTGCCGTCGATCATGCGGCCATGGGTCATGGCGGAGGCTTTCCCGAAGGCGCTCAGCGGGCACTGTTGCAGTTGCGGGTACGGGAGCGCGTTGCCTATTCCGCGCGCGTGCCGGCGCAGTTGTCGCAGATTGCCCCGATCGCCATCGACAATGTGACGGAGCGGCCGCTGCGCCTCGGGTTCGCCAAGGGGCGTTGGCGCATCAATGATCGCGTGTTCGTGATGGGCGAAACGCCTATCGAGACGCAGCGAGGAACGGTAGAGACCTGGCTGATCCGCAACTATTTCAACAGCATGCCGCATGCGATGCACCTGCATGGCTTCCACTTCCAGGTGCTCGAACGTCAGACCAGCCCGGACCAGATTGCCGCGCTCAAAGTCGACAGCGCTGGCCGTCTGGCGACGGATATGGGGTGGAAGGACACGGTCCTCGTATGGCCCGGCGAGAGCGTTCGTGTCGCCATCGACTTCGCCATGCCGTTTCCGGGGGCGCAGACCTACATGGTCCATTGCCACAATCTCGAGCACGAGGATGGCGGCATGATGCTCGGAGTCAAAGTGACATGAGCGCGACGGGCCGCCCCGAGCGCCTCAGTGCCCGATGCGCCGGAGCGCGCAGCGCGAACGTACTCCAATGAACGCGACGGGCACAGCCAAGGCCCGCATTCAATCTTCGCCGTGGGTCGGTTGCGGCGTCGTCCCCACCACGATCGTCGCGGTTGCCGACCGGCCACGAGGCACCGGCGGCAGCCACGCAATCGCCAACAACGTTACGATTGCGATGCCCGCCATCAATAACAGGAGGGTTCCGAAGCCCGAGGCTTTGACCAAGGGCCCGAGTAGCCACACGGCTGCGGAGCTGACGCTGAACGAAACCGCCAGGCGCATGCCGCTGACCCGCGACCGCATGCGATCGTCGACATAGCGGACGATCATTGCGTCGGTGAACGGGATCGATCCAAAAACCACAACCATGAACGCAATCTGCAGGACGAACAGGGTCCAACCCGTCGCCGACGCAGCCAGCGCAAAGAGGGGCGCCTGCAACGCGACGATGGCCAGATACAGGTATTTCAGCGGATAGCGATCGATGAGCAGTCCCACCGCGACCTGGGCGAACGACGCGACGACATACACCAGCGCCAGCAACAGCCCGAGCAATGCCGGGTCGTCGATGATGCCGGTCAATCGCTCTCGCAGGAGCTGACCATTCCCGTTGGTGGTGAAATTGAAGAGCAGGCTGGACGAAATGGCGGCGATCGTCATGACGGCGAAAACGCGTGCCAAGGTCGCCGCGGTGTGCGCGGACGCTGCTTTCGGCGCGCGGGCGG
The DNA here is from genome assembly GCA_963732105.1 of uncultured beta proteobacterium. Classification (GTDB taxonomy): domain Bacteria; phylum Pseudomonadota; class Gammaproteobacteria; order Burkholderiales; family Casimicrobiaceae; genus PALSA-1003. The sequence continues at coordinate 33,654 of CAVSYL010000019.1, forward strand.
GTGCCGCGATTTCCCGCGGCGCGACGCGCGCGAATGCAATGCCGCAGGCAAATGCCAGCAACGCCGGTACAACGAACGCGATGCGCCAACCCGCATACTTGACGAGCAGGCCCGTGGTTACCGCCGCCAGTGCCACGCCGAGGTTCCCCGCCAGGCCATTGATGCCGATCGTGAGACCCGGGCGCTTCGCACCGCGCACCAACATCGGAATGCCGACCGGATGATAGATCGATGAAAACGCGCCCAGCAGCGTCAGCGCGCCCGCGAGTTGCCACGCGTCGCGCGTGAGCGACACCAGCAGCGACGATGCGCCCATACCGAAGAAAAAAATCAGCATCATGCGGCGGCGCCCCCACAAGTCTCCCAGGCGTCCGGCCGGCAGCGATCCAAGCCCGAACAGCAAGAACGCACCCACGCCGTAGGGCATCAGCGATTCCCAGTCGGCAAAGCCGAAATCGCTCGCAATGGCTGCGACCGCGGTCGCGAAAATCAGCAGGAACATGTGATCGAGCGCGTGCGCAAAGTTGAGCAACAGCGCAGTCGCGCGAGTCGGTGTCGTGGTCATTCGTGCACCCGGTTCGTTGCCGCATCGATCTATGCCGCCGCGAGGAGTCTTAGTTGTTCGGCCAGCGCCGACGGGATCTCGACGCCGTCCACCGCCGCCTTGACGGCAAGCGCCTGCCGCCGGGCGCCGGGAAGTCGCACGCCCGCATCCTTCCCAATTTCCGCAATCAAGGATTCGATCCGCTCGAAGTAGGCCGAGCGTCCCGCCAGCGCGTCCGGATCGATCACCAGAAAGGCCTGACCAATGCGCGGCCGATTGCCTTCGTCGACGAAAAACGAGTCGGCTTCGAAACCCATCGCCGCGCCGGTGAGCGCGCACGCAAGCAACTCGACGATCAGCGCGAGCATCGCACCTTTGGTGCCGCCCATCGCCAGCATCGATCCGGCCAGCGCCGCCTTGGCGTCGGTGGTGGGCTGGCCATCGCGATCCAGCGCCCAGCCCAGTGGGATCGGCCGGCCTTCCTTGGCAGCGATCATGACTTTCCCGCGCGCGGCTTCCGAAAGGGAGAGGTCGATCATCAGCGGATCGCCATGATTGCGCGGAAATACGGCGGCGATCGGATTGGTACCGAAGATCGGATGTCTGCCGCCTGCGGCCGGCATCGCTGCCGGCGAATTGCCGAAAGCGAGCCCGACCATGCCCGCCGCGGCGACCGGGACAAGGTGGTCGGCGGCGACGCCAAAGTGGTGGCTATTGGTAACGCCCACAAAGCTGACACCGAACTCGCGTGCGCGCTCGACGGCCTGCACCACGGCGAGATCGCACGCAAGAAACGCCAAGCCGCACCGGGCGTCGACGAGCACCGCCCCGCCACGCGACCGCACGACAACCGGTACCGCGTTGCCGTCGGCCCGTCCACTCCGCAAATGCGCCGCGTACTGCGGTATCCGCGACATGCCATGCGACGCGAGACCTTGTGCTTCGGCTTGCGCGAGCGCCTTTGCCGTCGCCGCGGCAACGGCGGCACTGGCACCGGCGCGTGCCAGCGCGTGCGCCGCGAGGTCGGTAAGCTGTGCGAGAGTGAACTTGGGCATCGTGGATTCCACGTGCGCGTCAGCGCGCCAGCGCCGCCGCGACCTTGTCGGCGATAAGCATCGATACGCGTACATTGGATTCGCGCGTGACGCCCGCGACGTGCGGCGTCAGGATCAGGTTGGGACAGCCCGTCAGGGGCGATCCGGCAGGCAGCGGCTCGCGCTCGAATACATCGAGTGCCGCGCCACCGAGTTTTCCAGCCATCAGCGCGGCCGCGAGCGCGGCTTCGTCGACGACGCCGCCACGCGCCGTGTTGATGAGGATCGCGTCGGGTTTCATCAAAGCGAGTTTAGCGGGTCCAAGCAAGCCGCGTGTTTCGGGCGTCAGCGGAACATGCAACGTCACGACGTCTGCAATACGCAGAAGTTCATCGAGCGTCATCGGCGTTACCATCGCTTCGTGCCAGAGGGGAGCGTCCGCAGTAATCTGTGCGTCGTAGCCGACCACGCGCATTTGCAGCGATCGCGCAAGTTGTGCTACGAGCCTTCCGATTCCGCCGAAGCCAACCACACCCAGCGTCCTGCCCGCGATTTCGCGGCCGTCGGACAGCGCGGCGCGTGGCCAGGCGCCCGCGGCGACTGCGTTGCTGCTGAAATATGCGACGCGCAGCAGAAGCATGGCAGTGCCGATCACGTACTCGGCGACGGCCTGGGCATTGGCGCCCGTGGCCGGAATGACGTCGATGCCTCGCGCCCTGCAGCCCGGCATATCGATGTTGTCGAGGCCGACGCCCAATCTGCCTACGACCTTGAGGCGCCGTGCCGCCGCAAGGAACTCGCCGTTGACCTGTGTCCTGTTGCGCACGATCGCGGCATCGGCATCGGCCAGCGACGACTTGAGCTCACTTGGACGATCGACGAGCGCCGCGTCGTAACGCACGTCGAAGCGCGCAGCGAGCGACGCCACGGCAGCCTCGTCCATGAATTCGGTGATGACGATGCGCTTGCGGGAGCCGCTCACTGCTTGGCAAACAGCTGTTCGATGTGCTCGAAGGCCTTGAATTCGAGCGCGTTGCCGAACGGATCGAGGAAAAACATCGTTGCCTGCTCCCCGGCGAGGCCCTTGAACCGGACGTGCGGCTCGATCACGAATTTGGTACCCGCGGACTGAAGCTTGGTGGCGAGGCTTTGCCACTGCGCCATCGGCAGGATCACGCCGAAGTGCCGCACCGGGACCTGATCGCCGTCGACCAGGCTCGTCGCGTCGCTCATCGCGCCGGACGCCACCTTGTGTGCGACGATCTGATGCCCATGAAAATCGAAGTCGATCCATTCGGGCGAACTGCGCCCTTCGGGACAGCCGAGAAACTCGCCGTAGAACCGTCGGGCGGCGGCGAGGTCGGTGACGGGAAAGGCGAGATGGAAGCGCGGATAGTCACTGCGCGCGACATGTCGATCGTTCATTGTCTGCAATCTCTCCGGTTCAGTTTTGCATGCCCCACTTACGTACCGTCCTGGCCTCGATGGTGCGGAAGATTACGTTCTCCACCAGCAACCCGATGACGATCACCGTGAACAGGCCAGCGAACACGTTGGGAATTTCCAGTTGATTCTTGTTCTCGTAAATGAACCAGCCGAGACCACCCGATCCGGACGACACGCCGAACACCAACTCGGCGGCGATCAACGTGCGCCATGCGAACGCCCAGCCGATCTTCAGGCCGGTGAGGATGCTGGGGAACGCCGCCGGAATCAGGATTCGCCCGACATAGGACAGCCCGCGCAGTCCATAATTGCGTCCCACCATGCGCATCGTGTTCGAGACGGAAAGAAAGCCCGAGTGCGTGTTCAGCGCGACCGCCCATAGTACCGAGTGGATCAGTACGAAGACGAGGCTGCCGTTGCCCAAACCGAACCAGATCAACGCCAGCGGCAGCAGCGCGATGGCCGGCAACGGATTGAACATGGACGTAAGGGTTTCGAGGAAATCGGTGCCGACCCGCGACGTGATCGCGAAGACTGTCAGCAATGCCGCAAGCGCGATTCCTGCGCTGTAACCGATCAGCAGCACTTTGATCGATGTCCACGCCTTGCCCAGGAGCCCGCCACCGAAGATGGCGTGATAGAACGCGTCGAGGGTCGCGCCGAAGGTCGGGAATAGCAGCGGATTGTTGAGCCAGCGCGCGTAGGCTTCCCACGCAACCGCAAGGAAGATGAGTATCGCCACCTTGCGCACCGCCGTAATGTTGTAGATCCGCTCCCACGTCGACAGCGGCTTCTGGATCACGCCGAATTTCGACGCGTCGACCGTTTCGCGAAAAACGTCGGCACGTGCCACCGCGGTTTCAGTCATCGATCTGCTCCTTGTTCGGTCCGGGCCGAATCTGGCGCGGCAGGCGAATGCTTGGTGTCGCAGGACTCATACCCGGGCGGCATCTTCTTCGACTTCGTCGGCGAACAGCATTTTGTGGATCTTGCCTTCGAGCAGTTTGGCGGACTCGCCCTCGGCTTCCTCGCGCGGCAGACTATTGATCTCCGCCTTGACCTGCCCGGGGTGCGGCGACAGTAGCAGGATTCGGTTGCCGATCTTAATCGCCTCGGGAATCGAATGCGTCACGAACAGCACTGTGAAATGGGTGTCGTCCCACAACTGCAGCAACTCGTCCTGCATTTTGCGCCGGGTCAACGCGTCGAGCGCGGCGAAGGGCTCGTCCATCAACAACACGTCGGGCTCCATGGCCATGCCGCGCGCGATGGCGACGCGCTGCTTCATCCCTCCGGAAAGCGTGTGCGGATAGCTGTCCGCGAATTTGGCGAGGTTGACCTTGACGATGTATTCGAGCGCTTTGTCCTCGGCAGCTTTGCCCGCGAGTTTGCCGCTGGCGGTGAGAGCGAACATGACATTTTGCTTGACAGTTTTCCACGGCAGCAATTGATCGAATTCCTGGAAGACCATCATGCGATCGGGCCCCGGTTTGCTGACCTCCTGCCCTTTCAGTCTGATCACACCCTCGACGGGACGCATGTATCCGCCTACGGCCTTGAGCAGCGTCGACTTGCCGCAACCGGAAGGGCCGAGCAGGACGAAGCGATCGGACTGAAAAACCTCGAAGTCGACCCGGTACGTCGCCGTGATCAAGTGATCCTTGGTTTTGTACTGCAGCGTGACGCCCTTGACGTCGAGCAATGGCGCCGGTGCGCTCATAGTCTCCCCCTTCGTGTTGCTACGTTTGCCAGGGCAGGCGCTCGAGGTCGACATTGCCCCCGCTTAGAATCACTCCCACGCGCATCCCGCCGACGGGCAACGTGTGCTCCAACAGCGCGGCGAGCGGCACCGCCGCCGAAGGTTCGATTACCAGCTTGAGCCTTTCCCACGTCAGGCGCATCGCGCGAACAATTGCATCTTCCGACGTCGTGCCGATGTCGTCGATCATCGACTTGATCACGGCAAACGTCTTCTCGCCGAGCGACGAGCGCAGGCCGTCGGCAATCGTGTGCGGATCCGTCTGCGGGACGATGTGACCAACACGCAGCGACCGCGCCGCGTCGTCCGCACCCGCGGGTTCGGCGCCAAAGACCTTGATCGCAGGCCGCAAGCCCTTCGCGGCAATCGCGGTGCCAGAGAGCAAACCACCCCCGCCGACCGGCGCGATGATGGCGTCGAGTTCCGGCATCTCTTCGAGCAGTTCGAGGGCTGCAGTGCCCTGTCCGGCGATGACCCGCCAGTCGTTGTAAGGATGGACCAGCGTTCCACCCGTCTCCACGAGGACGGCCGCACACGCGGCCTCGCGCGCCGGAAGCGTCGGCTCGGTCAAACGTACCGTTCCTCCGAAGCCTCGAACCGCATTCTGCTTCACGACCGCCGCATTGGAGGGCATGACGATCCACGATGAAATGCCCCGTCGAGTCGCGGCCCACGCGAGCGCCGCACCATGGTTGCCCGATGAATGCGTGACGACGCCGCGCGCGGCCTCCGCATCAGTCAGGCTGAGCACCGCATTGCAAGCGCCGCGAGCCTTGAACGCGGCAACTTTCTGAAGATTTTCGCACTTGAAGAACAGGCTCGCGCCAACGGCGGCATCGATCGAGCGGCTGGACAGTACCGGCGTTCGCTGGATGTGCTGTCGAATGCGCGCATGCGCCGCGCGGATCGTCGCTAGATCCGCCGCGATGCCCTGCAAAGGCACGAGCAGCGCGTCGGTCGCAGTCATCAGCTACCCGGCATGGCGTGAACGTTGGGAAAGAACAGCTCTTTCCACGACTCCGGCTTGACCTTGATTGCCCCGGTCTTGGCCATGAAGTCGGCGTACTTCATCACATTCTGCGGCGTCGTCGTAAATACAATCTGCGGGTCGTTCATCATGCGCAGGATGTTGTCGACCGTATCCTTGTCCTTCGAAATGCGGATGTAGGCTTCCGCAGCCGAGCGCTTGTCGCGGTTGATCGTGGCTTGCACCTCGTCGAGTGCCTTCACGAAAGCGTCGTAAAGTTTTGGATTCTCGCTACGAAATTTTTCGGTGGTCCAGACCACATTGAAGGTGACCGCCCCGCCCATCACGTCATAGTTGTTGAGCACCAGGTGCATGCCCGGCTTGGCGAGTTCCTGGTATTGGTAGGGCGGCGAGCCGAAGTGCGAGTCGACTTCGGATTGTCCGGATAACATCGCCTGCATCGCGTCCGGGTGTGCCATCGTAACCGTGAGGGGATCGAGCCGATTCTGTTGTCCGGGACCGAATACCTGTTCGGCCGCCATCTGCAAGGCAAGCGCCTGCACTGAGATCTTGACCGCGGGCATGCCGATGCGATCTTTGTCCGTGAAGTCCTTGATCGTCTTCACGTCGGGGTTGCGGGTGACCAGGTACAGCGGCATGGAATTCAACGCGCCAACGCCTCGAACGTCGAGATTCCCGCGGGTGCGCGACCAGAGAATGACCAAAGGTCCAACGCCGCCCGATGCAAACTGCAGGCTGTTGGACAGCAGCGCGTCGTTCATGACGTTACCGCCAGCGAATGTCGCCCAGGTCACTGACACATCAACGCCCGCAGCCTTGGCGTATTTTTCGATGACCTTGCCGTCTTCCATGAGCATCAGAGGCAAGTAGCTGATACCGTATTGCTTAGCGACCTTCAACTCCGCCAATTCCGCTCGCGCCGTCGTGGCCAGCGCGACCAGGGTGGTCAGCAGCAGTAAGCAGGCGCGCCGCGCGAGCACTTCGATACGCATGGAATTTCCCGTGGAACGAGCGAAGATGCCGCAATTATAGAGGGCATCGTCGGCGGCCGCACGGGCCGCGCCGATCAGGCGCTCTCGTAGAGACGCGTCATGACGAACTCGCGGTGCCCGAGCGCTTCGGCAGCGGTCAGCCTGCCATTGGCGGTGCGGAACATCATATCGAGCAGTCTGTCACCCGCCTGGTCCATGGTGATCTCGCGCTGCAATAGCCCGCTGGTATCGACGTCGACATGCTCGCTCATGGTGCGCACGGTGCGCGGGTTCGCGCAGATCTTGATGACCGGAAGGATGGGATTGCCGATGACGTTGCCCTGCCCCGTCGGGAAGAAATGCACGACGTATCCGGAAGCCGCACATAGCGTGACCATTTCTGCCGCCGCCGACGAACTGTCCATGAACCACAATCCGGACCCGGTCGGGATCTCGGCTTTGTCCAGCACACCGTCCACTAGGCATTTCCTGCCGATTTTCTGGATGTTGCCCAGGGCTTTTTCCTCGATCGTCGTCAGGCCGCCCGCGATATTGCCCTTGGTCGGCTGAGACTCGGACAGGTCGGTCGTCTTGTGGCGGTTCACGACTTCCTGATAGCGATCGAACATGCGCATGAAATCCTTGCGTACCTTGTCATCCCGGCACCGTGCCGCGACGATCTGCTCGCCACCGGTCAGTTCCGTCGTTTCGCCGAAAACCAGCGTGGATCCGGCAGCGTAGAGTTTGTCGAAGGCATCGCCGACGGTCGGATTGGCACCGCAGCCTGAAGTGGTGTCCGACTCGCCGCATTTGGTCGATACCCAGAGCTCGTTCAGCTTGCATTCCACGCGATGCAATTCGCTCGCCGTCTGCAGATATTCCCGTGCCGCCTTGGACGCTCGCATGATCGTATCGTGATCGCCGTGCAATTCGATGCCGAATCCGGTGACTGGCTTGCCGGTCGCGGCGATGCCATCGACCACTCGCTTGGTCCAGCCCTCTTCGATGCCGATGACGACAACCGCCGCCACGTTCGGATTGCTGCCAGTGCCAATCAAGGTGCGAAAATGCAGGTCGAGGTCGGCGCCGAATTGCAGGCGACCATAAGGATGCGGTATCGCGTGCGTGCCCTTGATGTTATTGGCGACGGCTTCGCAAGCGGCATTCGACAAGTCGTCGACCGGTAGGACGATGACGTGATTGCGCACACCCACACGACCGTTTTCACGACGATAGCCCCAGAATTTGGTCTGCACGTTTACCACCGCTTGGTTTTGATGTTGTGGACGTGGGCATGCTGCCCGGTCGCGATCGGCGCCACGACCTTGCCGATATCCACACCGTACTTGATGACCGTGTCGCCGACTTTCATGTCCTTCAGAGCGACCTTGTGCCCCAGCGGTATGTCCTGTGCGCAAGGCACGGTGATGGTGCGGTCTTCGTCGAGGATCAGGCCGGTGAGCGTCTGGCCAGCCTTGACGCCTTCGACGACGACCACCGCGACGGAATCCTTCGGGTCGTGCAATACGCAATGGATCATGCAATCTCCAAAACGGCGCTGTGACACTCTAGTGTAGCGTCACGCTGCAACGTAATCAACTATATCATCTATATGAATTGAATCACCTAGAGGATTTGCTAGACTTCCGTCGCCATGTCCAGCGCACCAAGCCAATCGACCGGCACCTCCTTTCCCGGGGTGCCCCTCGCGATCCCGCTTTATCGTGCGGTCAAGCGACAACTGATGGACGCGTTGGCAGGCGGGGAATGGAAACCTGGTGACGCGATACCCGCCGAGCGGCGGCTCGCTGAGCAACACGGCGTCAGTATTGGTACGGTCAGGAGGGCGATCGACGAGCTGGTCGCCGAAAACATGCTCATCCGCCAGCAGGGGCGCGGGACTTTCGTCGCCAGCCACAATCGCGACCGCCTCTTGTTCTACTTCTTTCATGTCGTACCGCAGGGCGGCGCCAAGGAATATCCCGTCGTTCGTCTGCTGGGATTTGCCAGGGCGAAGGCCGACAAAGTCGCCGCTGAAGCGCTGTCGATCGCCACGGGGGACCCGCTCTTTCGCATTCGGAATCTGTTGTCGCTCTCGGACGACCCGGTGATCGTCGACGACATCACCGTCTCGGCCACGCGCTTTCCCGGAATGACCAAGCGTGCGTTTCGCAATCGATCGAGCACCGTGTACAACCTCTATCAGGAAATGTTCGGCATTTCGGTGGTGCGGACGATTGAACGGTTGCGTGCCACCACCGTCGACCACGAAATCGCGCCCTTGCTGAACGTCCCCACCGGCGCGCCGCTACTGCAGATCCGACGCGTCGCGCTGACCTATGGCGACGTGCCGGTCGAATTGCGCATTTCGCACGTGAACACGGCGCACCACGAATACTGGAGCGAGCTGAAGCGGGTTTGACGCGGTTCGCCTACGCGCCAAGCTGGCGCGCCAGGTCCACGAAATCGTCTGCGTTGAGCGTGCATCGACGATCGTCGGCAAGATCGGGATCGGAATCCGCGCCGTGCTCGAGCGGCCGGCGCACGAACGCAGTGCGCAAGCCGCACTTTCGCGCCGCGGCAAGATCGTCCTTGTGCGCAGCGACCAGCATGACCTCACGCGGGGCCAAGCCGAGCAACGCAGCCGCTCCCAGGTAAACCTCCGGGTCGGGTTTGAAGTGATGGAACAGATCCGCCGACAGCACGCAATCCCACGGCAACCCGGCGTTTTTCGCCATGTCGACGAGCAGCGCGACGTTACCGTTCGAGAGCGTGCCAATCACGAATCGCCGCTTGAGCCGCGTCAGCCCCTTGACGGAGTCCGACCAGGGCCGCAATCGATGCCACGCGTTGTTCAGGTCGCGCTTCTCGCGCTCGCTGAGGCGCAAGCCGAAATCACGCAGCAAACCGTCGAGAATCATGCGGTGCAGTGCGTCGATGGACTGCCACGGCAGATCGCCACTGCGCACCCGTTGCATGGCCGGGTGATAACCACGTCGCCATGCGTCGGCAAAAGCGCTCCAGTCGGCACGCGCTCCCTTGCTTCGACCGAGCCGTTGTCCCTCGCGGATGATGCTACCGCGCCAGTCAACGACGGTTCCGAAAACGTCGAACAATAGCGCCCTGGGAAAAGTCTTCATGATCACCGGAAGTTGAGCACGATCTGGGTGACCGGAGCGAAGCTGCGCCGGTGCGCGGGACACGGTCCGTGGGTCGCCAGCGCCGACAGATGCTCAGGCGTCGAGTAGCCCTTGTGCCGACAGAACCCGTACACCGGATATTCACGATCGAGTTCGACCAGCATCGCGTCCCGGTCGGTCTTGGCAAGTATCGATGCCGCCGCAATCGCCGCAATATCGCGATCGCCGCCGACGATCGCCCTCGTTGGACAATCGAGCGGCGGACAATGCTGCCCGTCGATCCATGCGACGTCCGGACGCTGCCAAAGTCGCTCGACTGCACGCCGCATCGCGAGCAACGTCGCCTGAAGGATGTTGATCGCGTCGATTTCGCCGACATTGCTTTCAGCGACCGCCCAGGCGATGGCCTGCACACGGATTTCCGCCGCCAGCCGCTCTCGCGTCGGCGCGGCCAGCAGCTTCGAATCGCGCAGCCCGCGAATGCGCCGCTGCGGATGCAGGATCACAGCCGCGGCCACCACCGGTCCCGCCAGCGGCCCCCTTCCCGCCTCGTCCACGCCAGCGATCAGCACGCGATACCCGCCGCACGCAATTCCGTCGCCACGGCGTCAGTCACCAGCGTCGGCGTGTCGGCGGCAAGGGTCTTGGCCATGCTGGCAAACAGCGATTCGAGCCGGCGGCGCGTGACGGTATCGTCGAGCAGATTGAGTGCCGCGCGAGCAAGATTGGGTGCACTTGCTTCTTCCTGCAGAAATTCAGCGACCACGAATCGCCCCGCGAGTACGTTTGGCAATCCGACATATGGTAGCAGCAGCTTGCGCCTCACGATGTTGGCCGTGACCGGATTGAGCCTATAGAAGACGAGATGCGGACAACCCGACATCGCGGCCTCGAGGGTTGCAGTCCCAGATGCGACGATGCCGACATCCGCGGCCCGCAGCGCGTGATCGGCGTGGCCGTACAGCAGCGTCATGGGCAGCGTTTCAAGCTGCAGTCGGTATTGAACGCGCTCGAAGAATTCGCGCGCCTCGCGACTCACCAGCGGCACCACGAACCGTGCTTCAGGTTGAGCGTCGAAGATTTCCGTGGCCGCATTGAGCAGCAGTTCGCTGTGCATTTCGATCTCGCCCATCCGGCTGCCGGGCAGCAGCGCAAATACCGGGCGGCTTGATTCCAGCTTGAGCAAGTCGCGCGTCTCCCGACGACTCGATGGCGTGGCTGCCGCCGCAGCGAGCGGGTGGCCTACGAACGTGACCGCAAGCGTGGTTTTTTCGTAGAGCGCAGGCTCGAACGGAAATAGCGCCAGCAGACGGTTCGCGGCTCGCGCGATGGAATCGATGCGCTCCCGCCGCCAGGCCCAGACCGAGGGACTGACGTAATGGATGGTGCGCACACCGTGACGCTTCAGCCGTGCCTCCAGGCCAAGATTGAAATCGGGCGCATCGATGCCGATGAACAGAGGCGCACCGGCTTCGCGCAGGCGACGGGCGACATCGCGCCGAATGCGGAAGAGCTCAGGGACGCGGGGGAGCACTTCGACGATGCCGCGCAGCGCGAGCTTGTCCAGCGAGTACCACAAATCGCAGCCGGCGCTTTCCATGCGTGGACCGCCGATGCCGACAAAACGGACATGCGGCATTCGTGCGCGCACGGCATGGATGAGTTGTGCGCCCAGCGCGTCGCCCGAGGCCTCGCCGGCAACGATGCCGATCGTAACAGGCGCTGCTTCAATCGCGCTCATGAGAGACCTTCACGCCGCGCGCTCCGGTTCATTGAGTACTGAGGCGCTCGAGGCGGCCCATCGCGTTCCGCGCTCCGGTTTTTCGCGCTCGGGGCAGCCCATCGCGTTCGTAGCGAGACCCTCGCGCCGCGCGCTCCGGTTTTTCGCGCTCGGGCGGCCCATCGCGCTCAACGGATGATTCCGCGTCCGGCCGTCTCCAGGAACGCGGCGAGTGGTGCAAGGACGCCGGCGTTTTTCGCGTCTGCGGCGATCTGCGTTCTGGCCTCGTCAAGCGTGAGCGAGCTGCGGTACAAGGTCTTGTAGGCTCGCTTGATGGCAACCAAGTCGTCCGCCGTGTAACCCCGTCGGCGCAGGCCCTCATTGTTGGTGCCGTGGGGTTTCGCCGGATAGCCTGCCGCGGTGACATACGGTGGCACGTCCTGCAGCACGATCGAGCCGGCGGCGATGAACGCGTGCGCGCCGACGCGACAAAACTGATGCACGCCCACAAATCCGCCGAGGGTCGCATGATCGTCGATGATCACGTGGCCCGCCAGCTGGGCATTGTTCGAAAACGTCGTCCCGTTGCCGACGACGCAGTCGTGGGCGACGTGCGAATACGCAAGCAGCCAGTTACCATTGCCGATTGTCGTCACGCCGCGATCCTGCATCGTACCGGCATGAACCGTCACGTACTCGCGAATGACGTTGTCGTCGCCAACGACAGTGCGAGTCGGTCGCCCGTCATACTTGCGGTCCTGCGGGATTTCTCCGAGCGACGCGAATTGGAATACATGGTTTCTGCGCCCGAGGGTCGTCCGCGCGGCAATGACGACGTGAGCGCCGATCACCGTTCCCTCGCCGATCGCAACATCGGCGCCGATCACGGAATACGGTCCGATCTGGACCCCGAAAGCGATGCGGACGTCATCGGCGACGATGGCGGTAGGATGAATGCCGGCGACCATCGGCATTCAGGCGTCGCGCAGCGCTGCCAGCAACTCGGCCTCGGCAACAAGCGCACCGCCGACGCTCGCGCGCACCGCGAACTTGCCGACGCCGCGGACGAGCCGCTTTTCCGTCGACTCCAGCAGCAGCTGATCGCCGGGCAGTACCTGTCGCCGGAAGCGAGCATCGTCGATGCCGGCGAAGAAGATGTGCGTCTTGCCGTCGGGCACCCGATTGAGCGTCTTGTACACGAGGATGACCGAAACTTGCGCGAGTGCTTCGATGATCAGGACACCGGGCATGACCGGGTAACCGGGAAAATGTCCCTGAAAAAAAGGTTCGTTGGCCGTAACGTTCTTGATCGCCTTGATCCGTTCGCCGGGAACGCATTCCAGCACGCGATCGACCAGCAGGAACGGGTAACGATGCGGCAGGTGCCGCATGATGTCGCAGATGTCCATTTCACTCACGGTCACCCCCCTGTTCATCCCTGTGACGCTGTAGCGTACGAATCTTATCGTTCAGCGATCGCAACCGCCGCACGATTGCCGCGACGTGCCGCCATTCGCTGTGTGGCAACGCAGGAAACGTCGCCGTGTACGTGCCCGCTTCCCGAATCGAATCGAAAACACCCGTCGCCCCGGAGATCACGGTCCCGTCGGCGATCTCGAGATGGCCGGCGATCATGGCCGCGCCACCAATCCTGCAATTCTTGCCGATGCGCGTGCTGCCGGCGATACCAGCGCATCCGGCAATGGCGGTATGGCGTCCGATCCGGCAATTGTGGCCGATCTGGATCTGGTTATCGAGCTTGACGTCGTCTTCGAGAACGGTGTTGCCCAACGCGCCGCGGTCGATCGTCGTGTTGGCGCCAATCTCGACGTCGGCGCCGATGACGACACCACCAACCTGCGGCACCTTGATCCAGCGACCGTCTTGCTCCGCCATGCCAAAGCCGTCCGCGCCGAGTACCGCGCCGGCGTGGACGATGGTTCGCACCCCGATCGACGTATGCGGATAAAGGACGACGCGCGGGTAGATCGTCACGTCGTCAGCGATCGCACAGTCGTCACCGATGACGCACCCGGCATGGATGTGCACCCGTTCGCCGATGCTCGTCCGCTCTCCGATAAGCACGTACATTGCAAGCGACGCCGACGGGGCAACCTTCGCGCTTGGCGCGACGATCGCGGTGACATGAATTCCCGGCTTGACGGACTGCGCCGGATGAAACAACATGGCCACGCTTGCGTACGTCGCGTACGGATTTGCGGTGACCAGCTTGGGCAGTGCCGTTGCGCCGGCATCGGCGGGCTGGACAATGGCGGCACTCGCGCGCGTCGCCACGAGCTGCCCACGATATTTCGGATTGGCAAGAAACACGATGTCGCCGGCCCCGGCCTCGTCAAGGGGGGCGACACGATGGATCAGAACGTCGCCCGCACCGACCAATTGCGCGCCGGTGCGCTCCGCAAGCACGCCCAACGGGATCCCGGCACCTTGGTGACGTGAATCCATTGGTCCTGGCACCGCGATGCCGACAGTCCTATTTGTCGGAGAGCGCCTTGATCACCCGGTCGGTGATATCGATGCGCTGGCTGGCGTAAATGACTGGGTCCTGGATGATCAGGTCGAATTTCTCGTCCATTGCGATCTGCTGGATCACCTTGTTCGCACGCTCCTGCACGGCGGAAAGCTCCTCGTTGCGACGCAGATTGAGGTCTTCACGAAACTCGCGCTGACCGCGCTGCAGATCGCGGGTCATGTTGGCCAGATCGCGCTCCTTGTTGCGGCGCTCGGTCTCGGCCATCGTGACACCGTCCTTTTCAAGCATTGCCTGCAAGTCACGAACTTCCTTGGCGAGCTTCTGGATCTCCGCGTCGCGGCCAGCGAATTCCTTTTCGAGTTTTTGCTGAGCGCGTTTCGCAGGCACCGCATCCCGGAACAGCCGTTCGCTGTTGACGAACCCGATCTTGTAGTCGGCGCCCTGCGCCATGCCCGGACCTGCCAGCGACGCAACGACCAGCGCGCCAGCCACCTGGATCAATAGTTGCTGCATTCGGTGTTTCAAAATTCTCTCCTGCATGATCGGGCCAGCCATCTCTAGAATACGGTGCCCACCTGAAACTGAAAGCGCTGAATGCGGTCGTGCGGCCCCGGGTTCAGCGGATAGCCATAGCTGAACTTGAGCGGACCAACCGGCGAATTCCACGCCAGCCCGACACCGGTCGAAAACCGAAACGACTCGAGGCCCGGCTCAAAGCCACTATCGTAGATCTGCCCGGCATCGGCGAATACCGACATGCGCACCGACTGGTCCCCCGGTTTCGTGCCCGGTACCGGAAAAAACAGTTCAACGTTGCCGACGATTTTCTGGCGTCCGCCGATCGTGTTTCCCGCAATGTCCTGGGGACCCAAGGACGCTGTCTGGTAACCGCGGACTGAACCCACTCCGCCCGCATAATACGCCTTGAAGAACGGCAACGGTTTATTGCCCAGGCCGCCACCATAGCCGAGATCCGTGCGCAGCATCAGCACGCTGCCGAACGGCATGGGCGTAAACCACTGGATCAGATAGTCGGTCTTGTAATACAGAAGGTCGCCAACGCCGATCTCGCCAGCCAAGCTTTGCAGCATGCCCCGGGTGGGAAACAGAATGCTGTCCCGGGTGTCGCGCGACCAGCCTGCGGTGAAAATGAAGCTGTTGGTGATGCTGCCGAAATCCCTGACGAACTCCTGATAGAGCAATGGGCTGTTGCTGTACAGCGTCAACTGCGTGTGCTCGAAGCGAACGCCAACGTTGACCGTGTCGGTCTCAGTCAGCGGGATCCCGAATCCGACCGCGGCGCCGGCGGTTTGCGATTGGTAGGCGGCGATTGGCAGCGACGACGGGTTGACGCTTCGGATGTAGAGCTCGGTGGAGCGCGAAATGCCATCGACGCTCCAGTACGGCTCGACATAGGTAACGGCAAGTTGCTTGTTGACTTTGCTGGTGCTGACGTTGGCGACGAGCGCATTGCCTGTGCCGAACACGTTATTCTGCGATATGGATCCAGACAGCACGACGCCATCCGCACTGGAGTAGCCGACTCCGACGAGGAGGTTGCCTGTCGCCTTCTCGGTCACCGTGAAGTTGAGGTCGACCTGGTCGGGGCTGCCTGCCACGGACGGCGTTTCGACATTGACGTCCTCGAAATATTGCAGTCGCGTGATGCGCACCTTCGAGCGATCGATCCGGGTGGAGTCGTACCACGCGTCTTCGAGTTGCCGGACTTCGCGGCGAATAACCTCGTCGCGCGTTTTCGCGTTGCCGGTGATGTTGACCTTGCGGACGTAAATGCGGCGGCCCGGATCGATGTAGAAAGTGAACCCGGCAGTCCGCGCCTCGCGGTTGATTTCCGGCACGGCGTTGACGTTGGCGAACGCATAGCCGTCGCTGCCCAACCGGTCCGATATGGCCTTCGCCGACGCCGTGAGTTTTTCGCGCGAGTAGATCGCGCCCGGGCGAACCTGGATCAGTCGGAACAATTCGTCCTCGGGAAGCAGCAGTTCGCCGGCGAGACGCACATCCGAGACCGTGAATTGAGGTCCCTCGGTAATGTTGATGGTGATGTAGATGTCGTCTTTGTCGGGTGTGATCGACACCTGCGTGGAGTCGACAGCAAACTCCAGATACCCGCGATTCGTGTAGTAGCTGCGCAGCGTTTCGAGGTCGGCCTGCAGCTTCTGCTTCGAATACTGGTCGTTCTTGGTGTACCAGGTCAGCCATCCGGGCGTCGACAGCTGCATCTCCCTGATCAGCGTGGCCTCGGAAAATGCCTGCGTGCCAACGATGTTAATACGCGCGATCTTGGCAACTTCGCCTTCCTCGACGTTGAAATTGATCGCGACGCGATTTCGCTCCTGCGGCGTCACGGTCGTGGTGATCTTCACGCCATAGAACCCGCGGTTGATGTATTGTCGCTTCAACTCCTGCTCGGCTCGATCCAGCGCCGACCGGTCGAAAATGCGCGACTCCGCGACGCCGATGTCCTTGAGCGCCTTTTTCAGGATGTCCTTCTCGAATTCCTTGGCGCCGACAACGTCAATCTGGCTGATGGTGGGCCGTTCCTGCACGATGACGACCAGCACGTCGCCCTCGACCTCGAGCCGTACATCGCGAAAAAATCCGGTGGCGTAGAGCGCCTTCACGGCAGCCGACGCTTTTTCGTCGTCGACGCTATCGCCGACCTTGATCGGCAGATAGTTGAATACCGTGCCGGCGTCGGTTCGCTGCACGCCTTCGACGCGGATGTCCTTGACAGTGAACGGCTCAAACGCGGTGGCTGCATGCGCGAGCAGCAACGCCACAAACAAGAGCAACGGTTTCAGCCAGGTCGCCGCGCGCGGCCGCGCGCGGCACGCATTTCGCGGCTCAGAAAAGTCGGGAAAGGTCATTGAAAAGCGCCAAAGCCATCAGCATAGCCAGCATGGTCATGCCGATTCGCTGGCCGACCTCGAGGACGCGGTCGGATACGGGATTACCGGTGATAATCTCCGCGAGATAATACATCAAGTGTCCGCCATCGAGTAAGGGAACGGGCAACAGATTGAGGACACCGAGGCTGATGCTGATCAGAGCGAGATAGCCTACGAACGTAAGCAACCCCGCCTGTGCCGACTGACCTGCGTAGTCGGCCATCGTCAATGGCCCGCTGATGTTTTTAAGCGACGCGTCGCCCGTCAATATCCGGCCGAGCATTTTCAGGGTGAAGATCGACAATTCCCACGTCTTGCGAGCACCTTGGGCGAGCGCTTCGCCAGGGCCGTAGCGCACGACGATCGAAGAGCGCTGGCCGACCGCCGGATCGACGCTCAAACGCATGCCTGCCAGGCCGATTCGCTTGCCGTTCTGCTCGCTTACCTCCGGTACAAGTTCGGTGCGAAAATCAGCGCCGTCACGACGTACCGTGAACTCGAGCGTCGTGCCCGGATGCGCATTGGTGACCGCGGCAACGTCCGCTGGCGATCGCATGGCCTCGTGGCCGATCGCGACGATCGCATCGCCTTCGCGGATTCCCGCGCGCGCCGCTGGTTTGTCGACAACGGCTTCGCGCACAACGGGTGTGCCGAGATCGGTTTTCAGCCCAAGATTGACGAGGAAGTTTCCCTCCCAGTCGCTGCTGCTGAGCGCTGACAGCGGCAGCACGCGCATCGCCACGCCGCCGTCCGGCCGCTCGACCGCGAAGGACGCCTCGCGGTTGCCCGACGCCTTGAGCAGTCGCCAGCGCAGATCCTGCCACGAGCGCACAGGCTCCCCATCGATCGCGGTGACGAGATCGCCGTCGGCAAATCCAGCTGTCGCCGCAGGCGTGCCTTCAGGCGGCGGCGCAAGCAGAGCGCGTTGGCCCGGTACACCGGCCACGTAGGTAGCGGCAAACAGCACCACCGCCAACAACAGATTGGCGATCGGTCCCGCCGCGACGATCGCGATGCGGCGCCAGACGCTTTGCCGGTTGAAGGCGCGTGGTAGGTCCGCCGGAGCGACATCGCCCTCGCGCTCGTCGACCATCTTGACGTATCCGCCGAGCGGCACTGCCGAAAGCGCCCATTCGGTCTGATCGCGTCCGACGCGACGAGACCAGACGACATGGCCGAACCCCACCGAGAAGCGAAGCACCTTGACTCCCGCCAAGCGCGCGACAACGTAGTGCCCGAGTTCGTGAAACACGACCAGAAGACCAAGCGTCACCGCGAAGGCCAGAAGTTTTTGTGCGAAATCGATCATGCAAAGTGCCTGCTAGCGTGAGTAGCAACGAGAAAGGATTGCGCGCCGCGACGCGCCGCGGCGTCCGCGGCCAGCGCGTCATCGAGGGACCGCACAGGGCCTTGGGCAGTGCTTTCCAGCGTTTGTTCGCACACCACCGCGATGTCCAGAAACCCGATGCGCCCCTCGAGGAACGCCGCCACCGCAACTTCGTTGGCGGCATTGAGGACCGCGGTGGCGGTCCCACCGCCCCTCAGAGCCGAGTAGGCTAGGCCGAGACAGGGAAAGCGATCGGCATCCGGCGTCGCGAAGTCTAGCGTGCCAATGCGCGCAAGGTCGAGCGGGACCACGCCGGCATCTATCCGCTCCGGCCACGCCAGCGCCTGGGCGATGGGCGTACGCATGTCCGGGTTGCCCAATTGTGCGAGTACCGAGCCGTCGACATACTCGACCAGCGAGTGAATCACGCTTTGCGGGTGAATGACGACCTCGATCGCGTCGATGGCTGCGCCGAACAGCCAGTGCGCCTCGATCACCTCGAGGCCCTTGTTCATCATCGTCGCGGAATCCACGGAGATCTTGCGGCCCATGCGCCAGTTCGGATGCGCGCAGGCTGCATCCGGTGTGACGTTCACGAGTTCGTCCGCGGACGTGGTGCGAAAGGGTCCTCCGGACGCCGTGAGAAGTATGCGTCGAACGCCCACTGCCCCGACATCGTTCGCCCGCGCGTGCGGAAGACACTGGAAAATGGCGTTGTGTTCGCTGTCGATCGGCAAGAGCGTTGCCCCGCCTTCGCGCACCGCCTCGATGAACAACGCACCCGCGAGAACGAGGGTTTCCTTGTTGGCGAGGAGAATACGCTTGCCGGCGCGCGCAGCGGCAAGCGTCGGCGCAAGCCCCGCCGCACCGACGATAGCGGCGACGACGGTGTCGGCTTCGGGCAGCGAAGCGATCGCGCAAAGGCCAGGCTCGCCTTGCAACACACGCGTCGATAGGCCGTCGCGCTTTACGGCTGCTGCGAGCTGCAGCGCTGCAGCGTCGTCGAGTAAAGCCGCATACGGTGGCCGGAAGCGACGGACCAATTCGAGCAGCGCTTCCCACCGTCGGTTGGCGCATAGCGCCGTGACGGCAAACCGATCGGGGTGACGCGCGATGACGTCCAGCGCCGACTCGCCGATGGATCCGGTCGCGCCGAGGATCGCGATGTTACGGTGTCCGTTGCTCTTCATCAGCGAATGACGAAATGCGCGACGAGCGCTGCCGCGGGCATCGCGGCAGTCAATGCATCGATGCGATCGAGCACGCCGCCATGGCCGGGCAGCACCTGGCCGCTGTCCTTGACTCCGCGCTGCCGCTTGAGCAGTGATTCGAACAGGTCGCCCGTGACGGACATGGCCGCCAGCAGTAGCACGAGCACTACCCAGGTGACAACGGCACCGATCGTGAGGGTCTGCGCGTAGCCGCTGCGCGCCGCAAGGGGCAACAACGCCAGCGCGTAGGCTCCGACCGCAAACAGCGCGCCATAAACGCCTTCCCAGGTCTTGCCGGGACTTATCGAGGGCGCAAGCTTGCGGCGACCGAAGCGGCGCCCGGAGAAGTACGCTGCCGTATCGGCGATCCAGACGATGGCCATCAGTGCGAGCAGCATGCCGGGGGAGCGGGCCTGAATCTGCACGATCGCCACCCATGTGGCAATCAGCACCAGCCAACCGATCGACGCCTTGGCGAGACCGGAAGCGATGCGCCAGCCGAAGTATAGCCAGGGCGGAATGACCAACAGCCAGAACAGCGTGGCTGCACCGCAGATAGGCAACACCACCGCTTCCGGCCATCCGGTTCCCGCGTTGAAGCCGATTCCCGGCAGGAAGAGCAGACACAGACCGATCAAAATTGTCGCGACGGAAAACAGCGCCGTTCCAGTGCCATCGAAGGCTGCCAATCTCGCCCACTCGCTCGCGGCGATGGCCACGACGATGAGGGTGAGCACCCCCCACGACATCGTATCGAGGCCAAACAGCGCCGCAAGCACCAACGGGATCAGGATGGCGGCGGTGAGCAGGCGCGTTTTCAGCATCAGCTGTTCGTCGCTTCCCGCAGTTGCTCGCTGGTCCGTCCGAATCGGCGCTCGCGCCGCTGATAGGATGCAATCGCCGCTGTCAGTGCATGCGCGTCGAAGTCAGGCCAGAGTACATCGGTGAAGTAGAGTTCCGTATAGGCGAGCTGCCACAGGAGGAAATTCGATACGCGCTGTTCGCCGCCTGTACGAATGAACAAATCTGGCTCCGGGGCGTAGGCCATCGCCAGATAGGGTTCGAGTGCTTCGGGCACAAAACCGTGTGCAGCCGCGGGCTCCGCCGCGATCAGCTTTTGTACGGCCTGCGCGATATCCCAGCGGCCGCCATAATTCGCCGCCACCGTCAGCGTAAGGCGATCGTTGCGCGCGGTACGCTTTTCGGCAACCGCGATCAATTCGCGAATGCGCTTCTCGAAACGTGAAATATCGCCGATGACCCGGAAGCGTATGCCATTGGCGTCGAGCTTGGCCACTTCCTGTTCGAGTGTGCGGACGAACAGCTGCATCAGGATCGAAACCTCGTCCGCGGGCCGCCGCCAGTTTTCGCTAGAAAATGCGAACAGCGTCAGGTGCTCGACACCGAGTTCTCCGCATGCACGAACGGCTGCCCGCACTGCCTCGACGCCCTTGCGATGTCCGGCGACCCTCGGCAGCAGGCGCTGCTTGGCCCACCGTCCATTGCCATCCATGATGATTGCGATGTGCCGCGGCACGTCGCGCACATCCGGAATATCCCGCGTGGAGCTGGTAAACAAGGCCGCAGTCGCGAGCTAGAACGAATGGAGTCGAAGGATCATGCCGACGAAGGCGAGCTCAAGGGCCGCCGCTCAGACCGCCATCAATTCCGCTTCCTTCACGTGGAGGAGCTTGTCGACGTCGCCAATGTGGCGGTCGGTCAATTTCTGGATCTCTTCCTGGGCACGCCGCTCTTCGTCCTCCGAGATCGACTTCGACTTGAGCAGTTCCTTGAGATGGGTGATTGCGTCGCGGCGGATATTGCGCACCGCAATGCGCGAGTTCTCGGCTTCCTTGTGCACAACCTTCACCAGTTCCTTGCGCCGCTCCTCGGTCAGCGCCGGCATTGGCACGCGGATGACGTCGCCGGACGTCGCCGGATTGACACCCAGGTCGGAATCGCGAATCGCCTTTTCAACGACCTGGATCATCTTTTTTTCCCACGGTTGCACGGCGATTGTGTGCGCGTCGGCCAGCGTTACGTTGGCGACCTGGTTGATCGGCATCATCGAGCCGTAATAATCGACGCGGACATGGTCGAGCAGGCCCGTGTGGGCACGACCGGTGCGAACCTTGCCGAGATCGCTTTTCAGCGTTTCGACCGATTTCTGCATCTTTTGCTCGGCAGCCTTCTTGACGTCAGCGATCATCTTTGTCTCCCGTGCATTGCCTCAGCAATGGACCAGCGTGCCCTCGTCCTCGCCCATGACAACCCGCTTCAGTGCTCCCGGCGCAAAAATGCTGAACACCTTGAGCAGCATGTTCTGGTCACGGCAAAGCGCCAACGCGGTTGCATCCATTACCTTGAGATTTCTGACGATTGCCTCATCGAAGGTGAGGGTCGCGTAGCGCTTCGCGGCGGGGTCCTTGTTCGGATCGGAGGTGTACACGCCATCGACTTTGGTTGCCTTGAGCACGATGTCCACACCCATTTCGCGCCCGCGCAGCGCGGCAGCGGTGTCGGTCGTGAAAAACGGATTGCCGGTTCCCGCAGCGAAGATGACGACCTTGTTTTCTTCGAGATAGCGCAGCGCCTTGCCGCGGATGTAGGGTTCCGCGACCTGCTCGATCGACAGCGCGGACTGCACACGCGAGACCATGCCGGCGCGTCGAAACGCATCCTGCAGCGCGAGCGCATTCATGAGCGTTGCGAGCATGCCCATGTAGTCCGCGGTGGCGCGGTCCATGCCTGCGGCACCCGGGGCGACGCCACGGAAGATGTTGCCGCCACCAATCACTACGGCGACCTGCACACCCAGCCGCGCAACCTCGCCGATTTCGGCGACGATGCGGTCGATCACTTCGCGGTTGATGCCGTAAGGGTCGTTGCCCATCAGCGCCTCGCCCGAAAGCTTGAGCAGAATGCGCCGATACGCGGGTTCCTTGTTCGCTACCGGGGCCACGCTGGCGAGCGGCGCGATCGTCGGGATAGTCATCGGGAACCTCGCGTCGCCTAATGTGGGCTCAGGCCTTCGCCATCGCCGCAACTTCGGCAGCGAAGTCATCTTTTTTTCTCTCGATACCCTCGCCGACGACATACAGGGTGAAGCCGTTGATCGTCGCACCCTGCGTCTTGACCAGGTTCTCCACGCTTTGTTTGCCGTCACCCTTGACGAAAGGCTGTGCGAGCAGCGTCACTTCGGCCAGGAACTTCGCGACCGCGCCTTCAACCATCTTCTCCACGATGTTCGCCGGCTTGCCGGATTCGGCAGCGCGTGCCGCGGCGATCGTCCGCTCGCGTTCGACAACATCCGCGGCAACCTGGCTTTTGTCGAGAGCAATCGGCTTGCTGGCCGCGATGTGCATCGCCAGATCCTTGCCCACCGCCGCGTCGCCACCCGTAACGTCGACGAGCACGCCAATGCGCACGCCGTGAACATAGGAGTAGATCTTGCCGGTCGCCACGCGCCGCGCAAACCGTCGAATCGAGAGGTTCTCACCGATCTTCTGCACGAGCGCGACGCGACGTGCCTCGATGGTCTGGCCGGAGGCAAGCGCAAGCGCGCCCAGCGTCGTGACGTCGGCCGGATTGTCACGCGCGACGACTTGCGCAACTTCAACCACGAACGCCCTGAATTCCTCGTTCTTGGCTACGAAATCGGTTTCACAGTTGACCTCGATGATCGCCCCGACTTTGCCGTCGGGCGAAACATCGATGCCGATCACGCCTTCCGCGGCGATGCGATCCGCCGCCTTGGACGCCTTGGCGCCGCTCTTGATGCGCAACAGTTCTTCCGCCTTCGCCAGGTCGCCGGCGGTTTCGGCAAGCGCTTTCTTGCACTCCATCATGCCCAGCCCGGTACGGCCGCGTAGTTCCATCACCATGCTTGCGGCAATTTCCGCCATGCTTTATCGCTCCAGTTCGTTGCCGTCGCGGCGCAGCGGCAAACCTGCTCGCTGTGCGCGCGTTCAAAAAAGGGGCCGCAGCCCCCTTGGACTACTGCTTCAGGCCGTGGCCTCGTCTGCCGGCACTTCAACGAATTCCTCGGTCTGCACGATTTCCTGGATGACCTGGCTGCGGCCTTCGAGGATCGCGTCGGCGACGCCGCGAGCGTACAGCCTGATCGCCCGACTCGAGTCGTCGTTGCCCGGAATGACATAGGCAATGCCGTCGGGTGAATGGTTGGTGTCGACGACACCCACGATCGGGATCCCGAGCTTGCTCGCTTCGGTGACGGCGATCTTCTGGTAGCCGACATCGATCACGAACAGCGCGTCGGGCAGCGCGTTCATCTCCTTGATGCCACCCAGGCTCCGGGTGAGTTTCTCCGTCTCACGCTGAAGCGTCAGCGCTTCGCGCTTGCTCATCTTCTCGAACGTGCCGTCCTGCGCCATCGTTTCGAGATCCTTCAAGCGCTTGATCGAGACCTTCACCGTCTTGAAATTGGTCAGCATGCCGCCCAGCCACCGATGGTCGACAAAGGGCATGCCCGCGCGCTGCGCCTCTTCGGCGATGATTTCGCGCGCCTGGCGCTTGGTGCCGACAAACAGGATGGTGCCGCGGTTGGAAGCCAGCTGGCGGATATACTTCATCGCCTCCTGGTACATCTCCATCGTCTTTTCAAGATTGACGATGTGAATCTTGTTGCGGGAACCAAAGATGAAATCCGCCATCTTCGGGTTCCAGTACCTTGTCTGGTGGCCGAAATGCACGCCGGCTTCCAGCATTTGACGCATTGTGACCGACATCATTACACTCCTTTTCAGGGTTGAGCCTCGATCCGCAACTGGGCCTGACCGCGAGGTCAGGCACCCTGAATGGGCGGATCTGCGAATTACCTGGAATTAGTGCGATCATGGGACGAAAGCGACCGTCCCGATACCTTTCCAAGCTAACGTTCGATTTTAGCACAGTTTTACCCTGACAGCCAGGGCGGCGACACGCGCCTCACTCCCTGTCAGCAAGCGCACGACCCATGACCCCCTGGACCAACTCCCTCGTCGCGCATGGCGCCTTGCTCGAAGGCGAGACCGTCGCCTCATTCGGCGACGCCGCCGCGGAGCTCGCCGCAGCGCAGGACCACGCGGTAGTCTGCGATCTCGGGGCGTTGGGCGTGTTGCGCGTCGCCGGCACCGACGCAGCGGCATTCCTGCAAGGCCAATTGACCAATGACGTCGATCTACTGACGCCGGGCGCATCGCAATACGCGGCGTGGTGCTCGCCCAAAGGCCGCATGCTCGCGAATTTCGTCGTGTGTCGCATCGACGAACACAGCTTCGAATTGATGTTGGACACGACGCTAGTCGCGACGGTCCGCAAGCGGCTGGGCATGTTCGTGCTGCGGGCCAAGGTCACCATTGATGACACCAGCGCAACGACGGTACGCCTGGGTGTCGGTGGCCCGGACGCCGCAAATGTCGTTCGTGACGCGGTTGGCGCATCGCCTGTCGTCCACCATCTCATGGCGGCATCCTCCGCGTCGGTACTGGCGCTTCCGCGAACGCGTTTTGTCGTATTCGCTCAACCGCAAAAGGCGCCGGCGCTATGGCAGCAACTTTCGTCCCGCGCACGCGCCGCCGGATTCCCGGTGTGGCAATGGCTCACCATTAGTGCCGGCGTTCCAGTCATCACACCCGCCACCGCCGACCAGTTCGTACCCCAGGCCGTCAACTTCGATGCGATCGGCGGCATAAGTTTTAAAAAAGGCTGTTACACCGGTCAGGAAATCGTGGCGCGAACGCAATACCTCGGGCGACTGAAGGAGAGGCTGGTCCTTGCGCACGTCGACGGGCTGCCTCCCGTTCCTGGCGCGCGCCTTTACAGCCCGGTATTCGATGAACAGGCGTGCGGAAGCGTTGTGAATGCCGCCCCGGCACCGGGTGGCGGCAGTGACCTGCTCGCGGTCCTCCAGATCGCCGCGACGCAGAGCGGCGTCGTGCGCGTGGAAGCGCCGGACGGACGCAAGCTGGAGTTGCTCCAACTACCTTACCCACTGCCAGATGCGGCACCTCCGCGGGGTCGCATCGCGTGAGCGCGACGGGCCGCCCCGAGCGCGAACACCGGAGCGCAGAGCACGAAGGTAGCCGAATGAGCGCGACGGGCCGCCCCGAGCGCGAACACCGGAGCGCAGAGCGCGAAGGTAGCCGAATGAGCGCGACGGGCCGCCCCGAGCGCGAACACCGGAGCGCAGAGCGCGAAGGTAGCCGAATGAGCGCGACGGGCCGCCCGAGCGCGAACACCGGAGCGCAGAGCGCGAAGGTAGCCGAATGAGCGCGACAGGCCGCCCCGAGCGCCTCAGTGCCCGATGCGCCGAAGCGCGCAGCGCGAAGGTAATCGGATGAGTTCCGTCCCAGTTTCCTATTACGTCTACTATCGCGTATCCGCCCCGCATGAGACGGCCGCCCGGCAAGCCGTCGCGTCGATGCAGCTTTCGCTGGAGCAACGCACTTCCGTCATTGGCCGCCTGATGCGCCGCCAGGACGAACCTCTACTGTGGATGGAAATCTACGAAGGCGTGCGTGACGCCGTCGAGTTCGAGAAGGTGCTATCCGAGTTGCTCGACGCCAGCGGACTCATGGTCCTTCTCGAGGTCGGCGTTGCGCGCAAGACCGAACGCTTTGTCGCCGCAGCGCCCTGAACGCATGAGCACGCTGCTCGTGCGCAATATTCATACCCTGGCGACGATGGACGCCACGCGGCGCGAATTGCAGGACGCCGCGATCTATGTCCGCGACCGCGCCATCGTTGCCGTCGGCAGCCTCTCGAGCATGCCCGCAACAACTGCGGATCACGTGATCGACGGCCGCAGGCACGTGGTCCTGCCGGGGCTCGTCAACACGCATCATCACTTGTTCCAGACGCTGACCCGGGCACTCGCGCAGGACGCCGATCTGTTCACCTGGCTCAAAACGCTGTATCCAATCTGGGCGCGCCTGACATCCGATGCTGCGTATATATCCGCGAAACTGGGCATGGCGGAATTGATACTTTCGGGTTGCACCACGACCAGCGATCACCTGTATCTGTTCCCAAACGGCGTCCGCCTCGACGACACCATTCGTGCGGGTCGCGAGCTCGGCCTCCGCTTTCACGCGACGCGCGGCGCCATGAGTGTGGGCGTCAGCAACGGCGGTTTGCCGCCGGACGCGCTGGTCGAGACGGAAGACGTAATCCTGGCGGATACGCGGCGCGTGATCGAGGATTTTCATGATTCCGGAAGGTTTGCGATGACGCGCATCGCCGTAGCGCCCTGCTCGCCGTTCTCGGTGTCGCGCGAACTGATGCGCGAATCCGCGGCGCTCGCGCGTCACTACGGCGTGGGCCTGCACACGCATCTCGCGGAAAACGACAGCGACGTCGCGTACAGCATGGAACATTTCGGCTGCCGCCCGGGTGATTACGCTGAAAGCGTGGGCTGGACCGGCCCCGATGTCTGGCACGCGCACTGCGTCAAACTCAATGACCAGGAAATTGCGCGATTCGCCGCGACGCACACCGGCGTGTGCCATTGTCCAAGCTCGAACATGCGACTTGCGTCGGGTCGCGCGCCGGTGGCGCAGATGCGCAGTGCCGGGATGCGCGTGGGCATCGGCGTCGACGGTTCGGCATCGAATGACGGCAGCAATCTGATCGCCGAGGCCCGTCTCGCGCTGCTGCTATCGCGCGTGGCGGGCGACGCGGCCGCGCTCTCGGCGCGTGCCGCGCTCGAACTCGCTACCCTCGGCGGCGCATCGTTGCTCAATCGCGACGACATTGGGGCGATCGCGCCCGGCATGGCGGCCGATTTCATCGGTTTCCGGATCGATACCCCCGCTTTCGCCGGCGCGCAACACGATCCGATCGCCGCGCTGCTGCTCTGTGCACCGGCCGGTGTCGATTTCTCGGTCATCGACGGCAGGCTGCGAGTCAGTGACGGCCATTTGGTCGAGGTCGATCTGCCCTTGCTCGTCGAGAGGCACAACGCGGTTGCCCGGCAATTGCTCGCCGGCTGAACCCATGTGCCTCGCTCTGATCGCGCTGCACATGCACCCCCGATATCCCCTGGTCGTCGCCGCCAATCGCGACGAATTCCACGCGCGGGCCGCCGACCCTGCGCACTGGTGGACGCACGAAATACTCGCCGGCCGCGATCGTGTCGGCGGCGGCACCTGGTTCGGGGTCACTCGCGCGGGGCGCTGGGCGCTGATCACCAATTATCGCGAGGGTGCTGCGCGCGACCCGAACGCTCCTTCGCGCGGCGGCCTGGTAACGCAAGCCTTGGTCGCCGATGAAACGGCGATGGCCTTCGCCGCACGCTCATCCGTCGACGGGCAGCGCTTCCTCGGCTTCAATTTGCTCGTCGGTGACGGCGCCGCCGGCGCCTACGCATCGAACCGAGCGAGCGGCGCGCTGACCCTTGCTCGCGGCGTGTTCGCTTTATCGAATCACCTGCTGGACACGCCGTGGCCCAAGGTCGTGCGCAGCAAGGCGGCGCTCGCAACTGCCCTCACTCATCATGACGATCCCCTGTACGCCCTGTTCGAATTGCTCGCCGACCGGCACCAGCCGGACGCGGCAACACTGCCTGCGACTGGCGTATCTGGAAAGTGGGAGCGCATCCTGTCGCCGACGTTCATCGTCAGTCCGGAATATGGCACGCGCTGCTCGACCGTGATGACCATCGACAGCTCGGGCGAAGCGAGATTTGTCGAGCGCAGTTTCGATGCGACCGGCCGGATCACGGGCGAGGTCTCGCACCTATTCTCCAGTCGGGGCGAATTCGCTCGCGCGCAGATCTAAGAGGGACCACCGCAGCTCAGACGGGCCGGCCCTACAATTGCCGTGCCATCGCCCGGTGCGGAATGCCCGCATCGTCGAACTCGGGCCCAAACGCGACAAAGCCGTGACGCTCATAGAACGCGAGTGCATGCGTTTGCGCGTTGACGACGACGCGTTGGTGGCCAAGCTCTGCCGCCAGCGCAATCATGCGCGCGAGCAACGCGCCGCCGACCCCCTGCCCGCGCGCTGACGCAAGCACCGCCACCCGGCCGATATGGCCGTCGGGGAGCAATCGAGCGCAGCCTATCGGCCTGCCCGAGGCGTTCTCCGCAATGACGTGGCGACAGTCGGCGTCGACGCCATCCCATTCAAGCGCCTCGGATACCTTTTGCTCCTCGACAAATACCTTGCGACGAATTCGTTGAAGGCTCGCCTGGTCGCAAGTCCAATCGGCCAGCCGCACGCGACAAGGTTCGCGCACGCTCACGGTATTGCGTAAGCGGAGAGAGCGAGCTGCGCCGAACCTTCGCGAACCGTCAGCTCGCAGTGACCGCCGACCGGCAACGTCAGCTTGTCGCGGCAATGGCCGAAGGGCAGACCGGAGAACACGGGGATGCCGAAGGCAGCGCGCGCATGCTCGATCATCGACACAAGGTCGTAGCCGTTGTCGTTGGTCCCGGGTTCGAAACCGTTGAATTCGCCGAGCAGAAGTGCGCGTTGCCGGCCGAGAATGCCTGCGTGGTGCAGTTGATACAGCATGCGCTCGATGCGATAGGGTTGCTCGCCGATATCCTCAACGAAGAGAATGCCCCCATCGATCCGCGGCAGGTACGGAGTCCCGACCAGATGTGCGAGCATTGCGAGATTGCCGCCCCACAACATGCCCTCGCCGGTGAAATTGCGCGGGCCCCTCGAGCGGACAGGTGATCACGTGCTGCGCCGACCCGATCAGCGCCCAACAATGATCGAGAGTGAACGCGGACGGAGTTTCCGCGCCGAAATCGTACGCGGCCATCGGTCCGGAAAACGTGACCATGTTCGTCGCCGCGAGGGCCGCCAACTGGAACGCCGTGAAATCGCTGTGACCGAGCCAGCGCTTGTTCGCCGCCGCGATCACGCCGAAGTCCAGCCGTTCGAGCAGGCGCGACCAACCGTAGCCGCCACGAACGGCAATCGCCAGGTCGACGCGTGGGTCGCTTGCCATCCGCATCACGGCCGCCAGCCGTTCGTCGTCAGGCGCGGAAAATCGCTGCCACCGGGTCGCGACGGTGGGATCGACGACGACGCGATGTCCCTCCGCTTCCAGGCGGGAGACCGCGCGCGCGATTGTTGCCGCATCGGTCGCGAAGCCCGCGGGTGCGTAGAGGCCGATGCCGTACGTGCGGCCGGGCATGCGTGGTTGGTCAGCGCCGCGTCGAAAAAAAAGTCGACAGCATCGCGCCGCATTCCTCTGCCAGCACACCACCGACGACCGTCGCATGGTGATTCAACCGCGGCTCGGCGAACAAGTCGACCACGCTACCGCACGCTCCCGTCTTTGGATCCTTCGCACCGAAAAACACGCGCTTGATTCGCGCATGCATGATCGCCCCGGCGCACATGGCGCACGGCTCGAGGGTCACGTAGAGTTCGCAATCTGGCAGGCGGTAGTTGCCCACGAAGCGCCCCGCATCGCGCAAAGCCGCGATTTCGGCGTGCGCGGTCGGGTCGTTTGCGACGATGGGCATATTCCCGCCGCGGCCGACGATGGCACCCTCACGAACGACGACGGCGCCGACGGGCACCTCGCCGCGCGATTGCGCCCGGCGTGCCAGTCCGATGGCCTCGCGCATCCAGCGTTGTGCCTCGGCGGGTACGGTGGTGGAAAGGGTTCGGAGTGATTCCCGCTCAGCGGTCATCGCCACTGCCAAGGATGGCCTCGACTTCGATTTCGACCAGCAGCTCCGGATCGATCAGCCGCCGCACCTCGATCATGGTCGCGGCGGGCCGGATGGCGCCGAAGGCTTCGCCGTGCGCACGTCCCACCGCTTCCCATTGACTCATGTCGGTCACGTAGATGCGCGTGCGCACGACGTCGGACAAATGCGCGCCGGCCGCGGCAAGCGCGCTGGTGATGTTGGCAATGATCTGACGCGTTTGCGCTGCGGCGTCGCCCTTGCCGACGATATTGCCGTTGGTGTCGGTCGCCGTCGTGCCCGACACCCAGACCTGGTTGCCGAACTTGACGGCACGCGAATAACCAACGATCGGTTCCCACGGTGTACCCGAAGCAAAGAGCTCGCGTTTCATGCAGCACTCCGGACATACTCAACCTGCATCGTACTCGCGTTCGAGCAGCGACGCATCGAGCGACAATGCAGGCGTGGCGGAAGAGCGAGCGCGGCTACTCCCATTCGATCGTCGCTGGCGGCTTACCGGAGATATCGTAGACCACGCGATTGATACCTTTGACTTCGTTGGTGATGCGGTTCGACACCTTTGCCAGCAAGTCGTGTGGCAAGGGCGCCCAGTGCGCGGTCATGAAGTCGGTCGTCTGCACGGCACGCAACGCCACGGCATGCTCGTACGTGCGCCCATCGCCCATCACGCCCACCGATCGTATCGGGAGGAATACCGCGAACGCCTGCGCCACGCGGTCGTACCAGCCGGCCGCACGCAATTCGTCGATAAAGATGGCGTCCGCATGGCGCAAGAGTTCCGCGTACTCGCGCTTGACCTCGCCGAGAATGCGAACCCCCAGGCCGGGGCCGGGGAAAGGATGCCGAAAAACCATTTCACGCGGCAGCCCGAGCGCCAGACCCAGCTCGCGAACCTCGTCCTTGAACAGTTCGCGCAACGGCTCCAGCAGCTTCAAGTGCAGCGTATCGGGCAATCCGCCGACGTTGTGGTGGGACTTGATCGTGTGCGCTTTCTTGGTCTTGGCCGCCGCCGATTCGATCACATCCGGATAGATCGTTCCCTGGGCGAGCCACCGTGCGTTCGTGCGGCGCGCAGCCTGTGTCTGGAAGACGTTGACGAATTCACGGCCGATGATTTTGCGCTTGGCCTCGGGATCCGTGACGCCCGACAACTCGCGCAGGAATGTCTGCGCGGCATCGACCATTTCGACCCGAACGCCCAGGTGCCTGGCGAATGTCTCCATCACCTGCGTCGCCTCGTGCAGGCGCAGGAGACCGGTGTCGACAAAAATGCAGGTGAGCTGATCGCCGATGGCGCGATGGATCAGGGCCGCGGCGACCGACGAATCGACGCCTCCGGACAGGCCAAGGATGACTTCGTCGCGCCCGACTTGCGCACGGATCTTCGCCACCGACTCGTCGACGTAGCCAGGCATCGTCCAGTCGCCGACGCAACCACAGATGTCGCGCACAAAACGCGACAGTATTGCCTTGCCCTGCTTCGTGTGGGTGACTTCCGGGTGAAATTGCACCGCGTAGAAGCGCCGGGACTCGTCCATCATCCCCGCGATCGGCGTTGCTTCGTTGCTCGCCATGAGCGAGAAGCCGGGCGGCATCGTGATCACCTTGTCGCCGTGGCTCATCCAGACGTCGAGCAATCCCTGCCCTTGTGGCGCTATGCTGTCCGCAATGCCGGAAAGCAATTTGCCGTGCCCGCGCGCGCGTACTTCCGCATAGCCGAACTCGCGCACTTTGCCGGCTTCGACATTGCCGCCAAGCTGGGCCGCCATCGTCTGCATGCCGTAGCAAATGCCCAGCACCGGTACACCCGCTGTCCAGACTGCAGCCGGCGCGCGTGGCGTATCGCCCTCGGTGACGCTGTTGGGACCACCGGAAAGGATGATTCCGGCAGGCGCGAACTCGCGAACGAAGGCGTCGGACACGTCGAAGCCGTGGATCTCGCAGTAGACGTTGAGCTCGCGAACGCGCCGCGCGATGAGCTGCGTGTATTGCGCGCCGAAATCGAGGATCAGGATTTTGGAATGCATGGGCGCGCAGCGGGATACGACAACGCAATGGACACGCGAAGCCGCGGCGGGCTTCGGTTATTCGACGCGATAATTCGGCGCTTCCTTGGTGATCTGCACGTCGTGCACGTGCGATTCGCGAATTCCAGCGGTCGTGATCTCGACGAACTCTGCGTCCTTGCGCATCGCGTCGATCGTCGGGCAGCCGCAATAGCCCATGGCCGCACGCATGCCGCCGGTCAACTGGTGGATGACCGCTGCCAGCGTGCCTTTGTAGGGCACGCGGCCTTCGATGCCTTCGGGCACCAGCTTTTCCGCCTCGCCCTCGCCTTCGGTATCCTGGAAGTACCGATCGGCGGAGCCTTGCTGCATAGCGCCAAGCGAACCCATGCCGCGATAGCTCTTGTACGATCGCCCTTGGTAAAGCTCGGTGTCTCCGGGCGATTCCTCGGTTCCCGCGAAGACGCTCCCCAGCATGACCGACGACGCGCCGGCGGCAATGGCCTTCGCGATATCCCCCGAATAGCGAATGCCGCCGTCGGCGATGAGCGGAACGTCGAGGCCGGCAACCCCTTCGAGCGCATTGAGGATCGCCGTAATCTGCGGCACGCCCACACCGGCGACCACGCGCGTGGTGCAGATGGATCCAGGACCTATGCCTACTTTGACGCCGTCGGCGCCGTGGTCGGCAAGTGCGCGCGCGCCGGCCGCTGTGGCAATGTTGCCGCCGATAACTTGCAATTTCGGAAACTTCCGCTTGATCCAGCGCACGCGATCGAGGACTCCTTGCGAGTGGCCATGCGAAGTGTCTACGACGACGACATCGGCCCCTGCCGCGACCAGCGCCTCGACGCGCTCGACCGTATCGCCTCCGGTACCGACCGCCGCCCCGACGCGAAGCTGGCCGAGGTCGTCCTTGCACGCAAACGGGTGCTCGGTGGACTTGAGGATGTCCTTGACGGTGATCAGACCCTTCAACTCGAAGCCTTTGTTGACGACGAGTACCCGCTCCAGGCGGTGGCGATGCATTAACTCTTTGGCGATCTCGAGCTCGGTGCCCTCCGGCACCGTCACCAGTTTGTCACGCTTGGTCATGATGTTGGCGACAGGTTGATCGAGGTGAGTTTCGAAACGCAGGTCGCGATTGGTCACGATCCCGACGACCTTCTTGCCGTCGACGACCGGCAATCCGGAGATCCGGTGCTGGCGCGTAAGTGCCAGGACCTCACGCACCGACATCGTTGGCGGAATGGTGATCGGGTCCTTGACCACACCGCTCTCGAACCGCTTGACTTTGGCCACCTCGGCGGCTTGCGCCTTCGGCGTCATGTTCTTGTGGACGATGCCCAGGCCGCCTTCCTGTGCGATCGCTATCGCCAACCGCGCCTCGGTAACCGTATCCATCGCCGCCGACAGCAACGGGATGTTCAGGGTAATGGTCGAGGTGAGGCGTGTCTGAAGGCTGACGTCGCGGGGAACGACGGAAGAATGGGCGGGAAGCAGCAGGACGTCGTCAAAGGTGAGTGCCTTCTGGACGACACGCATGGTGCATTTCTCCTATGCGCAAAAATCGATTATACGCGCATGGACCCCTACGGTAAACGCCGAAAACCCGCCGCCGGGCAGCAGCCGGGTTGACGAGCGGCCGGCGTTGGTATTACCGTGTCATAATTGGTGGCATTTCGGATCCAACTATGAAGTTGCAAAAGCCATTGCTCGCTGCCGCGGTGTTTGCCGTCGTCGCCGCGCTTTCGGGTTCACCTGCGATCGCGGCCATGTACAAATGGGTCGACGAGAACGGCCACGTCAATTATGGCGACACTCCGCCCGCAGGCGTGAAGGCGGAGCGAATGGTCACCAACGCGCCGCCTGCGGATCCCGCGGCAGTTCGCGACTTGGCAACCAAGGACGCGGAAATCCGCAAGCGCATGCAGCAGCGCACCGACGACGACGCCAAAGTACAAAAGGATCGCGTGGCCGACAATCTGCGGCTGACGCAGTGCCAGCAGGCGATCGGGCGCGTCAGAACATTGCGCCAGGACCGAACGTCTATCGCTACGATGAAAAAGGCGACAAGGTGTACCTGGACGCCGCCGCGCGCGAAGAAACGATCGCCCAGAACCAGAAGCTGATGCGCGATCTCGGCTGCACACCCGCGATCCAGCCCTGACTGTTGACCCCTAGCGCAATCGGGGTACGCGCCGCTTCGACGACTATTTCTTTTCCAGATTCGTCTGGTTTATTTTCACGTTGGCCTTGGCCTTCAGGCTTGCCACGTAGGCGTTGAACATCTCCCGACCCAACTGCTCTCCGATGCGCCCGTTGAAAGCCGCAACGCGCGCCGCATCGGGCGCCGGGCCGGTTATGACCTGCGTGACCTTGTAGATCGAATAGCCACCGTCCTCGCTGGGCGTCCCGACGTACGCCGGAAGCTTGGCCGGATCGGCATGAAAAATCCCGAGAAGTGATTCGGGGGGAAAGCCGGGCTGCGCCTGGTTGCGGGTAAGCGAGACGGGCTTGCCAAAGACAATCCCGGCGTCCTTGCCCGCTTGCAGTTGCGCGAGTTTTTCCTTGCCGGCCGCCTGCGCCAGGTCGCTTGCCGCCTTGAGTTCGAGTTGCTTGCGGATTTGTGCTTTGACCTCGTCGAACGGACGCGGTGTCGCAGGCTGGTATTCCACGACGCGCGCGGCGGCGAGCATGTTGGGCCCGATCTCGACGGCCTCGGTATTGCGCTTGGCTTGAAGCGATTCAGGGCTGAACACAGCCTGCACGAACTTCGCGTTGCCTTGCCCGATCGCCTGAATCTGTGCCCGCGGTAGCAAAGGCGTCGTCTGGACTTGGAGATTAAGCGCTTTGGCAACAGGCTGCAGAGAGTCCGCCTGCTCGTACACGAGGTTCTGGAACTGATCAGCGGCCTCGGCGAACTTTCGGATCGCCTTTTGCTGTCTCAGGTCCTTCTCGATCGCTGACTTGGCATCGTCGAAAGACTGGGTCCTTGCCGCCTTAATGCCATTGATCTTGATGATGTGCCAGCCGAAGTCCGTCTGCACCGGCCCGACGATGTCACCCTGCTTGCCCGCGAACACGGCATCCTCGAACGGCTTGACCATCGAACCATCTCGCGCAAAGTAACCAAGATCACCTCCCTGCGCGGCGGACCCGGGATCCTGCGAATTATTCTTGGCCAGTTCGGCGAATTGCGCCGGCGCCTTCCTTGCCTGTGCGGCCAGCGCGTCCGCCTTAAGCTTTGCCGCCGCCTTGTCGGCATCGCTGGCATCCGGCTTGACGGCAATCAGGATATGGCTCGCCTGTCGTTCCTCCGCCTTGGCGTACTGTTTCAGGTTGTCGTCGTATTGCTTCCTGATCTCTGCCGCATCGACGCTGACCTGTGCAGCAAGCGGCTCTGGCGTGAGCACCACGTATTCGATCTTTACCTGTTCGGGGACCTGGAACGCGGCCTTGTTGGCATCGTAGTAAGCCGATACGGCGGCATCGTCGACTTTCACATCCTTCTCGTACGCCGCAGGTGAAATCGTCGCGGCAGCCACCTCGCGCTGCTGATCCAGCAGGCTCAGGTAGCGCTCGACGTTGC
Source organism: uncultured beta proteobacterium (assembly GCA_963732105.1). Taxonomy (GTDB): domain Bacteria; phylum Pseudomonadota; class Gammaproteobacteria; order Burkholderiales; family Casimicrobiaceae; genus PALSA-1003. Next base: position 69,474 of record CAVSYL010000019.1, read on the forward strand.
TGCGGGCAACGATATTGCCGGCGGTGATCGGCTCCTGCAGCGGCGCCAGCGTCAGGGCCTGGCGCACATCATTGACGAACATCTGCGAAGTCTTGGGCGGATTCTGGCTGGCGAGAAGCTGTTCATATCGCTGCTGCGAGAACTTGCCCTCCACCTGGAACTCGGGGATTTCGCCGACGTATTGGCGCAACTGATCGTCCGATACGCGGAAGCGGTTTTTTCGTGCCTGGTCGTCGAGTAGCCGCTGGCCGATCAGCTGTTGGAGGAGTTGATAGCGCACCTCAGGATTTTCGAATACCACTGGATCGTAGTTTTTGCCCAGCTGCTGACGCATCCGATCCTGCTGGTTGCGGAGTGCATCATCGAACTCGGCCTGCGTGACTTTGTCGCTTCCAACCTGCGCGACCTCGCTCAGACCGGGCCCGCTGCGGAAATAGTAGTCGACGCCGAAGAACGCGAACGGGAGCGTGATCAGCGCCAGGATGAGCTGGACGAGGCGCTTCTTACGATAGACGATATCGAACATGACTGCGCAGTTACCTTCCCGTCCCGGGCACTTCCGCCCCGGCCGAATCAGGGCAGCGGCAGCGCGAATGAACCCGCGGCTGCGCTGCAAAAAAGGGCGAACTCGCGTTCGCCCCTCGCTTTCGCTTACTAGTTTTCGCCTACTAGCCAACTATGGCGGAGTGGACGGGACTCGAACCCGCGACCCCCGGCGTGACAGGCCGGTATTCTAACCAACTGAACTACCACTCCGGGAATTCGACTGCAGCATCTCGTCGTTGGTGGGTGCTGAGAGGCTCGAACTCCCGACATTCGCCTTGTAAGGGCGACGCTCTACCAACTGAGCTAAGCACCCGCGTTGCAGCCACCGAGTTGCAGCCGGTGTCACGGGGCGAGCGATACAACCAACTGCGACCGACGGCTGCAAAGCCCGTTAGTTTACTGATTCCTTCAGTTCTTTACCAGCACGGAATTTCGGGACTTTAGCGGCCTTGATCTTGATCGTTGCGCCGGTGCGCGGGTTGCGTCCTTGACGCGCCGTCCTCTTCCCGACGTAAAACGATCCAAAGCCGACCAGCGTAACAATATCGCCCTTCTTGAGCGACCCCTTGATGGAATTTACTGTCGCATCCAGCGCCCGTCCTGCGGCGGCCTTGGAGATGTCCGCATGCTTGGCGATCGCGTCGATCAATTCCGACTTGTTCACGAATGTCCCCTTTCGAAGCTTGATGAAATTTTTTTGGGAAGCGCGGCCGGCGACGAAGTCCGGAGGATCGTTATAACAATCGTGAAATCACCGTGTCAAGCGCTAGGCGGAGTTGCAATCAACGCGTTCGCCTACGGCAACCGCCGTGGCGAACCTCGTTGCGCGAACATCCAAGGCTCAGTGCTTGATGACTGCGGCAGGCTCTTCGGCGGGCGCCGTCGGAACCGCGGCCACTTCAGCGACCGGCGCATCGACGATCGCCGTCGGCAATCGCTCGAGCGCAAACGTCAGGACTTCCTCGATCCACCGTACGGGGTGGATCTCGAGGCGGTTCTTGATCTCGTCGGGAATCTCCACGAGATCCTTCACGTTCTCTTCCGGTATCAGCACTTGACGGATGCCGCCACGACCGGCCGCTAACAATTTCTCCTTCAAGCCGCCGATCGGCAGCACTTCGCCGCGCAGCGTAATTTCTCCGGTCATCGCCACATCGGCCCGCACGGGGATATTGGTCAGGATCGACACCATGGCCGTGGCGATCGCCGTACCCGCGCTCGGGCCGTCCTTCGGTGTTGCGCCTTCCGGCAGGTGGATGTGCAGATCGGTCTTCTGGTAGAAGTCCGGCGCGATACCCAGCTGTTTCGACCGATGGCGCACGACTGACAGTGCGGCCGCGATTGACTCGTTCATCACTTCGCCGAGCTTACCGGTGGTCGTCGTCTTGCCCTTGCCGGGCAGCGCGACAGCCTCGATCGTCAGCAGATCGCCGCCAACCTCGGTCCAGGCCAGACCGGTGACCTGACCGACCTGGTTTTTCTTTTCCGCAATGCCGTACGTATACCGACGAACGCCAAGATACTTGTCGAGATTTTTGGCGTTGACTTCGACCGGCTTCTTGGCAGCGCGCGGCTTGCCCTCGCTCGCCTTCAGCAGCAGGCCCTTGACTACCTTGCGACAGATCTTCGAGATGTCGCGCTCCAGCGCACGCACGCCCGCCTCACGCGTGTAATACCGCATGATGTCGCGCAACCCGGTCTCGGCGATGTGCAGCTCGTTTTCCTTGAGCCCGTTGTTCTTCATCTGCTTCGGGACGAGGTATTGCCTGGCGATCGCGATCTTTTCGTCCTCGGTATATCCCGAAAGCCGAATGACCTCCATCCGGTCGAGCAACGGCGCCGGGATATTCAGCGTATTCGCGGTGGCGACGAACATCACGTCGGAGAGGTCGTATTCCACTTCGACATAGTGATCGACGAACGTATTGTTCTGTTCGGGATCGAGTACTTCGAGCAGCGCCGACGACGGGTCGCCGCGAAAATCCATGCCCATCTTGTCGACTTCGTCGAGCAGAAAAAGTGGGTTCCTGACGCCGACTTTCGTCATGTTCTGCAGGATCTTGCCGGGCATCGAGCCGATATACGTGCGGCGGTGGCCACGAATTTCGGCCTCGTCGCGCACCCCACCGAGGCTCATGCGCACGAACTTGCGGTTCGTGGCCCGGGCGATCGATTGGCCAAGCGACGTCTTGCCGACGCCGGGCGCGCCGACGAGGCACAGGATCGGCGCCTTCAGCTTGTCGACGCGCTGCTGTACGGCCAAGTACTCCACGATCCGTTCCTTGACTTTCTCGAGGCCATAGTGGTCGGCATCGAGGACCTTGACCGCGTTGGCGAGGTCCTTGTTGATCTTGCTCTTCTTCTTCCAAGGCAGGCCGAGCAGCGTATCAATGTAGTTGCGCACGACCGTCGCCTCGGCGGACATGGGCGACATCATCTTGAGTTTCTTCAGCTCGGTCATGGCTTTGCCTTCGGCCTCTTTCGACATCTTGGCCGCCTTGACCTTCTTTTCCATGTCGTCGAGGTCGGCGTTTTCGTCGCCCTCGCCGAGCTCCTTCTGGATCGCCTTGACCTGCTCGTTCAGGTAATACTCGCGTTGACTCTTCTCCATCTGCCGCTTGACGCGACCACGGATGCGCTTCTCGACCTGAAGGATGTCGACTTCGCCTTCGAGCAGGCCGAGCAGGTGTTCAAGCCGCTTGCCGACCTCCTGCATCTCGAGGATCTCTTGCTTTTGCTCGAGCTTCAGGGGGAGATGCGCAGCGATGGCGTCGGCCAGCCGACCGCCGTCGTCGATACCGGACATCGACGTGAGGATTTCCGGGGGTATCTTCTTGTTGAGCTTGACATACTGGTCGAACTGGCCAAGCAGGGCCCGCCGCATGGCCTCGATTTCATGCGTGCCGCCATCGGCTCCGCCGAGTGTCGCGGCCTCGGCCGACATGTATTCGCCGGCGTCCTCGACACGAAGAATCTGCGCGCGTTGGGTGCCTTCGACCAGCACCTTCACGGTGCCGTCCGGCAGCTTCAGCATCTGCAGGATGGTCGCCACGCTGCCGATCTCGTACAGATCCTCGGCACCTGGATCGTCCTTGGCGGCGGATTTCTGGGCAACGAGCAGAATGTGCTTGCCCGCCTCCATCGCAACGTCGAGCGCCTTGATCGACTTCGGGCGCCCCACGAACAGCGGGATCACCATGTGCGGGAAAACAACGACATCACGCAGGGGGAGCAGCGGAAACGTTGTCAATTCAGCGGGTTGCTTCGTGAGTTCGATAGCCATAGACGGCAGTATATCCTGAGGAATGGATGGATCAACGGTTAGATGGGGCTAGAGGAGACAGGTTCAAGGCAGCCGCTCGGAGTGGCTCCGTGCGAACTCGACCGGATCCTGGTCCTGGATAGTGCGACGACACGCGCACCGCCGGCGAAGCGGCCGCCCGCCCGCTGCCCCTAGGAATGCGCTGCCGCCACCTTCGGCGATTCGGCAAACATCAGGAGCGGCTTGCCATCGTTCGCAATGGTGGCCTCATCGACCACGACGCGCGACAGGTTCGTCTGCGATGGCAAATCGTACATGACGTCAAGCAGGACCTGCTCGAGGATCGACCGCAGGCCACGGGCGCCGGTCTTGCGCGCTAACGCCCGGCTCGCGATTGCCCGAAGCGCAGGTTCCCGGACCTCGAGCTCGACGCCTTCCATGCGGAACATCTTCTGGTATTGCTTGATCAGCGCATTCTTCGGCTCGACCAAGATCTGGATCAGCGCCACTTCGTCGAGTTCCTCGAGCGTCGCCGCCACCGGCAGACGCCCGACGAATTCCGGGATCAGGCCGAACTTGATCAGGTCCTCGGGCTCGGTTTCGCGCAGCAGCACGCTGATGTTCTTGCGATCGTCGGGGCTCGCGACGTCGGCGCCGAAGCCGATGCCGGTGGTCGCGGTGCGCTGGCGAATGATTTTTTCCAGCCCGTCGAAAGCGCCGCCACAGACAAACAGGATGTTGGTCGTGTCGACCTGCACGAATTCCTGATTCGGGTGCTTGCGCCCGCCCTGGGGTGGTACCGATGCGATGGTGCCTTCGATCAACTTGAGCAGCGCCTGCTGCACGCCTTCGCCGGACACATCGCGCGTGATCGACGGGTTGTCACTCTTACGTGAGATCTTGTCGATCTCGTCGATGTAAACGATGCCGCGCTGCGCCTTTTCGATGTCGTAATCGCACTTCTGCAACAGCTTCTGGATGATGTTCTCGACGTCCTCGCCGACGTACCCTGCTTCGGTGAGCGTCGTGGCATCGGCAATGACGAAAGGTACGTCGAGCAGGCGCGCGAGGGTCTGCGCCAGCAACGTCTTGCCGGAACCCGTTGGGCCGATCAGCAAAATGTTGCTCTTGGCGAGTTCGACATCGTCTTCCTTGACGCTGGTGTCGAGTCGCTTGTAGTGATTGTAGACAGCGACCGACAGGATCTTCTTGGCGAGATCCTGCCCAATGACGTACTGGTCCAGAATCTGGCGGATTTCGTGCGGCGTCGGCAGCTTGTTCTTGTCGGCCCGATTCGCATCCGCGGTTGCACCCTCCTCGCGGATGATGTCGTTGCACAGCTCGATGCACTCGTCACAGATGAACACCGACGGACCGGCGATGAGCTTCCTTACCTCGTGCTGGCTCTTGCCGCAGAAGGAACAGTAAAGAAGCTTGTCGCCGGAGGCCTTATCCGCCATGGAGCCCTATTTTCCCCGCGTTTCCAGTCGTTTGATGAAATGTTACAAATCGCCCTAGCCCCGGCGCCTGTGCAGCACAGCAGCTAGGCACCTCATCACACTCTACAGGCCCTGAGCCCGGCTCTGCAAGACTTTATCCACAATTCCGTAAGAAACGGCTTGTTCTGACGTAAGAAAGCGGTCGCGATCGTGATCCTGCTCGACTTGCTCGGTCGTACGCCCAGTCAGCTGGACCATCAGCGCAATGAAACGACGCTTGAGGTCGATTGCAAATTGCGCGTGCCGTTCGATGTCCGAAACCTGCCCTTGGAACCCTCCTGACGGCTGGTGGATCATCACCGTGGAGTTGGGCAACGCAAAGCGCTTGCCTTTGGTCCCCGCCGCAAGCAGGAAGGCCCCCATGCTCGCCGCCATGCCGACGCAAAGCGTAGACACATCCGGCTTGATGAATTGCATGGTGTCAAAAATCGCCATCCCTGCCGATACCGACCCGCCGGGCGAGTTGATATAGAAATTGATGTCCTTGTCGGGGTTTTCGGACTCCAGGAACAGCATCTGCGCGACGACCAGATTCGCGGTCGCGTCGTCGACCGGGCCGACCAGGAATATGACGCGTTCCTTGAGCAACCTCGAGTAGATGTCATAGGCGCGCTCGCCACGCCCGCTCTGCTCGATCACCATGGGGATCAAGCCGAGGCCCGTGGGTTCCTGCAATCTGCTGTTGCTCATCTGACGCCGTCTCCGGTACGCATTGATTTGGTCTTGCTATATGGGGTCACTTGCCGCCGGTTCCATAAGCGCGGCGAAACTCGTCGGGCGATCCTCGACCCTGGCCTGGGTGATCACCCAATCGACCACGTTGCGTTCGAGCGCTTCCAACTCGAAGTCCTTCAAACGCTCCGGCTGCTCGTAGTGCCAACGAATCACAGCCTCCGGCTGCTCATAACTCTGCGCGGCGTCCGCCACGAGAGCCCGCACCTGCTCGGGGCGTGCCTGCAGCTGGTGGATACGTACGAGCTCGTTCAGAATCAAGCCGAGCGTGACGCGCTCCTCAGCCTGCGGACGCAGCGTCTCGGCCGACAGATCAACACCCGCCGGATCGACGCCACGGTTCTTCAACTCGCTCGCCGCGCGCGCGGCAAGATTTTGCGCTTCCGCCTCCACCAGCGATCTCGGGATGGCGACCTCGACCTGAGCGCGTAGCGCCCGCATGACTTGATCCTTCATCACAGCTGCAACCTTGCGCCCCAGTTCCGCACGCAGATTGGCGGTGATTTCGGTGCGCAGGTCGTCCACGTTACCGCTGGCAACGCCGAAGGCCCTTGCAAATTCGGCATCGATCGGCGGCAACGCCGGCTCGCTGACCGAACGCACGGTGATTTCAAAATCCGCGGTCCTGCCGGCGACTTCCTTGCCGTGATAGTCCTCCGGAAATGTGAGAGCAAAGGTCTTGTGCTCGCCCGCGGACATGCCAGCCAGCGCGGCATCGAACTCAGGCAGCATCCGGCTTTCGCCAAGCACGATGGCAAACTCCTTCGCCTGGCCTCCAGGGAATTCCACACCAGCGATGCGACCCGAAAAATCGACGATCGCGCGATCGCCCGCCTGCACCGGACGCTCAACGGTGTTGTAACGCACCCGTTGCCTGCGCAGGATTTCGAGGGTGCGCTCGACGTCGCCAGACTCTACGGTCGCAACCGGCCGCTCGATCGTCACCCCGGAAAGATCACCAAGCTTGACCTCCGGGTAGACCTCGAATACGGCCGAAAATTCGAACTGATCCGTGTTCGCGGCTTGTTTCGGCTCGATCCGCGGATAGCCCGCCACACGGAGATTCTGCGCCCGGATCGCGTCGTTGAAGCTCGACTGGACCGTGTCCGTGATGACGTCCGAGCGCACCTGGGGGCCGTATTGCTGTGCGATCATCTTCATCGGCACCTTGCCCGGACGAAAGCCGGCGATTTTGGCCGTCTTGGCGAGCCGCGCGAGGCGCTTTTGAACCTCGCCTTCGATCTGTTCGATCGGAACCGCAACATTCAGCCGACGTTCAAGCTGACCAAGGGTCTCCAGTGTCATTTGCATACCCGATGATTCCTTGCTAGATTCCTCGTCGAATTCCCTTGTGGTGCGAAAGGAGAGACTCGAACTCTCACGCCTTTCGGCTCCGGCTCCTAAGGCCGGTGCGTCTACCAATTCCGCCACTTTCGCAGTCGTGTCGCGAAACACGTAATTGTAGCGGAAACGCGACTTCCGCGCCACGCAAAGGCGGCGCGCCCATGCTCTGTCAGGCGCAAATTCTGTGTCCGTCGATCATTACGAAAATTTTCCGGTTGCATCGCGGCTTGTCCCACCTCGGTTACGTGGTGCGGTCATCGCCATCTACCGCTTCGCGCGCAGCGCCGACGACATCGCCGATGAAGGCGATGCGTCGTCGGACGCCAGGCTTGCGGCCCTCGATCACTATGCGCTCATGCTCGACGCCATCGAACGCGGCGACGCACCGCACGAAGCACCGTTTCTGGCGTTGGCGCACGAAATCCGCGCGCACGAGCTACCGCTCGCGCCGCTGCGCGCGCTGCTTTCGGCATTTCGGCAAGACGTGGTCAAGACGCGATACACGGATTTTCCCGATCTCGCAGACTACTGTGCGCGTTCCGCCAACCCGGTCGGGCGGCTGCTGTTGCACCTCTACGGCGTCGACGACGAATATTCGCAAGCGCAGTCCGACGCGATCTGCACCGGCCTGCAGCTGGCCAATTTCTGGCAGGACATCGCCGTCGACTGGACCAAAGGGCGGGTTTATCTCCCGCAGGACGATCTGCGGAGTTACGCTGTCGACGAAGCACAAATCGGCGCGGGCCGCTGCGACGAGCGTTGGACGCGGCTGCTCGCCTTCGAGGTCGCACGAACACGCGCGTTGCTCCAATCGGGGCGCGTCCTGACACGCAGGTTGCCGCTCCGCCTCAAAATCGAATTGAACCTGATCGTTGCCGGCGGCTTGCGGATCCTGCACCGCATCGACGCGATTGGCGGCGATGTGTTCCGGCATCGGCCGATGCTCACACGACGTGACTGGGCCATGATGTCGATGGCTGCGTTGCGGCGCTAGGATGAAACATCCCTCCAAGCTCGCTCCGCTCGCTGCCCCCCAGGAGGCTGGTCAGTCGGTCGGGGCGGCCCTTCCCGACTGACATGGACCCTCAGGCCTACTGCGAACAGAAGCTCGCGCAAAGCGGATCGAGCTTTGCCTATAGTTTTCGCTTTCTGCCCGCGCCGAGGCGGCATGCCATCACCGCGCTTTACGCGTTTTGCCGCGAAGTCGACGATGTCGTCGACGAGGTAACCGATCCGGCGGTCGCGCGGATGAAACTCGCCTGGTGGCGCAAGGAAATCGGCGCCGTCTTCGGTGGCACACCGCAGCACCCGGTCGCCCTTGCGCTCACTGGAGTCGTCGCCAGCTACGCGCTTCCGCGCGAGCATTTCGACGCCATTATCGACGGCATGGCGATGGACCTCGATCAGAATCGCTACCAGGACTTCGCGACACTCGAACGCTACTGCCACCGAGTCGCCGGTGTCGTCGGATTGCTTTCCGCAGAAATATTCGGCTACGAAGAGCCCGCCACGCGTATCTATGCGCGCGAGCTCGGCATCGCGTTCCAGCTCACCAACATCATCCGCGACGTGGGCGAAGACGCGCAGCGGACGCGCATCTATCTGCCCCAAGACGAATTGCGGCGTTTCGGCGTCCGCGATGCAGATATTCTCGAACGCAACGTCACCGAGGGATTCCGGTCGCTAATGGCGTTCCAGGTCGAGCGCGCGCGAACCTACTACGCGAATGCATTCTCCGCACTCCCGAAGCGGGACCGGCGCGCGCAGCGGCCAGGCCTGATGATGGCCGCCGTATATCGCGCGTTGCTCGCCGAGATCGAGCGCGACGGTTATCGTGTCCTCGACCGCCGCATCTCTCTGGCACCGCTGTACAAGGCGTGGATTGCGTGGAAAACTTCGTGGCAGTACTGACTTGACCAGAAAAATTGCCGTTGTCGGTGGCGGATACGCGGGGTTTGCCGCGGCGGTCACGCTCGCGGCAGCCGGACGCGAAGTAACCGTGTACGAAGCTTCGCGCACGCTGGGCGGCCGATCGCGCCGCGTTGATGCGTATGGCACACCAGTCGACAACGGCGCGCATATCCTGCTGGGGGCGTACCGGCAAACGCTTGACCTGTTGCGTACGGTGCACGGTACGGGCGCCGAGCGCGAGTTGTTCGACCGCCGCCGGCTCACTATTGAGCAGCCGGGCGTATTTCGCCTGCGGACACCCAGTTTGCCCGCGCCGTGGCACCTCGCGGCGGCGCTCCTGACGATGCGCGGCGTGGTTTGGGGCGATCGATTGCGTACTGTCGCGTTTGCGCGCCGGCTCGCGCGGAGCCGGTTCTGCTGTTCGCCGCACCTCACCGTTGCGGCGCTGCTCGCCGATCAGCCAGCGGCCGTCGTCGCCCAGCTCTGGGAACCATTGTGCATCGCCGCACTGAATACTCCGATCGATACCGCATCGGCCCAGATTTTCCTCAACGTCATGCGGTTCTCATTCGCCGCGCAAGCACGGGATTCCGACGTGCTGCTGCCGCGCGTGGACCTGTCGACGCTTTTCCCCGACGCAGCGGCGGCGTTCGTTACCGATCGTGGCGGCGCAATGCGTCCCGGCACGACCGTTGGGCGCGTGCGCGCAACGACGGATGATGTCGTGATTACCACAGGCTATACCGACGAGCACTTTGCAGCCGCGGTCGTCGCCGTCGGGCCGCACCAGCTCGAGCGCCTGCTGTCAGCCAACGTCGATGACCGGGCGGTGGCCCGGGCGTTGGCACAGGTCGCGGCATTCTCATTCGAGCCGATCACGACCGCGTACCTGAAGTATCCGGTTTCGCTCGGGGTCGCCGCACCATTGCTCAAGTTGGACGGCGAGCCCGGTCAATGGTTGTTCAGCCGCGAATTGCTGGATGGCCCCGCGGGCCTGGCGGGGGTCGTCATCAGCACCGAAGCTTCGGGACCCAAGATACCGCACGAAATGCTCGCCGACGCGATCGATGCCCAGCTGCGCCGCGTGGTGCCCAAGCTGCCGCCGCCCAGTTGGACGCAGGTGATCGCTGAACGTCGCGCTACGTACGCATGCACGCCTGCGCTCCTGCGACCGGCACCGGGTGCCCTCGCGCCCCATTTATATCTGGCCGGCGACTACACCGAAGTTGAATTGCCTGCGACGCTGGAAGCAGCGACTCGCAGCGGCGTCATTGCGGCACGTGCACTGCTCGCGGCCAACCTCTAACCCTCACCTACGTTCCCGGCCGGGAATTGCCGGAACCGAGCGCGCGCTGCATCAGCACGACGTCCAGCCAGCACCCGAACTTCCACCCGACGGTCGAAAGTAGGCCGGCGTGCGTGAATCCGGCAGCGGCGTGCAGGCGGATCGACGACGCGTTCGCGGAATCGCCGATGACTGCGATCATTTGCCGGGCGTCAACCCGCTCGCACGCGACAATCAGCGCATCGAGCAGCGTGCGACCGATGCCCTGTCCCGCGCAGTCGGCGCGAACATAGATCGAATCCTCGACGGTGAACCGGTACGCAGGCCGCGGTCGATGAGGTCCCGCATAAGCATAGCCGACCGTCCGGCCGTCGCGCACGGCGACCAGATAAGGCAGGCCGCGAGCGACGACGTCGTGCCACCGGCGGCCCATCTCGTGCTCATCGGGAGCGTCGAGCTCGAAACTCGCGGTTCCCGCGCGGACGTGGTCGGCGTAGAGCGTGGCGATGGCCGGAATGTCCTCCAGAGTGGCCGTTCGAAGTACGACGCCAGACGTCCTGCTCACCTGGATCCTCCACCGCGCCCGCTGCCCGTCCGGTCGCGCAACAGCCGCTGCTTTTCGCGGTTCCAGTCGCGCAGTTTCTCCGTCTCGCGCTTGTCGTATTGCTTTTTGCCCTTCGCCAGCCCGATCTCGAGCTTGATGCGTCCTTGCTTGAAATGCAGGTCGAGCGGGGTCAGCGTATAGCCAGCGCGCTCGACCTTGCCGATGAGCCGATTGATTTCCGCACGGTGCAGCAGCAGCTTGCGCGTGCGCGCCGGGTCAGGCCGGATATGCGTCGACGCCGTCGGCAAAGGCATGACATGAGCGCCGATCAGCACGATCTCGCCGCTCTTGACCATGACGTAGGCCTCTTTCAATTGGGCACGCCCAGCGCGGATGGCTTTGACCTCCCAGCCCTCGAGTGCCAGCCCGGCCTCGAATTTCTCCTCGACGAAATAGTCGTGATAGGCTTTTCTGTTGGCGACAATACTCATCGGCACACCTGCTCTGTTTTCCTATTGTAGCAATGGCTAACGTCCACAAGTCCGTGCTGGTTCAACACAGCGCAAAACAATTGTTCGCGCTGGTTGAAGGCGTCGAGGACTATCCCGCATTCCTGCCCTGGTGCGGCGACGTGCAAACATTGGAGCGCAGCGCCGATACGGCGCTGGTGCGTATCGGCATCGACTTCCACGGCGTGCGTGCGCACTTTACAACCGCCAACACCTACCATCGCCACGACCGGATCGTGCTGTCACTTCGCGACGGGCCGTTTCGCAAGCTTGATGGCCTCTGGATATTCCGTCCGCTGGCCGAAGGCGCATGCAAGGTCGAATTGACGCTCAACTATGAATTCGCGACCGCCGCGCTCGAGACGTTGATCGGCCCCGTCTTCAATCGGATCGCCGACAGCTTGATCGACGCATTCGTCCGGCGTGCCGAGACCGTCTACGCGGCGTGACCCTGATTCCGGTCACCGTCGTCTACGCGCTGCCTGAGACTGCAACCGAGATCGAGGTCAGTCTTCCGGCAGGCTCCACGGTTGCGGATGCGCTGGAGCGATCCAGCATCGCCCTGCTCCATCCGGAGGCAAATTTTGGCCAATGCGCGGTTGGCATCTTCGGCAAGCGCGTCGATCGCCACTCCATCGTCAGCGCAGGCGATCGCGTCGAGATCTATCGATCGCTGATCGTCGGCCCCAAAGAGGCTCGCCGCAAGCGCGTCAAGCGTCGCGGACGCTCGTAGCTAAGGCTTGGCGCCGCGCTTGATCAGAGCTTTTTCAATCGTATAGAAGCCGCCGCGCGTGGCCCAGTCGAGCGCGCTCGCACCGTTCTGGTTGCGGAGGTCGACGTCGGCGCCGTTGGCCAGCAGCAGATCCACCGTTTCGACGTGCCCTCCCCGCACGGCCATCATCAATGGCGACGTCCCATTCGCCGACAACGCGTTGGGCTTGGCACCGATCTCGAGCAGGTAGCGAACGACATCCGTATTCCCATTGGTCGCCGCATAGGCGAGCGGTGTCCACCCGGGAGGATTGATCTCGGCGCCACGTGCATACAACTTCTTGACGAGGGTGAGGTGGCCCCCAAGTGCAGCCACCATGATCGCGGTGTCGCCAAATCCATTTTTCGCGTCGATTTTCGCACCTGCTCGCAAAAGAGCATCGAACGTCGGCTCGAATCCGGCACGTGCCGCGACGACGAGCATCGGCTCGCCATGAGGATCGACTGTGTTGGGATCCATGCCGCGCGCGAGCAACCCGGTGACCTCGTCGGAGCGGTCGACGGCGACCGCCTCGACAAACTGCTCGTAGAGCCCCTGGGGCTTGGGTTGCGCTCGGGTTTGCGCCGCAACCGGAGCCAAGCCGATCAACATGCAGATCATGCCGGACATGACGCGTCTGGCAACATCATTGAACATCGGGATGCACTCCGAAAAGGGTGAAAAAATTGGCCGATGTCGCGCGCGCGATGTCGTCGACACTCACGCCGCGCAGCCGCGCGATTTCGTCGGCGACGTGGCGCACGTACGCCGGCTGATTGAGCTTGCCGCGATAGGGAACCGGCGCCAGATACGGCGAATCGGTTTCGATGAGCATCCGATCGAGCGGGACGCGCCGGGCAATATCCTTGAGATCCCTGGCATTTTTGAACGTGACAATGCCTGAAAACGAGATATGGAACCCCAATTCCAGCGCCGCCTGTGCCACGTCCCAGGTCTCGGTGAAGCAATGCATCACGCCACCGATGTCGTAGGCGCGCTCCTCGCGCATGATCGCCAGCGTATCGGCGGCGGCGGATCGGGTATGAATCACCAGCGGCTTGCCGCAATCGCGCGCGGCCCGAATGTGCGTGCGAAACCGCGTCCGCTGCCATTCCAGATCACCGGACAGCCGATAGTAATCGAGCCCGGTTTCGCCGATCGCCACGACTTTGGGCTGCAGGGCGAGTTGACGCAGGATCTCGACCGTCGGCTCCGGCGTGTCTTCATAGTCGGGATGAACGCCAACGCTCGCATAGATGTTCGGGTGTTCCGCGGCGATCCGAAGCACGCCGGGGAGGTCGGGCAAATTGACGCCGATGCAAAGGGCATGCGTCACCTGCTCCGCGGCCATCGCGTCGAGCAACGACGGAAGCTGGATGGACAGTTCGGGGAAATCGATATGGCAGTGCGAGTCGACGTATGCAGGCATCAGAGATCACGAATCAGGAATTAAAATTTTTGCCGCGCGCTCTGTTCGCGCAGATTGACTCCGATGCCTGATGCTGGATGCCCGATACCGACAACTACATGGTGTGTGTCGGGCGATTCGAAGCGAGCGTTTCGCCGAGGATCTTTTCGATAGTTGCGCGCGCCGCGGCGCCGGTGTCGTCCCGGGTGAATTGCACGCCAATACCTTGCGTACGATTTCCCTGCACCCCTTCCGGGGTGACCCACACGACCTTGCCTTGCACCGCGATGCGCTGCGGATCGTCCATGAGCGAAAGCAGCATAAAAACTTCTTCGCCGAGTTGATACTGGCGGTTGGTCGGGATGAATATGCCGCCACCGGCGAGAAACGGCATGTATGCGGCATAGAGCGCGGCTTTTTCCCGAATATTGAGCGACAGCACGCCCGGACGGGAAACCGTTGCGGGCCCTGAACTGCCGTTGGAGCGGTCGGTCGCCATCTTCGTGCTGGATAGGTCGCTTTTGTTCGTTGATCGATACTGCCTAGCGCCGTCTGCGTTCGTCCCGCTTCAAACCTTGGATCGACCGAACAGCATTCGGTATTCAATCAGCAGCGTTTCGACAACCAGTCGCGGTTGTAGTGGGTGTGCAAGCAGCGCGCGCTGCATGAGTAGCGTTTGATAATAGCGGAACAAGGGCACCCGCGCTACCCGGCGGGCGAGTCCTGCCAACGCGTCGCCACGATCCGGGTGGAATCGGGGCAGGCCGCCGCTGGCGACCGCGGCGAGATCTGTAGTCCACGTCACAAGCCAGTACACGGTGTCCGCAAGTACGCCTTTTCGCTCGTCCTTCGGTGCGGCCTCGATGCGTGCACCTACCGCCACCGGCGACAAGCGCTCGGGTCGCGCGAGTTCGCCCAGCAGCCAGTCACGCCGATGTTGCACGTCGGCATCGGCCAGCACCCGCGCCAGCATTGGTGCGCCGCCTGCTTGCGCCAATAGCCGTTCCGGGTTGGCGATGCCCTGGCTCGCAAACCATGCCGACACCTCGACAGAATCGGGCATCGATATCGGCAAACGCCGGCAACGACTGGTGATCGTGGCTGGGAGGCGACCCGGACGATGGCTGACCAGCAACAGGTGGGTTCGTGCCGGCGGCTCCTCGAGCGTCTTCAGAAGCGCATTCGCTGCCGCGGCGTTGAGCACATCGGCCGGCAAGACGACAGCGACCTTAGAGCCTCCTCGATGACTCGACAACTGCGCAAACTCGATCAGGTCGCGGATGGGTTCGACAGTAATCGCATCGACCGGTGTCGCATTGCCGTCGTCGTCGTAGACAATGGGTTCTATAAGCCTCAGGTCAGGGTGGGTGCGACGTTCGACCAAGGCGCACCCGACGCACGTGCCGCACGCGTCACCGTCGGATCGCGGGGCCTCGCAGAGCAGCGCGCGGGCAAGATGCAAAGCCAATTGGCGCTTGCCAAGGCCCTCCGGTCCTGCGATCAGCAGTGCGTGTGGCCAACGCGTTCGTTCCGTCAGCATCCCCGCAGCCGCGACCTCCAACCACGACGGCAGTGCTTCCCACGTCACCGGATCGCTCATATTGTCTCGACGACGGCCGCCAACTGGTCACGCACTAAACTTTGCGGAAGGGTGCTGTCGATGACCCGGCAGCGCTGCGGCTCGGCCGAGGCGCGCGCGCGGTACGCCGCGCGCACACGTTCGAAAAACTCGACTTGCTGACGCTCGAACTTGTCGAGCGTGCGCCCGGCAGCTAGCCGCGCGCGTCCCACATCAACCGGCACATCGAAGATCAGCGTCAGATCAGGCTGGAATGCACCGAGCGCGAATCGTTCAAGCGTGGCGATTTGTTCGGCAGGCAGACCATGTCCTCCGCCCTGATAGGCGTAGGTCGCATCCGTGAAGCGATCGCTCACGACCCATTCGCCCAAGTGCATCCGCGGCCAGATCTCGCGCTCGCAATGTTCGCGGCGGGCAGCAAACATGAGCAGCAGTTCCGTCAGCGGCTCCATCGGTTCGTGCAGCAACAGTTCGCGCAACCGTTCGCCGAGCGCTGTGCCACCGGGTTCGCGCGTGAGCCACACTGAATGCCCTTTGCGCTCGAGCAACTCCTTGAGCCAGGGGAGATGGGTGCTCTTTCCTGCGCCATCGATGCCTTCGACGGTGATCAGGCGGCCGGTGCGCTTCGTATCGGTCATGGACGGGGCATGCCGCGTTTCGACCTAGCGCGCATGCTTCTGGTATTTTGCCACGGCGCGATTGTGATCTGCGATATTCGCCGAGAACTCGGTCGAGCCATCGCCGCGCGACACAAAATAGAGATATGGCGTGGCGGGCGGATGCAGTACCGCGTCGAGCGATGCCTGGCTCGGCATCGCGATCGGCGTCGGCGGAAGCCCGTCGCGTGTGTAGGTATTGAACGGGTGGTCCGTGTCGAGATCGCGCCGGCGCAAGTTGCCGTCGAAGCGCTCGTCCAATCCGTAGATCACGGTCGGGTCGGTCTGCAGGCGCATGCCCTGGCGCAGGCGGTTGATGAACACCGCGGCAATGAGCGGGCGATCGGCTGCGCGGCCGCTTTCCTTCTCGACGATCGACGCGAGAATCAGTGCTTCATAGGCTGACGCCAATGGCAAACCCGGTGCCCGCGCCGACCAAGCTGTCGCCAGTCGCTCCTGCATCAACCTGTACGCGCGTGTCAGCAGCGACGCATCGGTCGTACCGTTGACAATGAAATAGGTTTCGGGGAAGAACCACCCTTCGGGCAGATTGTCCGACGCGCTAATTTTTTGCATCAAGGCGTCATCGGGCAGATCGGCGACGGTCGTCCGAATCGCTGGATTGGCTTTTAGCGCGGCACGCAAATCGCGCATATTCCAACCTTCAACGATCGTAAATCCAGTCTGCGTCACGTCGCCCTGCGTCAATTTGGAGAGCAAAGCCATGAGCGTGGTACCGCTCGCGATCTCGTAATTGCCGGCCTTGATCGCGCGGTCGACACCAGCGGCGCGCGCCAGTCCGACCAGCACCCAGTCGGCGGGAATGATGCCCGCCGCGGCAAGATCACGTGCCACGGAGCGCAGCGTCGCACCCGCTTTGACGGTAAAGGCGTATGTCGGCTGCGGTAGCGGCAGCGGATACCGCACCGCCCAGGCATAGGCGGCTCCGCCAAGCAACAGCACAAACGCAAGTAACCAGAATATCCGACGCATCGACCAGGCACCAGAAACGTGATGGACTGCGCGCGATTATAATGGCTCGATGCATCCCACCCTTTGCACCTGTCGGCGCCGCTCCGGCTTTACACTGGTCGAAGTCCTCGTCGTCATCGTCATTCTCGGCATTCTCGCCGCGCTGGTGGTGCCGCGCGTTCTGGAACGGCCCGACGAAGCCCGCGTCATTGCCGCCAAGAACGACATCGCGGCGATCATGCAGGCGCTGAAACTCTATCGTCTGGATAACGGCCGATATCCGACCACCGACCAAGGTATTTCCGCTCTTGTCACAAGACCGACGCAGGCACCGTTGCCGCCCAACTGGAAGCCGAACGGCTACCTCGAGCGTCTGCCTAAGGACCCGTGGGGCAATCCTTACCAGTACCTGAACCCTGGCCTGCGCGGCGAGATCGACGTGTTCAGCTATGGTGCCGACGGCCAACCGGGGGGCACGGGGTTCGACGCCGACATCGGCTCATGGGACCTCTAGCTTCGAGTACCGCGCGGACCGGTCCCGCGCCATGGCGGTCGCGCGCTGCGGGTTTCACGCTGGCGGAAATTCTGGTCGTACTTATCGTCATCGGCCTTGCCGCCGGATTGACGTATGCTCGATTCGACAATGACCCGCGCCAGACCGTCGAACGCGAAGGACGCCGCCTCGCGGCCGCGATCGAGCACGCGGCTGCGTTGGCGCAATGGCGTAACCAGACACTCGGCGTGTCCTCGGGCGGAACGAGTTACGGCTTCTGGCGCCGCGAGCATGCGGCCGACGGCGACCGCTGGGTGCCGCTGACCGATGACGACGTTCTTGTCGCACGCTCGCTGCCCGACGGGGTGACTGCCACAGCCACTCAATATGCCGGGCAGAATGTTCCACCGGATGCGATCCTGCCGCTGGCCGCGAGTGGTCGCAACGAACCCTATGCGATGGAAATCGCCTCCCTAGAATGGCACGCATTCCTCGTCGCCGATCCGCTGAATCGCGTCACGCTGTCCGCGCCATCAGTACGCTAGCGCGTCCTGCCAGGGGCTTCACGCTGGTCGAGGTGTTGGTCGCACTGGCCATACTCGCCGTTGCCCTTGCCGCTGGTTTTCGAAGCATCGCCCAAAGCGCAGACGGAGCGACCGCACTGAAAGCCCGCACGCTCGCACTCTGGGTCGCCCAAAATCGACTGGCCCTCGCGCAGGTCGAGATCCCGGCACCCCCAGCCGGCGATCGGTCGGGCAGCGCGATGGAAGCGGGCGCCACATTCTCGTGGCACGAGTCGATTGGCGGCACGCCCAACCCGGCGTTTCGCAAGATCGAGATCACGGTCGCAGACGAATCTGCACCCGACTACGTGCTCGCGCGCCTGGTCGGTTATCTGGGCCAGCGCTGATGCGCAACCGGGACGGTGGGTTCACGCTGCTCGAAATACTGATCGCACTGGCGATCGTCGCGACCCTTGCCGTCTTAGGTTATCGCGCGCTTGCCGCGATGACGCAAAGCGAATCGCGACTTGCAGCGGAGGCGGGGCGGTGGCGAACGCTGGATCAGTTCTTCGCGCGCCTCGAAGGGGACTTGCGCGAGGCCATCCCACGCAGCGCGCGCCTGGGTGACTCCCGCGAGCCCGCGTGGCTCGGCACGGTCGATGGCAACGGCAACGCCGCACTCGTGTTTTCTCGCGCCGGGCCTGAGTTCAATCTCGAGCCCGGTAGCGCCGGGCAGCGCATCGCTTACCGCATGCGCGCCGGCGTAATCGAAGTACTGTACTGGTCGAGCTACGATCGCGCACGAGACACCCAACCCAGCGTCTATCCACTGTTGTCTGATGTTGCCAGCTTCCGGCTCACATATCTGGGCAAGAACGGCACGTGGTTTGCCAACTGGCCGGTCGTCGGCGACGCCGACGTGCCGCGCGCAGCGCGTGTCGAGCTGGTGCTCGCGAATGGCGAGTCGATCGAGCGCTGGATGGCACTGCGATGAAGCGAGCCTCGCGTGGGGCCGCTATCGTGCTGGCAATGCTGCTCGCAGCGCTCGCCGCGACCATCGCCGCGACGCTGCTCTGGCAACAGCAACGCTGGATAAACGATCACGAACACCGTCGCGATCAGGTCCAGGCGCAGGCCCTGGCGATGGCTGGCGTGCAATGGGCGCGACAAATCGTCAACGACAATGCACCGAGCGGCGCGCTGGTGCATCTTGGGCAGCCGTGGGCGTTGCGACTGCCCGCGATTCCGCTGGAGAATGGCTCGATCGCAGGTTATATCGTCGACGCGCAGAGCCGCATCAATGTCAACAATCTGGGCAACTCCGCGAGCCAAGCAAGCACGCTCGCAGCGATGAGGCGGCTGTTCGGCATCTTGTCGCTGCCACCCACGCTGCTCAACGCGACCATCGATTGGGTCGATGCCGACGACGAGGTGACCAACCCGGGAGGCGCCGAGGACGCATGGTACATGGCACAAAGTACGCCGAGCCTCAGCGCCAACGCGCCTGTCAGACGCCTCAGCGAACTGCTGGCGGTGCGCGGCGACAACAGTGTCTTGCTTGATCGGCTGCGCCCCTACGTAAGTGCGCTCGACAGCCCCACTCCAGTCAATGTGAATACCGCTTCGCCTGAAGTGTTGATAGCCGTCGCGAACGGACTCGATCGTGCGGGGGCACTCGCCCTCGTCGCCGCGCGGTCGCAAACTCCATTTGCAAGCCTCGCCGATTTCCGGTCCCGGCTGCCGCGCGCCGATATCCTCGTCGACGAGGCCCTCGTCGACGTCAAGAGCAACTGGTTCGAAGTCTCGATCGAAGCGCGGCAGGGCGACACGCTGGCGCGCGCGCGGGCGATGCTCGGTCGATCGGTAACACCGGGCGCGTGGCCCGTCGTCGTGTGGCAGACGGTCGAATGACACGCGGCGTCGAGTAGAATTCGGGCACCATGTCAACGCTGCGCATCTATTTCGACGCACCGCCTGACGCCAGTCGCGACGCGGATTGGGCCCTGTTCGACGCTGCCGATCGCGCCGTGCGGTCCGGGCGTGGACCGCGCGTCGACTGGCCTGCGGCGGAGGCGCATGAAGCCGTGATCGCCGCGACCCAAGGCCGGCTGGTAACTCTGACCCTGCCGCCGATACCCGCGGCGCGCGCACTTTCGGCCGTCCGATTTGCGTTGGAGGATCAGCTTGCGGGTGCGCCGGAAGACAGCCACGTGGCACTCGGTGCACAGGCGGCCGACGGCACGTTGCGTACGGCAATTGTCGCCGACGCCTGGATGCGCGCATTCTCGGTGGCGTCGGCGCGCCTTGGCGTCCGCTGGCGGCGGATCGTATTGGAGAGCGACCTGGCGCAACCGCCCGAGGGCGGGTGGTGCTGGTGTGCGCCCGCGCTCAATCGACCGGGGTTTGTGCGCACCTCGGAGGGCTCGTCGCTCGCGGTGGGTGCCGCGACAGAGGATGCGCCACCCGCCGAACTCGTGCTCGCCATCGCCGGAAGTCGCGCTCAACGACCCAAGCAGGTTCGCGCGGATGTCGCCGGCGTCACACCCACGCTACTGGCGCAGGCAAGCAAGTCCACGGGCATCGGATTCGTTGCGGGCACACCGTGGCGCTGGTCGGCAGCGAGCCCGGCCGCATACAACGCGGCCATCGATCTGCAGTCAAAAGCAATTGCAGGCGTGGCGCCTACCCCGCGCGTCGACGCAGTGCGCCTGTTGCGCCCCGCATTGTGGATCGTGGCGTGCACACTGGCGTTCCATGTCGTTGCCACCATCGGTCAATGGCTCTGGCTCGAATGGCGAACGACGCAAGCGCAACGCGAGCTCTTCGCGCTGGCGCAAAGCTCCGCAGCGGAGGAAGCTGCGAATTCGCCGCCTGCGGCGGCGATCACCCGGCGAGACGCGATCCTGCGTCACCGCGCAGGACTCGTCGCCGACGATGACGCATTGCCATTGCTTGCTCGCGCGGCCCCTGCATTGGCGACTTTGCCGGCCGGCGCAATTCGCTCGCTTCGATACGCCGACGGGCACGTCGTGCTCGAATTGCAAAAGCTCGATGCGGCGCAACCGGCAGGCATGCAGCGGGAGTTGCAACGCGCAGGGTTGGTGGCGATCGCCGCCCCGAGCGCTACCGGGGCGCGTGTACGCGTCGGACTCGACTGATGGCAACCACTCTGCAACCGTCGCCTCGCGAACGTTTCGGGCAGTGGTGGCAATTGCGCTCGCGTGGCGAGCGCGTGCTGCTCTCGCTGGTCAGCGTCGTGGTGGTCGCAGGCACCGCGTGGCTCGCGTTGTGGCAGCCGATGCAACTCGACATCGAGCGCATGACACGAGAACTCGATGCTCAGCGCACGACGCTCGTCGACGCTCATCGCCGCTCGGAAGACATCGCGACGCAATCGCGCACTGCCGCTGCGCCACCAGGGAACGGCACGCGTGCCGACCTCGACGCGACATTCGCGCGCCTGGGCGCCAAGGCAACCAGCATCGAGCGCATCGACAACGACCGCCTGCGGGTCACCTTCGACGCCATCAGTTTCGACGTGCTGCCGCCGCTGCTCGAAGCGTTGCAGCGCGACGCCCGCTTGCGCGCTGTAGACCTCACCGCGACTGCGCGGGTTGAACCGGGTCAAGTCCGCGTCGAGCTCACGCTTTCTCCATAGCGCCATGCGAGGCGCGATGGCGTTCGTTGTAGGCGCGGCGCTGCTTTTGCTTGCGCTGTCGATCATGGCGCCGGCCGCGCTCGTCGATGGCCGACTCGAAGCCCTGTCCGCGGGCAAGCTGCGACTGTCCAGCGCCAGCGGGACGCTCTGGAACGGCGCGGGAGACGTTCGCGTGGTTCCGGGCAACGCGAGGATGCCGGTCACCTGGCATATCGACGCCTGGCCGCTGCTACGGGGAGAGCTACGCGGAACCTTGTCCATCCTCGACGACGCGGCCCCAGCATCGTTCTCGCTGAGTCGGCGCGAAAAGGTCCTGCGCAACGTGGCGCTCGCAGTGCCCGCAGACGTACTACTGAATGCTGCTGGCGTGCCGGTTGCGCTGGCGACCGCCGGCGGCAACGTCGGCTTGCGCATCGGCGAGTTGACGTGGCGGGATGACCGTATCGACGGACAGCTTGCATTGCGCTGGGATCAGGCGACGCTGCAGGCCACGCCTATCGGGATTAGGCTGTCACCGCGCGTCGCCCTCGGTGACGTCCGCTTCGACGGCACGGGACAAGGCAGTGCGATCGCCGGCACGCTAACCAACGCCGGTGGCGATGTCGAAATCAATGGAACCGCGTCCCTCTCACCCACTGGCGCCGCACGCGTCGATGCGATCGTACGGCCGCGGGCCGGTATCGATGCCGACCGCGCCAATGCCATCGGCCTTGCGCTCGGTGCCATCGGACAACCGGATGGTAGTGGGGCATTCCGAATCACGTGGGCGCAGTGAAACGCCCCAAGCGTGCCAAGGCCGCGCAACGCGAGCTCGCGCCTGCAGTGCCTGCGCGGTTGGCGGGCATCGACGCGCTTCGCGGTGCCGCAGTCTGCGCGATGATCGCGTATCACTTTTGCTTCGACTTGAACTGGTTCAGCGTCCTGCATGCCGATTTCAATCGCGATGCATTGTGGCTGTCCTTGCGCGCAATCATCGTCACCTCGTTCATGCTCCTCGTGGGTATCAGCCTCTTTCTCGCGCGCCAGGCGGCGATCAGCCGGGCGCGCTACTGGCGTCGCATCGGCCTCATTGCTGGGTGCGCCATGCTGGTCACCGCGGCGAGTTACGCTGCGTTCCCGGCGACCTTCATCACGTTCGGTATCCTCCACTGCATCGCCATCGCCTCGCTCCTGGCATGGCCGCTGACGCGCAGCCCGCTCGCTGCGCTCACCGTCGGCATTGTCATCATCGCGATCGGCCTACAGGTCCGGCTGCCGCTATTCGACACGCCGTGGCTCAACTGGATCGGCCTCATGACGCACAAGCCGGCGACCGAGGATTACGTACCGTTATTTCCCTGGCTAGGGGTCGCACTCATCGGCATCTCCGCGGGCGCGTGGCTTTCGGGCCAGTCGTTCCGAGCATTGCGTCCCGTCGGGAGCGTCGCTCCTGCATGGCTGACCTGGCTCGGTCGGCACAGCCTGCTCGTGTACATGGTGCATCAGCCGATACTCCTAGGGGTTTTGCGCGTGGTGTTGTAACCGTTCGCTGACGGCACCGCACTTGCTGGTATGCCGGGTTCGGTGCTTCCACCGGATGCTCCTGGGCCATGGCATTTGACAAATCGCAACCCGAAGGAGTATTCAGGCGCAAAGAGAACATCACGCTACGCCGCATGTCGGGCCATCGGCCTGCCGCACGTGCCCGCGATAAAGCGATGAGGCAGTCCACGCACGGAGGGCTCTCTGCATGAGCAAAGTCTGCGCGCTTGCGCCGTGATCCAACCGTCGTGGAGACGGTCCTTCATCACAAACACAGAAAGGCGAGGTTATGAAACCCAAACCGCTTCTCTCTTTGGTGGTCTCTTCGGTCGTCGCGAGCGCGTGCGTCGTCATTGCAAGTTGTGGCGGCGGCAACGCCCAAACGCCCGTATTCACGCTGACCAGCCCCGATCTTGCATCCGGGACGTTCAGCACGCAGTACATCCTGACTGGCTTCGGCTGCACGGGCGGAAACATCTCGCCGGCGTTGAGTTGGTCGGGCGCGCCCGCGGGCACCAAGTCGTACGCACTTAACGTTTTCGATCCGGACGCCCCGACCGGCAGCGGCTTCTGGCACTGGGCCGTTTACAATATCCCGGTAACCGTCAACAGCCTGCCGCGCGGCGCCGGCAACAGTCCAGCCACGCTCCCCGCACCTGCGTTCGGGGGCAACACGGATCTTCTCGACACTGGCACGACCGGCGGCAACGGCAACTACGGCGGTCCGTGCCCGCCCGCGGGTGATCCGCCGCATCGCTACATATTTACCCTGTACGCACTCAGTGTCGACGACTTGCAAGTGGCCGGTGGCGTGCCGCGAACCGGAACGGCAGGCTTGTACAGCTTCGCGCTGAACAAGGGGATCGGCACCGCACTCCTGCAGAAGACCACTTTCACTGCGACGTACGGCCGCTAGCGCATACCTCAGCCGATAGATCGTGCGCCGCGTAGCGGCGCACGGCGAACTCCCGTATAATTCTCAACAGTATCTTAGGCGCGTAGCTCAGCTGGTTAGAGCACCACCTTGACATGGTGGGGGTCGTTGGTTCGAGTCCAATCGCGCCTACCACCCATTGGCGAGTTTGTGAGAGAAGGCTGAAAGGCATGGTTATGACACCGCGAACGCGTACGGAGACCGATTGACCCGGGAGCGAGTTCGCACGCGGCTGTCCAGCGAAAAAGTGCGGCTCGTCCGCACTTTTTTCGTTTTTGGAGCACGACATGCCTGATATTCGATTGCCGGATGGCGCGGTCAAACACTTCGACGCGCCGGTTACTGTGGCCCAGGTGGCCGCCGCGATCGGTCCGGGACTCGCCAAAGCTGCGCTCGCAGGCAAAGTCGACGGCAAGCTCGTCGATACCTCGTTCGCGATCGACCACGATACGAGCCTCGCGATTGTCACCGACCGCGACCCCGACGGTCTTGAGTTGCTGCGTCATTCGACGGCGCACCTGCTCGCGTATGCGGTCAAGGAACTCTTTCCCGACGCGCAGGTGACGATCGGACCGGTGATCGAGGACGGTTTCTATTACGACTTTTCGTACAAGCGGCCGTTCACTCCCGAGGACCTCGCTGCCATCGAGCAGAAGATGGTGGAACTCGCGAAGAAGGACGAGCCCGTCTCGCGCAAGCTCATGCCGCGCGACGATGCCGTTAAATATTTCGAGTCGCTGGGCGAGCACTACAAGGCGGAGATCATCGCCTCGATTCCGTCCAACGAGGACATTTCGCTGTACTCGGAAGGCAAGTTTACCGATCTGTGCCGCGGCCCGCACGTCCCGTCGACCGGCAAGCTGCGCGTGTTCAAGCTGACCAAGCTCGCCGGCGCGTACTGGCGCGGCGACTCGAAGAACGAGATGCTGCAGCGGATCTACGGCACCGCTTGGGCGAAGAAGGAAGATCTCGACGCCTACCTGCATCGCATCGAGGAAGCCGAGAAGCGCGACCATCGCAAGCTCGGGCGCGTGCTCGATCTCTTCCATCAGCAGGAAGAAGCGCCCGGCATGGTGTTCTGGCACCCCAAAGGCTGGAGCCTCTGGCAGCAGGTCGAGCAGTACATGCGCCGCGTCTACCAGGACAACGGCTACCAGGAAGTGCGCGGACCGCAGATCATCGATCGCTCGCTGTGGGAGCGGTCGGGGCACTGGCAGAACTTCAAGGACAGCATGTTCACGACCGAGTCCGAGAAGCGCGACTTCGCGATCAAGCCGATGAACTGTCCGGGCCACATCCTCATTTTCAACTCCGACCTGCGCAGCTATCGCGACCTGCCCCTGCGCTATGGGGAGTTCGGTGCCTGTCATCGCAACGAGCCGTCGGGTGCCTTGCACGGCATCATGCGTGTACGCGCGTTCACGCAGGACGACGGCCACATTTTCTGCACTCCCGAGCAAATCCAGGCGGAGTGCACCGCGTTCAACACGTTGGCCATGAAGGTCTACCGCGACTTCGGCTTCAACGACGTCGAGATCAAGATCGCCCTGCGTCCGGCGCAGCGCCTCGGCGACGACGCGAGCTGGGACCTGGCCGAAGACGCGTTGCGCAATGCGCTCAAGGCCTGTGGCGCGACGTGGAGCGAGTTGCCGGGCGAAGGCGCGTTTTACGGCCCCAAGATCGAATATCACCTCAAGGACTCGATCGGGCGATCCTGGCAATGCGGGACCATGCAGGTCGATTTTCAGATGCCAGGGCGTCTCGGGGCCGAGTTCGTCGACGACGACAATACCCGCAAGGTGCCCGTCATGCTCCATCGCGCCATCGTCGGCTCACTCGAGCGCTTCATCGGCATCCTGATCGAGCACTACGCGGGTGCCCTGCCCGTCTGGCTGTCCCCGGTCCAGGCCGTTGTTTTGACCATTACCGACCGGCAATCCGAGTACGCGCAAGGGGTTACGACGCGCCTCCGGGCCGCCGGATTCCGGGTCTTTGCCGATTTGCGTAATGAGAAAATAACCTATAAAATTCGAGAACATAGCTTGCAGAAGCTGCCGTACCAGGTGATCCTGGGCGACAAGGAACTGCAGGCTGGTCAGGTGGCCGTGCGAACCCGCACCGGCGAGGATCTCGGGGCGATGCCTCTGGAGTCCTTCATCGATCGTCTCCAACAGGAGA
The DNA here is from genome assembly GCA_963732105.1 of uncultured beta proteobacterium. Taxonomy (GTDB): domain Bacteria; phylum Pseudomonadota; class Gammaproteobacteria; order Burkholderiales; family Casimicrobiaceae; genus PALSA-1003. The sequence goes on from CAVSYL010000019.1 coordinate 95,759, forward strand.
CGGCGTCACGTCGTTGATACACGACGAGCGTACGATGGGCAGCGGGCGGCACGGCCTATTTTTCACCGACGAGGAGTAACGAGATAGCCCAGGACAAAGCACAGCGGGTCAACGGAGAGATCAATGCTCCCGAAGTCCGGCTGGTAGGTGCAGACAGCGAGCAACTCGGTATCGTGCCCATTGCGGATGCAATTGCACGAGCGGAAGCAGCGGAACTCGATCTGGTTGAGATCGCCCCGCTGGCCGAGCCCCCCGTGTGCCGGATCATGGATTTCGGCAAGTTCAAGTACCGGGAGGCCAAGCGCGCGCACGAAGCCAAGCTCAAGCTCAAGCAGATCCAGGTCAAGGAAGTGAAGTTTCGTCCGAGCACCGACGAAGGCGACTACAAGATCAAGCTGCGAAACCTGATCCGGTTTCTGGGCGAAGGCGACAAGGCGAAGGTCACGCTCCGATATCGCGGCCGGGAAATGGCGCACCAGGAGTTTGGTATACGCCTGCTTGAACGCATTCGTGGCGATCTGGAGCCGTATTGCATTGTCGAACAGTTTCCAAGGCTCGAAGGCCGGCAAATGGTGATGCTGCTGGCCCCGAAGAAGACCGTTGCAACGAAGCATCACCCGAACAAGCCCGAAGCCGGTAAGCCAGCGAGCAAACAAGCCTCTCCCCCGGAGAGCACCGCGGTGGGCAGCAAATAAGACGAAGGAAGTATTGTCATGCCAAAGATGAAGACCAAGAGCGGCGCGAAGAAGCGCTTCCGCGTGCGCGGAAGCGGCAGCATCAAGCGCTCGCAGGCGTTCAAGCGCCACATCCTCACCAAGAAGACCACCAAGAGCAAGCGCCATCTGCGCGGGTCCGCCGAAATTCACAGCACCAACGTGGATTCGGTCAAGGCCATGCTGCCGTACGCCTAAGGGAGCCGAACCATGCCAAGAGTCAAGCGTGGGGTGACCGCCAAGGCGCGGCACAAGAAGGTCCTTACCCTTTCGAAGGGTTATCGCGGCCGCCGCGGCAACGTTTACCGCGTTGCCAAGGAAGCCGTAATGAAAGCGGGCCAGTATCAATATCGTGATCGTCGCAACAAGAAGCGCGAGTTCCGCGGCCTGTGGATCGCACGCATCAACGCGGCGGTGCGCGAGCTGGGCCTGAGTTACAGCGCGTTCATGAACGGCTTGAAGAAGGCGTCGATCGACATCGACCGCAAAGTGCTGGCCGACCTCGCGATTCACGACAAAGCTGCATTTGGAAAGATCGCGGAGCAGGCCAAAGCCTCTCTGGCCTGAACATCCGAATCCAACGAGGGAGGCGGTGAAACGCCTCCCTTTTTTTGTCTTCAGAAAATGGACGAGCTCGACACCATCGTCGCGGCTGCCCTCGCCGACTTTGCAGGCTGCGGGGATCCCGTTGCACTGGAAAACGTCAAGGCCCGGTATCTCGGCAAGTCCGGGCGGCTGACCGAGTTGCTCAAATCACTGGGCACGCTTTCGTCCGCCGAGCGCCCCTCTGCTGGTGCGCGCATCAATGCGGCGAAAGCGCAGCTCGAGGGAGCATTGTCGCGCCGGCGTGATGAACTCTCCGACCAGAAACTCGCGCAGCAACTCGCCGGTGAAGCCTTCGACGTGTCGTTGCCAGGTCGCGGCAGGAATGTCGGCGGCTTGCATCCGATCACACGCACGATCGATCGTATCGAAGCGTTGTTTCGCTCACTTGGATTCGCCGTCGCCGACGGGCCCGAGATCGAAGACGACTTCCATAATTTCACCGCCCTCAACACGCCCGAAGACCATCCTGCCCGATCCATGCACGACACGTTCTATGTCGAAGGCGGCATGGTGCTTCGTACCCATACCTCGCCGATCCAGGTGCGGTACATGGAAGCGCATCAACCACCGATCAAGATCATCGCGCCGGGACGTGTTTACCGCGTCGACAGCGATGCGACGCACTCGCCGATGTTTCATCAGGTCGAGGGACTCTGGATCGACGAGCACGTCACCTTCGCCGATTTGAAAAGCGTATTCACCGAATTTCTGCGCAGATTTTTCGAACGCGACGATTTGAAAGTTCGGTTCCGTCCGTCGTTTTTTCCGTTCACGGAACCGTCCGCGGAAATCGACATGAGCTTCGGCGAAGGCTGGCTTGAGATATCCGGCGCAGGTCAGGTTCACCCCAACGTTCTGCAGGCGGTTGGCATCGATCCGGAACGCTATCAGGGTTTCGCCTTCGGCATGGGCCCCGACCGGCTGGCCATGCTGCGCTATGGCGTCAACGACCTGCGGCTGTTCTACGAGAACGACTTGCGCTTCCTCAGGCAGTTTGCCTGAGATGGCGCACCGAGCATGAAATTCTCGGAGCATTGGCTTCGTTCCATGGTCGATCCGCCATTGGATAGCGATGCGCTCGCGCATGCACTTACGATGGCCGGTCTCGAAGTCGAACATCGTGCGCCCGTTGCGCCGGGGTTCACGCATGTCGTCGTCGCCAAGGTGCTCACCGTCGAACGCCATCCGAATGCGGAACGATTGACGGTGTGTACCGTCGACGCGGGACGCGACGCGCCATTGACGATCGTGTGCGGTGCGCCCAATGTCGCGCCGGGGGTCGTTGCGCCGTGCGCGCTCGCGGGCGCAGAACTCCCCGGAGGCATGGTGATCCGCAATGCCACCGTGCGGGGCGTCGAATCGCAGGGCATGCTTTGTTCTGCCGCAGAACTCGGCCTGTCGGACGATGCTTCGGGGCTGCTGCTGCTCGACCCAGCATTGACTATCGGGATCGACCTCCGCCAGGCGCTCGATCTCGACGATTCGCTTCTTACACTGAAGCTGACACCGAACCGCGCCGATTGTCTCTGCGTCGCTGGCATTGCGCGCGAAGTAGGCGCAATTACCGCGTCGCCGGTGGCGCCGCCGTCACACGCGCCGATAATCAGCACCACGACGACGACGCGAGGTGTCCGCGTCGAGGCACCGCTGGCCTGTCCACGCTTTTGTGCCCGCGTCATCGAAGGCATCGACGCACGCGCGCCGACGCCGGCGTGGATGAAGCAGCGCCTCGAGCGCAGCGGCATCCGCCCAATCTCCGCGGTCGTTGACGTCACCAACTACGTGATGCTCGAACGCGGTCAGCCGTTGCACGCCTACGACAATGCCCGGCTCGACGGCGACATCGTTGTCCGCTTTCCCCGCGACGGCGAGCGGCTCACCCTGCTCAACGGACAGGAACTCGAACTGGACCCTTCACTGTTATTGGTGGCCGACGAAGCAAAACCACTTGGCCTGGCCGGCATCATGGGCGGCGAGCACAGCGGTATCAGCGAGAGCACGACCAGCGTGTTGCTCGAGGGGGCGTTCTGGAATCCCGCGGTCATCCAGGGCAAGGCGCGGCGTCTCGGTTTCGTCACCGATGCCGGGTATCGCTTCGAGCGCGGTGTGGATTTCAAGGCGTCGCCGGCCGCAGTCGATCGCGCCACCGCGCTGATTCTGGCGCTGTGCGGCGGGCGGCGCTGGTCCACTCATCGACGTGTGCAGCGAACTTCCGCGGCGCGATCCGGTTCGGGTACGCGGCGCGCGCATTGCGCGAATTCTTGGCGTCACCATTCCCGCCGAAGAGGTCGGTGCGATATTCGCCCGACTTGGATTGGCACCGCAACGCGACGGTGACGACTTCGTCATCACGCCACCGTCGTATCGCTTCGACCTCGCCATCGAAGCGGATTTGATCGAAGAAGTCGCACGACTCCACGGCTACGACAAGATTCACACAGCGGCGTCCACGCACGCGCAGACGATGCTTCCTGCGCCGGAGGCGTCGCGCCCGCTAGCGCAACTGCGCCAGCGAATGGTCGATCGCGACTATCAGGAAATCATCACCTTCAGCTTCGTCAGTTCCACCTGGGAGCAGGCATTGCGCTCCGATCCGTCGCCGATCAAGGTGCTCAATCCCATTGCCGGACACCTCGACGTCATGCGCACGACGCTGCTTGGCGGACTACTCGATACGCTGCGTACCAACCTCAACCGCAAGGCAGAGCGCGTACGGATCTTCGAGACAGGACGGTGCTTCCTGCGCGAAGGGGAACGCATCACCCAACCGTCGCGCATCGGCGGCCTGGCGTTCGGACCGGCCGATCCACTGCAATGGGGAAGCGGCAAGCAAGCTGCCGACTATTTTGACGTCAAAGGGGATGTCGAGGCTCTCGCTGCGCCTCTTGCCGTCACCACTGAGGCCGCGCCGCACCCTGCGCTGCACCCGGGCCGTTCGGCACGCGTTCTGGTGGCGAGCAAGCCCGTGGGGTGGATCGGAGAATTGCATCCAAGGCTGACGCGAGATTTCGGATTGCCCAAGGCGCCTGTCGTCTTCGAACTCGATTGTGACCCGCTGACGCAACTGTCGATGCCTGCCGCGCGGCCTGTTTCCAAGTTGCCGTTAGTGCGGCGCGACATGGCCGTCGTGGTCGACGAAGCGTTGCCCGCGCAGGACGTATTGGCAGCGCTCGAAGCGGTGAAGCCCACGCAAATCGAGCAGATTTCGCTCTTTGACGTCTACAAAGGTCCGGGCATCGAAACTGGCAAAAAAAGCCTTGCAATTCTGGTGCTTATACAAGATACTGAACGTACTTTGACGGACGCGGAAATCGACGCAACCGTGGCGATATTGCTGCGGGAACTCGAAAGTCGATTCAACGCGACGTTACGCCAGTAGGGACTTCCGATGACGCTCACCAAAGCCGAACTAGCTGATCTTCTATTCGAGCAGCTAGGCCTCAACAAGCGGGAGGCCAAGGATATGGTCGAGCGCTTTTTCGAGGAAGTCCGCATTGCGCTGGAGTCCGGCGACAGCGTCAAGCTTTCCGGTTTCGGCAATTTTCAGCTCCGCGAAAAGCCCCAACGCCCCGGACGCAACCCCAAGACCGGTGAGGAAATTCCAATCACCGCGCGGCGCGTCGTTACATTCCACGCCAGCCAGAAACTGAAGGCAATGGTCGAAGCCGCGAACCATGGCCGAGCACAGGCAGACTAACTTCGCGCTTCCGCCGATCCCCGCCAAGCGCTACTTCACGATCGGCGAGGTAAGCGATCTGTGTGCGGTCAAACCGCACGTGCTCCGCTACTGGGAGCAGGAATTCACGCAGCTCAAGCCGGTCAAGCGGCGCGGGAACCGGCGCTACTACCAGCACCATGAGGTGCTCCTGATCCGGCGGATCCGCGACCTGCTCTACGAACAGGGATTTACCATCAATGGCGCGCGGCACCGACTCGAGACCGACGCACTTGCAAGCCCGCCGCCTGTGCCCCTCAGTTCCAAGCCCGATGATCGCCGGTCGGCGGCACTTTCCTCTGCCGAATTGCGGCAAGTCATCGAAGAAATTCGGGCGCTGCTCGGCCCCAATCCATGAAGCCGGTATAATCTATGGTCACGCGTCGGGGCGTAGCGCAGCCTGGTAGCGCACCTGCATGGGGTGCAGGGGGTCGGAGGTTCAAATCCTCTCGCCCCGACCATTTCTCCATTGAACGAACACTTGCGCGGCACCAGGAGCCGCGTGTCCGTTCGTGCGCTTCCGAGAAATGCGACGGAGATTGCCATCTTGCCTGAATTGGCGCAGCCTATCGATTGCTTGTATGCCACAATACTTTGTTATCGGCATGCGTTTTGCTTACAATCGCCAAGCAAACTTTTTGTGAACAGGTGGACGCAATGAGCGCAGCCCAACCGCGCGCGCCAGGCAAGAACGCCGTCATCTCCGAACTGGCGATGGCGCGTGCTCAGCGCAATACGGTTTTGATCGTCGACGATCTGTTCAGCAGCCGACTGCTGCTGGCTGAGATCGTCCGCCAGATCGACGGCAAGCTCAACCTCGAACTGTTCGATACGCCCAGCCGAGCATTGGAGTACGCGCGCAACAATCGCGTCGACATGGTGTTGACCGACTACAAGCTGCCGGAATTCGACGGCGTACAGCTCGTCCGACAGATCCGCACCCTGCCCCATTGCATCGACGTTCCGATCGTCGTGATCACCGTGGTCGATGACCGCCGCGTGCGCTACGAGGCGCTGGAGGCAGGCGCCACCGATTTTCTGATCAAACCGCTCGACGAGCATGAGACGCGCGCGCGCTGCTCGAATCTGCTGGACCTCCGCCGACACAAGATCGTCCTTTCCGACCAGGCCCGCGTACTGCAATACCAGGTCGACAAATCGGTAGCGGAAATCCACGAGCGAGAGCTCGAAACGCTGTCTAAGCTCGCCAAGGCAGGCGAGTTCAGGGACCGTACCACCGGCAATCACCTTATGCGCATGGCTCGGTACTCGGCATTGATCGGTGCCAATCTGGGGCTCGCTCCGGAGACCGTGCACGTGCTGGAGATTGCAGCGCCGATGCACGACATCGGCAAGATCGGCATTCCCGATTCGATTCTGCTCAAGGAAGGTCCATTGACATCTGAGGAAGACGGCGTGATGAAGACGCACCCGCGCATCGGGTACGACATCCTCAAGGGCAGCCCATCAAAGTATCTCAGCATGGGCGCCATCATCGCGCTTGGCCATCACGAGAAGTACGATGGGTCAGGTTATCCCAACGGACTCCATGGCGAGGACATCCCCATCGTCGGCCGTGTGGTCGCCGTAGCAGACGTGTTCGATGCGTTAGTCAGTGAACGTCCCTACAAGCACGCTTGGACCGTTGAAGAGGGATTGGCGTATCTGCAGGGACAAAAGGGCAAGCACTTCGATCCGCGCTGCGTTGAAGCATTCGCGAGTGGCGAGGCGAAGGTGAGAGAGATCAGGCAGCAGTACGCGGATAGGTAGGCTAAGGAATTATTTTGATGCTAGCGCGGCAGCCACGCTCATTTGCTACTAAGGAGCCATTCAAGCACAAACGGCCACAATGCGTCTTGGAAGCGGGCGCGGAAAAATCCGAAGTGTCCTACTTTTTGTCCACCAACATCCGCCGGGCCGAATACCATCTGTTTAGCGGGGCAGTTCTTGTACAGCCCCAGTATTCGCGTCGTCGCTGCTTCGGTCGCAAACGCGTCGTCAGTAATCCGTATTGCCAATATCGACGCGCCGACGGCCGAGAAACGGCTGCAAGCGCTATCGCGCCATCGGACATCGGGCGCTCCGTCGGGTGTGAGTCTGTTCCACCAAAAGTCGGGGCGCCGCCGATCTGCCCACTCGATCGCCACGCCTGCTGGCAAGTCATCCAGCAGATGCAGCGTGCGTCCAGGAAAGTATCCTACGAGACGAGTTATTGCTGGCATGAGCGCGTGCCAGAGCAGGTACATACCGACGCGCGAGCGCGCCGCATAATCGCGCCAATAGCCGGTGTGCGCGGCAACCAATAACATGCGGTCGATTCTGTGACCATTGGCAGCAAATCCGGTCAAAAATCCGCCCACACTATGGCCAATAACGATGCGACTCGCCTTCGGAAAACGGCTTGCAAGCCAATCTAGCGCCGCGGCACAGTCCTTGCTCCCCCAATCTTCGACAGACGCTGTAAAACCACGCAGCGACTTCGGTCGCGATTGCGCGATCCCTCGGTAATCGTAAACAAGAGTTGGAATGCCGTTTGTAGCCAAAAACTGAGCAAAGCGGTCGTAGTAGCGCATGCCGATGCCTGCACCTGCATTAATGACTGCGGTTGAGGCTGCGAGCGGTGCCTCGGCACTTGCCCATAGACGGGCCGCTAACGGATAGTTGTCGACCGCAGGGAGAACAAAGTCGTAGGGCGTCGACTGCGGCGCGGAGGTGCGTAGTGATGGGGTCGACGACACAGGTGGTCTGACAAGTATCAATCTGGAGGCAACGTTACAATATGCTTCTCTTACGCGATTCTACAGGCGAATTTTTTCGATCGTGAGTTTCGGGACGCCACGCTTGTTCGGTCTTGACCGCCTAAAGGCGGTGGTAAAGGCTGCACCTCGCTATGAGTTTGGGCAAGCGGCGATGCGTGTTCGCATTGTGAGCGCCATCCTTGCATATGTAATTGGGTACATGATCTGGCAACAGCTATTTCGCGACGGAAGCGTCGATTCAGCACAATTCGGAGTCTTAGCAGTTACCAGCGGCTTCCTTGCATTCAGCGTTGTGCTGCTGCTATGCGTGCTCGCTGTGCCACATGAATCCGTTCCGCGCCGATTCATCGGGATGATTGGTGACAATGCGGTAGCAACGTATTTTTTGTTCCAAATGGGCGAAAGTGGCGCCGTTATTCTTTTCGTGTACCTATTTATTACATTCGGCAACGGGTTCCGATACGGGCGACTTTACCTTCATGCCTGCCAACTAATGGGCATCGCAGGTTTCGCGATTCTGCTTTTCCTGTCCCCGTTCTGGTCAGCACACGTCGGCATCGGAATTGGTTTTTTAATCGCACTAATTCTTCTGCCGTTCTACGTTAACTACTTCAGCGACGAACTTAGGAAAGCTCGGGAACACGCTGACGAAGCGAACCAAGCTAGGGGCCGATTCCTCGCCAACGTTAGCCATGAAATGCGGACACCGCTTAACGGTGTCATCGCAATGGCCGACGTGCTCCGTGAAACTAGCCTCAATGGGTCACAGCGCGAAATTGTCGACACGCTTGGCACCTCAGCCAACTTGTTGCTGGCGCAGATCGAGGATGTATTGGACATGGCTAAGATTGAGGCCGGACGTGTCCAAATCGAGAGGATGCCATTCGACCTAGGCAAGCTCCTTACGAGTACCGTCAAGGTAGTGTTGCCGCAGGCCCGCTACAAGGGACTCGCCGTAAACACCGAGATCGCGGCTGAGACCACGCGGTGGTTTGCTGGTGACGCTCACCATCTCAGGCAAGTGCTGCTGAATTTGCTTGCGAACGCAATTAAGTTTACTGAACGCGGAGAAATTACGTTACGAGTTACGGCTGTGAAGCTTGGCGAATCGGAAGCGCGCGTTCGCTTCGAAGTTGAGGATACGGGGATCGGCATCGCCCCCGAGAAGCAGTCGATTATCTTTGAGCCATTTGCTCAGGCGGATGACTCAATTACGCGTGTCTATGGTGGCACAGGGCTCGGCACGACGATAGCTCGTCAACTCGTTTCATTGATGGGCGGCGAAATTGGTCTCAAAAGTGAGTTAGGAATTGGAAGTCTATTTTGGGTCGAATTGCCGCTTCAATTCAGCGAGCCGATGGGCATCGACCTTACCTCCGACATCGCAACATCCGAAAGACTTTCGTCAGCGTCTGCCGCATTTGCTGCGCAACAGACAGCAAAAGTCACGAAGATCCGCGGCGCGAGAGTGCTCGTTGCCGAAGACAATCCGACCAACCAGCGCGTCACGCAGCTGATTTTGGAGAGCGCCGGGCATCGCGCGACGATTGTGGACAATGGCGAGGCTGCGTTGGATGCGCTTGAACGTGGCAGTTTCGACCTCGCGCTGTTCGACTTGTCTATGCCGATCGTGAGTGGGCTCGAAGCACTGAAGCTATACCAATTTACAACTCAGGCGCCGATCCCTATTATTATTCTCTCGGCGAACGTTACTGGTGAGACTATTGCGGACTGCCAACGTGCTGGTTGCGCGGAATTTATTGCAAAGCCTGTCCGGCCGACAACACTCCTCAACGCCATAGAACGTCACCTCGCAGCAAGAGCTGATGCGAACGCTGGCTCTGCTGTGCCACCACCGCGCGCGGACGATGGCCCGACGCTCACCGTCATCGATACTCCCATCGTTGACAATGATGTCCTAAGGGATTTGGAACTTCTCTCAAACGATCCAACGTTTGTAGAGCGCCTCGTGCGCGGCTTCCGCACTGACGTCGAGCGTCTCGTAAAATCGATTAGCGATTCGCTCGCCGCACGCCGCTATGAGGACGTCAGGGATGCAGCCCATGCACTCAAAGGCGGAGCTGGAAGCGTTGGCGCGGGGCAGTTGGTTCAGCTCGCACTTCGACTTGAAAGGTCCAGTCCAGAAAATCTGCGAATTAAGGCTGCGGCGTGGATGCAGGAACTCTCGCACGCCGCAACCGCAGCCCTAGCTGCCCTCGAACAACATGTTGAAGAAAAGCGACGTCAGATGCGGAGCTAAACTACGCGATGCGCTGCAACGGCATGACGTTGGAGGAGACGAGTTCAAGTTCGACATTTTTACTCTGGGCTCGGACTAGCCGCTCCATCATTCGCAGATCGCGCTCTGACAAACGCAGCGCTGCGTCAGCCCAGATTTCAACAACACGCATAAGCTCTTCGTGCGTCACTGGTTCGACCTCTCGGCGCACTTGTTCGAGCGCGCGACGACCGTTAGCGGCTTTCGAATGCTTTCTAATGAAGCTGAGCACAGCAGCTTCGCCGGCACCGTCGGGGGCGAGTACGTCGACTACACCCATATCGTAAAGCTGCCTTCCTGTGTAAAGATTTCCGCTCGTTATCAGTTCCTCGGTCAACCTCCGGCCAATTTTGCGCGATAGGAAACTGTACGCGCCCATGCCTGGGAAAAGGTTGAATAGAATCTCTGGGAAGCCCATTCGCGAGGACTCCTCCGCTACTAATACTGACGCAGACAGCGCGCACTCGAAGCCGCCTCCCAATGCGTCGCCTTCGACCAGGGCCACAGTCGTGAGCGGTAGGTCTAGATTTCGCGACCACGGATACATGTTGTCAATGCATCTATGCCCGTACGCTACCAATCGTGCGCGATCTTTCGCCACTATAGCGTCGCGAAAGAGGCTCAAATCGCCACCTAAGTTGTAAACGCCCGGTGCCATCGAGCCGAGTACAAGGTAATTAATCTGATATTCGTTGCCATTTTCCCAAAATTTTCCGTCCCTTTCTTGAATACTCGCGTGAAATGCACGAAGGTCCGCAAGCAACTCTAGATTGAATACAGGACGCGCCTTCGGTTTCATGAAGTGCCACATAACGCCGTAGCCAGAATCAAAACGCAGCTCCAGTTGTTGATATTGCGATTGCGGTAAGACGCGGACTTCAGCGGTTGCATTCATTACGTCGCTCCCCTCGGTTAAGCGAATACTGGCCAAGACGAAGGCCGTTACAAGCGTCGATGTTGTTACAGGCAGTTACAACAAGCGCTTACATTGTGGCAAACAAATTGACCGAACGCCAACTGATTTGATCAATGCGGTTCGTTCAACCGACGGTTTTGAGGATGATTAGTGAGAAATATGCGCTACGTACTATGCATATAAGTACACGACAAAATCTCCTTGGCGCAAAGGTTCAAACTGTCTTTGGCAGAAGGTAGGGGACGCTACTTTATTGGACATAACTTATTGTAACTACTACGTTTTATCTCCTTATCATGCACTTTCACATATTCGTCCGAGGGAGGCCTACGGCTCGCGACTGGTCTTTGTTAGACCCTTAAATGCTCCATTAGAATTTGACAAAGGAGCCCTAGAACTCAGCAAGGAGCGGACAGTTGGGGTTATAAGGAAGCTAGGGGTGGAGGCGATAGCGAATGGATCTTTGTGAAGATGAAATTTCGGCGGCTACGTCCTACCTCCCGAAGGCGAATTACTGCACGACTCTTTAGCGGGAGGTAGAAATGCTTGAACGCTTAAGCCTTAAGCCACTCGATTGTAAATATGAAGGATATGTTCCACCCCGAGTGCGACCACTGCTTGTGGCAGCACGTAAGGGCGAGGATTTGGTGCCGGTAGTCGACGCTGTGACAGCGTCGTTTGGTTTCAACGCTTTTAATTGCAGCGTGAGCCTGTGTCTGAAACCAGGCTGCGAGAATCAACAATTTGTATTTACCACGATGCCGTTTGAATGGGTGGCACTCTACGATCAAAGGTCATATGTTGAAATTGACCCACGCGTGCAGACGCTGCTTCGCTCCCCTCTGCCAATAATCTGGGATCAGGATACATTTCGCGGGCAAAGCGCATTGGTCGACGAATTTTTGACGACTGGGGTCATGTACGGGCTAGGGAGCGGATTTGCCGTCGGATTTGTGGACCTCAAAGGTAGGCCGGTGATGATCGCGCTAAATTCCAAAGCCCTAAGAATTTCGCAGGCTAGGAAAGCCGAACTATTTGGCGTCATGGGTGAAATTATCTTATTTGGTCAATTTTTCTATGAAATTTTTATCGCTGGCATTGTTGAACAACGAATAGGCCCTCGTTCTCTCGGCGCCCCTCTAAGTCCCCGAGAGCATGAATGCGTGTTGCTGGCGGCGAACGGCAACACTGGAGATGCAATTGGGGCAAAGCTTGGAATCAGTACGCGCACGGTCCAATTTCACTTCGATTCGATTCGATCAAAGCTCGGCGCAAATAGCAGGCAGGAGGCAGTTGCGAAGGCAGTTCAAGCGGGCATCGTGTCCGCTGCGACATAGTTGTCAACCACGCGCAGGAATCAACTAGCAACGGACTTCCAAGTATCGCCTCCTTCGCGATTGCCCGTTCTATGAGCGCCACGCAGGAACACCATACAAATCTAGCCCCACCCTGTGGGGTAACGTTGCTAAGCACCTTCCCCTTGCCCCGGTACCGAACCTTCCAACGGCCCAATCGAGCGCTACTGGTGCCAAGCTTGCCGCCATCGAATTGCAGCGGTTACGGCCGGGCAAAGGACCTCAAAAACTAGGCCCCGCCTCGACTAAGAATACTCGCATCGACACGTTTCCGGCCGTCCAGCCTTCTCCATCCCCCCAGGACCAGCCCTTCGATCGGCTGAAATGTCGCCTTGTAGGCCATTTTCTTGCTGCCGGCGATCCAGTACCCGAGGTAAAGATACGGCAGCCCCAGTTCCTGGCACCGCTGAATTTGCCACAGGACGCTATAGGTTCCGTAACTAGTTCCGGGCAGATCGACGTCGTAGAAGGTGTACACGGACGACAAACCGTCATGCAGTCGATCGACCAGGCTGACCATGCGCAGCTCGCCTTCGTCCCTAAATTCGTACAAATCGGTGCCGACGTTGCTGTGCAGCAGAAAATGCTGGTATTGCTCGCGGCTGTCCTGGTCCATCCCTCCCCCCGGATGCCGATGCCGCTGGTAACGGAGGTACAGCGCGTAATGTTCACTATCAAACGCTAAAATGCGCTTAATTGCCGTTAACTTCGTGTGCCGTTTTGCCGATCGCCTCTGGCTTCGGCTCATTTCAAAGTCCGCCACGGGCACGCGGACCGGCACACATTCCCGACAGTGGTCGCAATACGGGCGATAGGTAAAGGCCCCGCTGCGCCTGAACCCCAGCCGTACCAACTCGCCGTAAACGCGGCTGTCGATCAAGTGACTGGGCGTAGCAACCTGCGACCGGGCCAGCCGGTCCGGCAGGTAACTGCACGGGTACGGAGCCGTCGCATAGAACTGCAGTGCAGCGAGCGGGAGGTCGTTAAGCTTGGTCATGGCGAGTCGATTGCGAGCGTAGCTTGGTCCCAAGTCGCGACAGGTGCGGTCGAGTTTACCAATCGCGTTACGGCACCGGCAAACTCCTTGCGAGATATTGGCCGTGCGCCCAGGCGTGCCAGATGCGCCGTGTCCTGCTGGCAGTCGATCAGTGGCATGTCGCGCCGCTTGAGTATGTCGGCAAGATGTACCAACGCAATTTTCGAGGCATCAGTCGCCCGTGCGAACATCGACTCGCCAAAGAACATCCTGCCGATCGAGATGCCGTAGAGGCCACCGGCCAATGTAGCGCCGTCCCACGCTTCCACCGAATGAGCGTATCCAAGGCGATGTAACTGGACATAGGCATCGACCATCGTCCCCGTAATCCAGGTTCCTCGCTGTCCGGGGCGTGGCGCGGCGCAGGCGTCGATCACCGCGGCGAATGCCGTATCGACCCGAATGTCGAAGCGCCGCTTGTCGACGGCACGGCGCAATGAACGCGCGACTTTCAGTTCGTCGACAAACAGTACCATCCGCGGGTCCGGGGACCACCACAATATGGGTTGCCCTTCGCTGTACCACGGAAAAATGCCCAGTCGATACGCGCTCAGCAATCGCTCCGGCGACAGGTCGCCGCCTGCCGCGAGCAAGCCGTTGGGCTCGTCGAGCGCCCGTTCGATCGGTGGAAAAGGCGCGTCGCCGCGCAGCCAGTGGATCACCGTATCATTCTGACGTCGGCCGCGCTCGGCAACAAGGCGGCCGGTCGTCGACGTTGAGGATGCCATGAACGAAACAAAACTGCGCTGTCCATGGGCGGGCACTGAGCCGCGCATGATCGCCTACCACGATACCGAGTGGGGGGTGCCGGCGCACGATGACCGGCTGCTGTTCGAATTTCTGACCCTGGAGGGCGCACAAGCGGGTCTTTCGTGGCAGACGATACTCAACAAGCGCGATGCATATCGCGAGGCATTTGCAGGCTTCGATCCTGTGCGCGTGGCGCGATTCGACAAGCGCCTTATCGAAGCGCTGCTCAACAATCCCGGCATCGTACGTAATCGCCTGAAGATCGAAAGCACCGTGAGCAATGCGCGGATAGTGCTCGAAGTTCAGCGCGAGTTCGGCAGTTTTGACGACTACATCTGGAGCTTTGTCGATGGCACCCCGATAGTGAACCGCCGCCGCGCAGGTTCCATACCCTCGTCCACGCCGGCGTCGGATGCACTGTCCAAGGCACTCAGGCAGCGAGGCTTCCGCTTCGTCGGCTCAACAATCTGCTACGCCTTCATGCAAGCCACGGGCATGGTCAACGATCACCTCGTGTCGTGCTTCCGCTATGCGGAAACACAAGGCATGCATGCTAACTGATCGTCAATCGGCCTGCGCCAGCGCCCGCCCCTCGCTCACGCCCGATACGGGATCCAGGCCAAACTGAAGCGACGCGAGCCGGCGATACAGCGGATCGTCGCGCACCAGCGAGGCGTGGGTACCCTGTGCGATCGCGGCGCCACCATCGAGCACGATGATGCGATCCGCGCTAATCACGGTGGCCAGCCGATGCGCGATGATCAGCGTCGTGCGGCCAGCCATCAGTCGATCGAGCGCGAGCTGAACCACGCGTTCGCTTTCTGCATCGAGCGCACTGGTCGCTTCGTCGAGGAGGAGGATGGGGCGCCGCGCGAGTACGGCGCGCGCAATGGCGAGCCGTTGCCGCTGTCCTCCCGATAGCTTGACGCCCCGCTCGCCCAGTTGGGTATCGAAACCTTGCGGCAGTCGCGTCAGGAACTCGCTGGCGTAAGCGGCCTCACACGCATCGCGCACGTCCGCATCGGTTGCGTCGGGCCGACCGTAGCGGACGTTGTCCCAAACGCTTGCGGCGAATATCACCGGCTCCTGCGGCACGACGGCGATCCTGCCGCGCACCGCGCGCGGGTCCGCAAGGCGCACATCGGTACCGTCGATTAACACGCGTCCGAGCTGTGGATCGTAGAAGCGCAGCAGGAGCTGGAACACGGTGGTCTTACCAGCGCCGGAGGGGCCGACGAGGGCCACTCGCTCGCCGGCTGCGACCGCGAGCGTGAGTGCCCGCAGTGCAGGATCCGTCAGGCGAGATGGATAGGCGAATGTCACCGCGTCGAGGACGACCGTGCCAAGCGCAGGTTCTGGCAATGCCACAGGCACCGCCGGTGCCGCAATCTCCGCAGGCGTGTCGAGGATCTCGAACAGGCGTTCGGTGGCGCCCGCCGCACGTTGCAATTCGCCGGCTACCTCACTCACCGCACCGACCGAAGTCGCAACAACCACGGCATAGAACACGAAGGCCGAGAGTTGACCGGCCGAAAGCCGGCCCGCGAGCACGTCGTGACCGCCGATCCAGAGAATGATGCCGACCGCGACGAACACGAGGAAGATCACTGCGGCAATCAGCAGCGCGCGCTGACGAATGCGCAGCACGCCTGTGGCAAACGCCTGCTCGACACGCTGCGCATACGCTTGCCGATCGACCGGCTCGTGCGCGTAGGCTTGCACGGTGCGAATCTCGTGTATCGCTTCGTCGACGTATGCGCCGGTGTCGGCGACGCGATCCTGGCTCGTTCGCGCCAGGCGCCGCACGCGGCGGCCGAAGAGGATAATCGGCAGCAGCACCACCGGCAGGCCGGCGAGCACAAGCAGTGTCAATTTCAGGCTGGTCAGCATCAGCAGGATCAACGCCCCCACACCGAGCACTACGTTGCGTAGTGCCATCGACAGGCTGGAACCGATAGCCGATTCCAGCATGGTCGTATCGTTGGTGAGCCGGGAGATGACTTCGCCCGTGCGCGTGACCTCGAAGAATCCGGGTGACAGTGTCAACAGGTGATCGAACACACGCTTGCGCAAATCGGCGGTGACGCGTTCGCCGATCCACGAAACGCTGTAGAAGCGCACGTAGGTTGCAGTCGCCATGACGGCGATGATTGCGAGAACCGCGAACAGCGCGCGATCGAGCTGGCCGGCATCGCCAGCCGCAAAACCGCGATCGACGACGATCTTCAGGCCCTGCCCGATCGCCAGCGCGCACCCGGCCGCAATAAGCAGCGCAATCCCGCCAACCACGAATCGAGTTCGGTAAGGCGCAAGGAAACTGCCCAGCCGCGCTAGCGTCCGGCGAATGGGTACGCGTGCGGGAGGTTCGGACTTCGAATCCATTGTGACGGCGGCATGCAGGAAATGGCATTGTAGCCGCTCTGGCGGGCGGCCTTCGCGCCCCGCGTGGTTGATCGGGTAGAATTCTTCCGCCGCCCTCGTAGCTCAGTGGATAGAGCACCTTCCTCCTAAGAAGGGGGTCACACGTTCGATTCGTGTCGAGGGCGCCATTCAAACTTTCCATCGAATTTGCGGCTCATGACTCCCATCCGCTATAGAATCGTCGCGGCCAACCCGCACGCACATCTGTTCGAGGTGTCCTGCACCATCGACAATCCCGCCTCGGGCGGGCAGGAGTTTCGCCTGCCTGTCTGGGCGCCCGGCAGTTACCTCGTGCGCGAGTTCGCACGCCATTTCGTCAACGTGCGCGCCGAATCCGGAGGTGCGCCGGTCGCAGTGAACAAAGTCGCGAAGAACGCCTGGAGCACCGCACCGTGCGCCGGGTCGCTGACGCTGGTCGCACTGGTCTACGCCTACGATGTCTCGGTGCGCGCCGCATACCTGGACGACAGGCGCGGATTCTTCAATGGCCCCAGCCTGCTCGTTTGGCCGGTTGGACACGAACGACGACCCTGCACGCTGGATATCGTGTCACCAGTGGGCGATGCGTATGCCCGTTGGCGCGTGGCGACAAGCATGCCGCGAGCGACTGCCGCCCCAAACGCCTTCGGCGTCTATCGGGCTGCCAGCTACGACGAGTTGATCGACCACCCGGTCGAGATGGGAAGTTTCGAGTTGGCGCAATTCGAGGCAGGAGGCGCGCGCCACGACATCGCGATCACCGGAAGGCATCGGGGCGATCTCGCGCGTCTCGGCCGCGACATGCAACGCATCTGCCAGGCTCAGGTCGATCTGTTCGGCGGCGCGCCATCGAGCCGCTCGCCCGTCGATCATTACGTCTTCCAGTTGCTCGTACTCGACGACGGCTATGGCGGACTCGAGCACCGCGCGAGCACCAGCCTCGTCTCGGCGCGTAAAAGTCTGCCGCGACCAAGCGCACAGAGGGTCAATGAAGAATATTGCAAGCTGCTGGGATTGGTGAGCCACGAATACTTCCATACGTGGAACGTCAAACGCATCAAACCGGCGGGGTTCCTTCCCTACGATCTGACGCGCGAGGCGTACACCAGACAGTTGTGGGCGTTCGAGGGAATCACGTCCTACTATGACGATCTGATCCTCGTGCGCAGCGGCCTGATCCCGGTCGACACCTATCTAGAGCTGCTCGGGCAGAACATCACGACGCTCATGCACACGCCGGGCAGAATGCGACAGTCGATCGCCGAATCCAGTTTCGACGCTTGGGTCAAGTACTACCGCCCGGACGAAAATTCGCCGAACGCGATCGTCAGCTACTACAACAAAGGCGCGCTCGTCGCACTCGCACTCGATCTGAAAATGCGTCGTGAAAGTCGCGCCACGCTCGACGACGTGATTCGTGCGTTGTGGCAGCGCTACGGGCAGACAGCGATCGGCGTGCCGGAAGGCGGCGTCGAGGCCATTGCGAACGAGTTGTCGGACCTCGACCTTGCGCCCTTCTTCCAGGATTTCGTATACGGCACGGTCGAGTTACCCCTCACCCAGCTATTGCAAACCGTTGGAGTCGAACTCAAGTTGCGGCGGTCAAAAGGCGACACCGACAGGGGTGGGAAAGCGGCGAAAAACGGGCTACCCGCAGTCAGATTTGGGGTTAGATTTGTCGGCGGCAGCGAATTGCGCATCAAGCACATCCTGACCGACAGCCCGGCCGAGCGCGCCGGTCTCGCCGTGGGGGATACCATCATCGCGCTGGACGACCTGCGCGCCACCCTGGAAGGCGTCGGCGAGGTTCTCGACACTCGCAAACCCGGTGATATCGTCACGGTGCACGTGTTCCGACGCGATGAGCTGTTGGCCTTGCGTGTCGTACTCGATGCAGCGCCCGAAGACACGTGCTGGCTCGTACTGGACGAGAGGGCCGCCGAGGATTCGCGGTTGCGGCGAGCGGCGTGGTTAGGCGTAACGCCTACTTGATAGGCGCAGCTCGGCCTAGAGTTTGACCACCGGGTTCAGGGTGTAGACCCCGGTTATGGCGTCCTGCGCCAGAACATGCCCCTTGAGCGCTGCGATCGCATCGCCGCCGCTGAAAGTGCCGTGCACGTCGAGCCGCGGCACATCGAGCGCATACAGCGTAAACACGTAGCGGTGTCGCAACGCATCGTTCCATGGCGGACACGGACCGTCGTAGCCGAAATAATTGCCAGACATGTCCTTGTCGCCCGCAAACCAGCCGGTGTAATCGTTGAGGCCTTGCCGAGCGGCACGGGGTGCGGCCGGCCCAGGCTTGCCGCGGGCGATGACACCACGCGAGAATTCGCCGCGACCAATCGGCATGGTGTTGGGCGGCAGATCGATCAGCACCCAGTGGTGGAATTCCACGCGCGGCAATGTGACGGGTATCGACCGGCCGTCTTTGTTCACGTCATCGCCGCGTGACGGTACGTCGGGGTCGACGCAGATCAAAGCCAGCGATTTCGTTTCCGGCGGCAGGCCGCTCCACGCAAAGTCCGGATTTACGTTATCTGCGAGCCGCACGTGTGTTTGCGGATCGATAGCGCAGAAAGCGAATTCCGACGGAATGCGCTGTCCATCCGCAAATGCCGTAGTCATGAGGCGCATCGCGTGCCCCGTCCGATCCTATCCAGCTTTCCAGTGCGGTGGCACTGTCTTTTCGAAAAACGGCAGCGCCTCGATACGCGCTTTCCACGCCCGAAGTTCCGGCGTCAGCATGCCGGCGGCGTCGAGATCCGGCAATTTCATTTTCTGCGCGCGATAGAGGAAGGCAACAAGTGGATAGAACGCGAAATCGGCCGCCGACAGCGACCCCGCCAGATAGTCACCACGCATGGCCTTCGTGAACATGACGAGCTCATCGACGACAGCTTGGCGTGCCTCGGCGATTTTTTGCGCGTCGCGCTCCTCGGGTTTTTTCCAGAATGCCTGGTCCAGCAGCGGGTCGGCGGCCTTGCTGAGGTAGTTGTCGACCTCCAACACCAGCCTCCTGGCGATTGCGCGCGCGCGCACGTCGCCGGGGAACAGGGGTGCCCCACGGCCGGGATACGCTTCTTCGAGGTATTCCACGATCGCGTTGGATTCGTAGAGCACGAAATCCCCGTCGACCAGTGTTGGCACCTGATGGCGCGGATTCAGCGCAACGAATTCCGGCTTGCGCGTATCGCCCGCGGAAAACGAAAGTACCTTCAGCTCGTACGGCAGCGCCTTGTGCTCGAGTGCGAACTGCGCGCGCCACGCGTACGGCGAACCGGAGCCATAGTAAAGAACGAGCGCCATCTATTTGTCCTCCGACTTGGTTCTGGCCCGTTTGCGCGAAGCGTCGCCCATGCCGGCAGCAGCGCCGCTGCGCATGGCTTCGAGCGATGCCTTTTGCAACTCCAGCGTCTTGATACTCATCTGAATGAAATTCTGACTCATGCCTAGCCAGTTTTCGATGATCGTGAGTTCACCGATCTTCTTGTCGATTTCGGCGGGGTCAAGGGTAGCGAACATCGCCGCAGGATTCGGGAACGGCATTCCCGCCGCTGCAGCGCCCGCCGTTGCGGGCGTGAATCCCGGCATCGCCACGCCGAACGGATTCCACATCCGCTGCATGAATTCGAGCGCCTGTTGCGGGGTGAACGGCAGCGACGATGGGTCCGACATGGGTTTTCTCCTCGGGGCGCAGACTACGGGATGCCTGTCTTTTCCGCTATTATGCTACGGAACCTCCGAGTCAACCTTGATAGCAGAATCTGCCGACCCCCTGCTTCCCGCGCTGAAATCCATTGTCGGCGATACCCATGTGCTAACCGCCGCAGCCGATGTTGACCACTATCTCACCGATTGGCGCGGCCGCTATCATGGGCGCGCACTAGCGGTAGTGCGCCCCGGCAACACCGAGGAAGTCGCCGGCGTGGTCCGCTGCTGCGCAGAAAACGGGGTGCCCGTCGTCCCGCAGGGCGGCAACACCGGTCTGTGCGGGGGCGCCACGCCGCATATCGAAGGCCACGAGCTCGTCATGTCCCTGACGCGGTTGAACCGCGTACGGTCCGTCGATGTCGACAACGCGACCGTGACGGTCGAAGCCGGAATGCCGCTAGCGGCGGTGCAGGATGCCGCCGCGCAAGCCGGACTTTTGTTTCCGCTGTCACTCGCCGCGGAAGGGAGTTGCCTTATCGGCGGCAATCTGTCGACCAACGCCGGAGGCACTGCGGTGCTGCGTTACGGCAACGCGCGCGACCTCGTGCTCGGACTCGAGGTCGTCCTTGCGGATGGCCGCGTGTGGGATGGTCTGAAAGGTCTGCGCAAGGACAACACCGGTTACGACCTCAAGCAGTTGTTCCTCGGCAGCGAAGGCACACTCGGCATCATCACGGCCGCGGTACTGAAGCTCTTCCCGCGCCCGCGCACTTCGGCCACGGCATGGGTGGCAGTGGCAGACGTCGCGGCTGCGGTCGCGTTGCTCCGCGCGATGCGTTCGGCGCTGGGCGATCGCCTGACGGGTTTTGAACTGATCTCAGGCGATTGCGTCGCTTTGGCACGAGCGCATTTTCCGGCCCTTCCTGACCCGTTGCCCGGACACCCTTGGTATGTTCTTGTGCAAGGCGATGATGCCGCTGCCAATTCACCGCTCATAGGCGAAATCGAGGCCGCGCTTGCTGATGCGATTGGAGAAGAAATCGCGCGTGATGCGAGCATCGCGCAGTCGGAAACGCAAGCGGTGGCCATGTGGGCACTGCGCGAACACATTCCCGAGGCGCAGCGCCTCGAGGGCCCGAACATGAAGCACGATATCAGCGTGCCGGTCTCGCGCATCCCGATCTTCCTGGACGAGGCGCGCTGCGCACTCGATACCGCGTTTCCGGGCGTGCGCTACGTAACTTTCGGGCACCTGGGCGACGGCAACCTGCACTACAATCTCTCCGCGCCGACGGGCACCGACCCGGTGGCGTTCAACGCGACGACTCCTCGCGCCAATCGCATTGTCTACGACCTGACCGCCAGGCACGGAGGCAGCTTCAGTGCCGAGCACGGGGTCGGGCAGATGAAACGCGAAGAACTCATCCACTACAAGCCGGCCATCGAAGTCGAGTTGATGCGCCGCGTTAAACGCGCCCTCGATCCCGCGGGCTTGCTGAACCCCGGCAAGGTGGTCTGATGGCCAAGATCATCGCGTGGCTGGTCCTGATTTTCCTCGTGCTCATGGCGCTGCGGATGATCAACATGCGCAACAGCCGCGTGCGGCGACGCGAGGCGGGAGGCGCAAAATCGGTCGAAGCCGGTGATCCAACGGTACGCTGCGTCAATTGCGGCGTGTTCCTGCCGCGCGGTGAGGCGCGAGCCGTGGGCGACGGTTTCGCCTGCGCCGACGGCCAATGCGCCAAACGCTGACCATGGACACCCAGTCGCAATCAACGATTCCCCCGTTCGAGCCGCCTCTGCGGCCGGTGACGATCAACGATTCAGGGCGACGCATCCTGTGGATCGTCGGGATCTACCGCGCGATTTGCGGCACGCTGCTTCTCGGTACCGCGCTGTTCCTGGACCTGAACGGCGTGGGGGTGGGTTTGCCGAACGCGTTCCTGACGGCGACCGGCCTCTACTTCGTTTTCGGCTTGCTGTCGTTCCTTTGGATCCAGCGCGAGTCGCTGATCGTTCCGCTTCCGGCGTTGCTGCTGACGCTACTTGTCGGCGACATCTTCTTCATCGCGATGATGATGTATTTAGGTGGAAGCGCCGGCGGCCCGCTGCCGATCCTGCTGTTCCCGCAACTTGCCGCGAGCGGCTGGTTGATGCGCCCCCGCATTGCTCTGTCCCATGCCGCACTGGCAAGTTCGGCGCTCGTCGCCGTGGACGTCTGGCGTCTGATCGATGGGATGATTCCCGGGCCGCAAATCGTGCAGACCGGGCTGATCGGATTCGGCTACTTCGCGACAGTGCTCGTGGCACAAGCGCTGGGCCGGTACACCAAGGCCAGTGAGGAACTTGCGGCCCAGCGCGGCATCGACGTCGCCAATCTCGAGCAGGTCAACCGCCTGATCATCCAGGACATGCAGGACGGCGTCCTGGTGGTGGACCTCAATGGCGTGGTGCGCGGTCACAACGCGCAAGTGACCCGTCTGCTGGGCGGATTCGGCCGCATGCGCGGCGGCATGCGGCTGTCCGAGTTCAGTTCCATCCTCCATGACTATTGGCGACGCTGGCAAGAGGATTTTGCGGAACCGTTGCCTCCGTTCAAGGTGGAATCAACCCAACGGCTGCTGCGCGTTCGTCTCGTCCGCATCGGATCGGGGATCAACGGCGGCACGCTGATTTACCTCGAGGACCTGGGTCGTGCGCAGGGGGAGGCGCAACAGATCAAGCTCGCGGCGATGGGACGCCTGACCGCGAGCATTGCGCACGAGGTACGCAATCCATTGTCAGCGATCAACCAAGCCGCGCAATTGCTGGAAGAGGACGGCTCGGTCGCGCCCGAGGGCCAGCGACTGCTATCGATGATCCGCAGCAATGCCAAGCGCATCGACCGAATCGTCGGCGAAGTGCTCCAGCTCAACCGCCGCGACCGGCAGCAGCCGGAAGTGATTGCCTACCACGAGTTCATCGAGTCGCTGGTCGAGGAGATCGTGCAGGCGGAGCACATTCCGACCGGTGGGGTCGTTATCCAGTGCCCCAAGGACCTGCAGGTGATCTTCGACCGCGGCCACTTGAACCAGATTCTGTGGAACCTCGTGCGCAACGCGTGGCAGCATTGCCAGAAGAAAGAGGGGAGCATCCACATCGTTGCGCGTCCCGGTTACATGGGCGATGCCGTAATATGCGAACTCAATGACGACGGACCAGGGATACCGGCCGAGTTGCGCGCCCAGATCTTCGAGCCGTTTTTCACCACCCGCCCCGGAGGAACAGGGCTGGGGTTATACATCGCACGTGAGTTGGCCGATGCGAACGGTGCCGCACTGGAGCTGTTACCCAAGGGGCCGGGCGCGCATTTCCGGCTCACCCTGAGACGGGCGACAGGCCAGTCGATCGGACGATAAGAGTAGAGGGAGCAGACATCATGACCCGAAGAATCCGCGAGCGCGGACAGCCGAAAGTATTGGTCGTCGACGACGAACCCGATCTGCTCGAATTGCTCGAGCTCACGTTGTCGCGTATGGGGCTCGATACGACCCGCGCGCAGACGGTCGGCGAGGCGATCAAGTTGCTCGACACTCAAGGATTCGATCTTTGCCTCACCGATATGCGCTTGCCCGACGGAGAAGGGCTTGGCGTCGTCGAGCACATCACCGAAAAGGGACTCGATGTCCCGGTCGCGGTCATCACCGCATTCGGCAGTGCCGAAAACGCTGTCGCCGCACTCAAGGCAGGCGCCTTCGATTACCTTGCCAAGCCGGTCGCACTCGAACAACTTCGGGCATTGGTCAAGCAGGCCCTGAAGGTCCCGGAAAAGCCTTCGGCGCCGTCGTCGTATCAACTGCTGGGTGAATCGCCGGCGGTCATGCTCGTGCGGACGATGATCGAGCGGCTGTCGAAGAGCCAGGCGCCGGTGTTCATCACTGGAGAATCCGGCAGCGGTAAAGAGCTGGCCGCGAGGATGATCCACTCCGGCGGCCCACGCACCGAACTCCCGTTCGTTCCGGTGAATTGCGGGGCGATTCCGGAAAATCTCATGGAGTCGGAGTTCTTCGGGTACAAGAAAGGTGCGTTCACTGGCGCCGAAGGCGACCGCGACGGATTTTTCCAGGCCGCGAACGGTGGCACCCTGTTTCTCGATGAGGTGGCGGACCTGCCGCTGCCAATGCAGGTGAAGCTCCTGCGGGCGATCCAGGAAAAGAAAGTGCGCAAGGTGGGCGCGACGACCGAGGAGCCGGTCGATGTTCGCATCATTAGCGCGACTCATAAGCGGTTGCCGGCGCTGGTCGACGCAGGCGAGTTCCGCCAGGATCTGTTCTACCGATTGCACGTGATCGAACTTGCGATGCCAAGTCTGCGTGAAATGCGCGAAGACATAGTCACGATCGCGGACGCAATCCTGAAAAGACTTACGCGCGGACCGGTCGCGCGACTCGACGCCGAGGCCGTGACGGCGCTCGAGTCATATCCCTTTCCGGGCAACGTGCGTGAACTGGAAAACATCCTCGAGCGCGGCCTCTCGCTGGCTGCCGACCCGCAAAAGATCACTGCTGCGGATCTGCACCTGACGCCACCGCCGGAGGAGGCGGACGCGACGATGCCCGCCGGCGACAAGTGGCCCCTGCAGGATTACCTCGATCGCGTGGAGCGGACCGCGATCAACGAGGCACTGGAAAAAACGCGCTATAACCGAACCGCGGCCGCAAAACTGCTTGGCATAACGTTTCGAGCCATGCGTTATCGAATGGAGCGGCTGGGCATCAAGTAGCCGCATGCGGCGGTGAGCATTCCGACACTCAAGCTTCACGTTGACCGCGACGGCATCGTTCGCGCCGCGGCGCAGATTGCCTCACCCAACTGCGACGCCCGCCCCGCCGGTGCGCGCATATCGCTTCTGGTGATCCACGGCATTTCGCTGCCGCCTGGAGAATTTGGTGGCCCCTGGATTGTCGAACTCTTCACCAACCGGCTCAAGACCGCCGCGCACCCATACTTTGCCAAGGTCGCCAATCAGAAGGTCTCCGCGCATTTTCTGATCCGTCGCGAAGGCTCGCTCGCGCAATTCGTTCCCTGCTCGATGCGCGCGTGGCACGCCGGCGTTTCGGACTGGCGCGGCCAGGAGCGCTGCAACGATTTCTCGATCGGCATCGAACTCGAAGGCGCCGACGACGTCCCGTACACTGACGCGCAGTACACGATGCTCGCGGCACTGACGCGCGCGTTGCGCCGGCGCTATCGGGTCCGCGACATCGTCGGCCATTGCGACATTGCCCCCGGCCGCAAGACCGACCCCGGGCCCGCTTTCGACTGGAAGCGCTTCCGGCGGCTGACATTGCCACGAAGCCGGCGCCCGCTGGCCAAGGAGTAAGTATCGGGAAACGGCGGGCGTGGCCGCCCGGGGCTCACTGCCTTGGGCCCGTGCCCGGCTTGAATTCCGGTTGTATTCCGATGTAAAATAATAGGTTATGCACTTTCTGGCCGAATATTTTCCGCTCATATTGTTCTTTGCGGCATTCAAGCTGTCGGACATCTACACCGCGACCGCAGTGGCAATCGTCGCATCGATCGCGCAGATTGCGTACTTCAAATGGCGCCGCGGCAAGGTCGCAACGATGCATTGGGTGAGCCTGGCCATCATCGTCATCTTCGGTGGTGCGACACTGGTATTGCACGACGAAACATTCATAAAATGGAAACCGACGGTCCTATACTGGTTGTTCGGGCTGGTGCTCCTGGCAGGGCGCTTGGCGTTCCGGCGCAACCTGATCGCCGCGCTGTTGCCGGATCTGGTGTTGCCGGAACATGTCTGGGCGCGCATTACCTGGGCCTGGGTCGCCTTCCTCGGGGCAATGGGCGCCGCCAATCTCTATATCGCCTCCAGGTTCCCGACCGACGTCTGGGTGAACTTCAAGTTCTGGGGCGGCATTGGCCTGTTCATGCTGGCCGCGGTGGGCACGGTGGCCTCTGTCGCACGTTACCTCCCCGAAAAATCGTGACCGATATACCTTCGACGCTGCGTACTCGACTCGCCGACCTCGCCCCAACCGCCCTTGAAATCCGGGATGACAGCGCGGACCACGTCGGGCACGCGGGCGCCGCGCGGCGGCGCCGGGCACTTTTCGCTGATGATCGTGTCGAAAGCGTTCTCGGGCATTTCACGCCTTCAACGCCATCAGCAAGTGCTCTCCCGCGTCAACGATCTGCTTCCCTTTCCGATCCACGCTTTGCAGATCAAGGCGCTGGCCCCTGACGAGATTTCCTGACTCGCTCCACCCCACGCATTACTCCATCAAAAAGGACTGTCATTCATGCATAAGATCCCAAGACTTCTGGCCACGCTCATCATGTCGGCCGCGGTATTCGCAGCGCCCGTAGCGCTCGCCCAGGACGCCGCCAAAGCCAAGGCCCCGGCGCCGGCCGCCGCGGCGCCGGCCGCCAAAGGCAAGGAGCTGTACCCCCAGGCGTTCTATGACTTCATGCTCAAGCAGCGCCTCGCGCAGGGCCAAGCCGATTCACCCGAGTTACACGCGGCCGTACGCGACGAACTCAATACGCGCGAACTGCTGGTTCGGGAAGCCAAGAAACAGGGCCTCGACAAGAATCCCGCCATCAAGACCGAGATGGACCTCGCCTCGCAAACCGTGATGGTGCGGTCTTACATGGCCGATTACCTAAAGGCTCATCCGGTATCCGACGAGGCGTTGCACAAGGAATACGATACGATCAAGGCGCAGATGGGCGACAAGGAATACAAGGTTCGCCATATCCTGGTGGAGAACGAAGCTGACGCGAAGGACATCATCGCCCAGCTGCAAAAAGGCGAGAAGTTCGAGAAACTCGCGGAGCGCTCGAAGGACACCGGCTCCAAGGCCAACGGCGGCGATCTCGACTGGAACGCACCGGCCAACTTCGTCAAGCCGTTCAGCGACGCGATGATCGCGCTCCCGAAAGGCAAATACACATTGGTTCCGGTGCAGACGCAGTTTGGCTGGCACGTCATTGAAGTCGACGACATCCGCGATGCGAAGATACCTCCTTTCGATGAGGTCAAGCCGCAGCTTGCACAGCGTATGCAGGGTCAGGTCGTCGACGCGTACCTGAAGGACCTCCGGGCAAAGAACGGTTTGTAGACTTACCTTTAGTAGATAAGAAGCAGGCGGCCGAACCGTCTGCTTTTTTTTCGTCCGGCGTCGGCGCTGGTATGCCTCCCGCGCCCGGATGCTATTCTACCGCGGCCAAAATCGTCACTCGAAGCGAGTTGGTTCTGGAGGAGCTCCAATGTCGTTCGTTCGCCATCCCAAGGATTTCTATTCCGGTCTGATTTTTATCGCCTTCGGCACGGCAGCGATCGTGATCGGCAGCAAGTACGCGCTTGGCACTGCTGCGCGCATGGGCCCGGGTTACTTTCCGCGCACCCTCGGCATCATGCTGATCGTGCTTGGCGCGGCGCTTTCGCTGCGCGCACTCAAACTGAAGGGCAGCCCGATTGCAGCATGGCATTGGCGCCCCACGTTGATCGTATTGGGTAGCGTCGTGCTCTTCGGCCTGATGGTCAATACTGCCGGCATGATAGCTTCGACCATCGTGCTGATCGTACTGTCGAGCGCTGCAAGCCACGAATTTCGACCCAGAGAAGCACTGATCGCTGGCGTTCTCCTTGCCGCGCTATCGGTAGGCGTTTTCGTGGTCGGCCTCAAGCTTCAGCTGCCGATCTGGCCCTGGTCCCACTGACCGCACGATGGACCTGTTCAATCATCTCGCACTCGGCTTCAAGCTGCTTAAGGTTCCCTATCGCGTGCTCTATCCGGCCATACTGTTATTCTGTGCGATCGGCGTCTATTCAATCAACAACACCAGTTTCGACGTTACGCAAACCGCGGTGTTCGGCTTTCTAGGCGTACTATTCGTCAAACTGGAATGCGAGCCTGCGCCGTTGCTGCTCGGCTTCGTACTTGGCCCGATGATGGAAGAAAATCTTCGTCGCGCAATGCTGCTGTCGCGTGGCGATCCGACGACTTTCGTCACCCGGCCGCTTTCGGCGGCGATGCTGACGGCGGCTGCACTATTGCTGATCCTCATCGTGCTTCCCAATCTGCGCAGGAAGCGTGAGGAAGTTTTCGAGGAAGGCGAGAATTGAGCATACCGATGAATGTCGACTGGAGCTTGCCCTACCCCTCGCGCCGCTCTCCGATTCTGGCCAGGAACATCGTCGCAACGTCACAGCCATTGGCAACGCAGGCAGGGGTCGTGATGCTTCAGCGCGGCGGCAATGCGGTTGACGCAGCGCTCGCCACGGCGATGGCGCTGACGATTCTCGAGCCTTGTAGCAACGGCCTCGGCAGCGACCTCTTCGCGCTCGTCTGGGATGGTCGCGAACTTGCCGGCCTGAACGCGTCGGGACGCGCGCCCGCAGCCTGGACGCCCGAGCGCTACGCCGGCCACGACGCGATGCCGCGCTCGGGTTGGGACACCGTGACCATTCCCGGCGCGGTATCCGGTTGGATCGCGCTGTCGCGCCGATTCGGCAAGCTGCCCTTCGCCGATCTGTTCGCCCCCGCGATCCGCTATGCGCGCGATGGCTACGCGGTGAGTCCGGTCGTCGCCGAAAAGTGGAGCAACGCCGTCCCGGTGCTGGGCAACGTGCCGGGGTTCGCTGACCATTTTCTGCCGAACGGGCACGCGCTCGCGCCCGGCGAGATTTTCGCATCTCCGGCGATGGCGAAGTCGCTGGAGCGAATTGCGGCCACGCAGGGAGAAGCGTTCTATCGCGGCGACCTCGCCGAAAAGATGGTCGCGCATTCGCGCAGCCTGAACGGCGCCCACACCGTCGAAGACTTCGCCGGCCACACCTGCGACTGGGTCATGCCGCTGGCACATGATTACCGCGGATACACAGTGCACGAGATTCCACCCAACGGTCAGGGCATCGCCGCGTTGATGGCGTTGGGCATCGTCGAGACCTTCGACTACGCGCGTCATGCCGTCGATTCGGTCGAAGTTCAGCACCTGCAGATCGAAGCGATGAAACTTGCTTTCGCCGACGCGTACCGGTACGTGAGCGATCCGCGTACGATGACGGTCACGCCCGCGCAAATGCTCGACCGCAGCTATCTGGCGGCGCGAGCCCTCCGCATCGATCGCCAGCACGCGCAGGACTTCCAGTACGGCACGCCACCCACCGCCGGCACCGTCTATCTCACCGCCGCCGACGAAAGCGGCATGATGGTGTCGCTGATCCAATCGAACTACATGGGTTTCGGTTCTGGAATCGTCGTACCCGGAACCGGCATCAGCCTCCAGAATCGTGGCACTGGGTTCTCGCTGCAGCCTGGTCACCCGAACCTGGTCGGTGGCGGCAAGCGGCCCTACCATACGATCATTCCCGGATTCGTGACGAAGAATGGCGCTGCGTATGCATCGTTCGGAGTCATGGGTGGGCCGATTCAGCCTCAAGCGCATCTGCAGACCCTCGTGCGCCTGATCGACTATCACGGCAATCCGCAGGCGATCCTCGATGCCCCGCGCTGGAAGGTCAATGGCGGCTTGTCGATCGACCTCGAAGCTGAAGCATCGCCGCAGTTGCGCGCCGGGCTGGCAGCACTGGGCCACCAGTTCGCGTCGATCCCGGATTCCTACATGGATTTCGGCGCGGGCCAGTACATCGTGCGCAGCGGGGCCGGCTACGTCGCAGGTTCCGACCCGCGGCGCGACGGCCAGGCGGCGGGCTTCTAGGTCACTAGCCGTCGCGCGCCTTCAGCGTCGACAGCGGCAGCAGTTCCGGCACCTCGATGCGCTTGCGGTCGGCTTCGACCGCGGCGAGCGGGTCCGTCTCGATCATCGTCGCTAGGCTGCGGCGCGTGAGTTCCTGATAGCTCTGCGTTCCTTCGACCTTCCAGGCCATTTCCTGTTCCGACAGTTCGCGCATGATCTTCGCCGGCACGCCGGCGACCAGCGTGCGTGGCGGCACGATCATTCCCGCCTTGACGAATGCCATAGCGGCGACGATCGAGGATTCGCCGACAACGGCATTGTCGTTCACCACTGCGTTCATGCCGACGAGCGCGTTGCGCCTGCACGATGCAGCCGTGAAGGATGGCGCCGTGGCCGATGTGGCCGTCCTCCTCGACGATCGTGTCGGTGCCGGGAAAGCCGTGCATGACGCAACTGTCCTGGATGTTTGCGCCGGAACGTACCTCCAGCCGGCCGAAATCTCCGCGCAGGGATGCGAGCGGTCCGACGTAACAACCCGCACCGACGATCACATCTCCGATCAGAACCGCAGACGGATGCACGTATGCGCTCGGATCGATGACCGGCGTAATCCCGTTGATGGCCCAGACTCTGACGGTCGCAGTCACGTTGTCATATCCTTCGCTTCAACCCAACCACACCCTGGCGTTGCGGAACATGCGCATCCATGGCGAATCCTCGCCCCAGTCGGCCGGTCGCCACGACATCTGCACGCTCCGGAACACGCGTTCAGGGTGCGGCATAAGTATCGTGAATCGTCCGTCGGCCGTCGTCAGCCCTGCGATACCGAGTGGCGAGCCATTCGGATTATAGGGATAGCGCTCGGTGGTCTCGCCGCGATGGTCGACGAAGCGCAATGCCGCAAGCGGTTCCGCCGCCGCGAGTTGCGCAGCGTTCTGGAATTCGGCAAAGCCCTCACCGTGTGCCTGTACGACTGGGATTCGACTGCCTTCCATACCCGCAAGAAACAGCGATGGCGACGGGCGCACTTCGAGCATCACCAGTCGCGCTTCGAATTGCTCGCTCCGGTTGCGCACGAAGTGCGGCCAATGCGCACGTACCGGGAATGATCTCGTGCAGGTTGCTCATCATCTGGCAGCCGTTGCATACGCCGAGCGCGAACGTATCGGCTCGCGCAAAGAATGCGGAAAACTCGTCCCTCGCGCGCGCATTGAACAGGATCGACTTGGCCCAGCCTTCGCCGGCGCCAAGCACATCGCCATACGAGAACCCTCCCCCGGCAACCATGCCCGCGAAACCCGCCAGCGAAGTTCGCCCCGCGATGACGTCGGTCATGTGCACGTCGTACGCGGCAAAGCCGGCGCGATCGAACGCTGCGGCAAGTTCCACGTGTCCGTTCACGCCCTGCTCGCGCAGGACCGCCAATCGAGGGCGTTTGCCCGTAGCGATGAACGGCGCGGCGATGTCCGTCGCGGGGTCGAATGCGAGGTGCGGCGAGAGGCCCGGATCATCGACGTCGAGAATGCGGTCGTATTCCTGATCGGCGCAGATAGCATCGTCGCGCATGCGCTGAAGGGCGTGCGTCGTCGCTGACCATGTCCGATGCAATTCCACCCGACCGCAATCGAGCAGCATGACGCCTTCGCGCGCGACGCGCATGCGATCGCCTCTCACGGGTTTGCCTATCGCGACGCAACGCACGCCCGCGGTCTCGAACATCGCCACGATGGCGGATCGATCCTTGGCCGCCACCTGCAGCACCGCGCCAAGCTCCTCGTTGAACAGCGCGGGCAATGCGTCGCCCGGGAGTTCGTCGAGCTCGATCTCAAGCCCGCAGCGCGACGCAAACGCCATTTCCGCAAGTGTCGCGAACAGGCCGCCGTCAGAACGATCGTGATACGCAAGCAAGCTGCCCTTTGCATGAAGCCCCTGCATTGTCGCGAAAAAACCCGCGAAACCGGCGGCATCGTCGAGGTCCGGCGCGACGTCGCCGAGTTGACCATAGACTTGCGCCAGCACCGACCCGCCCAATCGATTCTGGCCATTGCACAGATCGACGAGCAGGAGCAGCGTGTCGTCACGATCGAGCTGCAATTGGGGCGTCAGCACGCGACGCACATCCTCGATCCGTGCGAACGCCGTGACGATCAGCGAGACCGGCGCGGTCACCGCTTTCTCAGCTGTCGCCTTCCTGCCACGTGGTGCGCATCGACAGCGAATCCTTGCCGACCGGAATGCTGATCCCGAGCGCCGGGCAAAGTTCCATCGCGACAGCGCGCACGGTGTCGTACAGCGCGGCGTCTTCGCCCGCATGGCCGGCCGCTGCCATCCAGTTGGCAGAAAGCTTGACATCTCGAAGCTCGCCGACGGCTGCGGCGGCCAGGTTGGTCAGGGCCTCACCGACCGCCATACGGCCCGACGCGGCCGGATTGATCAGCGCCAGAGGCGATCGCTCGCCCATCGCCATGGCCTCGCCTGTGTATCCGTCGAAGTCCGCGAGCGTCACCGCGACATCGGCGACCGGCACCTGCCAGGGACCGACCATCGGATCGCGCGCGCACAAGCCGCCTACGGTGCGATCGCCGATCGAAATCAGGAAAGTCTTGTCCGCAACCGCCGGAAACTGCAGCACACGTCTTGCGGCGTCCAGCAAATCGATGCCTTCGCATCGAGAGCGCAGGCAACGCGCGCGAAACGTGCGCGACATCGCGCGTCATCTTCGGCGGTTTGCCCAGCAACGTCGCAAGATCCATGTCGACGGGGACGTTGTGGAATACCGCGTCGTCGACGACCAGCCGCTCCTCGGCCGTCGTGCGCGCCGACGACCGCAAACGGGCAGCGCTCGCGCTCGCAAATCGCACGAAAGCGATCCAGCGCGCCAGCGTCGATCGCCAGCACATAGCGCTCCTGCGCCTCGTTGCACCAGATCTCGCGCGGCGACATCCCGGGCTCTTCGCTCGGTATGGCGCGCAGGTCGAAGCGGGCGCCTTTGTGGCCGCCGTGGACGATCTCGGGCAGCGCGTTGGACAAGCCTCCCGCGCCCACGTCATGGATCGAGCGAATCGGATTGGCGTCGCCGAGCTGCCAGCAGCGGTCGATGACTTCCTGCGCGCGGCGCTGGATCTCCGCATTGCCGCGCTGCACCGAATCGAAATCGAGGTCTGCCGTGTTGGCGCCGGTTGCCATCGACGATGCCGCGCCGCCGCCGAGGCCGATGAGCATGCCGGGGCCGCCGATCTGCACGATCAATGCGCCGTTCGCCAGCGCGTGCTTGTGCGCATCGCGCGCGACGACGTTGCCGACGCCGCCGGCGATCATGATCGGCTTGTGATATCCGCGCACTTCACCCGCAACCTGCTGCTCGAAGGTGCGGAAATAGCCGAGCAGATTGGGGCGCCCGAATTCGTTGTTGAACGACGCGGCGCCGATCGGCCCGTCGAGCATGATCGAAAGCGGTGACGCGATGCGTTCGGGTTTGCCGTAGTCGATCTCCCACGGTTGCGGCAACGCCGGGAATGCGCAGATGCGACACCGTGAATCCGGTCAACCCGGCCTTGGGCTTGGCCGCCAAGGCCCGTGGCGCCTTCGTCGCGAATCTCGCCGCCCGATCCCGTCGCCGCGCCCGGGAACGGGGCGATTGCGGTCGGATGGTTGTGCGTCTCGACCTTCATCAGGATGTGCGTTGCCTCGTCGTGCGCTGCATACAGCCCGTCGTCACCCGCGTAGAAACGCCGCGCGGTTCCGCCCTCCATGATGGCGGCGTTGTCGGCATAAGCGACGACCGTACGCTGCGGATTCATCGCGTGCGTATGCCGGATCATCCCGAACAGCGAGTGCGGCTGGCGCACGCCATCGATGATCCAGTCCGCATTGAAGATCTTGTGGCGGCAATGCTCCGAATTTGCCTGCGCGAACATCATCAGCTCGACGTCGGTCGGATTGCGCCTGACACGCCCGAAGCTGTCGGCCAGATAGTCGATCTCGTCGTCCGACAGCGCCAGCCCGAGATCGAGATTTGCGGCAACGATAGCATCGCGACCGCATCCCATGAGATCGATCACGGACGATGGCTTGGGCGCTACGTGAGTAAAGAGGCGTTGCGAGTCGCCAAGGGATGGATAGACCGCTTCCGTCATCCTGTCGTGAATCTTCGGTAGCAGGAACGCGCGTTCGTCGTTGGTCAACGGCGCCATATCGCGCGTAGCAATCCGGTAGGCAACGCCCCGCTCGATGCGCTCGACGGCAGCGAGTCCGCAACTGTGCGCGATATCGGTTGCCTTGGATGCCCAGGGAGAGATCGTTCCGGGCCGAGGAATGACCAGGAGCAATTCCCCCTCGCCCGACTGCGCGCCACCCAACCGTCCATAAACCAGCAGGCGATCGAGCGTCGCGCGCTCAGTCGCAGACAGGACACGGTTCGTAGCGACGAAATGCCAGAAATCGGCGGCGAGGCCGGTGATCCGGGTTCCCGCGCAATCAGTCAGCAGATTGGTGACGCGAAACGGCGACAGGGCGTTGCGCCCGCGCAGCGTAAGGTACTCTGCCATCGATCCGGAAGACGCGTAAAACCGGATTATCGCATGCGGCGGCCGCTTCGGACTTGACGTTCAAAGACTTGCGCATCTCTACAAAAACAGGACGAAACCCAAATATCGATGGCCCTTCTTGGAAGGCATTGTAGAGAATCGCGGGCGGTGGCTCAGTCTGGCCCAGGATGTACGAGTTCCGTCCTACACCCGTTGAATCTCCTCGACTGTCTCCCACATTGCGATGGCGCGGCCGTTCATTTCGGAAACAACCCAACCGATTCGATCTCTTCGCCATTCGCGACTTGGATCCGAGCACGCATCCTGTCCCCTGGGCGCGGCTTGGCGCCCGGCGCGGTAAACTTGTGATCGCTGACCCGGATTAACTTTACTTGTTGTGACGGCCCTTGCGGCGCGACTACAGTCAAAGTACCCGTAACGCCTTCCTTCGCTAGCGGCTTGCCTGCCTCGTCTTCAACGTAAAGGATTAACGTCCCCTTCTCCATCGCAAACTCGACCACGATCGAGTCATCTCCTCTACCCACGACGCCGCCGTGCTCGGAAGCGTGGTCGCCGTGTGCGAACGCATTGCCAAGAGGAACAAGATTAAATACCACTACAAGCACTTTTGCGATCAGTTTCACTTTGCTCTCCTCCCAGACGTGGTTTCAGTTTCGACAATACCCTATAGGGCGTCATCCAGACTCATACGTCGCAAGCTCAGAACGACGCTGAAGCACTTCTGCGCTACCAAGCGCCGATGCTACCGCAGGCGGTATCGGCCTCGGCCTCGCGCGTTGCTTAGCACGTTCGTATTCTTGGACAGCCCCGCCTCGACGTGGCTTTCAAGGGTGCATAGATGCGCACACTCGTGGGCGCAAGTGCAGAAGACACCGGCTCAACACATTTTGTATTGAGCCGGCCGATGAGCGGGACCCGGATTCGACACTGACCGCTGGAGCCCTTTCGGCCGCAGCGTTGATCCGTCGCTTCCCGTCGTACTTACTCGATACGCGGGCAGCTCCCGTTCGCGCTTACGATCGACGACGCGCAGCCAAACAGTTGCAGGATGTCCAGGCCGGCGCCGTTGCGGTCGACGATGTAGATGTTGCCGCGATTGTCCACCTCGGCGTTGTTGCTCATGTATCCGGCCGGCGCCGTATTAGCGTTGGCTTCCGGAACGTAAAACGCGATTTGCATCGGAGTGTACGGCTCGCGGATGTCCCAGACGCGCAC
The DNA here is from genome assembly GCA_963732105.1 of uncultured beta proteobacterium. Taxonomy (GTDB): domain Bacteria; phylum Pseudomonadota; class Gammaproteobacteria; order Burkholderiales; family Casimicrobiaceae; genus PALSA-1003. Next base: position 131,408 of record CAVSYL010000019.1, read on the forward strand.
GCCACCGTTGAAATACGCCAGAACCGTCAGCTTGCCGTACAACGGGTTCCTGAAGTTTTCCTCGCTGGAGTGGACGCCGAACCGCGCGCCACGCGTGCAGTAGTTGCCGCGCGCATAGCGTGCGCCAAAACGCGGGTCGATCCACATCGTCGACAACATCATCGGCCCCTGGTAGGGGTCGTGCTCAACCCTGGTGCCCGGAGGCGCGGTCATCGAATTTTCGATGCTGATGTCTTCGATGAAAGCCGCGTGCGGCGCTTCGTTGCAGCGGCCGTTGACGCCATCAGCCGTCGCTTCCGAAGTGACCACCATGATGTCGCGCGTCGCAAACTCGTTGTGGAACTGGAAGCTGGGCGGCTTGATACCGAAGATCGGCATCGTCGTGTGCCCGCCTTGTTCGGGCGACATGGTCATGTATCCGACGGTGGGCGAGTTCGGTCCGATCAGTTCCGCCTGAGTTGGGGAGTCCAGGCTGTTGGACGTTGCCGGCACCCACGTTCCGCCATAAGCCGCGGGCAGCAGCTTCTTGCGGTCGATGATCGTCGTTACGCCATCGTCGCCCACGCCCCACGCGGCGTAGATGCGGTTGCCGACGACATCATTCGCGGTTGCGCCGCGCGCCAGGCTTTGCGCCGCCTGCGGATGTTCATGCGCCGATATCGCGCCGTGTAGCGAATTGGGAACCCCGCCGGTCGCCGTCGGCTCCCCGCCCGGCAGACCGAAGGTTCGGATGTAAGTCGGGGCAGCGTTCGGATTGCTCCAATCGTAGATCAGCATCGCCTGAGACTGGCGCCACAGCGGCGTTCCGGCCACGAGGACAGAGTTCTTGCTGCCCGGCATGTATGCGATGCCGGTATTGCACTCCCACCACATCTTGTGCGTTGAACGGATGTTGAGCAGGTTCGATACGAGTACGGGCGCGGATACATTGGTGACGTCCCAGACTTCATATCCTGAGCTGGTGCCGCCCTGGACGTTGCGCATCATGTAGACCTTGCCAACGAGGCCGTTGGCCGCGGCGTTGGGGAGTTGCGATCCCAGACACATCCGCTCCGATTGCGCCTGGCCCTGCCCGCCACCCGGTGCCGGAATGTGGAATTTCTCGACCGGATTGAACGGATCGGTGACATCGACGATGACCGTGCCGCTGAACTCGCACGCGTTGTTGTTCAGCGGGTTCGGCAGGGCAGGCGCCGTACAGGCCGCGACGGGCACCGGCGCGTTGTTGTGCGTGCCCGCGAACAGAATCGTGCGCCCGTCGGGATAATCGATGACGTTCGGCATGTAGGACGGTCGGCCTTGCAGGTCGGTGTGTCCAGTTCGATTGATGTTCTTCCGCTCGGCGCTCTGACTGATCTGCGCCTGGACGTTTCCCGCGAGTAACGCGAGCGCGACGGCGCTAGAGAGCGCCGCAAGCCGCATGGTGCCGTTGCTACTGGATGAAGGTTGCATTGATACTCCTCCTTAGCGAACATTAACCACTTATAAAAAAGTACGTACGTCCTAGCAGGGGTCCAGGGCTAGCGCAGTACTCCCAACACGCGATGCTTGTGATCGAATTGCACGGTTCTACCGTCGGCATAGCGCCAGTTCATTACTCGGCCACCCACACCGGGCTCGTCTTCGATCATTTCCTCGGGTTCGCCCAAGAGAGTCCTGACCTCGTCTACGCTCATGCCTGCGCGGACTTCACTGGCCTTGGCCGAGACTGCAGCGACGGAAGCGGGTTTCGGCTTGTCCTGGCCCGGCTTGACAGCCGTCGGGGCGGACGCCGCGGACCCAATTGAATCGATGTTGCACGGGAAATTCTGGTAGAGAGGAGTGTCGTCTTTGGTAGCGCACTTGAAGATTTCGCCGGCGACGACTGGCGCAGCAAAAACGACCGTAAGGAGGAGAAGGGTTGAACGAGCGCGCCTACTGTGGGCACCGAATGGACAACGCATGTGTTCCTCCGAACGCGTCAAACACTGCACGTATCGCCCATGCCTGTCAAGTTCAGCTTGAAGCGGTCACCCTGTAGGGCACAAATGGCCCACGTATTCGGCACGGCACGTAGTCGCGAGATGAGCCTACGCCGCTGGCAAAACTTCATTCGGTCAGTCTGTGCCGATCTAAGGATTGAAGGCGCGACGCCTCGAGACTTGCGCGCGAAGGCCACCACGGACGCGGCGGCCGATGGCCTCGATTACCCGGCGTTGCTCGGTCACTCGAGCAAGCGAATGTCAGACCGCTATCTGAAGCTGCGGCGCACGATCGGCGCTCCAACGCTCGGCCGGAACATTAGATGAATAGCAGAGATTGCGCTGGAAACCGTCGATTCCATAAACCGGACGTATCGAACCGGATCATACGCCGGTGACGCACCGGTCGCGATCGGCTCTCCGGTCACACGTCGCGTAACGCTTAGTGTTGCAGGATCTTCGAAAGGAACTGTTGCGCGCGCTCGGACCGAGGTTTGCCGAAGAAGTCTTCCTTGGTCGCATCCTCGACGATTAGACCCTGGTCCATGAATATCACGCGATGCGCAACCTTGCGCGCGAACCCCATCTCGTGGGTGACGCACATCATCGTCATGCCTTCCTTCGCGAGCGCAACCATCACATCGAGCACTTCGTTCACCATTTCCGGGTCCAGCGCCGATGTCGGCTCGTCGAACAGCATGCAGATCGGATCCATCGACAGCGCCCGCGCAATCGCGACCCGCTGCTGTTGGCCACCGGAAAGCTGGCCTGGGAATTTGTCCTTCTGCGCGATCAGGCCGACGCGATCGAGCAGCTTGAGACCGCGCTCGATGGCTTCGTCCTGACCACGACCCAGTACCTTGACCTGCGCCAGCGCCAGGTTCTGCTTGATCGACAGATGCGGGAACAATTCGAAATTCTGGAACACCATTCCTACTCGCGAGCGCAGCTTCGGCAAGTCCGTCTTCGGATCATTGACCTTGATGCCGTCCACCGTGATGTTGCCCTTCTGGAACGGTTCCAGCGCATTGACGACTTTGATCAGCGTCGACTTGCCCGACCCTGAAGGCCCACAGACGACGATCACCTCGCCCCGTTCGACGCTGGTGGTGCAGTCGGTCAGCACTTGGAAACTGCCGTACCACTTCGATACATCCTTGAGTTCGATCATCGGCATGGCCTGCTGCTCCTAGCGAACGATTGCAATTTTTTGCTGCAGCCTCTTGACCAGCACCGACAGGCCGAAGCTCATGACGAAATAGACGAGCGCAACGAACAGGTACATCTCGACGAGCCGCCCATCGCGCTGCGCGATCTTCGACGCCGCCCCGAGAAAGTCCGTGATCGAGAGCACGTAGACCAATGACGTATCCTGGAACAGGATGATGGTCTGGGTGAGCAGGATGGGCAGCATGTTGCGAAACGCCTGCGGCAACACGATTTCCTTCATCGACTGCCAGTAGTTCAGACCCAGCGCATAACCCGCCCAGACCTGTCCGCGTGGAATCGACTGGATCCCCGCGCGCATGATCTCCGAATAATAGGCGGCTTCGAACATCATGAAGGTGATCACCGACGACGCAAATGCACCGACCTTGATGGGGCGCGGCGACCCGACGATCCACGCCCCGATGAACGGCACGAGAAAATAGAACCAGAAAATGACCAGCAACAGCGGAATCGACCGCATCAGGTTCACGTAGCCTGTTGCCGGCAGCGACAACCACTTGTGCGACGAGAGACGCATCATCGCCAGTAGCGTTCCGAAGAAGATGCCGCCCAGGGCCGCCAACGCGGTCAGCGTCAGCGTGAAGGTCATGCCCTCCTTGAACAGGTAGCCCACCGAGCGTTCGATGACGCCAAAATCGAAGCCGCCCATCAGTGTCTGCCCACGCTAGTGCGCTCCGCCGGCGACATGCGGCCCGATGAAGCCGGGCACCGAAACACTCTTTTCGAGCCAACGCATCAGGTTGACAACGATGAGATTGACGACAATGTAGATGACCGTCGCCGCAGTAAACGCTTCGAACACCTGGAACGTGAATTCCTGCATCGATCGCGCCGCGGCGGTAAGCTCGATGAGGCCGATGGTCAACGCGACCGAAGTGTTCTTGATTAGGTTCATCGTCTCGGACGTCAGCGGCGGCATGATGATGCGAAACGCGATTGGCAGCAGGATGTAGCGGTAGGTCTGCGGCTGCGTCAGCCCCATCGCGGTGGCGGCCATGCGCTGGCCGCGGGGCAGCGCCTGTATGCCGGCGCGCACCTGCTCGGCGACGCGCGCCGCAGTGAACAGCCCGAGTCCGATGACCGCAGGCACGAACGACGCCCAAGGTGGCGACATCTGCTTGATCGCGGTACCCAGCGATTTGGGCAGCAGCTCGGGAAAGACGAAGAACCAGAGGAACAACTGCACGAGCAGCGGGATGTTGCGGAACAGCTCGACGTAAGCATTGCCGAACCGCCCCGCCCATTTGTTGTCCGTCGTGCGAATCACCCCGATGAACGACCCCAGAAACAGCGCGATGATACCCGCACAAAGCGCAGTGGCCAGGGTCCAGCCCAGGCCCATGACGAGCGTCATGGCCCAGGTGTGCCGGCCATCGGTGGACATCTCCCAAAAGATGCCCCAGTTCCAGTTATAGTTCATCGCTTGATCGCCGATCCTCCCGCTTTCGCGGCGACGTGACTGCGTAGTTGCGAAATCGCAAACGACAACGGGGAGCCGCGGCCCCCCGTCGTGTGGTTGATCGTCGTGACGTTCCTACTTGTATGCAGCCGGGTCGCCGCTATTCGTCGGATTGGCAAACGCGGCTTTCAATTGCGGGCTCATCGGAACATTCAGGTTGATGCCCTTCGGCGGAATCGGCTTCAGGAACCATTTTTCGTAGATCGGGATGATCTGCCCGCTCTTGAAGAGGTTTGCGGTGGCGGTATTGACGACCTTGGCGAACGTCCGGATCGTCCTTCGGCATCATCGCGCCATACGGCTCGACGCTGTAGGCCTCGGTGCCAATCGCGTAATCGCCCGGCGTCTTGGCGCTCGCGACCAGGCTATAGAGCAGGATGTCGTCCATGAAGAACGCCACGGCGCGGTCCGGTCTCGACCATCAGGAACGCTTCGGCGTGATCCTTGGCGGCAAGAATGTTCATACCGAGATTCTGCTTCCCGTTCTCTTCGGTAAGCCACTTGATGTTCGTGGTGCCCGACGTCGATACCACAGTCTTGCCCTTCAAGTCGGCCAGCGTCTTGATGTTCGACGACTTCTTGGCGACGTAACGATTTGCGGTCACAAAATAGGTGTTGGTGAATCCGACCTGCTTCTGGCGATCGAGGGTATTGCTCGTCGAGCCGCACTCCAGGTCGATCGTGCCGTTGGCGATCAGCGGAATTCGGGTCGCCGACGTCACCGGATTGAGGACAACCTTGAGGTTCGGCATCTTCAACTCGGCCTTGATCGCATCGACGACCTTCATGCAGATGTCCATCGCATAACCGACCGTTTGCTGCTTGTCGTCGTTGTAGGAGAACGGGATCGACGCGTCGCGAGTGCCGATGGTGATGGTGCCCGAATCCTTGATCTTCTTGAGCGTGCCCGTGAGCGCCTGCGCCGACACGCCGACGGCGAAACACATCGCCACCGCGCTCAGCAAAATCCTGGGAAACAACTTCATGCAAACCTCCCTGCAAATTGTGATCCGGGGAACGGCCGTGCGATCCTGGACGGACCTGAGAAGCCCGTGTTCGGGCTGGACATCGGCATGCTGGTGCCGGAGCGCCAGACAGTGCAGTCAGTGTATCGGCTGCCCTGCGGATTGTCCAACGCCAACGCTAGGCTGACACCCGCAAGCCTGCGCGTTCCTGGCCCTATAATCGCCGCATGTCGCACGATCCAATTTATCGCCTCAACGAGGTGCGTGCGCTCGAATCCGGTGCGCTGCAGCAGCCCCTGATGGAACGGGCCGGTCTGGCCGCGGCAGAGGTCGCGCGCGCTTTGCTTGCGGGCAGGCGACCGCGCGTGCTCGTGCTGGCCGGTCCGGGCAATAACGGTGGCGACGGCTTCGTCGTTGCCCGCTGGCTCAAGTCTTGGTTTTTCGATGTCGTCGTCGCATTTCGTGGCGATGCCGACAGGCTCGCGACCGACGCTGCCGCGGCCTATCACGCGTGGATCGAAGCCGGCGGAACGACGACCCGCGATTGGAACGATGGCCCGCGTTGGGGATTGATCGTCGACGGCCTATTCGGCATCGGCCTGACGCGCCCGATCGCGGGCGAATACGCGCACTGGATCCAACGCGCCAATAGCAGCTCCATACCGATTCTGGCGCTCGACGTCCCGAGCGGCCTCGACGCCGAAACCGGTCTCGCTCATGGCGTGACGATCCGAGCGGCGGCGACTGCCACCTTCATCGCGCTTAAGCCTGGGTTGCTCACCGCGGACGGCCCCGATCACTGCGGCACCATCAGCGTCCATGCGCTCGGCCTGGACGTGCAATCGTTGTTGCCGGCCCGGGGCGAACGGCTGACCTGGCCAGCGCTCGCCACTGCATTGCCTGATGCGCTTTTACGCGCGCGACAAAACGTGCACAAGGGCACATTCGGCACGTTGGCGGTCGTGGGCGGCAATGACGGCATGGTCGGCGCCGCGATCCTCGCCGCGCGCGCAGCACTCCACACGGGTGCGGGCAAAGTCTGGGTTGGCCTTGCAACGAAAAGCGCCGCCAGCAGTTGACTGGGTGCAACCCGAACTGATGCTGCGCGTCGCAGAAGGTGTATTGGCGGACCAGCCCGATGCGCTGGCCGTGGGGCCGGGTCTGGGCTCCGATGCGCGCGCGCGCGCGTTGCTCGCTCTGGCGCTTGCGCACGAGGTGCCATTGGTCCTGGACGCCGACGCGCTGAATCTCATCGCCACAGACACGCACCCTTGCCGCCGCCGTGGCCGCGCGCAACGCGCCCACCGCGATCACGCCGCATCCGGCTGAGGCGGCCAGGCTCGCCGGTCTGACGACAGCCGCGATTCAGGCCGACCGATTGGCCGCCGCGTTAATGCTCGCTGCCAAATTTGACGCGGCCACCGTCCTCAAAGGCGCCGGCAGCGTGCTCGCGTTCCCGGACGGCACGTGGGCGATCAATTCGAGCGGGAACGCGGGCCTCGCGAGCGGCGGCACGGGGGACGTGCTTACGGGGATGCTGGGCGCGTTGCTCGCACAGGGAGTGCAACTCGAGGACGCAGTCAAGCTCGCCGTCTGCCTCCACGGCGCGGCCGCAGACGCATTGGTCGCTGGCGGCACCGGCCCGCTGGGTTTGACCGCATCGGAGCTCGCGCGGTCGGCACGTGAGTTGATCAATCGGCGCTAGGGCAGCAGCACCGTCGAGCCGGTCGTCTTGCGCGACTCGAGATCGCGATGCGCTTGTGCCGCATCCTTCAATGCGTACGTCTGTCGAGCGTCGTTCTTGAGCTTGCCCGACTGCACCAGCGCGAACATCTCCTCGGCCATTTTCAGCATGTCAGCGCGTTTGGCCGTGTACGTGACCAGCGTTGGCCGCGTGGCGTACAGCGAACCCTTTTGCGACAGGAGCAGGAGCTCGAACGGAGGAACCGGGCCCGATGAATTGCCGAAGCTGACGAACATGCCTCGGGGCGACAGGCAATCAAGCGAGCCGGGAAACGTATCCTTGCCGACGGCGTCGTAGACGACCGGCACGCCCTTCCCGCCGGTGAGTTCCTTGACCTTGTCGACAAAATTTTCGCGCGTGTACACAATCGTATGCGTACATCCGTTAGCTTTGGCAAGTTCCGCTTTGGCATCCGAGCCCACGGTACCGATTACCGTGACGCCGAGCGCGCGCGCCCACTGACACGCAATGAGCCCGATGCCGCCTGCCGCCGCGTGCAGCAGGATCGTTTCGCCCGCTCTTCACCGGATACGTCTGGCGCAGCAGATATTGCACCGTGAGTCCCTTGAGCATGAGCGTCGCGGCAGTACGGTCGTTCACGCCGTCGGGTAGCTTGACCAGCCGGTCGATCGGCATGACGCGTACTTCCGCGTAGGCGCCGGGCGGGCCGCCGGAGTACGCGACCCGATCGCCCTTCTTCAGCTCGCTGACGCCGGAACCGACGGCTTCGACGACGCCGGCGGCTTCGCTGCCGATGCCGGACGGCAGCGGCAGTTTGTAGAGGCCCGAGCGCTGATACGTATCGATGTAATTCAAGCCGACCGCGGTATGCCGAAGCCGCACTTCCCCAGGGCCGGGGTCGCCGACGCTGACGCTTTCGAACTGCAGAACTTCGGGACCGCCGACTTGGTGAAAACGGATCGCATTGGGCATGCACGCCTCCTTGTGGAAAATCGGGACTCAAGCCGCCAGCGCGCGTACGGTGGCGAAGCCAGCAGCAGTCAGAAGCAAAGAGCCAAACAAATGCACGGCCGCCAGTCCGGCGCCCGCGAAGATGTCCCCGCGCGCGAGCAGCGAGGTCACTTCGGCGGAAAACGTCGAGAACGTCGTCAACCCGCCCAGGAATCCGGTGATGAACAGCAAGCGCCATTCCGGCGGGAGATCCGGTCGCAAGGCGAAATAGGCGACCGCGATGCCGACAAGATAGCCGCCCACGAGATTCGCGGCAATGGTGCCGAGCGGCCAACTGCCGGAGCGCGGGCCGAGCCAGATATTGAAGCCCCAGCGCAACCAGGCACCCAACGCGGAACCGACACCCACCGCAACGAATTGCATGAACATCCGGGGATTCTAGCGGAGCAGGACCGACGCTATCGAACGAATTGATCGACGTAGTCCGCGCCCAGCCCGGCCGCGGCGTAGTGCGCACGGCACATCTCGATTTTGGAGAATACGTCCTCGTAACCGATCTGCCGCCCGCTATCGTCCAGATAAATCATCGCGCCGCTGATATTGAAGAACGTGATCATTTCCGCGCAATCGTCGGGTACGACGAGCGTATGGATCTCTCCCGGAGGCTCGTACACGAAACTGCCTTCGTCCGCGATCCAGTCATGTTCGAGGTAACGCCACCTGCCGCGGATCACGTATCCGACCACCACCATCGGGTGACGGTGGCGACTCAGGACGCCCGACTTGCGCACCCGCAGCAGATTGCACCACCCGCCGGTCACCGTATTGAGCAACAACGGGCGGAAGCAAACGTCTTTCGCTTGCGGTACCCAGACGCGTTCGTCGTCGGGGATTGCGCGTAGCGCCAATTCGGGAACGATGCCCGCCGAAGGCAGGATCAAAGGTGCATTCACTGCAGAGCCTTGATGGCCAGTGCCAACTCGGCGACCTCGCGATCGACGTCGAGATCCTTCGGAAACGGGCGGCTTGCGCGCCGGTACCAGTAGCGCGCATTGCCGAAGTCGCCTTCGATCAGGTGCACGATCCCGTGTGCCCAGCAGCCGAGTTTCGACTCGTCGTGCTGGACGATGACGTGCGCCCGCTCCCAGTCGCCTTTTCTCAGATGCCGTATCGCCGTTCCAATGGGCATGAGTCCTCCTGCGCCAATTATGCGACGAGATAACCACCATCGACCGGCACGACGGCCCCGGTCATGAATGCGGCGGCCGGCGAGCACAGAAACGCGACGACGGTGGCCACTTCCGCCGGCTCGCCCCAGCGACCCATTGGCGTGCGCGCAAGGATGGTCGCGCTTTTCTGGGCGTCGTTGCGTACGGGCTCGGTGAGAGGCGTGGCGATCCAGCCCGGCGCAACCGCGTTGACGCGAATGCCGTCCACTGCATACGCCACCGCAAGTGCTTTCGTGAGTTGCGCGACGCCGCCTTTGCTCGCCGTATAGCCGGGCGCGTGCGGGCCGCCAAAAAACGAATAGACCGAACCGGTATTGACGATGCATCCACGCGTTTCGCACAAGCGCGGTCGCGCCGCGGCGCACAAGCGCATCGTGCCATTGAGATTGATGTCGATGACCTCCGCAAAAACATCGGGGTCATGCTCGCCACCACGGCGAATGATTCCGGCACAATTGACGAGGATGTCGAGCCGGGGCAGCGCTGCAACGCATTGCGCGATCGCCTGTCGATCGCGCACGTCGAGCACGATTGCGCTCGCGGCGGCGAAATCGCCCGCTGCGCGCGCTGCCGCCGCCTCCTGCGCGGTCGCGCCTGTCACGATGACGTGAGCGCCGAGGCGCGCCAGCTCATTGCCGATCGCCGCGCCGATGCCGCTGGTGCCACCCGAAACCAGCGCCACGCTCCCCGCGAAAATGCCGTCGCGGAACGTCGCCTCCCTCATCGCGCGGCCGCAAGGAATGCAGTGACGTCGGCATGGCGTGGCAGCGGTGCGACCGCGCCATAGCCGGTCGTCGCCAGCGCGGCCGCCGCATTGGCATAACGGGCCGCGGCAACAGGAGTATCGCCGGCGACGATCCGCGCGGCAAAGGCGCCGTCGAAACAATCTCCGGCGCCGGTCGCATCCACTGCGTTGACGACATTTCCGCGCGCGTGCTCGCGGCCCGCGTCAGTCGAGATCCAGCAACCCTCCGCGCCCATCTTCAGCGCGACCACCGGTGCGCCCCGTGCATGACACCAGTCGAGGATCGCGTGCGGATCCGTCGCGCCGGAAAGCTGGGCGGCTTCGTCGAGGCTGGGCAGGAACCAATCGCACAGTGCGATCGTCGCCGCAATCACTGCCCGTGCGCGGTCCAGCGACCAGAGTTTGAGTCGCAGGTTGGAATCGTAGGAAATTCGGGCCCCCGCGGCGCGCGCCGCTGCAATCGCCGTGAATACAGAATCGCACGCGCTCGTGCTGATGGCTTGGCTGATGCCCGAAACGTGCAGGACCTTGGTCGCGCGAATCAGGTCGAGCGGCAAGTCAGCCGGCCGCATCCGTGCAGCCGCCGAGCCGGCGCGCAGATAGCTGAACTCATGCCCCTTCGCGCCGTGCGTCACGAAATAGATGCCGGTCGGTGCGTCGGCATCGATGCCGATCCCGCCGACGTCGACGCTTTCGCGCCGCCAAAGATCGAGAAACATCCGACCGAACGCATCGTCGCCAATGCGCGTGACATAGGCCGTACGCGCACCCAGGCGCGCCGCGGCGATCGTACAGTTCGACGTGTCGCCGCCGAATCCCTGCCGATAGCCCGCGGCATCGTCCGGCCTGATCTGATTGAACTCGAGCAATGGTTCGCCGAGTGCCACCAGATCGAAACGCGCGCCGGGCATCAGTGCACCTCGAGTGCGGCGAATCCGGCGGCGTAGGCCGCCGCGACGGCACGCACCGCGTTGGCCGGTGCGCCGGGTTTGTAAAGATTGGACCCGGTACCAAAGCCGCTCGCGCCGACGTCCCAGTACGGTGCCATGTTGTCAGGACGAATGCCGCCGACCGCAAATACGAGCACGTCCTTGGGCAGCACCGCGCGCCACGCCTTGAGCACCGCGGGCGACAACAGCTCGGCCGGAAACATCTTCAGGCCATCGGCGCCTGCGTCGAGCGCGGCAAAAGCCTCGGTCATGGTCGCCACGCCGGGCGCGCACACCAAACCCAGTCGCTTGGCTTCGCGGATGATAGCGACGTCGGCGTGCGGCATGACGATCAGGCGACCGCCCGCCTCCTCGACTCGCGCGACGTCGGACACCTTGAGCACGGTCCCGGCGCCGGTCAGGCAACGGTCGCCGAACGTGTCGGCAAGCATCTTGATGCTCACGAACGGATCGGGAGAGTTGAGCGGCACCTCGAGTATCCGAAATCCGTGGTCAGTAAGTGCGCCAGCGATCGACGGAATTTCGGGCGGCGAAATGCCGCGCAGCACCGCGATCAACGGCAATGGCGACAGATACGAGCGCAGCGAGGGTGAAATCACGGTTTCAGTAGTCCTGCGTAAATTGCGATCCGCCATAAGCCGCGTGCTGCCGCATCGACGGGACCCAGCGCGGCGTCCATGTCCGCCATGCGCAGAACTCGCCGGTAACGCTCGCATAGCGCCGCATCGCCAACGAGCGTCACCGTCGCCACATCGAGCTTGTGCAGAGCCAGCCATTTGCGCGCCGCGGCAATCTCGGCACCGAGCAGCAAACCCGAAAGGTAATCGGCGACGCCCGGCGACGCAAGCGCACCGGTCAGGGCGAGCGTTCGTGCCGAGAACAGGTCGTGACTCAGCGCGGCGTCATCGCGCAAGCTCATGTGCACGCCGCGCGCCAGGGCGTCGGCATCGGAGCCGTCGGTCACCAGCCGTCCCAGGATGCTGTGTTCGCGCAGCACCGCGTACATTTCGCCGGTCATGAATGTCACGAAACGCTCGATCCCGCCCGCGCCGACAATGGCCCACTTGCTGTGGGTCCCGGGCAGCACGACGACTTGCCGTTCGAGCGCATGGTTGGCCACAGTGCCGAAGATCTGGGTTTCCTCCCCGCGCATCACGTCCGGCACGCCGCCTGCGTCGCGACACAGCAGTCCCGGCACGATGCGTAGCGTCGCGCCTGGCGCGAGTGTCAGGCCCGCCGCGATCGCGTCAAATCCGGCGGGACAATCGCAGTAGGGCGCCTCGACCCACCCCTGCCTGCTGCCGATCATCCCGCTCGCGAGCAGCGGTATGTCGCCGCGGAGATCCGCTCCGCAGAGCGCCGCAAGTGCGGCGGCAAAATTACCGTCGACGATACGCTGGATGCCCAGCGGCAAGCTGCGTTGCGCAATCACCGAGCCCTGTGCATCAAGCGAGTAGGCGCGAGCGGAACTCGTGCCCCAATCGATCGCGATCAATCGGATGTCGTCGTTCATGGGCGTTCATGTGTCTGGCGAATTGGGCCGATGCCCACGCATCCGCTGCCTGCATTGCGGCAACGAACGCGCCCCAAACTGATCAGCGCTGCCAGCGCGCTGCCGCGTCGTCGTCGCTGGTCCGTGCCTCGACCCAGCGTTCGCCAGCAGGCGTGTCTTCCTTTTTCCAGAACGGCGCTTTGGTCTTCAGATAATCCATGATGAATTCGCACGCCGCGAACGCATCGCCACGGTGGGCCGCGGTAACGGCGACGAGGACGATCTGGTCGGTCGGTTCGAGGGTGCCGACCCGGTGAACCACCAGCGCATCATAGATGGGCCAGCGGCCCGTCGCTTCCGTGACGATCCCGGCCAGCGCCTTTTCGGTCATGCCTGGATAGTGCTCGAGGGTCAGCGTGCGTATCTCGGAGGCGTCGTTGAGGTCGCGAACGATGCCGACGAACGCGGCGACCGCACCGACCTTCGCGTTGCCGGCACGCAACTGCGCAATTTCGCGCGCGACGTCGAAATCCTGGACCTGCACGCGGACGCTCAACGGACGACCTTCCTGCTCATTGGGACACCTTCGCGCTGCGCGCTCCGGTATTCGCGCTCGGGGCTGCCCTTCGCGCTCATGCCTCAGCCGCCGGTGACCGGGGGGAACACCGCAACTTCGTCACCTGCCTGGATCGGCGTGTCGATGCGCGCGACGTCGTGGTTGACCGCGACGCGAATGGCCCGGCCCGGCGCCAATTCTCGGGACCACGCGCCGCCACGTTGCGAAAGCCATGCGAGCAGCGCACGCACCGTGGACACCTCGCGTGGAAGATCGACGCTTTCCGAGGACATTCCCAAAGCATCGCGCAGGCGGGCAAGGTAGACGAGATGAATCACGAGCGCATGTTAGCGCAACCCGGCGATGCGGCATAAAAAAGCCGGCGAGCAGCGCAGGCCGGCATCGGGTGCGCAATCGCGCGTCAGAACTTGAACTGCACGCCGATAATCACCTCATCCGACTCTGGCAGCGGTCCGGTGCCGGAGGCTTCGCCGGCAAAACGGCCGAAGCGCGCGTATTCGACGCGCAGACCGAGCGATTGGGTCATGTCGTAACGCAGGCCAACGCCGTAGTTGACGCCGTCATGCTGTCGCCGCACGTCGCCGGTCATCAGCGATGCTCCGGCGAACAACGGGCGCGTCTCCGTCTGAGCGTAGCCAAGGCGCCCGTACAGCGACATGCTGCGGGCGAACTCCCAACTGGTAAAGACGTCCGCGTTCCAAATGCGTGCGGAAGGATCGGGGGCGGCGAGGCCCATGCCCCCGCCGGGGCTGGCGAGACGCGGCTGTAGCGAGTACTTGTCGCCGATATTGAACGCCGCCTCGAGCGAGACGTCGCTGTTCAAGCGATATCCACCGAAAGCCATCGATCGCTGCACCGTGTCTTCGGCAACAGGCGCGGCAAAATGGGTCCACGTCAACGGCAAGTCGCCCTGCAAGCCCGTTACGGTGGCACCAGCATCGCGTAGCGATACCCCGCCATAGAAGGCGCCGTCCGCGCTCGCAGGCAAACTCGCACCAACCGCTGGAAAGGCGGTTGCGATCAGGCTAAGTAATTGTATTGTCTTAGTTTTCACAGACTGCATTCGCAACGGACGCACGGCCAAAGCGCCGCGATATCCACAATTTCAACTTACGCCGCGCGTCTGTCCAAGTCAATTTCTCCGGACAAGCGGACATGCCTAAAACCGTACAGGTGTCGCAAAACAGCGACACTATTTCAGGTAGCCCGCATTGGCGCCTGATCGCTGGGACTGGTGAGGCGCCAGGGCCGTGCGACCGGCCAGGGTTGGAGCCCGCGAAGGGTACCGAGTTCCGATCTGACCCGGCCAGGCTCCGCCGCCGCGACAGGCCAGCTTAGCGAGGGATTGCGATCGCCCTCGCGTTGGCTCGAACGAACTCCGCAATATCACCAATATCGTCGAGCCGAAATACGGGCACCGCCGTTGACAGCGCAGCGTCGCTGGCAACTGCGAGGATGTTCGGATCGTCGGGATGAAGCAACGTCTTGCCGACGCTCTCCCGGTAAATTTCCAGCTTCGGGATGGGCGCGGCCTTGAATCCCTCGACGAGGACGATGTCGCATGGCGAAAGACGCGCAAGCGCGCCGTCCAGCGTCAACTGCGTGGAGCCCCGCAATTCATGAATCAGCGCCCACCGCACCGTCGACGTCACCAGCACTTCCTGGCAGCCGGCTTCGCGGTGGCGATGCGAGTCCTTGCCCGGACGGTCGATATCGAATTCGTGATGCGCGTGCTTGACTAGCGCAACCGCGAGACCTCGCGCGACGAATTGCGGAATCAGGCGCTCGATGAGCGTCGTCTTGCCACTGCCGGACCATCCGGCAAATCCAAATACCTGCACCGTGCGTCCCTTTGACGTGGCAGCGAAATCTTGTACTGGAGTTCCGCAGTGACGGCAAGCGACGCCACTACGCGCCGAAGCGCGGAAGACCACTGTCCGTCGCCAAACCGGCGTGCGTCACGGCGCCGGTCAATCGCGGCAACCGTTCGTAGGCGATGCAACCGATGCCCGCGGGGAGGGCCGCATCAAGAACATCGTGATCGCGCGGGACACCGACGCGCATTCAGCCAGGCCCGCCGAGCACCGCGGTGATGAATTCTCCTTTTTCCTTGGTATAGCCCACTGGCTCGCTGAGGCCCGATTGCAGGATGGCGCGCTTTTTCGCCTGATAGGCCGAGCTCAGTGCGTGATCCTTGCGCAGGACGTCGCGAAAGCGACGCAAATCTGCGGCCTCCGGACTGCCCTGCGCGACGACGTGCACATGCAGGCGAAAAACCTCTCCGCTGTGATCGATGGCGCCCACGCGCATGGGGCGCTCCTCGGGAAACTTGTGGCCGGCGCTTTGATGTTGAAAACCGAGCGCATCGAGCGCGTCGCGCGTCTGCTTCAGTTTGCCATCAGCGTAAAACGCGGCGAGGTCGACAATGCCCTTGCCCGAACAATTCGGCACCGCGGTGCTGCCGATATGCTCGGCATTCACCCATGGCGCGGCATTGTCGATCAACGCGATAACGCGCTGCGCCACGGCGACGACCTCAGGGTCGTATTCGATGTATGCCGGCGGCAACACCTGGTACGTCAGTATGGGCGACTTCGCCAACGCGGCCCTCCTCCTGCCACTATTCTGTCGACGATTGTAACCCTTATACTGTGACCATCACGATCGCTTGCACGCCTGCGCAACGCTTGCCATGTCCGCTACAACATCACTATCTGTGCCAATGCTGGCAACCATCGTTGACGCGTTGGAAAACGTCGTCTCCGGCGTGCCCGCATCGCGCCAACACGCGGTCGATTCGCCCGAAGCAGCCGTCCGCTCGCTGGCCCGCAAAGCCGCCAGGCGCGCCGCAGGACTGTCGGGTGCGCTGGCGTTGCCGCCGGGGCTGCTAGGCATGTTGACGGTGTTGCCGGATCTGCTTGCGATCTGGCGCATTCAGGCGCAGATGGTCTCCGACATCGCCGGTCTTTATGGAAAGGATCTGCAGTTGACACGCTCGCACATGGTGTACTGCCTGTTCCGCCATGCCGCGACGCAATTCACACGCGATGTCGTCGTGCGTACGGGGCAGCGGCTGATGGTTCGGCAGCTTTCCGGAGGCGCTCTGAAGAGCGTACTCACCAGCATCGGCATGTCGGTGTCGCAGCGAGTTGCCGGCACGACGGCCAGCCGCTGGGTGCCAGTGCTTGGCGCGGCTGCAGTGGCGGGCTACGCGTATTACGACACGCTGCAGGTCGCCAAAACCGCGGTCCGGTTGCTCGAAACTCCCGCGATGGTCGAGCTGGAATGACGACGCGCACCCTTCCGTCATGCACCGCCGCGAAAAAATGACAATCGCCACGCCGTGATTTTCAACGGCAAATGGTGACGCTGCACGAGGTCATCGCGTCGCCAATCAGCGGCCCAATTGCCGCGTCAGCCCGGCAAAGCGCTCCGCCAGGATCATGAGCGCAATGGTGAATGCCACGAGTACACCCGAGACGGCCGCGGTGCGCACATCGAGATCATTGTCGATGATTTGCCACATGTGGATCGGCAGGACTTCGGTACGGGCGTCGGCGAGAAACAGCGATACCGGCACGTTGTCGAATGAAGACATGAACGCAATGAACGCGCCCGCAGCAATGCCCTTGCCGATCAACGGCAGGATCACGCGGCGAAACGTCATCCATGTTCCGCCACCGAGGCTTTCCGACGCTTCGAGCAACCCGGGATCGAGCTGCGCGAGACTCGCGACCGTCGTCCGCATGACAAACGGGAAGCAGACGATGGTGTGACCGACGATCAGCAGTGGCACTGACGGTGTCAGGCCGATCATGCTGAAATACATGAGGCACGCGAAACCGAACGCCAAGGCTGGCAACACCAACGGCGACAGCAGCAACGCGTCGAGCGCGCGCGCCCAAGCCGCTTGGCTGCGCGACACGACCAGCGCGCCGGTCGTGCCGATGGTTACCGACAATATGGTGGTGGCGGCGGCGATGACGAGGCTGTTCCAGGCGGCGGTCTGGATTTGGGTCGCGTCGGCCAACGCCGCGTACCAGCGCAGGGAAAAACCCTCCGGCGGGAACTTGAGCGACGCCGAACTAGTGAACGATGTCAGCAACACAACGACCGTTGGCGCCAGCAGAAAGAAAATCGCTACCGCGGCAATCGCGCCGAAAACCAGTTTCAGCGACCACGCATCGAAATCGATGTGTCGCGCCGCGGGGTCAGCCATAGATCTGTCCCCGGCTGGCCTTGGCCAACAGGTTGAGCACGTACACGACCAGCAAAACGGCGACCATGAAAATCACCGAGATCGCCGCTGCGAACGGCCAGTTGTTGGCGCCGGTCGCCTGCTGATAGATGAATAGCGGCATGTAGACCAGCCGCGCACCGCCGATGAGCGTCTGCGTCACGAAGGCTGTCACGCACGCGGCAAATGCGAGGATGCAGCCGGCAATCATCCCTGGAACGGACAATGGCAGCGTCACTTTGAAAAACGTCCGCCACTCGCCGGCACCGAGTGCCGCCGACGCATTCGACAAGTTCGGATCGATGCGCGACAACGTCGTCAGCAGCGGCAGCACGATGAGCGGCAACTGAACCTGCGCCAGCACCATCACCACGCCCGTCTCGCTGAACAGCAGCTTGAGCGGCTCGTCGATCAGCCCGATGGCGAGGAGCGTCTTGTTCAGGATACCCTGCTTGCCGAGGATCACGATCCAGGAGAACGTGCGCACGACGACGCTGGTCAGGATCGGCAGGACGATCACAAAGAGGAGCATCGAGCGTACGCGCGGCGAGACGCGTGACGCGAGCCACGCCAAGGGATATCCGAAGAACAGGCAGACGAGCGTGGCCTTGACGCCGAGCCACAGTGTTTCGCCGAGAATGCGCACATTGAACATGTCGCCGAGGAACTTCACGTACTGCGCCAGCGACCATGCCGAACGATCGCCGTCGCCGTGCAGGCTCATCGCGATCAACACGGTCAGCGGTGCGACGAAGAACGCGATCATGAACGCCGCCAGCGGCAGCGCGAGTTTCCACTCGGACGCTGCCTTGGCGGTGGCGGGCGCCGTAGCGCTCATGCCGCAGCTAGACCTTGATTTCGCGGTTGAAGCGATCGATGGCCGCGCCACGAACCTCGTTGAGCTTTTTCCAGTCGAGGAAGATCAGCTTCGACAGATCGGCTGGCGTCTTCGCGATCGTCGTGGTCATCACGGGCGTCATCTGCACCTTCGAGTTCGTCGGGATGACGTCATACGGCGACTTGCTCTCTTCCGCTTGCACGTCTGCGGTGATCGCGCCTTCGATCCATTGAAATGCCAGGTCCGGACGCGCCGCGCCCTTGACGATGTGCAGGCTCGTGCGCCAGGCCACGGGACCGCTGTCGGGCACCACGAACGCCACGTCGACGCCTTTGCCTTTGAGTGTCTCCACGAAGTTGAAGTTGTACGGCGCGATGTCGATTTGTTCCTGCTGAAACAACGTCGCATGCGCGCCAAGGTTGGCCGAGATCGCGCCGACATTGGGCAGCAATTCCCTGAGTGCCTTGAATGCCGGCTCGAGATTGGACTCGCTGCCGCCGTTCAAGCGTGCGATTTCCGCCATGAAGGCCATGCCTAGCGTGCTGTTCAGCGACGTCAGCCCCACGCGGCCCTTGTAGATGGGATTCCACAGGTCCTTCCACGACTTGGGCGGCGTCTTTATTTTTTTCGGGTTGTACCCGATGCCGATGACCTGGATCGATATCGATGGCCCCCATTCGTTCTGGAACATGGGGTAGAGCAGCTTGTAGTTCGTCGACTTGTCGACCGGATACTTGACCAGCAGGTCCTGCTTGAGCGCATCGATCAACGGGCCTTCGTCCATGATCGACACGTCGAACGGAGGCTTGCCGCCGGAGGCAGCGAGTTTCGCCACCTGATCCGTGGCAAGTTGAATCGTCAGCGTCGCATCGGCTTTGGTCGCGTTCTTGAACCATGGCACGAGAATCTTGCTTTGCGCGTCGTTCCAGGTGCCCGGGAACGTTGCGGCGACGAGTGTATCCGCCGCCCATGCCAAGCGCGGCAATGCCGCAACCGCGCCAAGTCCCAGTCCCGCGGCCAGCACGTCCCTGCGTTTCCATCCGCTCATTTTGAAGGCTCCTTCATGGTGAATCACTGCAATCGGGCAAAGACCTGTCCGGCCTCGGCGTCTGTTGGTTCCACAAATATTCGATCGCCGGCGCGAAGAAGAACCGACGTTTCGTCGCGCGACTGATTGATCTTGAAGGTCGTGCTTCCGGTCTCGGCTTCATAGACCGTGATGGGTCCCATCGGCAGCACGACGCGAACGGTGGCCGGAATGCGCCCACAGCCACTCTCGGTCGTGATGCGCAATCGTTCGGGTCGTATCGACCATATCGCATCGGTGCCGGGCATGAGCTTTGATGTCACGGCACCGGCGCCGCTACACGCGACGTCGACGTCGCCAAAGCGAACCACCGCGCGCCCCTGGTCCAGCGCGGTCAAGCGCACGGGAAGCAGGTTGGTCGTCCCCACGAACTGATTGACGAACAGCGTCGTCGGCCGGTCGTATATGTCCGTGGGCGGCGCGCATTGCTCCACGTTGCCCCGATTGAGCACCGCAATGCGATCCGCCATGCTCATCGCCTCCTCCTGGTCGTGAGTCACGAGGATCGTGGTGATGCCGTATTCGCGCTGCAGCCGCTTCACTTCGATTTGCATGTCGAGCCGCAGATTCTTGTCCAGCGCGCCGAAGGGTTCGTCCAGCAGCAGTATCTTGGGGTCGACGGCGAGTGCGCGCGCCAAGGCGATGCGCTGTTGCTGGCCGCCGGAGAGTTGTCGAGGCAACCGACCGGCGAAATCCTGCATACGCACCAATGCGAGCATCTCAAGCACCTTGGCGTTGGCTTCGCCGCGCGGTACGCGCCGGGCGTCGAGCCCGTAGGCAACGTTCTGCGCGACAGTCATGTGCGGGAACAGTGCGTAGTTCTGAAAGACGATGCCGACGCCGCGCTGCGCGGTCGAAAGATGGTCGATCGGAACGCCGTCGAACAGCACATTGCCCGCGGTCTGCGGTTGAAATCCGGCGATGATCCGCAGCAACGTCGTCTTGCCGCAGCCGCTCGGCCCGAGCAGTGCAACCAGCTCTCCCGCGGCAACATCGAGCGAAATGTCGTTCGCGGCCACCATGGCGCCGAAGCGCTGGGTGATGCCACGCAGCGCAAGCGTGTGTCCGCGATGGTGGCCTGCCGCCTTCGTGTCGTCAGTGGCCAATGACTTGGTCCTTTCCTGGCGTGGCCGACGCATCACCACGCCTCGTTAACCGGCTCATTTGATCGGCGCGCCGCCGTTGAACCATGCCGCCACTGTGGCACGCTCGTCGTCGGTCATTCCGGTCAGATTGCCGATGGGCATGGCTTTCGTCACAACGGCCTGTTCGTACATTTTCTGCGCGTTGGTGCCAATCAGCTCGGGCGTATCGAACATGACGTTCTTCGGTGCCACCGCAAAGCCCTCCTGTGTAGGTTTCTCCGCATGGCAGCTGATGCATCGTTGCGTGACAATCGCCTGCACCTTGGCAAAAGGAGGCGGCCCACCTGCGGTTGCCTGCGGCTTGTCCGGCGCAATGAGGATTGCGAGCACAAGCGTTGCGAGCATCGCCGTCACCGGAATAGCCCAGACCGTCCGTCCACGATGGCGCAGGTTGAAAAAATGCCGCACGTAGGCTGCAAGCAGCATGATCGCGATCAGCACCGCCCACCCGTATTTTGCTCCATACGTCATCGGGTAGTGATTGCTGATCATGATGAACAGCACCGGCAGCGTGAAGTAATTGTTGTGGACCGAGCGCTGCTTGCCGCGAAGGCCGTAGACCGGATCGGGCGCGATGCCCTGCTCTTTCGCCTCGACCAGCTTGCGCTGCGACGGAATGATGACGAGCAGCACGTTGGCGGCCATGATCGTGCCCAGCATCGCGCCGATCTGGATGTAAACCGCACGGCCGCTCAGGACGTACGACAGGCGCCACGCGACGATGGCGACGAACACGACCATCGCGCCGGCGATCCACGCATCGCGCGCGAGACCGAGCCGCTGGCACAGCTGGTCGTACAGCAGCCAGCCGACGACCAGCAATGCAACGCTCAAACCCACGGCCTGGAGCGGATTGATGTCGGCGATGCTCTTGTCGATCATGTATACGCTGGCGTGCAGGTAGTACATGACCACCAGCAACGCGAACCCGCTCATCCATGTCGTGTATGCCTCCCACTTGAACCAGTGCAGGGGCTCGGGCAGGACCTGTGGTGCGACCTTGAACTTGCGCACGACATAGAACCCGCCGCCGTGCACCGCCCAAAGCTCGCCGCCAATGCCCTTGTCGGCGTCTTCCTGGGCCTTGGGCGCCAGCAGGTGGTTGTCGAGCCACACGAAATAAAATGAAGACCCGATCCATGCGATACCCGTAATCAAGTGAATCCATCGGATCAACAACTGCAGCCAGTCGCTTGCGTAGGCTTCCATTGAATCGCCCGAGGATCAGCTGCCGCGATAAGTGGAATAGCTCCACGGCGACACCAGCAGCGGCACGTGATAGTGCGCGTCGATGTCGGCAATCCCGAAATCGATGCGACACTTCGTCGACGAACGGTGGCTCCGCCAGGCGCGCGCCGATGCGGCGGAAATAGGCACCCGCAGCAAACACGAGGCGATAGCGCCCAGCAATCATCGCTGCGCCTTCGAGCAGCGGCGCGTCGCCGCGACCATCGGCGTCGGTGACCATGCTCTTCACAATCTCGTAGCCTCTGGGCCCCGCGCGATAGAGTCGCACTTCGATGCCGGAACCCGGCGTGCCCTGCGCGGTGTCGAGAACGTGCGTGGTCAGTCGCCCCATCGATGTCTCCGGTTAGGGCGCGCGCGCGGTGCTCGCGGCGAGCGCGGCCCGCAAATCGACCACGCCGCGCGTCGGCGTACTCAACAGCAAGCCAGCCTCCACATGGCGCAAATGGTGATCCATAAGGCGCGCAATGACCCGAGCGGGGCGCCCCCCCAGTGCGTCGACGAGCTCGCCGTGCTCGTCGGGCGCGCAGTCGACGCTTGCCGCACGCTGGTAGAGCGCGATGATGAGCGACGAACGCGCGATCAAACCGCGGACAATGTCGGTGACGACGCTGTTCCCCGCCAGCTCGGCGAGCAACAGGTGAAACTCGCCCGAGAGCTTGATGCCTTCGTGGCGATCGCGCATGTTGCGGGCGGTCGCCTCCGCGGCGACGTGCCGCTTGAGTCGCTGGAGCTGCACGCTGCCGAGGCGCCCGACGAGAGAACCCGCCAGCGGAGGCTCGACGAGGCGCCTGGCGGCAAAGACGGCACGCGCCTCCTTGATGCTCGGTTCGGCAACGAACGCGCCGCGATTGGGATGCAGCGTGACGATGTGTGTCAGCGACAGATGATGAAGCGCCTGGCGCACGCGTGCCCGGCTTACGCCAAACAGCTCGGCAAGAGTTTCTTCGCCGAGTTTGGTGCCCGGTGGCAGCCGGTGCTCTTCGACGGCGCGAACGATCTGCTCATAGATGCGCTGAGCGGCTTCGGGCTTCGATGCGGGGGTCGCCGCGCCCTGCCGGCGCGGTGCGCGAGTCGCGCCTCGGGTACGGCGTCGACGAAGGGCTGCAGGAGCGTCAAGCATGGCGTGCGGGAAATATAGCGTAAGCCAGTGAGAACGAGCGAGCGATGGCTTCCATTGTAGACAAACCAACGTTGACGGTGTAAACAATTATTGGCACGATTGTATACAAGGTTGGGCAACCGTCCGTCTCGTGACTGGTGCCCGCGTCACCTATGGCCGCCCTCATTCCCTCCTCCTATCCCCGCGACCTCGTCGGCTATGGCGAAATCACCCCACACGCGCGTTGGCCTGGGCATGCGCGCATCGCGCTTCAGTTCGTGGTGAACTACGAGGAAGGCGCCGAAAACTCCGTGCTGCACGGCGACCCCGCATCCGAAACGTTCCTGTCGGAAATTGTCGCGGCGCAACCTTTCGCCCAACGCCATATGAGCATGGAATCGCTCTACGAGTACGGCTCCCGCGCGGGCGTATGGCGGCTCCTGCGCTGCTTGCGCGAGCGGAAGGTGCCCGCAACCGTCTTCGGTGTCGGCATGGCGCTCGAGCGCAATCCGCGGGTCGTCGAGGCGGCGCTCAGAGACGGCCATGAAATTGCGAGTCACGGCTGGCGCTGGATTTCCTATCAGCAGGTCGACGAATACATCGAGCGCGAAGACCTCGCGCGCGTGGTTGAGTCGATTACGCGCCTCACCGGCAAGCCACCGGAAGGCTGGTACAGTGGCCGGGACAGTCCCAACACGCGGCGCTTGCTGGTCGAGCATGGCGGATTCGCCTACTGCGCCGACGGCTATGCTGACGACCTCCCGTACTGGGTACCCGTACGCACGCGCCTCGGAACGGCACCGCTGCTCATCGTTCCCTACACGCTCGACACGAACGACATGCGCTTCGTGACACCCCAGGGATTCAACAGCGGGGAGCAGTTCTACGCGTACCTCAAGGATGCGTTCGACGTTTTATATGCGGAAGGCGACCCGCAGGGACTCGATGCGCCGAAGATGCTGTCGATCGGACTGCATTGCCGCTTGATCGGGCGCCCGGCGCGCATTGCCGCCCTCGCACGCTTCATCGACTACGTGCAGCAGCACGATCATGTCTGGGTCGCGCGGCGAATCGACATCGCCCGTCACTGGATCGCGACCCACCCTTATCCCGAGGACGAATGAGGGGCGCAGCGCTATTCAGGGGGGAACACACAAGCGCGGTCGATGCTTCGCAGGTTGTCATGCATGGTGGCAACAAACAGGCCGCGAAATGACTCTCGCCGAGATCAACGCGCTCGACCGTAGCGCATTCGTCGACCGCTTGGGCGGCATCGTCGAGCACACGCGGTGGATCGCTGAGGACGCTTGGCCAAGCCGGCCGTTTGCGAGTATCGATGCGCTGCATACGGCGATGATTGCAGCGCTCATGCGCGCGCCCGTCGATACTCAACTGATGGTGATTCGCGCCCATCCTGAACTTGCAGGCAAAGCCGCCATTCGCGGCGAGATGACCGTGGACTCTAAGCGCGAGCAAGGTGGCGCTGGCCTGACCCAGTGCTCACCCCAGGAGTTCGCGCAGTTGATCGCGCTCAATCGCGCGTACAAGGCCAAGTTCGGATTCCCCTTCATCGTCGCCGTCAAGGGTCTCGATCGCGCAGCGATCATCGAGCGCTTTGCCGCGCGCCTCGAGCGCGATCGCGCCAGCGAATTCGCCGAGGCACTGGCGCAAATCGCGCGCATATCCAGGTTGCGCCTGGCGACGATGCTCGAGGGCTGAGTTCTTGAGTCCATTGCAGCGTGTTCACGGGGCTCACCCCATTTATGCTGGCCTGGCCCGTGCGCCAAGCAATGTCATCAACGTCTACTTCCAGTTCGGGCGGCCGTTCTGACGCGGGCCTGGACCCGCTGCGTGCCTACTCGCACTTGCAGGACGCGTCCCTTGCGCAGAATGGCGTGACGTCTTCCACCGGCTGGTTGCAGACGGGCGTGCGGCCAGGAGGGCATGAGATCGAACACCCGGGGCACCGGGCGTCCCAACAATACTGCAAAAAGCCGGCGCTACCATCGTTGGGGTCATTGGTTGCACCGGGTAAGCTGGATAGCGTTCCAGATCGGTCCTGCTTCGAATTCGACGGCCGCCGCTAACGCGCACCGCATGGCAAGCAAGAAACCAATTGTCAACAACCGGATTTTTTTCTACTCATATGCAAACTCCGCTTCGCATGACGCGGGTTGCGCTAGCCATCGCGCCGATCGGCATCGGACATCATCGTCCTGGGCCATCAGCCACCTCGTCGACGCGCATCGCTATATCGAGACGGCTGGCGTCAGCGCCCGAACAACTTGCCCAACGCCTTGCCTAGATCGTTGTTCGCGGGCGCAGACTTGCTCGTGCCACCCGCAGACGCGCTCGATTCCGCGGCCGGGCTGACCTTTCCCAGCGCAATCTGACACGGCGCGCCAGTGTCGGCGGTCGCGCCCTTGAACAGGACCTGACCAAGGAGCGACGTACCGCCCGTGGCGATCGCCGCGCCGAGCGTCGCGACGGTCGCCGCCGACGCCTTGGCATCCACGCCAACGGTCGGCGCGTTGAACGGTCCGTGAAAGCTCACCAGCGACGCGAACTGATCGATGTTCAGCGTAATACCCCTGCGTAACTGCGGCTTGATCGACAGATCCAGCATTTCGTTACGGAAGTCCAGCGTTCCGCTCGCGGTCGCGCCAATCTTGTTGGTCTCGATCCCGATGGTGCGGTCGACCTTGGCAATGCCATTGGCGAGCGGAAGGCGGACGACCGCGCACTGCAGTTCAGTCGACGGGTCGACCTTGCGAAACGGATTGATAGCCTCGGCGAGCTTGTTGAACGCAGCGTCCGAATTGTCTGTCGGGAGCGCTATCGACGCTGGCCCCACGATTGCCGTGGCGATACCGGTCGCGGTGCTCGCCCACTGATGCAGGGAATCGCCGCGGGCCGCGATGTCAGCGTTGACCGAGGTCTTGCCACCCTTGATGTCGCGCTTGATACCAGCTGCGGCCAGAATCAAGGGAAGCTCTAGACCGTTCGCGTCGAGGTGCAGATTGATCGCCGCATCCTTGTCGCGATTGGCATCGATCTTCAGGTGCGCCGTGACCCTGCCGCCGTAGATTTCTGCCTGTACGACCGGAGCGTCCAGGACACCGTTCGCTAGGCTCAGTTGCACGTTGACATGGTCGAGCTTGCGTCCGTCGGCCTGCGTCAGCGCATCGATCACGACGTCGCCGCTGGCGTCGACCGATTTCAGCGCCGACAAGTCGATCGGGTTTTCGCTGAAAATGAATCTCGATTTGGGCGTAGCCTTGGCAGCGGGCGCTGCGGCACCCTTGACTGGCAGCGCAATGTCGGCGAGCGCGAGCGTCGGTGCGGCGAACTTGAACACCCATTTTGGCCGTGGCTTACCCGGAGTAATGGCCAACTTTCCGGTCACCTTGCTCTTGGCTACGCCGACTTCCAGCGGGTCAAGCGAGATCGTGGCGTCATCCACGCGCAGTTTGGTGTCCACCGCGACCTGCTGGTCGTTGATCTGACCCTTGAGCGTGACCGGATAGGGCCAGCGATGTTGTACTAACGACGACAGTGGTCCGAGGTCGCCTTCGAACGCCAACGACACGTCATCCACGCCGCCCCGGAATCGCGTGCTCACGGCGGATTGTGCGTCACGTGCGGTCAGCGCGAGATCGGCGATCGTCACGGTGGTGACCTTCCCGCTTTCGCCATCGAGGTATGTCAGCACGCCGTTGGTGATCGAGACGTCGCCAACGAATAACCCGCCCATCGCCGCAGTTCCTTCTGGCGGGCCTCCGGCAGGCGTGCTCGCCGGCCCGGCAAATTCCCAATTGCCCGCGCCCTTGGCGTCCGTTTCGAGCGCGATCTTCGGCTCAATCAATGCAAAGCTGCGAATCTGGAAGTCGCGATGAAGCAACGGCAGCAGGGCGAACTGCAGTTCGACGCGTTTGGCGGTCAGCATTTGCGGAGCCTTCGCCCAAGACGCATTGCTCAGGGTGACATCTTCGACGACGAGCTTGGGTTCAAGCGAGAACTTGAGATCGACGCCGCCGCCGATGGTCAGGTCGCGGCCCGTGGCGTCCTTGACTCGCTTTTGGATGGGCCCGATGAAGCTTTTGACGTCGACCGTGCTGATGGCGATCGCGATGGCGATCAGCAATAGCAGCAGCAGGCCGCCAATACCCGCGAGGATTCGCCAGAAGAGGCGCATCCTCAAATTGTAACGCTAGCGCAGCGACGCGTTGAATTTTTCGAGCGCGGCCGCCCCGGGAATGAGTTCCCGTTCGCCGAGCTGGGTCAGCGGCGTGTCGATCGTGTTGAGCGATGCGTGCAGGTCAACGGCTTCCGGATGCAGGTAAAGCAGGCCGGTGACGATTTCTCCTGCGGCGTGGCGCTGCAGCAAATAATCCATCGCGACGATGCGATCGCTTGGATCGTAATCCTCGTGCAATTTGCGCAGCCGCAGGATCGATCCGTCGTGCTGCTGCACTTCCCGCACGCTGCCCGGCGCGTAGTCGGCCGTGATCTCGCTGTGCAGCGGCATGAAGTCGAGGCGGTTGACCGCCTCGTTGTGCTCGCGCACGAAGTCGTAACTCTTGGTCGAACCCGCGTGATTGTTGAAGGCGACGCACGGGCTGATGACGTCGATGAACGCAGCGCCCTGATGCCGCACGGCGGCCTTGATCAGCGGGACGAGCTGTTCCTTGTCACCCGAGAAACTGCGACCTACGAAACTCGCGCCCAGTTGCAACGCAAGCATGACCATGTCGATCGGTTCGTCGCTATTGACGACACCACGCTTGCTCTTCGAGCCGCGGTCCGCCGTGGCGGAGAACTGTCCTTTGGTCAATCCGTACACGCCGTTGTTCTCGACGATGTAGACCATGTTCACGCCGCGGCGCATCGAGTGCGCAAACTGCCCGAGCCCGATCGATGCCGAATCACCGTCGCCGGAGACCCCGAGGTAGATGAGGTCGCGGTTGGCGAGGTTGGCGCCCGTGAGCACCGAGGGCATGCGTCCATGAACGCTGTTGAAACCGTGCGAGTTACCGAGAAAGTACGTCGGCGTCTTGGACGAACAGCCGATCCCGGATAGTTTGGCGACGCGGTGCGGTGCCACGTCGAGTTCGAAGAATGCCTGGATGATCGCGCTGGAGATCGAATCATGCCCGCAGCCCGCGCACAGCGTCGACACGGTGCCTTCGTAGTCGCGGTGGGTAAAGCCGAGCGCGTTCTTTGGAAGCTCGGGATGATGCAGCTTCGGCTTGGCGAGATACGTCATGGCGCCACCTTCCGCAGCGGAGTCACGTTGAACATCGAAAGCTTCTCGCCGATCTCGTGCATGATGAAGCGAGCGGTGATCGGCGTGCCATCGTAATGAAGTATGGATATGAGTTTTGCCGGATCGACGGCAAGCTCGTTGGTGATCATCATGCGCAATTGCGCATCCCGGTTCTGCTCCACGATGAAAACGCGATCGTGGTCGGCGATGAAATCCGCGATCGAGTCGTGGAACGGAAACGCGCGCACGCGCAGCGTATCGAGGTGGATGTTCTGCGTAGTCATTCCCGCCAATGTCTCGTCCATGACCGGGCCGGTCGAGCCGAAATAGATTGCGCCGTAGCGCGTTGGCGCAGAAGCATTGCGGCTCACGGGCAGCGGCAGATATTGCTTCGCCGTCTCGAACTTGCGCAGCAGACGCTGCATGTTGTCGACGTAGGTGGCGCCGTCCTCGGTATAGCGGGCGTAGCGGTCCTTGGTCGTGCCGCGCGTGAAGTACGACCCGCGCTTGGGATGCGTTCCCGGATACGTGCGGTACGGAATGCCGTCGCCGTCGACGTCGAGGTAGCGGCCGAAATCCTTGCCGCCCTCGAGCTGCTCGTAGGTCATGACCTTGCCGCGATCGAGATGCCGGCGGTCATCCCAGGCCAGCGGCTCGCACAGCCAGTCCTGCATGCCGATGTCGAGATCGAGCATCACGAATATCGGCGTCTGCAGACGATCGGCGAGATCGAATGACAACGCGGCAAATTCGAAGGCCTCCTTCGGATCCTCGGGCATGAGCAGCACGTGCTTGGTGTCGCCGTGCGATGCGTAGGCGCAGGCCATCAGGTCGGCTTGCTGGGTGCGCGTCGGCATGCCGGTCGACGGGCTGCCGCGCTGCACGTCGAACAGTACGGCGGGGATCTCCGCGAAATAAGCCAAGCCGACGAATTCCTGCATCAGCGATATGCCGGGGCCCGACGTGCAGGTGAAGGCACGCGCGCCGTTCCATGCAGCGCCGATGACGATGCCAATCGATGCCAGTTCGTCCTCGGCCTGGACGATCGCGTAGCGCGCCTTGCCGGTTGCGGGATCGGTGCGGAATTTCTTGCAGTGCCGGGTGAAGGCCTCCGCCAATGACGACGACGGCGTGATCGGGTACCACGCCGCAACGGTCGCCCCGCCATAGACGCATCCGAGTGCCGCTGCGCTGTTGCCCTCGATGAAAATGCGATTGCCCACCGCGTTCGCCCGCCGGACCTTGATGCCGAGCGGGTAGTCAAGGCTGTTCTGCGCGTACGAGCGCCCCATGCGCATCGCCTGCACGTTGGGTTTCAATAGCGCTTCCTTGCCCTTATATTGCTCGCCGATCAGTTCGGCGATGACTTCCGGCTCGATTTCGAGCAGCGCGGACAGCGCACCGACGTAGACGATGTTCTTGAACAGCTGCCGCTGGCGCGAGTCGGTGTATTCGCGATTGCAGATCTCGGTCAACGGCATCCCAATCACCGTGATGTCGTCGCGAAATTTCGACGCGGGCAACGGCCGCGTCGAATCGTAGAACAAATAGCCCCCCGGCTCGATTTCCTTCAGGTCCTGATCCCATGTCTGCGGATTCATCGCGACCATCAGGTCGACGCCACCGCGGCGTCCGCGCCAGCCGGCCTCGTTGATGCGCACCTCGAACCACGTCGGCAGACCCTGGATGTTCGATGGAAAGATGTTGCGCGGCGCGACCGGAATGCCCATGCGCAGGATCGACTTCGCAAATAGCAGGTTCGCCGACGCCGACCCCGAACCATTGACGTTCGCGAACTTGACGACAAAATCGTTGATGCGCTGGATGGGTGCAACCGGTGTCTTCATTTCGCGACCCGCTTGGCCGTCACATGCTGGCCGTTCGGCACGTACCGGTCGCGCTTGCCGCGATCGGAGGCCAGCGCCGGCTCGAGAAAGAACTTCTGCATGTCCCAAGCGCCGGTCGGGCAGCGCTCGGCGCACAATCCGCAATGCAGACAGACGTCCTCGTCCTTGGCCATGATCCGCCCGGTTTTTAGGCCGCCTTCGACGTACAGGTCCTGCGTCAGGTTGCGCGCGGGCGCATTCAACCGCGTGCGCAGTTCGGTTTCGTCGCCGTCGTGCGTGAAGGTGATGCAATCCATCGGGCAGATGTCGACGCAGGCGTCGCACTCGATGCACAGCCTCGGCGCAAACACGGTCTCCACGTCGCAGTTGAGGCAGCGTTGCGCCTCCGCGAAGGCTTGCGCGGCATCGAATCCCAACTCCACTTCGACCTTGATGTTCTTGAGCGCGATCGACACGTCCTTGAGCGGCACCTTGAAGCGCGCGTCGTTGGACACGGCGTTGTCGTAGCTCCACTCGTGGATGCCCATTTTCTGCGACACGAGGTTGTAGATGGGCGGCGGCCGCTGGCGCAAGTCCTCGCCCTGGCAGAAGCGGTCGATCGAGATCGCGGCCTCGTGGCCGTGCGCGACTGACCAGATGATGTTCTTCGGCCCGAACGCGGCGTCGCCACCGAAGAACACGTTCTTGAGCGTCGACTGGAAGGTCTTGGCATCGAGAACGGGCAGCCCATGCTTGTCGAACTCGACACCGGAGTCGCGCTCGATCCACGGAAACGCGTTTTCCTGACCGACGGCGACGAGCACGTCGTCGCAGGCGAAATAGACGTCGGATTCGCCCGTCGGCTGAAGGTGCCGGTGACCTTTGTCATCGTACTGGGCGGCGACCTTCTCGAAAATGACACCGGTGAGCTTGCCGTATTCGTGCGTGAACGCCTTCGGGACGTGAAAGTTGATGATCGGGATGCCTTCGTGCATCGCGTCTTCCTTCTCCCATGGCGATGCTTTCATCTCATCGAAGCCCGAACGCACGATGACCTTGACGTCGTCCCCGCCTAGCCGCCGCGAGCTGCGGCAGCAGTCCATCGCAGTGTTGCCGCCGCCGAGCACGATGACGCGCTTGCCGATGCGATCGATGTGGCCGAAGGACACGCTGGACAGCCAATCGATGCCGATGTGGATGTTCTTGGCCGCTTCCCTGCGGCCGGGAATGTCGAGGTCACGACCGCGCGGCGCGCCGCTGCCGATGAACACGGCGTCGTACTTGCTGCCGTTACCCGCGAGCAATGCCTTCAGGCTGTCGATGCGCGTGCCGCCGCGGAATTCGACGCCGAGGTCGAGCACGTAGCCCACTTCTTCGTCGATCACCGACTCGGGCAGACGGAACTTCGGGATCTGGCTGCGGATCATGCCGCCAGCGCGCGTATCGCTGTCGTAGACCACGCATTCGTAGCCGAGGGGAGCAAGATCACGCGCCACCGTCAGCGATGCCGGACCCGCGCCGACCAGCGCGATGCGCTTGCCGTTGGCGCGCGCGCGTTTGGGCAGCAGGCCGCGGATGTCGCTCTTGTGGTCGGCGGCAACACGTTTCAGGCGGCAGATCGCCACCGGTTCCGGCTTGCTGTTGGCGGTCCTGTTCTCACCGTCCTCGACCCGCCCTCGCCGGCACGCCGGTTCGCAGGGGCGATCGCACGTCCTCCCCAG
The DNA here is from genome assembly GCA_963732105.1 of uncultured beta proteobacterium. Lineage (GTDB taxonomy): Bacteria > Pseudomonadota > Gammaproteobacteria > Burkholderiales > Casimicrobiaceae > PALSA-1003. Next base: position 163,139 of record CAVSYL010000019.1, read on the forward strand.
GATGCCGGGAAAGACGTTGGATTCCCAATTGATCATGTAGGCGGCGTCGTAACGGCCGGCCGCGATCAAACGGATGTACTCAGGTACCGGTGTATGGGCGGGACACGCCCATTGGCAATCGACGACTTTGTGGAAGTAATCGGGAGCAGCAATATCCGTCGGCTTCAATACACTCCTCCGTGTCGGGCGGCACCTGCCTTCATGTTCATCGCTTTAGAGAGCCCGATTTCCTGGTCGTTCCTTCCGAGCTCGCGACCTGTGTTGTGCCACATCAGTGGCGCCGATACTACGCCTCTGGTAAGGCGGTGAAAAGTCTTTTGCTTTCAACTACAAGCAGCAGGGCTTTTAATGTGCCCTGCAAACAACAAATGGTCACAAATGAGTCACGTTCCGGGCAAATTGTGGACGACAGGGAAAAAGAAATCCTTCCACGACGCGGGCTTGACCTTAATCAGGCCGGTTTTGAACATGAAATCGGCGAAGACCATCGTCGCGTTCGGCGTGGTCGAATACACGACATTGGGCGCCTTGACCATGGCCACGATCTCGTCGACCGTGAACTTCTCCCGAGTCGCGTCGAGATAGATTCTCGCCGCGGCCGCCGGATCCTTGGCGATAAGTTGATTGGCTTCTTCGAGCGCCGCCATGAACGCGCCGATGGTCTTGGGATTCGCCAGATAAAATTTCTTCATGCCGAAGACGACAGCGTTGCTGGCCGGACCGCCGAATACATCGCTCGAATCGAGCACCAGGTGCACGCCCGGCGTCTTGAGTTCCTGCGCCTGATACGGGGGCGCCGAGAAGTGACTGTTGACCTCGCTCGATCCGCCGACCACCGCGAGCATCGCATCCGGATGGCCAAGCTGAACTGTGACGGCATCGAGCGAATCGCGCGCCGAAGCACCATACATTTTTTCGAGTGCCATCTTGAGCACCATCGCCTGGCTCGATACCTTGATCGTCGGCACCGCGATCTTGTCCTTGTCGTTGAAGTCCTTGAGTGTCTTTACGTTCGGGTCACGGGTCACCAGCAGCATCGGCAGGCCGCCGACGCTGGTCAGGCCGTTCACTTCGCCCTTGGTGCGCTCCCACAGCAACAACAGATTCGAGACGCCGCTGGTAACCAGGTCGACGCTGCCTGACGAGCAGCGCATCAGTGGCCGCGCCGCCGCTGTTGAAAGTGATCCATTGCACCTTGAGATCGCCCAAGCCCTGCGCTTTGGCGTACTTCTCGACCAGTTTGTTTTGTTCCATCACCACCAGGGGCAAATAGATGATCGACGGTTGCTTGGTGATGCGCAGTTCCGAGGTTTCCGCCTGCGCCGCTACAGTGAACGCCGACGCGACGGCAATGCCGGCGACAAAACTGGCGAACCATGCGCAGGGAGATCGGAACGTTTTTGCTCTGGCGCGACCACCAATCGACATCATTTCCCCTCGATCCGTTTTTACCTACGGTCTGTCTTTCAGTTCACGCCATTGACGGTAGCGTGCAAGCGTGTCGGCGTTGGGCGGGTACGTCCCGGGCAATGCCCGGCCGCCGGCCACCTCCTGCAGAACGAAAACCTCGAGCTGTTCCTGCTCTGACGCATCGCGGGCAACCTCGACAGCCAGGTGGGCCGGCACGATGACGACGCCTTCCGCATCGCCGACCACAATGTCGCCGGGAAATACGGCGACACCGCCGCAACCGATCGGCACGTTGAGATCGACCGCATGGTGGATGGCCAGGTTCAGAGGCGCACTCGGGCCCGCGCCAAATACCGGGAAATCCATGCCGGCGATGGCGTCGCTGTCACGCAACCCACCGTCGGTGACCACGCCGGCGGCGCCGCGAACCTGCATGCGCGTGAGCAGTATGCTGCCGCCGGATGCCGCGCGCGTGTCGCGCCGGCAATCCATCACCAGCACCTGCCCGGGAGGGACCACTTCGATTGCCTTGCGCTGCGGATGCTCCGGATTCTCGAACACGCCGACGTGGTCGAGATCTTCGCGCGCGGGAATGTAACGCAGCGTAAATGCCTCGCCAACCAGGTTGCCGCCCGCCTTGCTCATGCGGTGCACGCCTTGCAGATAGACATTGCGCAATCCGCGCTTGAACAATTGGGTCGTCAGCGTAGCGGTGCTGGCGCGCTTGAGTTGCTGCAGCGTGTCGTTGGAAAGGGCCATGGCGTTCCAATATTCGGCGTCGGGGCTTGCGGCGGCCGTTATCATAGCGCGATCGCCCGAACACGGCTCGGCGCGAGGATTGGCGATAGAATGTGAATCGCGCTGCTCATCTGATCGATCCATGAACGCACCTGACGCCACGTCGCTACGCCTTACCCAGTTCAGCCATGGTGGCGGGTGCGGATGCAAGATTGCGCCGGCGACGTTGCGCGAGATCATCGGTAAAGCCGCCCCTGGCGTCGTGCCCCGTCAATTGTTGGTTGGGATCGAAACCGCCGACGACGCGGCGGTGTATCAGCTCAACGACCGTCAGGCGATCGTAGCGACGACGGATTTCTTCATGCCGATCGTCGACGACCCCTACGATTTCGGCGCAATCGCCGCGACCAACGCGCTGTCCGACGTGTATGCGATGGGGGGCACCCCGTTATTCGCATTGGCGCTGGTCGGGATGCCGATCGACCGGTTGCCCGTCGATACGATCCGCAGGATTCTCGAGGGCGGCGAGGCCGTCTGTGCGAAGGCTGGCATTCCGGTCGCAGGGGGCCATACCATCGATTCGGTCGAGCCGATCTATGGACTGGTGGCGATCGGTCAAGTCGACCCCCGCCGCATCAAGCGCAACATCGGCGCACGCCCGGGCGACGCGCTGGTGCTCGGCAAACCGCTGGGCGTCGGCGTCTACAGCGCCGCGCTCAAGAAACAGGCACTCGACGCCGAGGCCTATGCAACGCTGATCGCCAACACGACTCAACTCAATACGCCGGGTATCGCGCTTGGCCGGATGGAAGCGGTGCATGCGCTCACGGACGTCACCGGCTTTGGACTTTTGGGCCACCTGCTCGAAGTATGTCGGGGCTCCGGCGTCGGTGCGCGCATCGAGTTCGACCAATTGCCCTTGTTGCCGGGCGCCATGGACCTGGCACGTGGCGGCGCCATCACCGGTGCTTCCCGCCGCAATATGGCAAGTTACGGCGCGGAAGTGAATTGCATCGAACGCATCGACGTGGCTATGCGCGCGCTGCTGTCCGACCCACAGACCTCGGGTGGACTCCTCGTCGCGTGCGCGAGTGATGCGGTTGGCGAGGTCATGGACATCTTCCGGGGCGAAGGATTTGCCGAAGCCTCCGTCATCGGTGCGTGTGTCGCTGGCGAAGCTCGAGTCGAAGTCGTGTAAGGGTGGCGATCGCCTATCGCTCGACTACGTATGCGGCTAACGTTGCGATGAACCGCAACGTTGCCGCTCCAACGCGCCCGCGTGAGTCCGCTCGGAATGAAACAAACCGCTAGAATTGGATATCCGACCATGATCAATCCGCAACATCTACGAACGGTTGCCACCGCCAAGGCGGAGATGACGACGGCGTCGGCCTCATTGCAATCCTGCTATGAAGCCGTGCGCGCCACATCGTTGGCTATCGCCGCGCCACTATCCGACGAGGATTGCGCCATTCAGTCGATGCCGGACGCAAGTCCGGTCAAGTGGCACTTGGCGCATACGAGCTGGTTCTTCGAGACCTTCGTGCTCGCACCACATCTGTCGCATTACCACGCGTTCAATCCCGCATTCCGGATGCTGTTCAATTCCTATTACAACGCCGTCGGCGAACAGCATCCGCGCTCCCAACGCGGGTTGATATCGCGTCCGACCCGGGCGGACGTTGTCGCGTACCGTCGGCACGTCGATGCGAGCATGCTTGCGCTGTTGCGGTCGGCGCAAGGGGTCGCCGGTGCCGTCGAGTCCCTGATCACGCTGGGCCTCAATCACGAGCAACAGCATCAGGAATTGATGCTCACCGACGTACTGCATATGCTGTCCTGCAATCCCCTGGAGCCGGCGTACGCACCCATGGATGCGAGCCCGTCGAAGGCGCCGCCACCGCTGGCGTGGGTCGAGCACGAGTCTGCGCTCGTCGAAATCGGTCACGACGGTCCGGAATTCGCGTTCGACAACGAGACGCCGCGTCATCGTCAGTACCTGAACCGCTTCGCGCTGGCGAGTCGCCCGGTGACTAATGGCGACTATCTCGGATTCATCGCCGATGGCGGCTATCGGCGCCCGGATCTGTGGTTGTCCGAAGGGTGGGCGTGGGTCAACGCAAATCGTATCGAGGCGCCGTCGTATTGGCGACGCGACGGTGGGGGCTGGCGCCAGTTCACGCTCTACGGGTCGCGCGCGGTCGATTTGGCCGCGCCAGTGTGCCACGTCAGCCTGTTTGAGGCCGACGCCTACGCGCGGTGGGCGGGCGCACGATTGCCGACCGAAGCAGAATGGGAGATCGCCGCAGCGCCGTGCTCCATTGATGGACATTTTCCAGAGCACGGGATGCTACGGCCATTGCCGGCGACCGATCGCGGGTCTGCGTTGATGCAGCTCTTCGGCGACGTGTGGCAATGGACGCAAAGCGCTTATGCTCCATATCCCGGATATCGCACCGCGCCGGGAGCGATCGGCGAATACAACGGCAAATTCATGGCCAATCAATACGTCCTTCGCGGCGGATCGTTTGCGACTCCGAAATCGCACATTCGCGCAACCTATCGCAATTTTTTTCCTGCTACCGCACGCTGGCAGTTCACGGGTTTCAGGCTGGCGCGGGATGCATGACGAAACAGGGCCCCGGATGCCGCGCTGAGGAACTCGTTTCTATGGGCACGCGCATAATGCAAAAGCACCTCGGCCGTTGTCACTGCGGTGCCATCAGTTTCGAGATCGAGACAGATTTTCCCGAGCTCACCACGTGCGATTGTTCGATCTGCCGGCGCAAGAACGCTCTCATGGTCAAGGTGCATCAAGACCGGTTCAGATTGCTCACCGGCGCGGACTCGCTCACCGAGTACCGCTTCCATACCTTGACCGCGCGGCACTACTTTTGCAGGACATGTGGGATTTATCCCTTTCATCGCAAGCGGGTCACGCCCGACTATCTAGGCGTCAATGTCTATTGCCTCGACGACTTCGATCCCTCTGGCATTCCCGTTCGCCAAACGGTCGGCGCCGCAATGAAATGACCGCACCAGGCACCGGGAGACTCCATGATCACGACCATTGCCATCATCATCGCGGTTCTCATTGCGGCTACGCTTGTTTATGCCGCGACCCGTCCCGCCACCTTCCGCGTCGAACGCTCGATAGTCATCAACGCCCCGCCGGCGAAAATATTTCCGCATATCAACGGCTTTCATCAATGGGAAGCGTGGTCCCCTTGGGACAAAATCGACCCGGCAATGAAGCGCAGCTACAGCGGCGCCGACAGCGGCAAGGGCGCGGTCTACGGTTGGGAGGGCAACAAGGACGTCGGCCAGGGACGTATGGAGATCGTCGAGTCGACACCTTCTTCCGGCCTGTTGATCAAGATCGATTTCATGAAGCCGTTCGAAGGGCACAACATGGTGCAATTCACCTTGGTGCCACAAGGCGATGCGACGAAGGTGACGCAAACGATGTATGGCCCGAGCCCATTCATGGCCAGGCTTATGGGACTGTTTTTCAGCATGGACAAGATGGTCGGACAAAAGTACGAGGAGGGTCTGGCGAGCCTCAAGGCAATCGTCGAGAAGTAAGGCGATGATCTGACCGGCATCCGACTGTGAACGCGAACGTGACCAACCGCTGTGAACATTTCAGCGAGATCCGGAAAGTCGCCCCGCGCACGAAAGGTTGCGAGGAATGCCTTGCGCTTGGGGCGGCATGGAACGAGCTTCGCGTATGCCTCACCTGCGGCCATGTCGGTTGCTGCGAGGACTCGCAATACGCCCACGCGCTCGTGCATTTCAATGTGACGGAACATCCGATGATCTGCTCGCTCGAACGTGGGGAGACCTGGGGCTGGTGCTATGTGCACCGGCGCTACTTCGACCCGATGCCCAGCCGGTTGCCGCAGCGGCGTACCGCGCTGGGCTCGCTCCTGGCACGCGTGTTCAGGCGATGACCGCTCCTGCCATCATGCCCCTATGCCTCGTGACGGTTGCACTCGGGGCCTCGACCGCGGCAACGGCAGCCGAAGAGCGGGCAAACTATTTCGGCGACCCGTTCCTTCAGGTGACCCATGCAATCGCGGAGTGTCCGCCTCAGGAAGGACCCTTGATTACGCAAGCGGAAATGCGCGCGCAGGCGCACGTTCGTGCGGAGCGCGGCACCAGTTGTTATCTATCCGGGCGTTGCCGTCTTCCCAACGCCTATCTCTACGACAAGGAAATCATTCCACGCGTCGAAATGGCCATCCTCGCCGACGGCCGCTTTGCGCAGACGAGCGTCTGGGTCGAAGGTCGGCGCCGTTGGGTCTGGTTGAAGGGTTGCGTTCGTGCGCGGTCCGACGTCGATGCATTGGAAAAGCTGGTACGCAGCATCGACGATGTCGAGGCTGTCATCAACGAACTCGTCGTCATCAAGCATTGAAGCAAAGCCGATCGATGGAGACGGCGATGAAAGTCGAAGGCAAGTGCCACTGTGGACGGATCACCTACGAGGCGATCGTCGATCCGGAGAAGGTGGGCCTATGCCACTGCACGGATTGCCAGATGCTGAGCGGCTCCGCGTACCGGGTCGCCGTGCAAGCCCCGATGGAGACATTCTCCTTGCTGACAGGTCGGCCGACGATTTACATCAAGACCGCCGACAGTGGAACGAAACGCGCCCATGCCTTCTGTCCCGACTGCGGCACGCCCGTTTATTCCTGTGCGGTCACCGACCCGGCGACGTATTCCCTGCGCGTAGGTTGTCTGCGGCAGCGTGCGGAGTTACCCCCGAGAAAGCGCATCTGGTGCGACTCGGCGCTCGATTGGTCCACGGATTTGCGGGATCTGCCACGGTTCCAACGACCGTGATGCCCGCCAAGGAAAACCCTCAGGACACCGACGGACGCGCCATTCGCACCGTCGTCATTTGTGGCTATGGCGTGATGGGTCGCGCTGTCGCAGCGACGTTCGCCTCCACCGGTGTTCGCACGGTCATTCACAGTCGCCGGGCGGATTCGCTGACCGGTCTGCCGCCCGGGACGCATGCGGTCGCGCATTTCGATCCGTGGGATGGCGAACCGCCCGATCTCGCCATCGAATTCGCTCCTGAAAATGTCGCCGCCAAGGTCGACGTCTATCGACAATTGGAGGCCGCATTCCCTGACGGCGAATTGGTCATTGCGACGGGCACGTCCGGACTCGATCTCGTGCAGCTCGCGGCGATGCTGAATCGACCGGACCGCTTTCTCGGAATGCACTATTTCATGCCCGCCGACACGAGCCCGGTCGTGGAAGTGATGGCCGGCCCGCAGACACCCTCCTGGTTGGTCGACCGGGTATCCGCGGCCGTGGAAGCGACTGGCAAGGATGTGCTGCGACTGTACAAGCCGACGATCGGCTTTGTCGTGAATCGCCTGCAGCACGCCATCCTGCACGAGGCTTACTATCTGATCGAGGCGGGTGTCGCAAGTGCTGCCGAAATCGATCGCGCCGCGCGCACGCTGTTGGCGCCGCGGATGTGCCTCAACGGGCTTCTCCGGCAAAAAGACATGAGCGGCCTCAAGATTCACGCCGACGCACAGCGCTCCATCGTGCCCGCGCTGTTTCACAATGGCACGCCCAATCCGATGTTGCAGGCGATGGTCGCGCGCGGCGAGACCGGAATCGGCGCCGGCCGCGGATTCTACGATTGGACCGGAGCCGACCCGGAACAGGAGCGCGCTCGCGCATCGCGCGACTTCGCATCGCTGCAGGCATTCCTGGCCACGCTCGACGCGCAGTCGTGATCGAAACGTCGACGCGCATCCATCCCGGCCCGCTGCGCGATTTCATTGCCTCGGCCTTGCGCGTGCTTGGCATGCCAGGCAACGACGCGGCAACAGTCGCGGCACTCATGGCGGACGCGGATCTGCAGGGTTCGGACGGCCACGGCGTCATTCGCCTGCCCCAGTACGCGCGGCGCATTCGCGCAGGCGGAGTCAATCTGCATCCCGCAATCCGCGTGGTGGAGGAGCGAGCCGGCATGGCCCTCATCGACGGCGACAACGGGATGGGCCATCTCGTCATGACGCGTGCCGCGGCGCTCGCGGTCGAGAAAGCGCGCGTGGCGGGCGTGGCATGGGTTGGAACACGCATGAGCAATCACGCAGGACCCGCGTCGTTGTACGCGCGAATGCCGCTTGCCTCCGACATGCTCGGCATGTATTTCGCCGTGGGCAACGCCAACCATCTGCCACCGTGGGGCGGCCTCGACCTGCTGCTCTCGACGAATCCGATCGCCGTGGCCGTTCCCGCGGGTCGGCACACGGCGATCGTGCTCGACATGGCGACCACCGTCGCGGCCTACGGCAAGGTGAAGGCCAAGGCGCAGCGCGGCGAGACGATGCCCATCGGCTGGATGATCGATCGCCTGGGCAAACCCCTCACCGATCCCCGTCGCGCCGACGAGGGCTTCCTGCTGCCCATCGGCGGGTACAAAGGCTATGGTCTCGCGCTCATTGTCGGCTTGCTGGCTGGAACTCTGAACCACGCGGCGATGGGTAAAGATGTGGTCGACTTCAACTACGACGACACCAGCGCTACCAATACCGGCCAGGCGATCGTCGCCATCGACATCGCGGCTTTCGGCGATCTGCATGGCTTCAAGGATCGCGTCGATTTGCTGATCGACGATCTGCGCGCCAGTCGCCGTCTGCCGGACGTCGATCGAATTTGGCTGCCCGGAGAGCAAAGCAGCGCCAAACGCGTCGAATATTCTCGCGACGGCATCCCGATGGCCGCCGCATTACTGCAGAATCTGGAGCGCCTGGCCGACGACCTCGGCATCGAACGGCTCGCGTAGGCGTTGCCAGGTGCCCGGCGGACCAGAGACCGCTACCGGATACAGGAGGATTCATGGCGTTCCCTTATCGCATCGCCCGGTGCATCGCAGTCGCCACCTTGCTGGCGGGCTTTGTACCCGAAGCGACGGCCCAGCCAGCCTATCCGAACCATACGATACAGATGATTGTGCCGCTTGCCGCGGCAAGTGCCGTCGACAATGCCGCACGGATTCTCGCGCAGCGCATGGCGCAGAACATGGGGCAGTCCATCGTCATCGAAAATCAGGCGGGCGCCGCGGGCCTGATTGGCGCTGAGCGCGTGGCCAAAGCGGCGCCGGACGGCTACACCCTCGGTGGCTTCAACGACAGCATCATGACGATGCTGCCGAATCTGCACGCGACCATGCCGTGGGACATTCTCAGGGACTTCGAACCGATTTCCCTTGTCGCCACTGTCGAATGGGGTCTCGTCGTCAATAACGACACGCCTTACAAGACCACAGGTGATCTGATCGCGGCGGCGAAAGCGAATCCGGGCAAGATCAACTATGGCTCGGGCGGAAATGGCAGCCCGCAACACGTGGCCATGGAAGTGTTTTCGACGACCGCGGGCATTTCGTTGACGCACGTGCCGTACAAAGGCGCGACCCAGGCGGCGCTCGACGTCGCGTCGGGTCAGGTGTCGGTGGCGTTTCAGGGGCTGGCAACCGTGACGTCGCTGATTCGCAGCGGCAAGCTGCGACTGCTTGCGGTGACGACTCGCAATCGCCTGCCGCAATTCCCCGACGTGCCCACGGTGTCGGAATCGGGCCTGCCCGGATTCGAGTTCAATTCATGGTTCGCGTTAGTGGCGCCCGCTCATACGCCTAAACCGATTGTCGCGCGACTGAATGACGAGGTCCTGAAGGCGCTCGCCAATCCCGATGTCCGCGAGCAATTGAATGCGCAGGGACTGACGATACGCGGCTCGTCGCCGGAAGAACTCAGCATCGCCACGCGGGCGCAGCTTGCGAAATATGCACGGGTAATGAAGGAAGCGAACATCAAGAACGATTGAGGTCTTGGTAATCATTGCCCGTGAGCCGTGCGCGAATCGTCCGGCGCCTGCGCACGGTCGTTCATGCCGTAGTCGCGGATCACCTGCGCGACGCGCAGCCGATAGTCGGCGAAAATCGACTCCCTGCCCGAGTGCTGAATGCGGCGGTGCGGCTCCACGTTGCGCCACTGCCGAACAGCTTCCTCGTCGCGCCAGTACGATAGCGACAGTATCTTGCCCGGATGCGTGAGGCTCTCGAACCGTTCGATCGAAACGAACCCGTCGATGCCAGCCAGCAATGGCCGCAAGATCTCCGCGGCCTCCAGGTAATTACCTTTTCGGCCGGGCTTCGGTTGCGCTTCGAAAATGACGGCAATCACGGTCGTTCCTCCGTCAGACTGGCCGGGATGCGAAACGTGCCCTCTACCGTTTCAAGGAAAGTGCGTTCCTCGCGCAGGATCATCCGTTGCTGCTGCGCGAACGCAAAATTCGCGCGGCCCTCCGGATCGGCCTTCAACTTCGAGCGATAGGCCTCGTACGCCGCCAGACTCTCGAATGCGATCAGGCCCCAGGCAATGTCGTTCGTCCCCTCGTGCGGCAGGAAGTACCCGACGAGATCGCCCCCGCATCGCGGGATGATGCGTGCCCACTGGCTGGCGTACTTGGCGAAGTTTTCGCGCTGGAAGGGATCGATCTCGTAACGGATGAAGCACGTGATGGCCATGTCCGTGTCCTTTGCCGAGGAAAGCGCAACGATACCCCTTGTTCAGCCACGATGGTTCGATTACGATCGAACCATGAAGGATGGCCCGAACATCGTCGGTATCGCCGCCCTGATCGGGGATCACGCCCGGGCCGAGATGCTCACCGCCCTGATGACCGGACAGGCGCTTACGCCGACGGAACTCGCCCAGGTTGCCGACGTGACCAAGCAGACGGTCAGCGCGCACCTCGCCAAATTGGTCGACGCGGGTTTGCTAGCCGTGGAACGCCAGGGCCGGCATCGGTACTTCCGCCTCGCGGATCGCGATGTGGCGCATCTGCTCGAGAGCCTCATGGGCGTGGCCTATCGCGTCGGCGCCGTACGAATGCGCTCGAGCCCGCGGGAGCCTGCACTGCGAAAGGCACGCGTGTGCTACGACCATCTTGCCGGTGAACTTGGCGTGCTGGTGTTCGACAGCCTCGAGCGACGTCGTTTTCTGCGCTCCGAAGCTACCGCGCTGGAACTTACCGCGCGGGGCCGACAATTCTGCACGCAGATCGGAATCGATGTCGAGGCGCTCGCGCACGAGCGACGCACACTTTGCCGGGCCTGTCTGGATTGGAGCGTGCGTCGCCATCACCTCGCCGGCGCCGTCGGGGCCGCGCTGCTGAATCGATGCCTGGAGTCGGGTTGGGCGCGCCGGGCCAAGGGCTCACGCGTGGTGGTCTTTTCCAGCGCCGGGGAGACCGCATTTCGGGAATGGTTCAGACTGCCGGGCGCTTCCGTGCCGGGCGTGACGCGGGCTTGACGCACCCTCATGACGAAAATCATCGCTGAGCGAATAACCGCGGACGTTGAGGGCGAGTTGTCGTCTTGCTGATCGGCATGCAGATCACCCGCCTCCGTAAAATCCACAAGTGGTTGCCGATCGCGCTGGCCATTGCGACGATTCTACTGTGCGGCACCGTTGCCAACGCCGCGGAAACGATCAAGCTAGGTGGAATGGATGTCACTGTTTGGTCGCAGCAGCCTCCGGTAGCCACGCCGCAACCCGTCATCATTTTCTCGCATGGTTTTCACGGCTGCGCGACACAGTCGGGTTTTCTCATGGACGCATTCGCGGCCGCAGGTTATCTCGTCGTTGCGCCGAACCATCGCGACGCGACGTGCCGTGGCGGAGGCGCGAGTTGGTCCGAAAAATCCGCCGTGCCGTTCCGCGATCCCGCGCAATGGACCGACGCGAGCTACCGGGATCGCGCCAACGACATTCGCCGGCTGATCGATGCGCTTGCGGCTGACCCGCGGTTCCGTTCACGCGCGGATCTGTCGCGGCTCGCCCTCGCTGGTCATTCGCTCGGCGGCTACACGGTGCTCGGACTTGCCGGCGCGTGGCTGAGCTGGAAGACGCCCGACATCAGAGCGGTGCTTGCACTGTCGCCCTACACGCAGCCTTTTGTCGCGCAGCAGACGCTTACGGGATTGTCGGCACCGGTGATGTATCAAGGCGGAACGCGCGACTTCGGCGTCACGCCGACGATGCACAAGTCGATGGGCGCCTACGATCAATCGCCGTCGCCCAAGTACTATGTCGAGTTCGACGGCGCCGGGCACTTCGCGTGGACCGACATCGGTCTCGCGTCGGCACACGCCGCGATCATCGCGTACAGCGTCGCGTTCCTGGATCTGTACGTCAAGCGCGGGCCGGTCGATCCAAAGCTGACGCAAGCGCTGCCAGGTGTAGCGTTTCTCCGCTACGCGTCGGAGCTCGGCAAGAAATAGCGCTCAATTGGAGGAGAACATCGTGCAGGCACCCGCCGCTTTCATTGATCTTCGCTCGGATACCGTGACGCGCCCGTCGCACGGGATGCGAGAGGCGATCGCCGCCGCTCCGGTTGGCGACGATCAATACGGGGAAGACCCGACGGTCAACCACCTGCAGCACAAGGTCGCGGCGTTGCTCGGCAAGCAGGCCGCGCTTTTTGTGCCGACCGGAACGATGGCGAATCAGATTGCTCTGCGCGCGCTCACGCGCCCCGGTGACGATGTCATCGTCAGCCGCGAGTCGCACGCGGTCTGGCATGAGGCAGGTGCCGGTGCCGCTAATGCGGGTGTGCAATTCACGGACATCGGCGCGCGCGGCACGTTTACCGCAGACGAAGTCGTCGCCGCAATCAAACCGCGCGGCCACGCGATGTATCCGCCCACGACGTTGATCGAGATCGAGAACACGCACAATCGCAGCGGTGGCATCATCTTTCCGCAGGAAGAAGTCGCGCGCATTTGCGCAGCGGCGCGCGAACGAAATATCGCGACATTTCTCGATGGTGCTCGCCTGTGGAATGTCGCCGTGGCGAGCAAGCATTCGCTGGCGGAGCTCGCCGCACCGTTCGACCTGGTGTCGGTGGCGCTATCGAAAGGCCTGGGCGCGCCGGCAGGCTCGGTCCTCGCCGCGTCATCCGAGGTGATCGCCGGTACCCTCAGACATCGGCGCATGCTGGGCGGCGCCATGCGTCAATCCGGCATCCTCGCGGCCGCCGGATTGTACGCGCTCGACCACAATCTTGAACGCCTTGCGGAGGATCATGCGAACGCCCTGCGCATCGGCGATCGCCTCGCGCGCTGCCGGAATGTCGACCTCGACGTTACGACGCTGCAGACCAACATCCTCGTGTTCAGGCTACGGCCCGATGCGCCCGATGCGGCAACTGTGGTCAGCCGAGCGCGCGAACGCGGTGTGCTGATCTTTGCCTTCGGACCGCGCACGGTGCGGGCGGTTACGCACCTGGACGTCAGTGCCGAACAGTGCGCTCGCGCCGCTGAGATCCTCGCCGCAATCGTCGAGCAGGGAGCGTAGCGCCGGATGCTGCTCCGCTACTGGGCGCTGCTACTGGGCGTAATACACGGCGAAATCGCCTCGCTCGTCTTGCCACTGCACGACGTCGAGAAATCCCGCACGACGAAGCAACGCCTGGAACTCCTCGGGCGTGTACTTGTACGAGCTTTCGGTGTGAATGCGTTCGCCCGCCGCGAAATCACGCGGCCCGTGCTCGGTGCGGACGCGCTGCTCGGTGCGCGCCTCCAGATGCATCTCGATACGTCCCATTGCCTCGTTGTAGAACGCGATGTGCTCGAAGGCTGACGCGTCGAAATCACATCCCGCAACAGCATTCACGTGGCGCAGGATGTTGCGATTGAAGGCAGCGGTGACGCCAAGTGCGTCGTCGTAGGCAGCCTGCAGCCGGGTTGCGTCCTTCTTGGTGTCCGCGCCAATCAGCAAGCCGCTTCCCATGTTGCATCGCAGGCGTACGCGACGCAGAAACTCGAGCGCCAGCTCCGGCGCGAAGTTGCCGATGCTCGAACCCGGATAGAAAAATGTAATCGGCCCAGAATCGATCACATCGTCCAGATCGAGGCGCTGCGAAAAATCGGTGACCAGCCCGATGAGCTCGGTATCGGGAAACCTCGGTGTCAGGCGCAACAATGCCGGACCGATCGCCGCAGCGGCGATGTCCACGGCAACGTACCGGCGCGGGGCCAGTGCCGGCATCAGCAACGCCGCCTTGGCACAATCGCCGGCACCGAGGTCCACGAGCTGCTTGCGCCTGCCGGCGATGCGCGCGATCTCGTCGCGGCGCGCAGTCAAGATCGCGCGTTCGGTCCGCGTGGGATAGTACTCGGGCAATTCGCAGATTGCATCGAACAGGACGCAACCTTGCGCATCGTAGAAATATTTGGGCGAAACCGTCGCCGGCGTCGCGAACAGCCCGGCCATGAGAGCCGCGCGCTCCTCCGGCAGATCGAGGTCGAGCTGCTCGAGCAGCGTGACGCCGTGGCGCGATGAGCGTTCGTTGATCCAGTGCAGATTGGTGGCTGGGGCGCGCATGATGTGGGTCCGGTGAACGGCGATCATTGTTGTCGGTATGGCGCGGAGAACCTTACACCCCCGCGCGTCCCACGCTGGCCAAGCTGCATGGTTGCCGCGCAGGCGTAATCATCGCATGCCGACGGGCTCGGCAGGCTAGCGCATTTGCCGCGGATAGACGCGCATTCATGCAAATTCGGTGCCTGACCGACCGGTCCGCTAACTCCCCTCGTCGCCAACAGGGTTTAGCCTCTGCATACCGTTCTCGCTGATGGCACGCTCGGCCCAGATCCTGCCGACAAATCTTGTAATTTCTACAAGGCGCGTGAGAAAAGTGCAGCAAGTTCCGCCAGCACTCTCGTATTTCGAGACGAGGCCACCAGCCAACCTGCGATCAGTTTGTCCACCAGGCTCGGACTCCGCGCCTGCACGTACCGTTCACGCGTTCACTTGGCATCGACGCAGATGCTCACGCAGTTGATCGTGGCGTCCCAGCCGGCCGGTGGAAGCGATCAGGGCGGCCATCGCTGTCGTGGCGCCGATGGCGGCGGTTGCGCCGGACGTAGTAACTATATGAAAATGAATGATATTGTGTATCGTTTGGCAAGCGCGACCCCAATGACGACGCATCCGCGCAGCGGGTCCGGTCCAACGCGCCTGTCGCCCTGACAGCGAGGGATTGCGCATATCGCGAATCACGCAATATAATGCGAACCATTCTCATTCATATTAGCGTCGCGATCCGCAGCGGCGTGCAGGCGCCACCGTGCTTTCCATACTGATCATCACCATGCGCGAAGGGATCGAGGCGTTTCTGATCGTCGCGATCACTGCCGGGATTTTGCGTCAGACCCGACGCACTGCCCTGCTGCCTGCGCTGTACTGGGGAACCGGCGTTGCCGTCGTCGCAAGTTTCATCGCCAGCCTGTTCTTCGCACAAGCCGAGAACAAGCCGCTGTGGGAAGGCATTCTGGCTGCCGCGGCGACCGTCATGGTCGCGACCATGACCCTGTATATGTGGAAGCGCGCACGGACAATGCGCGCGAGCATCGGTGCGAAGATCGATGAAGCCACGCAGGACAAACCGACCCGCGCCGCGTGGTGGGGAGTGTTCTTGTTCGTGCTGCTGATGATTGTCCGCGAAGGCATGGAGACGGCGTTGCTCCTCTCCACGCTGTTTCTGCAGCAAGGCGATCGCGACCTGCTGGTAGGGGGGTTGCTCGGCGTCGCCGGAGCCGCCCTTCTCGCGTGGGCGTGGATACGGTATGGACGTCGCATCAATCTCGGCCGCTTCTTCCAGGTCACCGCGATCTTCCTCCTGGTATTCACCCTGCAGCTCGTGATCTACACCATGCACGAATTCTTTGAAGCCGGCGTCGTACCAGTGCTCGACAACGAATTCTGGCATGCAGCAACCGAACCCTATGGTCCCGAGGGCGTGTACGGCGAGTGGCTCACTTATTTCATGGTTCTGATTCCCGCCTGCTGGCTCGCCTTCGTCTGGTTCAAGGACCGCAACAGCACGCGGCTGTCCGCGGCGCATTGATCGCTCATCCATCGACGACATCAACATCATGTACATCTGTCTTTGCAACGCGATCACCGAACGCCAGATCATCCAGGCGGCGGAACTCGGCGCGCGCTCGCCGGAGGACCTCGCCAGCGGCCTCGGCGTCGGACTCGGGTGCGGTCGCTGCACCTCCTGCGCGAAATCACTGCTCGTGGAGACCGTGGCGCGCATCACATGTGCGCCGGCCGGATGCGCGGTAGCCGCACGGGGGAACGCTGCGTGAAGGGCGATCCAAAGGTCATCAAGCATCTCAACGCCGTGCTGACCAACGAATTGACGGCGATCGATCAATACTTCCTGCACGCCAGGATGTTCGACCACTGGGGCCTGCCCAGACTCGGCGCGTACGAGCGCAAGGAGTCGATCGACGAAATGAAACACGCCGACCGCCTGATTGAGCGGATCCTGTTTCTCGAAGGGTTGCCGAACCTGCAAAATCTGCACAAGCTCCTGATCGGCGAAACCGTCGAGGAAGCGCTGGCTTGTGACCTGAAACTGGAACTCGCCGCGCATCCCGACCTCAAGTCGGCAATCGCGGATTGCGAGACTGCCGGCGACTACGTCAGCCGCGACCTGTTTCGCAGCATCCTGACGTCTGAAGAAGAACACATCGACTGGCTGGAAACGCAACTCGAGTTGATTGCCAAGATCGGCAGCGCCAACTATCAGCAGTCGCAAATGGACACCGATGAGTGACGTCGGCGACAACGACGGCGCCAGGCGCGTCGATGAGACATCCAGCCCGCGCCCGCAGCGGGATGATGGTACAGCGTCGCCGCGCGTGGTCGACAGTTCCGCGCTGCTCGACGGACGTTCGCAACTCGCGATCCTGCACAACGAAACGGTGTACTTCTTGCGCCAGACGCGCTTTGGAAAGCTGATCCTTACCAAGTAATCGCAGTAGATTTTTGCTATTCCGCAGTAGGTCTTTGCCAGCCATTGGGTGCGAATCCCCGGATTCGACCACCTGCCAGCCAGCCCTGTTTGTTGGTTCCCGCGGCGAAACTTCGACATCGATTGACGTCGGTCGATGAGCAGTTGCCACGCGGGCCGTGAGCCCCGCCTCACGTCGTTCGGTGCGAACAATTCGCATCGTCACAGGCTGCAATTGCAATGTCGAGTCCATCATATCGCTGGAGAGGGGGCGCACTCGCCGCCACGCTTGCCACATCAATATCGGTTGCCATTGCACTGCTCGCCGCCGGTCCAACGCGCGGCGGAGCGCCGGGTGACTCGGAGAATCTGTCGCCAATGGCCGCCGTCGGGGAGCAGTTGTTCTCCGACGTCGCGCTCTCCGCGTCCGGCCAGCAGGCTTGCTCCACCTGCCACGTGCCGACCAACGCGTACGCTGCAACGGACGGTCTGTCGGTGCCACTGGGCGGCCCGAACATGGACCTGCCGGGACTGCGCAATGCGCCGTCGCTCGCCTACGCGTCGTATATCCCGGCGATGCACTTCGAAGCGGATGGCACACCCGTCGGCGGCCTGTTTCGCGATGGTCGCTCTCCGAGCCTGGCCAATCAGGCCACGCAGCCCTTCGTCACGCCGTTCGAAATGGCGAACGCGGACTCGAACGAAGTCGAGCAGCGCCTGCTCACGCGGCCTTACCTTGCTCAATTCGTCGCGGTATTCGGCGTCGCCACGCTCAATGATCCGGATCTGACGCTCCAGCGCATGGGACAGGCCATCGCCGCCTACGAATCCGAGGACCCGTCGTTCCATCCGTTCTCGAGCAAATTCGACGCCTGGAAAAACGGTCAGACAAAACTTACGCCGCAGGAACTGCACGGATTCGGCTTGTTCCTCGCGCCGAACAAGGGTAACTGCGCGGCATGCCATCCCGCCACCAGCAGCAACGTCCTGCCGCCGATGTTCACCGATTTCACGTACGACAACATCGGCATTCCCCGCAATTGGCGGATTCCAGCGAACGACGACAGTTCGACGCTTCCCTACGTGCCGCAGAACGGCGCGGCGCTCGGTGCGCCGATGCACAACTACTACGACATGGGGCTGTGCGGGCCACTGGCCACCGACATGACCGGCATTAACACGCTGTGCGGGCTGTTCAAGGTTCCGACGCTGCGCAACATCGCCCTCACCGCGCCCTATTTTCACAATGGCCAGTTCTTCTCGCTGCAGGACGCCGTGACCTGGTACATCACGCGTGACACGCAGCCGCAACGCTGGTACCTGATGCCCGACGGCGTGACACCCGACATCGCGTACAACGATCTTCCCGTCATCTATGACGGCAACGTCAACGCGTTCGAAGTGCCCTATAACCCCGGCATCGCGCCGACGCTGACCGGCGCAGAGATCAACGACTTGATCGCGTTTCTCTGCACGCTGACCGACGGCTACGACCCTGGCAATCCCGGCGCGTATCGCTATCCGGCGCAATGCGCGATCGCCGCCGGCATCCCCGTTTCCGTGCCCTCGACCCACGCCGCCCCGGAGTAGCACTCATGCGCAAACACGTATCGCTGGCGCTTCTCGCGTCCGCCACCTTCTATAGCCTTCGCAGCGTTGCCGCCGACTCGACGCCACCACCTCCGGCGACGCCGGATCAGTCGCAACTTGAGCAGCGGCTCGATCGGTTGACGCGTGAGTTGGAGGAACTCAAGGCGCAGCTCAAGGAAATCAAGGCGCAGAACACCGACCTTCAGGTCCAGCAGAAGCGACAGGCCGAGCAGGCCAGCCAGACCGCAGCCACCGTGGCAACCGTCGCCGCGCAGACGCAGACGCTGGCCTCGGCGCCGCCTTCGCCCTTCGAGAAGTTCAACTTGTGGGGCTATGGCGAAATCTACTACACGCGCCCCATCACCAATGGCCAGGGTCCGTCGCAAACTACCGGCCGACCTGGCGAGGGCCGTATTGGGCGTCGGCTACAAATTCAACGACACCACGCGGTTCAATTCGGAATTCGAAGTCGAGCATGCCGTGACCTCTGCGAGCGACCCTGGCGAGTATGAAGTCGAGCAGTTCTACATCGAGCACCGATTCAATGATGCGGTATCGATGAATGCCGGCCTGTTTCTGATCCCCGCGGGGCTGTTGAATCCTGCGCACGAGCCGACGGCGTTCTATGGAGTGCAGCGAAATTTCACTGAAACCTTGATCATCCCGAGCACTTGGCGCGAGGGTGGCGTGGCGTTGTTTGGTGACACCGCGGGCGGATTCAGCTGGAACGTGGGCCTGACCACGGGGCTCAACCTCGCGAAGTGGGATTTCACTCCGGAATTTGCGCCCTACAACAACGCGTTGGAATTGGAAAACAACGACGTCGCGCCGATGCAGGCGACGCACCAGGAATTAGCACTTGCCAACGGCTACAAGCTTT
Source organism: uncultured beta proteobacterium (assembly GCA_963732105.1). GTDB lineage: Bacteria > Pseudomonadota > Gammaproteobacteria > Burkholderiales > Casimicrobiaceae > PALSA-1003. Next base: position 182,601 of record CAVSYL010000019.1, read on the forward strand.
CCCAGTACGTGGCCTTGAACTACACCGGCATACCAGGAGTCAAGATCGGCGGCACGTACTTTACCGGCGGCGTCGTGCCTGCGGTACCGAATATCAACCAACGCGCCAGCCTCTGGGAAGTGCATGCGCGCTGGACGCCGGGCAAATGGGACTTCCAGGGGGTCTACGCAAAGGGCACGTTCTCCAACACCGCCGCTGCCAACGAGCAATTTCCCGGCACGCCCAATCCGCTTCCCGCGGCGTTCTATGGCTACTACGGGCAAGCGGTGTACACGCTGTGGGAAAGCGGCGAGCAGCGTCTCGCCCCGTTCGTTCGCGCCGAGCGCTACAATATGGGCGCGAAATACGAGGGCATCGCGCCCGGATTTTCGCCGGTGCCCGAAGGTCCGCTGCCGATCGCGCCTGGACAGTTCGGAATCTGGCCGCGCCCCTGGGACACGGTCTACACCGCCGGCCTCAACTACTACCTGACGCCCAATATCGTGTTCAAGGCCGACTATCAGAAATTCATGGTCAACCAGGGTTTCACTCGCATCGACCTGGGGATGGGACTGGATTTCTGAGTGCCATGAGCCTGCACTCCGATGCCTAACGCCTGGTATGCATTGCCGGTCGTCGCGCTCGTTGCAGCGCCCTACGCCTACGCGGTCGAATACATGTCCGTCGAGGCCGCGCAGCGCGCCGCGTTTCCGGGAGCGACGGCGTTCGTACCGGTGACGCTGGCCCTCGATGCCGCCGCCCGAGCGAAGCTTGTCGCCACGGCAAATCCGCCCGGCGCGCGCGATCCGCGCGTATGGCGAGCGACCGCCGACGGCAAGACGCTCGGCATCGTCTACATCGACGCAGTGATCGGCAAGCAAGACTACATCGACTACGCGCTCGCCGTCGACGCACAGGGTAACGTGTTGCGGCTCGACGTGCTCGCCTACCGGGAATCGCACGGTTCCGAAATTCGCAACGAGCGCTGGCGTGCCCAGTTCATCGGCAAGACGATCAAGGACCCGGTCGACGTCAACGCGGACATCGCCAATATATCGGGGGCGACGTTGTCGTCCCGTCACGTCACCGACGGCGTTCGTCGCCTGCTTGCGCTCGATGCATTGCTTGCCAATCGCTGACGACTGGATCGCGCGTGCCGGCGTCGCGCTCGGGACGCTGATCGAAGTCCGCCTGCGGTCGTCGGAAGCAACCGAGGCGCGCTTCGCGGCAGCTTTTGCGGCGATCGGGCATGTGCATCGCAGAATGAACGCGCACAGCCGCGATAGCGATCTTTTGCGCATTTCGCGACTTGCGCATCACCGCCCCGTCGCCATCGATGCGCAGACTTTCGCTGTGCTCAGCCTTGCGCGACGTCTGTATGAGGCGACCGGCGGGTGCTTCGACGTGACCCGCGGACCGCGGAGAATGCGTGGCGGGACGTTCGACGTCGTGACCTTGATCCCGCCGCGGCACGTCGCGGCACGGCGCGCGATAACGCTGGATCTGGGTGGTATTGCCAAAGGTTACGCCGTCGATCGTGCGGTAGATGCGCTGCACATGACTGGCGCAACGCAAGGTGTCGTCAACGCCGGCGGCGATCTGCGCGTATTTGGCGGAGCATGGCTCCCGCTTCACCTGCGCGACCCGCGTGTGTCGACGCGGCATCTCGCCGTCGGCCACGTTCGAGACGCCGCCGCCGCGACGTCCGCGGATTACTTCCGCGAGGGCGTGCCCGCGCTCTTCGCTCGCGGCATGCGCCGACCGCTGACACATTCGTCAAGCGTCACGGTCGTTGCGCCGAGCTGTGCGCTCGCGGACGCGTTGACAAAAGTGGTGGCGCTCGACTGGCTCCGCGCGCCGCAACTGCTTGCGCGCTTCAACGCCCGCGCCATTCGCCTGGTGCTGGACGAGGGCGTGATCTGTCCGTATGCGACCCATGCAGCAGGAAGCGATTGTCTGCGCCTTCCCGCCGCAGCGTAAGCCGCGAGCACGAATGATGGCGGCGGTGATACCCTGAGCAGCCTTCGACCGAACGCCGCGCACTGACGTTCGCCTGCGCAGTCACCAACGAATACCATGTCCCGCGCCCACGAACGCGCCTATAACCTGCTCGCTGAACGCGTGCGTCTCGGCGCCACCCCGCGGCGCGCCCTCTATGCGACCGTCGCCATGCTCGTGCTGAGCGGCGTGTGGTGGATCGCCGTGCACTTCGCAAGCGCGTGGCTTGCACCGCGTGCGGATGACCTCCAGCGGCTGGCGCAGGAGGCATTGGCGCTCAAGATTCACGGCGCCGCGTCGTTCGCGACGCTCCTTGCGCTGGGCGCCATGGGCGCCTACCACGTGCGCCGCGGCTGGGGTCTCGAGCGCAATCGCATCAGCGGCTCGGTGGTCGTCGGGATATTCGCCGTACTCGTCCTCACCGGGTACGCCCTGTACTACCTGGTGACCGACGCCAACCGCACGCCGATTTCGGTGCTGCATTGGGGGCTTGGCCTGACGCTCGTGCCGCTGCTGATCGCGCACATCGCGCTCGGGCGTCGCAGTCGTCATGCGCCGTTCAGCGGACGCGACGCGCATCACCGCGACATCCCAAGTCCACACCGCTATTGACGCTACGGGTTTTTGGAAGCGAGAAGATCGTAGAGCGACAGTGCGACAACCTCCGTCGCCTTGTACAGATCATCGAGCTTGAGGTTTTCATCGGCGCGATGACCGTTGGCCTCGACCAGCGTGCGCGGACCCGCGCCGTAAAGGACCGTCGGCACGCCAGCCGCACTGTAATGGCGCGCGTCGGTGTACAGCGGCACCCCATGCGCCTGGATCTGTTCACCGAGCACCGCGTGCGCATTCTTGCGGATCGCGGCGACCAGCACTTCTTGTCCGGGAATCGGCACGAACGGCTGCGCCAGCAGAATGCGGCGCACGTTTACGGTTATCCCCGGCCATTTGTCCGCGCACCGTTGCAGCGCGCGTGTCAGCGTCGCTTCGACCTCGGCCGGATTCTCTTCGGGAACGATGCGCCGGTCGAGCCGGAAGACCACGCGATCCGGCACGACGTTGGTATTGACGCCGCCTTCGATCAGCCCGACCACCAGCGTCGGCGACGCAATGCCCGCGGTCCTGGAGCGAATCGCCGCGTACGTCTTTCGCAATGCGTACAGATCGGAAAGCAGGCCGTTGGCCGCTTCCAGCGCGTCGACACCCTTGTCAGGCTCCGCCGCGTGCCCCGATTTGCCGCGCACCTCCACTTCGAGATGAAGGCAGCCGTTGTGCGCGGTCGTGACGGCGTAGGCAAAGCCGGCCGATAGCGCGTAATCCGGTTTACTTAGGCCCTGCTGAAGGAGCCACGCCGGCCCGATCGCGCCACCTGCTTCTTCGTCATAAGTGAAATGCAGCTCGACTGCGCCGCCGAGCTTGGCGCCGCCCGCGACCGCGGCCTTGAGCGCAAGCAGCGCATACGCATACGTCGCAAAATCGGACTTCGATACCGCGACGCCGCGGCCGTACATCCGGCCCTCTAGCACCACGCCGCCGTAAGGGTCGACGGTCCAGCCGGTGCCAGGCGGCACGACATCGCCGTGCGCGTTGCAGGCGATGGTCGGGCCTGGTCCGAACGACTCGCGGATCACCAGATTGATGCAACTGATCATGCCGTTCGCGCGCACGAGCGCCTCGGGAACGACATGGGGTACGACCTTCAATCCCATAGCTTCGAGCAATGACGACGCGCGCATCGCGTGTGCGGCGCAATCGCCCGGCGGGTTGTCGGAAGGCACCTTGACCAGCTCGGCCAGAAACGCCGCTTCATCGGCGCGATGCGCCGCGAGGTAATCATGAATCGTGGCGCGTGAATCGACCATCGTTATCGTTTTGGTTGGAAATTCCGAATGAAGCGCAGAAACGCGCGCGCAGCCACATCAACGTCGTCCTTCGTGATCGCCTCCGCGGGATTGTGGCTGACGCCACCCTTGCAGCGCACGAACAGCATGCCGATGTCCGCTATCGCGATCATCGCCATGCCATCGTGGCCGGCACCCGAGGGCAGGTGACGTACCGGCAGCTGCTCGCCCTCGATCGCGGCCGCGATTTGTTGTTGTAGCCACGGCGCGCAGGCCGAGGTGCCGGCCTCCCACTCCTGCTTGATATTGAGATCAACGCGCCGCCGCCGCGCAATCTCGACGAAAGCCGCCCGAATGGCTTCGACCGCACGTTCGCGCTGGCCATTGGTGGGCGCGCGCACGTCCAATGAAAAGCGCGTTCGCCCCGGAATGACGTTGATCGCACCCGGCTGCGCTTCGATTTTGCCCACTGTGCCGACAAGTTCCGGCTCGGTGCCGCAGATACGTTCCACCGCGAGCACGCACTCGGCGGCTGCGGCCAGCGTATCGCGCCGCAGATGCATCGGGACGGTTCCTGCATGACCCGCCATGCCCGTGAGCTCGATCGCGAAGCGGTTGCCGCCGTTGATCGCGGTGACCACGCCGAGCGCCAGGCCCTCGTCTTCGAGGACAGGGCCTTGCTCGATGTGCAATTCGGCATAGGCAAGGACGTCGTCGCAATGGCGCGCAGCGCGAGCGATCGCCTCCGGATCGAGTCCGAAATCGCGCATCGCTTCGCGCATCGACTTGCCCTCCGCGTCAACCCGATCGAGGTTGGCGGGATCGAATGTTCCGGCAACGGCGCGGCTGCCGAGGAGCGTGGCATTGAAGCGCACGCCCTCCTCGTCGGCGAAACCGATCACTTCGACCGCGAACGGCAATCGGCGCCCACTCGCGTGCAGACTCGCGACGCACTCGATGCCAGCCACGACGCCAAGCATGCCGTCGTATTTGCCCGCATCGCGTACCGTGTCCAGATGCGAGCCCAGCATCAGGCAGGGCAAGCCGGTGCGCTCACCTTCGTAGCGGCCGACCGCATTGCCGACGGCGTCGAGGCGCGCGCGCATCCCGGCCTCACGCATCCACGTCAGGACGAGGTCATTGGCTGCGCGCTGTTCCGCCGAGAGATAGATGCGAGTGAGAGCGTCGGGCTGTTCCGAACATCGGGCCAGCGCGTCGCAACGTTCGAGGATACGCGCGGCGGAGGGAGGTACCAAATTCGTCATCGCAGGCGCAATGATAGCGGAATTTTCCACGTGATCGGAGTTCGCCGGGATTGCGTAGAATGCCGCCATGCCACCGCTCCTCAAGGACCCGGCGTTCTGGCTGAACGTATTCATCGCCGCCGAGTGGACGGTGCGGCTGGCCATGGTCGTGATCGTTCCGTTCCGCCGCTCGCCGGAAGCCGCCAAGGGTTGGTTGCTCCTGATTTTCTTCGAGCCCGCGGTAGGCCTGCTGCTTTATCTGCTGATCGGCAGGCCGTCGCTCCCCGCGTGGCGCACGCGGCGCAGTGCCGAATTCGACCAACTGTCGAAGCCGACACTTGATCGCCTCTCGCGCGACGCCAACATCTTCCATCCCGACCTGGGCGGCGGACTCGACCACTGCGTCCGCCTGGCCGAGAACCTCGGCAAGCTGCCCATACTCGGCGGCAACAGCGCCGACGTGATCGCCGACTACGATGGCACCATCGATCGGCTGATCGCGGATATCGACGGCGCCCGCAATCACGTTCATCTGTTGTATTACATTTTCGGCGACGACGACACCGCGCAACGCGTCGTCGCTGCCCTGACCCGCGCGGTGGATCGTGGGCTTGTCTGCCGCGTGCTCGCTGACTCGCTCGGTTCGCGTCCGGCCTTCGAGAAGCTGCTTCCGCGCCTGCACGAGCACGGCATCCTCGCCGAAGAGACCATGCGCGTCGGGCTTTTCCGGCGCAATACCGGCCGCATCGATCTGCGCAACCACCGCAAGATCGCTGTCATCGATGGCGCGATCGGTTACACAGGATCGCAGAATCTCGTCGATTCGACCTTCAAACCCGGACTCGACTACGAAGAGCTCAACGTGCGCCTCGCAGGGCCGATTGCACTCGAACTTCAAGCGGTGTTCGCCGAGGACTGGTACCTCGAGACCGGGGAGTTTCTCGACGATCACCGCTATTTTCCCGACCCCAGCATCCGCGGGACCATCCCGGCGCAAGCACTGCCGAGCGGCCCGGGTTACCCGCGAGAGAACAACCAGCGCCTGATCGTCTCGCTGATCCATGCGGCCAACCGTCGGATCTTCATCACCATGCCCTACCTGATCCCCGACGACGCATTGATGCAGGCGTTACAGACTGCGGTGCTGCGCGGCGTCGAGGTGACTCTGGTTGTCCCGCAGCAGATGGATCAGATCCTGGTCTGCCTCGCACAGCGCTCGTACTATGCGGACATGATCGACAATGGCATTCGGATCTGTTGTTACGGCAAACGCTTCCTGCATGCCAAGCACGTGACCATCGACGACGACATCGCCTGGATCGGATCGTCCAATCTCGACATTCGCTCGTTTGCACTCAACGCCGAAATCGTGGTGCTGCTCTACGACCGCGAAGTTTGCGCGCGCATGGCCGAGGAGCAGGCGCGTTACCTGCGCGAAGGGGAATTCCTCGATCCGGAAATCTGGCGACAGCGGCCGCTGCGCAGAAAAGTCGCCGAGAATCTGGCGCGGCTGCTCAGCCCGCTGCTTTAGATGGGTGCGGCGACGCTACTTTGCCAGCAGCAAGTTGCGCGCGCGCAGTTGCGCAATGATCAGCTTGGCGTAGCCTGGCGTTTCGGTCGCCACCGACGCAGGATTGAATGTCTGCGTGTTCGCGGACCAGATGGGCCGGCGTGTCTTCGCGTCGAACAGCGTTGCCTCGACGTTCGCCACCTGATATTGCCGGACGTCGGGCACCGCGTACCACGTTGGGCCCCAGGGTCCAAGATTGCCAAAGGGCCCTCCCATAGGCCCGGGTAGGACCGGCACCATGGTCGTCGCCACGGTGGTTTGGGTATCGACGGCGAGGAGTCGTACCAGCAGCAGTCCGTCTGCGCCCGACCTGGTCACCCCGTCGTTGAACACTTCGGCGCTCGCCGAGGGCGCATTGTCGATGTATTGATAGCCGGGAATGCCTTGCACGCCGGCACTGTTGAGTGCCTGCGCAAATATGTCGTCGAAAATCCTCCGGTCCGAGAACGATCCGGTGACGCCGACGACCAGGATGCGCTTGAGCGGGCCACCCTGGTACGAGCTGTCGAACCATGCGGACTGCAACGTCGTCGACGCGCAGGCCGAGAGCAGCAGGCCAACGAGCGAGAGCAAAGCAAAACGGCGTAGGCTTTCCATCATGACAAGCTCCATCATGAATGGCCCTGCCGTACGTTCGCACGGCAGGGCAACGTCACGACCGGACCCTATTTGATCAGATCGGCACCGGCCTTGCAGGATGCGGCGTCCTGATCGCCCGTACCACCACTGCAGCCAATGGCGCCGATCAGCTTGCCGCCTTCGATCAGCGGCCAGCCGCCGGGCGAGGCGACCAGCGTCGGATCGAGCGTGGCCACGTAGGGATGGCCTGTCTCAAAAGCGTTATAGAACACACGTGACTCGCGCCGGAAGCGCGCCGCAGTGCGGGCTTTGCCCTGGGAAATGCTGATCGAGGCAAGCTGCGCGCCGTCCATTCGCGCGAAGGCGACGAGATCGCCGTGGGTATCGACAACGGCGATGTTCATCTTCCAGCGATGCTTGGTGGCCTCCGCCTCGACTGCGGCGACCAACTTCTGCGCAGTGTCCAGGCTGATCGGCGTGCCATAAGGAATATCGAATGGCATGCCATCCGCCGTGCCGCCCGCGGCCGGCGGCGCCGCCGGAGCTTGAGCATGGGTCGGGTTTCCAATGAGCGCCACCCCGCAAACCATCAACGATGCCAACAGAACGTCACGCATTCAAATCCTCCATTCATGTTATCTGCGCCGTTTCCGGGTCGGCGCGTTAAGGTCAAGAGTCCAGCGCGTTCCCGCGCCGTCCCGGCTACTCCTCAGTCACACGCACTGTACGAACTCCTCACGGCCTACTTGTTTTTGAACTCCGGCTTGCGCTTCTCGACGAAAGCGCGCATGCCTTCCTTCTGATCGTCGAGCGCGAAGGTCGAGTGGAATTCGCGACGCTCGAACAGCAATCCTTCCGCAAGCGACGACTCGTAGGCACGGTTGATCGCTTCCTTGATCATCAACACCGTCGGCAACGAATAGCTGGCAATCTTCGTCGCTACCGCAAGCGCCTCCTCGAACAGTTTGTCGGCGGGCACGACGCGCGCGACCAATCCGGACCGCTCCGCTTCTGCGGCATCGATCATGCGCCCGGTCAGGCACCAGTCCATCGCCTTTGATTTGCCCACGGCGCGCGGAAGTCTTTGCGTGCCGCCCATTCCGGGAATCGTGCCGATGGTGATTTCCGGTTGGCCGAACTTGGCCGTGTCCGCAGCGATGATCATGTCGCACATCATCGCCAGCTCGCAGCCGCCGCCCAGCGCGTAACCGGCCACCGCGGCGATGACGGGCTTGCGCGTGTGCTTCACCGATTCCCAGCTCATGATGTAGTTGTCGGCGTAGACCTTCTGGTAATTCCACTCGGCCATCGCGCCGATATCGGCACCGGCCGCGAAGGCCTTGTCGCTGCCAGTAATAATGACGACGCTGATACCGCCGTCGGCGTCGAAGCTGGCCAATGCGGTGCCGAGTTCAAGTGCAAGGGCTTCGTTCAGTGCATTCAGCCGTTGCGGCCGGTTGAGCCGGATGACACCCACGCGGGCATGCGCCTCGACAACGATATTCTCGTAACTCATCCTGGCTCCATGGCAAAGGAAAGAGGCCCCGCAGTCGGCAAAACGGCAGACGAATGTTGAAGTTTAGACGCTGCGGCACCCACCGTCATCTTTGATTGCCGGCGCGAATCGGCTCCCGGTCCCGCGTCCGCGTTCCGCGCCTGCCCCGTCTACCGCCGGGTTGACCGCGCGATTTGCCGGGTTCGTCGCATAGGGGCTGGCACCGAACTGGGCTAGACTATATTGGTACGATTTGGGGACCCCGCCGTGACCACCGCGCACGCATTGCCACCTCATATCCGGCGAAAAGAGGCCGCGGGCTCAGCGCTCGCACGCACGTTTAAAGGCCTCACCTGGCGGCGGGTGGGCATCGTCTGCATCCTATTGTTTGTCGAAGCCCTCGCCAGGATCCCCGAGGATGTTGCGCTCGGACGAACTGCCTTGTACAGCGCCGAGCATGTGCTGCTGTCTTTTGGCAGCGGGATGCTGGTGTTCACGCCGGTCCTGCTGGCAGTCATCGCCGTCGATAACCACGCAGCCAAGGATCGCCGCGTCTGGAGCCTTGCGTTGGCAATCGCGTTGGCCGTCGCCTTCGGCATCTTGATGAATTTCGAGATCCACGCGTTGTTCGGCGGCGAGCCCTGGAAGTCGCCGGCTTACCTGGTCGGCGGCTGGTTCAACGCGTATTTCATGGCCGCGATCGCGACGACGCTCTATTTTTTCGTCGTTCGCGAGGGCGAAGTCCAGGACACACTGCACAACGAGGACATGAACCGTCTCGGGCTCGAGCGCGAAATGACCGAAGCCCGGCTCCAGGTGATGCAGGCGCAGATCGAGCCGCATTTCCTGTTCAACACGCTCGCCAACGTGCGCCGCCTGCATCAGGTCGATCCGCCGGTGGGTCGAGCCATGCTGCAGCATCTGTCGCGTTATCTCGGGGCCGCCCTGCCGCAGATGCGCGAGTCGCGGTCCACGCTCGGCCGCGAACTGGCCCTCACGATCGCGTACCTCAACATTCAGAAAATACGCATGGGCCCGCGGCTCGCGTTCGAGGTCGATGTGCCCGATGAGCTACAGGCGTGCGCGGTGCCGCCGATGATGCTGCTGACGCTCGCCGAAAACGCCATTCGTCATGGCCTGGTTCCGCTGCCGGATGGCGGAAGCGTGACCGTTCGCGCAAGCGCAAGCTTGGGCGTCCTGCAGCTCCAGGTCATCGATACCGGTCGCGGCCTGCAGGAAAGTTCGGGCGCGGGCATCGGACTGGCCAACATTCGGGCGCGCCTGAAGTCGCTCTACGACGCGGACGCGCGGCTGCTGCTCGCGAAGAACTCGGCGCAAGGGGTCACCGCCACCATCGAGTTGCCCTTCGCGATGGTGCTGCCCGAGATGAAGGCAGCTTCGGCATGACGACCGCAGCCCGGACGCCTTCCGCCAATGGGCCCTTTGCGCAGCGCGTTGCGTTCGTCTGGCACGCGTGGCGCGGGATGTCCCGCTCGTTGGTTGCCTACGCGGCGCTATTCTGGCTCGCGTGGGGTTTTTCCATGGGCGCCCACATGTTGACGACCTTTCCGGGGTATGAACCTTGGGAACCGATCGCAACAGGCTTTTACGACACCTTCCTGTTCGCCGCCCTCCTGCTGCTCGGAATCGCGGTGGCGGACGCCGCAACGCCGGTACGCGGCCCGCAATGGACTCCGTACGCGGCGGCCGCCGTCATTGCGGGTGTCGCGGGAAGCTTCCTGCTCGTTTACACGGAACCAATGGTGGGTCTGCACTGCTGCTGGATGGGACCGCGTCCAGCCGACTGGGTGTTCATCGGCGTTTCGTTGGTAACCAACCTAGTGATCTGTTGCTTGGCTGCCTTCGGCTACTTCCATCGGCGGCGCGCGCTGCAGCGCACCGCCTCCCTGCATCGCGCTCAGATCGACGGCGCGCGTCTGTGCAGGAAGGCGTTCGAGGCCCGGCTGCAGGCCATGCAGGCACGCGTGGAGCCGCAGTTCCTGTTCAATACGCTGGCGAACGTCGAGCGCTTGTACGACACGGACGCGAAGCTTGCCGACCGCATGCTCGACGATCTGATCGTTTACCTGCGCACCGCGCTTCCGCAATTGCGCGAGACAACGTCGACCGTCGCCCGCGAAATCGAATTGGCGAAAGCGTACCTCAATGTCGTCCAGGCGGGACCTGCCAATGCGCTTTCGCTCGACGTCGGGTTGCTCAGCCGGGACGGCGACATGCGTTTTCCCCCATGATCCTGCTTCCTCTGATCGAGTATTCGATCGCGCAGCGGCGGGGTCCTTCGAACGCCCGCAACGCGATCGGAATCAGCATCCGCGCAGAAAACGCCAAGCTGGTACTGACTCTGACCGATTCGGCCGCCCGTTCGGCCGACGGTACAGCGGGCGCCCCTGCGCTGCGGGACATCCGTGAACGTCTGGCCGCACTCTACGGCGCCGAAGCCAGCCTGCGTGTCGAGACAAGTGCGGACCACGGACTGCGCGCGCTGATCGAGATTCCTCATGAGCACATCGACGACCGCGGTCATCGCTGAAGACGAGCCGGTCCTGCGTACCGAGCTCCGCGACGCGCTGGCGGCGCTGTGGCCCGACCTGGTTGTCGCCGCCGAAGCCGGCAACGGCATCGACGCCCTGCACGCGCTCGACCGCCACGCGCCGAACATCCTGTTCCTGGATATCCAGATGCCGGGTTTGAACGGCCTCGAGGTCGCACAGCAGGCGAACGGCAGGTGCCACATCGTGTTTGTCACTGCCTATGACTGTCACGCGGTGGAGGCCTTCGAGCGGGGCGCAGTCGATTACGTGATGAAACCGTTCTCCTCCGCGCGGCTTGCCACCACCGTCTCCAGACTCAAGGACAAGCTCGGCAGCGCACCTGCCAACCTGGACGGCATTCTGAAGGCGCTCGCCGCCAAACGCGAGAACGGCAAGGAATACCTGCGCTGGATCACGGCCTCGCAGGGTAACGAATTGCGCTTGATCACCGTCGAGGAAATCTGCTATTTCCAGGCCGACAACAAGTACACGCTCGTCGTCACGGCCGACAAGGAATCGTTGATCCGCCGGCCCATCCGGGAGCTTTCCGACGAACTTGACCCGAACGCGTTCTGGCAGATCCACCGCTCGACGCTGGTCAACGTGAACGCGATCTCCGGCGTGAATCGCGATTTCAAGGGACACCTGCAGGTGCGGCTCAAGCAGCGCAAGGAAACGCTCCCCGTGAGCGAATCCTTCGTGCACCTGTTCAAACAGATGTGAGGCAGATGTGAAGCGCGGCGCCTAGCGCTGACGCGGATCGAAGTGCTTCGGCAACTCTTCCCAGCAGCGGAAATATTCGCTTTGCAGGTGCGCCGATTCGAGCGCGAACCGCGTGGGGCGGATCACAGTGCGCGTCTCGAACATGAAGGCCATGGTATCGGCGATGCGCGTCGGCTTCGACACATCGGCGGCGCTGGCTTTGGCGAACGTATCGGCGTCGGGCCCGTGACCCGACATGCAATTGTGCAGGCTGGCGCCGCCGGGCACGAAGCCCTCCGCCTTCGCGTCGTAGACGCCGTGGATCAGGCCCATGAACTCGCTTGCGACATTGCGATGAAACCACGGTGGGCGGAACGTGTGTTCCATTGCCAGGATGCGCGGCGGAAAGACCACGAAGTCGACAGCGTCGACGCCCGGCGTGTCGGTCGGTGCGTGCAACACCAGAAATATCGACGGATCAGGATGGTCGAAGCTGACGGAGCCCATGGCATTGAAGCGGCGCAGATCGTACTTGTAAGGCGCGTAGTTCCCGTGCCACGCCACGACGTCGAGCGGCGAGTGACTGATGGGCGCCGACCACAGGTTGCCCATGAACTTCGCGATCAACTCGAATGTCCCTTCTCGATCTTCATACCATGCGCGCGGGGTCAGGAAGTCGCGGGGATTGGCGAGACCGTTCGAGCCGATGGGACCAAGATCCGGCAGGCGCAGGAATGCGCCGTAGTTCTCGCACACATAGCCGCGCGCAGATCCATCGGGCAATTCAACGCGGAAGCGAACGCCGCGCGGGATGACCGCGATTTCCTGTGGCTCGACCGCGATGCGCCCGAGCTCGGTCGCCAGGCGCAAGCGTCCTTGCTGCGGAACGATCAGCATTTCGCCGTCGGCATCGTAAAAAAACCGATCGACCATCGACCGGTTGGCCGCGTAGATGTGAATGCCGCAACCGGTCATCGACGCAGGATCGCCGTTGCCGGCCATCGTCGTGAGGCCGTCGATGAAATCGGTCGGTGCATCGGGAATCGGCAGTGGATCCCAGCGTAGCTGGTTCGGCGGCGTCGGCATTGCGTCGAAGCGACTCTCGATGCGGCCATTGGTCACCATGCGGAATGGTTGATGCATGGCCGCCGGCCGGATGCGATATAGCCATGAGCGACGATTGGCCGTCCTCGGCGCAGTGAACGCCGTGCCCGAAAGCTGCTCTGCATACAGCCCGTACGGCGCCCGCTGTGGAGAGTTCTGACCGACCGGAAGTGCGCCGGCCAGCGCTTCCGTGGCGAATTCGTTACCGAATCCTGATTGGTAGCTGAGCGCCTCGTCGGCGTCGTGTTGCGGTGAGACAGGCGTGGCGCTACCCGTGGTTGGAATGGTCATCGGGTATTGTCCGCGTCGGGCAACGTCGCCGCACGCGTGATGCCGTGCGTGGCCGCAGCCATGGCTTCGCGCAGCACCTCTGCATCGCCGACGTGGTTGGCGAGCAGCAGGACGAGTTTGGCATTCACGAGCGCGCTCTGCTCGTCGCTGAGATCGCGATGCAGGTCGATTAGCGACTCGTAGAAATCGTCGGGCGCCGCGATGTTCGGATCCGTATTGAGCGCAGTCATCATGCAGCCTCCCGGTTCATCGCGACATCGCTGCCGCCGCTCGCGCGGGCGATCGCCGCCCGCACGCGCGTCAGATCGAACGCGCGCCACCGTGCGCAAATGTGCTGATCGGGTCGCACCAGATAGCATGTGTTCGGTTGCGCGTCGTAGCGCTGCGCAAGCCGTCCATCCCTGTCCTCGATCACGAGCGTACCGCGGACGGGCGGCCCGCCGACTTGAATGACCGCGCACGGGATCGACTCAGCGACCAAGGCTGCGGCGGACGCCGTCGTTACTACAGCGCCGAAGGCGAGCAGCGTGAACCCGCCGTCCAGGTGTGCCAGCAACCAATCGCCTCGAGGACCCACGACCGGCGCATCGGCGGCGCACGCGCCGGGAATCATCGCGGATGCAAACATGTCGCCTTCCGTGTCGGCAGTGTTGAGCGGCGAGTTGCCGAGCACGGCGGGCACCGACAGCCGTCCGCTGTTGACCAGTCGCCGTGCGAAGGGATATTGCTTGGCAAGGGCCAGCACTGCGTTGCGGAGCGTGCGGCTTGCGTTGCCCTTGGGCGTGATGAAATCCGTGGTGCGCGTGGTGGCCTGGATGTTTTCGTCGGCGGCACCGATGCGCTCGCTATCGTACGTGTCGAGCAACGATCTTGGCGCCAGATCCGCCATCAGCAAGTCGAGTTTCCATATCAGATTGTCGACGTCCTGAATGCCGCCGTTCGCGCCGCGCGCCCCGAACGGCGACACGACATGTGCCGCGTCGCCGACGAACAGGGCTCGATCGTGCAGGAATGACCGCATGCGCCGGCATTGGAACGTATACACGCTTGCCCATTCGATCTCGAATTGCGCCTTCTCGCCAAGCATCGCGCGCAGGCGAGGCATGATGTTTTCGGGCTTCCTTTCCTCATCCGGGTCGGCATCCCAGCCGAGCTGGAAATCGATGCGCCAGACATTGTCAGCCTGGCGATGCAACAGCGCCGACTGATCGCGGTGAAACGGCGGGTCGAACCAGAACCAGCGCTCGGCCGGAAAGTCCGAGGTCATGTGAATGTCCGCGATGAGGAAGCGATCACGAAAGACCTGACCATCGGTCTCCATGCCGAGCATGCCGCGAATCGTGCTGCGCGCCCCGTCGGCGACGACGAGCCAGTCGCCATGGACCCGATATTCGCCATCGGGAGTCTCCACCTTCACCGTGACCCGGTCGTTGCGTTGTTCGACGCCGACGATCTTGTTCTGCCAGCGGAGCTCGGCCTGCGGCAGTTCGGCGACACGCTCGACCAGTATTTGCTCCACCCAATACTGCTGCAGATTGATAAACGCCGGCCGGCGATGACCCGCTTCCGGCAGCAGATCGAACTCATAGAGCTGCTCGTCCTGGAAAAACACGCGTCCGACATTCCAGCGCACGCCCTTCTGTACCAGCTTTTCGCCGCAACCCAAACGATCCAGTATTTCCAACGTCCGCTTGGACCAGCAGATCGCGCGCGATCCGACACTCACCGTGTTGTCCTCGTCGAGCACCAGGACGTCGATACCGCGTAGCGCCAGATCGATTGCGGCCGTCAGGCCGACGGGGCCCGCACCCGCGACGATGACCGGCCAGTGCCGCGGCTGACCGCCGAGGTCCGCGGGCTTGACGTAGGGATAGACGGGATTGACGTAGGGCTTCAACCGGCTTATCCCTCCAGCGCTTCCCACATCTCCTTGTCCCGCTGCGCGGTCCAGATGCGCGGATCGCGGTGGGCGGTCGCTTCGTCGTAGGCGCGCGTCACGTCAAACGGCAGGCAATGGTCGAAGATCACCCACGACCCGAACTTCGGCTTCAACGTCGCGTAGGTTTCCTTGTACACCGTGCGCAGGTCCTTGCCCGCGGCCGCGCCGCGTTTCACGCTGGCGAACATTTCCGTGATGAATGCGCGCGTGCCGTCGAGCCCCGCCTTGACGTCTTTCGGCGTCATCAACGTCGCACCTCGCCCGGGCACAAGTTTGTCGGCGTCGAGCGCGGCCACGGCATCGAGCGTCGCCGGCCAGTCCGTCAGATAAGCGTCGCCGGTGTATGGCGTGGCGCCGTACTCGACCAGGTCGCCCGAAAACAGGATCCTGTCCTGCGGCAGCCATACCACCGTGTCGCCCTTGGTGTGGCCGCGTCCGAGTTGCATGATTTCGACGCGCAACTTGCCCAGCCACAGCGTCATGTGCCCGGCGAAAACGATGCTCGGCCACGTGAGGCCGGGGACTGACTCCACGGACCGAAACAAGCGCGGAAAGCGTTCGATCTCGCTTTTCATGTCGGCCTCGCCCCGTTCGACGATCAGATCGTAGGTATCGCGGCTGGCGATGATGTGATCCGGCTTGTACCCGGACGCGCCGAGCACGCGTACCGCGTGATAGTGCGACAGCACGACATACCTGATCGGTTTGTCGGTGATTTCGCGAATGCGGCGAATGACGTCTTGCGCCATCACGGGCGTAGCCTGAGTATCGATAACCATCACGGCGTCGTCACCAATGACGATGCCGGTATTCGGATCGCCCTCGGCGGTATACGCATAGGCGTGGTCGGATAACCGGTCGAAGCTGATCTGTTTTTCTTCGAGGTCGGCGTGGGATGCAAATTTCTTGTCGGTCATCTGGGCGCGATCAAAGGTCACGGAATTGGGACATTCGTGGGGAAATTCTACGCTCGCCTCGTGGGGGACGAAAGAATCGATTGCTGCCCGCACATAAACAACGCGTTATCAGGGAATCGATGCGTCGCGATGACGGTCGAATTGCGCTCGCGACGCCGCGAGGTATCGGCGACAGCGGGAATAACCCTCCGGTGCGCTCTGTTTGCGAGTTGTCAATCGCCGCCATCGGTTAAGAGGCTCGTCTGGATATGACCGCGCGCATTTTGCATGAATCCAACATCGCCGTTGGCGTTGTGCTGTTCAGCTTTGTCTGCATCGCACCGGGCAGCGTCTCGGCGACGACACCGATCTACAAATGCTTCGATAGGAATCTTGGGCTGCTGTACACGGACGAGCCTTGCAAGGAAGGTGAGCTGCTGAATATCCGGGCCGGTGACGCCGACCCGGCGGCCGTGGCGCGGCTGGAGCGAGCACGTGATGCGCTTGACCGGAGCGCGGCGCAGCGCATCGCGGATCAACGGCTGGCTCCTGCGCAAACAGATCTGCCCGTTTGGTACACCGACCCTCGCGATCTAGACGGGTACGACGGCTCGGCGACGAATGCCCCCTACGATGACGGCGCGCCATGGTGGCTTGCAGGCTTTGGCCGCCCGCATCCGCCACGATCACGACCACCCAAGTCGATTGATGCTCGGCGCTTGGCGTTTCCGCCGCCGCAAATGACGCCTCGGTTTTAGGCATGCAAGGGCGTCGCTGGAGGCCGCTAGCGGCGCAGTCCTTGCGGATCGCCGACCTGTTCCCGGTCTTGCTGGCCGCTGCACTGCGTTGCGTTCCCGCCGCGGAGGCGCAGACCATCGTCCACAACGACGAACACCTGTCGTCCGATCGCCCGGAGGCTTGGGCGATGAACTATGTCGGCGCTTCCACATTCATGACGGCGTTCGGAGCAACGCCCGCGCTCGCTGCGTGGCGCTGGAGCGTCGCGTTGGACGTGGGCGATATCCCGAAGGTGAGCGAGGCGCACGAGCGTGTCGGCCTCCACGGAATAAAGGTGGAGGACCTCAACAAATCGCCCGTGTTCGGAAGGATCCGTTTCATCCTGGGCCTGCCTGCCGACTTTGTCGCGGAACTCGGCTATACGCCCCCGCTATCCATCGACGGAGCGCAGCCGCTGGACCTCGTTGCGCTGTCGATCGGGCATCGCCTGTTCGAGCGCGATGCTTTCACCCTGTCGCTGCAGGCGTTCGGCCAGCACGGCCGTGCTCAGGGAGACATCACGTGTCCTGCCAGGCTCGCCGGGGTCGCGGACCGCGAGCAGAACCCGTTCGGCTGCCAGGCGCCATCGAACGACCACATCATGTTGAACTATTACGGCATCGAGGCGACGTCCGAGTGGACGGCGGAGTCCTGGCACGCACACGGCAGTCTCGGCGTGGCGCGCACCGAATTCGCGGTGCAGGTCGACGCGTTCACGTTCGACGTGCACGACCGCTCGCGACTTGTGGCCCGCGGCACGTTGCCACTCGCCACGATCGGCGCGAGCCGCGACCTGGACGCCCACTGGACCCTCGGCGCGGAAGTTCTGTACGTCCCGCTGCGCGTGCAACGCACGCTGGATGGCCCGAGTGAAAACAATCCGCTGACGAGCGTGCGGCTGCAACTGGTCTATCGATTCGATTGATGCGCGATGGCGCGACTTTCCGCTGCGACTCCGATTCGTCCCCGGTTCGACACCCGCACGCTATTGCGGGTACAGCCCCAGTGTCTGCGCCTGCAATCGCGCGAGCCCAAGCAATGCGTCCATGTACGGCGTTGGCTCACCGAGCGCCGCGCCGATTTCACGAGGTGCTGCGAGCAGCACGTCGATTTCCACCGGCCGGCCGGCCTCGACGTCCTGCAGCATCGAGGTCTTGAAAGCCCCGAGTTTGCGTGTCACGACGTGACGCTCCTCCGCGCTCTCGGCGATAGCGCAGCCGATGCGCCCGCCGATGACCTGGGCTTCGCTCATCACTGCGCGACAAAATCCGTTCACCAGCGCATCGTCGAGCACCTTGTCCGCGGTGGCACCCGTCAGAGCGGTGACCGGATTCATGGTCATATTGCCCCACAATTTGTACCAGATGTCGCGCTGGATGCAGTCCGACAGTTCCACGTCGAAATCTGCGTTACGAAACAGCTCACCAAGTGCGGTCAGGCGCTGCGAGTGACCACCGTGCGGCTCGCCGAAGATCAATCGCTTGCCGGCAACGTTGCGCGTCAGACCGGGTGATGGCGTCGTGCAGGCGGCGTGGACGACGCAACCGACGATCTGCGTCGCGGGAATCGCCGACGCGATTCTTCCCTCGGGGTCGATCGACTCGAGTTGCATACCTTCATAGCTCCCGCCGAAGCCCTGGAAGAACCACCATGGCACGCCGTTCATCGCGGTCACGACAATCGTTTCGGGGCCGATCAACGGCGCGATCGACGCCGCAATGCTCGTCAATGCAGGGCCTTTCACGGCGACCACGACAAGATCCTGCACACCGAGCTGCGTCGGCGATTCGGCGACTCGCGCGGGCGCGGTGATCAATACGCCGCCGGTTTCCAGACGCCACCCGTGCGTGCGCAGCGCCTGCGCCGTCGCGCCGCGAGCGATCGCGGCCACGTCTCCGCCCGCCACGGCGAGTCGCGTTCCCACAAAGCCGCCGATCGCACCGGCGCCGTAAATGCAGATGTTCACGACGTCGCCTCAGGTCTGGTATGACGGGTCGGCACGCTCCACCACCCGGGTCAGCGCATCGAATACATCCTGACCTGCGCCGAAGCGGTCGCTGAACTGCAGCGAGTCGCGGGTGCACTTGCGCTGGACGTCTTCGGATAGCGCGATAACGGGGCCCATCGATGTCGACGCAAGTTGGATCTCGCACGCGCGATTGAGCAGCCACAAGATCGCGAACGTGCGCTCAATGGTGTCGCCCCACGCCAGCAAGCCGTGATTGCGGAGGATAACCGCCCGCCTGCCACCGATGGCGCGGATCAGGCGCGGGCCTTCGTCAGGGTGCACGGTGATGCCTTCGAAATCGTGGTAGGCGAGTTTGTCATGCAGCTGCGCCGAATAGAAATTGCTCATCGACAAGCCATCGCGTGCGCACGCGACCGCCATGCCCGCCGTGGTGTGCGTGTGCATCACGCAGTGCGCGTCTGGAATGCCGTCGTGAATCGCGGCGTGAATGGTGAATCCAGCGGGATTCACGGGCCACGCCGATTCGCCGATGATGTTGCCATCCAGGTCGATCTTCACCAGGTTCGATGCGCGCACTTCCGAATAAAGCAGGCCGAATGGATTGATGAGGAAATGCTTGTTCGGACCCGGCAGCCGCAGCGTGATGTGGTTGTAGATCAGTTCGGTCCATCCGAGTTGCGCAAAGATCCGATAGCAGGCGGCAAGTTGCACGCGCGTCGCCCATTCCGCGGTGGCGATCTTCGCAGGTCGCGCGCGACGACGGACGGGCACGCGCTTCACCTTCCCGGTGGTGTTGGGTTTCCTGCTCGGTGCGACCATGTCGGCCCCTCGGTTCAATTCCACACAACTCTACGGTGCGCTGGTACGATCACGGCGCGTCACCGACGATGGTGTTGACCAGGCGGCCGATGCCGCCGATTTCGGTCACGACTTCGTCGCCGGCATGTACGCCGGAAAGGCCGTCCGGCGTACCCGTCAGGATGACGTCGCCCGGCGAAAGGGTCATGAAGCTGGACAGATGCGCGATCAGGAACGCGATGTCGAATACCATGTCGCCGGTGTTGCCCCTCTGCACGACCGTACCGTTGACCGTCGTCGTCAAACGCAGGTTCATCGGATGCTTCACGTCGGCGGCGTCGACCAGCCATGGTCCGATCGGCGTGGACATGTCCCTGCCGATCGCGCGGAAGTTCGGACGGTAGTAGTTCTCGAGATAGTCCCGAATCGCATAATCGTTGGCCACCGCGTAACCGGCGACATATTCATAGGCGTCCGCGCGCGTGACGCGCCGCGCCGTGCGCCCGATCACGACGGCAAGTTCGCACTCGTAGTGCATGTACGTCGCGTCCGCAGGGCGGCGGGTCTGGCCCCGGTGACCGAGCAGCGAATTCGAACCCTTCAGGAATATCACCGGTTCGTCCGGACTCTTGAACGCGAGCTCCCTGCCATGGTCGGCGTAGTTCAGGTCGAGCGCGAAGATCGTCCGGGGTCGCTCGGTCGGCGGCAGCGGCGGCAGCCAGACGACGTCAGTTTCGTCGACACTACGACCGTCGGCGAGTCGCAACCTCCCGTCCACTTCGGTCGCATCGTGAATCGCGCCCATCCACGCGACGCGAGCCCGCTTCAAGGCCGCGCCTCCGCGACCAGCAAATTTTCCAGCGATCCCACACGGTCGATTTCGATGCGGACGCGATCGCCGGCGCGAGCACGCGGCAAATTGCCGGTAACGCCGGCCAACAGCACGTCGCCGGGCCGCAGCGTCATGAATTGACTGACGTCCGCGACAAGCCTGGCGACGGGACGAACGAGATTCGCCGTCGAATGGGTCGCACACAGTTTGCCATTGATGAACACTCGCAGGTCGAGCCCGTCCGGTGCAGTGACTTCCTCCTTGGCGATGATCCATGGTCCGATCGGGCAAAAACCGTCGCGGCAACGTTGCCGAAGGGCCGGGCGATATAGGCTTGCATGCGCCTCGCTGATGTCATTCACGATCGTATAGCCCGCAACGACGTCCAACGCGCGAGCTTCGTCGACGCAACACGCGGTGGTGCCGATGACGATACCGAGCGTTGCGCCAACCTCGACGTCTCCCAGGCTCGCCGGTACGATCACCGCAGTTCCGCATGCCGTCCAGGTATTGCGGGGCTTGATGTAGAGGATGACGGAGTGCGGCGGCGCGAGATAAGGAGCCGCGTGCACGGTATCGCCCAGCGCAGCGAGAGCACTTCGATCATTGAGCAGGGTGCCGATCACCGTGCCGTGCGTTGGTACGTCCCACTCGATCGCAGCGATGCTGGAAATGTCGCCAGGGAGGCGAATAGTGCCCGCTGCGGGATCGACATCCACACGATCGGACTGCGCCATGCCGCGCGTTCTTGCCCACGCTACCGCCACGAATCGCTCCTTCCCGACACGGCCTGCGCCGACGCCAAAGGTCCGTATGGTATCGAGAAATCCAGTGGGATGCGCGTGCAACCCGTCCGGCGCCGCAAGGGATCAGAAGTCGATCAGGAATGGCGCGACGAGCAGCGGCACGCCGATCACAGTCAGCCACACCCAGTCGTTGACGAAATAGGGATAGATGCACAGAACCAGCCCGGCGATCGCAGGGACGAACTTGGCCTGTCGCCGGCCGTACATCAAATAGCCGACACCGACGGTGCTGATGATCATGCCGATGAAAAGCGCGCCCATGCGAGCGATCAGAGTGCGCCGATCGCGACGAGTGCGCGTCTGACCTCGTCGACGCCCTCGGGAGTAAGGGGGGCCTGGGGCGGCAATGGCGCGCCGACATCGTATCCTTGGAGTTGAAGGCCGCCCTTGATGCAGGCGGCAAGATTGTATTTGGCGAACGCCTGGTTCAGATTCCACAAGCGATGCTGGCGCTCCATTGCCGCCGTCCAGTCACCGCGGCGACACAGTTCGTAGAGTTCGACACTCTGGCGCGGGGCCACGCACGCCGGGCCCGCCATCCAGCCGATCCCGCCGATGAGCATGACGCACGCTGGAATATGCGCCGAAGCCGCGAACACCTGCATGCGGCCGTCGACCTGATCGATGATCGACAGCAGTCGGCCGGTGTTGCTGGAAGCGTCCTTGATGTAGCGAATATTCGGGATACGACTCAGGCGCTCGATGACCGTCAGGGTCAGGTCCGAGCGCTGGAAGCTCGGATTGGTATAGAGCACGATCGGCAGCGAAACAGCTTCGGCGATGCTCTTGAAGTACGCGTACACGCCCTCGTCGGCAATCGGAAAGTAGGCTTCGAGGATGGCGAGGATGCCGTCACAGCCCATGCGCTCGTATTCGCGTGCCTGCGCCATGGCGTCGGCAATCGTCGTCGATGCTACGCCGGCAACCACTGGCACGCGTCCCTTGGCCGCCTCGAGCACGACCTCGACGACACGGCGGCGCTGCGGCCACGACAGATACGCGAATTCGCCGGTCGAACCCAATGGCGACAGTCCGTGCACGCCGGCAACGATCAGATCGTCGCAAAGGCGCGCGAGAACGCCGCTCTTGACGTCGCCCGCACCATCGAGCGGAGAAACGAGATAAGGGAAGACGCCACGAAATTGCGCCGCTGCCATCGATAACGCTAGGTCTTGGGCCGCTTGTCGACAACGCGCTTGGCCTTGCCGAGCGAGCGTTCGATCCCGCCCGCCTGCACCACGCGTACGAACGCGGTCACGCCGACCAGGTTCTTGATCTGGTGCGCGAGCTGATCGCCCGCCGCGTCGCCATCCCTGCTGCCGGCGGCGGGTGCACGTTCCACCACCACGGTAAGCTCGTCCAAAATCCTCGGGCGCGTCACCTCAAGCTGATAATGGGGTGCCAGCGCGGGCTGCTTGAGAATAAGTTCCTCGACTTGCGTCGGGAATACGTTCACGCCACGGATGATAAGCATGTCGTCGGACCGTCCGGTGATCTTTTCCATCCTGCGCATGGCGCGCGCCGTGGGTGGCAGCAGACGGGTGAGGTCGCGCGTGCGGTAGCGAATGATCGGCAGCGCCTCTTTGGTCAGCGACGTGAACACCAGCTCGCCCTTCTCGCCTTCCGGCAAGACCGCACCAGTTTCGGGATCAATGATTTCAGGATAGAAGTGGTCTTCCCAGATGGTCAGCCCATCCTTGGTCTCGATGCATTCCTGCGCCACGCCCGGTCCCATGACCTCGGACAGGCCGAAGATGTCGATGGCATCGATGTCGAGGCGCGCCTCGATGGCTTCGCGCATCGTCGGCGTCCAGGGCTCGGCGCCGAAAATGCCGATCTCCAGCGAGGTCTCGCGCGGATCGATGCCCTGTTTTTCCATTTCTTCGGCGATCGCCAGCATGTACGACGGCGTCACCATGATGACGCGTGGCTTGAAGTCCTGAATCAATTGCACCTGCTTCTCCGTCTGCCCACCGGACATCGGGATCACGGTGCAGCCAAGCTTTTCCGCGCCGTAGTGCGCGCCCAAGCCGCCCGTGAACAGGCCATAGCCGTAGGCGACGTGCACGAG
This sequence comes from uncultured beta proteobacterium, assembly GCA_963732105.1. Classification (GTDB taxonomy): domain Bacteria; phylum Pseudomonadota; class Gammaproteobacteria; order Burkholderiales; family Casimicrobiaceae; genus PALSA-1003. The sequence continues at coordinate 206,044 of CAVSYL010000019.1, forward strand.
ATCGCCCGGGCGGCCCCCTGCGGCACGGATCGAGCGCGCCATCACCGTGGCCCACGTTTCGATGTCGTTCTTCGTGTAGCCGACGACCGTCGGCTTGCCGGTTGTCCCCGATGAAGCGTGAATGCGGACGACCTGCTCGCGCGGAACCGCGAACATGCCGAACGGATAGTTTTCGCGCAGGTGCGCTTTGACGGTGAATGGAAACTTCGCCAGATCGTCGAGCGAGCGGCAATCGGCTGGACTCACGCCGGCGCGGTCGAATGCCTTGCGATAGTGCGCAACGTTGTCGTACGCGTGCTGCAACGTCCACCGCAGCCGTGCAAGCTGTAGGGCCGTGAGTTCGGCACGACTCGCGGTTTCAATCGGATCAAGTCCCTTCGGTGCCGCTTTACCTGGGAGCACTACGCCTCCTCCGACTGCGGGTCGGCGATCACGTGACCCTTGACGCGGTAGGACTTGCCGCGAAACAGCGCGATCTTCTCACCGCGCTGATTGTGGACGTCGATGTCGTACACGCCCGTGCGCCCGCTGGCGCTGCGCTCATTTGCGACGGCCGTAAGCACGTCCCCGTCTCGCGCCGGCGCGATGAAGTCGATGGTGCAACCCGACGCGACCGTGGTCTGATTGCCGCTGTTGCAGGCAAACGCGAACGCGCTGTCCGCCAGCGTGAAGATGAATCCGCCATGGCACGTGGCGTGGCCGTTGAGCATGTCCGCGCGCACGGTCATGACGAGTTCGGCATGCCCCCGCGCGATCCTCGCCACCTTCATGCCCATCATCTGCGAGGCGCGGTCGCGCGCGTACATCTGCTCGGCGACGCGTTCGGCGAGGTCTTGCGCGGCGGTCGCGGACAGCGGCGGCGGGTGGTCCGACATCGCGCTACCTCCCTGTGAATTTGGGCGCCCGCTTGGCGGCAAACGCGCTGACGCCTTCGCGATAGTCCTCACTGCGGCCCAATTCTCGTTGCGCATCGCGTTCGACATCGAGCTGCGTTTCCAATGCATTGCCTGCGGCGAGTTGGATCGCGCGTTTCGTCGCCGCGATGCCCCGCGTGGGCGCGGTCGCAAAGTGCTGCAACATGGCATCCACGGTCGAGGTCAATTCGGCGTCATCAACGCATTTCCAGATCATTCCCCATTCGGCGGCCTGTTCGGCGGACAGCTTTTCGCCCAGCATCGCCAGCCCCATCGCGCGAGCGCTCCCGACGAGTCGCGGCAGAAAGAAAGTCCCACCGGCATCCGGCAGCAGTCCAATCCGCGCGAAGGCCTGAATGAAGCTCGCAGACCTGGCGGCGATAACGATGTCACAGGCAAGCGCAATGTTGGCGCCGGCCCCGGCGGCGACACCATTGACCGCGCAGACGACAGGTAGCGGTAGTGCACGAAGGGCGAGCACCAGCGGTTTGTAGTTGCGCTCGATCGATGCGCCGATATCGACCGGCTCGGCGCCAGGCGCGACGGCACGGTCGGCGAGATCCTGACCCGCGCAAAAACCGCGGCCCGCGCCGGTAAGCAACAGCACGCGCACAGCAGCGTCTGCTCTGACCTTGGCGAGCGCGTCGCGCACTTCCGCGTGCATCGCATCGGTGAAGCTGTTGAGCCGCTCCGGTCGATTGAGCGTCAGGCGGGCGACGCCTGCTTCGCTGTTGAAGACGATGCTTTCGTAATTCATGGCCTAAACGTGCATCCGATGCTGGACGACGCGGAAGCGGCTGGCGACGAATGCCGCGTCGGTCAGCGCCGCGTTGGCCGCGGGATTGGCGCCCGTGCCGTGGTAGTCGGAGAATGCTGCCGACTGGTTCACGAATACACCGCCTGTCAGGTTGATCGAAAGCGCGACGCCGGCGTCTTCCGCGACCGCGATGGCGTCGTCGATCACCTGCGCATTCCTGGAATAGAGCGAGAGCGTCAACGCACCATGCTGCTTCGCGGTCCGGCGCGCGATGTCGAGGCTCTGCGCGGTGCCGTCGGTGGCGATGACGAACGCGATCGGCCCGAACCACTCCTTGAGGTACTTGGCCCCATCTTTCGCGTCGAGTCTGACAATCAGCGGCGTGCGGATGCGCGCATCGGGATACTGCGGATGCACGATCACCTGGCTATCGACCACGATCGGCCCCAACGCCCGCGCTGCGTCGATGCGTGCCGCAACGCCATCGTTGACCACGGCGCCGAGAATCTCCACCGCTCGCGCGGGATCGCCAACGAGTTTCTGCACCGCCTCCCCCAACCCTTGCGCAACCTGGTCGAACGACAGATGGCCGTCGGCGGTATCGATGCCAGCCTTTCGGGATGTATACGTTTTGCGGCGCGGTGCACATCTGCCCGGTATAGAGAGCAAGCGAAAACGCCACATTGCGCGCCACCGCCTTGAAGTCGTCCGCGGAGTCGAGCACGATCTGATTGACGCCCGCCTTTTCGGTATAGACCTGCGCCTGTCCCGCATGCCGCTCGAGCCAATCGCCGTTGGCCGTGCTGCCGGTGAAGTCGATAAGCTTCACCTCGGGCCGCAAAGCGAGCGTTTGCGCCGTGTCGTCGCCCGACGTGTGGGCGATCAATGTGACTACATTGGGATCGAAACCAGCCTCGCTCAGCACTTCGCGCGCGATCTGTACGGTGATCGCCAGCGGCAGGATCGCATTCGGGTGTGGCTTGACCACGACCGCGTTGCCGGTCGCGAGGCTCGCGAACATGCCCGGATAGCCGTTCCACGTCGGAAACGTGTTGCATCCGATGACCAGCCCGATGCCGCGCGGCACGATGCGGTAATGCTTTTCCATCTTCAGGGGTTCGTTCTTGCCCTGGGGTTTTTCCCAGTACGCTTTAGCCGGGATGCGGCGCATTTCGTCCCACGCGCAGGCAATGGCTTCGAGCGCGCGGTCCTGCGCATGGGGACAGCCTGCCTGGAACGACATCACGAAGGCCTGTCCGGTGGTATGCATCACGGCGTGGGCAATTTCGAAGCTGCGCTTGTTGATGCGCGTCAGGATTTCGAGCGCCACGCCGACCCAGACTTCGGGACCGGCCTTGCGCCACGCAACTTCGGCTTTGGCAACGGCCGCAAAGAGCGCGTCGATGTCGACCTTGGGATAGGTCACACCCAACGGCATGCCGTAGGGAGAATTCTCGCCGCCGACCGTTCCGATCGTTCCCGGTTGGGTCAGTGGAAAGGGCTTGTGCAACAGCGCGTCGAACGCCGCCTTGCCGGCTTCGGCCGCGCCTTCGCCGTAAACCTTCGGGCTCGGGCTTTCCGGAAATGCACTCCAGTAGCCACGCTCGGCCACGGCTTGCAGCGCGCGATCGAGCAACGCTTTGTGGCGCTCGAACAATGATTCCGACACGACGGTCCTCCTGGTAGCGTATCCGCTAGCTTAGCAGGTCGGCACGAGCATACTCACTGCGCACCGGGTCCGCGGCCATGGACTGACCGGATGCGCTGACTACGCGGTCTGGTCGAAGTCCACCACCACCTTGTCGGTGACGGGATAACTCTGGCAGCAAAGAATGAATCCGCGTGCGATCTCATAGTCCTCGAGCGCGAAATTGACGTCCATGTCGACCTCGCCTTCGATGAGCTTGGCGCGACAAGTCGAGCAGACTCCGCCCTTGCAGGAATAGGGGAGCTCGATGCCTTGCCGCAGCGCCGCGTCGAGAATGTTTTCCTTCGCTTTTTCCACGGTGTACTGGCGCGCCGCGCCGTCCATGATCACGGTGACGGCGCATTCCGTGTGGCCGGGCGCTGGCGCGGCCTGCGGCTTGCGTTCGTGCTTCGGGATGCTCGCCGCGAACAGTTCCACCTTGATACGCGCCTTCGGCACGCCATGGGCTTCCAGCGACGCGGCGACGGCCTGCATCATGCCATCGGGGCCGCACACGAACGCGGCGTCGACCGTGCCAGTGTCGACCCATCGTTCAAGCAGCGCGTCGGCCTTCGCCCGGTCAATGCGGCCATTCAGTATCTCGATGTCCTGCGGTTCGCGGCTCATGACGTACACGAGGTTCAAACGCTCGAGATGGGAATCCTTGAGATCGGACAGCTCTTCCTTGAACATCACGGCACTCGACGAACGATTGCCGAAGAACAGCGTGAATTGGCTATGCGGCTCGACGGCCAGCGTCGTTTTGATGATCGACAGCAGCGGCGTGATCCCGCTGCCGGCCGCGAATCCGACGTAGTGCCCGCGTTTGTCCGGTGCCAGCGGCACGTTGAAGTGGCCCATCGGCGGCATGACGTCCAGTGTCTGCCCAGCCCTGACGCCGTCGTTCGCCCACATCGAGAACACGCCGCCCGGGGCCTTCTTGACCGCGATGCGCAACACCTCGTCCTGGACGGCGGAACAGATCGAGTACGAGCGGCGCACGTCTTCGCCGTCGATGTCGGCTCGCAGTGTCAGATGCTGGCCCTGGACGAAGCGGAATTGCTCGCGCAAATCCGGAGGCACCTCGAAAGTCAGCGCAATGGCGTCGCGCGTCTCGCGAGTGACGGTGGCGACCGTCAACGGATGAAATTTGCTCATGAGTTCGGTGCGCGACTCAGTGCGGCTTGAAGTAGTCGAACGGCTCCCGGCAATCGTCGCAGCGGTATTGCGCCTTGCATGGAGTTGAGCCGAAGCGCGATAGTTCCTGCGTGTGCGTCGAACCGCAGCGTGGGCACGCAACGACCGGCGCCGCACGCTTGCGCAGACCGGTGACATCGATTGCGATTGCGCTCAGGCGCGAGGCAGTGCGTTCCGCCGGCGGGACGATGCCGTACCCGCGTAGTCGTGCGCGTGCTTCGGGGGCGATCCAGTCGGTGGTCCACGCCGGCGACAATTGCGTCTGCATGCGGCAACGCCGCACTCCCGCGTCGGCCAGCGCGCGACGGATATCCGCGGCAATCATCTCCGTTGCGGGGCAGCCCGAGTATGTCGGCGTGACGGTGACGACAATTTCATTGCCTTCGCGGGCGACATTGCGCACGATACCAAGCTCGACGATCGAAATCACCGGTATCTCAGGGTCCGGAATGGCGGCGAGCAACGCCCAGATCGCGTCGAGCGCGGGTTCGCGCATCGGATCGCCGACGGCCGTCACCATCGCGCACCGGGATAGGTGCGCTGCAGCGACTGCATTTCGGCGAGGAGATGGCCGAGATGCTCGGTGTGCACGCCACGACGCCCGCCACTCTGCATCCATGCGGATGCGGGCACGACCAATGTCGCCTGCTGCAGCACGGCGCCGATCTGATCGCGCCAGGCCGGAGCCAGCGCCGGTGCGTCGCAGGCGATGCCTTCGGCGATGAGCGCTTGTTCAGTTGCATCGGCCTCGAACATCTCGCCGGTATACATCCACATGTCGTCGATCGCCGCCTGCATTTTGGCGTGACTCTCCTCGGTGCCGTCGCCGAGGCGGATCACCCATCCGGCACTGCGCTCGACGTGATAGCGCACTTCCTTCCATCCCTTGGCCGCGATTTCGGCAATGCGCGCATCGCGCGAGTGCGCCAATTGACTGAGCAGGAGCTGATGCCAGACATCGAAATAGAATTGGCGCGCAATAGTCTGCGCGTAGTCCCCATTGGGTTGCTCGACGAGCAGCAGGTTGCGGAATTCGTGGGCCTCACGCAGGAATGCCAGTTCGTCCTCATCGCGGCCGCGGCCCGCGATACGCGCTTCGACATCGCCCGCGTAGCCGAACCACATCCGAGCCTGGCCGAGCAGATCGAGGCCGACGTTGGTGAGGGCGATGTCCTCTTCGAGTACGGGTCCGTGCCCGATCCATTCGCCCAGATGCTGCGCCAGGATCAGATCACTGTCGGCGAGTCGGAGCAGGTAGTCGAAAAGGAGCGTATCGGACGTCATCGGCATTCGAGGTTCGACCATCGTTGCTGCAGGCATCATGCTCTTGCCGGGCGGACTTCATTCGGACCGCGGTTGGAACAATCGTCGAGCGCGAATGAATTCGCGCCCGCAGGCGGCGGCCTTCAGATGTGCTTTACTTCATCGGGCATCGGAAAGAACGTTGGATGCCGATAGACCTTGCTGTTCGCCGGCTCGAACAATGGCTCTTTTTCGCCAGGTGCGCTGGCGGTGACATCGGCCGAAGCGACGACCCAGATGCTCACGCCTTCGTTGCGCCGTGTATAGACGTCGCGCGCGCTTTTGATCGCCATCTCGGCGTCGGCTGCGTGCAGGCTGCCCACGTGCTTGTGCGCGAGGCCGTGCTGACTGCGAATGAAAATTTCCCAGAGGGGCCATTCCTCGTTCACTGGCGTCTCCTTAAGCAGCCTTTTGCGCGGCACGCGCCGATTGTTTTCGCGCGTGCGCCGTGGCGGCGTCGCGCACCCACGCGCCGTCGTCCCACGCCTTGACGCGGGTGCGCAGCCGATCGCGATTGCACGGCCCGTTGCCTTTCACGACACTGTACAGCTCGTCGAAATCGATCGGACCGAAATCATAGTGGTCGCACTGGCCGTTCCACTTCAGCAGCGCATCCGGAATCTTGAGGCCGAGATAGTCGGCCTGCGGCACCGTCTGGTCGACGAAGCGCTGGCGCAATTCGTCGTTCGACAGGATCTTGATCTTCCACGCCGCCGATTGCGCGCTGTGCACCGAGTCCGCGTCGGGCGGTCCGAACATCATCAGCGAGGGCCACCACCAGCGGTTGAGCGCGTCCTGCGCCATCGCCTTTTGTTGCGGCGTGCCCTGACACAGCTTGATCAGGATGTCGTAGCCTTGACGCTGATGGAAGCTCTCCTCCTTGCATACGCGAACCATCGCCCGCGCATAGGGACCGTAGGAGCAGCGGCACAAGGGAATCTGGTTCATGATTGCGGCGCCATCGACGAGCCAGCCGATGGCTCCGATGTCCGCCCAGGTCAGCGTCGGGTAATTGAAGATGCTGGAGTACTTCGCTCTGCCGGCGTGCATCTCCGCGATGAGCTCGTCGCGCGAGACGCCCAGCGTTTCCGCGGCCGCGTAGAGGTAGAGGCCGTGGCCGGCCTCGTCCTGCACTTTGGCCATCAGGATCGCCTTGCGCAGAAGGGTCGGCGCGCGGGTAATCCAGTTACCTTCGGGCAGCATGCCGACGATTTCGGAGTGCGCATGCTGCGAAATCTGACGAATGAGCGTCTTGCGATAGGCCTCGGGCATCCAGTCCTTCGGCTCGATCTTGATGTCGGCGTCGATGCGCTCCTGAAACGCGCGCTCCTCGGGGGACATTTCCTCCAGAGCGCGCAAGCGCTTCGCACCGGTATCGACCATCTGCGCGTACATCGCGTTCTCCTTGCCCGCCGATCGCGGTCAACTCGCGAAAACGATACTCTATTTAACGCGGTGCCGCACCTCGCTCGCGCCGCGACTTGCGTCAGCGCGCGCGACCGTACTTCCGGTCCGGCCATGCCGCCTTGCGCGGATCCGTGTTGCCATCGCGACGTGGCGCTGCCCATGCGTCGCCTTGGCGGCGCGGCGCGGGTCGGGCACCCGTTCGTGCCCTATCGTTCTGGCTCGGACGCCGGCGTGGCTCCAGGCCGGGAATCTCATGCGCGGCGATGGTGGCGCCGGTGAAACGCTCGATCTGGCGCACCTGCGCGCGCTCGCTATGCGCCGCAAGCGATACCGCAACGCCGCTCGCCCCGGCGCGGCCGGTGCGGCCAATGCGGTGGACATAGTCGCCCGCTTGCCGCGGGAGATCGAAGTTGATGACATGGCTGATGCCGGCAACGTCGAGGCCGCGCGCGGCGACGTCGGTGGCCACCAGCGTGCGTACACTGCCGCGACGCATGTCGGACAAGGTTCGCGTGCGCTCGCGTTGATTCATGTCGCCATGCAGAGCTGCCGCTGCATGGCCCTCGCCGCGCAGACGGATGGCGAGCGATTCGGCATCGCGCTTGGTCGCGATGAAAACAATGCTCTGAGTCATCTCGATGTCGGTCAGCAGATGGTCAAGAATCCGATGCTTGTGGGCATGATCGTCGGTGAAGTGAACGCGCTGATCGATGGCGACGGGCGGCTTCTTGTCCGCCTCGACCTCGATGCGGACGGGATCGCGCAGCAGGCGCGAGGCGAGGCGCGCGATTGCGGAGTCGAAAGTCGCCGAAAACAGGACCGTCTGGCGCGTCTTGGGCGACTTCGCCACAATGCGCTCGACATCCTCGATGAAGCCCATGTCCAGCATGCGGTCGGCCTCGTCGAGCACGAGCATTTCGAGACGTGACAGATCGATCCGGCCGCGCTCGAGATGATCGATCAAGCGGCCCGGCGTCGCGACGAGCAGATCGGCACCGCGAGCGAGTTCGCGGTTTTGTATCGGATACGGCGCACCGCCGTAGATACACACGACCCGAAGGCGCAGGTATTGCCCGTATTGCACCGCCTGCGTCGCCACCTGCTGCGCGAGTTCGCGCGTTGGCGCGAGCACCAGCACGCGAGGCGTGCTGACGGCGTGATGACCCGAGGACCGTGCGACGTGCGGAGCCGCGCTCAGGCGCTGTAGCGCGGGCAGCACGAACGCGGCTGTCTTGCCGGTGCCCGTCTGGGCCGAGCCGATGACATCGCGGCCGGCAAGCAAAGCCGGGATCGTTTGCCGCTGGATTGGGGTGGGCGCGGTATAGCCGCAAGTGGTCAACGCGCGCAGCAGTTCCGGCGCGAGTTGCAACGATTCGAAATTCAAATTCGATTCCATAAAATCCTCAGCCGCGCGAACGCGGCGCATGCGCATCGAGGCACAGCGGGCGTCCATGATGAACGGGCTGGGCCGGAGAATTCCGGACCTGTAGACGAGTCGGGCGCGGCGCTTGAAGGTCAGCCTTGAATCGCCGAACTCAAGCGCCCAGGCGCGCTAAACAGCCACAACCGGGTCGACTGCGGAACCTCTGCCTCGGTTCCATGTGCCATCGTCGCTAACCGGTAAAGCTGCCCAGGCGTTGCCTTGAGCGGGAGATTAGAAGCCGATGATCCGGTTGCCGGGGAGATCCAAAATGCGGCGGGCAACCGTTCTACGTACTCGCAGGGCGCCGCAAGACAGAAGCATAGCATGTCCTGCGCAGTGCCACGAGGCGCTCGACGCAGTCCCAATCCGGACCTGGCCACAAACTGTCACAAATTTTTACAATTGCATGTGCGACATATTGGTCGAGAAATTGCAACTAGCTGTTTTTATTCAAATCAACTCGGTTCGGCATGCGCATTGCTTGTAACAATGTTGTGGCCTGCAAGCTGTACTGCCCTTCTTTGGGAGCCAATCATGCGCACTCGAACCAAGTTTTCCCCTCTTTGGATACTCCTGAACTTTGCCATGGCGGCGACATCGATGCTGATCGCCGGAGCGTGTTACGCGGACCCGTTCTTTTTCAGCACTGGCACCGTTACCAACGCAATTGCGATTGCGTCGCGACCCGATACCTCGGGCAAGTTCGAGATCGAGGCTGCCGACGATTTCGTGACGACCGGCAGCCAGACGAGCCTGACCAGCGCAACATTTACGGGTCTCCTGACCGGTGGCACGCCGACTATCGGCGAAGTCAGGGTGGAAATCTATCGGGTCTTTCCCAAGGATTCGAACGTTGGGCGCACCTCAGGGGCGCCGACCTTCTCGACGCCAGAGGTGCCCACGCGCGTTAACTCACCGTCGGACGTCGCCTTCGACGAGCGGGATTCGAGCATTGCGGGCGAACTCACCTTCACCACGACTGTCTTGAGCGCGACCTTCACCGCATTGAATTCGGTGCAGCCCGGCGGCATCCACCCTGTACCTAACCAGACAACGCTGGGCAATGGTCCAATCACAGGCGAAGAAGTCCAGTTCAACATCATCTTCACCGACCCGCTCGATTTGCCGGCGGATCACTATTTCTTCGTTCCCCAAGTACAGGTCGCCGGCGGCGAGTTCCTGTGGCTGTCGGGTTCGAGGCCGATCGTGTCGCCCGGGACACCGTTTGCGCCCGATCTGCAGAGCTGGACGCGCGACGAATTTCTCGATCCGGATTGGCTTCGTGTGGGCACGGACATTGTCGGTACGGGTACGTTCAACGCCGCATTCACGCTGACCGGGGCCGTCCCAGAACCGGGGACACTGCTGCTCATGGGCATCGGAATAATGGCGTTGTGGACGCGCCGCAGACCAGGCGCCTGAGCGATCATCTGTCTGCCTGCCGGCCTGCCACATCACTCGGCGTTGGAATCGGGGCGTTTGCGTCGGCAGGACTGTACATCGCGGTCCACGACGACCGTCGGGGTAGCCATGGCGCCGGAAACATTCCGGTAGCGATGATGCTCGCCCGGTGACTCAGACTACGTAGGATTCGCGCAGCGCCTGAACCCGCACTGGGTCCAGAGCGTATCCTCCTCGTCGTCCTCGTCATCGTCTGCATCGTCTACGTCGTCATCGTCGGGGTCTATGCTGCCGCCTGAGCCCCCACCACGCTTGTCGTCATCACCGTCATCATCGTCGTCGTCATCGACGGGCACAATCGGCTTCGGCGTGTGCAATCGCAAAGCAAATGCTGTCGCCGGCCACGCAAACGCGAGGGCATCGAGCAACGTGCGGACATGGTGATCGAGCCTCACTCCCATAGCAGTAGCGTACACCGTTCGCGCACCATGCGGACAAGGTATCATTGCGCGTGACAAGACCGGCGCCGCTATTGCCGGCGCCACCATTGCATTATGCCGGCACTGTCTTCCTCCAGCTCATAGCTACTGGTTCATGACCGAAGCTGCTGCTTTGTCTGCACTACCCTCGGATTGGTCCAGCGCGACGCTGCTCGGACGCGCATGGATTCCCGGCAGGCACGCCGGGCCGTCGCCGATCACCGTGCGACCGGATGGGAGCGTAATCGATATCGCCAGTGAAGCGCCGACCGTCAGCGGGTGGCTGGAACGCGACGATGTCGCGACGGCGGTTCGCGGCGCATCCGGTAGCCCTGTCGGCTCGATCGACGTGCTGCTCGCCAACAGTCGCCCCGACTTCGACCCTGACAAGCCGCGGCTGCTCGCCCCCTGCGATCTGCAGGCGATCAAGGCCGCGGGCGTGACTTTCGTCGAGAGCATGCTCGAACGCGTCATCGAGGAGCAGGCCCGCGGCGACGCGAGCAAGGCCGATGCGATCCGCGAGCGCATCGTCGGCATTCTCGGCGGCAGCCTGTCGTCGATCAAACCCGGGTCGGAGGACGCCGCGCGCATCAAGCAGGTGCTCGTCGAACAGGGCGCCTGGTCGCAGTATCTCGAAGTCGGCATCGGGCCCGACGCGGAGATATTCACCAAGACGCAGCCGATGGCAAGCGTCGGCCACGGCGCGTTGATCGGCTTGCACCCGAAATCGGCGTGGAACAACCCCGAGCCGGAAATCGTCCTCGCCGTGAATTCGCACGGTCACATCCAGGGAGCGACGCTGGGCAACGACGTCAACCTGCGCGACTTCGAAGGGCGCAGTGCCTTGTTGCTGTCCAAGGCAAAGGACAACAACGCATCGTGCTCGATCGGCCCATTTATCCGCTTGTTCGACACTCGATTCACGCTCGATGACGTCCGTGCGTGCGAACTCTCGCTCGACGTATTCGGCGACGATGGCTTTCATCTCGCCGGCCGCAGCTCGATGAAAAAGATCAGCCGCGATCCCGCGGACCTCGTCGCGCAGGCGCAGAACGAAAACCATCAGTACCCGGACGGCTTCATGCTATTCCAGGGAACGATGTTCGCACCGGTCAAGGACCGCGACGCACCGGGCGCCGGCTTCACGCACCATCTGGGCGACCGCGTCGTCATCGCCACGGGACGGCTCGGCGCGCTCGAAAACGTGGTCACGACCAGCGACCAAGCGCCGTCGTGGACATTCGGCGTCGGGGAACTGTTCCGGAATCTCGCCATGCGCGGCCTCTTGCCCGCGCACTGAGCACAGGAGAAGCATCATGGCCGAATTGCACCGCAATTTCATCGCCGGCGAATGGACGGCAGGCGCCGACGTCTCCAGGAACATCAATCCGTCCGACCTGAGCGACCTCATCGGCGAGTACGCGCGCGCCGATCGTGCACAGGCGGACGCTGCGATCACGGCCGCGCGCGCGGCGTTTGCATCATGGTCGATGTCGTCGATACAGGATCGTGCCAATATGCTCGACGCGATCGGCAATGCGATCCTCGCACGCAAGGACGAGCTCGGCCGCTTGCTGGCGCGCGAGGAAGGCAAGACGTTGCCGGAAGGTGTCGGCGAAGTCGCGCGCGCCGGACAGATCTTCAAGTTTTTCGGGGGCGAAGCGCTGCGCCTTGCCGGCGAAAAGATCGCGTCGGTGCGTCCAGGCGTCGACGTCGAAGTGACCCGCGAGCCGCTGGGCGTGATCGGCATCATCACACCGTGGAATTTTCCGATCGCGATCCCCGCGTGGAAGATCGCGCCAGCACTATGCTACGGCAACTGCGTCGTGTTCAAGCCCGCGGACCTCGTGCCGGGGTCTGCCTGGGCGCTTGCCGACATCATCGTCAAAGCAGGCGTGCCGCCCGGCGTTTTCAATCTGGTCATGGGGCGTGGCAGCGTGATAGGCGAAGCGATAATCGGCGACAAGCGCATCGACGCGATCAGCTTCACCGGTTCGGTATCGACCGGGCGTTCTATCGCCGCGAAGGCGATCGCGCGCATGGCCAAGATCCAACTCGAGATGGGCGGCAAGAATCCGATGGTGGTCCTCGATGATGCGGACCTGCCGACAGCGGTCAATTGCGCGGTCAACGGTGCGTTCTTCTCGACGGGCCAGCGCTGCACGGCGTCGTCGCGCCTGATCGTCGGCGCCGGCATACACGATCGATTCGTCGCCGCGTTGGGTGAACGCGTCGCCAAGCTCAAGATCGACGACGCGCTGGCGCCGGGCACCGACATCGGACCGGTCGTCGACGAGACGCAACTGAAGCAGAACCTCGATTACATCGGCATTGGCAAGGGCGAGGGCGCCACGCTCGCCTTCGGCGGCGAAGTGCTCGAGAGGCCGAAAAAGGGCTACTACCTCTCGCCCGCGTTGCTGACTGGCGCGACCAACGCGATGCGGACGTCGCGCGAGGAGATTTTCGGGCCGGTTGCCAGCGTCATCCGAGTAAAAGACTACGACGAAGCGCTCGCGATCGCCAACGACACCGACTTCGGGTTGTCCGCCGGCATCGTCACCACGTCACTCAAGTACGCATCGCACTTCAAGCGCGCAAGCCAGGCGGGCATGATCATGGTCAACCTGCCGACGGCCGGCGTCGACTATCACGTGCCATTCGGGGGCCGCAAAGGCTCGAGCTACGGCCCGCGCGAACAAGGCCGTTACGCGCAGGAATTTTTCACGGTCGTGAAGACGGCCTATACGCTGCCTTGAATTTGGCCGCGAACGCATTGCCAGCATCGCCAATCACAGGAAGCGGAGCCTCCCAATGTCAACGAGCTCGATGACCGGAATAGTGGAGTACGCCGATGCGTCTCCCGAAGTGCGGGCGATCTACGACGAGATCATGGCGGTGCGCAAGGCGGACTGGGTCAACAATTTCTGGAAGGTACTCGCCACCCACCCGCCGACGTTGCGGCGGATGTGGGGCAACGTGAAACAGGTAATGGCGCCAGGTGCGCTCGATCCGCTGACCAAGGAATTGATCTATATCGCGGTCAGCGTGACCAATAACTGCGAGTACTGCATCCATTCACATACGGCGGGCGCCAAAACCAAGGGCATGACGGACGCGCAGTTCCACGAGATGCTCGCCGTCGCTGCGCTCGCCAACGAAACGAATCGGCTGGCCAATGGCTACCGCGTTCCAGTCGATCCGCAGTTCAAGCCCAACGCCACGACGTCGCGCTGACCGCGACACAATCGTGCGCCATGGCCTAGGTTGTGGTGCCCAGCGATGAACAAGCCGCACCCGCGTGATGCCAATCTGCCGTCCAAGAATCGGGTGGAGGCGCTGGTCGATGGCATCTTCTCGGTAGCCATGACGTTGCTCGTGCTCGACATAAAATTGCCTGAAGGTCTGCAGCTCACGTCGAACGAAGACATGCTGCGCCATTTCGCTTCCGTCGAGTTTTCTTTCGGTATCTATGTCGCCAGCTTCTGCGTCCTCGCCATGTTCTGGATCGCGCATCATTTCCAGTTCAAGTACGTCGTGCGCGTCGATCCCGCGCTGCTGTGGATCAATCTCATTTTTCTGCTGCTGACGACGATGGTGCCATTCAGCACGAATCTGATCGCCAATCATGGCATGCTGCAGGTTTCCGTGATGTTGTACGCAATGAACGTGCTGCTGTTGTTCGCGATGCTGGCACTTCACCTGCGGCGCATGCGCTCACATCGTGAATTGACGACTGCGGAATTCACGGATGCAATCGGCGATGCGATGAGTCACAGGCTGCGTTCGTTCTGCGTCATCCCGGTATCCGCGATGATAGTCGCCCTGTTTTCACCGACCTGGGCGATACGCATGTTCTATCTGCTCGCCGTGCTGCACTTCGTTCCCGAGTGGATGGACCGAGCGCTTGCGGCGTTCGAAACGAAAGCGAAAAACCGTAAGACGGATTGATGCGGTCTTCGCTACTGCAGCTTCATCGGACCCGTGATACCGAGTTGATCGACGAGGAACGTGTAGACGTCGGTCTCGCCTTCGATCCTCGTCGACAGCGCCGTGCCGATGCCGTGTCCCGCGGCGGCTTCCGTCCGCAGCAGCACCGGATAGCCCGAACTGCTCGCCGCCTGCAACCGCGCCACCATCTTGCGTGATTCGTACGGCGCCACGCGGCCGTCGTTGTCGCCGGTGGTGAGAAGAGCGGCCGGGTACTTCACGCCGTCCTTGATGCGCAACAACGGCGAATAGTCGTAGAGCGCCTTGAACTGGTTCGGATCCTTGGCGCTACCGAATTCCGTGACGTTGAATTCGCCGTTCGGCTGAGTTTCCCAGCGCAAGGTGTCGTAGATTCCGACCTGGCTCACGACGGCGCGCATGGCTTCTGGATGTTGCGTCAGCGCAGCGCCCATGGTCAATCCGCCATTGCTGCCGCCCATGATCGCGAGCCTGTCCGGCGTGGTGACCTTGAGGTCGACCAGCAGCTGCATGGATGCGGCGAAGTCGTCAAAGACGTTCTGCTTTCGCGTGAGCATGCCGGCCACGTGCCATGCCTCGCCGTATTCGCCGCCGCCGCGAATGCCGGCCTCCGCATAGACCCCGCCATAGTCGAGCCAGAGCCGGCGCATGGGGCTGAAGCGAGGCGTCATGCTGATGCCGTAGCCGCCGTAGGCATAAAGCAAGGTAGGATGCGTGCCGTCGAGCTTGATCCCCTTCGCGTGAACGATCATCACGGGCACACGCGTGCCGTCCTTCGATACCGCAAATTCCCGCTCGACGGTCGCGTCGTCGAAATTGTACGCGGGTTTTCCGTTGAGAGCAGTCTCGGCCAAGCGGTTGCGCGCTGCCTCGTAGCGGTAACGTGTGGCCGGGCTGACAAAACTCGACACGCGCACGATGGCGTCGTCGCCGTCGAGTATTGCGTCGACCGCTGTGTCGGACAGCGGTTCGGCCGGGAGAGTGCCGAGCGCTTTCCCTCGTACATCGAACATCTTTACCACGGACGGGCCGCCGTCGCGATACTGCACGTAGAGGCGCGAATGCCCGACAGTGACATTGTCGGCCGCCAGGGTCGCTTCCGCCACGACCACGCGGGCCCGCGCGAGCCGCGCATCCGCGAGCGGAATGGCCAGAATGTCGCCAAGCGGCGCGCCCTTGGCCGAGCGCGCGTAGAGATTGCCGTCCTGGCCAAACTGCATTTGCTTGATGCCGTCCGTGAAGTCAGCCACTCGCTGCCACGATCCGCCGGAACGTCGCAGGTAGTACGCTATTTCGCCGCCGTCACCGTTCTTCACCTGCGCTAGCAGATCGCGCCCGTCGAGACTCCCGCCCAATGCGATCTCGGCGATGCGGGGAAATTCGCGACCGATCACGTAGCGATCCGCAGCGATCGGTGTGCCGAGCTTGTGGAACCAGACCGTTTGATAGAAGTGCTGGTCCGCCTCGGGTCGTTCGTCAGCAGCGGGATAGCGCGTGTAGTAGAAACCCTTGCCGTCGGCGGCCCATTCGATGCTGCCTCCTGCCGTCGGATACATCACGCGCGGCACTGCGTCGCCGAGGCGCCTGCCGGTCGCGACCTCGATGACGTAGGCGGTGCCGACCTCGCTGCCGTTGGCGGAAAGTGACAACGCCACGTATTTGCCATCGTAGGAAGGAACATAGAAGTCGATGGTCGTGCGGCCGCTGGGGTCGAAGACCGTGGGGTCGAGAACCACGCGCTCGCTGGCCACGTCGAGCGTGCGCGGCAGCGCGACGAGTACGGGCTGGTCTTTCGGCGGCGCAAACTTCATTGCAAATACGACGCCGCCGCGATAATGAAAGTCGTAGCGCGAGACGGTCTGGGCCCGCAGCAGCTCACCGACGCGGCGGGCAATTTCCGGCCGCTGCGCAACGGCGTCCAAAACCTTGCGCGTCAGCGCGTTCTGGTCGCGGACCCAGGCTTTGACCTCGGGCGAGGTGTCATCCTCCATCCAGCGATAGTCGTCGACGACGGTGACGCCATGGAACGTCTCCGTGACCGGACGCTTGGCAGCGGACGGATAAACAAGCGCTTCGGCCGCAGCGGCCGTCGCGGAGGCGGCACCGAGCGCGGCGCACAACGAAAGCAGCCCGAGCCGGCCGCGGCCCGCTATCCTTGCCGCGGCAACGTACCTGCGAAGATGCCAACCTGAGTTATGCATTGAGACTCCGCTCTACGCTCTCATCGCGGCAATGAACCACGAACCGACCGTCGTGATCCCGCGTATTGCTGTTTGCCCGGAAGCAATTATAGCGGCTACTCCTGTGCGGGTGGGCCCTGGCGTTGGGACCCTGCGATCGCCCCGCAGACGATCGATGGCGCATGAATCGACGCGACACTCGGTCAGCCGGCCCAGAGCGCGTGCGCGCCCGCGGTCGACCAGACACCGCTATGAAGCGTTGAAAGTGAGATCGGATCCCCGAGCAATTCAGCTTTCTGCGCCGGCGAGAGCGACTGGGGCCCATGGAGCAACGCATATCGCGTCAGCGCGGCGCGTTCCTTCCGCACGAGTTCGGGCAAACGAACGCGGGCGATGCCCGCTGCGCAAACCAGGGCATTGAGCAGCGGATCGACGACGGCGTCGGCGAATTGCGGAGGCCTTCCTGCCGTCGCGAGATATTCGTGCGTCGCGCGTATCTCCGGCGGAGGCTCGGCCTCCTCCGGTATCAGGAAAATGCGATCCAAGCGCAATCGACGACCTAGCGCCACTCGACTCGTGTAGACCGACAAGGGAATCGATAGCGCCAGCGCGCCGA
Source organism: uncultured beta proteobacterium (assembly GCA_963732105.1). Classification (GTDB taxonomy): domain Bacteria; phylum Pseudomonadota; class Gammaproteobacteria; order Burkholderiales; family Casimicrobiaceae; genus PALSA-1003. The sequence goes on from CAVSYL010000019.1 coordinate 223,373, forward strand.
CGACGGGCAACAGCCACCATAGGTACGACGGATCAAGCCAGTAAACGCCGGCCGCCCAGACGACTCCCAACAGGGTGTGCAGGCCGTGGCGCAACAACGCTTCGCGCCACGATGTTTCGTTGTCGGATCGCGGCGGCGATTTCCACGACACCGACCAGCCGAGCAACGCCAGCACGACGAAACGCGTGTGAAACAGCATGCGAATCGGCGCCAGAAGTGCGGACATCACCATCTCGAATACCGTGCTTGCGGCGAGGGCGAGCGCGCCTCCGAACAGCCGCGCGCCTTTGCTCACCACCAACGCAGCGCCAAGGATCTTGGGCAGGAACAGCAGCACGCTTGTCGCGCCGAACAGGGCGATCGCCCATTCGGGATGCCACTCGGGCCATAGCGGAAATAGCTGGTACGGCGCGACGAAATAGGTTGGCGGCAACAGCGCCTGCACGGCCAGCACGACAGTCGTGAGGATGAGGAACGCGAACCAAAGCGGCGCCGATAAATAGGCCATGACGCCCGTCATGAACACCGCGCGATGCGCCGGATGCAGGCCCTTCATCAGGAACAACCGGAAGTTCATCAGGTTCCCTTGGCACCAGCGTCGATCGCGCTTTAACTCGTCAATCAGATTCGGCGGCATTTCCTCATAACTTCCGACCAGATCGTATGCGATCCAAACCGACCATCCCGCACGTCGCATCAGCGCTGCTTCGACGAAATCGTGCGACAGAATCTCGCCCGACAGCGCACCCCGTCCTCGCAGCCGTCCCAGCGCGCAATAACGCATGAACGGTGCAACACGGATGATCGCGTTGTGTCCCCAATAGTGCGACTCGCCGAGTTGCCAGAAATGGAGACCCGCAGTGAACAGCGGCCCATAGACGTCGGTGGCAAATTGCTGCATGCGCGCGTACATCGTCTCGCGGCCGGCGGCGCGCGGAGCGGTCTGTATGATGCCGGACGTCGGATTGGCTTCGGCAATGCGGACGAGAGCAGCAAGGCACTCGCCGCTCATGACGCTGTCCGCGTCGAGCACGACCATGTAACGGTAGTTGCTGCCCCAACGTCGGCAGAAGTCGGCAATGTTGCCGCTCTTGCGCTTGATCCGGTGCTGGCGCCGACGGTAGAACACGCGACCGAAACCGTTCACGGCACGGCACAGATCGCGCCACGCCGCGACTTCGCCGACCCACACGTCGGGATTACCGCTGTCGGACAGGACGAAAAAATCGAAATGCTCGAGTTCGCCGGCATGCGCGAGCGATTCATACGTGGCGCGCAAGCCCGCGAAAACTCGCCGCACATCTTCGTTGCAGATAGGCATGACGATCGCGGTGCGCGCTGCAGGATCGATAGCCGCGTGCAAATCGGCCGTGCGCGATATGGCGTAGCGGTCGCGGCCCGCGACCAACACCGTGAATCCCGCCAAGGCAGTCCAGAAGCCCGCGGACACCCATCCGAACAGGATTGCGAAAAGGACGAGCAGCGCGATTTCCAGCGGGACGCCGCCATGGTACGGCAACACGGCACTCATGAAGTCGGTGGCGACGATCGTCTGCGCAAGGACGAGCCCGAGCAATGCCATACGCCTAAGCGATGCGGCCCGATGCCAAGAGGCACGCTGAGCGGATTCTTGCGCAGGCGATGCCTGGGCGACGTCATCGGGAATCCTGGCGAGATCCTCGCGCGATCCATGCCGTCGATGCGTGAACCATCGCAGCACCTGCGCAAATGGACTCGGCGGCCAGGGATTCGGTACCATCGACGAACGACGCAGCGGCGGCGTCGTGAACAGACGCTCGCGACCCAGCCCGTCGGTCTCGTTCAGTCGAACGCCGTCAGAAGTTTCGCCGTCGTGCGCGAGGGCCCATTCGACGCGCCGGTGAATCGACGCGCATGCCGACGATTCCGCGACCGGCTTGCCCGCCAGCCACGTTTGCAGGTCCGCAAATGCCGTTGCGGAATCGGTGCCGGGCGCCGTGGACTGAAGCACCCGCAACGCGTCGCAGCGTTCGCCGGGAGCAAGCGGTAATGCATCCAGATACTTCTCGGCCAGCGCCAGCGTATCCGGCACGCGGCCTACTCCGGGGCTAGTACGTAGCTCCACGTTTCAGACAGTGTGTTGGTGCCACTCCTGAGAAAACCACGCAGTTCGACCGGCTTGTCGTCGTCGACGCGCTTGACGCGAACGCGCATGCGCCATCCGCCGGTGACTTCATTGCGCTGCGCGACGCGTTCCACGATTTCGCCGTTGGCGTCGGCGGTAACCACAGGGTCGACGACCTCGTCCGGAGCCAATCGGCGTAACGCCGGGCCTTCGAAGTCGACGACGAAACCGATGGTTGGATCAGGATCGCGTGAATAACCGTGACCGCGCCGCGTCTGCACGACCCAGGACAAAGGCGGCCGTGTCTCGCTGTCCTTCTGCCAGAGCAATCGATACTCGACGTCAAACGGCTTTTGCAATCCGGGTGAACTCTCGGGCACCCAAAACGCGACAATGTTGTCGTTGGTTTCGTCGGGCGTCGGTATCTGGATGAGTTCGACCCGCCCCGCTCCCCATTTGCCCCTCGGCACGACCCAGGCACTCGGTCGCCGATCATAGCGCGCCTCGAGGTCTTCGTAGCGCCCGAAATCGCGATCGCGTTGCATCAAGCCGAAGCCCAGCGGATTCGTCAGCGCAAACGACGTGATCAGCAACCGCTTGGGATTGGTCAGTGGACGCCACAGCCACTCGCCGGTCCCGGATTGGATCGACAGGCCATCGGAATCGTGCACCTCCGGCCGGTAATCGTCACTGCGTCGCGGCTGATTTTCGCCGAACAGGTACATGCTGGTAAGGGGCGCCAACCCCAGTATGCTTACGTTCTCGCGCAGATACAGTTGCGCCTTCACATCCATAACCGTGTCGACACCGGGCTTGACCACGAAGCGGTACGCGCCCGTCACGCGTCGCGAATCGACGAGCGCGTAGATCGTCAATTCCTTCGTGCCCGCAGCCGGTACTTCGATCCAGAATTCGACAAAACGCGGAAATTCTTCGCCCGAGCGCAGTGCCGTGTCGACAGCAAGCGCGCGCGCCGACAGGCCGTAGAGCTGATTCCTGCCGAGCGCCCGAAAATAGCTCGCCCCCAGAAAAACGAGCACCTCGTCCTTGTACTTGGTCGTGTTGATGGCGTAGTGCACGCGGAATCCGGCGAAACCGACGCCCGTCAGTCGCTTCGGATCGATCTTGTTGGCGCCATAGTCGAAGAGCTCAGGCCTGAATCGAATTTCGCGAACACCCGAAGCAACGATTTCGTTGATCTTCACCGGTTGATCGTAATAGAGCCCCTGATGAAAAAACGCGAGCTCGAACGGCAGATTGAGGTTGCGCCAGTACGACTTTTCCGGTCTGAAGCGGATGTCTCGATACTGGTCGTACGTAATGCCTTGCAGCTCCCTGGGCAGGTTGCTCACCGGCTTCTTGTACGGAAGCGCGGAGAGTTGCCGCGCACGCAGTGCAACATCGTCGAAGCTGAACGCGTCCGCAGACGGCGCGACGAGGAAGCCCGCGCACAATGTAACCACTGCTGCCCAGCGCAGGGGTGGCTGCGACCGCAACCGGGATAGTGAAATGCTCGGGAAGATCGTTGCAGGCAAGAACATGCGGGTGCAGAAAGCCAAGTCGGATCGGCGTGTATACGAAGGTGCATCGACGCAGATCGGCGAGGCAGCGATACCCATCCACGACGGCATTTTACGCGTTGGCGTGGTCGATGCAGAATATCTTTCCAGAGGCCACAGGGCTTGCACGGACTGATGCAGGTTCGGCGCCGCGATCCGTGTCGATCCTACGGTGTTCATCACGGACCATGCACGGTCGTGGTGCAACCAGCTTGGCACCCGCGACGGTGGTCGTCAGCGCCCCACCGCGGCAAGTACGTCGGCCTTGAGGAAGCGCTCGACGACGAGCATGAATCCGATGGAGGGTATGAGCAGTAGCAGTGCCGTGATCGACGAGATCTGATAGTTGCCGCCCATGGTGGCGTTGAACATGAGCAGCGGCAGGGTCGTCACGTCCGGCACGCCGACGAAGTAGGTACCGGTGAACTCGTCGAGCGATTCGAGGAACACGAAGATCGCGCTGGCGATCAGACCTGGCGTCGCCAGCGGCAGCGTCACGGTGCGAAAGCAGGCCCACGGCGAGGCACCCAGGTTGCGCGATGCTTCCTCGTGCGAGACGTCGATCGAAGCAAATGCCGCCGAAGCGATCCATACCGCGAGAACCAGTCCATGCGAGGCATGGACGAGCACGACGCCCAGAACCGTACCGGCCAGCCCGATCTGGTAGAAGACCTGCGCGATGTTCACGTATACAGGTAGATTCGGCACCGCTTGCGGCAGCAGGAACAGCAGCAGGATGCCCCCACGCCACGGCAGCTTCAAGCGCGCCAGCGCATAGCCCGCTGGGATTGCCACCGCGAGGCTGAACGCCACCGTGAGCAGTGCGATCCAGACGCTCGTTCCCAGTGAAGCCAGCGCGTTGCCACGCGGCTGGAATACACGAAACCAGTAAGTCAGCCCGAATTCCAGCGGCAGCTTGCTGGGAAAATACCAGCGCTCGGCGAACGCCCATAGCACCAGATTCAACAGCGGGCCGAAGATTGCAAAGGCGAGCAGCGCTAGAACCGTTGCGCGAAGGGCGGCGGTCAGCGCAGCCGGAAGCGTCAATCCACGCATCGCTAGGGCGCTGCCGATTGCGTTTGCGAAGCATGCCGCAGATAGAATGCGGCGCCAATCGCGGAAAGACCCAACGAGAGCAGGCACAGTGCATTCGCCACCGGGTAGTCGCCGTGCGTGGCGATCCGGTAAGCGACGTCGACGGTCACCATCGTCGGCGAGTTTGGATTGATCATCAGGGGCACCGACAACACCGAGAGCATGGTCACGAACGACAGCACCAGCCCCACAAGCAGCGTCCCGCGCACTTGCGGCAGAACGATATCGACAAGTACGCGCATGCTTCGTGCCCCCAGATTGCGCGCGGCTTCGATTTGTTGCGGCTCGAGCGACGCCATTGCACCCGCCAGCAACAACGTCACGAAAGGCGCCTGCTTCCAGACGAAGGTGACGACGATGCCGCGCCAGTCGAGCAGACTCTGTGCCGATAGCGGATCGATGAGCCCGCTGCCGATGAGCACATGGTTGAGCATGCCGTTCTTGGCGAGGAACGTACGCATCACCTGTCCGGCGACGACAAATGGAATGAACAATGGCCAGCGATAGAGCCAGCGCAGAAGCGCGACCGCGCGCGGATTCCCACCCAACGTGAGATAGCCGGCAATGGCGACGGCAACGATGCCGATCAGCAGCGTGGACAGGACGACGATGGTCAGCGTGAATAGCAGGTCCGTCGTATACAAATCGAACGCCTTCGCGAAATGCTCGAGCGTGAAGCCGCCGCCCCCGCCGCGGAACGCCACGACTACCGACATTGCCAGCGGCAGCACGAAGAACAACGCGACGACCGCCAGCGCGGGCGCAATCAACGCCAGCGCGCCAGCGCGCCAACGGGATCGATCTGCAGGCACATCGACAGTGGTTGCCATGGCTACGGCGGCGTCCGCGCCGGATTCAGATCGGGAGCGGCTATTTCAGGACTACGCGCTCGTAACCTTCGACAATTTCCTTGAAGTAAGGCGAGAGCGGGAATGGACGGCCATACTTGCTCAGGTCCGCGGGCGAGATGTCGACGAAAAGCTTGTTCCAGGACGCAGGGTCCAACTTCGACTGCACGAACGAAGGGTCGATGCCCGGATACCAGTTGAACTGCTTGACGATGCCATCGGCCTGCACTTCCGGACTTTCCGCCATGTCGATGAATTTCTTCGCCAGGGCTGCGTGCGCGGCTTTGGCAGGGATGACGTAATACATCGGTTGGCCCGGCAATCCGGGCGACGGCAGCACCAGTCTGACCTTCGGATTGAGTCGACCATCGGCCTGCCACGTGTAGAACATATCGACCCATACCGGGCCGATCGAAATTTCCCCGCGATTGAGCATGTCCAGCGTACCGGCATTGCCCGGGGTCATCACGACATACTGGTTGAAATCCTTGAGCCCGAGCAACGCCTTGTCGATCACCGCGGCCGACGTCGCGTCATAGGGACCTTTCTCGAGTTTCTCGGCGATGCCGCTGTACGCCGAAACCCAGCCGGTGACGAAGCCGACACCGGACATGCCGCCCTTCACGCCGTTGTAGCCGAATTGCTTCGGGTTCTTCCTGACCCACTCGCTCAGCTCGACGAACGATTTCGGCGGCGACTTCACCAAATCCGGGTTATACGCAAACGCGATCTGACTGTGGAACATCGGCAGCACGTAGCCATCGACGTTGGCACCCAGCGCATTCTTCGCGGAATCGCGCGACACCATCTTGCCAGCGGCGACATCGTTGCGGTAGGGCATGAGTAGCTTTTCATTGACCATCGTCGCCGACGCGAGCTGATGAATCACCGCGACGTCGACGTCCCAATCCTTGCTGCCCGCCTTTTGCTGCGCGGAGAGTTTTTCGTAGATCTTCTGCGATCCACCGTCGCCGGGGCCCGTGCCGACCGCGCGAACCTTGACGCCAGGGTTCGCAGCTTCGAATTTCGGCGCCAGATAATTGTTGACGTAGTCGACCATGTTCTGGTCGCCGGCGGTGACGACGTTCAATGTGGTCTGCGCAAGCAACGTCCCAGCGAACGCCAACAGCGCGAGGGGAAACACGAGGGGAAACGAATGGCGAAGCTTCATGGCGTGCTCCTTGGTGTGCCTTCTATGACTGGTGCTGATCGGATTGTACGGCGGGAAACAAAAGCAACGCCTGCCGCGGAACCACGATCCGCAGTGCGGTGCCTTCGGCGATACGTTCCGGTGCGTGGACCCAAATGTCGGCATCGCCCGCGCGCACGCGATAGCGATATCCTATGCCGACATAGACGGACTGCGCGACAGTACCTTCGAGCACGAGATCGTCGTCGCCGGCCATGCCGTCCGGACCCGTCGTGGACAAGCGTGCAGCGTCGCTGCGAAAATGAGCGCGAACGCGCTGCGCGCCGCCTGCACCATTGCTGGTCGCGGCCAGCGCACCGTTCGCGTCTTGCACGAGCAGCACGACGTTGTCGGCGCCCATGAAACCGGCGACAAACGCGGACGTCGGGTGATGGAAGATCTCCTCCGGTACACCGACCTGCACGATGCGCCCGGCGTCGATGACCGCGATGCGATCGGCAAGCGTCAGCGCCTCCTCGCGATCGTGCGTCACGTACACCGCGGTGATGCCGATGCGCTTTTGCAGCGCCCGCAGTTCATGGCGCAGTTCGAGCCGGACCTTGTAGTCGAGGTTCGACATCGGCTCGTCCAGCAGCAACAAGCGCGGATCGACCGCCAGCGCGCGGCCGAGGGCAACACGCTGGCGCTGCCCACCGGAGAGTTGCGTCACCGGTCGTGGCCCGAAACCTTCGAGTTGCAGGAGCTTGAGCATCTCTTCGACGCGTGCCGTCATCGCGTCCTTTTTCCACCTGCGCATGCGCAATCCATATGCGATGTTGTCGGCGACGCTCATGTGCGGCCACAGGGCATAAGACTGGAACATCATCGCCGTTTCGCGTGCCTCGGGCGGAAGCCGGGTGATGTCCTTGCCGTCGATGCTGATCGCTCCCGAATCCGGCAGCACGAATCCCGCGATCGAACGCAGCAGCGTCGTCTTGCCACAGCCGCTGCTGCCCAGCAGGGCGATCATTTCACCACGTTCGACGCCCAGGCTAACGCGATCGAGCACGCGTGTGCCACCGTACGAAACGCTAAGCGATTCGATCGACAAATAGGGGGACATCGGACCTGTTGCGGCAAACAGGGAACGTAACGGTCAGTATGACGCGGATGTGACCGCCGGGCCACCGTTCTGCGTCCAGCCGTGCAGCAATGGCAGCTCGCACGTTGCGGGCGCACCCGACATGTGCTTGGCCTGCGGGCCGCCACGCTCGCGGCAGCCGATGGCCGCGTTTCGCGTGTGCTATCCTGTGGCCAGCAAAAATAATCCCATCTCAACCCCGGTAAACCCGTAATAAGTTTCGATGCCGCGCTTGAATCGCTTTCTACTGTCCGCCCTGCTGGCACTTGCCTTCGTGGCGCCGGCTGCCACCGCCTCCGATTTCGTGCTTTCGATCACCGAAGGCATCACCTATTACCAGACGAGCAAGGAAATCCAGGCGAAGTTCGCGCCGCTTGCGGAACTTATCTCCAAGGCGATCAAGCGGCCGGTTCGCGTGGTCATCGTCAGCGCCTACGACGAAGAGCGCGAAGGCCTCGACAAACAGGAATACGACCTTGCGTTCGTCCACCCGGCGCAGGTTGCGCTCGGGGCGATCAAATCGGGCAAGTATCAATCGCTCGCGTGGACCACGGGCTACACCGACTATACGGTCATGCTGCTCGCCAACAAGGATCAGCCGTTTACCAAGCTGGAAGACCTGCGCGGCCGCACGATCGTCAGCCCCGACCCCGATTCGATCACGGCGTGGATGCTTCGCGCGATGTTGCGCGACCAGCAACTCAAGCCAGGCGAGGATCTGAAGATCATCACGACGCGCTATCAGGACGCCGTGCCGTTCTATGTCCAGTACGGCTTTGCGCAAGTCGGTGCGACTGCGGCCAAGACCGTGGCCAAGGACTGGACCGACAAAGGCGGCAAAGTCGTGCTCTCGTCGCGCCCGATGCCCATCAAGCAGTGGATCGTTTCGTCCAAGGTGCCGCCCGACGAGATCGAGAAGATCCGCGCCGTGCTGCTGGGAGCGTCTCAAACCGACGCCGGCAAACAGGCGTTGGGCGTCGCGGGCTACAAGGGATTCGTTCCATCGAGCCACGAGGACGAACTGAAGGCCATTGCCTGGCTCGGGTTGTAACCGCTACAGCACCTCGCCTTCGATTCCGACGCCAAGATAAGCCCGACGCAACTCCGGTCGCGCGAATAGCGCATCCGGCGTGCCTTCGGCCACGATCCGCCCCTCTTCGAGCACGTAGGCGCGCGCAGAAATATCCAGCGCTAGCGCGACGTTCTGCTCCACCAACAACACCGCCGTCCCTTCGGCATTGACGCGACGAATCGTCTGGAACAACTCGCTCACGATCAATGGTGCGAGGCCGAGCGAGGGCTCATCGAGCAGCAAGAGGCGCGGTTGGGCCATCAACGCCCGGGCGATCGCCACCATCTGCTGCTGGCCGCCCGACAACATGCCGGCCGGACGCTCGAGATTGGGCGTCAGCGCAGGGAACAGATCGCACATGCGGTCGATCGATGTGCGCCGGGCGGCTTTTGCACCGGGCCGGAGGCTGCCGAGCTCCAGATTTTCCCGCACAGTCATACCTGTGAACAGGCGCCGCCCTTCGGGGACGATGGCGATGCCCTGAGCGCAAAAGCGATGCGCGGGCAACCGGGTCAGATCGTGCGCACCGAGCATCAGCGCGCCGGAGGTAACGCGATTCAATCCTGCGATCGCATTGATCAGGGTACTCTTGCCGGCGCCATTCGGCCCGACGATGCATACCAATTCGCCGGCGCCCACATGCAAAGACACGTCCCAGAGCGCGGGCGCAGCGCCGTAATGCACGAAGATGCGATCAACACGCAGCATCGATTCTTGCCCCGAGGTACGCATCGACGACGACGCTCTGCGCCATGACTTCCCGCGGGAGGCCGTCGGCAATGACCTGCCCCTGATCCAGCACGACGACGCGATCGGCGAGCGCCATCACCGCGCGCATCACATGCTCGACCAGGACGATCGTGGTTCCGTGATCGCGAATGCGGCGGACCAGATGCACCGCGCTGTCGATCTCCGAGGGCGTGAGCCCGGACAGCACCTCGTCGAGCAGCAGGAGCTTGGGACGCGCCGCAAGCGAGCGGGCCAGCTCGAGAAACTTCCGCTGATGCAGGTTCAGATCGTCCGGCAGCGCCAGCGCCCTGTCGGCCAGCGCGGTGAATTCGAGCCAGCGCCAAGCTTCGCGCGATGCATCGCGCCGGTCGAGCGCAGCGCCGCCGAACATCGCGGTCAGCACGACGTTTTCCAGCACCGTGAGGTGCGCGAACGGACGCGGGATCTGGTAGGTTCGCGCGATCCCCAGCCGCGCGATCTGATGCGGCTGCAGGTGCGTCAGTTCGTGGTGGTCGAAATCGATGCTGCCCGCGTCGGCGCGATAGTGTCCGCTGATCACATTGATGAGCGTGGACTTGCCCGAACCATTGGGGCCCAGCAGGCCGAGGATTTCCCCCGTTCGAAGCGATAGGTCAACCCGTCGCAACGCCTGAACACCCGAGAACGCCCGGCTGACGCCCTGCACGGTCAGCAGCACCGCGCCGGTCGCGGAGCGCGATGCACCGACGTCGCGATGCGTTTGATTCCACAACACCTGCGCGATCCGGTGGCGTGACCGCGCGGCGAGCGCGGCGATCGAGCAGCGTTCCGAGTGCGCCTTCCGGCATGAACAGGATGACAACAATCAGGATGGCGCCGACCGCGGCTTTGCCGGCGAGGGGATAGTCGCCCGCCGTCGCCGCGTAGCTGATCACCGTGATCATCGTCGCGCCCACGGCGGGTCCTGCCCAGTGCCGCGTTCCACCTAGCACGCTCATCAGCACGACAGTGAGCGGCACGATGATCGAAAACGTTTCCGCGGCCGTGACATATGAAATGAACAGCGCGTGAATCCCGCCCGCGACGCCGGCCAGCGCCGATGAAATGGCGAAGGCGATGAGCTTGCACCGAAAGGTCGGCACGCCGAGAACCTCGGCGACGTCCTCGTCGTCGCGGATGGCGAACAGGCCGGTGCCGAGTTTGGATCGCCAGATCGCCCAGGCAATAGCCATGGTCGCACTCACGGTCGCGAGCTCGATGAGGTAGAACGAGGACGCCGGCGTCGGTCCGAGCGCAGGGACTGCGACGCCTCCCAACGATATGCCGGGTCCACCGTCGATGGGTGTATTGAGAACGATGGTCGCCAGCACGAACGTGACGGCGAGCGTAAGCAGCGCGAACAGTTCGCCTCGGACGCGCTTCACGCGAAAGACGATGCCGCCCAGCGCGATCGCGACTACCGCTGCCGTCGCGGCCGCCATGGGCAGCGTCGCGAGAAACGGCCACTGGAAGCGCGCAGTCAGTACCGCCGTCGTGTAGATGCCGAGCCCGAAGAACGCGCCGTGCCCGAAGGAAAAATATCCGGAGTAGCCGCAGAGTATGTTCCACGACGTGGCCAGTACGATCCAATGAAAGACCAGATATAGAAACGATTCGTAGAACGCGGGAAGATGAAAAAAAGGAATGGCGATCAGTACCGCGCCGGCGCCGATCAGTGCGCCGAACGGCGCGCTGCGGACGCGCGACGGGTTACGCGGGGCCGCGACGGACAAGCAGCACCACGATCAGAAGGGAAAACGATACCAGCGGCGCCCACGATGGTGCCGTGATGGCCATGGTCAGCGCTTCCGCGACACCGATCACGATGCCGGCGATGAGCGGTCCGAGCGCGCTGCCCAAGCCGCCGATCATTACCGCGGCGAATACCACGCCGATCCATGCATAGATCTGCGATGGCGTCAGCGTATAGCTGAGCGCGAGGCAAAGGCCGGCCACGGCCGCCAAGGCCGCGCACGCACCGGACAACAGCGCCGCGAGAACGCGCTGGTTGACGCCGAACGCAGCGGCAATCTCGCCGTCCTCAGCCGCCGCGCGCAGCGCCTTGCCGAGATCGGTATAGCGCAGGGTCGCCCACATCGACAGGCACAGGATGACGGCCAGCGCCAGCGTGAGCACCTCCGGCAGGGGCAGATACAGCTTGCCAATCCGATACGTGATTTCGGAGTAGCGCGATGTCATCCGCCGAAAGTCCGCGGTCCAGAAAAATTGAACAATGCTTTCGACGATGACCGTCATGCCGAATGTCACTAGCAGCGAATTGAGTGGCGTGACCGCGAAGCCGGCCAACAGCCAGTGGATCGCCGCGCCCGCGGCAAAAAAGCACGGCGCGATCACCAACAGCGTCAGCAGCGGATCCATTGCGCCGACCATGACCAGCTGGTAGGTCAGGTACGCGCCCAGGAACGCGAGCGCGAAGTGGGACAGGTTGATCTGGCGCAACAATCCCCAAGACAGGCTCAGGCCCAGCCCCAGGAGTCCATACAGTGCGCCGACGAAGATGCCTGAGAGAACGGCCTGCGCCAGAAGCGACAGGCTGGGCAGCGTCATCCTGGCCGGCTGCTCGCTACTGGACCAGCAGCTTGGCGCCGGGCGCAGCCGCCTCGGCAGGCCACACCGTGACCCAACGGCCGTTCTGGACCTGTTTGACGCGCATCAGGTCATCGCCGTAGTTGCTCGGCCCGTCGAAGCGCAGCTTGCCCTGGATGGTGTCGACCTTGTGCGTCCTCAGCCAGTCCGCGAGCACCTTGTCGTCGAGGCTCTTGGTGGCCGTGACGGCCGCCTCGAGAATCTGCCACGCCGTATACGACGCCGCCGCCTGCGTTTCCACCGACGTGTAGTCCAGCCCGGCTTTGGCCGCGCGCTCATTGAAGAGCTTCACGAATTCCGCGGCGCCGGGATTGTTGAGAAACGGCGGGTGTTCCTCGAAGATCGTCGCGGCGAGCGCGTTCTTCGCCTCGGGCGCTTTCACCATCGGGCCAGGCGCGGGATACATGTAGAACTGCTCGACCGGGAGATAGTCGATTTTCTTCATCGCTTCGAGCAGCTGGTTGCCTTCGAGGCCGATGGCGCCGACCCACAGGAAATCCGGATTGGCATCCTTGATACGGCTGGCGATCGGGCCGAACTCGCGATTGCCGAACTCCCACTCGAGCCACAGGACTTCGGTAAGCCCGCGCTTCTTCGCGACTTCACGCGCGCCCACCGACATGAACTGCACCGAGGGAAACTTGCTGGTGACGATGGCGATCGTCTTCGGCGGCTTGGGCGACGCGGCCAGCGCGTTGAACAGCGTGTTCGGAAATGTCGTCGCCGGATCCGGCCCCAGCGACCATGTCGGGAATTGCATGTCGTACTTGGCGAGGCTGGGAATGCCGAAGGTGTGGTGGATCAGCATCTTGTTGTAGCGTTGCGCAACGCCCATCGCCGACAGGATGTTACCCGTCGCGTACGGTCCGAGCAGCAGGTCCACCTTGTCGACCGTGATGAGCTGCTCGTAGAGCGTGCGCGCGACATCGGGTTTGGATTGGTCGTCCTTGACGATCCACTCGACGGGACGCCCGAGCAATCCATTGCGCGCGTTGAGCTGCTCGACGTAGATGTCGCCGACCAGCTTGTGCACCATCGCGGTCGAGGCCAATGGGCCGGTCAGTGCCAGCGTGCTGCCGATGCGTACGGGTGGCCCCGACGTTGCCGCGCTCACGCTTCCGCCGACGAGAATCAGGCTGAACGCGCAAAGCGCGGCGATGAATGGACGGTGCAGACGCATGTTGTTCTCCTCCTTAGGTAATCACACTGCCCGGGCCGTGGCGGCCGCTTGTTATGTCTCAATCAGACGACGAACGGTTCAGGATTTCACTTCCTGATTCTGGACGAAATAGTCGGGCGGCGGCGGGCCCCAGACGTAGAACGAATCCTCGACCGGATGATCCGCTGCGGGCCAGTCGATGCTGGCGGGAATGAAATCGATGTCGTAGGAATACTCGGCAAAGCTGCCCCAGGGATCCTGGACGTAGTAGAAATAGTTGGAGCCGATGACGTGGCGGCCGATGCCCCATCCTCGATCGTGGCCGCACGCGACCATGTGCTGCATGCCCAGGCCGATGTCGTCGATGCTCGCGACGTCCCAGCTGGAGTGGTGGTAACCCGGGCCTTCCGACTTCGCGAACGCCAGCATGTGGTGATCGCTCGAGTGCGCACCATGCATGAAGGCGATGATTTCGCCGGAGTGATCCGACAGCCGTAGTCCCAGCGCCTCACCGTAGAATTTCACGGAACGCGGCACGTCGGAGCTGAACAGCAGGACGTGCGACATGCGCCGAGGGCGCACCCTGCCCGCTTGCGAGCGTGCGGGCGCCGCGCCGCGATCGACAGGGTGACTGGCAGGCGCCGACTGCAGCGCGGGTTCATCGGGCGATACCTTGTCCGCGACGACCAGCTGCAGAGCATTGCCGTCGGGGTCGCGCGCCCAGATACCCGTGCCGTCGGAAAGCGGATGCGGCGCCGTTCGCACTACACCGATGCCGTCGAGATGGCGTACCAGCGGGGACGAGGTCGTCGTCGTAGACGCCGAAGCTGAGGTACTGGAGCTTCTTCTTGCCCGGTACCTCGAACACCGATCCCCAGCAATGCGGGTGGCCGAAGGTGTGCAGGTCGATGCGCGTGCCCTCGCGGCGCACGTCGAGGCCGAATTCGGTGTAGAAGCGTTCGGCGACGTCAAGATCCGGCACGCTGAAGACGAAGCGACTCAGCGAATGCACCGCGGTAACCCCATTGCGACGCGAAGCCCCGTTGCTCGACACCTTCATCACTGCCTCCTCCCTCCGCTCCAGCCGGTATGTCTCCCGACAAAAGTATACTAGCAGCCCGCTACGCCGGGGGTTCCGCCGGAATCGTCCGTACCGAGAGGACGCCGGCGATGGTCGCGATCGCGTTGATGGCCGACGGGCTGATCGGGCTGTCGATGTCGACCAGCGTATACGCGAGCTCGCCACGCGATTTGTTGACCATGGTGTGGATGTTCAAGCCGGCGCCCGCCATCGCCGTCGAGATCTGCCCGAGCATGTTGGGCACGTTGGCGTTCGCGATCGCCACACGGTACGGTGATTCGCGCTGCATCTCGACGTCGGGGAAATTGACGGCATTCGCGATCGTGCCGTGCTCCAGAAATTCGCGGACCTGATCGACCACCATGATGGCGCAGTTCTGCTCGGCTTCCTCGGTCGACGCGCCGAGGTGCGGCAGCGCCGCGACGCCGGGCTCGCCCAGCAGCGTTGCACTGGGAAAGTCGCACAGATAATACTTGAGGCGATGCGCACGCAGGGACGCGACCACCGCGACGTCATCGACGATGGCATCGCGCGCGAAATTGAGCAGCACCGCGCCCGGCTTCATGAGCGCGAGGCGCTTGGCGTCGATGAGGTGCCGGGTGGCGGGGATCAGCGGCAGATGCAGCGTCACGAAGTCGGCGTGCTTCAGCAATTCCTCGACCGAGTTGGCCTTGCGCACGCTCGACGGCAGCCGCCATGCGCCTTCGACCGTGATTTCGGGATCGAAACCCGTGACCTTCATCCCCAGCTTGATCGCAGTGTCGGCAACCAGGCCGCCGATCGCACCGAGACCAATGATGCCGAGTGTTCGGCCAGGCAATTCCACGCCGGCGAACTGCTTCTTGCCGTCCTCGACCTGGCGCTCGAGGTCAGGCGCATTGGCCTTGAGGTCGTTAACGTAACGAATGGCCGGAACGACGTTGCGCGCCGCCATCAGCAGCGCTGCGAACACGAGCTCTTTTACCGCGTTGGCGTTGGCGCCCGGTGCATTGAACACCGGCACCCCGCGGCGCGACATCTCCGCCACGGGAATGTTGTTGGTTCCGGCACCCGCGCGACCAATCGCCTTGACGCTGCCCGGGATCGCCATGTCGATCATGTTGTGCGAGCGTACCAGGATCGCGTCGGGATGCTCGACTGCCTTGCCGACGGCGTAACGCGTGCCGGGAAACCGATGCAGGCCCTGGCGTGGAAATCTGGTTGAGCGTGAGGACGTTGAACTTGGTCATCAGGTTTATCCGTGCTGCTTTTCGAATTCGCGCATGTAGTCGGCGAGCGCCTGCACGCCTTCGATGGGCATCGCGTTGTAGATCGACGCGCGAATGCCGCCCACGGCACGGTGCCCCTTCAACTGCACCATGCCCCGCGCTTCCGCGCCCTGCAGGAACAGCTTGTCCTGCGTTTCGTCGGGAAGGCGGAACACCACGTTCATGCGCGACCGGTCCTCCTTGCGCACTTTGTGCACATAGAACCCTGACTGATCGAGCACGTCGTAGAGCAGCCGTGCCTTCGCGATGTTCTTCTGCTCGACCGGCGCGAGGCCGCCCTGCGCGAGCAGCCACTCGAAGACCAGGCCGGCGATGTAGATCGCGTAAGTGGCCGGCGTGTTGAGCATCGAATCTGCGGCAGCCTGCTCCTGCCAGTGAAACGCGGACGGCGTGATCGGCAGCGCGCGATCGAGCAGGTCGTCGCGCACGATGATCAACGTCAAACCCGCCGGACCCATGTTCTTCTGCGCGCCACCGTAGATGACCCCGAACTTGGTTACGTCGATCACGCGCGAAAGAATATGCGACGACATATCCGCGACCAACGGCGCGTCGCCCACGTCGGGAGTCCATTGGTACTCGACTCCACCGATGGTCTCGTTGGTACAGATATGGACGTAGGCTGCGTCTGGCGTCAGCGCCCACGCTTCGCGCGCCGGCACGTATGTGAACTGCTGATCCTCGGCCGACGCCACGACTTTAGCGATGCAGTACTTGCCCGCTTCCTTGATCGACTTCTTCGACCACTCGCCGGTGTGAACATAGTCGGCAACCGTGCGGCCGCGGAGCAGGTTCATGGGCACGATCGCGTTCTCGGCGATCGCGCCACCTTGCAGAAACAGCACTTTGTACCTGGCGGGAATCGCCAGCAGCTTGCGCAGGTCGGCTTCCGCCTTGTCGGCGATCGAAATGAACTCCTTACCGCGGTGGCTCATCTCCATGACCGACATGCCGCTGCCGTGCCAG
Organism: uncultured beta proteobacterium; assembly: GCA_963732105.1. Taxonomy (GTDB): domain Bacteria; phylum Pseudomonadota; class Gammaproteobacteria; order Burkholderiales; family Casimicrobiaceae; genus PALSA-1003. The sequence goes on from CAVSYL010000019.1 coordinate 240,149, forward strand.
TCGAGCATTTCGGCGGCAGCTTGCTTCAACACCACTTCAGGAAGCACCGCGGGGCCAGCGCTGAAATTGAAAACTCGCATCCAATGAACCTTGGTTGAATTTCACGTCGGGACGACGCGCAGGCTGCGCATTTTACGCGATGGCGCCCCCCTCTGGCGTTTCCTGGCGGCTTGCCCGCTGCACAGACGGCCCCGCCAACGGCATAATGGCCCCCTGCGCGACAAGGTCATCAGCAGCGAAAACAGACAGAAAATTCGAAATACCGAGGAGGAATCTTGAATTTCACAACGATGAAGCGGCTCCTGGCCGTACTTTGCGGCCTGTGCGCATGGCAAGTCGCGATGGCCGAGGACACGCTGAAACTCGCGATTGGGCAGCGCGGCAACTGGGAGAATGCAGCTCCGGAACTGGGTCAGAAGGCAGGGTTTTTCAAGAAGCACGGCCTCAATCTCGAATTGCTCTACACCCAAGGCGCCGGCGAGACGTTGCAAGCCGTGATCTCGGGTAGCGTCGACATCGGCGTCGGCGTCGGCACCGCGGGCGTGCTCGGCGCATTTGCCAAAGGTGCACCGGTACGCGCGATCGCCAACTCGATGACCGGCGCCGACGATCTGTTCTGGTACGTCCCGGCAGCGTCGCCGATCAAGACCATGAAGGACGCCGGCGGCAAGACGATCGCGTATTCGACCAACGGCTCATCGACCAATCTCGCCGTGCTCGCCTTCAACCGCGAATTCGGCGTGCAGGCCAAGCCGGTGGCGACCGGCAGCCCGGCCGCGACGTTCACGCAGACGATGACCGGCCAGGTCGACATCGGCTGGTCATCGCCGCCGTTCGGCGTGGCCGATCTGCAGCAGGGACGCATCCGCATCATCGTGCGCGAAAGCGACGTACCCGCGTTTCGCAACCAGACGGTGCGGCTGATGATTGCCAATACGGCCACGGCGGAACAACGCCGCGATGCCATCGACCGTTATGTGCAGGCCTATCGGGAAACGCTTGACTGGATGTATTCGGACCCGGCGGCGCTGAAAGCCTACGCGGAATGGGTCGGCATTTCGGAATCGCTGGCGAAGGAGGTTCGCGATCAGTTCTACCCGAAAGACAATCTGCGTCTCGACCGGTTGTCCGGACTCGACGAAGCCATGACCGATGCGGTGAATCTGAAATTCCTGCCGGCGCCGCTGACCAAGCCGCAGATCGACGAGTTGTTCAAGTACTACGCACGCGGCGCGAAGTGATTCGATCGAGCGCGATCCACTGTCAACCGCACGCGCCCCCGAGCAGCCCGGCCTTGATTTCGGGATTCGGTGGATCGGCGCCAAGCCAGATCGACAGGAATGCCTTGGCGAAGTCATCGCCCGGGATGGTACCTTTGACCGCGCCGTTGACATTGACCGAAATACCCGCGCCCGGCTTGTGGATGAACGTCAGCCGCTCGCCGATTTTGATGTCGCCCATCCAGCCGTTAAGCGTGGCGATGCGATCCTTCAACGCGGGCAACTGGCCCTTGGCATTCTTTTCAAAACCTTCATTCCATCCTTTCCGGAGGTCGTCGGCGCCGACGTCGTGCACGAACTGGAGGATCAGTTCGGTCGGTGTGTTTGACCCCAGCAGGGCGTTTGGATCCGTCGAGGTCTTGGCCACATAGAGCGCGGCGACATAGACATTGACCTTGAATACCGTCGCCTGGCGCAAGCCCAGCCCGTTGAGCATCAGATTGGTGCCCTCGATCTGGGCCTGGTCGGGAAAGTTAATGCTCTTGCACTCCTTGCCATGCGCGATGCCCGTCGCCAGCGCCACGGCAACGCATACCGCGAATACCGGCAGGACTAGGTTTTTCGGATTCGCTTTCATCTTGCCTCCAAGGGTCATGCCACACATCTAGTCGATCGGACCGACTCGTTTGCTCCACAGCTCCCACACACGGGTGAGCTGCGTGTCATTGGTCGCCATTGCCTTTGCGGCTTCCTGCTCGTTGAGATAGGTCACCTCGCCCAGGCCCAGCGCCTGCATTTGCAACTTGGCATTGACTTCGGCGTAGATCGCACGATAGATCGCCTGTTCGATGGAGTTGCCGACCACCGTCGAACCGTGTCCACGCATCAGTACGGTCGAGCGCGCCCCCAGCGACGCCGCAAGCGCTTTGCCAAGCTGACTGCTGCTGATCAGCATGTCGGTATCGCCCGCGCTTTCGCGGATATCGAATAGCGCCGTGCCCTGCCCCAGGAAGCCGCTCATGTGAAACACCGGGCGCAGCGGCTGCCCGGTCACGCCAAACGGGATCACGCTCGGCGAATGGCTGTGCACGACGGCGTGCACGTCAGGGCGCACGCGATAGATTTCGCCGTGGATGAAGCGCTCCAGATACACGCGGCGGCCATTCGCATCGAGCGCCGTACCGTCGAGGTCGAAAGCGACGATGTCTTCGCGGCGCACCAGCGCAGGCGCCATGTTGCGCGCGAGCAGGAAATGCAGCGGCGACTGGTCGTGACGAACGCTGACGTGGCCGAAGCCGTCGACGACGCCCTGGTCATAGAGAATTCGATTGGCCACGACGAGCTTGTCGATCAGATCGGCAGCAGGCGCGCGTAGGGTCGTCATGACCGCCATGATAGGCGAATCACCTGCGGTACGACAGGGCGCGGTACGACAGCGCTAGACCGCACGGGATCATGCGTCGGTCGCGGTCGCCGCATAATACTCGCGCAACTCCCGCTTCAGTACCTTGCCGATGGGGCTGCGCGGCAGCGACTCGATTATTTCGACTGCGGCTAGCCGCTGCATCCTGCCAACGCGTTCGTTGGCCCAGTCCAGCAGTTCGCTGCGAGTCAGTGTCGCGCCGGTGCGCGCCACGACGAACGCCACTGGCGTCTCGCCCCAGCGCTGGGACGTTACTCCGACCACGGCGACATCGGCGACGTCTGCGTGCCGACGCAGCACGTCCTCGAGATCGCTGGGATAGATGTTGAACCCACCGGAGATGATCATGTCCTTCTTGCGGTCGAGAAGGATCAGGAAACCATCCGCATCGAAGCGGCCGATGTCGCCTGTACGAATGAAGCGCTTGCCCGCCGCGTCGAACCACTCCGCATGCGCCGTCTGTTCCGGTTGCCGGTGGTAGCCGGTCATCATGCCGCCGGAGCGGCCGACGACTTCTCCTGCTTCGCCGGCGGCGACTTCGCGTCCCTGATCGTCGATCAGGCGAATGTCGTGGCCCGGCGCCGGAAGCCCGACCGTGTGCAGCTTGTCCGGATGATCCCGCGCGGACAGCACGCAGGCGCCGCCGCCTTCCGTCATGCCGTAGAACTCGACCAGCGCACCCGGCCAACGGCGCAGAATCTCCGCCTTCAGATCGGCTCCGAACGGCGCACTCGTCGACAACTTCATACGATACGACGACAGGTCATAGCGATCGAAGTCCGGCTGCGCCATCAAGCGTTGATATTGCACGGGTACCAGCATCGTGTGCGTCACGCGATGCCGCTCCGCCAGCGCGAGATAGCGCGATGCATCGAATTTCGCCATCAGCAACACCGTGCCGCCGGTCGCCAGCGTCGGAAAGAACGATACCAACGTGGTGTTCGAGTACAGCGGGGTCGACAACAGCGTCACAGTGTCTTGTGCGTAGCCGAACACCGGGCCGCGCTGGACGTGCGCCCAGCGCATGGCGTGCGGTTGCACGATCCCTTTTGGCGTGCCCGTCGTTCCGGACGAATAGATGATGTTAAACGGCCATCCCGGCTGCACCGCAACGGCGCTCGGCGGCGCGCCAGCCGGTGGCAGCCAATCTGCCAGCACACAGCCATCCTTGCCGGCATCGAGCATGATGCGTCGCGCCACGATCGAATCCTTCCCCGACGACAGCATCGTTGCGGCGGCGGTATCGAGGAAGAGGTGGCTTGCCTTCGCGTCAGCGACCATGTCCGCGAGACTGGACGCAGTGCTCGCCGGCGACAGCGGCGCAACCGTGACGCCGGCGCGCAATGCACCGAGGAACACGACGGCGAATTCGATCGAGTTCGCAGCGCAGATCGCGATGGCTTCGCGCGGCTGTACGCCGTCGCGTTGCAGCGCAACCGCGACGCGGTCCATGAGCGCGTCGAGTTCGCCATAATGCAGACGCCGCCTGTCCTGCAGCAGCGCGGTGCTCGACGGCCGCTGCGCGGCATGCATCCGGATCAGGTCGGCAAGGACGCCGAAATCCCGGGCGAGGAGCTCGGAGATGTCGTTCGTCAAGGCCACGGGCAAGACGCCGGACTACGCGTACTTCGCCAGTTCCAGCCTGCCGATCTGGTTGCGGTGGACCTCATCCGGACCGTCGACCAGTCGCAGCGTGCGGGCATGCGCGTAGTCGCGCGCTAGACCGAAGTCATCGCAGACGCCCGCGGCGCCGTGCGCCTGGATCGCCCAGTCGATGACCTTGCACACCATCGCCGGTGCCGCGACCTTGATCATCGCGATTTCCGCGCGCGCCGCCTTGTTGCCGGCAATATCCATCTTGTACGCCGCGTTGAGCGTCAGCAGCCGCGCCTGATCGATCAGGATGCGCGACTCGGCAATACGCTCCAGCGTGACCGTCTGTTCCGCGACCGGCTTGCCGAACGTGGTGCGTGATTTGACGCGCTTGCACATTTTTTCCAGCGCGCGCTCGGCCAGACCGATGGCGCGCATGCAATGGTGAATGCGCCCCGGGCCGAGTCGCCCCTGTGCGATCTCGAAACCCCGGCCCTCGCCAAGCAGAATGTTGGCGGTCGGAACGCGCACGTTGTCGAACGCGATCTCCATGTGACCATGGGGTGCATCGTCGTAACCGAACACCGGGAGGTGACGCACGATGTTCACGCCCGGCGTGTCGCGCGGCACCAGTATCATCGATTGTTGCGCGTGCTTCGGCGCCCCCGGATCGGTCTTGCCCATGAAAATGAAGATCTTGCTGCGCGGATCGCCCGCGCCCGACGACCACCATTTGCGGCCGTTGATCACGTAGACGTCGCCGTCGCGCACGATCGAGCTCTGGATGTTGGTGGCATCCGACGACGCGACGGCGGGCTCGGTCATCGTGAACGCCGAGCGAATGCGCCCATCGAGCAAGGGCTCCAGCCACTGCTTCTTCTGCTCCGGCGTGCCGTAGCGTTCCAGCACTTCCATATTGCCGGTATCCGGCGCGGAGCAGTTGAAGACTTCCGCCGCCCAGAGCACGCGGCCCATGATCTCGCACAGCGGCGCATATTCGGTGTTGGTCAGGCCGGCGCCATGACCCGACTCCGGCAGGAATAGGTTCCACAGGTCGGCGCTCTTGGCCTTGACCTTGAGCTCCTCGACCACGCGCGTCGGCTGCCAGCGATCGCCCTGCGCCACTTCGGCGTCGAAACGGGCCTCGTTCGGGTAGACGTGGTCGTCCATGAATTGCTGCAGTCGCGTCCGCAACGTCTGCACTTTCGGCGAGTAATCGAAGTTCATGCATGTCCTTCCATGAAGTTTGCAAGTCGAGTCAATGCCCTGTGCGCATGCGTTGGACCAGCTGCCAGCCGAGTTCCGCCATCGGCCGCGCGCGGTTGCCCGCTTCCAGTGCCTGCGTGCTTGGCGCATTGCCCCCGAGGGCACGCGCCTTGACGCCTTGCAGGATGCCCGCCATGCGAAACATGTTATAGGCCATGTAGAAGTTCCACTCCGTCTCGCTGGGCGCGGACGTTGCCTCGACGCGTTGCAGATAGCGGGCGAGATATTCCGGCTCCGATGGAATGCCGAGCGCGGCGAAATCGGTGCCGCGAATGCCGCGAAAATCCTGCGGCGCGAGGCGCCATGTCATCATGTGATACGAGAAATCGGCCAACGGATGGCCGAGCGTGGACAATTCCCAGTCGATCACGGCGAGGACGCGAGGTTCGCTGGGGTGAAAGATCATGTTGTCCAGGCGATAGTCGCCGTGGACGATCGTCGTCTGATCCCCGGGCGGAATGTTCGCAGGCAGCCATTCGATCAGGCGATCCATCGCTTGGCACGGTTCGGTCGCGGAGGCCCGGTATTGGCGCGACCAGCGATCGATCTGGCGCGAAAAATAATTGCCCGGCTTGCCGTAGTCGCCAAGCCCGATTGCGGCGTAGTCGGCGCGATGCAACGCGGCGATGACGCGATTCATTTCATCGAAGATCGCGCTTCGTTCCGCAGGGACCATACCCGGCAGGAGTGGATCCCACAGTACGCGTCCGTCGACCCGCTCCATCACATAGAACATCGAGCCGATCACCGATTCGTCGGTGCACAGGACGTACGTGCGCGGGACCGGTACGGCGCTGCCTGCGAGCGCCGAGATGACGCGGTATTCGCGATCGACGGCGTGCGCGGAAGGCAGCAGCTGCCCCGGCGGTTTACGCCGAAGTACGTATGATTTTGCGGGCGTCTCGAGCGCGAATGTCGGATTCGACTGACCGCCCTTGAATTGCGCGACGACGATAGGGCCTTGGAATCCGTCGATGTGGGCGCGCAGGTAACGCTCGAGCGCGTGCACGTCGAACGCGTGCGCAGCGGTAACGGGTCGCGTGCCCATGAACGCGCCGTAGTCACTCATTACGCTGCTCAGGCGTGCTTGTGCGCAGGGTCTGGCGCCGCGCGTGCACGCCGCAGCATGAACGTGCCGCTGGCGGTCGCTACGAGCTTGCCCGAGCTGTCGTGGACTTCACCGTCACAGAACGCGATCGTTTTGCCGCGATGAACGCAGCGGCCGTCGGCGATCAGAGTGCCGAGTCCGGGGCCGACAAAGTTCACTTTGAGTTCCACCGTGATCGCCCCGGTTTCGTGGGGATCAAGGGAACGCAGCGCGACCGCCAACGCGATGTCGAGCAGCGTCATGGTGACGCCACCGTGCACGGCGTCCCAGCTGTTCATCAATTCCGGACGCACGTCGAGTTCCAATCGGGCCTTGCCGTCGCCCTTGCTGACCAGGCGGATGCCGAGGTGGCGCGCGAAGGGCAGCTTGCGCCCGAGGTCTGCTTCGATGTCCAAGGATTGCCCCGCGATCAGATGCTCGTGACGCCGCCATCGACTGCGACGATTTGGCCGGTGATGAACGCGCAGGCGTCCGTCGCGAACAGTGCGACGAGCCCCTTGAGGTCCTCGGGGCCGCCCACACGCTTGAGCGGCGCCTTGTTGGCAACCTCGTCACCCAGCATTTCCATGATGCCCTTGGTCATTTTTGTCGGGAAGAATCCCGGCGCGATTGCGTTGACGTTGATGTCGTACTGCGCCCACTCCGCGGCGAGCGAGCGCGTGAAATTGACGACTCCGCCCTTGCTCGTGTTGTAGGCGATCGTCGCGGGGCGTCCAGGGTCGCCACCGCCGACCAGCCCGAGGATCGACGCTACGTTGATGACCTTCCCCTTGCGACGAGGCACCATGCAACGCTTACCGACTTCCTGGCTGACGACGAACATCGCAGTCAGGTTCAGATTGATCACCTTTTGCCACGCATCGAGGGGATGCTCGATCGTCGCTGCGCCCCAGGTCGTGCCCGCATTGTTGACCAGGATGTCGATCGGGCCGAACGCGCTGATCGCGCTCCCGACCGCAGGCGCGATCGCCGCCGGATTCGCCATGTCGCATTGCACCGCCACCGCACGGATGCCGCGCGCATGCAGGTGTGCGACGGCCTGGTCGAGCTCGTCGCGTTTGCGCGCCGTCAACGCTATGTTGGCACCAAGCTCGCCGAGTGCTTCCGCCATCTGCAGCCCGAGACCGCGGGAACCGCCCGTCACCAGCGCGTTCCTGCCTTTAATGTCGAACAGCTGTTGTAGGCTCATCCGCAATGCGCTCGCTCAATCGGGCAGGCTGGGTCGCCGCGCCTCTGGGCAACATTCTAGGTTAAGATTCCGTGCAATGGGCAACGGGTGATTCCGCTCGGCCATCGCGAGGCATTCCCTATCGCGTGGCATGTCACGAGGATCCATGGACCTCAACTACTCCGCCGAAGAGTTGGCCTTTCGCGACGAAGCAAGCACGTGGTTGCGCGCCAACCTCCCCGCTGAGCTGCGCGACAAGGTGACGCGCTATCGGCCGCTTGCAAAAGACGATCTGCTGCGCTGGCACAAGATACTCGCCGCCAAGGGCTGGATCGCACCGGCGTGGCCACAGGAATGGGGCGGCACCGACTGGAACGTCGTCAAGCGATACATCTTCGAAGAGGCGTGCGGTTATGCAGGCACGCCACCGCTGGTTCCCTTCGGCCTCATGATGTGCGCGCCGGTTTTGCTGAAGTTCGGTACCGACGCACAGAAGCAACGGTTCCTGCCGCGCATCTACCACGGCGAGGATTTCTGGTGCCAGGGCTATTCCGAACCCGGATCGGGATCGGACCTGGCATCGCTCCGAACGCGCGCGGAGCGGGATGGCGAGCACTACGTCGTCAACGGCCAGAAGACTTGGACCACCCTCGCGCACATGGCCGACTGGATCTTCTGTCTGGTGCGCACCGATCCGGGACTCGAGCGCAAGCAGGACGGCATTTCGTTCCTGCTCATCGACATGAAATCACCGGGCATCACCGTGCGCCCCCTGAAATTGCTCGACGGTGGCCAGGAAGTCAACGAAGTGTTTTTCGACGACGTCAGGGTTCCCGTCGAAAATCGCGTGCACGACGAGGGCAAAGGCTGGGCGGTCGCCAAGTATCTGCTCGGCCACGAGCGCATGAATACTGCGCGCATCGGCGCGTCGCAGCGCGAACTCGAAAGCCTCAAGGCCTTCGCCGCGAAGCAACTGAAGGATGGCAAGCCGTTGCTCGACGATCCGCGCTTTCGCGACCGGCTTACCCGCGTCGAAGTCGAACTGATGGCGCTGTCGATCACCAACCTGCGCTTCCTCGACCAATTGCGAACCGGCAATGCTCCCGGTGCGGAAGTCTCGATGCTGAAGATCAAGGGCACGGAAATCCAGCAGGCGCTGACCGAGCTCATGATGCAGGCCGTCGGTCCGCTGCGCGCAGCCGTTCGCCCCGCGCGAACAGGCCGCCGATTTCGACACCTTCACCGCGGCGCTCGCGCCGCGCTATTGCAACTACCGCAAGACATCGATCTACGCCGGTTCGAACGAAATCCAGCGCAACATCATCGCCAAGATGGCGCTGGGCCTTTAGGAAGCAGCCATGAATTTCGACTACAGCGAAGAACAGCAACTGCTGGCCGCTTCGGTCAGGCGCTTCGTCGAGAAGGAATACAACTTCGATGCGCGCAGGAAGATCGTCGCGTCGAAAGAAGGTTGGAGCAGCGGTGTGTGGTCGGGGCTCGCGGACATCGGACTGCTCGGACTGGCCGTACCGACGGATGCGGGCGGTTTTGGCGGTGGCGCCGTCGATCTGTTAAGCGTGATGGAAGCATTCGGCGACGCGTTGGTCGTCGAGCCCTACCTGTCGACGGTCCTTGGCGCCCGCATGATCGCACGCGCAGGCACCTCTGCACAGAAGGCTGCGCTGCTGCCAGCCATCGCCGAGGGCCAACTCAAGGTGGCGTTCGCGCAGACGGAGCACGGCGCGCGCTACAACCTGGCGCACATCGCGACCCGCGCGCGCAAGGACGGAGGCGACTATGTGCTCGACGGGGACAAGCGCGTCGTGCTCCACGCTCCCTGCGCCGACCGGATCATCGTGTCCGCGCGCACGGCCGGTGGCGATACCGACGCCGCGGGCATAAGCCTGTTCATGGTCGATGCGCACGCGAATGGCCTCGAGCAAAAAGCGTATCGCACCCTCGACAGCCTGCCCGCTGCGGACCTAGCGCTTCATGGGGTGCGGGTCGATGCCGACACGATGATCGGCGTGGAAGGCGCCGCGCTGCCGATCATCGAGGACGTCGCGGACTTCGCCATCGCGCTCCTGTGTGCGGAAGCCGTCGGTGCGATCAAGAGCGCCAACGATGCGACACTCGAATATCTGAAGACGCGCAAGCAGTTCGGCGTGCCGATCGGCGCGTTCCAGGCGTTGCAGCACCGCATGGTCGACATGGTGATCAGCGGCGAGCAGGCGCGGTCGATGGCGAGCCTCGCCTGCGCCAGAGTCGATTCGGAGCGTGATGGCGCAGAACGTCAACGCGTCGTCTCGGCCGCGAAGATCAAGATTGCCGATGCGTGCCGCCATGTCGCGCAGGAATCGGTTCAGCTCCACGGCGGCATGGGCATGACCGACGAAATGAAAGTCAGCCACACTTTTCGCCGCCTGACGATGATCGCGCAGCAGTTCGGCGACGCCGACCATCATCTCGAACGATTTGCGCGCCTATAGGAGTTACCCGTGGCAACCATGAACAGGCAGGTATTGCTGGCGAACCGTCCGCTGGGCGCCGTGACGGAAGACAACTTTCGCATCGCCGAGTCCCCGGTTCCCACGGCCGCCGAAGGACAGGTGCTGGTCAGGAACGAATGGCTGTCGCTCGACCCGTACATGCGTGGGCGCATGAGCGACGCAAAGTCCTACGTGCCTCCCGTACAGATCGGCGAGGTGATGGTCGGTCAAACCGTCGGCGAGGTCATCGAATCGAAGGACCCTGCGCTTGTACCCGGCGATCGCGTGCTCGCGCCACTCGGCTGGCAACTCTACGGCGTCGCCAGGGGCAAGGAGCTGACGAAAATCGACACCAAACGCGCACCCGCGTCGTGTTACCTCGGCCTGCTCGGCATGCCCGGCATGACCGCGTGGTTCGGCCTGTTCGAAATCGGGCAGCCCAAAGGCGGCGAGACTGTCGTCGTGTCGGCGGCATCCGGCGCGGTCGGCAGCGTTGTCGGGCAGCTCGCCAGGATCACCGGGTGTCGTGTTGTCGGCATCGCGGGCGGTAAGGCCAAGTGCGATTACGTGGTGCAGGAACTGGGCTTCGATGCCTGCGTCGACTACAAGGCGGGCAACCTGCTGCAGGATTTGCGGACGCAATGCCCTGACGGCGTCGACGTGCATTTCGAGAACGTCGGCGGTGCGATCCTCGACACGATGCTGCGCCTCATGAACTTGCGCTCGCGCATCATCATCTGCGGCCTGATCGCCGAATACAATGCGACCGAACCCTACGGCTACAAGATGATGCGCTCGGTGCTCGTCAATCGCATCAAGATGCAGGGCATGATCGTTTTCGACTGGAAGGACCGCTATGGCGAGGCTCTCAGGGGCCTCGGCGTGCATTTCGCGGCGGGCCGGCTCAAGTATCGCGAATCGGTAGTCGATGGTCTGGACAATGCGCCCAAAGGTCTCATCGCACTGCTCAAGGGTGAGAACTTCGGCAAGCAGCTCGTGAAGATTGCCTGAACGTCGGGCACCCGGTTCCGATCATCAAGGATCGGCGCGCACCGCCTGACGTTCGGTAGACAGGTAATCTCCGCAGGAAAACGTCGTGGCTCTCACGCCCAGATCAATGGCGATACGACGTAGCGAACTGCTCGATTTCGGCGACTTCGTCAGGGTGGGCCGCCTGCCATTCGGCGAAGCGCCGTGCTTGAAGCGACAATTGCGCTTCGATGTTGTCGGGAGTCAGGCGCAGGCCGAAGCCATCCGCCGGCACATCGCTCGCCGGCGGCTCGGCGAGAATCCGATCGAGCATTCGATCGCCGAGCACCTTGCGATAGTGGGATGACTCGCGATACCAACGCATCGTCGTTGTGCGGTCGCCGAGCGCCGGCACAGGCTCCGTGGTGATGTCGTTGATCACGCCGAAGTCCCACAGCGGATACGGAGCGCTCCCGTGTGCCGCGGCTTCATCCAGTGTCGTGACCAGCACTTGGCGCTTCCAATCCTGGTAAGCAGGCCACAGGCCTACGGCCGCCATCACCTCGTACTGGCGCGCATGGACTGGATTGATGATCAGACGCACGCGCGTGCCGTGGGCACGGCAATCATCGAGCAATCGACGGAACCAGATGAAGGGCGAACGGCCCGCCTTGTCGTAAAACAAGTAACCATGGTGCTGCGGGGAATAGCCATAGCTCACGTAGCGCTGTTCACTGGCCTGGAACACGAGCCGCTGGCCACCGCGATTGAGGATCTCGGGAATGTCGTTGTTCTCGTCGCGCCGCCCAAGCGACGTGTAGTGCGTTTCCGGATCGCGTTGATGGCGCAGCGACCACCAGCTTTCGTAGCTGACATCTCCCGACGCCAGAAGACTTATGATTTCGGAAATTCGGTTGTGCGTCGGCTTGCCGTCGACCGTCACCGCAAGCCGGTTTTCGTCGAAATCCACCTGGACCGGCCAGTCGGCATTGAACATGTAGAAATCCACGGCCAGAACCATCTCTTCCAGGGGCCGAACGGCCTGGGCGTGCTGCGCCATCCGATACACCTCGTAGATGCCGGTGGCATCAATGCCGAGGTTATACACAGGTCTATGGCGGAAGCCCGGATGCTCCGGATCCAGCGCCGAGGCGACGCGCGAGCTCCCGAGTATCACAGTTGCCGGAAGTTGTCGTTCCACCCCATGGACCTTGGCGATGCGTTGATGGTGATCGAACCCGAGCTTGAAGCGATTGAGACCATCGATCAGCGGCGCGCCGAACGCGCCGTAGGGATCGACAAGCGCGTTGAAACCAGCCAGCACCGCAGTCATCACTAGGGCGAGCACCGCGTAGGTCGCCAGGTAGCGACCGAAGCGGGTCTCAGAACTGGAAGTAGAGAAACTCACTGACATGGGTCAGATTGATGAGGGCCAGCACCGATACCAGCGCCGTGGCCAAAGCCCAAAGAAAATTCGGTTGCCACTCCAGCCAGCGCACGTGCAGCGGTTCGATCTCGCCCGGATAGGTTTCCAGGGCGGGCCCAAACCGTTGCATGATCTGCTGGACATTGGGTGCGAACCACGCGATGGCCAGTGTGGGGACCAGCCAACGCAGTTCCACAATGCCGAAATAGTTCGGATCCTGCCGGGAGAATCCGTACACCCCCACCATGGCCTTGAGGATGTGCACTGCCGCCTGCGTCGAGTCCGAGCGGAAAAATACCCAGGCGACCATGACCGCCAGGAAGGTCAGCAACCATCCCGCAGTACGCCCTGGCGCTGCGAGCCAGCGCGGGAACGCAATGCCGGCGGTGGCCGCGCGCCAACCGTGGTTGATCACTAGATAGAGGCCATGCAGGCCACCCCAGATGACGAATGGCCAGCCGGCCCCGTGCCATAGGCCGCCCAGGAGCATCGTCGCCATCAGATTGACGTGGCGCCGCAGCCGTCCCCGTCGGTTGCCGCCGAGCGCGAAGTAAACGTAGTCGCGCAGAAAGCGCGACAGCGTCATGTTCCAGCGCCGCCAGAAATCGATGATGTTGCCCGCGCGATACGGCGAATTGAAATTGAGCGGAAAGCGGATGCCGTAGAGGCGCGCAAGACCGATGGCCATGTCGGAGTAGCCGGAAAAATCGAAATAAAGCTGCATCGTGTACGCGAGGACGCCGCCCCATGCTGCGGACCCGGTGATGGTTTCTCCGCCTCCGGCCGCGGTAAACATCGGCGTGGCGAACTGCGCGAGGCTGTCCGCGATGACGACCTTCTTGAACAGGCCGGCGAAGAAGATGGTGAGTCCGATGCCAAAATTGCCGGCCGACGGCACAAAGCTCTTTGGCAGGCGGAACTGCGGCATGATTTCCCGGTGATGCAGCACGGGGCCTGCGATCAGATGGGGAAAGAAGGTGACGAACAGCGCGTAGTCGAGCAGCCGGTACTCTTTAACCTCCTTTCGATAGGCGTCCACGAGAAACGCGATTTGCGTAAACGTGAAAAACGAGATCCCAAGGGGCAATACGATGCTGCCGATATACCAATGGGCGCCCGACAGCGCGTTCAGATTGGCGACGAAAAAGTTTGCGTACTTGTAGTAGCCGAGCAGCGCAAGGTTGACGCAGACACCGAGCGTGAGCCAGCGCCTGTCGACCGTGGCGGACTGCGATGCGCGCGACAGGCGCGTGCTGATCGCGAAATTGAACAGGATCGAGCCCACGAGCAGCAGTACATATCGCGCATCCCACCAGCCGTAGAAGAACAGCGAGCACGCCGCGAGCCACGCGACCGCCGCGCGAATCCAGCCGCGGGCGCCGAGGACGAAATAGCCTGCCAGGCTCGCTGGCAGGAAAAGGAAAATGAATTCGTAGGAATTGAACAGCATTGTCAGATGGGAAGACGGGGAATCGGCACGGCCGAAGCCGGTGCCGGGGTGAGATTATCACGGGTCACGGCGACGTTTCCTGCAGCATGGCGGGATTCTGCCCGAGGCGTTCGGGCATGCCCCATTTTGATGCTGCCCGCGTTACGCAAATACTGCGTGTCGGGGACAGTCTCAGCTCAGCGGCAACATCACAGCCTTCTTGTACGCGGGTCGTCGCGACAGGGTCTCGAACCACCGTTGCACGTTCGGCAAGACCGGACGTTCGATCGACAGCTGCATCCAGCGCCAGATGCCGCACCCGAGTGGAATATCACCCATCGTGAAGGTGTTCCCCGCAAGGTATTCGCGCGTCTGCAGGTGCGCGTCGACGACGCGGAGTACGGCCGCCGTCTTGAGGCGCGATTCCTCTTCCGACCGTGGATTGCGTTGGTCCGGTTCCGTACGGATCATGCCGATGAACAGTGCGTGGATGGCGGGCCAATACGTGGTGATCATCCAGTCCATCCAGCGATCGGCTTCCGCACGAAGCTCGGGGCCTTGCGGCCACAGGTTGCCGGCGGCGTGCTTGGCCGCAAGATAGCGGACGATGCTATTCGACTCCCAGAGTACAAAGCCATCGTCCTGGATTGTCGGCACCAGCCCGTTGGGATTGAGGGCACGGTATTCCGGCGTGTGCACTACGCCGAACGCACGGCCCGCATCGACGCGCTCGTATTCGAGCGCCAATTCCTCGCAGCACCAGAGTACCTTCTGCACATTGACCGAATTGTTTCTTCCCCAGACCACCAGCATGAATCCTCCGGACGCGATGAGTTGTGCGGCGCAGCAGCTGCTGCACCGGCGATGATACGCGGTCGGGCGACGCTAGCCTGCTTCGCCGCCGGCAATGGGCGTACTACAATGACCGCAATCACACCAAGGAGCGACACGCATGGAACGCAAAACCGCCAGTGATTTTCCTCAGGAAGTGCTCAAGCTGTTCGATGGTTATGTCCACGGCTGGCTCAGCCGGCGCGATTTTCTCGATCGTGCTGGAAAGTATGCGGTCGGTGGCGTCACTGCGGCAGCGATGCTGGAGAGCCTGCGACCGAACTTCGCTCTTGGCCAGCAGGTGGCGAAGGACGATGCTCGCATCAAGACCGAATACCTGACGTACCCGTCGCCGCAAGGCTCCGGCACCATGCGCGGTTATTTTGCGCGGCCCGCGAACCCCGCGGGCAAACTTCCCGGCGTAGTCGTGATCCACGAGAATCGCGGTCTGAATCCGCACATCGAGGACATCACCCGACGGCTGGCATTGGCGAATTTCGTCGCGTTCGCGCCGGACGCGCTCACGCCGCTCGGCGGCTATCCCGGCGACGAAGAAAAGGCGGTGCAACTTTTCGGCACACTCGACGCGACCAAACGCAACGAAGACCTCATCGCCGCGTATGCCGTGCTAAAGGCGCGCCCGGAGTGCACCGGCAAAGTCGGCGCCATCGGCTTTTGCTTCGGCGGCACCACGGTCAACATGTTCGCCGTCCGACTGCCGGATCTCGCCGCGGCAGTGGCGTTCTACGGAGGTCAGCCGAGCGCGGCCGACACCGCAAAGATCAAGGCCCCACTGATGCTCCACTATGCGGGTCTCGACGATCGCATCAATGCCGGATGGCCCGCGTACGAAGCGGCGCTCAAGGCCAACGCCGTGAAATATCAGGCGTTCATTTATCCGAACACCAACCACGGCTTCAACAACGATACGACACCACGCTACGACGAAGCTGCCGCCAAACTCGCCTGGTCGCGCACGATCGCCTTCCTCAACGAAAACCTGAGGACCTGAGGTTATCGGATCGCGCGCCCCTTGCGGCTACTGCGCCCGTGGACGAGGCAGTGCGCATGTGATCGAGCACACGTCGTTGCGGGCACGATGACCCATCGCGCTCTGCGCGCGCTCCTACGCGGCGGCGCCGTGGCGGTGGCCGTCGTCTTCGCTACGGCTGTCGCGCCGGCCATTGCGCAGGACAACTACCCGAGCCGAACGGTCAAGATCATCGCGCCGCAGGCACCCGGCGGTGGCGTCGACCTGGTTGCGCGCATCATCGCCAACAGGCTAGGCGCGGCCCTGGGCCAGACGTTCCTGGTCGAGAATGAGGCAGGCGCGGGCGGCGCCATTGCGACGCAGATGACTGCCCGTGCGCGGCCGGACGGCTATACGCTGATGATCGGTTATGTCGCGACACACGCCACCAACCCCGCTGTGAAGAAGAACCTCGGTTACAACGCCGTCAAGGATTTCACGCCGATCGCCATGCTCGGTGGCACACCCAACCTGCTCGTCGTGGCACGCGCGGTCCCGGTCAGCACGCTGCAGGAATTCGTCGCCTATACCAAGGCCAATCCAGGCACGGTCAACTACGGCACCTCCGGCGTAGGAACGCTGAACCATCTGTTGATGGAACAATTCAAGGACGCCTCCGGCGCGTCGATTCTGGCCGTGCCCTATCGGAGCATCGGCCAAGCGTTCACCGATGCCATGAGCGGGCAGATTCAGGTGATTTTTCCCGGGCTCGCCGCGGCCATGCCACACGTGCGCTCGGGCGCGTTCAAGCCACTCGCGGTGACCGGCGATAAGCGCCAGCCGCTTTTGCCCAATGTGCCGACATTCAAGGAATCCGGCTACGAAGGTTTCAACGGCCTCACGTGGTACGGCATTGTCGGTCCCGCCAAACTGCCCGAGCCCATCGTCCGCAAACTCAACGCCGAAATCAACAAAATACTCGCGTCGCCGGAGGTGCGCGACAAGTTCAGTGCCGAGGCACTCAATGTGATGCCGATGACCCCGCCTGAATTCGGCAAGTACATCGCCGACGAAATCGCGCACTGGACGGCGGTCGCGCGCGCCAGCAAGATCGAAGCCGAATAGATGTTCCAAGAAGACCAATGACACTGCCGCAAATCTCGGTCTCGGAACGACTTGGTGCCGCCTTTTCCGGCGCGCCGTCCACCTTGCCCGTCGCCGTCGCCGGCATGTGCGATGCAGTGCTGATGGACGTTGCCGGCCTGTGCGTGGCTGCACGCAATAGCGATTACCTGCGGGCTGCGTTGCGCGCGACCGCGGAGCCCGGTGCCTGCACGCTGATCGGCCACGCCGGCAGCTTCAACGTCGCCACCGCGGCATTGTGCAACGGCACTGCCGCGCACGGCGAGGACTACGACGACACCTTCGAAGGCGGCCCCGTGCATGCCGGCGCCGTGATCATCCCGGCGTTGCTCGCCACGGGCGAACAACACAATCTCGCGGGCAGCGAGGTCGTTCGCGGCGTCGCGGTGGGTTGCGAAGTCATGTGTCGCCTCTGCCTGGTGGCCCCCAAGCGCGTGCACAAGGCAGGGTTTCATCCCACCGCAGTGTTCGGCGCGTTGGGCGCGGCCGCAGGCGTGGCCACCGCGCTGCGGCTCGATGTCGCGCAATGGTCCAATGCTCTGGGTATCGCCGGCAGCATGGCATCGGGCATCATCGAATATCTCGCCGAAGGCGCGTGGACCAAACGCATGCATGCGGGCTGGGCAGCGCAAGCGGGCTATCGCGCCGCGCGCCTCGCACAGGCTGGCTTTACGGGTCCGCGCACCTTGTTCGAAGGCGAACACGGCTTCTTCCACGCCTTCGCCAACAGCGACGGCTGCGATTTCACCTCCATGCTCGATGGCGCGGGAAGGCAGTGGCTCTCGGCCGACATCGCGTTCAAGGCCTACGCGTGTGGCACGATGGCGCATCCTTATATCGACTGCGCGCGCAAGCTCGTTGCGGAAGGCGTGAACCCCTTCGATGTCGCGTCGATCGAGTGCAACACGGCCGAAGGCATCGTGCATCGCCTGTGGGAGCCTCTCGCAGCCAAGCAGAATCCGCCCAACGGCTACGCGGCCAAGTTCAGCATTCCCTACGCCATCGCGGTCGGCATGTTGCGCGGAGACGCCGGACTCATCGATTACGAGGAAGCGGTCGTGCACGATCCCGCCGTGCGCGCGCTGGCCGGCAAGGTCCGTTACGTCATCGATCCGGACAATCCGTATCCGCGCCAGTTCACGGGCCATGTACGCGTCACGCTCAAGTCCGGCGCCGTGCGCGAGGCGAACCAGGATCATTTTCGCGGCGGACGCGACGAGCCGATGTCGGCCGACGCGCTGGAAGCCAAATTCGTCGCCAACTGCATCTATGGCGGCTGGGACGCGTCGCGCGCGCGCGACGCGCTCTCCGTGCTGCGAGCGCTGGGCGGTGCGCAACACGTCGACCTGAGCGCCTTGCGCGGCTAGCCGATCACGATGGACAGTACGCCGCTCAAGGGCAAAGTCGCACTCGTCACCGGTGCCGGGCGCAACATCGGACGCGCCATCGCGCTGGCGCTCGCCGATGCGGGCGCGAGCGTCGCCGTGAATGTGCGCGCCAGCCGCAGCGAAGGTCAGGCCGTAGCGGACGAGATCGCGGCGCGCGGCGGCGATGCCTTGCTCGTAATGGCCGACGTCACGCAGCGTGCCGAGGTCGACGCGATGATCGCGTCCATTGCGAAACGTTTCGGCCGGCTGGATATCGTCGTCAACAATGCCGCCATTCGCCATGAGGCCGCGTTTGCCACGCTGCCCTATGCCGAGTGGCGCGCGGCGCAGGCGGTGTGTGTGGACGGTGCGTTTCATTGCACGCAGGCCGCGCTGCCGCAGCTGCGCGAGAGCGGCGCCGGCGCCGTGATCAATATCGGTGGCCTGACGGCGTACACCGGTGCTTCGATGCGCGCGCACGTCGTGACCGCCAAGGCGGCGCTGGGCGGCCTCACGCGAGCCCTGGCGCATGAGCTCGCCGAGTACGACATCACGGTGAACTGCGTTGCTCCCGGCATGGTCGAAACGGCGCGCAAAGCGGCGAGCGCAACGGGCACGCCGCACCATCACGCGACGCAAAAGTCCTTGCTTGGCCGGCGCGGTCACCCGGAGGAAATTGCCAGTGCCGTCGTGTGGCTGGCCGGACCCGGTGCACGGTTCACCACCGGCCAGACGCTGCACGTCAACGGCGGCGCCTACCTCGGCGGCTGATCATTGCGTACTCGGGACGGCCGTCGGCGCAAAGCTCTGGCCATGCCGACCAAGCCCGCGGCAAGCACGACGAGCATCCAGGGCGAGTCGATGGGTACCGGCACGATAACCGCACCGATGTAGGCAAAAGCCTGCACGAACGTCGTGGTGCCAAACGGCGTGACGACCTTGACATCGACGGTCCCGGTTCCCGCAGGCGCAACGACGGTGATCGTGGTGTCGGAAACAACGACGACGTTCGTTCCCGGCGTGGCGCCGAATAAAACCGTGGTATTGCTGCTGAGAAAATTCGATCCGGTGATGGTGACCGTCGTTCCGCCCGCAGCCGGCCCCGACGACGGACTGACGCCGGTAATCGCGGGCGGTGACGGCGCGATGTAGGCAAGCACGAGTCCGATGGTCGGATCGTTGTGCGAGTCGAAGATCTTGGTCAGGATCTGATTGAATTCCGCCAGCGTGATGTGGCCCGAAATCAGACCGTCGAAAAAAACAGTGGCCGTCGATGGCCAGATGTCGTTCGGCGAGTTCACTTCCTGGATGTAGAACCCGCTCGTGCCCGTGAACGAATCTCCGTTCATGGTGATGATCGGCCCCGTCGTCGTATTCCCGGTGACGAGGAGGCCCGTCTGACTGCCGATGAACAGGTTGTTCATCAGCTGGAACGACTGATTGGTGCTCGAATCGAGCTCCATGTTGACGTCGGGTATGCCGTTCATGACGTTGCCGGATATGATGGACAGGCCGGCGGTGTCCTGCACGACGATGCCTTCATCGGGATTGACGCCCGGTGTCGTCGTGAAGTTGAGCGTATTGTTGCTGATCGTCAGGTTGTTGCTCGATTGTATGGAAACGATGCCGATGTCGTTGTTGTTCACGGTATTGCCGGTCACCGAAACAGTGCCTGCGCCGAAAGGAAGAATGCCGGTGGCGGACGCGCCGAGGACCGTCGCAATGTTGCCTTCGACGAGATTATTCGTGATGCTTCCGGCAGCGGACCCGCTGTACTGGATGCCGTTCGGCGTGGCCGTGGAAGTATTCGGCGTGAGGACGTAGCCGCGATTGACCGTGCTGTTGGAAACATTCGCCGATAGCGACGCGCCGCGACAATCGATGCCGATGCGCTGGTAGAAGTCGATCAGCGAGCTCGTGATGTTGAATGTGACGGTCCCGACTGTGGAAGAGTTGATGATTCCCCCGCCGGCGAGCTCGTTGAAGTTCGCGGTTTGGCGGGTGTTGGTCGTATGCACGTTCTGGATCGTTCCGCCGGCATTGTGATACCCGATCGCAAAGAATCGATCGGAGTTGCCATAGATGGGAGCAACGACCGTGTCCTGCTGCGTGCCACCATCGACGGTCAACGCGCTGATATTGACGGTCTGAGGCGTTGGCGCGGCCTGGTTGTCGACCATCAATATGCTCCAAACATTGGAGCCGATATTGAAGCTCTGCGTCAGGTGCGTCGAGCGGTCCGGGTGCCTGAATGATCGTCAGATTTTGTCCCGCACCGACAATGTCCAAGCTCTTGTTGATGACCTGGACTTCCTGCACATACGTCCCTGTCGAAAGCTGGATCGTGTCGCCGGACGACGCGCTGTTGATCGCCGCTTGAATGCTCGCGGGCGGTGGCCCGACAACGATCGTCGCGGCGTACAGCGGTTGCGCGAGCACGGCCAGGACAAGAGCCAAAGCTGTGACGAGCGACATCGTCGAGTCTCCAGGTGATATGCCGTCATCATAACGTGGAACATCGCTTGCGACGTCGCAAACGTTCGGATAGTCGCCGTCGGCGGCTGCGCATTGTGTGGGAATGGCGTCCGTTGGTCTTAGAATGCACTACTCAAAAGTGAAGGAGGAACGCCCATGATCGGCTACACAACGCTAGGAACCAATGACCTGCCTCGCGCAGCCGCGTTCTACGACGCGCTTCTGGGCGAGATCGGTGCCAAGCGTCTCTGGGAATTCGGCAGTGGCATTGCCTGGGGAGTCGCGCAGGACAAGCCGTGCCTGGGCATCATGAAGCCATATGACGGCAACGCGGCCACTGTCGGCAACGGCGTGATGGTTGCGTTGATCGTCGATTCCCACGAGAAGGTCGACCGTCTCCACAAGAAGGCGCTCGCGCTGGGAGGCAAGGATGAAGGGCCCGCAGGTCCGCGTGGGGAGGGCTTCTATGCCGGCTACTTTCGCGACCTGGACGGCAACAAGCTCAACGTCTTTTGCATGGGCTAGGATTTCCGGCGTGCAGGATCGTTCATGAAGGTCGATGTTGGCGGCAAGCGCGTCGTCGTCGCGGGCGGGAGTCGCGGCATCGGGCGCTCGATCGCGCTGGCGTTTGCGGCGGCTGGAGCACACGTCTCGATTTGCGCGCGCGGACTCGACGCGCTGGAAAAAACGCGCGCGGAGTTGGCGAACTTCGGGGGCGTCGCGCACGCGGCTTCCTGCGACCTCGCCAGCGAAGCGGCAATCGCGCGTTACATTCCCGAAGCTGCGGGCGCACTGGGCGGCATCGACGTGCTCGTGAACAACGCCACCGGCTACGGGTTTGCCGATGACGAGGCAAGCTGGGCGGCCAGCGTGGCGGTTGATCTTCTCGCGCTGGTGCGCGCATCGCGCGAAGCCCTGCCCTTCATCGTGCAGGGCCACGAAGGCAGCATCATCAACATTGCGTCCGGCTCGGGCCTCAATCCGTCAGTGCGCGCACCCGCGTATGGCGCGGCCAAGGCCGCAGTGATCCATTACACGCGCACGCAGGCGGCAGCCCTGGCGATGCAAGGTATCCGCGTCAATTGCGTGGCTCCGGGCTCGATCGAATTTCCAGGCGGCATCTGGGAACAGCGCAAGCACGACGATCCCGCGCTCTATCGCAGCATCCTCGCATCGATGCCCGCGAAGCGCCTTGGCCACCCCGAAGAAGTGGCAAATGTCGTGCTGTTCCTGGCGTCGCCTCTCGCCAGCTGGGTGACGGGGCAGATCATTGGCGTCAATGGCGGACAGGGTTTCGCGCGGTAGCGCGAGTACGATCACGCAGACGCGACGGCAAACCCGCCAAATCCCGCTATGGCCCCTGCTACTTGCGATCCACGAGCCAGTCGAGGGCCGCGTCAGGATCGCCGAACAAGCAATGGGGCAGACCGTTGTTGCGCATCAGGTCGGCGTAGATTTGCGCGTCGTCCTCACGAGCCGTCGAGGGGGAGAGCACGACCGCAACCTTGCGCCGCCGGTCTATGCCGTGGGCGACTTCTACTGCGGGAAGCCGATATACCTTCATAGTGGAAATTTTCAGCACTGCATTGCTGTGATCGACGAGAATCTTGTCACAGCCATGCCTTCGCATCTCCACAGCAGCCGCCGAGATGAATTCCAGCATCATGTCATAGTCCAGATCGCCACTCGTCTTGACCGACAAGACGCCGTGTTCCGGCAGGAAGTTGAAATCCCATTCCATCGGCTGCTCCCCGGCGCCCACAGTAAGCCCTTCTTCGTGGGCGAGTAGCATGACTGCTAATGTAGAGCAAGTTGCCACGGAAGGCACCGGTCTCAGTCCGGCCAACAGCTGCCGGTCGATGTCGCCGGGGAATTTTCCGAGGGCCATGTGGTGCTCATCCCCCCGAGGGATGAGCACCACACTCCGATATCTAGAGAGGTGAAGAGATGGGTGGTGGTCCTAGCGGCTGGCCGCCCGGGCCTGCCGCGAACGTTGTCCAAGGAGTCACCGGCACCTGCCCGATACCTGGCTGTGTCCAGTCGCATACGCCGGTCGGAAACACCGCTTGCAACCTGCTCTGTTGGTTGGCGCTAAAGATAATGCCGGTGTAATCAGGATCGGCAAAGGAGAGCGGCTTCAATTGGCACTTGAAGATGTTTTCCGCGAGCGGTCCGCCCGCGGCCTGACGCGGGGAGGCTTCGAACTTCACCGGGCACGACGGATCCGTCAAGGGGACCGCCGCGTCGACATCAGCGTCCGTCGCGCCGGTGCCGAGCGTGCAGAGATCCGCCGCGCCGGTCGGCTTATTGTTCACCACCTTCACTTCGATTGGATCGGCGCTCGAATCGCTTTCGATGTTCGCGAGCCAAGTGTCCATCGTCAGAAATGCTTTGAGCGTCAACGCCGCTCCCGCTGCACTCGAACCGGTGGCCGAGTTGTAGGCGTAGATCAGCTGATTGGCGTGACCGCCGTGGTCGCGATCAAGCCTGTCCCGGAGCCCCCACGGACGCCAATTCGAATGGATATCTCCGGCAGGGCTCTCGTTGCCGCGCAGGTCGATGATCGGCACCTTGGCAAGCTGCCTGCCATCGCTCACGAGGCCGCCGCTGTAGTACGTTAGCAAGGCGCTCGGGTCCGCCCTCTGTCGGCTCGAAGCGCTCCAGACGAGATCGGCGTTATAGCCGCCCACGCCCTCATTCAGTTGCACGAATTGTTCTGGGGTTATCACGCCGGTCTGCAGCGCTTTCAAGCCATATTGCAATCCGACGTTGTCGTTCGCCACATTCGCCTTGGCGATCCCATCGGTGTCGACGAAGGTTCCCACGATCGCGACGTCGTGGTCGGCACCGTCACAGCGGATCCCGTGCGGGTTTGTCGCGCTGTACACCAAGGGGTAATTGGTGGGGAAGTTGCAGTTGGCGGCGCGCGTCGGATCGAAGGCGGGAAGGAATGAGGTGATCCACGCTAGGCAAAACCCCAGGCCGACGTTTGGTGGCGTCCCTCCGGTACTTTGCTTGTGGCCGTTGATCGCAAGCTTCTGCGCAAGGGTAAGCGCTGAGCCGTTGGGAGTCAGATAGTAGTGGGCTTGCAGCGCGCCGCAGTCGGCGATCTCAATGGCGGTGGTGAACGTATCCTGGAAGCTGCAGTTAGGCTGGATGCCATCCAAGAGCCCCGGGTAGGCGGACGCGATGCTATGCTGCATGATCGAACCGCCCGAGCAGCCGTCGCCGATCGTGTAGCGAATCGGGCCGTACTTCTCGATGATCATTTCCTTGGTCATCATCACCGTCTCGGCTCCCAGCGTATCGTTCGAATTGGTTCCATGATCCGTCAACGAGGAGGTGGCGATCATGAAGCCGCGCGACAATGCCTTGTCGTCGAATACGCTGATGGCAGGAGTAAGCTCGAAGCGGCTTACTGCTGCGCTCGGCCCCATTCTCCATTCGAGCTTGCCGTTCCAGCCTTTCGGCGGCGCCCAGGGCGCATTGGCGTCGAGCGGGTCGTAGAAGGTCACGAGTTGATAGATCGTGCGATTGATCGAACCGAGCTCGACGCGGATCAGGCTCTTGACCGTATCGCCCCTGTCATTCGTGAAGTCCGCAATCGCCGCGTTCGCCGGCCGGGTGGAGGGATCGCCAAGCGTCGGATAGGCGACGAAGCAGGGGTTCGCTCCGGTGATCGTGAACGTGCAGCCTGACCCTTGCTTCGCGACAGGTTGATAGTAGTACCTGTAGGTCGGCGGCGTATCGCATTGCACATCGATGGGATCGTCGTTGAGACCGCTTGCCCTCGTGGTCGCAAGCGCGACTGCGGGCGTACTGCCGGGGTTGCCTGCAACGAGTATCTGCGTAGCGACCTTGGTTGCGCAGATCCAAGGCTGCAATTGCGCACCGGCGAAAACGGGTCCGCCGATCGGATGATTCGTGATGGTGATCTTGGCGCTTCCTTGCGTGGTACGCACCGTCAGCAGGTTCTCACCGTTGTTGAGACCCGTCACTAGACCCTGATAGTGGCCGTTAGGGCGAATCGCGAACATGCTGTTGATGAGTACGCCATTGAGCGCGACCTTGACGGCGTTCGCGGGATTGACGAATTGAGGCAGATCGATCTGCACCAACGCGTCACCACCAGAGATCAAATCCGCCCGGTTGGAAAGAACCTGGATCGAAGGGCCAGCTGCTTGGACACTCGCGGGCGCAACGCCTGTCGCAAGCATCGCGCACAGTGATAGTGTCCACAATCGAGGTTGATCGTGGGCCGACCGGGAACCTCCGTCTTGCGGTGACGCATTTGACACAATTGACCGTCGACACGACCGTGCGTCGGCTCGCTACGCGTAACGTCTTCATTCGGAATTCCTCCTTGCCACGTTGATGTTTTTGCCCGTCCTCCGTGCATTGAGCAACATCTTGTAGAACGGGCTACAACTGGTTTTTCGGTTCACATAGACTTCGAGGACTGCTGAAAATGTCTGAGTCCAGTCCAGCACCTCCAAACGCCTTCCACAAGCCTGCAGATGGGTCAGCGATCCAGCGCGCGACGCGAACTTTGCGCCTATTATTGTGATCACGCTATGACACAAATTCCGCCCAGAAATTGTCAGCGCATGCGGCAGCCATGGCAAGCAATTTTTTGCGACCGCAGTGGCGGGCCCGTAGTGTCAGGTCAGGGTTGCCTCGAGTACTGCCGTGCTTCGGAGTCGATTCGCCGTACTCGTCGGCGCGTCAATCCGAGGACTCGGGCGACGCCGCGGTTTGACGAGGTGCGCGCGCCAGGGCACCTTGGAGCGTTTGGAGATCTACCGGTTTGACGAGATGCTCGTCGAACCCTGCGCCGGAAGCGAGCGCCTTGTGCTCGGACTGGCCGTATCCCGTCAAGGCGACCAAACGCAGGGACGCCAGGTCAGGATGGGCGCGAATCCGCTTTGCGAGCTCAAATCCATCCATGCCCGGAAGACCAATATCGAGTATGGCGATGTCGGGGCGACTCTTTGGCAAGCGTTCCAGAGCCTCCTGCGCAGTGTACGCGCACTCCACTTGATGGCCATCGAGGGTGAGGAGCATCGCGACCGAATTGGCCGCATCCGCATTGTCATCCACGACCAGAATGCGACGCGGCGCCACCTTCAGAGGCGGCGACGTGTCCTCGGTTGCAGTGCCTTCCTTCATGAGCGGCAGCCGTATTTGAAACTTCGAGCCGCATCCACGCCCCTCGCTGGCTATCGAGACGCTGCCGCCGTGCATCTCCACAAGTCGCTTCACCACACACAGGCCGACGCCCAATCCTCCCTGAGCGCGATCGAGCGTGCGATCTCCCTGCACGAAAAGATCGAAGATCGTCGACTGCAATTCCACCGGGATGCCAACACCATTGTCAGCAACCGTCACCATCCCCTGGTCGCCGTCGTCGCGAACTTCCACCTGAATCCGTCCTCCATGATCGGTGTACTTCGCCGCATTGTTGAGCAAATTCGCAACACACTGCACCAGCCGCGCCGGATCGCCGTGCACCCGCGCCGCGCGATAGGTCGTGACCGAGAGTTCGTGATGCTTTTCCTTGACAAGCGGAGCAACCGTCTCGACCGCCTGTGCAACGACATCGGCAAGCTCCACCGGACGGCGGCGCAGATCGACCCGCCCTTGAGTGATGCGCGAGACATCGAGCAGGTCATCGACAAGTCGCGTCAGGTTCGCCACTTGTCGCTGCACGATACCGACCGCCTGCGTCGCACCGGAGTTCTCCGAGAAGACGCGTGCCAGCACTTCGCCGGCGTAGCGGATGGAAGCCAGCGGATTCCGGAGCTCATGTGCGAGCATGGCCAGGAACTCATCCTTCTGCCGGTCTGCGGCCTCCAACCGTGCCCGGGCGCGTACGTGCGCGGAGATTTCCCGGAAGTAGCACACGACACCGCTCCGCCCATCAGGAAGAGGAATTCGGTTGATCTGCCATTCATAATATTCGACGACACCTCTGTCCACCCTTTCTTCCACGTGTTCGGGCGCGAAATAAGGCTCTCCGGTCTCCAACGTATGCCTGAATTGCTGGATGACCTGTTCGGCGTGGGCTTTTGGCCACATCTGATAGACGATCGCGTCGAAGTTGCGACCCAGTAGATCAGGCGCCTCCCCGAATGCCGCGCGCGCGGTCGGATTCGCATCCCGCAGCCGGAAATCCGCGTCGACCAAGTACACGCCGAGCGGCGCCTGGTTGAGCAACGTTTCGTACTGCGCGGTGCGAAGGCGAAAAGCCTCTGCGGCGGTTCGACGCATTTGTTGGAGTTCGAGCAAGGCACCCAGACGGGCAAGAAGTTCGCGCGCCGAGAAAGGCTTGATGACGTAATCGTCGGCGCCCGAGTCGAGACCTTCGATGCGCGATTCCTCGCCGGCGCGAGCAGACAGCAGCACTACCGGGACGCTCCGAAGCGCCTCGTCCGAGCGAATCGCCGCAATGAGGCCGAAGCCGTCGAGCTGCGGCATCATGACATCGCTTAGGATCAGGTCGGGGCGCACGCGTCGTGCCGCCGCCAACGCCTGTGTACCGTCAGCTACCGCCTCCACGAGATAGTACGGGGACAAGAGCTCGCGGACGTACCCGCGCATGTCTGCGTTATCGTCCGCGAGCACGATGCGCGAACCGAACGTTGTCGCGAAGCGTTGATCGCGTGCGACGGGAGAATCGGTTTGGAGGAGCGCACTCTCGGATCCCGTGCTCCCCTCTGCTTCGGGAAGCCAGCGCAGTGCCTCCTCGACAAAGGTTCTTGCGCCCAACAGATGCGGCGTTAACGCCCGCTCCGGCCTGATGCGATCCTGCGCCAGGTGGGCGGTGCCCAACGGGAGGCGAACGCGGAAGGTCGTCCCCTGTCCCCCGTTGCTGGTGGCGTCGATCGTGCCACCGTGCAGCTTCACGAGCTCCTGCACCAGTGCAAGGCCGATGCCGGAACCCTCTTGCGTTCGTCCCTGCGTTCCCTCGATGCGGTGGAACCGCTCGAAGAGCCGCGGCAACTCCGCCTCGGGAATGCCGACGCCAGTATCGGCCACTTCGAGCAGCAAGGTTTCCTGGTCCGCCCGCATACGCACATTCACGCCGCCGGCGAGCGTGAACTTGAAGGCGTTCGACAGCAGATTCAGGACGATTTTTTCCCACATCTCCCGGTCGACGTAGATCGGCTCGTCCGGTGGCACGCAGTCGACGACGAAGGAAAGCCCCGCCCTTTCCATCGCGGAACGGAAGGTGCTGGCAAGATCGCGCGTCAATGCAGCGAGGTCGGTCGGCTCGTAGGTTGCCTGCATCCGGCCGGCCTCGATCCGCGAGAAATCGAGCAACGAATTCACTAGACGCTGCAGGCGCCCGGCATTGCGCTCCGCAAGCTCGAGGCGTTCGCGGACGCTCGGTGGAACCCGGCCGTCGGCAATTGCCTCCTCGAGCGGACCAAGCATGAGTGTCAGCGGCGTGCGGAACTCGTGGCTCACGTTGGAGAAAAACGCGGTCTTGGCGCGATCGAGTTCCGTCAGCGCCTCGGCGCGTCGTCGTTCCTTTTCGTACGCTTGGGCTTCCGAGACGGCCGATCCCACCTGCCCCGCAACAAGGACAAGAAAGGATCTATAGTCTTCGTCCAGCGCACGGCGCGGGCTGCATCCGGCCAGCAGGAACCCCGCGAGACCGGGGCCCGAGCTCTTGAGCGGCAGCAACAGTCCTCGTTGGACTCGACCTGGCCCGACGGGCGCCGGAATGTCGATGCCAAGCGCGGGCAGATCGGTGAGGTCCTGCACGGCCTCGTCGGAAAAAAGTGTGTCCAACGGCCACGGTGAAAGCGTTCGATTGAGCGGAACCGCCATCGGCAGGAATCTATCGATCGAATCCGCGGTCGTTGCGATCCGGTGCGCTTGCTGATCGTCGGCCGAGGTGAGGTACAGCGCGGCGAACGGAACGTCCGAAGGATAAAGCGCGAGTACTTCGCAGGCTCGGCGGCAACTCTCCTCGACGCTTTCGACCCCGACAGAGCGAGCGGCCAGATCGCGAAGCACCCGTAGCCTCCGCTCGCCAATCACGCGCTCGGTGACCTCGGTCACGACGCAAAGCATGCCGGCCACCCGGCTGTTGTCGTCATACACGGGGCTGTACGAGAACGTGTGGTAGGTTTCTTCCGGAAAACCGCTGCGCTCGAGAAAGAGCAGAAGCGCCTCGTCCCAAGTCGCCTGCCCGTGCTCCAGAACATGTTCGATTCGCGGCCCGATATCCTGCCAGATTTCCTCCCAAACCCTGTCGGCGCGCGCTCCCAGCACCCATTCGCGCTTGATGCCGACGGTGGGCAGGTACGCATCGTTGCAGAAGAAGGTCATCTCGGGACCCCACAGCATCCACATCGCATACCGTGAATCGAGCATGACGCGGACGATCGTCTTGAGCGACTGGGGCCAGGAGGCCGGAGCGCCAAGCGACGTCCGTGTCCACTCCAAGCGTCGCATGCGTTCGCCCATTTCGCCGCCACCGTGCAGGAAATCGTGGGGCGAATCGGACGTGACCGTTTGCTGACGTACGCTTGTTGCGGAGCACATGCCATCGCGTCCGATCATTTCAGTGGGAGGCATGAAGATCTTTCCGGAGCCGACACGCGAAGCTGTGACGATATGCGAGGATACCGAAACGGAGCACGAGCGGTAAAGCGCGGCGAGGGCGTGCGCGACTTGGCGACCTGCTTGGCTAACCCTCTAATGTTCGGCGTGTAAGAACAATCCTACAGTCGAATCGGACGAAATCCGATGGCGATATCGGGTCGCCCAATGTAGCCCTCCCGCTTTACCATCATTCATTTCGTCTGCAAGACGCTGCGGACGCGTCGATGGCCAAACTCGAAGCCGGCGCGCCGGGATCGCGGCAACAGTAGGATGGGACCCAGCTCGACGCGATCACGTCCGGCGTCATTGCGCGGTGGTCGAACGCCTTTCAGGAGGTCTGTTGTAAGTCATCTGTAATGCCTTGCGGGCGAAGATATAGCCGGAGGCAATCACGGGCACACGCCAGCGAACGAGCCGATCTTCCCTGTTATGCGTTGCTCGCCGCATTTTGACCATCGTGCCGCTCGCGGCCACACTAAGGGAGAGAAACCATGTTTCAACAGACTCTAGCTCATGTTCCAACGACTCCCCGCCCCGGCGAAACCACCTATCAAGGTGAGAGCACACGGGAACGCATGAAACGGGGCCTGGCTCGTTGGTCCCTTGCGCTCGCGTGCCTCGTCGCATCAACGAGTTCTCACGCCAATTACTCCAGCCTGTTCATTTTTGGGGACAGTCTTTCGGATTCGGGCAATAACGCCGCCGTGACGCCCAATAGGACTCCAGTTCCGATCTCGGGGAACAGTTTTATCCCCAGTTTTCCCTATGCCTCCGGCCGCTACACCAACGGTCAAGTTTGGGCTCAGGACTTTGCCTCGGCACTTGGCCTAAGCGCGACTCCTTCGCTTCTCGGCGGAACGAACTACGCTTTTGGCGGCGCGACAACGGGTCCCTTGACCTCGAATCCTCTGCCGGGCGGCTTGCTATCCCCTTTTCCTCCGACCCTCGAGACCCAAGCGGCGTATTTTCTTTTCCAACATGGTGGTGTAGCTCCGAGCGATGCGCTCTACGTGGTTGCCGGCGGCGGTAACGACGCTCGAGACGCACTCAACGCCATCGGGAGTTGCGGGAACAGCAACTGCATCGCTGGGGTCATCGGTTCTACAGCCGTTACGTTCGCGACGGACATCGCGACCGTCGTCAGTGAACTTGAATCCGATGGGGCAAAACACATTGTCGTTTGGGACACGCCGGACGTGGGCTTGGCGCCCGCCATCTTGGCCGAAGGAGCGCAAGCGTCCGCGCTCGGAACGCTGCTCGCGTCATCGATGAACTCCGCGTTATCGAGCGCAATCGGCGGAGCTTCTGGCGTGACGCTCTTTGATATATTTGGCTTGGAAGACAGCATCGCAGCGGATCCGGCAGCTTTCGGCCTAAAAAACGTCACCGATGCCTGTGCACAATTTGTTGCTTGTGACCCTTCGACGTACCTCTTCTGGGATGGTATCCATCCGACCTCTGGGGGTGCGCAGATCATTAGCAACGCGATGGTCGAAAGAGTTCCCGAACCTGCGATGCTCGGACTATTCGGCGTGGGGTTAGCCGGTCTCGGTTTCTCTCGCCGCAAGTCGTAACCGATTCCGCGACCAAGCCGACGCCGATCCATCGCAGGACCAAGAACCTCAGGCCGTTCATATGTTCTCGGGCGATGGCTATGGCATCCTCGAAGATCCGTTCGGCCATCGCTGGTCGGTGGCGACGCGCGTGCGCGACGTGACCCCCGAAGAGATGAAGCAGGCCATGCAAAAAATGAGCGGCCGACTCCGGAGTCCCGCGTCATTGCAACGCAATCACGCAACCTCGAACAGGCCCGCGGCGCCCATCCCGCCACCGATGCACATGGTGACGACGACGTACTTCGCGCCGCGCCGCTTGCCTTCGATCAGCACGTGGCCGGTAAGGCGCGAACCAGACACGCCGTACGGGTGTCCGACCGCAATCGCGCCGCCGTCGACGTTCAGACGATCGTCGGGAATGCCCAGCTTGTCGCGGCAATAGATCACTTGCACGGCGAACGCTTCGTTCAGTTCCCACAAGTCGATGTCCTCGACCTTCATGCCGGCGCGCGCGAGAAGCTTGGGCACCGCGAACGCGGGGCCGATGCCCATTTCGTCGGGCTCGCATCCTGCCACTGCAAAACCCCGGAAAATGCCCAGCGGTTGGAGCCCCTTGCGCGAGGCGACCTTGGCATCCATCACCACGCATGCCGACGCGCCATCGGAGAATTGGCTTGCATTGCCCGCAGCGACGACGCCGCCCGGCAGTGCCGGCTTGATCTTCGCTACGGCTTCGTAGGTCGTATCCGCGCGTATCCCCTCGTCGGCGGCGATGGAGACTTCCTTGGTCAGCAGCTGTGACGACGCCGTGTCCGCGACGCCCATCGTCACCGTCATCGGCACGATCTCGGCGTTGAATCTTCCCGCGGCGGCCGCGGCGGCAGCGCGTTGCTGGCTCTGCACGCCGTACGTATCCTGCTGCTCGCGCGAAATGCCGTAACGCTTGGAGACGTTCTCCGCTGTCTGCAGCATCGTCCAGTAGATCTCTGGCTTGTGCTCAACGAGCCAGCTTTCGCGCAGCATGTGCTTGTTGGCTTCGTTCTGGACGCAGGAAATCGATTCGACCCCGCCCGCGACGAAGATTTCGCCTTCGCCGGCAACGATGCGCTGCGCGGCCAGTGCGATCGTCTGCAAACCGGACGAACAAAAGCGATTCACCGTCATCCCCGCGACCGTGACCGGACACTGCGCGCGCAATGCGATCTGCCGCGCGATGTTGGACCCGGTGGCACCCTCGGGAAAGGCGCAGCCCATGATGACGTCGTCGACGTCCGCTGGATCGACCTTTCCGCGTTCGATCGCGTGCTTGACCGCATGGGCGCCCATCGTCGCACCGTGAGTCATGTTGAAGGCGCCGCGCCAGGATTTCGCGAGCCCTGTGCGTGCGGTGGAAACGATGACGGCGTCGGTCATGATCGAGGGCTTTCGGTGGGTGTGGGCACGGCGGCACTAAGCGACCGACGCATTGAAGGTCTTGCCTTCCGCGGCCAGCCGCGCCAGCAACGCCGCGGGCTGCCAGAAGGCGACGTCGCCGCCGGGTTGCGCTGCGAAGCGTTCGATGCTGCGCACCACATTGTAGAGGCCGACCATGTCCGCGTAGAGCATTGGGCCGCCGCGATAGAGTGGAAATCCATACCCGGCCAGATAGACCATGTCGATGTCGGACGCCCGCAAGGCGATGCCTTCCTCGACAATGCGCGCGCCTTCATTGACCAGCGCGTAAATGCAGCGTTCGACGATCTCATCGTCGGCGATCTTGCGTGACACGATGCCACGCTCCTTGCGAAAGTCGGCAATCATCGCGTCGACGACAGGATCGGGCAGCGCATCGCGCCTGCCGGGCGGATATTGATACCACCCCATGCCGGTCTTCTGCCCGAAGCGTCCCATCTCGCAGAGTTTGTCCGCGATCTTCGAGTAGACCACATGCGGCTTCTCGACGTAGCGGCGCTTGCGGATGGACCAGCCGATGTCGTTGCCGGCCAAATCGCTCATACGGAACGGGCCCATCGCCATGCCGAATTTCTCGAGCGCGCGATCGACCTGCTGCGGCGACGCACCCTCCTCGACCAGGAAGAAAGCCTGCCGCAGATACTGCTCGACCATGCGGTTGCCGATGAACCCGTCGCACACGCCGGAGACCACCGCCGTCTTGCGGATTTTCTTGGCCACCTGCATGACCGTGAGCATCACATCGGGCGCGGTTTTCTCGCCGCGCACGACCTCGAGCAGTTTCATCACATTGGCGGGACTGAAAAAATGCAGGCCGACGACATCCTGCGGCCGGCGGGTGAACGCCGCAATGCGATCGACGTCGAGCGTCGACGTATTCGTCGCGAGGATCGCACCCGGCTTCATGCACGTATCGAGCTGTTCGAACACGGCCTGCTTGACCGCGAGATCCTCGTACACCGCTTCGATGACCAAATCGGCCTTGGCGACGTCGTCGTAGGAGAGCGTCGGCGTGAGCAGCGCGAGCGTCTTCTGCATGTTCTCCGGCGTCAGCCTGCCTTTCTTGATCGTGCCCTCGTAGTTCTTCCGTATTGTCGCGAGCCCCTTGTCGAGGGCCTCCTGCTTCGTTTCCAGAATCGTCACCGGCATGCCCGCATTCAGGAAATTCATCGCGATGCCGCCACCCATGGTGCCACCCCCGATGACCGCCACGCGCTCGATCTTGCGTGGCACTGTTGCAGGATCGATGCCCGGGATCTTGGTCGCGGCACGTTCGGCAAAAAATGCATGACGAAGGGCACGCGATTCCGGCGTCTGCACGAGTTGCATGAACAGTTCCCGCTCGTAACGCAAGCCTTCGTCGAAGGGCTTCGAAACAGCAACGGCGACCGCGTCCACGCATTTCAGCGGCGCTGGAAAACTCTTCGCCAGCGCCCCCACCGAGTTGCGAGCGAACTGGAAGAACGCTTCGGCATCCGGCAACTTGACCTTGATGTCGCGCACGCGTTTTAGCGGAGCTTTTTCCGCAACCACGCGCGCGGCAAACGCAAGCGCACCTTGCAGCAAGTCGCCGTCGATGATGGCATCGAACAGCGCAGTGCCTTGCAATTTCTCGGACAGGACGGTCGATCCGGACACGATCATGTTGAGCGCGGTCTCGACACCGACAGCGCGCGGCAGCCGTTGCGTGCCGCCGGCCCCGGGCAGGATGCCGAGCTTGACTTCGGGCAGCGCGATCTGCGCGCCCGGCGATGCGACCCGAAAATGACAACCGAGCGAGAGTTCCAGGCCACCGCCCATGCAGACCCCGGCAATCGCCGCAATGACCGGCTTGTCCGCGTCCTCGACGACGCGAATGGCGGTTCGCAGCGCAGGCTCGGCCGTGGCCTTTGGGGTGTTGAACTCGCGGATGTCGGCGCCGCCGGAAAACACCTTGCCGCCGCCGATCAGAACGATTGCGTTCACGGCCGCATCGGCCAGCGCCCGGTCGATCCCCGCCACGAGTTGCGATCGGACGTCGAAACCCAGGCCGTTGACGGGCGGATTGTCCAGGGTGATCACGGCGACTGGGCCGTGCAGTGAATAAGAAGCGCCGATGATGATCTCCGTCAATGCGTCTTGTTTGCCGGCATCATACTTCAAGCCAGTCCTTGCGTACGGCCGTGTTCATGCGCAGGTCCTGCGGCGTCCCTTCGAACACGATCTGCCCTTGACCCATGACATACAGGCGTCGCGAAATGTTGAGGGCAATCGTCAACTTCTGTTCAATGAGCAGGATGGCGATGCCGCGCGCCGCGATTTTCTCCAGCAGCTCCCGCACCAGCTCCACCAACTTCGGCGCGAGGCCTTCAGTGGGCTCGTCGACCATGATCAGGTCGGGATCGCCCATCAGCGTCCGACAGATGGTCAGCATCTGCTGTTCGCCGCCCGAAAGCACGCCTCCGGGTGCGTCCGCACGCGCGCGAAGCACGGGAAACAGTTCGAACATGTCTTCGGTGGTCCATCGCCCCGACGGTTGCGCAGGCTTCATCCCGAGCAGCAGGTTCTCGCGCACCGTGAGCGATGGAAAGATCGCGCGATCCTCGGGTACGTAGCCCAAACCGCGGCGGGCGATCTGATGCGGTTTGAGTCCATCGATCCGCTGGCTCTTGAAGCGAATGCAGCCGACGGGGACCACCTCGCCCATGATCGTCTTGATGGTCGTCGATCGCCCGGCGCCGTTGCGTCCGAGCAGGCTGACGATCTCACCCTCGCCCACGCGCAGGGAAATGCCCTGCAAGATGTGGCTCTTGCCGTAATAGGCATGCAGGTTTTCGATTTCAAGCATGGGCGTCGGTGCCGAGATACGCTCCTTGTACTGCCGCATTTTCGCGAATTCGGGCGGGAACGTCCGTTGCAATGATCTCCCCGTATACAAGTACTGAAATCCGGTCGGCGAGGTTGAAGACCACACCCATGTCGTGTTCGACCATCACCAGCGTTCGATCCCGGGTGACGGCACGAATCAACTCGACCGCGCCGTCCGTCTCGGCGCGGCTCATGCCCGCGGTCGGCTCGTCCAGCAGAATCACTCTGGCGTCGCCCGCGATCGTAATGCCGATTTCAAGCGCGCGTTGCTCCGCATAAGTCAGGACGCCTGCCGGCGTATCGCGGCGCGCTGTCAGCCGAATCTGCTCGAGCACACGATCGGTGCGCTCGTTGGCGTCGCGCAGCTTGTAGGCGCTGCGCCAGAAATTGTACTTGTATCCCAGCGACCAGAGCACGCTGCAGCGAATGTTCTCGTACACGCTCATGCGCGGGAATATGTTCGTGACCTGAAAGCTGCGCGCCAGGCCGCGCCGGTAGATGGCGGAAGGAATGTCGCCAGTGATGTCCTCGCCATCGAGACGGATCGATCCTTGCGTGGGCGCGAAGCGCCCGCTGATCAGATTGAACAACGTCGACTTGCCCGCACCATTGGGCCCGATGATCGCGTGGCGCTCGCCCGCGCGGACGTCGAGCGTCACGCCTCGGATGATGGGCGTGATGCCAAAATTCTTGCACACGCCGTGCAGCTCCAGCGCGTTTCGGCTCGGTGCATTGACCATCATCGCGAAGTCGCGGAATGGTCCGGTATTGCCTCGGTGCCGGCATGTTGCCATGCAGCCTCGACCACGGACCAGGTGCGGCGGAATGCGAAATACCCGCCCACCAGCAGCAGCGTTGCCACGAGCCACGGCACCGGCGTGGACGTGTCGATCGCCACGCCGAATAGTTTCATGCGCGAGCCAGCCTCGGGTTGCGTCGACAGACGATAGTTGATTTCGAGCAGGGATACCGCACCGGCGAGCATCGCCAGCGCAGGAAGCAGCGCGACGCCATAGCTTCGCAGCACGCCGAGGAACGCTCGCTTGCGCACGATCGGCGCGTGCATCATGATCAGGCCGGCGAGACCGCCTGGCGCGAACAGCACGATCGCCATGAAGAACAGCCCGAGATACAACTGCCATGCGGTCGTGTAGTCGCTCAGGCTCACCTGCAGCCAGGTGATGGTGATGGCGCCAAGAATAGCGCCGAGGTAGTGCGCCTCGCCGCCTATGTACACCATGAGCAGCACGCTCCCCGACCGTGCCGCGCCGACGGCGTCTGCGGCAACGATCTCGTAGTTGATGGCGTGCAGACCGCCCGCCAGGCCAGCAAACGTTGCCGCCACCGAAAAGACGATGAAGCGCACACCCTGCGTGCTATAGCCGACGAACGCGGCGCGTTCAGGGTTGTCCCGAACCGCGTTGCACATGCGTCCCACCGGCGTGCGCGTGAATGCGTACATCAGCGCAGCCGCGACGAACACCCAGAAGGCGACGATGTAGTAGACCTGCAGCTGCGACGCGAAATTCAGGCCGAAGACCTGCGGACCGTGCGCGCGATTGGCGGTGATGCCTTCCTCGCCTCCGGAAAAGCCCTGGAGCATGCGCGACGCCGCGAACACGAGCTCGCCGATGCCCAATGAGATGAGGGCAAACACGACACCCGCTCGGCGCGTCGTGACCGCGCCGAACAACAGCCCGAAGCCCAGACCCGTCGCGGCGCCAACCAATGGTACGAGCGGCATTGGTATCGGCAGGCCCGCATTGATCGCGCGCATGAAATGGATCGCGGCAAAGCCGCCAAGACCAAAATACACGGCGTGGCCGAACGACAGCAAGCCGGTCTGCCCGAGCAGCAAGTTGTAGGACAACGCGAAGACGATCGCAATGCCCATCTGGCTCAACAGTGAACGGCCGAAATTGCTGCTCAGTCCCGGGATGTGCGGAAGCAACAGGAGAAGCGCAAGCGCGGCAAGCCAGATTCCGTATCTGCGGAGAAAATTGCCCTGCGACGCTGCAAGATCGTGCCGATCGGACAATCCGTCGGCGAGTTGATCGTTCATTGCTCGCGCGTGCCCAGGATTCCACGCGGCCTGAAGATCAGCATTAGCACCAGCAGGAGATAGGGAATGAGTGGCGCCGCCTGGGCAATCTTGATCGCATACACTTCATGGAGCGGCGAGGCGCGCGTCACGTCGATGTGCAATGTGCGGAAAAGATCGAGTAGGGAATAATCGAGCGCCACGGCGAACGTCTGGACGATACCGATGAGCATCGACGCGATCAACGCGCCGGGGATCGACCCCAGGCCGCCGACGACGACCACCACGAACACGATCGGCCCGAGAGCCGCGGCCATGTTCGGCTCGGTGAGCAGCGCAAAGCCGCCGATGACGCCAGCCAGGCCCGCCAGCGCACTCCCAACGGCAAACACGAGGACGAAGATGCGCGGCACGTCGTGCCCCAGCGCGCCGACCATGTGCGGATGGGTGAGCGAAGCCTGGATGACGAGGCCGATGCGCGTGCGCTTGAATGCAAGATAGAGGAAAGCGAACATGCTCACCGATATCGCCATCATCAGTGCCTTGTAGAATGGATAGCTGGTGCCGAACAGGACGAACGCAGGAAAATCGATCACCGCCGGTACCTTGTTTTCGATCGGATTGCGGCCCCACAGCATCACGACAACTTCGGCGATGAGGTAGGCGAGTCCGAAGGTGAACAGGATTTCCGCCACCGGACCGTGCTTGTGTACGTGCCGCAGTCCGTAGCGCTCGATCAGCGCGCCCAGCATGCCTACGAGCAGCGGCGCGACGACCAGCGCCGGCCAGAACCCGATGTAGCGCCCGATCTGATACGAAAAATACGCGCCGAGCATGAACATGCTCGCGTGCGCGAAATTGAGCACGCCCATCATGCTCCAGATCAGCGTCAGCCCGCTGGAAAGCATGAACAGCAGCAGGCCGTAGACGACGCCGTTGAGGAGCGAGAACGTAATGAGCTCGAGCACGACCGGTCTGCCCCTGGTTGGCGTTGAGCGCTCGGCGCTGGGCAATCAACGCTTCGACCCACCCCTCGCCGCCGCAGTTTGGCGGCGCAGCGGTGTCACTGCGGATGGCGTGGAAGTCAGGTCGGACGCTGCATCTTGCAGACGGTCGGCAGCGCCATGTCCTTGCCGTTGATCTTAACGTCGGTCTTGAAGCCGAGCCCGGTCTTTTCCACGTCGAACTTCACGTTATCGGAAAACGTGGAGACGAACATCGGCATCAGGATCTGGTGATTGTCGGCGCGCATCTCCGCATCGCCGACCGTGGTCGTGATCTTGAGGCCTTCGAGCGCAGCGGCGACCTTGACCGGATCGTTCGACTTGGCCTTCGCGGTTGCGGCGGCGAACATGTCGAACGCGGTTTTCAGGCGATAGTAGCCGAACTCGTCGTCCTTGCCGGTGAAGCGCTTCTTGAATGCGGCGACGTCGGGATCGAGCTCAGGCAGCGCGTTGTTGTGGTATTCGCTGATCTGCTTGACGGTGCCGATGCCGTCCTTGCCGATCGCGCTGGGCGAACCGAGCGCGCCGCCATAGTATGTGTACCAATTGACCTTGAGGCCCGCGTCCTTGCCCGCCTTGATCAGCAGCAGCATGTCGTTGGACCAGTTACCCGTGATCACGGTGTCGGCGCCCGACGCCTTGATCTTGGCGACGTAGGGCGAAAAATCCTGGACCTTTTGCAACGGGTGCAATTCGTCGCCAACGATCTTGATGTCGGGGCGCTTCTCCGCCAGCATTTTCTTTGCCGCAGCGGCGACGGCGCGGCCAAACGAGTAGTCCTGGTTGATCAGGTAGACATTCTTGATCTGCGGCTGCTTGGCGATCGCATCGGTGAGCGCGCCCATTTTCATGTCGGCGTCGGCGTCGAAGCGGAAGTGCCAGTAGTTGCATTTTTCGTTGGTCAGCGCAGGGTCCACCGCGGCGTAGTTGAAGTACAGCACTTCCTTGCCGGGATTGCGCTCGTTGTACTTGAGTACGGCATCGGTGATGGCCAGCGCCACGCCGCTCCCGTTGCCCTGGAATACGTACCGCGCACCGTCGTCGAGCGCTTTCTTCAGCGCGATGAGCGATTCCTGCGGATCGACCTTGTTGTCGAACGACAGCAACTCGAGTTTCTCGCCGTTGAAACCGCCCGCCGCGTTAGCACGATCGATGAGGTAGGTCATGTGCTTCTGGGCGTTGATGCCCGCGCTCGCAGCGCCCCCCGACAGGGGATCGATGTACGCGATCTTGATCTGTGCTGCGGCGGGAAGTGCGATGAACAGACCGGCCAACGCCAACCACACGAGGCGACGCGAGTGCGTGTGCATGATTCCTCCTAGGACAATCGTCGCCAGGCTCTGCGCGGATGCCGCGGTCCCGGACTGGTCCTTGGGCATGCTACCGGTACGCGCCGGGGATGACAAGCAGGCGGCTGGCGTGGCGCCGGTCCCACTCTTCCACTTGCCATGAAGCAATGAATGGATGAGTTGCGCGCCGGGCTGGCCGAGCTGAATGAAACATTGTGTTAGCGGGGGGACCTTTGGCGGCGGATTTGGTGCCGTCCATCGGCCTGCCGCCTGCCGGGGCGGGGCGTCAGGGTAGCCTTACGCTGGTCGCCCACCGGTCACGGCGTTCAACGACGCAACTGCAACTCCATGGAACTCTCGGTCGCAGTGCTGTTAGTGCTTCTCTTCCTGTTCGTGGCGTTCGCCGTAGCGCGTCGCGCCGCGAAGACGCGGCGCAGGAAGATGCTGGCGGAGCGAGAGCGCCGGCGACGCAGGGCACCGAAATACAATCCGCGGCCTATGTCCGAGCGAACCGAAATGCGAGCCTACGACGACCCGTCGACGCTCGCCGGCGACATCACGTCGATGGGAAGCCCACCGACGACCACCAACAATCCGAACGGGACCACTACGACCGCCACCGTGCGGCCCAAGCCAGCTTCGACCAGGCGCGTCAAGCGCACCGCTACTGACAAAAAGTCCCGGGTGGCTGGAAAACCTGACGCGTAATGTTTTTGACCTGGGAGAAACTGTACAAAGTATAGGCCAGCGTTGCGCTATTCCCGTTGGCAAACGTGAGGGTCGCGAAACCGACGGGCATTTGCGTCACATTGTTGGGATCGAACGGGACTGTAAAGAACGCAGGCCCGGAGGTGCGGTACAGCGTACCCGAGAAACTCCCGGGCTGCGACGTCGGCTCCGCCGTCATTGTCAGCCACAGCGGTGTGCCATCCAGGTCATAGGTAAACCAAGTTGCAAAAATTACGCTGCCCTCTTGGGTCAGGTTGATGCCCCATCCTGATTCCGAAGGATTCCACCAAATGTCCTGATAGTTGGTTGCGAACGCCAGAGGCAGCTGCGTAGCCAAAGATGCATACCGGTAACGGTCCGAAGATTTGGCGGGTGATCGGCTTGGTTTGCGTTATGCCGTCGACGGTGTAATTGAAGAAGCCGTTGTTCGGGTCGATGAACGTCAATGTCCCGGAACCAACCGGTGAACCGAGTCACCTTGGTCGGATCGAAAGGTACTGCGTTGTACGCGGGCCCGGTGGTCTGGTACAACGCCCCGCTGTAGATGCCGTCCCCCACCTTGTACGCGTTCATCGCCAGCCACAGCGCGGTCCCGTTCTGATCGTACGTGAACCAGGTCGCAAAGATAATATCGCCCTGATGCGCGAAATTGATGCCCCAGCCGGCTTCAGAGCCTCCTGGAGAATTCCACCACAATCCACCAAAATTGGTCGCCGGAGGTATCGCCGCAGCGGTTGCGAGGGGTTGGGCGTCGTTGCTTTCCTGCGTGTTCGCCGCCACGGTCACTGGCGGAGCGGCACCCGCAACGGAAGACCCCAGGCAACAGAAAACAGCCAGAAGGCATAACCATTGTGTCGAAAACTTTCGGGACATTCCCATACGCGCCTTCCTGTGGCCTGAGACGTTGTACCGAGTATCGCTGCCGCGCGCGGAGGGCGCTATCGGTGAACGGCTGATTGAAATGTAGGACTTCGCCGCCATGTCTTGCAGGACTGCATCGAGCAAGCGCAAATCTGGCGTTCTATCCCTCGCAGAACATCAGCAGGCTAACCGCGAACGCGAACGCGGGTCAGTACGCTGACGCACATAGTGGCCATGCCCTGGTTGCTCCAGGAATCGCTGCGATCTCGCGCCCGCGTCAGCCTGCGCGAGAGGCAGTGCGTACGGAGACCAGCGGAAGCGCATCGCCCCCCGCGTAAACCGCGTCCGCGCCGAGTTCGCGTTCGATGCGCAGGCATTCGTTCCACTTGGCCATGCGCTCCGATCGCGCGAACGATCCGACCTTGAGCTGCCCGGCGTCCCAGCCAACCGCGAGATGCGCCACCGTCGCGTCCTCCGTTTCGCCCGAGCGCGCGGACACGATCGTACCCCAGTGCGCGCGTTTCGCTGCGGCCATCGCCGCCCGGGTTTCGCGTAACGGTGCCCGCCTGATTCGGCTTGAGCAGGGCGGCGTTGCATGCGCCGCGGGCCGCGGCGTGCGCGATACGCGTGGCGTTGGTCGCCAGATAGTCATCGCCGACGATCTGCACGCGATCGCCGAGAGCAACGGTCATGCGCAACCATGCCCGCGTCGTCGTCTTCGGCCACCGGATCCTCGAGCGAGATGATGGGATAACGTGTCACCCACCCCAGCAAGACGTCGATCCATTCGCCGGTTTCATAGACGCGCTTGGCGGGACCGGGCGCATAGCGTCCATCGACGCGGAATTCGGACGCCGCGATGTCGAGCGATATCAATACTTCGCCGTGCCGGTAGCCCGCGCCATCGATCGCACGCGCAAGCATGGCGATCGCCGCTTCATTGTCGTCAAAATCCGGCCACCATCCTCCTTCATCCGCGACTCCGCAACGATGTCCCGACTGTGCCATCAGGTCCCCGGCCGTGCGATAGACCTCGGCGACCATCACCAGCGCCTCGTCGAACGATTGCGCGCCGACGGGCATCACCATCAGGTCCTGCAAGTCGATGCGTCGCCCGGCGTGCGCACCCCCGCCGAAAATCTGGATCTCCGGCAAGGGCAGCCGCACCTTGTGGCCCGCGGAAATATGGCGCCAGAGGGGCAGACCCGCGTGCTTCGCCGCGGCGTCCAGCACGGCAAGCGATGTCGCGATGGTCGCGTTGCCGCCCAGCCGCGATTTGTTCGGGGTGCCGTCGAGGGCAACGAGCGCAGCGTCGACGGCATGCTGGTCCATGGCATCGAAGCCGATCAACGCTTTCGCGATCAG
Organism: uncultured beta proteobacterium; assembly: GCA_963732105.1. Taxonomy (GTDB): domain Bacteria; phylum Pseudomonadota; class Gammaproteobacteria; order Burkholderiales; family Casimicrobiaceae; genus PALSA-1003. The sequence continues at coordinate 282,786 of CAVSYL010000019.1, forward strand.
CGCATCGACGCTCGTGACGGCGCGCTCGACACCGAACCCGCCGAGCGCGGACCCGCCATCGCGCAGGTCGATGGCCTCGAAGCTTCCGCGCGACGCGCCCGCTGGTGCGATGCCGCGTCCGGTCGTTCCATCAGCGAGCCGCACCTCGACCTCGACCGTCGGTCGGCCACGCGAATCCCAGATGCGATGCGCTCGCAGCACGGCAATACTCGATTTCACGAGATCAGGTCCTGTGACCAGTGCGCACGCAGGGTCGCGAGGCGCGACGCAGGCGTTGCCAAGTGCCGGAGCGCAAACTGGCGCACTCGGTCACGCACAACGCTGTCGGTCAAATACTCGACCGGCGATTTGCCATCGACGCGCCCGAGCAGCAGGCCCGCAAGCAAACGCGCTGCCCTGTTCTCGACATCCTCACGCGGCTCCCAATCGACGCAGTTCAAATACGACTGCGCGAGCGCGTCGAAGCATGCGAGGTACGCAGCGGCCGATGCCGGACGCCAACGGCATTTGAGCAAGAGATGATTGAGGCAAAACGCGAGATCGAACGCGGGGTCACCGTACCACGCGCACTCGGCATCGAGAAGCACCGGACCCTCGGGGCCGACGAGGATGTTCTTCGGGCTGATGTCACCGTGCACGAGGACACGTCGGTTGGCGACGGTGACCGCAATCAGTTGCCGCAGCGCGGCCGCATGATCGAGGTGGACGTGCGCGCTGGCTTCGAGATAGGGCTCCAGCCGGATGGCGTAGAACCCTTCGTCGTGCGCGAAGTCGCGTTCGACGCTGGCTTTTCCGGCCGTGGCGCGATGGATAGCGCCCACAACGCCCCCCACCGCGCGCGCAGTTCCCACGTCGACGATCCCATCGCGAAGTTGGGCCTTCCATACCGGATACCGGTCCGGGTCCAGCCACTCCATCGCGAACGCCATCGCCTGCGCATCTTCCCCGAGAATCCGCGGCACCGACGTCGGCACGATCTCGCCGGCGATCCTCATCCACGCCACCTCAGCGCGATTTCGCTCGACAGGCGCGAACCAGGTCGCATCGACCTTCAGCTTGGCCAATGCGCGCTTGACGCACATCGGCCCGCGCGCGGTGCGCGCCAGCACGATGATCGACGATACGCCGCCGGTCAGTACTGTCAGCGTCGGCACCTCTCCCGGCGCGAGGAGGCCCATGCGGCGCAATGCCGCGGTCAGCGCCGCAGCCTCCACATGATCGAGCACGTCGTCCGCGGTTGAGGTGGTGTTCATGGCTTCGCGCCGGCAGCGGCGCTAGTCGATCCGGGCCGGGTGCGCATCGCTCGGCGCAGCAGCGTGATCGTGACGGTCATGTTCAACAGGCTCCACGCGATGCCGTTGATAAACGCCGCGTGATAGGACCCGGTCATGTCGAACACCTTGCCCGACATCCATCCCCCCAGCGCCATACCGAACAGCGTGAACATGAGCACGGTGCCGACGCGACCGCCCGCCTCGCTCGCCGGGAAATATTCGCGGATGATGATCGCGTACGATGGCACGATGCCCCCCTGGAACAGGCCGAAGAGCGCGGAGATCACGAACAGCGAGACGAGTCCGTCGAAGGGCAGAAAGAGCATTAGCGCGACGCCCTGCAACGCCGAACCCAGCAACAGCGTGCGCAGTCCGCCGATGCGGTCGCAGATGGCGCCCGACAGCAGTCGGCTCACGATGCCGAAGCCGAGCATCAGGGACAGCATCTGGGCACCGCGTGCGGCACCGTAGCCCAGATCGCCGCAGTACGCCACGATGTGCACCTGCGGCATCGACATCGCGACGCAACACGCTACACCGGCCACGCACAGCAGCGACTGCGCTACGCCAGGAGTGAGCCCGAAGGGCCGCGACGAGGTCGGCGCTGAGCGCGCCTGCAGGACACTCTCAGTGGCGGCGGGCGGACGGCGCCGCATCAGCAGCGCAAGGGCCGTCAGCGTTACGAAGGCGAACAATCCTATGCCTTGATACGTCACACGCCATCCGTAATCGGCGACAAAATGCTGCACCATCGGGGGCCATATCGTGCCGGCCAGATAGTTGCCGCTGGCGCAAATGGCGACCGCGATGCCGCGGCGGCGCGTGAACCAGAGCGACGTATCTGCGATCAGCGGCGCGAACATCGCCGAACTGCCGCACAGGCCGATCAGCACGCCGTGCACCAGTGCCAGAGTCCAGATATTCGTCGTCATCGCCGCCAGGAAAAACCCGACACCAAGACTCGACGCTCCGATCAGCAGCGGCACCATGACGCCGAAACGATCCGCCAATCGCCCCATCAGAAGACCGCCGATACCGAAACCGACCATGTTGAACATGTACGGCAGCGTCGCATCCCCGCGCGAGACGCCGAGCTCCGCCTGCACGGCGGGCAGCACCACCACCACGATGTACATGCTGGCACCGCCGATGGTTCCCAGCGTCAGCGCAATGCCCAGACGCATCCACGCGTAGCGCGAGCCGTCGTCATGCATCGCGATTGAGACTGTCACGGTAGGCAATTGGTCGAGTGAGTGCGCGGGCGAGGCGATCGCCGGAGACCTCCCGCGCCAAGGCCGAGACTATACAATGGGCGTTCCGCATGCGATTGCCACGTTCGTTCGACATTATCCATGCCAACCCATGCTGAAGGCACGAAGGACGAGTTCGGCCCCTGGCATCCGGGTATCCGCTCGCAGGTACCGCGCGATCTGCTCCACCTTGCGACGATTTTCCGCCCGGCGAATGTGTTCACCCGCGTCGCGGACGCCGAGGAGTTGCACGACCTGACCGGTATCGAATTGACCAATCTCGTCACGTTCCGGCCGCAGCGCCTCGCGTTGCACGAGTTGCTGGTGCGCGTGACCGCCGACTTGTCCGTGCCGGACGGATCGAAGATCGAGGATCTCGGCATCAATTTTCGCGGGATCACGCGCACGTTGCTCACGGGCTACGTCGAACCGCAGATGCACGCGATCGTCGCTGCATACGAAGCGCTCAGACAACGCCTCGGCGCCGTCATCGACCGCGAGCTTACCGTGCTGTTCGCGCCTCTGCCCGCTACATCCGAGACGCGCGCCAGGCGAGGCCTATTGACGCTTTTCCGTCGGCCGCCGGCGCCGCATGCCGAAATCGACCCTTCGGAAAACCGTGAAACGCAGCTTATTGCGCGATGGACGCGACACGCCGAAGGGAGCACCGATGCGCTCGAGAAATCCGCGTATCTGGCGCTCGCGCGCATCGTTTCAGCGCTGCTCATCCGCCACGGACACGCCTGGGGTGGGCGCGAAATCATCGCCACGCTGGCCGTCAATCTCGCCTGCAACGACTTCGGCAGCGAGGAAATCGGCCGCATGCTGGACCCGTGGTTGATCGATGCGGCGCTAAAGGAAGCCTATACACGGCTACCGCGCCAGGAGCACCCCGTGGTCATGAACACCAAGGGGGCGTCTGCGTCCGGCAAAAGCACGCTGCGTCCTCTGCAAAAGGCGCTTGCCGGCCAGATCGGCGTGCGTTGGGACGAATTCGCGCTGATCAGCCCGGACATCTGGCGCAAGCAGCTCCTCGATTACGCGGAACTGGGCCCCGCTTACAAATATGGTGGCGCCTTCACGGGTGACGAAGTGCGCATCATCGATCAGAAACTCGATCGCTACATGGCGCGCAAAGCGGCGCGCGGAAACATCTCGCACCTGCTCATCGATCGCTTTCGTTTCGACAGCTTCGCGCCGGACTCCGACGAAGCCGGCAGCAACCTGCTGACTCGCTTTGGCCACGTCGTCTATCTTTTCTTCATGATCACGCCTCCCGCATCGCTGGTGGAACGTGCCTGGAACCGTGGCTTGGAATTCGGGCGCTACAAGGCGGTCGACGATACGCTCGCCCACAGCGTCGACGCCTATGCGGGCATTCCGCAACTTTTCTTCACCTGGATTCGACGTGGTGACAAGCGTCTGCATTTCGAATTTCTCGACAACAGCGTGCCTCAGGGACAGCGCCCGCGAACGGTCGCGTTCGGCACCAACGAGGTGCTCAACGTGCTCGATGTCAAATGTATGCTCGACATCGAGCGATTCCGGAAGGTGAATGTCGATGCGACGTCGGCTGCATTACTCTATGCCGATCGAACCGTGCTGGCGCCCGAAAAAAACACGACGTTCCTGAAGCAATGCGTCGAGCTTTTTCACGAGGTCCGCTTCGCGCACCACGACTCGGGCCGAATGTACCTGCGGATCGTTTCCGGGGAGCCGGTATGGGTCGACGGTGAAGCATTGCAACTCGCCGCGGCCGATCCTGATGCCCGCGCGGGACTGGCTGCCGTCGCGCCCAGCACGTTAGATCGCACGGGCCCGCCGCCCGACGGCCCGGAATATCTCGTGGATTCAGCGGACACGCCCACGACCACCACGCTCGGCCGATGGGCAGCGATGAATTCTGACTGAAGCGGCTACGGCGCCGGCACCTTCTGGAACTTCTGCAGGCTGCGCAGCGCCGTCGGGACCGGACGGTCCGGAAACATACTTGGCCACGCGGTGTAGGAGACTTCTCCCACGTAGATGTCGCCGCGCGAGTCCACCGCGATGCCATGCGGTGATATGAATTGTCCCGGACCCGTCCCACCGGCGGGTTCTGTCGCAATGCGCGCCAGGAGATCCCCTTTGTTCGACAGAATGCTCAACCGCGGCCCTAGGTTCGGCGTACCGCGATTGAAATCATAGTACGGCCCGATTTCACCAACATAGCAGATCGGACACTTTCCCGGCGGCATGTACATGCCACTCGGCCGATGCAGGTTGTGCCATTGGGTTTCGAAGCGGCCGTTGCCGTCGAAGACCTGAATGCGGTGGTTCTCGCGGTCGGCAACGTAGACCCAGCCGTCGGCATCGCAGGCGATGTTGTGCGGCAGGTTGAACTGCCCGGGACCCGCGCCCGGCTCGCCCCATGACATCAGGCGTTTGCCGTTCTGCGCAAATTTGTGGACGCAGGCGTTGCCGTATCCGTCCGACACGTAGATCTCGTGGTCAGGCGACAGCGCGGTATGTGTGCACCGGCGAAAAGGATTGCCGCTCATGAACGCTGCCGCGGTATCGGGAATGCCGATCGTCAGCAGGACTTTTCCATCGAGTGAACACTTGCGGACCGTGTGATCGCCGTCGTCGGTCAGATAGATGCTCTCGTCGGGCCCCATGTGGACACCATGCGGCCGCCGAAATACCCCGTCGCCCCATGAACGCAAGTAGTTGCCGGCACGGTCGAGCACGATGAGCGGATGCTCGCCGCGATGGAACAGGTAAACACGGTCGCTCCGGTCGACGCCGACACCGGCAACGTCACCCAGCCGCCACCCGTCTGGAAGCGTCGCCCAGTCGTCGACGATGACGTACGTGAATTCGCCGCTGCCGAAAGTCACGCTCATGCAGCGTTTTCGAAATGCACGCTGACCGATCCGAAGCCCGCAAACGTCGCTACGACCGTTTGGCCGGGCTTGGCAAAATTGAGCCCCGTATACGTACCGGTGGTCATGATCTGCCCGGCACGCACGCCACCGCCACTGCGCAGGTCATTGACCAGCGCCACCGCCGGCAACAGCGGATCCTTCGTCGGGTGACCTCCCGCGCGGCGCACGATGCTCCGCCCATCGATGAACAATTCCACGTCGAGTGTCTCGAGATCGACATCGCGCCAATGCGGCAGCGCCGCGCCGTAGACGAACGCACCGTTCGACATGCAGTCGGCGATGCGGTCGAGCAACGGCGCATTCGGATAGCCGCGGAAGCGGGAGTCAACGACCTCGATGGCCGGAATGGCCGTGACGGCACCGGCGACTTCGTCGTAGTCGTATTGGCGCGTCCGGGGTGGCAAATCGCGTTCGAAGCGGAAAGCAATTTCTGCTTCCACACCGAGCAGCGGTACCACGGCGGCGGCGATCCGCGAACCGCTTTCATACAGCCGCGAGCGAAGTAGCGCGCCACGGGCAACCCTTCCGTCCGGCGTCGCGCTCACCTTCCAGCCCGCGATCGACTCGGCCATTTGTGTTGCCGTGGCTTCCTGGATCGCGTGCGCATCGTCGAGAGTCGCCGGGCGCAGCGCATCGGGCAGCGCATCGAGCAATTGCCGGCTGCGTCGCGATTCGCTCAGCATTCTTGCGGCACCTTCGATGGCATGAGGAGTCATCACGCGCTTGCTCCGTTCGGGCATGGTGTGGATCAGTGGCCGGGGATGCGCGTCGCATGGCGGTGTTCCAGTCGCCACACATCGCCATCGCGCACCCAGACAAGGACGAACAGCAGATGAATGAGTTCTCCGGGCCGGCCCTTTGCGCCGACGCGCATGTCGCAGATCCCGTCGACCAGCCCTACCTCGCCATGAACCCGCACCCTCGCTTCGCGCGTAACGATGGACTCATAGTCGTACAGGCCCTTGGCCACGCCGGCGAGATACTCCTGCTTGCTTTCGGCAACAGCCGTCGAGTGCACGTACACGAGGGCTGGCGACAGGATGCGTTCGAACGCCGCGTAATCCTTCGCGATCATGGCCTCGTAAAGCGCGCGTTCGGCGCGCAGGATCTGTTGCACGCCGGCTTCGTGGGTCACGGGACGCTCCTCGCCATCAACCAAGTTCACGCATCGCCAGCTCGAGAAAATCCTTGCCGATCGACGGCTCGAACTGCTTATAGACCGGACGCGTCGCGTCGACGAACAACTTCTTGTTATCCGGAGTGATCTCGTTGACGGTCATCAGCGTCCGCAGCTTGGCCAGTGCGGCGGCAATCTCTTCCGGCTGAACCTTCCACTGCCAGTCCATCGCCGTCTTCATCGCCTGGGCGAGAATGGCTTGATCTTCCGCCGGCAGGCCCTCCCAGATGCCCTTGTTGATAGAAATGATGAAAAAATCCGTCGTGTGCTGGTCGAGCGAGAGAAACTTCGACACTTCGTAGAGCTTGACCGAAACCAGATCGGGGAGCGGATATTCGAAGCCGTCCACCACTCCTTGCTGCAGGGCGACATACAACTCCGAAGGGTCCAGTGCCACTGTACTTGCGCCGAGCGCACGAAACGCCTGAATGTAGACCTGACTGTTGATGACTCGCAGCTTGAGACCCTGGCAATCCGCGGGCTTGTTGACCGGCCGCACCTTGTTGACGATGTGCCGACCACCCAGGAGCCAGTAGCCGAGCACATGGAATCCGGCGGCATCGCCAAGGCGCACGATCTCCTTGCCGATCACGCCATCGAGACCCGCCTTCAGTCGATCCGCGGAGCTGACGAGATACGGGAGCGTGAACGCGTCGACCGGCTTCATGAAATTCGAGTACCACGCGGGCACCGCCATCGTGAACGTCAGCGATCCGGTCTGCGTCGCTGAGAGCATTTCCGGAATGGTGCCCAGTTGCGAGCTCGGATAGACCTCGATCTTGATCCTGCCGGACGATAGCTTGGCCGCCTCGTCGGCAAACAACAGAATCGCCTTGTGGTACGGCGTGTCCGTCGGGAGCATGTGGCCGAAACGAAATACGCGCGCGCGCTGGCCGAATGCCTGCCCCCCGATGCCCAATGACGCGGCACCGGTGGCCGCGGCCGCCCAACGCAGGAACGTTCGCCTGCCAGTGCTCGACATGTCGCTTGTCACGTTCGACTCCATGTAGTCCTCCTTCGCAGTTGTCGTCTTGCCATACACGCGCGCTAGTAGGCGCCGATCACTTCATGCCGAACGTGTGGGGCAGCCACACGGTAAGCTGTGGAAACAGGATCACGACCACCAATCCGAGCAGCAGAAAAGTGTTGTAGATGACGCTCGGGCGCATCGTCGCATTGACCGGCGCCTCGCCGATCGCGCAGGCGACGTAATAGCCGATGCCGACGGGCGGCATGAACACGCCGATGCCCATCGCGATGGCGAGGACCATGCCGTACTGCAACGGTTCGATGCCGAACTTGATGGCGATGGGCAGCAGGATGGGCGCCGCGATGAGAATCGCGGGAAGGCCTTCGAGCACGAAGCCGATCACGATCATCACGAACATCGTCACAAACAGGTAGATGGTCGGACTCTCCAGCGTGGCAAACGCAGAGGCCAACGTGCGGCCGAGGCCATCGGTCACAATGGCCTGCGACAGCAGGTTCGACGCGGCGATCATGAACAGGACCATGCCGGCGATCAGCGTCGCGTCGCGCAAGGCGATCCAGCATGTCCGCCAGCCGATCGATCGATAGACGAAAACCGCCACCGCGAACGCGTAGACCACGGCAAGGGATGCGGACTCCGTCGGCGAAGCGATGCCGCCGACGATCCCTCCCACGACAATCACCGGCACGATCAGTGCGGGAATTGCCGGCGGCATGCTGCGCAGCGCGCGCCCGAGATGAAATGGCGGCCCCTTGTGAAATCCCTTGATCCGGCTGCGGATGACGACGGCGACGATCAGGGCGACGGCCAATACTGCTGCCGGGATGATGCCGGCGATGAACAACGAGCCCACCGAAAGCGTCGTGATCGAACCGAGGACCAGCAGTGCCAGCGACGGTGGAATGGTTTCGCCCATGGCCGCCGCCGCCGCGAGAACGGCGACCGATTCGGTCGCGGGGTAGCCATATTGCCGCAACGGTGTCTTCATCACGGATCCGACGGTGGCGACATCGGCTGCCTTCGATCCGCTGACGCCCGAGAATATGTACATTCCCAGGATCTGGGCGATGAGCAGTCCGCCGCTCCAGTGACCGACCCACTCCTGCACCATGTCGATCATGCGCTTCGCCATGCCGGTGATTTCCATCAACGTGCCGGCGAGCATGAAAAACGGGATCGCCAGCAAAATGTAGCTGTGGATGCCGTACTGAATGGCCGACGGAAACGTGACCATGGGGCCATCGCCGGTGAGGAGAAAAAATAACATGCCGCCAAGCGCGAGGATGCCGCCGATCGGCACACCGGCAATGAACGAGATGAAAAGCGCAGGCAGGATCACGACGAACGGATCCATCGTCACGTGGCCTTCGGTATAGGCCCAGCGCAGTGCGATGGTGGCGACGATCATGGCGCATGGCACCACCGCGCCCCGGGCCAAATTGCGCCACTGCAGTGCCGCGAGCTTTTCCAGCGTGAAGAGCACCATGAGCACGAGCCCGATGGCGATCCAGATCGCTACGAATCCGGAACTGATCCCGAGAATGGGCAGTTGCTGCGTCCGCTGGCTGACGAAGAACAGAGGATAGGGTGCAAGCACCGTAATGCAGACGCACAGGAAGATGATCAGGCCGCACGCCTGCACTGTCTGCCGTCTCGACCCGCGCAGCGCGTCGACGAGCGCCGTGTAGGCCATGCCGTTCGTGCGCCGGAAATAGGCGGGAGCGCCTAGAAAGGTGATGATCGAGATCAACATGGCCCAGATGTCCGCCGCCCACGGGAAATCCTGGTGAAAAATGAAACGCACGAGCGCATTGCCGAACGTGACGACGATGTTGGTGATGATGGCGGCGACCACGACCGCTTCGGCGCAGGTTGCCACGTGGTCGAGAATTCGCGTGCGCATCGGCGCTTGGCGTTCATGTACCTGCGACGTGCTTTGGGTGGCGCCGCGGCGCACTGCGTGAGCTCGTCGTATCGACGGCGGTCGACGTCACTTTAGTGTTCCGCCGATTGCAAGACGCGGATCGGCTTGCCGTCGAGATACGCCAGAGCGTTCTCCACCGTGTGCTGGTAATACTCCCTGTAGACTTCCACGACGCTGTAGCCGAGGTGCGGCGTCAGCACGACATTCGATGCGACGGCCAGCGGGTGACTTGGCGACAGCGGCTCGCGATAGAACACGTCGAGCGCCGCGGTGATGCGTCCAGATTGCACGGCCGCGATCAGCGCGGTTTCGTCCACCAGCGGCGCGCGTGCCGTATTGACCAGGATCGCGCCGGTCTTCATGCGGGCGAGGTCGGCAGCGCCGACGATGCCGCGCGAGCGATCCGACAGCACCAGATGCAGGCTGACGACATCCGCCGAAGCGAACAGTTCGTCTTTTGCGGTGCGCACGGCACCTGCCGCCGCGGCCGTCTCGGCGGTGAGGTTCTGGCTCCACGCCAGGACGTTCATGCCGAGTGCGCGGCCATACGCCGCCATGCGCGCGCCAATCCTGCCGAGTCCGATCAAGCCGAGCGTCTTGCCGTCGAGCACCGGGCCCGCCTGCGTGCCGAGCTGAAAGCGGCCGTCACGCACGGCGACATCACCCGCGGGGATGCCGCGGGCGGCGGCGAGCATGAGACCCAGCGCCAATTCGGCTGTCGAACTCACCGACTGACCGCCGCCCGTGTAGCACACGGTGACGCCACGCGCGATCAGGCCGGCGATGTCGATGAGTGCTGCGCGCGCACCGGTCAATCCGAACATGCGCAGCTTCGGTAGCCGCGCCACGAGCGACGGTGGAAACGGCGTTCGCTCTCGCGTCACGAGGATGATGTCGAATTCCGTCAGGTGCCGGGCGGCATCGTCTTCGTTTGCAAACGGCTGCTCGAAGAATCGGACGTCGGCACGCGCGATCAACGGCGACCAGTCTGCGCTCGCGCGTGCTATGCGCTGCCAATCGTCGAGCAGGGCGATTTTGATCATTGGGTCCGTCCCTCCGGGCGATGCGCTATGAAAAACTCGCGGACCCGGCGCATCGCGCCGTCCCGGTATTGCGCGCCCTTCCAAGGGGCGAGCACTTCGATGTTCGGCGCACGTTCGAGATCGGCCGAGATCTCCGCCGGATGCACGACGTCGTCTCCGGGCATCAGCAGCACGGGGATGACGCACGCGCGTACAAATTCGCGCGTCACGCTGAAGATGAAGTCGCCGCCGAACATCCGTTGGCCGAAGCCCGGCAGCAATCGCTCGTCGATGTTGGACCAGCTGCGCACCGCGTCGGCCCACAGCTCGAACTCGTGATCGAGCGCCGCGCGGTTCGTGCCCGACAGTCCAATCGGATTCTGCAGCACCAAGGCCGACACGAGACCTGGACGCGCCCTGGCGAGATCGAGAGCGAACGAAACGCCGATGCACGCGCCCATGACGTGGCACTGCCTGACCGCGAGGTGATCGAGGAGCGCCAGATGATCCACGGTGTACGTCGTCCAGTCATCCGCTGGACCGAGCGTCGCCCGTGATTGGCCGGCGTTGCGCACGTCGAACGCAATCAACTGGAAATCGGACGCCAATTCGACGATCGGATCAAGCCAGTCCTGCGCGACGCCGGGCCGGGCAGGATTGCTGCTCCACCGCTCGATGCGCGAGCTCAGGAAGCCCGGCGCAAACAGAAGCACCGGGTACCCCTGACCGTGGACTTCATAGTGAAGATGACCACCGGGAATGGCGAGATCAGGCATAGCGCTCCTTCAGCCCTGCATCGGGACCGACGTCATTTGAGATTGCGATCCCACAGGTCGAACAGTTTTGTCCACGCATCTTCCGCGGCGACCGGGTTGTAATCGTTGCGCGCCGCGAAGCAGTAGCCGTGGTGCGTGCCCGGAATGGTTTCGAGCACATGCTTGACCTTGGTCTTGGCCAGCGCAGCCTTCAGTTCGGGAATGACATTCGCTGGCACCGAAGGATCGACTTCTGCAAAGGCGAGGTACAGCTCTCCCTTGACCTGGCCCAGCAGCAGATGCGGCGAATCCGGCTGGTCCGTGACCATGTTGACGCCGTACAGCGACGCGGCCGCATTGATCCGTGGGAACCGTGCTGCAACGGTCACCGCGAACGGACCGCTCATGCAATGTCCCACACAACCGACTGCGCCCGGCTTGACCTTGTCCTGTGCGTCGAGAAACGCCAGCATGCCTGCCGTATCGTCATAGATCGCCGCATTGGTCAGACTTTGCATCGCGCCGCGGATCACGACGGACATCGCGTCGTTGCGCCGCGGAATATCGAAGCGAATCGTGCCGAGGCGGTAGTACAAATCCGGCAGCAGGCAGAAATAGCCTCGGTTCGCGATGCGCCGCGCCTGGTCGCGCAACTCCTCGCGAAATCCTGGCGCGTCCATGTACAGGATGATTCCGGGGAATCTGCCGGGTTCGTCCGGACAAACGGCGAAGCAGGGTTGGCGGCCGTACTTGGTCACCACGAGAGCGTCTTGTTCAATCATCGCATCGCCCTTGTTGGCAGTGCACGGCGAACTCGCCGGCGAAGTCATCGAAGCCCGGGTTCACGGCGCGCCAAGGAGCTGCAGCCGCTCCCGCGATGAGCACGTCGTTGATCCAGACGTATTTCATGAAATCCTCCCTGACCCGCTTGCCGGCAGCGCGAATGCTGCGGCTCGCATCGGCGACGGCGACCTTGACGTCGGGGTGCTCTGGATTGCCCGGATGGCCCAGCGATTGGGCCAGATCGAGCATGCCGAAGCTCAGATAGTCCACGCCCGGCAACGCCGCCAGTTCGCCGGCGAGTGCCAGCCCCTCTGCGCTCTCGATCATCAGGCACAGCGAGGTCGTCGCGTTGCACGCCTGCATGTGCGCCGGCTTGGGTCCGATGCGTTGCCCGTAATCCGGGCGACCTGCACCGAAGGACCGGTTGCCCTGCGGCGCAAAGTAGGTACTCGCAATCACGCGCTGCGCATCGCCGAGCGATTCGACGTGCGGCGCCACGATACCCTTGACGCCGCGATCGAGGAATCGGGTGATGGTGGATGACGATATGTCCGGAACGCGCGCGATCGACGCGAGATCGTGCCGCTCGGCCGCGACGCATGCGGCTTCGATATCACGCCAATCGAAGCAGCCGTGCTCGCCATCGATGTAGACGAACTGAAGCTCGACCGACGCGAGCACCTCGATCACCGCTGGCGCGGCGAAAGTAAGGTGGATGCCGCGGACACGCCGGCCGCTCGCTGCGGCATCCTTGACCGCGTTCGTGCGCATCGTCGTCACGCTGGCGTCGCCCGCGCGATCTTGACCAGTTCCGGCAGGAACAGGTCCGGAAACTTGTCGATGACCGGTGAACAGGCAACGCGAAACGATTCGATGTCCGGCGTCAGGTTGACCTGCATGCCCTGGGTCTTGAGGAATTCGTACGCGTCCGCTTCGTCCTTGGTCGTGTATTGGCGCAAATAGGCGTCCGCGTCCGTGCACGAAGCCAGGAACATTTTTTTCTCGTCGGGCGTCAGCCCGTCATAGAACTTCGGATTCGTCACTGTATAGGCCATCGTCAGATTGTGGTCGGTCTTCGATATGTATTTCTGCACTTCGTAATACTTGTTGGACTTGACCACGGAGGGCGGCGTGTCCTGCCCGTCCGCGACACCCTGACGCAGCGCGAGATACAGCTCGGACAAATCGATCGCCACCGTGGTGGCGCCCATGGCCTGCATCATCGCGATATACGCTTTCGAATTGGGTACTCGCATCTTGAGATTCTGCACGTCCTTGACCGCGTTGATCGGCAGCTTGTTGTTGGTCATCGACCGAAAACCGAGGTCGGTCCAGCCGGTCAGGACGAACCCCTTGTCGAGCGAGCGCTTGCGCAAATCATCGCCGAACGGGCCCGCGATCGCGTTCCATGCCTGAGCTCGGCTCTTCCACAGATACGGCGCGTCGGTGATCGACATCTCCGGCACCCAATTCATCAGGCCGACGCCGATGGCGCCCATTTCGATCGAACCAAGCCGCACGGCCTGAGCTGTGTCGCGCTCATTGCCCATTTGCGCGTTCGGAAAAATCTGCACCTGGATCTTGCCCCCGCTCGAGGCCTCGATCGTCTTCTTGAACTGCTCGGCCCAGATGTTCCAGCCGTGCGCCGTCGGCGCGGGATGCGCGAAGCGGATGTGCTTGACGGCCGCCTGTGCGTTGGCCGAACCGATCAAGCGAGGCGAGAGCGCCGCGAGCGCGACCGACGCAGCAGCTGCGCGCAGGACGCCGCGGCGAGAAAAGGTTCCCGCTGCGTGGTTCTCGACAGGGACGCTGAATCTCGAGCGTGGCGATGAATCCATGATGTCATTCCTCCTTCTTCAGTTGAGCGCTGGTACCGCTAGTATTTGAACTTCAGCAAATTGGGCAATACGGTCGTGATCGCCGGCACGAAGGTCACCAGCAACAGACCCGCCATCAGCACCGGCAGGTACCAAAGCAGCGGCTTGCTCGCCTTTTCGATGCGCGCCCCGCTGATCGCGCACGCGACATACAGCGCAATCCCGATGGGGGGAAGAATGATGCCGATGCCGAAGGCCTCGGTCATGATGATTCCGTATTGCAGCTGATCGATACCGAATTGCTGCGCCACCGGCAGGAGCAGCGGCGCGAGGATGATGATGGTAACGAAACTCTCGAGCATCGTCCCCATGAGGATGGTGATGACGATGACCGCAGGCAGGAATGCCGTTGCCCCGAGGCTGGCGATGGTCGCCGCGATCGCAGTCGTAACACCTTCGAGCGTGAGCGCCCAGGAAAAAATCGTCGCCGCGCTCACCGTGTAGAAGATCATGCCATTGAGCAGGGAAGCGCCAGTCAGGCTCGACCAGAAATTGCGCCACGTGATCTTGCGGTACGCAATGCCAAGCACGAGGCTGTAGAGGACGGCGAAGGTCGACACCTCCGTCGGCGTGCCAATGCCACCGACAATCCCGCCGATGAGGATGACCGGGATCATCAGCGGCATGAACGCGACGCGACCCGTGCGGATTATTTCGCTGCGGCTTGCCCGCGGTGTCGGCTTCCAATCAGCGAATGTCGCGCGGACGCGTACGGTCAGCATCAGCATCAGCGCCGATGACCGCGGCGGGAAGCACCCCGGCAATGAACAGCGCCCCGGTCGAAATGGCCGTCGCCGAACCGAGCAGGATCAGCGCGATGCTGGGCGGCACCGACTCCGCCATGGCGGCGGATGCAGCCAATATGGCGGCACGTTCCTCGGGCAGGTAGCCGTGTGCTTCGAGCTTGCGGTTCATGGGCAGGCCGACCGTCGCCATGTCCGCGGCCTTGGACCCCGAGATGCACGAGGAGATATAGACGCCGACGATCATCACTTGCAGCAGGCCGCCGCGCACGTGACCGATCAGCGATCCAACGAAATCGACGATTCTGCCGCCGACGTCGGCGCGATCCATGATGAAACCGGCGAGAATGAAAAAGGGCAGCGCCAGAAAGATGAAACCGCCCGACCCGCGTTGTGCGTTGGTGACCACCGCGACCATGTCGGCCGATCCCATTGCCTGCACGCAGGTGATCCCGATCGTCGCCAGGACGAAGCCGACCGGAACGCCCATCGCGACCATCGCGAAAAACAGCACCGCCAGCATCACATACAAGGCGTGCGTCGCGGCGCCGAGGTCCAGCCTGAAGGCGAGGAACAGCAGGACCAAGACCCATGTGACTGCCGTTGCCGCGGCGATGGTATGCCAGGACCGGTCGAGCAGGGAAAATCCCGCGCGCACGACGAACAGGGCGCATCCGATCGTGATCGGTAACGTCATCCAGACGTAGCTGATCCCGAGCAGGATCGTTTTTTCCTCCGCATTGGCAATCAAAAGCGGTATCGAGTAGGCGCCGATCAGCAGCGATACGATGATGACGACCCATTCCGAGAATGCCTTGAAGAATTCGCTCCAAGCGGGGGGAGCGCGGTCGGCGAGCACGGTGATCGCGATGAATTGCCCGCGGCTGTAGGCGACGGCGCCGCCCAGGAAGGCGAGCGTGATCAGAAACAGCGGCGACGCTTCGTCCACTCCCATCATCGCCGATGAGTGGAAAAACGTTCGCACCATCGTGCTGACGAACACCAGAATAACTTCGATGACGAGTGCGACGTTGAGCAGCGCCAGCACGGCGCTGTCGACGGCCTTGAGCCATCCCGGCACGCCGCGCGGATACGTGGGTGTGCTCGAGCCCAGCGGCGAAAGCGTTGCAGGTGCTATGTCCGCGTGCACGCGGCTCCTCCTCGGTTCCGGCGTGGCGATGTCGTGGGCGACCTCGCTGTTTTGGGTGCCTTGACCGGAATACACATTCACTTTAGCAGCCGTGGAAGATAATGAAAAATTGATTTTTATGGTCCCAAGCGATAATAATTGCCTATGATCAATGTCACGCTTGCCCAACTCAGGGCGTTCGAACGGATCGTGCGCTTGGGCAGTTTCCGGGCCGCGGCGCAGGAGCTTCGCCTCACGCAGCCAAGCGTCTCGCAGCGTATTCGCGAACTTGAAGCGGTGCTCAAGACGCCGCTCTTCGTCCGTCGCGGGCCCGCGCGTCAGCCTCACCGCGGAAGGCCACGCACTGATCGAATACGCCGATCGTCTGCTCGGCGCCGCCGGGGAGATGGCCGAGCGCTTTCAGACGCGCGATCCGCTCAAGGGAATGCTGCGCCTTGGCCTGAACGAGAGCTTCGCGCTGATCTGCCTGCCGGATCTGCTGCGCCGCCTCGAGCAGCGCTATCCCGGCATCAAGACCTCCGTGTTCGTCGGCGACACCGGCGTCGTCAGCCGGATGCTCGACTCGCAGGAACTCGACATCGCGATCGTATCCGAGCCCAAGGTCGGCGCCGCACGTGCGGCAGGAACCGATCGGCAGGAATAAGCTCGGCTGGTTTGCGCGGGCGGATTTCGAACTCGCCCGAGACATGCTGTCGCCGCTGGACCTGTGCCAGTTCCACCTGATCGTGAGTCCGCCGACGGCGCGCCTGCATACGACCGTCACCAAATGGTTCGCCGAGGCCGCCGCACTCCCGCAGCGGGTCAGCACCTGCAACAGCCTGTCGGTCACCATGCTGACGATCCTGCACGGCACCGCCATCGGCCTGGTGCCGGTACGGGTGATGCAGGACGAACTCGAGCGTGGACGGGTAAAGCTGATTCCCGTGTCGCCGGAAGTCCCGGCACACCGCGTATCGATCTGCTACCAGATCAGCGAATTCGGCCCCGGTCTCGCGGCACTCGTCGATCTGACGCGCGAACTCGTCGCGCAACACAAGTTGTTCATCTAGGGCCGCATAAGTCAACCATCAACCGGTGTCCGGCTCACCAGGTGTCCTGGTTCCCGAGCATGACCGTCTCGTCGCTGACCAAGCGGTTTGTGTCCAACGGGCGGCCCTTGAATAAGACTTCTCGCGCAATGATCGCCGACTGCTCCACGAAGAGTCGTGTGAGCTCCATGTCCGAAGCGCGCGAACGCGGCTGCAGGTCCTCTAGGCCCGGGGCAAAGCGAAGTGCAAACGATCCGGGCGCCACTCGAACACCGGGTTCGGCCTCCCACGACCGCTCGCTCGTATTAAGCAAGAAACGACCATGGCCAAAGTCTGCGCGGCCAGTGCCATCTCTGCTGATGGCGAGCGCCGTCCGGCCGACTGCGCGAACAGGCACAGTGAACGACAAATGCCGCAACTCGCCTGGCACGAGTTGCTGTATCACGACGATGCCGTCCTCCGCGCGAACATCCTCTGATCGGCTGGAAAGCTCGGCTTCCACATCGATCTGGGCGCCCTCCACTACTTCGTCGTTTGTATTAACCAGCAGCAACTCATTGCCGCGCGATGCCATGAACACACCCTGCATCAGTCGAAGTCGGTCAAGCAACCGCGTCACGGTGTCGGTCCATACGCGTCCGCGTGCGGCGAGCCGCTCGGCGGCCGCCGCGAACGACGGCAGCACGTTGCCGGTGGAGTTGTCGACGTGGCGGCACATATACTGGTAGAGCACGCACACGCCCCAGTCGCGCTCGAGTTCATCGAGTGCCTCCACACTCGTCGCTTCGCGAAAGCTGCGTTTGGTGGCGCTGAACCAGCCGGGAACGAGCGGCTTTTCGCGTTCGAAGTACGGCATCGAGGGATTGGCAGCGAGCGTGTTGATGCGGCGCGTGCGCAACAGCCGGATGTAGCGTAATCGCTGCCGGCAGAGATCCCCCCAGAAGTAGGGGCTCGCCGGATCTTCACCCGAGCAACGGTGACTCCGGGCATATTGGCGCAGCGCCAGAGCGAGCGGGCCGCGCGCCACGACCTTCTCTTGCCAGTACGGATTATCAGCATTTTTCGCGTGGCAGACGTACGTACTGGCCGGCGGGAAGTTCGCGTCCATCACCGCAAACGCGCACTGGATCAGTTCGCGGCGATTATTGCCTCCTGTCGCCCCATGCAATGCGATCTCCACGCCGCGCGAGGCGAGCGTACGGCAATAGCTCAGGTACGCCGGGTCCGCGAGTGTCACGCCGCGCGATATTGAGGTCGGCAAGGCCGGGATGCCGGAGGGTTCCTCCGGCGGGAACACCCACACCGTTTTCGTAGCGCGCAGGCCGAGCGAATCCATGAAGTCGTAGACAATCCTCACGGACTCGAGATCCGCTGCGTCGGTATCGTCTGTGATGCAGAAGCCACCTCGGTACGGATGTGGCGCCCACCGCAGCTCAGCTCTCCGCACGGCGAGTCCCGCGCGCCATCAGCACACCCGCGTACCCGCGCAGGCCGGGCGTGCGTTCGCCAACGGCGTCCAGTATGCGAAATGCCGGCAGCAGCGGGTCAGGAACGCGCTTGCTCGTGAACAGCAATGGACGCACATCGACATTTGTGAAGCCCGCTTGCGCGAACAGAGCGCGCACCTCGTTGTCGTGAAAGAGCACGTCGTGAACGTGCGTTTCGACTCCCACCGCCTTCTTGATAGGGCCGTACCATGGGCAATTCGCGTTTGGGAAATCGATCGCCGCCGCCCCGCCGGGGCGTAGGACGCGGTACATCTCCCGCATCGCCACCTCGGGACGCGGGCAAAACCGCACGGTGGAGAAGCTAAACACCGCGTCAAACGACGTGTCGACGAACTGGGAAAGCGCTTCGGCATCCCCTACCTCGAATTCGATATTTGCCACGTTCCACGCAGCCGCGCGGCGGCGCGCGAGATCGATGCTTTCTGGCGAGAGGTCGATCGCGGTAACGTGTGCAAAGTGGTTCGCTAGCAGGAACGTCTGATGCCCCCAACTGCAGCCCACCTCAAGCACTCGGCTCGCGCGCGGGGCGTTGGTCAACTTGAGCGCCATCTCTACTTTGCGATCTAGAAAGTAGTGCGATGCGCGACTCTCAGGCACACGCGGGCTTCCACCCGCGCGCAGCCAATGTTCGTCATCCCGATCCGCCGCCTCTTGGGCGTAGAAGGAACGCATCCGCAGCTTGTTTTCGTCCGAGCTCACAGTTTCTCCTCGCGTGGACTGTTCGTGGGCCGGGGAACGCGATCGACCGTCGGGACGGAAACGGGGAGCGATTCCCGCATTCCCCGGAGCGACCCCTCGAAGGCCGCGCCGGAGCGAGACTGCCGCCATCCACCGTAAGAGGAACCGGTAAACAACAGCAGCATGCGATGCCCCCCTGCCTGTAGCCACAGGAGCGGCGCTGTAAGTTTGCCACACAGTGAATCCGGAAACCACCTGACGACCTGGTTGACGCCCAAGCCGCTGACCACCAAAAGCAACGCCGACGGTCACTTCGACAAGCGCGACTTTGTCTACGTCGCCGCAGACGATGAGTACCGCTGCGCCGCGGGACAGCGGCTTTCCAATAGTCTTGATCAACTCAATCACGCGCAGCAGTTGCGCGTGACACGCCAGGAGCTCTTCTAACGCATCCGCGCGCTTGAATGGCGCGATCACGCACGTTGGGCGTTTCCGCACAACCTCGCCCCGGAGTTACTATTCGCGAGTGTCCAGTTTCGAGCCTACCATCGGATTGGACGTGCGCCACGTACTCAGGGGCCTGGTGACGCGGACGGGCGTGATCGGACCGATCGGCTCCGTCTACTTCCGCGGTCCTGAGAGCAACCTCATCGAGGTATCGACCTATGACGAAGCCTGAAACCGCAGCCCCCTCCCGCCGGACTGCGCGCGCCGTCGCTTCTGCGGCACTCGCGCTGACCTGCACATGCGCCGTCGGCGCGGGGTGGCAGCTCCTGCCCTCGGCGGGTCTGTCGATCGACGTCAACACCATCGGGCCCTCGACGCAATACCCTGGCGCCACCGGCGTATGGCTGGATTACGCTCCGGGGCTATCCGTAGACTGCTCGCCACCGGCCGGCTGCTACGCGTACAAGCAGCGCATCTACTACGTGTTCAACTGCGCGCCGCGCTGGGCCGCACCCATCGAGCGCATCTCGATGAACCTCAACGGCAACGTCGTCAACCGACAGACGCGCGATACGTCCGAGCCCTACGCGCCCCAGTACGACGGGGGCGCGGCGCTAGTGTTCAACGCGTACTGCCCACCGCGCGACCTGCCGCGCTGACCGCCCGTGGCCGCGGCTTCTGGCAGCAAGTTATCTTTGCCCGCAGTCGACGCCCACCAGCCGGTCAACCTTCTCCAGATCCGCCGACTTCGGTCCCGGGCTCGCCGTGCTCGTCGACTTGACCCGCGAACTCGTCGCGCAGCACAAGGTGTTCATCGAGGGGGGCGAACCACGCGGAACGACGTGCAATTTTGTCCTATCTTCCGCCCAGCGCGGCCTTGTACTCTCGCGCATCGAAGTTTTTGGTATTGCGTCAGGAGGCCCATTGAGCAGAATCACATTGCGCGAAGCGTTGGCCGCGGAGCGCCCGCTCGTGACTCCACTCGCACACGACGCATTGTCCGCGCGACTGATCGCCCGCGCCGGCTTTCGCGCGTTCGCGATCGGCGGCTCCGCCATGCTGGCGGCCCGCTACGGGTTGCCTGACATCGGCCTCGTCGGCTTGGCCGACATGGGTGACGGCATTCGCGACATCGCCGCGGCGACGCCGCTGCCTTTCCTCGCCGACGGCGACGACGGCTATGGCGACGTCAAGAGCGTCGTGCGCACGGTCGAGCTTTACGAGCGATTGGGCGTCGGCGGCATCCTGATCGAAGACCAGCAGCGCGAACACAAGCAGCAGCGCGCCGACCAGGCGCGCGGCGTTGCCGACATCGAGGTGATCGAGCAGAAGTTGCGCGCCGCCTTGGCCGCGCGGAGCACGCCCGAGACGTTGATCATCGGCCGCACCGATGCATTGGGAGTGTTTGGCATGAATGAAGCGTTGCGCCGCGCTTCGCGGTTCGTCGAAATCGGCGTCGATGCTGTCTTTGTCGCCGGCATCAAATCCATGACGGATTACGAGCGCGTCGGTCGCGAGTTGCGCGGTGCGATCCTCTCGGCTGCGCTGTTCGAGACCCCGGGCATGCCCTGGCCGACGCCCAAGGAAATGGGCGAGCTCGGCTTCCGCCACGTGTCCTACCCTGCGTCGCTCATATTCCGGATCACGCAGACGATGAGCACGACGCTGGCGCAACTGCGGGCGCACGCCGACGGCCAATCGCCACTGGCGCAGGAACCGCGTGCAGGCGACGCACGCCAGGTGCTCGACGAGGCGCTCAAGCTCGCGGACTGGCAGCGCATCGAGCACGATTTTGGCCCGGCCGCCACAGCACGGGGCTCCTCATGAGCAGCGCCACGCCGCGCATCGACCCTCCGCCCGCGCCGAGTCCCGGCTTCGGCAGCGACGCCATCGCCGACCTGCTGCGCGCGCTCGAATTCGACTACATCGCGCTCACGCCCGGCGCGAGCTTTCGCGGGCTGCACGACAGCCTCGTCAATTATCTCGGCAACACGCGGCCGAGGATGCTGCTGTGCGTGCACGAAGAGCACGCGGTTGCGCTCGCGCACGGCTATGCCCGGGTGACCGGCCGGCCGATGGCCGTCGCACTGCACGCCAACGTCGGCCTGATGCACGCGACGATGGCGATCTTCAACGCGTGGTGCGATCGCATTCCCGATTTTCATGCTGGGCGCCGTCGGCCCGATGGACGCCGTCAAGCGCCGGCCGTGGGTCGACTGGATCCACACATCGCGCGACCTCGGCGCGCTGATCCGCGGCTACACCAAGTGGGACGATCAGCCCGGCTCGGTCGCGGCCGCGCTCGAAGCGATGGTGCGCGCGTATCGCATCGCGACCACTGCACCGCTGCGGTCCGGTGTTCGTCTGCCTCGATGCCGCCATCCAGGAAGAAGCTGTCGCAAAACGTCGCCGCCGCCTTTGCTCGATCGCTTTCCGGCGGCGGTTTCCGGCGACCGCACCTGGAGACGCGGTGGCGTCCGTGGCCGCAATGCTGGCCAAGGCGCGCCGACCCTTGCTCATGATCGGCCGGGTATCCAGCGATCCCGGCGACTTCGACCGCCGCGTGCAGCTTGCCGAGCGACTCGACGCCCGCGTGCTGACCGACCTTAAGACGGGCGCGAGTTTTCCGACGCAGCATCCGCTGCATCCGTATCCGCCGGGCCTCTACGTCAGCGGCGATGCGGGCGTGCTGATCCGCGAAGCCGACGTGATCCTGAGCCTCGACTGGATCGATCTCGCCGGCTCGCTGCGTCAGGCTTGCGGCGGAGAACTGCCGATGGCGAAGATCATCCAGTGTTCGGTCGATCAGTACGTCGCACAACGGCTGGAACATGGATTATCAGGCGTTGCCGGCGACGGATGTGTCGATCCTGAGCCCGCCGGACCGGATGGTGTCGTTGCTGCTCGCCGTCGTCGGCGAGCGTGCGCCGCGGCCGATCGCAACCACGGCGTCCATGTCTGCGCCAGCTGCCAGCGCCGGCACGGGCGCCGCATCGCCTGCGGAGCACATTTCCATCGACGAACTGGCGCGCACGACCGTCGACGACGCTCGAAGCTGCATCGGCCTTCGTACATCCGCCTGCCGCTCGGCTGGCCCGGAGAATACTGTCGCTTCGAACATCCGCTGGACTACATCGGCTTCGACGGCGGCGGCGGCATCGGCTCGGGACCGGGCATGGCGGTCGGCGCGGCGCTCGCATTGCAGGGCCAGGGCGGAGGGCGGCTGCCGGTGGCGATCCTCGGCGACGGCGATTACCTGATGGGCCTCACCGCGCTGTGGACGGGCGTGCACTATCGCGTGCCGCTCCTGGTGATCGTTGCCAATAACCAGTCGTTCTTCAACGACGAGCTGCATCAGGAACGGGTGGCCCGCACGCGCGGGCGTCCGGTCGAAAACCGCTGGATCGGATTGCGCATGGGCGGCCCGCGCATGAATCTCGCCACCCTCGCCGACGGCCAGGGCGCCGATCGGCCTCGGGCCGGTGCGTACCGTCGCCGATCTGAAGCAGGCGATCGCCAACGGGCGTAGCGCGCGTGCAGGAAGGCGCAGTGTGCGTGATCGACGTGCACGTCGCGCCGGAGTACGCGCGCGCGCGATGTCGTCGACGCTGCTGCGCAACATTTCCACCGCCGCCTGAGGCCAACTGAGGTCTACCGCATGGCAACCCTGGCTTCCCCGACGGCGACGCGTGACGTTGCCGACGCATCGCGACCTGTTCTACGGCGGCCGCTGGCACGCCGGCCGATCGGGCGCGCTTTCTGGGCGTCAGCGATCCCGCAACCGGCGACGCGCTCGGCAATGTCGTCGACGCCGATGCGAAGATGTCGACCGCGCCGTCGCTGCAGCGCGCGCCGCGTTTCCTGCATGGCGCGACACGCCGGCGCAGGAACGCGCACGGGCGGTGCGCAAGGCCGCCGCGATCCTGCGCGCGCATGCGCGAGGAGCTCGCGCTGCTCGAAGCCACTCGACGGCGGCAATCCGCTGCAGGCGATGCTCTACGACGTCGAGATCAGCGCCGACTACATGGACTATTTCGCGGGGCTCGTGACCGAGATCAAGGGCAGCACGATCCCGATCGCCGCCGGCGTCCTCAACTATACGCTGCGCGAGCCGCTGGGCGTCATCGCGCGCATCGGCGCCTTCAATCATCCGCTGCTGTTCGTCGCCGGCAAGTGCGGCGCGCCGCTCGTCGCAGGCAACACGCTGATCGTCAAACCCGCCGACCAGACGCCGCTGTCGTCGCTGCGCATCGCGGAGCTGTGGGACGACGTCTTTCCGCCGGGCGTGTTCAACGTGGTCACCGGCGGCCGCGATGCGGGCGCGGCGCTGGTCGCGCATCCGCGGTCGCGAAGATCGGATTCATCGGCAGCGTCAACGCCGGCCGCGCGGTGATGACCGCGCGGGCGCGACCCTCAAGGCGCTGACGCTCGAGCTCGGCGGCAAGAACGCGCTGATCGCCTGCGCCGACGCGCAACCCGCCGAAGTCGCCGACGGCGTCGTGCGCGGAATGAATTTCCGCTACGTGACCGGCCAGTCGTGCAATTCGACCAGCCGCGTGTACCTGCACGACGCGATCTACGACGCGACGCTGCCGGAGATCGTCGCCGGCGTCGCGAAGATCAAGGTGGGACTGCCGACCGATCCCGAAACCGAGATCGGATGCCTGTCGAGCCAGCCGCAGTTCGACAAGACGATGAGCTACATCAAGCTCGGCCAGCGAAGAAGGTGCGCGACTGATCTACGGCGGCAAGCGTCCGGCGGACCCGAAGCTCGCCCACGGCTACTTCGTCGAGCCGACCGTGTTCGCCGACGTGCACCGACGACATGCGCATCGCGCGCGAGGAGATCTTCGGACCCGTGGTGAGCATCCTGCGCTGGTCCGACGAGAGCGACCTCGTCGCGCGCGTCAACGCGCTCGATTACGGGTTGACGGCGTCGATCTGGACGCACGATCTCGACCGCGCGCACCGTCTCGCCGCCAAGGTCGAAGCCGGCTACATCTGGATCAACAACGCCAGCCAGCACTGGGTGGGCGTGCCCTTCGGCGGCTACAAGCAGTCCGGCATGGGCCGCGAGGAATCGATCGACGAGTTGCTGGCCTGCACGCAGATCAAGAACATCAGCGTCACGCTCAAGAACGAATGAAACAGGGATAATCCCGATCAGGACAAGGCGGCGGTGTGACAAATACGACCGTCGGCACCCACCAAGGAGGAGTGCAACATGCATCGCTCGATTTTGTCGTTACTCGGTACGCTGCTGGCCGTGATCGTGGCGAATGCCGCCGCGGAAGAACTGGCCATCGGCAACTACGGTGTCTCGGCCAACGGCATGCCGTTCGGCGTTGCTCTAGCCAAGGGCTACTTCAAGGACGAAGGCATCGACGTCACGGGACTGATCTCGTCGGCAGGCGGCGGAACGTCGCTGCGCAACATGCTGGCCGGCGGCGGCGTGCCCTATGGCGAGGTCAATCCCGGCGTTATCGTCTCCGCCATCCAGCAGGGCGCCGATCTCAGGATCGTCAGCGATAACGTGCTGACGGTCGCCGAATTCACCTGGGCGGTGAAGCCGGACTCGCCGATCAAGACCATCAAGGACCTCAAAGGCAAGAAGATCGGCTACACGAATCCGCGCTCGACCAGCCAGGCGCTCGCCACCATGCTGCTCGGCATCGCGGGCTACAAGCCGGAGGATGCCGAGCTGGTCAAGACCGGCGGCTTCGGCGAAGGTGTCGCTGCATTGGATGCCGGTCTGATCGACATCGCGCCGATTCCCGAGCCGCTGTGGTCGAAGTACAAGGGCAAGTATCGCGCCGTCGTCGTGGCGAGCGACACGCTGCCGCCGCTGGACAACGTCGTCGGCGTGGTGACGGTCGAGATGATGGAGAAAAAGGGCGACTTCATCCGGGCCGTGATCCGCGCCCGGCGCAAGGCCGTGAACTTCATGAAGGAACACCCCGACGAAGCCGGTGACATCATCGCCAAGGCGTACAACCTCGAACCGGAAGTGGCGCGCAGCGCGGTGCGCAACCTGACGACCAGCATGACCAAGGGTGTCCCCTATTGGGGCCAGGGCGAGATCCACCTCGATGGCCTCAAGCGGATGATCGATGCGCAGCGATCTGTCGGCGCGATCACCGGAGACGTCGACTACAGCAAGATCATCGACACGCGCTTCCTGCCCGACGATCTGAAAGCGATCAAATAGTCCATTGCCGAACTGCGCGGCGTCGGAGGACGAGTCGTGACGGCTGAACAGGTCAGCCTGCGCAACGTCGGCAAGACCTTCGCCTCGGGCCACCCGCCGGCACCACTGCATGCGCTCGGGCCCATCGATCTCGCTCTGAAGCGCGGCGAGTTCTTTGCCGTCGTCGGCCCGTCGGGCTGCGGCAAGTCCACGTTGCTTGAAATCATCGCCGGGCTCACGCCCGCGAGCGAAGGGACGGTCGCGTTCGAGGGTCGGCCCATCACCGGCAAAGCGCCCGACGGCATCGGCGTCGTATTCCAGGAAGACGCCTCGCTCCCGTGGCTCAACGTGCGCGACAATGTCGCCTTTGGCTTGCGTCGCGCCAATTTGCCCGGCTCGGAAAAGAGCGAGCGCGTGCGCAACGCGCTCCAGCTTGTGGGCCTGTCGGATTTCGCGACCAGCTACCCGGCACAATTGTCCGGCGGCATGCGCCAGCGCGTTTGCATCGCCCGCACTCTGGTCATGCAGCCGAGCCTGATACTGCTCGACGAGCCCTTCGGCGCGCTCGACCAGCAGACACGCCTGCTGATGGGCGACGAGCTGTTGCGCATGTGGCGGGAAACCGGCGCAACCGTGTTCCTCATCACCCATGCGCTCGACGAGGCGACGATGCTCGCCGATCGCATCGCCGTCATGTCGGCTCGCCCCGGCCGGCTGATCGACATCGTCGAGACCCACTGGCCCCGCGATCGCGACAGCCGGATCATCGAACACCCCGAGTTCGGCGCCATCACCGCGCGACTGTGGAAGAGCCTGCGCGAGGAATCGCTCAAGACCATCGGGCGCCCTTCCGCGCCGCCGGCGACGGCGCCATGAGACGTGCCACGCTGTATCGCCTGCTCGTCGTCGCCGCGGCGATCGCGCTGCTCGAAGTCCTTTGCCTCACCGGCGTGATCGACAAGATCACGATGCAGGCTCCGCATCTGATCGTGCGCGATTTGTACCGCATGCTCGTTTCGGGCCGGATGAACGGCGCGATCATGAAGACGCTGACCAACACCCTGCTGGCACTCGGTCTCGCACTGGGCGTGGGGATTGTCCTCGGCGCCCTCCTGCATCGTCACCGCGCCCTGCGCGACACGCTCGACCCGCTGTTTGCGACCTACTACGCGGTCCCGATCTTCGCGTTCTATCCGTTCTTCCTGGTCGTGTTCGGCCTGGGCGACACGCCGCAGATACTCATCGCCTTCATGCTCGGCGTGGTGGCGGTCATCGTCAACACGCTCAACGGCCTGGATCGCGTACCTACGGTGCTTCTGAAAACCGCACGCATCATGGGCTTGTCCACGTTGGACACGGCGCTGCGCATGACGCTGCCCGCCGCCGCGCCCTACATCCTGACCGGCATCAAACTCGCGGTTGCGTACGCCTTCATCGGCGTCATCGGCTCGGAATTCATCATGTCGCGCGGAGGCATCGGCTACGAGATCAGCTTCGCGTACACCAGCTTCGACAACGCGACCATGTATCCGCTGATCGTGCTGATACTGCTGGCGTCCATCACGATCAATGCAGGCCTGTCGCGGTGGGAAGAGCGACTGCTCGCACGCCGGGGATTACGATGAATGCGGCGATGGCCGCAACGATGCCGACCTCGCGCTGGAATGGCGTGAGGAACGCCTCGGTGCTCATCGGTACGCTGATCGTGATCTGGCAATTGCTCTACTGGTGGGTCGGCGATGTCGCGCTCGCCTCTCCCCTGGCGACATTGCGTTACACGGCCAAGCTGGTCACGGGAGAGTCCTTCGGGATGCATGCCTATGACACGCTGCGCGCGTTTGGCATCGCGTTTGCGCTGTCCGTAGTAATCGGACTGGCGGTTGGATTCTGGCTCGGCTTCGCCAAACTTGCCGGCGACGTCATGGAACCGATGGTCGTCGCGCTGTACGCCATCCCGAAGCTGACGCTCTATCCGATCCTGTTGCTGGTGTTCGGGCTGGGCCTGTCGGCCAAAGTCGCGTTCGGCGTCCTGCACGGCGTGATCCCCATCATCTTGTTCACGCTGACCGCCGTGCGCAACACCAGGCCGATCCTGATCAAGACCGGCAAGGTGCACAAGCTTTCGCCGGGGCAGATGGTCCGCTGGATATTGTTTCCGGCGGCGGTGCCTGAAATCTTCACCGGCTTGCGGGTCGGCTTCTCCTTGACGCTGATCGGCTCGCTGCTCGCGGAGATGTTCGCGTCGCAGCGCGGCCTCGGTTACCTGCTGATGACCGGCATCGGTTTGCACAACGTCGAGTTGATCATGTCGGTCACGTTACTTATCGTGATCTTCGCGGCCGGCGTCAGCACGCTGCTGCTGCACATCGACCACCGCCTGCATCGGCGCTAGGCCCGTGCACCCGCGCCGACACGGTATTCGCGCGGCGTCGTCCCGTGCAGCCGCTTGAAATGCCGCGTGAAATGAGCCTGGTCCACGAAACCGACAGCAATGGCGATGCTCGAGATCGGCTCGCCGGCGCCCAGTCGCAGCGTTCCCGCCAATACCCGCACGCGTACGAGATAGGCGTG
This sequence comes from uncultured beta proteobacterium, assembly GCA_963732105.1. Taxonomy (GTDB): domain Bacteria; phylum Pseudomonadota; class Gammaproteobacteria; order Burkholderiales; family Casimicrobiaceae; genus PALSA-1003. Next base: position 311,078 of record CAVSYL010000019.1, read on the forward strand.
CGGCGTGGTGCCGATCTCGCGGCGAAAGGCACGGATCAGTTGGAACGGCGTTTGCGCCGCGATGACGGCAAGATCGATCAACCGGATTCGTCGTTCGTGATGGTTGCCGATGTGCTCGACGGCAGCGCGTACCGATGGCGAAAGCAATTGCAGCGCCGCAACGGGTGGCGTGGCGATTTGGTGCGAATCCAATTTGCGGTCCTCCATTGGCCTGAGCTATGCTGCTCGGGTTCCCGGCGCGTACGGCATGAGGCGGAGCGCCTCAGGTGTACTTGTAGTTCGTGCCCGCGGTGCTTGGCCAGTCAATTTTTCTCAACCTTGGGCGACAAAAACTCATCGACGCGTCCCGCGATGCTGCGGCTGCCGCCGCTGAACGCGTTGCGGGCGTTCGAGGCGGCTGCCCGACATTCGAGCTTTGCGCGCGCCGCGGACGAACTGTGCGTGACCCCAGGCGCGATCAGCCGCCACGTCCTCAAGCTGGAGTCCTACCTCGGCGCCAAACTTTTCATTCGCGCCCACGCGCAGGTCGAACTCACGCTATCCGGCCAAAGCTATCTGCTGGAAATCCGCGAAGCCTTCGAACGCATTTCGCAGGCGACGACGACAACGCGCACCACGGGCCTCAACGAACGGCTGCTGCGAATCACCGTGCCGCCGACCTGTGCCGCACGCTGGCTGGTGCCGCGGCTGGCCCACTTTCACGCCGAGCATCCGCAAATCTCCATCCAGCTCACGACGTCGCATAACGCCGTCGATTTCGGTCGCGACGACGTCGATGCGGCCATTCAATACGGACGCGATGTCGGACCTGAATTGACCGCGCAGCGCCTGTTCGACGAAGTGCTGTTGCCCGTCTGCAGCGCCGCGGTCGCTGAGCAAAAGCCCGTGCTGAGACGGCCGCGCGACGTCATCCGGCATGTGCTGCTGCATTCCATTCGTCGACCCAACGACTGGCCTGACTGGTTCGCCGGCGCCGGGGTCGACGACCCACCGCTCGACAAGAGCATGGCCTTCGAGAATTCGACCTTGACCTACCAGGGCGCGGTCGACGGTCTCGGCGTGGCGATCGCGCAGGTCGCTTTCGTCATCGACGAGATCGCGCGCGGCCGGCTGGTCGCGCCGGTCGACGTGCGACTGAAGAGCGAGCTGGCCTATTTTCTGGTGGTGCCACGCGACCGGGCGCAGCTGCACAAATTGCGTCTGTTCAACGAGTGGGCCGCAAGCGAAGCGGCAACGACACGCGCGGCGATGGCCTGACCTTATCTGTGCTCAAGCGGCTCCAGCAACAACCCCCACTTCAAAATCCAGGAGAACCAATGACCGATCGATTGCGTGTTGGCCTTGTGGGCGCCAGCGCGGACGGACAAGGCTGGGCGCCGATTTCGCACATCCCTGCGCTGCGTGCGCTGCCCGGATTCGAACTCGCCGCAATATGCACGGCCCATGCCGACACCGCGGCGGCGGCGGCTAAGGTCTACGGTGTCGAGCGTGCGTTTCACGACTACAACGTCATGGTCCGGCAGCCCGGCATCGACCTGGTCTCGATCGTCGTCAGGGTGCCGAATCACCGCGAGGTGGTCACGGCAGCGCTGCAAGCGGGCAAGCACGTCTACTGTGAATGGCCGCTTGGAGCCAACCTCGCCGAGGCCGAAGCGATGGCCGCGTTGGCGCGCAAGCAAGGTGTGCGCGCGATGGTCGGGCTGCAGGCGCGGGGCGACCCAACGTTGCGTTACCTCCACGATCTCATCGCCGACGACTACATCGGTGACGTGGTCGCGGTGAACATGACGCTTTTTACCGCAGGTGTGCTCGAGCGGCCCGCCAGCCGGATATGGGATCACGACAAGACCAAAGGGGTGTCGGCATTGACGGTCCGCGGCATCCATTCGATGGATACGCTTTGCCATTGTCTTGGCGACTTCGTCGAAGTCTCCGCGAAGGTCGCGACGCAGGTCAAGCAGTGGAAGGTCACCGAGACCGGCGCGATGGTCGATGTCGACGCCGCGGACAATGTACTCGTCAACGGCATGCTGCAAGGCGGCGCGCTCGCCTCGGTGCACGTCGCAACGCTGCCTTACAATTCGAGCGGCTGGCGCATGGAAATTTACGGGCGTGGTGGCACGCTCCGGGTATCGACCAAGGGGTCATTGCAGCGCGACGCGAACACGTTGATGGGTGCGCAAGGTCGCGGATCGATGGCAGTGTTGCCGGTGCCAGCGAGCTACACCGAAGTGCCACCCGAAACGCCCGTGGGGCCGCCGAACAACGTTGGCCACCTTTACCTGCGCATGGCGAAGGCGATCCGCAGCGGTTCGCCCGTCGAGCCGGATTTCGACGTGGCCGTCAACCGCCATCGTCTGATCGACGCCATCCAGCAGTCCTCGGATGAGGGGCGGGTGATCAAAATCGGCCGCGCGTAGTGTACCTGCTTAAGACACGCTAGTAGCGGCGAACCGCCCGTAAACATCGTGCCTGACCGAAACCCGTCATCACGCCGTGTTGCGGGCAGTACGACTCAGTGGCGTTGCTCGCGCGCCACGCTGATCATGTCGTACAGTGCCTGCGCCGCCGGTGACAACTGCGCGGTCTTGCGCGACACCAGTACGAGCGTCCTGGAGACGACCGGATCGCGCAACGCAATGACGCGCAAGCGCGGATAGTTGCCCTTTTGCATCGCCAGGCGTGGCACTACCGCGGCGGCGACTCCTTCCGCCACCAGGCCGAGTGCCGTCGAGCTGCGCTGCACTTCATAAAAGGCCTGGAGCTTGAGACCCAGCGGTTCCAGCGCCTGATCCAGCAGCGACCGGTTGGCGCTGACGCTGCCCGCGAAGATCAAGCGATGTGGTTCCAGCTGCTTCCAGCGCAGCGACTTCTTTCGCGCCAACGGATGGTCGTCACGGCACACCAGCGCATACTGATCGCGCAGCAATGGAACGCTCGTCAACTCCGGATGGCGCGACTCGGCGATATTGATGCCGAACTCGGCCTCGCGCCGCAGCACGGCATCCGCCACGCCGGATGATGCGTGATCAAGGATCTTGATCCTGTTGTCGGGAAAATGCCTCGAGTATTCCTGGATGATGCGCGGCAGGTAGTGGACGCCTGCCGTCGGCACGCACGCAATCGAGACGTCACCGCGGCGCGCCTTTCCGGTTTCCAATATTTCCGCCAGCGCGGTTTGCAGGTCCGTCACCAATCGCTGCGCCTGCGGCAGGAAATCGCGTCCGATTGTAGTGAGGGCGACCGAGCGCGTGGTGCGTTCGATCAGCTTCACCCCGAGGGCCGCTTCCAGGTGCTGCAACCGCCGGGTGAGAGCGGTCTGTGAAACGTGCAGCGCATCGGCAGCCTTCTGAAAGCCGCCGTGGTCGGCGATCGCGATGAAAGCCTGGACGCCGAGCGTGTCAATTTTCATGTCGACAATGCATGAATCAACGCAATATATTCATTTTACAAGAGTCCGTCATTTGCGCAAAATCATCGGCGTCGCTGTCGCACATCGAGAGGTGCCACCATGAACCCACGGACGAACGCGCTCACGCTCCAACTGCTCGAGTGGATCTCAAATCGCCCGCGCACCTACGCCGAAACGCTCGAGGCGTGGCGGACCAGCTGTCCGCGATTGTCGATCTGGGAGGACGCGTGCATCGATGGCCTGATCGATTGCGCGCCGGGGAGCCGGATCGTATCGGCAAGCGCCAAGGGGACACGGCTGCTGCAGCAATCGCTCGCACAGCGCAACAAGGATATTTCTGCGCATGAAAATATCGATACTCGATGACTACTTCGACACGCTGCGCACGCTCGACTGCTTCGGCAAGCTCGCCGGCCATGAGGTCACGATCTGGAACGATCACGTCCAGGACGTCGATGCGCTCGCCGGCCGATTGAAGGATGCCGAGGCGCTCGTACTCATTCGCGAGCGCACCCAGATCCGCGCGCCGCTCCTCGAGCGCCTGGACAGGCTCAGGCTCATCAGCCAGCGCAGTGTCTATCCGCACATTGACATCGATGCGTGCACGCGGCGCGGAGTGATCGTATCGTCAAGCCAACACGCGGGCACGCCGTCGTACGCGGCCGCGGAACTCACCTGGGGTCTGATACTCGCGGCGATGCGCCAGATTCCCCAGCAGATGAACGCGCTGAAGTCGGGACGATGGCAGATCGGCGTCGGCAACACCCTGCGCGGCAAGACGCTGGGGATATTCGGCTACGGCAGGATCGGCGCTGCCGTTGCCGGCTATGGCAAGGCGTTCGGCATGAAAGTGCTGGTCTGGGCGCGCGAAGCATCGCGCGCGCGGGCGCGCGCCGATGGCTACGCCACCGCCGCGACGAAGCAGGCGTTTTTCGAGGCATGCGACGTCGTCTCGTTGCACCTGCGCCTGGTCGACGCCACGCGCGGTATCGTGACGGCCGACGACCTGGCCCGCATGAAACCGACGTCGCTCATCGTCAACACGAGCCGCGCTCCGCTGATCGAGGCCGGTGCGTTGGTGGATGCCTTGACTGCGGGCCGCCCCGCCATGGCGGCGGTCGATGTCTACGAATCCGAGCCGCTGCTCGACCCGCGCGACCCGCTTCTGTTATTGGACAATGTCGTGTGCACGCCGCACATCGGCTACGTGACGCGCGACGAGTACGAGATTCAGTTCGCCGACATCTTCGACCAGATTGTCGCCTACGCTGCCGGTGCGCCGATCAATGTCGTCAATCCGGAGGTATTGCGGTCCACCGCCGCGCGCGCATAACCCTGCCGGCACCGAGGAACGAAGCAAATCGGCGTGCCGCCGAGCATTCGCTGCCTGGTGTCCCCGCAGCTAGGCACGAAGTCGGCTCAGCACCTGATCGACCATCACGCCCGCCTGGCCAAGATAATTGGCAGGGTCGCATAGCGCGGCGAGTTGCTCGCGATTCAGGTGCGCGTTGATCTCCTTGTGATCCGCAAGAATGTCCAGCAGCGGACGGTCCGCCTTGATCGCTTCACGGCAAAGCTCGTACACAAGATCATGCGCGTATTCACGACCGATGTAAGGGCCAAGACCCATCATCACCGCCTCGGACATGACGAGGCCTTTGGTAATGTCGATGTTGTCGCGCATCTTGGCCGCGTCGACTTCGAGGCCAGCGAGGACAAAACGCGTCTGCTTCAGCGCACCCGCGAGCAGGCAGAACGCCTCCGGCAGCACGATCCACTCGATTTCCCAGGGACCCGTCGAGCGCTCGTGATCGGCGATCATCGCATCCATCAGCGCGGCGGCGTGCTGGCGCACGACCGATACCGCAGAATGGATATAGCAGCACGAGATCGGGTTGCGCTTCTGCGGCATCGTGCTGCTCGAACCGCGGCCGGGTGCGAAGGGCTCGTAGACTTCGGCGACCTCGGTCTGCATCATGAGCTTGACGTCCATCGAGATCTTGCCAAGCGAGCCGCCGACCAGACCGAGGAAGCACCCCACCTCGGCGATCGTGTCGCGCACCGTGTGCCAGGCGATGTCCGGCGTCGCCAAGCCGAGTTCCGCCATGAGCCCGGCTTGCGTCTCCATGGCGTTCTTCTCGATGGACGCGAGGGTGCCGCACGCGCCGCCGAATTCACCCATCAGCACGCGCGGGCGCAACTGCGCGAGTCGTTCGCGGTGGCGCTCGAATCCGGCAAGGATCGCCGCCATCTTGAAGCCGAACGTTACCGGTATGGCCTGTTGCAGGTTGCTGCGACCAATCACCGGCGTGTCTCGATAGCGGCGTGCGAGATCCGCGAGCGAATTAGAAATCGCCCTGAGGTCGGCGTCGACGAGGTCGAGTCCTTCCCGAATCTGCATCACGGTCGCGGTGTCGGTGATGTCCTGCGTCGTGGCGCCCCAGTGGCAGTATTCGCCCAGGTTGTCGCGGCATAGCGCGTTGATCTGCGACACGACGCCGAGAATGGGATAGCCGATACGCTCCGTCTGGGCGCGCAGCTTTTCCATATCGATTTTACCGATGTCGCAATTGCGCACGATCTCGGCCGCCGCTTCCGTTGGAATGATGCCAAGCCGGCCTTGTACGATCGCGAGAGCCTTCTCGATCTCGACGTACTTTGCGGTGCGATTTTCATCGGACCAGACCTGGCGCATCGCATCCGTGCTGAATATGTTGCCGAAAATGGATGAATCGACGATCGTTGCGCGCATGGCTGCGAATTCCTTACTTGATGACCGCGGTGGCATCCATCGTGAGCCAGCCCTCGTGATCTCTGGCCCAGAGATGAAAAGTCTTTGCGTCCGCGCCCGGCGCTCCGCAGACGTCGAAGTGATCGATATCGAACGTCGGCCGGATCGCGCGGAACTCATAGCGAGCGACTTCGGCATCCGGCAACTGATGCCGCAGGAGATCGAGCAGCAGCGTCGCGATGAGAGGCCCGTGTACGATCAGGCCGGGATACTTCTCGACCTCCGTGACGTAGCGCCGATCGTAGTGGATGCGGTGAGCGTTGAACGTCAACGCCGAGTAGCGAAACAGGAACACGTCATCCGGCACCCACTTCTTCTTCCAGGCAGCTGATCGCGGCCGCCGCCCTCGGGCGGTGGTATCGCGTCGTCGGCCTTCGCCGACTCCCGATAGACGATGTCGTGGAATTCGGTCAGGGCGATCTTCGACTCTCCGTTGCGGCGGATCTCGTGGCGCACCTTGACGAACACGAGCGGGCCCGTACGACCCGATTTTTCGGTCACATCGTGAATCGTCGACACACGCTCGAGCACATCTCCAATCCGCAGCGGTACGTGGAACTCAAACTGGCTGCCCGCCCACATGCGCCGGGGAAGCGGGACCGGCGGGAGAAATCCACCTCGCTTGGCATGACCGTCCGGCCCGACGTCGGACTGTCCATAAAGCGGCAGGAAGTACAGCCAGTGCCAGAGTGCCGGCAGCACGGTGCCCGCGGCCGGTCGCTCAATGGCGCGGTCGAGCGTCGCCGAGAGTGCCGCGTACGGAAATGCCGTGACGACGTCGCTGACCGTTTCGGACTTGCCAATCCATTCTTTCATGTTCACGTTCGCTTGCTCCGTCTACTCCGATGCACTGGCGGCTGCTATTGCGGCGGCGTGGTGCCCGTGACCGCACGAATCGCGGCAACCGCATCCTTGCCTACCCGTGCGGACATTTCATCCTGCACCGGATACAGTGCCTTGACCCACATTGCTTTTTCCGCGGGCGACGGCGTATAGATCTGGGATTTTCCGGATGCCTTGATCGCCGCAATCGCTTGCGCTTCGTCCTTCGCGGAAACCTGGTTGTTGAGCAAGCTCGCATCCTTCATCGCACCCTCGAGCGTCGTGCGAATGTCCGGAGGCAGACCGTCCCAGAACTTCTTGTTCGTCACCACCACATAATTGCTGATCGTGTGATAGGTCAGCGTCACTTGCTTCTGCACTTCGTACTGCTTTTGCGTATACAGATTGGACAACGGGCCCTCGGTTCCGTCGACGACACCCGTCTCGAGCGCCTGATAGACCTCCGAGAAGGCGACCGTCTGCGGAACGGCGCCGAGGGCTTTCATGATGGCCGCGTTGACCTTCGACGAATTGATCCGCATCTTCAGGCCCTTCATGTCCGCAGGCACGTGGATCGGTTTGTTCGCGCTCATCACCCGAAAGCCGTTATCCCAGAAGCCCAGACCCACCAGCCCTTTCGTTTCCAGTTTCTTCAGCAGCGACACGCCGACCGGACTGTTATAGACCTTGTGGACCGCTTCGATATCGGGAAACAGATACGGCAGGTCGAAGGCCTCGAATTCGGGCAGGCCGATCGGCCCGAATTTTCCGGGAACCGGCGCCAACATCTGCACGGAGCCGAGCTGCAGCGCGTCGAGTTCTTCCTTGTCCTTGTACAGCGTGCTGTTGGGGTAGACCTCGACCTTCACCCTTCCCTTGGTCCGCTCTTCTGCAAGCTTCTTGAATTGCTCGGCGGCCTGTCCTTTCGGCGTGTCGGCGGCGGCGACGTGACTGAACTTGATGACGATAGGCTGCTGCGCCGTGGCCGGCACAGTCAGGCCCAGCGCGAATGCTGCGGCAGCTATGCATGCGGATGCGTGTTTCATGGATTTCCTCCTTGCGATGTCTTGTTGTAAGTGGTTGTTAGCGGGCGCCGTTCGGGTGTTGTCGTGTCCCGGTCGGACAGTGCGCCACCTTACACTGTCGCGCGCGCGGCCCGCAAATGCTCACCCAAGTTCCATTCGCGGATGCCGGGCCGTCGTCTGCCCATCCAGCCCGCACGTTTGATATCACTCGTCGCTGAGCTGCAGGTTGCTCGGTTGCCGCTTCTCGATCGCCCACTTGAGCAGCGCCGCACTGCGAAAGAAGCCGTGCGCAAACTTGCCGTAAGGCAGCGTCAGGAAGAGCGCCATGACGATCCCGAGGTGCAGCGCCAGCAACAATCCCATTGCCCCGGTGTCTCGCCACGCGAGCAACGCCATGCCGGACAGACTGGTCAGCAGCAGGAGCGCGATAAAGCCACGGTCCATTGGATTCTGCGCGCTGTCTCCCCGGTCCGGTTTGCGCCGCACGTTGAGCCACAGCAGCCCGATCGGCCCCACCAGCAGTCCGATGCCGCCCGCGGTGCCCAGAAGCACCGGCACGCTGGTCAGTGCATAGGGAGCGCTCCAGCCGAACAGATAGTGATACAGGGTTGCCACACACGTTGCGGCAAAGCAAAGCATGAATCCGTAAAACGTAAAGTGGTGAAAGCGTCTGCGCCACAACTTGAAAGCGTCGTCCGATTCGTTGCAGCCCTGACCGTGGCCGCCATCGAGATATTTCATGGTGAGCACGTTGGACGTGGTCTCGCCGATCGCCGCGCGCGAGGCCGCACCGGGCGTGACGTCCCTCCAGAAGCTCCGAACGCCCATCGTCAGCGCCAACAACGCGAACAGAAAAATCGGCGCGAACATCGAGACGAGCAGGTTGTGTGGAAACACCGCGTAGAAGTTCCCCGCGTGCGAATGGCTTAACAACGACGACCCCGACATCGCCGCGGCAAGGGCCAAAAACAACGCCAAACCGACCGCCGTGGCGACGGCCAGCGTCAAGCCGTTGCGCGCGTACAGCGCGCCAAATATCCGCGGCCACGCGTAATCGGCGTAGGTGCGCACCCGAACCTTGGCCATCGCGCGCGGCACGTCGACCGCGAACTCGTGTGGCGCCGCATATTGGCAGGAATAGAGGCAGGCCCCGCAGTCATGGCACAGGTTGGCCAGGTAGTTGACGTCGGCTTTGCCGAATTCCAGCCGTCGCGTCATCGCTGGAAACACCGCGCAGAAGCCTTCGCAATACCGGCAGGCGTTGCATATCTGCATCACGCGGCTGACTTCGGATTCGTACTCGCTCAACACCGGTGCGCCCGCCGCAAGCGCGCTGGCGTCCCTCGTCAGAGCCTCAAGCGGCGGCATGCTGGCTTCCACGCTTCGCGGCGGCCGCGGCTACGGTACCGGCAATGCGCCCGAACGCCGTGCCGATGGACATGCCGACGCCGGCGGTGTAGCCCTTGCCCAGCACATTGCCTGCCATCATCTCGCCGGCAACGAACAGATTGGGGCTGGGCACGCCGCCAAAGTGCACGGCGGATTGGTCGTCCACTTTGAGGCCTAGATAGGTAAAGGTGATGCCTGGCTTGAGTGCGTAGCCATAGAACGGCGCGGTGTCGATCGGCCGCGCCCAATGCGACTTTTGCGGCGCAATCCCCTCCGTATGGCAGTCGTCCAGGACTGCGTGATCGAAGTTGCCGACACGGCACGCCGCGTTGAATGTCTCGATCGTGCGCATGAAGATCGATTCGTCGAGCCCGAGTTTGCACGCGAGGTCGGGCAGTGTGCTGGCCTTCACACCGGGAAACACCGGAGGCATGAAGCGGCCCACGGCTTTGGCGTCGATCACCGAATAGCCGATCTGTCCCGGCTGCTGCGCCACCAGCCGCCCCCAGATCGCATACCGCTTGGGCCAGAAGTCTTCGCCTTCGTCGTAGAAGCGCTCGCTGTTGCGATTGAGCATCACGCCGAGCGAAACGCAGTCCACCCGCGTGCAGATGCCACCGTCGTAGAGAGGTGCGCGCGCGTCTATGGCCACGCAGTGCGATTGTGACGGATCGCCGATCGAATCGGCGCCGGCCTCGATCATGAATTTCAGTAGTACGCCCATGTTAAAGCGCGTACCCCGGATCAGGAAATTGTCAGCCGGCCATTCCCCTTCCGCGTTCTGGCCCCAGACCTCGCGCAACCACGCGCGATTCGATTCGAAGCCGCCGGCCGCCAGCACGCAGGTCCGCGCCTCGATGCGTTCCGCACCGATGCGCGCGGCGACAAAGTGTCCGTCGCGCAGTTCGATCGCATCCACAGGAGCGTCGTAACGGATCGCCGCGCCCAGCGCTTCGGCGCTGCGGTAGTACGCGTTGACCAAGGCCTTGCCGCCGCCCATGAAGAAGGCGTTGGTGCGCGCTACGTGCAAGGCGCCCGAAAGCGGCGGTTGGAAATGCACGCCATGCTTGCGCATCCAGTCGCGGCAACTCGCCGACGCCCGAATAGTCAGCCGCGCCAATTTCTCGTCGGTGAGGCCGCCGGTAACCTTGAGCAGGTCCTGCCAGTATTCCTCTTCAGGATACGCGTCGATCAGCACATCCTGGGGTACTTCGTGCATGCAGCGCAGGTTGCGCGTATGCTGCGAGTTGCCGCCGCGCCATGCGCGTGGCGCGGCTTCGAGCAACAGCACGCTGGCACCGGCCTCGCGCGCCATCAACGCCGCACATAGCGCGGCATTGCCGCCGCCGATCACCAGCACGTCCACCACCGCCGCCATGAACAACCCCCTGTCCGGCGACTTTAATTCCAATGAGCTGTGTGCGCCAGTGCGAATCTTCCGGTTTCCTGCATTCTTCGCCCTGAATGCCGACTTTACGGCTTGCTGGCCAACAGCGGGCGTTGCCGGCAAAGCGACAGAATGCATCCTTGGAAATATGTACCTCGCGAGGCTTCAGGAGTAACGTGACGGCAACGATCGATCCAGGTCCGTCGGGGACCGCGATCCACGATCGGGTGCAACCAAAGGAGGAGTGGCGGCCATGAAAACCTGGCTATTCGCATTGACCGTGGTGCTGAGCCCGGCGCTGTCTGCCCAGCAACAGGTACCCGTGATCCCCTATGATTCGGTGCCGAATCTCTTGAAATTGCCGAAGGATATGTACCTCGGTGAGGTCACGGGCGTCGCGGTCAACTCAAAAGGCCACATCTTCGTTTTTTCCCGCGGCAACACCAACGGGCCGGCGTATGCGGCGGCCGCTGCGCAACTTCTGGAATTCGCGCCGGACGGCAGGTTCATCCGCGAGATCGGCAAGAATCTGTACGCATGGTCGTTCGCGCATTCGGTGCGCGTCGACAAGGATGACAACATCTGGGCAGTCGACAAGGGTTCGGATATGGTCGTCAAGTTCAATCCCCAAGGCGACGTGGTGATGGTTTTCGGCCGCAAGCAGGAAGCTTCGGACGAGGACACCGGACCGCTGAAGCATCCCAAACCGCCGTTGCCCGCCGAGGATGGTCGCTTCCGGCAGGTCACCGACGTGACGTGGGACGCGGCCGGCAACATCTACATCAGCGACGGTTACGTCAACTCTCGTGTTGCCAAGGCAGATAAAAACGGAAACTGGCTCAAGTCATGGGGTGAACGGGGCGACAAGCCGGGCGAATTCAATACGCCGCACAGCATCGCCGCCGACGCGAAAGGAAATATCTATGTCGCCGACCGCTTCAACCGGCGCATTCAGGTCTTCGACACCGACGGTAACTTCCTGCGCGCGATCAACATCGATGTGCCGTTTGACCACAGTGCACGCCCTGCCATCGGCGCGAAGCCCGATCCGGACGCGAGCAGTGGCACCTTTGCCCCGGGCGCGCCGTGGGCGCTGTGCATCACGCCGGGACCCAACCAGGTGCTGTACGCCTCGGATGCGTATCCGGGGCGCCTATACAAGATCTCGCTGGACGGGAAAGTGCTCGGCGTTCTCGGCGAATCCGGCAAGCAGCCCAAGCAGTTCGGCTGGATCCATGCGATTGCGTGCCCATCGGAGAATGTGGTTTTCGTCGCGGAACTGCTGAACTGGCGGGTGCAAAAGCTTATCCTGCATCCATAGATACCACTTGCATGAATGCAGCTGGCGCCCAAGTGCGTCGGTCACTCGGAACCTGAAATGGAGATTGATGTGAACACTCGTTTGCGTGTCAGCCTGCCTCTGGCGCTGGTTGCCTGCGTTGTCGCCTCGGCGCAAGCACCCGCCTGGTCACAGAACGTGAAGATCACGCCCCTCGGCTCGCACACGGGGGAACTTTGCTCGCTTGACCGGGCGCTGATCCTCGAGGACCCGACCGGAGTGCGGATTCTCTACGATGCGGGACAATCCGTAACGGGTTCGGGCGATCCGCGCCTGGGCACCATTCACGTCGTGTTGTTGAGTCACGCCCACGGCGATCACATCGGCGACCGAAAAATGTCGGCGCAAAACGCCGGCACCTGCGACAAACCCGATACGATTTCCGCTGCGCCCAACTCGACGACCGCCGAGATCGTTGCCGCGAAAAGTGCGGCGACCATGATGGTCGGTGATCTGGGTGCCTTTATCGGAAAGAAGGTGGAGAACATCCGCGGCAAGCCGACGACCGCATGCGCGGACAACGTGGTCCCGTATGCGGAGCCGTGCCTCGCCAACGCTCAGCCCGGCGGCAAGCGCACGTTCAAGACTGCGAGCGCGAAGCAGGCGGTCGAGATCACGATCGTGCCGGCGTCGCACGCGAACAATGTTCCGCGATCGCTGCTCACCGAGGCGGAACGGAAAAACGCTCGAAGCCGACGAGGTCAGCTTCGCGCTCGGGCCTCCCATCGGCTATGTGGTCAAATTCACCAACGGGCTCGTGGTCTATCTTTCCGGGGATACCGGCATTCACGCCGACATGCGGGTCATCGTTCACGATTTCCACAAGGCAAATCTCGCGGTCCTCAATCTCGGGCCCAGTGCAGTGTCACCCGAGGCCGCCGCATTCATCGTCAACGATCTGGTCCAGCCCTCGGCGGTCATCATCTCGCATCCCAATGAAGCGGTCACCGCCGATGGCAAGATTTTGCCGACTTCGCGTGCCAAAGGGTTCATCGACCTGGTCCAAGGCAGGCCGGTCTATTTGGCGCGCAGCGGCAAGACGATGGAGTTCGATGCCAGCGCGAAATGCGTGAACGGGTGCTGAGGGCGCCCAATTAGAAACCACCAGGGTTTCCGAGCAACCACCTTTACCGGAGGAAATTCACGAGCGCTTCGATCGTCTCGGTTTGGCGCTCTTCCAGAATCCAGTGCCCCGTGTCCTTGAGTACGATCACCGTCACGTCGGGAGCGATGAGTTTTACCTGTGCGCCGAGCGCGTCGCCATTGGCCTTGTCACCTCCGATCGACAGCACGGGGAACGCAAGTTTGGTTTTCGCGAGCGCCGCAAAATCCACAGCCGTCTTCGGGAACGATGCGAAATACGCAAAGCCCGCGGCCATGCGCCCGGGTCGCGCATAGGCTTGCGTATACGCGATCCTGTCCGCTTCGGGAATCGAGCGCGTCTTGTCGGCGGCAAAGTCGTTCCAGAAGTGTTCGAAGAAGATGCGCTCGCGTCCCTTGACCAACGCTTCGGGCGTTGCGCCGTAAAAGCGGAAGTGCCAGATGCCGGGATTGTTGTACACCGTTTCCCAACCGGCGACCCCGGGCAGGAACGCATCCATCAGCGCGAGCTTCTCGACTTCCTGCGGGTACATCGCGGCGTAGGCATACGCGACCATCAGCCCGATGTCGTGCCCCACCACGCGCACCTTGGTGTTGGTGTGTCCGAGCGACTTGACCGCGGCGTGTATGCGCTCCGCCGAAGTTTTCATGTCGATTCCGGACGTGGGAATAGATGAGTCGCCGATGGCCGGAAGATCGGGCGCGATGACCGTGAATCGCGGCGCGAGCACTTTCGCCAGGGGCTTCCACATCCGCGAGGTCTCGGCGTAGCCGTGAAGCAGGAGCACCGGCGGTCCGCTGCCCCCCACGTTGACACTCACGGTACCTCCGTCGACGGCCACTGATCGCGTCGTGAAGCCCGGCCCGAAATCAGCGGCGAGAGCGTGCTCCGGGCCGATCAACACGGCGAGCAGGCAGAGCGCAGCCGCCAACAACGGCGCGCGGTGGCAACTGGAATTAGCCATGTCGATTTCCTCATGGTTGACGCAACGGGCCTATCGAGAGAGCCACGATGTCTGGCGAGCAAGCTCGACAATATCACGACACTTGGCGGATGCTAGTGCTCGTCCAACCAGGAAAGGCAATGTCACGCTCGACGCGCACCTAAGCGGTGCCTGTGTCGATCGACGCGGACACGGCACCGTATTTCCGACGCCGGTCCCGCCGGCGGCTTGAACGAAGTTTAGGGCTGGTAGTGTCACGCGCAAGTGCGTGGATTAGAATTGTCGGACCGCCACAGCAGCGCAGTAACTCCCCTGCACGACTCGACGGTTCCCGCCAAGGAGATCAAAATGTTCGGATTGACCCAACTCGGCGTCTTTCATACCGCCGTCAGCTTGATCGCCGTGGGTGCAGGTGTCATTGCCCTGCTGCGCGACCGAAAGATAACCTCGAAAAATACGCTCGGGAAGGTCTACGTGATCGCAACGGTGATTACCTGCCTTACAGGTTTCGGCATCTTCCAGCACGGCGGCTTCGGCAAGGCCCACGTGCTCGGCATCATCACCCTGGTCGTGCTGGGCGTCGCGTGGCTGGCGGAATACACCAGCACCTTCGGACGAGCGTCGCCATACGTCGCCACTGTCAGTTATTCGGCTACATTTCTGTTCCACATGATTCCCGCCATTACGGAGACAACGACGCGTTTGCCCCCGGGCGCGCCGCTGCTGCCAAATGCCGATGCGCCCGCGTTGCAGGCCGCCACCGGGGTGCTCTTCGTGCTGTTCCTGATCGGCGCGACGTTGCAGGTGCGAGCGTTGCTCGCCGAACACGCCGCCCCGTTGCGCCCCAGTCGCGTTTGAGGCGCGCAGGGTAGATGGCCATGGAACTCGCCACGGCTGATAACGCTTCGACTGGCGTCGCGAGCCGCTGGCATCAGCTGTTTCCGGTACTGTCGGAGTCCGAAATCGCGCGCGTCCAGCGCTTTGGCTCGATCCTGCATTTCGAGCACGGCGCCCGCCTCTACACCGCGGGCGAGGCCGCCCCGGGAATGTTTGTCGTCTTGCAGGGGACCATTGTGATCAGCCAACGCGACGGTCGCGGCCGCGTGGTCCCCATCGGGCGTCAGGGTCGGGGAGGATTTTCCGGGGAAGTCGCCCAGCTTTCGGGTCGGCACTCGTTGGTGGATGTCGTCGCGGACGAGCACGTGGAGGCGGTGCTGATTCCACCGCCTCAGCTGCGCGCGCTGATCATCGCCGAAGCCGACCTCGGCGAACGCATCGTCCGTGCCTTGATTCTGCGGCGAGTGGGGCTCATCGAATCCTCGGCGAGTGGCCCGGTACTCATGGGGCGACCCGAATCGGCCGAACTCCACCGGATGCAAACGTTTCTGGGCCGCAACGGGCAGCCGCATCAGGTCGTCGATGCGACTCAGGACAGCGATGCCGCGTTGCTGCTCGAGCAATACGGCGCCGCCCCGGGCGACGTGCTCGTGGTGTTCCCCAATGGTTCGATGCTGCTCAACGCGTCCGACGATGCGCTTGCGCGGGGCCTGGGAATGCTCGATTCGGCCGAGCACAAGGAACTCTTCGACGTGATCGTGGTTGGCGCAGGTCCCGCAGGACTCGCCACTGCCGTGTACGCGGCATCGGAAGGCCTCCACGTCGTGGTACTCGACTGTCGATCCTACGGCGGCCAGGCGGGCGCCAGCGCGCGCATCGAAAATTATCTCGGATTTCCGACAGGCATTTCCGGCCAGGCACTTGCCGGCCGCGCGTTCGTCCAGGCGCAAAAATTCGGCGCCGAGATCATGATTCCCGCGCAGGCGGCCGCGCTCGACTGCAACAAGGCGACGCCCGACCGCGCGCTCTCGTTGACGCTCGCGGACGGGCGGACGCTGCGGTCAAAGACGGTCGTCATCGCCAGTGGCGCGCGGTATCGCCGCCCCGCAGTGTCACGCCTGGGCGAATTCGAAGGCAGGGGCGTTTCCTATTGGGCTTCCGCTCTCGAAGGGAAGATGTGCGCCCATGAGGACGTTGTCCTGGTGGGGGGCGGCAATTCGGCGGGGCAAGCCGCGGTGTTCCTCGCGCAGTTTGCGCGCAAGGTGTGCATCCTGGTTCGCGGGCCTGGCCTTGCCGCAAGCATGTCGCGGTATCTGATCGATCGCATCGAAGCGACGGCGAACATCGAGCTGCACCCAAATACGGAATTGACGCAGCTCCAAGGCGATCCTACGCAAGGCCTGACCGCCGTGAGTTGGCGTGAGCATCGAACGGGCATCGAGGAGGAACGGCCGATCCGACATGTGTTCCTGTTCGTGGGCGCGGATCCCGAGACGCGTTGGCTGCAAGGCTGTGGCGTTGCGTTCGACGCACATGGATTTGTGCTGACGGGTCAGGCGGCGGTGGACTTCGCTTCGGGCCACGTACCGGCGACCCTGGAGTCGACGGTTAGCGGTGTCTTTGCGGTCGGCGATGTGCGCTCGGGCTCGGTCAAGCGGGTGGGTGGGGCAATCGGCGAAGGCGCCGCAGCCGTCGCACAAATTCATCGGTATCTGGCAACCGAGCAGCCAGCGCCGCGAACAAAGCTTTTGCAATCAGTGCAGCAGGTCGTCTCTTGAAAGGATGTCGAGTGACACAAAGATAGTCAGGGCCCTCAGCGGGGCAAGGACTCAATTCCGGCAATCATTCCGGCAATCAATGACACAAAGGAAAAAGCTCATGAAAAAAACCGCCGCAACCAAGGTGCAGGGTTTAAAGGCCAGACGAGAAGCTCCGTTGGTCACGCCAACAGATCTCAAGGCCGGGTCGACCAAGGACATTGCAGGCGCAATGAATGGAATCCTGGCAGACGTGTTTGCGCTTTACCTCAAAACCAAGAATTTCCACTGGCACATGAGCGGTCCGCATTTTCGCGACTACCACTTGCTGCTCGACGAGCAAGCAGACCAGCTCTATGCAATGACCGATCCGATTGCCGAACGGATCCGCAAAGTGGGTGGCACCACGCTGCGGTCGATCGGTCACATCGCACGCACGCAGCGCGTCCTGGACAACGACGCAGACTACGTCCAGCCGCTGGATATGCTGGCCGAGCTTCGCGACGACAACAAGACACTTGCGAGCAGCCTGCGCGAGGCCCACAACGTGTGCGACGAGCATCGCGACATCGCGACCGCCAGCCTCATTGAAGTCTGGATCGACGAGACGGAGCGCCGCACGTGGTTCCTGTTCGAAGCGAGTCGTCAGGGCGATGCTACCGGGCATTGAGCGCAAGCGGGCGATGCGCGCGCGTCCACCAGGCGGCACCGTAGAACCTGACACGACAACGATGCCGGTGCTTCACTTTCCAGGGAACAACGATTCTATGGTCGCCACCGTTATTGGTCTCACGTCGACGAGCGCCCTCGCCAGGGGTCGGTTCTGCCAGCTGCCGGGAGCGCCGCGCAAATGACCAATCGTCCCGCGTTCGAATTGACGGTACCCGTGAGTCCCGCCGACCACGCGATCGGTCCGGCGCACATGCCGGTCACGGTGGTGGAGTATGGAGACTTCGAGTGTCCCAACTGCAAGCAGGCGGCTCCCGCAGTCAAATTGCTCCTCGATCGCTTCGCCGGCAGGATACGGTTCGTCTATCGCCATTTTCCGTTGGAAGAAGTGCATCCGCATGCGCTGCAGGCCGCAGAGACAGCGGAAAGCGCCGGCGCGCAAGGAAAGTTCTGGCCGATGCACGATTTGCTGTTCGACAACCAGGCGCATTTGAAACCGAACCAGTTACGTGATTATGTCGAGCGGCTTCAACTCGACCTGACGCACTATGCAGCCGACATGAAGGATCACGTTTACTTGCAGCGGATTCGGGAACACGAACAGAGCGGCCGAGTGAGCGGCGTTCGTAGCACGCCGACTTTTTTCGTCAATCGCAGGATCCACGACGTGTCGTTCGGCATGCCACGTCTGTTCGACGCCGTGGCTGCCGCGCTGGAATCGTCGCACAAGCCGGGCCGTAGATGAATGCAGAGCGCTCCGCATGGAGCCCTCTGAGAATTGCCCTGTTTCGCAGCCTGTGGATCGCGACTATCGTCTCGAATATCGGCGCCTGGATGCAGGACGTCGGCGCAGGCTGGTTGATGACCTCGCTTTCATCGTCGCCGTCGATGGTGGCCCTGGTGGAGGCCGCCGACAGCTTCCCGTTGATGCTCCTTGCGCTGCCGGCGGGCGCTCTCGCCGACATTGTCGATCGCCGGCGGCTGCTGATCGTCATTCAAACCTATCTGATGATTGTCGCTGGCGCGCTCGGCATCATGACCCTGCTCGACCTGACGACCGCATGGGTGCTGATCGGCTTCGTCTTCGCCCTCGGGGTTGGCTCCGCAATGATGATGCCAGCGTGGGCTGCGATCGTCCCCGATCTGGTCCCCGCCGAAGACATGCCAGCCGCCATCGCGCTGAACAGCATCGCCATCAATGTATCGCGCGCGATCGGACCGGCGATTGCAGGCGTGCTGGTGGCGGCGGTAGGCGCGTGGCTGGTGTTCGTGCTCAATGCGCTGTCGTACATCGGCATTCTTGCCGTGCTGCTGCAATGGCGGCGCGAGCATCACAAGAGCACCTTGCCGGCCGAGCGCTTTCTGAGCGCGATTCGCGTCGGCATGCGGTTTGTCATGCATACCCGCGCGCTGCAAGTCGTCCTGATCCGCGGCGGTGCGTTCTTCGTGTTCGCCAGCGCGACGTGGTCGCTGTTCCCCCTCATCGTGCGGCGAGAACTCGGACGCGGCCCGGAAATCTATGGCCTGTTGCTGACGTGTATCGGCGTCGGCGCGGTGGCGGGCGCCCTGCTACTACCCCGCATACGCGCTAAAATCTCCCCGAGCACGCTGGTCGCGGCGGCAAGTGCGCTCTACGCGATGGCCATGCTAGCGCTCGCGCACGTGCAGAACATCGGGCTGCTCGGCGTGGCGATGCTTGCCACCGGCGTCGCTTGGATCTCCATCTTGTCTGCGCTGCAAGTGGCCGCCCAGATGACGTTGCCGGCGTGGGTGCGCGCGCGTGGACTGGCCGCTTTCGTCGTCGTGTTCATGGGCGGCATGGCCATCGGCAGCGTCGTCTGGGGACAAGTCGCGACGCGGATCGGAATTCCCGCCGCATTGACCACGGCCGCCTGCGGAACGCTGCTCGCGATAGCGCTGACCTGGAGGTTCAAGCTCGGTCAGGATCGGGCGATCGACCACCGGCCGTCGATGGATTGGCCGGCGCCGGTTCTCGCCGAGACGCCCGAACCCGATGGCGGACCGGTCATGGTGACCATCGAGTATCGCGTGCAGTCCGCCCGGCGTACCGAATTTGTCAGCGCGATGCAGGCTGTGCGCGAAATGCGTCGCCGCAACGGCGCCTATTTCTGGGAGCTCTTCCACGACTCGGCCGATCCCGCGCATTTCATCGAATGCTTCATGGATGAATCGTGGGTCGAACATATGCGCCAGCACGAGCGCGCGAGCGTCTCGGATCGAGAAATTCTGCAACAAGCCAAGCAGTTCATGGTTGAAGGCGAATCCAGCAAGTCGCAGCATTGGCTTGGAGATCGGGAACCCTCAAACGCGGACGAAGCGAAGTGATGCGGCGACCGGTGCAGACGTGGGAGAGATCGTCTTTCGCAACGAATTCCCGGCGATCGCGCGGTGAGAACCGATTGGAGCAACGATGAGCACTGGCACGAATCCCGAGATCTGGTTTGCGGCCGGCGTCCGGACGCCGTTTGCGAAGGTTGACGGCCCCTTGGCTGCGCTCGACGCGATCGCACTTTCCGTCCCCGTTGTGCGCCACATGATGGACGAACTTCACGGCGCTACGCCCGACTTCGCGATCTGGGGTACCGTCGTGCCGAACCTGACGTGGAGCAACATTGCGCGCGAGGTGCTGATGGATGCCGGCGTCGCGCCGACCATCCCCGCGTTCTCGACCGTCATGGCGTGCTCGACGAGCATGATCGGCGCCATCGAGGCGGCCGGAATGATCAACGGCGTCAACCGCAATCTCGCGCTGGTCGGCGGCGTGGAGAGCATGAGTCGGGTGCAAATCGGCTTGGGGCAATCGCTGTCGGACTGGCTGCGCAAAGTCCAGCAGGCGCGATCAACGGGCCAGAAGATTTCGCAGGCTCTCGCGTTGAGGCTCCGCGACATCAGGCTCTTCATCCCCAGTGTGACCAATCGCACCACCGGCAAGAGCATGGGCGAGCACACCGAGATCACGGCCAAAGCATGGAGTCTGCCGCGCGAAGCGCAGGATCGGGTCGCGTTGGAGAGCCATCAGCACGCCATCGCCGCGTGGAATCGGGGTTTCTTCGACGACCTGGTCATCCCGATCGGCGACACTCGCCGCGATACGATTCCACGCCAGGATACGTCGATGGAAAAACTGGCGAAGCTGCCGCCCGCGTTCGACCGCACCAGCGGACTGGACACGCTGACCGCCGGCAATTCGTCGCCGCTGACCGACGGTGCAGCGAGTCTTTGGGTGGCCTCGCCGACCGGTCTCGACAAACTACCGCGGAATGTCCACCGCGCGAAGCTGGTGGACTGGGAGATCGCCGCGATCGATCTGCGAACAGAAGGCTTGCTGATGGCGCCGGCTTACGCCATTCCGCGTCTGCTCGCACGCCATGGCCTGACCTACGCCGACATCGATATCTGGGAGATTCACGAAGCCTTTGCGGCTCAAGTGCTGGCGCACATCAAGGCGCTCGAAAGCACGGAATTCCTGCGCGAGAAAGCCGGCGTGACCATGGACTTCGGGGCGTTCCCGCGCGAACGCATCAATCCGAACGGCGGCAGCATTGCGCTGGGTCATCCGTTTGGCGCAACCGGCGCGCGTATCCTCAGCCAAACCGTGAAGGAACTCGCGAGCCGGCCCGCGGGACAGCGCGCGATCGTCAGCATCTGTGCGGATGGCGGACAAGGCAGCGTCGTCTTGCTGGAGGCAGCGTAGCCCGCGTGCCGTCGCGGTATCGGCTTCGCGGCTCGCACGAACTCGTCACCGCATGCCCACTTTCGCGTGCGCGATGACGTTGGGGGCATCGCGGGGCGCCGAACGCCAATACTGCATCGGCGCGGTTACCTGTGCGCCGAGGGTCGCCGCGGCATGCCATGGCCAGCGTGGGTCCCACAGCATCGCGCGCGCCATGGCGACCAGATCGGCATCGTGCGCCTTGACGATTGCCTCGGCCTGCCGGGCGTCGGTGATGAGCCCGACCGTCATGGTCGGAATCGACGTGGCAGCGCGAATCGCCCTTGCCAGCGGAACCTGATAGCCGGGTCCGAGAGGAATTTTCTGCGCCGGCGAGATGCCCCCACTCGACGTGTCGATCCAGTCGCAGCCCGCGCCTTGCAGTCTTTTTACGAGCGCGATCGAATCCTCGATCGTCCAGCCGCCGGCGACCCAGTCGGTCGCTGAAATTCGTACGCCAAGCGGCCGGCCCTGCGGCCAAACCTTGCGCACTGCAGCGAACACTTCCAGCGGAAAGCGAATCCGCTTCTCGAACGATCCACCGTACGCATCGTCGCGCTGGTTCGATAACGGCGAGAGAAATTCATTGAGCAGGTAGCCGTGGGCCATGTGCAACTCGAGCGCGTCGATGCCGATACGCACGGCACGGCACGCGGCATCGGCAAACTCGCGTTTGATTTGCGCAAGCGCCGTCGCATCGATCGCCTTGGGCGCAGGCTCGTCGTGATGTTGCGCGATCGCGGAGGGTGCCAAGGGCACCCAGCCACCCTGATCGACGGGTATCAATTGCCCACCCTCCCACGGCACCCGCGACGATCCCTTGCGCCCCGCGTGGGCGAGTTGCATCGCGACGGGTATCGCTGGCGCGTTCGCGCGCGCTATCGCGAGCCGCTCGCGAATCGACTGTTCGCACGCGTCGTCGTACAGCCCGAGGCAGCCATGGGTGATGCGCCCGATCGGCGACACTGCCGTGGCCTCGATGGTGAACATGCCGGCACCGGATTGCAGCAACTGGCCCCAATGAATGGTGTGCCAATCGACGGCTCGGCCATCGATCGCGGAATACTGACACATGGGCGACACGACAATACGATTGGCAAGCGTAAGTTCGCGCAGCGAGTACGGCGAAAATAGAGAGGTGGGCATGGTTCGATGAAAAAAGGCGTTGAGGGACTTGCGACGCGGTCACGCACGTTGACAGCGGCGCGTGTCGCACCCGCTACCCTATCAGAATTCGCCCTGGAACCCGACGAGTGACTTGAACCAACGTCGTTCGTGGCACCGGGGAACTACATACCCTTCGCATCGAAAGGATAGGGAAGACCCACGCAGATCGTTCGCCGCGGTTGCGCATCGGCGTTGCGCCAGCGAGCATGATCATGTCACCATCGTGGCCGCAGTGCTCCTAAGCGAATTCCCGATGCGCTGCGGGAAATATTCCCGATCAGTTGCGCGTGCTGAGCCCGCGCGACAGCTCGGGCCAAAGAGGAGGTTATGCGATGAAAGGGTTTCGACGCAGCGAAAGCGCTGCTGCGTGGCAGGATCTCGCGGCGATTGCCATTGCAACCGGGCTGTTCGCCGTGTTGAGCGTGCACTTCGAACTGAGCGAGAGGATTTCCACATGGACGCGTCCTCTGGAGCGTTACCAGCTCGATGAGCTGCCGGGCATAGTGATGTTCATCGCGCTTGGCCTCGCGTGGTTCGGATGGCGCCGGACTGGCGAAGCACAAGCCGAATTGCACCGTCGGCGCGCCATCGAATCGGATCTGACCACCGCGCTGCATGCGAATCGACAACTCGAGCGCGCCAACGCCAGGATTCAGGAGGACGAGCGCAAGACCCTCGCGCGGGAGTTGCACGACGAGCTCGGCCAATATCTCAACGCCATCAAGGTCAACGCGGTTTGTCTGCGCGATGCTGATCCGCTGGAAGTGGATGACGTGCAGGGCGGCGCGGCGGCGATTATCGGCATCGTCGATCGTGTTCAGGGGACGGTTCGCGACATGATGCGCCGCCTGCGTCCACCGGGCCTCGACGAGCTTGGCTTGCCCGCAGCCATCGAGCACTGCATCGACAGCTGGCGTCGGCCGATGTCGTCCGTGCGATTCGAGTTCGAAGTGGCCGATGGGCTAGAGGAAATGGGCGAGACCGTCAACATGACGCTTTATCGACTGGTCCAGGAGGGACTGACCAACGTGGCCAAGCATGCCCAGGCACGTCGAGTCAACATTCGTCTGGAGCAACTGAAGCCGGCGGCAAATCAGGTGGCGTCGGTGATCCTGCAACTGAGCGATGATGGCGTCGGCCTCACCTCATCGATGACGGCGTCGGGTCTTGGATTGGTCGGCATGCGCGAGCGCGTCGAGGCGCTGGGTGGCTCGTTCGAAGCTGCCAATGTGACACCACGTGGATTTCGCATCGTGGCCACCCTGCCGCTCCAAGAAGCACGCGCATGACGCGCATGTCTGCTTCGATCACGGTGCTGCTCGTCGACGATCACGCCGTGGTGAGGGAAGGCTACCGCCGCCTGCTCGAGCGGGCCCCCGGCATCGTTGTCGTCGGCGAAGCGGCGTCGGCGGGAGACGCATATCAGGTCTTCTGCCAGGCGCTTCCCGACATCGTCATCATGGACATCTCATTGCCCGACGTCAGCGGCATCGAGGCCATGCGTCGCCTGCTGCAGCGAGAGCCGCGAGCCAAAGTCTTGATTTTCAGCATCCACGACGAACCGATTTTCCCGACGCGTGCCTTCCAGGCAGGCGCCCGTGGATACATCACCAAAGCCAGCGCGCCGGAAGTGCTGATCGACGCCGTGCGTGCCGTCGCACGAGGGGACAAATTTCTTAGCGCTGACGTAGCGCAGACGCTCGCCGTACGAAAGCTCCTGAACAGCAACGAGGAGCTCGGCTCGCTCTCGGACCGGGAATTCGAAGTGCTTCGCCTTCTGGCGAAAGGTCATTCGGTTCGCGACATCGCCGACAAGTTATGCCTCAACCATAAGACCGTCGCGAACTATCAGTCGGCGGTCCGGCAGAAGCTTGGCGTCGAAACATCGGTGCAACTGATCCACATTGCCACCGAGCATGGCTTGCTTGCAGATAGTTGATCAGCGACCGACG
Source organism: uncultured beta proteobacterium (assembly GCA_963732105.1). Lineage (GTDB taxonomy): Bacteria > Pseudomonadota > Gammaproteobacteria > Burkholderiales > Casimicrobiaceae > PALSA-1003. The sequence goes on from CAVSYL010000019.1 coordinate 335,403, forward strand.
GAACATTCCTTCGTAGCTAGATCGCCCTCTCGCGGAAGCCGCCCAGAGGAATAATGCGCGTGACCGAGGTGTTGATTGAACTAAACGCGCGGCCGACTCCGCTATACTTTACCAATCTGGGCTGACGCGTGGTTCCAACAGATGGTTCCAAGAAATCGGACTGTCTGATATTCCTAAAGGGGAGACAAAAAGATGGACAAAGATCAAAGCGTGTTTCAGGTATGGGCGCCGCGCACGTTGAGCGTGCTGCGTATCGTCACGGCATTGCTTTTCCTGACCCATGGCATGGCGAAGCTGTTCCAGATGCCGCATCAAGCGATGTTCGACAATCTCCAGCTCATGTCCTTGCTGGGTTTGCAAGGCGTTCTGGAAGCCGGCGGCGGCCTGCTGCTGTTGATCGGGCTGTTCAGCCGCCCGGTTGCGTTCATTCTGTCGGGTGACATGGCGGTCGCCTTCTTCATGGCACATTGGCCGAAGGGTTGGTTGCCACTGCTCAACGGTGGTGAACTCGCAGTTCTGTACTGCTTTGTGTTCCTTTACCTGTTCGCCGCGGGGCCTGGTCCGTGGAGCGTCGATGCGCGGCTGCGCAGCACAACTTGATCCAGTCGACGGTGCCCGGGAGCGCCATCCCCGACTCGGCGACAGCACGGGCCGCCATTTCACCTGGCATCGCCCAGGAAAGTCGGCGTGATCGATGTTTTGACCTTTGTGCGCCGCCGCCGTGAACCGGGACACCATTTCGGTGCGCAGCGCCGGCTTTGCGACGGCCGCGACAACTAATTGATCCCCACCTGTTGCGTATCACCGAGGGGCCGATTAGCATAATTGGCTTGCATCGGGCTTTCAACAACGCAAAACCGCGCCCGGCAAGGGGGGGCCGGCCTGCAAGGGCCGTGTTCCGTTGGTAAATGTGACGGTTGGATTCGGCGGCAAAATTGGGCCGGAGGGAAACTTGCAGCCTTCGGCTCCCCGCGCGATCAATCGGGAAGGCTGCAAAATTGCGCAAAGACGCGAATGCATTTGTCTGCATTGGTTAATCTCATAAAATCATTTTGGAGGTGCACATGAAATTCCACTTCAAGTCGCTTTGGATCGCCGCCGCGGCAGCGTTTTCGTTTGCTGCCGTGGCCGCCGACACCATCAAGATCGGCGTATCGGGTCCGTTCACCGGCGGTTCGAGCCCGATGGGCGTGTCGATGCGCGATGGCGTCAAACTCGCGGTCGACGAAATCAACGCCAAAGGTGGCGTGCTCGGCCGCAAGATCGAATTGGTAGAGCGCGACGACGAGGCGAAGAACGAACGCGGCGTGCAGATCGCCCAGGAGCTGATCAACAAGGAGAATGTCGTCGCCACCGTCGGCTTCATCAACACCGGCGTGTCGCTGGCCTCGCAGCGGTTCTACGAGGAAGCGAAGATTCCGGTGATCAACAACGTCTCGACCGGCACGATCGTCACCAAGCAGTTTCTGCCGCCGGAATTTCCCGACAACTACATCTTCCGCACCTCGGCCAACGACACGATCCAGGCGGCCATGATCGTCGAGGAAGTCGTCAAGCGCAAATACACCAAGGTGGCCATCCTCGCCGACTCGACCAACTACGGCCAGCTCGGCCGCGAAGATCTCGAGACGCACGCTGCTGACCAAGGGCCTCAAGCCGGTCGCGGTGGAGAAATACAACATCAAGGACGTCGACATGACGGCCCAGCTGCTGAAGTCGAAGCAGGCCGGCGCGGAGGTGGTGATCACATACGGCATCGGGCCGGAGCTGGCGCAGATCGCCAATGGCATGGAAAAGATCGGCTGGAAGGTGCCGATCCTCGGTCAGCTGGACCTTGTCGATGGGAAATTTCATCGACAACGCCGGCAAGAACGGCGAAGGCGCACGCATGCCGCAGACCTTCATCCAGGACGGCAACACGCCCAAGCGCAAGGCCTTCATCGACGCCTACCTCAAGGCCTACAAGCCGGCGAACGACCGGATATCCTCGCCGGTGTCCGCGGCGCAGGGCTACGACTCGGTCTACATGCTGGCCGCAGCGATCACGCAGGCCGGCTCGACCGACGGCCCGAAGGTGCGGCCGCGCTCGAAAACCTGAATACGAAGGTCGATGGCGTCGTGACGAGCTACAACAAGCCATTCACCCACGACGACCACGAAGCCATCAAACCCGGCGTTCCCGTGATGGGCGAGGTGGAAAACGGACGTGTGATACCTGCGCAAGTAATTGCGGTAGCCAGCAGCAAGTCGGAAGGCGGTGGCTAAATGCTGCCGCCTTTCGTTGTGTGCACTCGTTGCGTGCACTTGCGTCGTGTGCACGGGAGAATTCGAGCGGGTTGAGGACGCGCACCGCAGCATGACAAACGGCGCCTGACGTCAGCCGTGGGTATCGGGTTCCTTCACCATAGGGCAAGCCATGGAAATACTGCTGCAGCTGCTGATTAGCGGCATCGCGCTGGGCATGATCTACGCCGTCATCGCCTTCGGCTATCAGCTGACCTTCGCGACTTCCGGCACGCTGAACTTCGGCCAGGGCGAGGCGCTGATGCTGGGCGCACTGGTGGGCTTGACGCTGGTGAGCAGCGTGCACGGTGGCCCTTACCTGAACTACTGGTTGATGATTCCACTGGTCATGGTATTCGGCGCGCTGCAGGGTATCGTCGTCGAGTGGATCGGCGTGCGGCCCGCGATCAAGATCAAGTCCGAGTTCGGCTGGATCATGTCGACGATCGCGCTCGGCCATCATCTTCAGGAACGTCGCGGAAAATATCTGGGGCAAGCGACGACCTCACGCTTTCCTTCGCCCGCTATCGCGAAGCCGTTCCAGGTTCTCGGCGCCAACGTGCAGCTCGATGGAGATGCTCGTGGTCATCGGCGCCGTTGCCATGATGCTCGCCGTCGAATTGTTCAACCGCAAATCGATCTACGGCAAGGCGGTGGTCGCCACGTCCAACGATCCGACGCGGCCGGACTGATGGGCATCAACACCGGCATGGTGATCACGTTCTCCTATGCGCTGTCGTCAGCCACGGCGGCCTTCGCCGGCGTGCTGGTCGCGCCGCTGACGCTCACCGGCGCAACGATGGGCACGTCGCTGGGCCTCAAGGCGTTCGCGGTGGCGATCATCGGCGGCCTGACCACCGGCATGGGCACAGTGGTCGGCGGCATGATCCTCGGCATCTGCGAGACGCTCACCGGCTTCTACATCTCCACCGGCTACAAGGAAGTGCCGGGCCTGGTGCTGCTGTTGCTCGTGCTCGCGGTCAAGCCTGCGGGCCTGTTCGGCAAGACCGCGATCAAGAAGGTCTAGCGGATGGTCACCAAGCGGTGGGGTCTGTCCCTCGCGGGCATCGCTGCTGCTGGCGCTATTTCCGTTCGTCGCACGCAACCCGTATTACATCCATCTTGCCGAAACGATCCTGATCTACGCGATCCTGCTGTTCGGGCTCGACATCGTGGTCGGCTACACCGGGCAGGTGTCGCTGGGCCATGCGGCGCTGTTCGGCATCGGCTCCTACACGGCGGGCATGTTCTTCTTCAAGCTGGGCGTGCCGTACGTCATGGTCGTCGTGATCGCGAGCATCCTGCGTCACCGCCATGTTCGGCGCGATCCTCGCGCTGCCGGCGTTGCGCGTAACCGGGCCCTACCTGGCCATGGTGACGCTGGCGTTCGGCACCATCATCCAGATCCTGATCAATGAAATGACCTTCCTCACCGAAGGTCCGCTGGGCATCAAGCTGCCCAAGCCGTCGCTGTTCGGCCACAAGCTGAACGAGCTGCGAGTATTTCTGATTCGTCGCCGTGCTGCATGGTGCTGTGCGCTGATCGTCGTCATCGCATTCTGCGCTCGCATCTTGGGCGCGCTTTCGAGGCGCTGCGCGGACAGCCCGGTCGCCTCCGATTGCATGGGCGTATCGGTGTACCGCTACAAGGTCTACGCGTTCGTCATCAGCGCCGGCTTGGCCGGCCTGGCCGGCAGCCTTTACACGTATTCCGAAGCAATACATTTCGCCCAACACCTACAACTTCGAGCTGACGATCCTGTTTCTGCTGGCTGTCATCATGGGCGGCCGCAAGACCCGGAGCGGGCTCGCTGCTCGGCGCGCTGATCGTCGTGATGCTGCCCAGCCTGCTGTCGCGACATCGAGCTTGTTCCGCGGCATTGCGACAGGCGCAGCGATTCTGGGCGTCATCCTGGCTACGCGTCTTGCTTGTCAAGCGCCAGAAGACCTGGCGCGAGGTGTCGATGCCGGTGGCTTCGGTCATCGGCATGGCGATTTTCTCGCTACTATCTGCAAAACATTGACCGACTGGCGCCTGACCATCTTTGGCTTCATGACACTGTTCGTCGTGTATTACCTGCAGGACGGCATCATCGGTTACTTGCGCGCAAGCGCGGACAAAATCTGGCCGCGCCGTGTCGTCGCCGATGCGAGCGTCGCGTCTGCGACCAAGGCCGCCATGACCTGGGCACCGCCGACCCACGCGGGTCAGACATCGGGCTACATGCTCGAGGCGCGCAGCATGCTCATGCAGTTCGGCGGCCTGAAAGCACTGAACAAGGTCGACCTGCACGTCGCAAGGGGCGCCATCCACGGCCTGATCGGACCCAACGGCTCGGGCAAGAGCACGATGATGAACGTGCTGACCGGCATCTACGACCTACCGAGGGCAGCGTCGTATTCAATGATCGCTCGCTCGTCGGTCAGACGCCGTCCGAGATCGCCCTGGCCGGCATCGCACGCACGTTCCAGAACGTGCAGCTGTTCGGCGAAATGACCGCCACCGAGAACGTGCTGGTCGGCTTGCACCACACGTTCCGCAGCAACCTGTTCGACGTCCTATTTCACACGCCCCGCTACCGCGACGAAGAGCGAGTCGCCCATCAACGCGCTGCGGGTATCCTGCAATTCGTCGGGCTGGCCGACGCGGCACACGAAGAAGCGCGCAACCTGCCCTACGGCAAGCAGCGTCTGCTGGAAATCGCTCGCGCCCTGGCGCTCGACCCCAGACTGCTTGCTGCTCGACGAGCCGGCGGCGGGCCTGACCGCGCCGGACATCAAGGAGTTGATCGCCATCATCCGCAAGATCCGCGAGCACGGCATCACGGTCATCCTCATCGAACACCACATGGACGTGGTGATGACGATTTCCGACAGGGTGACGGTGCTCGACTTCGGCCAGAAGATCGCCGAAGGAAAGCCGGCGTTGGTCCAGGCGGATCCCAAGGTCATCGAGGCCTATCTCGGAAGCGTTGCCGCGACCGAATCGGATCACGGCACAGCGGGCGCCGCGCCGGCCTGAGAGAATCGAGGCGAAGCATGCTGACCATTTCCAATCTGCACGCCGGCTACGGCAAGGTCGAGGTGCTGCATGGCATCTCGCTGGAAGTGCCCAAGGGCAAGGTCGTGACCCTGATCGGCTCCAACGGCGCGGGCAAAACAACGACCATGCGCGCCATCTCCGGCATGATCAAACCCGTCGGGCACGATCACGCTGGGCGGCAAGGACATCACCGGCCTGGATTCGTATCGCATCGCCGTGCCGGCCTCGCGCATTCGCCCGAAGGCCGACGCGTGTTCTCGACGATGAGCGTCAACGACAACCTGTTGCTCGGTGCTTTCCCGCGCCTGACCCGCGCGCGCCCGAGGGGCGACGTGAAAGCCGACCTCGAGCGGGCGATGGAACTATTTCCGCGGTTGAAGGAACGCCGCGCTCAACTGGCCGGCACCTTGTCGGGCGGCGAACAGCAGATGCTCGCCATGGCACGCGCGATAATGCTGAACCCCGATGTCATGCTGCTCGACGAACCTTCGATGGGCCTGGCGCCGATACTCGTCGACGAGGTCTTTCGCATCATTCGCAATTTGAAAGAGCAGAACGTGACCATGCTGCTGGTGGAGCAGTTCGCCGTCGCGGCGCTGAAGGTGGCCGACCACGGATACGTGCTGGAAAACGGGCGCATCGCGGTCACGGGCCCGCCGACAAGCTGCGCGACGATCCCGCGGTCAAAGCGGCTTACCTCGGCGGCTGAAGTCACTTGCGTGCCGTAGCCTGTAGGCGACGGCTGGTTCACGTCAAGTTCACGCTGTGTCCCTGTGTCCCGCTGTGTTCATTGGCACGACGTTTGCATCCTCTTGGTCATGGACCACAAGCCACCCCAAAACAAGCCTCTGGCGCTCGAGCCGATGGAGGTCTCGACGTCCAAAGGCGACAATGCCAGTGGCGAAGCGCCCGGCCAAACAAAGGCGGCACGCGACCTTCAGATAACGACCTCGGACGAGTTCCTCGCAAAAGCGACGAAGGAGTACCAGGAAGGTCATGTGGACCAGGCGCTCTGGCGCCGTGCTGTGGAACAGTGCGGCGAAGATGAAGCACTGGTCATTGCCGCCTATTTGCGTTTCCGCGCGACGGCGTTGCAGCTCAAGCACAAGCTGGAGGAGCGCTCGCAAATTCAGGCGCGTGGCAGCGGCTCGAGGCGTACGAGCAGCGAGACGGCCGAATCGAATCCGCAGCCAGCAACTCCGTCCACCAGATTCACGGGTGTGCGTCATCGAGACGCTCGATGGAAGCTCCTGTACTTGGCCGCGGCTGCGCTGGCGCTGATCGGCGCCGTCGCAGGCGTATATGTGATGGTTTTACCTGACGACAGCGCATCGAAATCGCGACCGATCGCAGCCCCTTCGGCGCCGTCAAAACCGCCGAGCAACGAGCAAACGGTGGCCAAGAGCTCAGCCGCAGACGCGATCCCGGCTGGGGCAGAACCCACGTTCGCGGCGAAGATCCAGCAGCTGAAGAGCGTCGGCAAATGGAACGTGCTCGTCCTCACTGCAACCGAGTGGGTACGGCAGGAGCCCAACAATGCAGTCGCATGGACCGAGCTCAGCGTCGGATTCGCCAAACTGCAGCAATTCAACGACGCGCTCGACTCGGCGACGAAAGCGGTTCAGTTGGCGCCTGGAAGCGCGCTCGCTTGGCGCAATCTCGGTCAAATCAATCTGGCCATCGATCGCCTGCCGGAAGCGAGCGTCGCGTTGGACAAGGCCCTGGCGCTCAATCCCGACGACGCGGAGGCGCGATGCGAAGCGGCATTGGTCGCGCAGCGACAAGCCCGGCCGCAAGACGCAACATCCCAGTCGAGGCGGGTCAAAGCCGATGATGGGCATTGCTCTGACGCGAACTCCGCCGAGGGCGCTGCGGCACCTGCTGTTGGCTCCGCCTCAAGCAAGCCTGCATCGTCAGCCGGCCGCTGACCCTGGCGACGCCTGCCAGGTGTCAACAGACCCTGTTCAACACGTTCTCTCGCCGCAATCCGCTCGAGCGTCAATCCACCGGGACCGTGCGATACCTGGAAACCTCGGCGGCGTTGACCGCGGTTCCGCGATTGCCCCACGACTGCCGGATGTAGGTCACCACGTCCGCGACATCCTGATCGTTCAGCGAGTAGGCGAACGGCGGCATGCCGAATGGACGCGGATTGCCGCGCGTCGCGGGCGGAAAACCGCCGAAAAGCACCATGCGGATCGGGTTGACCGAGAACTCCATGCTGATCGCCTGATTGTTGGCGAGCGGCGGATACATCGGCGGAACGCCGGTACCGCTGGCGCCGTGACAGGACTTGCAATGGGCATCGTAAATCTTGGCGCCCGCCTCGAACGCCGCCTTGCTCTGCCCTTCGGTCGGTCTGATCTGCAACGGATCGTCGGGCGCTCCGCCTTGCGCGAGCGATTTCAGATAGACCGCCATGGCCTGAGTGTCGCTTTCAGTCAGGTATTGCAGGCTGTCGTGCACGACCTGCGCCATCGGCCCGAACACGACCCCTCGGTTGGAAATTCCGGTGCGCAACAGCGAAACCACGTCGCCGATATCCCATTGGCCGAGACCCGCCTCTCGGTTTGACGTGAGCGATGGCGCATACCAATCCTGCAACGGAATCAGCCCGCCGGCGAACTGCTTGTCCTTGACGGTGGCGCCGAGCATATTGCGGCTCGTGTGGCACGCGTCGCAATGCCCGAGGCCCTGCACCAGATAGGCGCCCCGATTCCATTCAGCCGTTTCGCCGGGGCGCGGCGTGTAAACGCCAGCATCGAAGTAAAGGGTGCGCCAGCCGACCAGGAGATTGCGCTGGTTGTAGGGAAACTGCATGTCGTGCGGCGTATTGCGTCGACGCACCGGCTTCAGCGACCAGATGTAACCGTAAATCGCGTCCGCGTCGGCACGCGTGATCTTGGTGTAGTTGGGAAAGGGAAACGCAGGATACAGCAACGATCCGTCGCGCGATCGCCCATCGTGGAGCGCCTTCCAGAAGTCGTCCGGGCTCCATTTGCCGATCCCTGTCTCAGGATCCGGCGTGATATTCGGCGTGTAGAGTGTGCCGAAAGGCGTCTTCATCTCGAGTCCGCCGGCGAAGGGCTCGCCACCGCGCGCCGTGTGGCACGCGATACAGTCGCCAGCGCGCGCCAGGTACTCGCCATCCGTCTGCGCGGGAATCCGCGTCGAACTTGGAAGCTTCTGCGCTTTCGTCGCTGCCGGTGTCTGCGCGTGGGCGGAATCCAGACTGATCTCGCCGACCGTTACGATTGCGACGGACACGGCGACGCCGAGAATGAACGCGATTCGCCTGCATGTCGGGGAACGCATGGGTTGTCCTCTACTGCGGCTGGCTGCCGCACGCCAGCGGAAGCTTCTGCTTCGACTCCGGAGCAGGCAGGGATGAGGGCGTGCCAGGTTGATACGCCAGATACGCCGCGACAGCCGAGGTATCGGGGCCGTTCAATTTGCTCGCGATCTTTGCCATGCAGTCGGGCTCCTGGGCGTGCCGGATGCCGCGCTGCCACGCTCCCATCTGCGCGTAGATGTAGTCTGGATAGAGGCCAATCAGGCCCGGAACCCCCGGCAGCATTCCCGTGAGCGCATGGCCGTGACAGGCAGCGCACGCTGGGACGCCTTTGGCCGGATCTCCGTTTCGCACCAGCATTTCGCCACGTGCGAGTGACGCCTTGGTCGCCGATGGCTGGATCGGCGTCGGAAACGCTGGCTGGAGTTTCGAATAATACGTCGCGATCTCGCGCAGATATTCGTCCGACAGGTGGCGGGTGAAATACACCATCTGCGGGTAAGTGCGCCTGCCGTCGCGAAAATTCACCAGCTGTCGATACAGGTATTCCGCAGGCTTGCCGGCGATGCGCGGGTAGTACTCGCTCTGGCGGATGCCCTCCCCTTGCTTGCCATGGCAGGCGGAACAAGCCAGCAATCGTTGCTCGATGCTGTCGGAGAATTCCGGAGAGCCGCCATCAGCCGCCAGCGCGGATGCACCACCAAGCATCAGGGGCGCCACAACGAGGACCCACAGTCGCCGAGGCAGCAACATCGCTAGGCCTTTGACAGTACCCGTCGAGATTCGCGTTACTTCGCCGGGTCGACCTTGCTCCAGCTAGCGTCGGGGTTGTATGCGGTGATCGCGTGTGCCGCAGCGGCGGTCTCAGGACCGAGGTTCTTCTGATACACCTGCCGGTCCTGATTGACGATGAAGGTCATTACGCCGGTGTCGTTGTATTTCTCCGGCCACGCGATCAGGGCATATCCCTCGGTCATGCGCCCGTTCTTCACGTAGTTCCGCGCACCGCCTGGCGCGTCCTTGCCTTGCGCCGTGAGGATTTTGTAAAGGTACCCGTGATACGGCTGGCCAGCTTTCGCGTCGGCGAATTCTGCGCCGAGCGGACTTTCCGCTTCGCCGGGCAGCGACGCCCAATACAGGCCGTCGTGCTTGCCGGGAGACGACAGACCGCGCGTCGCGTATTGCAGCACGCCATTGCCGTTCCAATCGCGCGCGTGGTATTCCTCCTGCGCATCGGTATAGGCGAGCGCGACCTGGATCGCGGCCAACTCGTTGCGACCGATGCGATGGACACGCATCTGCTCGGGAGCCGCCTGCGTGTCGAAGCGCCATCCAGCCGCCGTTTTCACGATCGGAATCGGCATCGTCCAGCCTTTGTTCCCGGCACCCAGAAACGCCTTGTCGCTGCCATCCGGCACGATCTTGTGCGCGCGTGCCCACGCCTCCAGAAAATTCGTCACGTCGTCCGGATCGACGCTTGCGGCCGGGATGTAAGTTCGATAGTCGGGCCCCACCACCATCTTGAGTGCATCGCCATCATGACGGGCAATGGCGTCGACGAACGCATCGGCGGCGGCTTCGGGCGTCGGGTACGCGTTCTGTGCAAGAACTGCCGGCGCAAGCGCGAGCGAACCGGCCAGCGCAACCGTGTTCAGTACGTGTTTGAAGTTTTTCATGATCATTCGCTCCGTCTTAACGTCGCCCGCCACCGCCACGGCCTCCGCCACCTCCGCCGCCACGGCCGCCACCGCCTCCGCCGCCACTTGGGCGACCGCCCCCACCACCCGCACCGGCACGCGCGCCGCCACCACCACCTCCTCCATACCCTTGCGCCGATGCGCGGCTAGCCGCGCCCCGGTCCGCCTGCGCGCGAGCCTGCCCGCTGTTGGCGCCGCGCAGCGCATTGTCGCGGCTGGCCGACTGCGCGTTCTGTCGCGCCGCGCTGCGATCCGCGCTCTGCGCGTTCTGCCGATCGAAGCTCTGTGCCCTTTGCTGGCCCATGTCGCGATTGGCCGTTTGCGCGCGATCCCGCGCGGAGCCGCTGCCGGCATCCACACCACGACTCTGCATCGTCTGCGAAGCGCGCTCGCGGCTGGCGTCACGGCTGGCGTCCTTGCCGCGGTACTGCTCGCGATTGCCCGACTGGTATTTGTTGTTCAGGTTCTGCCGCGTCGCATCGCCACCCCGGTACGCGGTCTGGCGATTCGCCGGGATTGTGATTCCAGTTGGTCCGGTTGCCGTTGGCGTTGATTTGCCGGTTGGTGTTGATGTTGTTGTAGCGGTTGACGTTGATGTTCACGTCGCCCCTGCCCCAGTTGCAACCGCCCCACAATGCGTTGCTGATGCCGATGCCGACGCCCCAGGCGATGCCGGTGGCAACCACCCCCGACCAAAAGTAGCCGGCCGGCGGCGGATAGTAGTACGGCGGATAGGCCGGGTAGGGCCACGGTCCATACACGACGGCCGGGTTATACGCAGGCACGTAGACCACCGACGGTTGCGCCGGCTCGATGACGATCACCTGCGGTGGCGGCGCTGATTGCTGCACCACCGTCGTTGGCGACGCCGCGGCCGGCCGCGGCTCTGGCGTCTGCGTCGACACCTTGACCTGTTCGTTCGACTTGAGGTTGCCCGCCTGCTGCGCCTTCTGCCGAAGCCGCTGCACCGAATCCATGACGTCTTCGGGCTGCGCTAGAAACGCGTCGCCCATGTTCTTGACCCATTCCGGCTTTTCGCCGAGGGTGATGACCACCTCGGGGAACGCGACCATCGACGCGACCGACGGATCCCACGGCTCGTTTTCGACCATCTTGACCGCGTCGTCGCCCTTGGCATCCGGGTGCGCCTTCGACCACGCGGTGGCCAAGGCGAACTGGTCGGGATACGTCGTGGCCATGAGCAGTTGTGCCAGCAGCGAATCCGGGTACAACGCGATCTGTGCCGTCATCTGGTCCAGCTGCTCATTGGAGAACGGCTTCGCGTTCTGAGCGTGTACATGCGCAGACACCGCGAACGTTAGCGGCACCAGCAGTACACGCCGCGTCCATATTGACACTGCGGAAATCAAACTCATGTTGCCCCCAATACTCTTGTCGTACGGCAAATGTATCACGTCGGATCTTCCCGCCTATGATGCTGCTTCTCTCGCGTGTCTTCCACTTCGCGGTCCAGGAAATAGCTCAGGAACGTGCGGATCGCGGCGATCGCCGCAAGGTGACCCAATTCATCCCAGCTCGGTGCGAAGGACGTATTTACGACATCCGCGGCGAGCTGAAACGTCAGACCCGCGACCAACCAGCGAGCGAACGTCAACCAGACGGTGCGCCGATCATCGTTCGTCGCCCCGGGCCGCACACCGACGCGAATAATGGCAATCACCGCCTCGAGGGCGCCAAAGGCGATGATCGCGATCGCGATCGCCTCGATGGCAAGCGCGACGTAGTGGGCGATCTCGTGCAACATCGATTCCATTCGACGACTCAGCCCCCGTGTGCACTTATCGACATTCTACCTGCAGTATGGCCATTGGCGCCCATTGTCAACGTTCCACGCGGCATCGACGCATTGCCGCTATTTGGCGAGAGCGTGCATCGCGCGCGTTCCTTTCGCGCACGCAGCATCGTTCATCGCGAAATGGTTCTGGTCGGCACGACGGAGGCCTGGCCGACATTCGCTTGAAACCGAGGCTGAACACCGTCAGCAGGATGCTCGATTTGACTGCGAGGAGGAGAACCGAGGCGATATTCATGTAGCGCAGCTTCAGTTCTTCCGACCTTGGAGATCGATGATGCAAGGTACGCCGACGGACCTGTCATTTTATCTGTCGCTCGGCGATGGCGGGAGCTATTCTTTAATTCAGTTTTGGAGTCGGTGATGGGCAACCGGCATCTATACTTCCAGCGTCACTGTCGAATAGTCCAGTGCGAGGAACCGATTTGAATTGGTCCTGGTATCACGAGCTGTACAAGATCGGTTCGGTGACCGGCGCCATGGCGGTGACGGTGCGCATGATGATCGCGGTAGGTGTGCCGCTGATTGGCGGCGTGCTGCTCGGCCATTCCGGCGCGGCGGTTGCGGGCGGCGCGACCGCGCTGTTCGTCACGATGAGCGATATCGGCACGACTGCGCGCAGTCGCATGGGCACGATGTGCGCAGGCTGGTTCGCCATTCTCGCTGGCGGCGCCCTGGGGCATCTGTTCGGCGGTACACCCCATGCCAACGAAGGCATCGTTTTTCTCTCGGCCATCGTGGCCGGATGGGCGAGCGGCTCACATCCAGGCATCGCTGCGGTCACGCGATTCTTTGCGGTTGCGGCTGCGGCCGGAACGGGGATGCGGTTCGCCGACCCCGACGTGCTTCTGGGCGTTGCTGCCGGCGGCGCAAGTGCGTTCGGCGCCGGATTCCTCGCATGGCATTGGTTTGGACTGCCGGTCGCCGACAATGCTATCGACTGGCGCGCCGGCGTGCGCCGGGCGTTCGCGGGTGTCGACTCAGGTCCGCGCTTCACCCTGTGCTATGCGGGCGCGGCGGCCGTGGCGTTGTTCGCAGCATCGTCGCTGCGCGTATCCGACGCGTTCTGGGCCTCACTGGTCGTGCTGATGGTGATGCGACGCGAAGGAACGGTGAGCATCGAGCTCAACGTACAGTACGCGCTGGGCACGCTCGCCGGCGTGATCGTTGCGGCCGCGATCCTGCATCTGCTCGATGGTCCACTGGCGCTCGCTGTGCTCGCGACTGCCGTGGCCGCGTTCGCGCGGGTCGGATTCTCCGTCAATCCGGCGTTCGGGTTCATGTCGTTCACGATGTTCCTGCTGTTCGTCGTGCACGTCACCATGGTGGGTTCGGGAGTCGCGCCTCACCTGATGGGAACAAGGATTTACGACGTTGCGGTGGGTTGTCTGTTGGCACTCGCGGGAACGCTTGCCGCGACGTATCCGCGCTTCGCGCGGCGAGGCGGGTAAAGCGCTTCATCCGCCGCAAGAAACCTTACCCCAAGAGTTAATGCGCCGCCGGGGCAGCAGCAGCAGGCGCGCTCACCATCGTCGCCCCGACATCCTTCAACAAGCGCTTGAACTCGGGCGAGTCCAGGATGATCGTTCCCGCCGCGGCGCGCAGGCGATCGACGGCCTCGGGCGGCAGCACGAACGACGTGGGCTGCTGATTCAGGTAGTCAAATTCGGCTTTGTCCTTGAGCGCGGCGAACGAGACGTCGATGGCGTAAATCTCGGCTTGCGGAGCGCGAATCGCAGTAGCGACCACGGGATCCTTGTTGGCCGCCATCGCTTTCGATTCGCGAATCAGGCGCATGGTCTGCCACTGTGCTGCCGTATCGCGCAACAGTTCGACCGCTTCATAGGAAAAGGCGTCGATCGGCGTGCCGGCGGACTTGAGCAGCACGTCCACGGTCCCGGGCGGTTCCTCGGACTTGTCCCATGGCGTAGGCGGCGAGGACAGTGAATTGACGACGAAAACGATGATCCTCTTCACATTGTCGAGTTGCGTTGGCAGGCCCGCGTCATGCAAGGCTTCGAGAACCTCCATCGCATCGAGCACGCTGCGCATACCCACATTGTCCGACACGCCACCATCGACGAGGTGGAGAAACGGGCGATTGGCGCCATCACCAAAGGCCTCTTCCGCCTTGATCGAGCGTATCGCCCGCGCGGCGGGTCGCGGCGGGTTGTCGGAGTCGATGAACCGCTTGACCCAGGCGGGCGCGGTCCTGTTGCAGGTGCCGCCGTAATTGTTGATCGTGACGGGCGAAAGAACCACGGGCACGGCCGACGAAGCCGCGGCGGCGCGGGACAGCGGCACGGCATCGAGGTCCGAGCAGATGATGTCGAACACTCGCTGCGTGAAAACAAAACGGGAGCCGGTCGAGATGTCGGTCGCCGACGCCAGGATGAGCGGACCGTTGCCGCGGTCGAGATCGCCGAATGTCGCACCATTGAAGAGGATCTCATCGTACAAATTCGCCGCGAGCTCGGAGCGCCCCCAGGCGGTCGACCCGAGTTTCGTCCAGTTCGCGGGACTCAGGGTGCGCGAGATGATCTCGCCCTGTACGTTGCGCTTGAGGAAACGCTGCTCGTAATCGTTGAACAGCTTGTCGCCGTAGAGGCCGTAGGCCAGTGCGGTGAAGCTGCCACCCGACACTCCGGTGATGATATCGACTTGATCGAGCAGGCGAATCCTGTTGCCTTTCGGCCCGACGACTTCCGTTTTGCGAAGAAACTCGAGGACGCCGTACGAAAAGGCTGCCGCGCGCGTGCCGCCGCCCGAGAAGGCGAGGATGACGAGGTTATCCTTGTCCCTGATCTGTGCTTGACGCGTCTCGGCACGATACCCTGTGGCAGGGTCCACGTGAGTGATCGGCGGATTCACCGGGCGGGTGGCACAGCCCGCGAGCAGCGCAACGCCTGCGGCAACCAACATCGGACAAGCGCGCAGGAGTGCCATGAGTGTCACCTGATAGGCGGTGTCTCCGGAATCCCGCACAGGCAGCCCTAAAAGCCCATTTCAGCGAGCGGGAGTAGCCAGAGGAGCCAGCATTTGATCACGCGCATTTCGGGCTAGCTCCTGCGCGTCGAGCGTCAACCGGTAGGCCACGTAGAACTTGTAGATGTTGCGCACATAGGTTGTAGTCTCAGTACCAATCTTCTCGGCGACGACGATCTCGACGTTGTTGAACCACTTGTCGGGATCGAGGCCGCGACTGGCCGCTTCCTTGCGTGCTTTGGCGACGTTGCCAGGACCACAATTGTAACTCGCAAAAGCGAACAGTGGTCGGTTGCCCTCGCTGAAGTGCGCATCGGGAAAGTACTTGGTCATCAGCTGATCCATGTACTTGGCGCCGGCATGGATGTTGGCCTCGGTGATGTGGATGTCGCCGACTTTCAGTTCGGCACCGGTGACCGGCATGATCTGCATCACGCCGATTGCACCAACCTGGCTCTTTGCATTCTGATTGAGTCCTGACTCCTGGTAGCCCTGCGCGGCGAGCATCAGCGGATCGAACCCGTATTGCGGACCGTATTTCTCGAAGATCGCGATCGTTTCCTGGAACCGTTGCCAGTCGGCGCTGGTTGTTGGGTCCTTCAATTCCTTGATCCGCTTCATGTACTGGCTCATGCGGTAGGCGACGACGCCCTGCTTGACTGCCCAGTTGCTGTAAAAGTCGTTGATCTCGGCAGCGAGCCTGGGGCTCTCTTTGCGGATCGCCCATCCGGTCCTTGCGTCTGCTCGAAGCACAAGATCGGTGCGAACCTTGATCTTCGGCAGGACTTGCGCCCACATCTTCGCTTTCCAGTCGTCGACAACCATAAAGTCGAACAGCCCGGTGTTGAGCATTTCCATCATGTCCTCATCTTCGAGTGACTCGGGGACGAGGACGAAGGACATTTCCGGCTTGCCGTCCTTCCTGAAGCGCGCGTTGAGCAGTTGCAGGCTCTCGAAGTAGCTCGATGCCTTGCGTACAGTGATCTTCTTGCCCGCGAGATCGTCGACGGTAGCGATCGCGGTCGTATTCGGGCCGGTGACAACTACTTCGTTGATCGCCCGCTTGCCTTCGTCGACCGCGGCGAAGGCGACGAGGCTCAGGCGCTCGTCGGTGATTGTAATATTGCCGATAGCGATGTCAGCCATACCATCCGCAACGTCCGGCAACAACCTGTCGCGCGTCGCAGGGCCGATGTAAATGGTCAACGGACGTTTGCCGAGCTGCTTCGCGTACTTGACGTTGAGGTAGTGCTCGAAATCGCGGATGAGCTCGGCGGCAAGGCCGCGCTCGCGTCCTTTGTCGCTGAAATAGAGGGAGCGGCTGTACGGCGCGAACACGCGGATCACGCGGCGCTCGAGCATCTGATCGAAGTCGCCGGTCCACGCCTTGTTGGCGATCGCCAGTTTGCGCGCCATGGGTAATGTCTCGCCGGCAGCGGCGGACTTGGCTGTAGCCGCCGCCGGTTTGCCGGGATCCGCCGGAGCGGGTGGGGACTGCGCGACGGCCGTCCCGGCAAACATCATCAACGCGAGCGCAAACACAGGCCTTCGTGGCCACGTAAAAATTGTGGTCGTCACAATTATTCCTTTCGGTACGAACGGTCCGCGAGACAGAAAAGCACGCCCCATGCACCCGTCGAACAATTTCGAACCACGTGACCTTTGCGGCGACCGTGGATAGTCCACCCGAACGACCGATCACGCATTCACGGGGTCACCGACTTGATAGTCTCGCGGCCGTTCATCGAGATCTTCACGACGTCCTTGGCGTCCAGATTCATCCTCATGAGATCGACCATCCGGATCTGACTGCTCTCGTACGTACGGAAGTAAAACCGCCTCGCCTTCAGATCGATGGCGCTCGTCCAGATCGTATAGTCGGCCAGGACGTTGCCATGCTCGTCCTTTTCGTGCTCGCGCGCCGCTCCCTTGGGAATGTCGAACTGGTTCAGGACATGAAACGCCTCGACGATTGCGTCCTCGCCGGTCTTCGGTTTGAACACGGACTGACTGAATGCGACCGCACGAACGAAGCGCGAAGGCGGCGTGAAGTCGCCCGGCATACCGAGCATCCCCGAACCCTGCCCAAACGGTTGGAGCGTGACGGGCCCCACCTTCACCGGAGCCACGTTGGTCATCGAGAAATTCACATAGTTGCGTAAATTGGCCATGTGCCAGTCGAACGCCGGCGAATTCGTCAACACGCCCAGCGGGTTGTCGAAAACGTTGAGCTTTCCGTCGAGATACTCGATCGTGATGGACTTGCCGGTCGCGTCTTGCACGATGAAATGAACTTCCGGCGCGAAGCCCCAACCGTCATAGACAACGGCGGGAACGACCACCTTGCCGATGTTGGCCTGCACCTCGTCGACATTGGCGAAGTTCTCCAGCATCCAAGATCCTAATTCCCAGGGCGCCATGGTCTTGCCCGCGTCGGCCGCCGCGTAGGGCATGTACTTGGCAGTGGTCGGGAAATAGAACAGGCCCGAGGCGAGACCTTTTTCATTCACGCCGTCGAACAGCACCGGAAATCCCACGCCATTGGTCCCGACGCTGGCGTACTTTGACGTCCACTTCAATCCCGGCTTCCCGTCGGGCGTCGTACCTGTGCGTACGTAACCGCGCGGAATGACGATGACATCGGAATGAATGTCGATCGCGAACTCCATCGTTCGGGCGTGAACGACGGTGCCGTCTTCCGCGGTCAGCATGATACCGGTGCAGGCTTGAACAGATTGCGCGACGCCGCCAAGCAGCATCGCTCCGGCGACAACAGTGGAAATGACCTTACGGATGCTGCGGTTCAATTTCATTCTTGTTTTCTCCTAGTGTTCAGTTGGCCGCCGCGGCATTTGATGATCGTTTCAAGCGTCGACGAAACATGGCTCGCTTGCCGGGGACGCATTTTGCCACTACGCTCGCGGCGAGTTGTCAAATTACTGACAATTCAAGCGATGGGAGCCGTTGCTTTTGACCAAGGACGACAGCGAGAAAGCACTCGAGATCCTCAAGCAGGGCGAGTGGTTTGGAGGCCTGCCCGCGCGGCTGCAGGAGCTGGTCGCGCACCACTCGCTCATTCGCACCTATCGCAAGGGGCAGTACATCATCCGCGAAGGAGAGCCCACGAAAGGCATATTCGGGGTGCTTGAGGGAAAGGTGCGAGCTGTATGTCTGGTTGGGGATGGCAACGAAGTCGTGACCCATGTCGGCGAGGCCGGCTTGTGGGTCGGCCAGTACGGCATGTTGTCCGGCGCACTGAGCATCGGCAGCATCATTGCGAATTCGCGCGTCCGGGCACTCTTATTGCCGGCATCGAAGTTCGAGCAAATCGTGGCAGACGAGCCGCGGTACTACCGTGCGTTCGCCGCACTCATCGTCAAAGGCTACGGCGTGCTATTTCGCTATTTGGCCGAAGCCAACGGGCTTGTACCCGAGGAGTGGCTGCGCCTGCGACTCGTGGACCTGGCAGCCGGGCGACGGCGCAGCGCGCCTGCAGGCGATCCGGTAGACGTCTCCGTATCGCAAGCGGAACTCGCGACAATGATCGGCGTATCGCGTCAGACGATCAGCGCGCTACTGGCCCGGCTGGAGGCGCGCGGCCTGATCGAGATCGGGTTTCGGACCATTCGCGTACTCAACTGAGCGCGTTCTCGCCGGCTCCGCAAACGGCACCGCCTCGCAGCCGGCGATCACGCCGCCAGCAGACTATGCCGCCAGCTGCCGCACATGCAGGTGCGACTCGGCCGCGGGATATCCCGCCGCGCCGAACGTCGCGCGAATGGCCGCATTGGTGTCGAAATACACCTGCCAGTAATGCGCGGTATTGCAGTAGGGCCGAACGGCGAGGACGGGTCCGCGCTCGTTGAACGTCAGAATCTCCACGTCCGGCTTCGGATCGGGCACGACGTTCGGAATTTTCGGCAGCACTTCCTTCAGCCGGCGAATCGCGTCGTTCGGATCGACGCTGTGGTCGATCTGCGCAAGCAATTCCACGCGGCGATACGGATTGCTGCTGAAATTCTTGATCGTTCCTCCCATGATTTTGGCATTGCCGACCATCGTCTGTACATTGTCGGGCGTGTCGATCGTCGTGCTGAAAAGTCCGATCATTCGCACCGTTCCTTCGACTTCACCGGCCACCACGTAGTCGCTGACCTTGAAGGGCCGCAGCACAAGGATGAAAGCGCCCGCGGCAAAATTGGACAGCAGCCCGCCCCAGGCCGCGCCGACTGCGATGCCGAGGCCGGCCACCAGCGCGGCGAACGACGTCGTCTCCACGCCGAAGTACCCGAGGATGGCAACGACCAGAATAATGTTGAGGGCGACCGTGATGATCGACCCGATGTAGCGGATGACCGTCGGCTCGACCTTCTGTCGCTCCATAGCCATCACGACGAGGTTGGACGCAAAGCCGATCAGCATGCGGCCGACGATGTACGCGGCAATCGCACCCAGCAGTTTCAGACCAAAGGCAATCAGGATGGGGCGCGCAGATTCAAGCATGCTGGGAATGTCCATGAGGCTCCTCGTTCTTGGTCGGATTGGAAATCGCACCGCGAGCGGCGTAGACAAGCCGCGGCCGCGACTATACCTGTCCAGGATTGGAGATTCAACAACTCGCCGTTGCACAATGGCACCGGCGTCGCGGTCGAACTAACGTCGGAGCCGCATCGATTGCCGCGTCACCGCCGCCGCGTCACGGCGTCGCCCACCCGACGGACGCACCTTGTCGAGATCGAGCATAAAAGCCGCTTTTCTTGATCCTACAATGGTGTTCAAATGCCACAATGATTCAGCACAAAGCTGGCGTTCAGCGAGCATCCGTGTGGGTGGTCAGCCTGTTCGGGATGGCAATGGCCGTCGCGCCGGCAGCGGCGCAGAAAAAATACGATCCGGGCGCAACCGACTCCGAAATAAAAATTGGCAACATCGCGTCGTACTCTGGACAGTTTTCAGCGTACGGTGCCGAAGCGCGCGCTCAGGCGGCCTATTTTCGGATGATCAACGACCATGGTGGCATCAGCGGCCGCAAAATCATCTTCGTCAGCGTCGACGATGCGTCCGATTCATCCAATGCCCAACGACTAGCCCGACAACTGATCGAGCAGGACGGTGTTTTGCTGCTTTTCAGCACCTTCGGTAACCCGTCGAACATGGCGATTCGCGCGTATGCGAACGAGAAACATGTGCCGCAACTGTTTGCGCAAAGCAATTCGTCGGCGTTCGACGACCCGGCACATTTCCCCTGGACGATGGGATTCTTTGCCACCTTTCGAACCGAGGCGCTGGCGTACGCCAAGTACATCCTGCAGACCCGGCCGGAGGCGAAGATCGGGGTGCTTTATGCGGACGATGAGACCGGCAACGAATATCTGGCCGGACTGCGCGAAGGTCTAGGCATGAAGGCATCCGCCATGATCGTGAAGGCGGCCGTCTTCAAGTATTCGGATCCCACGACACTCGACAAGCAGGTTGAGGCGCTAAAGGATTCAGGCGCAGACGTCTTCATTAACGTCGCCATCGGCAGATCGGCCACGCAAGCAATACGCAAGGCGTTCGACATCGGCTGGCATCCAACGCAGTTCATTCCCAATGCGACGCTCTCGGTCGCCGCGTTCCTGGACCCGGCGGGCCTCGAGAAAGCGGCCGGAATTATTTCGAACGCGCGCTCGAAGGGTTGGGGCACACCGCAAGCGCGAAGCGATCCGGCCGTGGCCGCGTATATCGAGTGGATGCGAAGGTACAATCCTGACGCAAGTTTGCGGGATCAGATCAACGTCGCAGGGTATGAACGCGCGCAGGCGCTCGCAGAAGTGCTGAAGAAGTGCGGCGACGATCTGACCCGCGCCAATGTGATGAAACAGGCTGCAAGCCTGGACTTTGAGATCGCGATGTTGCGCCCCGGCATCCGTGTAACGACGAGCCCGACCGATTATCAGCCGATCAAGCAACTCTTCCTGGTCAGATTCAACGGCAAGGACTGGGATCCGGTGGACGTGCACTCCTCACGCTGATCAGACCACGGATAGCGAATCATCAGCCGCGCGTAGCACGGTCACGGCGCCTTGGTCTGAAACGTCAAGTCGACTTCCCACGGCTGGGCGCGAATTTCGGTATTACCCGTGATATGACCCGAAATCTCGCCACCGGCCACCTTGAAATCCTTCATCTGCACGAAACCGAACAAGGTGGCCGAGGGAACCGGGCCGAGATCGAGCGCCGAATGCCTGACATCAGCGCTGTAGATCTTGCCGTCGGCAAATACCTTGACCACGATTGCGTCGCCGTACTTGCCGAATAGTGCGTTGAAGGCCGCCTTCGGGTCCTTGCCTTGGTCCTTGCTGGTGAACACGAGGAGCGTCACCGGCTTGCCGGACTCCGGTTCGCCCTTGTATGCGACGACCTGGGTTAGCGCGGCCGGCTTGCCGTTGGCCTTGTCGACACCGGACAGCGTGCCCTGCGCGAATCCGCTGAGGGATAACACAAGGGTGAGCGGCATGAGAGCCGCGGCCAACGCCGCCGAGATTCGAGCATGGACGATGCGCATCGTGTTCCTTTCGTCATGGGGAGTGTCGAGGCCGCTATGAAGGCCGGTGGGCGAAGCTAGCGAGCATTGATTCGATAGCATATCCTTCTCGGAGTACCACAGGATTGAATCCATCACCGCGTTGACTCCGAGCAATAGCATTGCGCCGGTTTGGGGGAACCATGTCGAAATCGCGTCGCGAGTTTCTGATCACCTCCTCTGCCGCGGTGCTGGGTGCGGCCACCGCAGCCAACGCGCAAACACCGGCCATTCCTGACAAGCCGATTGCAACTGAGCCAACGCCGGGCGCGCCGCCCGCTTTCGGTACAGCGCCTCCCATCGGTCCCGAGGTTTCATCGGCAACATTCGCCGCGGCCGAGAAGCTCGTGCAAGTACCGATGACAGAGAAAGACCGTGCTCAAGCGGCTGAGAATTGGCGTAACAGCATGGCGGCGCTATACGAGCGCCGCACAGGACCGCGCAAGGTGCAGCTCGATTCCACGCTCGCACCGTATTCGCAGTGGAATCCGGTCCTGCCCGGACACCGGGGACTGCCCGAGCGCGATCGCTTCGTGCGCAGCGGCACCGCGCCGGGGCCGCTGCCATCGAACGATGCCGACATCGCTTTTGCGCCCGTCTGGAAGCTCTCGCAGTGGATGCGGTCGCGCAAGCTCACTGCGGAGCGCTTGACCAGCATCTATCTGACTCGCATCGAGCGCTTCGATCCCAAGTTGCGCTGCGTCATCACCGTTACTCGCGATCTCGCGCTTGCGCAGGCGAAGAAGGCCGATCAGGAAATTGCCTCGGGAAAATATCGCGGTCCGTTGCACGGGATTCCATGGGGTGGCAAGGACCTCCTCGATACCGCGGGCATCGCGACGACGTACGGCGCGGATCCATACAAGGACCGCGTGCCGAAGGACGACGCGGCCGTGGTACGCCGTCTGCATGCGGCTGGAGCGGTGCTCGTCGCCAAGCTGAGTCTTGGTGCGCTTGCGCTCAACGACATCTGGTTCGGCGGCCAAACGATGAATCCGTGGCTGCTCGAAGAAGGGTCGTCGGGCTCGAGCGCAGGGCCGGGTGCAGCAACCGCCGCAGGGCTCGTTGCATTCTCGATCGGGAGCGAGACCGAGGGCAGCATCGTCAGTCCGTCGATGCGCTGCGGACTGACGGGATTGCGCCCGACGTTCGGCCGCGTGCCGCGCACGGGGGCCATGACGCTGTGCTGGTCGATGGACAAACTCGGGCCGATGACCCGCAGTGTGGAAGACACGATGCTTGTACTGCAGGCGATCTCCGGTCCCGATCATGGTGACATCGGCAGCGTTCCAAGTCATTTGGACTTCGACGCGAGGGCGCCGGTAAAGGGTCTGCGCGTCGGCTACTTTCCGCCCTGGATGGACGAGGCGCCGGCAACGGACGTCGATCGGAAAGCCCTGCAGCAAATCGAGCAACTCGGCATGGTGCCGGTGAAGGTCTCGTTGCCCGACTGGCCGTATGGAAATCTGAACGCAATCCTGTTCGCGGAAGCGGCCGCGGCGTTCGAGGAGCTGACGCTCAGCCATGGGATCGATGCGTTGACCATGCAGACGCCCGACGCGTGGCCGAATACGTTTCGTCAATCGCGCTTCATCTCCGCCGTCGACATGGTGCAGGCCGATCGGATGCGCCGCCGCGTCGCGCAGGAGATGGAGCGTTTGCTGTCGCAGGTGGACCTGATTTTCGTACCATCATTGCGGGACGAAATGCTCACCATCAGCAATTTCACCGGCCACCCGTCGCTCACGCTGCGCGCGGGCTTCGTGCAAGTTTCGGAAGCGCGAAGCGATTGGGCTCCGGATCCGGACAAGCCGCTACCGAAGTTCGATCCGCCACGCCGCGTCCCGCATGGCGTCACCCTGATTGGACGGCTGTTCGATGAGGGGACGATCGCTCGGGCGGGATTGGCGCTTGAACGGGCTTTGAACGTGGGGGACGAGCGGCCGCCGGCTTTCTGAGTGGCCTCGACAAGCGAGCCCTACCAGCCAAGATCGGGCCAGCTCAACCCATACAGAGGGTCCGACAAGTCGCGCGCTGTCGCCTTCTTCATCGCGACATCCTGTTTGGCGCGGTACTCAGCTGCCTGTTTCGCCGAATCCTGGCCGGCGAGCTTGGTTTCCGGGTGCAGCTGGCGATACGCCTCATATTCGTTCGGGCCGCCGACGTACACCTGATTCCTGGGCGCATCGGGGTAAATGAAAAATTTCTTGCCGTTGCGCTGCATCGCCCTGATCTGGCCAGGAGCCATGCGCTTCACCCAATCCTTCTGAGCGGATGTCGTTGCGACAAGCACTTTGAAGCCGGCAGATGACAACTCGCTCTCGTCGATGCGTGGCGTGACCGCGCTAGCGCCGCTGGCGGCGCCAGCGACGAATACCGATACTGCCACTGCCAGTACGCTGATCCAGTGCGCCCGGCGAGAGTTCAATAGTCGTTTCATGGGATTGGGTCCTAACATGCGATTCGGTGCCGCAGAGTACGTGGCGGCGGCGCGGACCGCAAGTTCTCGCGGACGTTGTCCGGGGTACGGCCTCATTCGGGAGCAAAAAGTTCATGCGGATTCGCGAGGCCGCGAAATTGGTGGTATCCAAGTGATCGCATTGGGACGCCGTACGCTAGCGCGAAATCGTCGCTGACGACGATCGGCTGATCCAGCGTCTTGGCGATGCCTTCGAGGCGGCTGACCAGATTGACGGCGGGACCAATGACGGTGAAGTCAAGCCGATCGGCCGAGCCGACATTGCCATAGATCACGGTGCCCGCATGCAACGCCACGACGATCCTCAGCGGTGGCTCGTTGGCCATGCATGGCTCGTCGGCAAGCAGATGCACCGCAGCCAACGCCTCTCGCGCCGCGTTCAGCGCGGCCTCTGCAGCATCTCGCGGCCGCCCGGCAACGTCGATCGGAAATATCGCGAGCAGGCCGTCACCGATGAATTTCAATATCTCGCCGCCGTGGTTATGAATCGCTTTCGCTTGTGCATCGAAGAGCGCGTTGAGGATCGCGATCATACGGCTGCCCGCCAGACGGTCCGAACGCTCGGTGAAACCACGCAGATCCGACGACCAGACAACGACGGTCAACTCCTCGCCTGTACCGCGGCGGATTTGACCGGCCAATACCTTGGGTCCGGCATTGGCGCCCAGATAGGCGTTGAGAAGATTTCGGGTCAGTGCTCGTTGACGGTAGTTGTCACAGGCGCCTTGCAGTCGATGCGACAAGCGCGTCATCTCGTCGATCTCGCGCAGGGAAAAGCCACCGGCGCGATCGGTCGTATAGGTGACAGCGTAATTTTGGCCATGCGCACTTGGGATCGGCAGGGCAACATAGTCGGTGCCGCCCTTGGCCTTGAGATCGTGAAGGATCGGGAAATCCAGTTCGTTGGCGGCGACGTCGAGTCGGCGGCGTATCGTCTCGCCACCCTCGATCACCCGGCGGACGGGATTGTTCTCATAGAGCACCGCGTCCCGAATCTCGTGCGCCACAAGGGTCTGCACTGTCTTGCCGACATCGCGCCACCATTCGAAAAACACGCCAAGGAATTGCGGATGCAGGGTACCGCTGTGAAGCGTGGTTCTGAGGAGCGGGAAACCCGCGGCCAGCAGCCGCCACGCAAACTCATCGATAACACGCGCACCCGACGCTCGCTGGATGGCCGACCCCGTGAGCCAGTCGGTTATCGAAGCGATCGTGTCATGGGTCGGGCGGTCCGCCGGCTGGCGCTCGATGACCTCGCCCAACCGGAAGTGACGGCGATCGATGCCGTCGTGAACGGGCTGCGGTTCTAATTGACTCATCGTCGCGGCCAGGTCTTCGGACCTTTACTTGCTCACGCTCTCGCTCTGCGTCGGGAGCGGCGTGCCCGGCCTCCACGTCTTCCCGAGTTCGATCGCTTTCTCCATTTGCTTGAGGGAGAGGCTTTGCGCCATGTTGGCCCGATTGCTCGCTGCAGTCTTGTCGCCCGACGACGCTGCCAGATTGAAGAGCATGTAAGCCAGCACGTCGTCGCGTGGCACGCCGCGGCCGCTGAAGTACAGATTGCCGAGATTGACTTGCGCATCGGCGATGCCTTGCTCGGCGGCCTTGCGATACCACTCCGCGGCTTGCCTGTCGTCCTGCGGCAAGCCGCCGCGGCCGCCTTGGTACAGTACCCCGAGATTGTTTTGACTGGCGCCAAAACCCTGGAGGGCCGCTTTGCGATACCACTGGACCGCTTGCTGATCGTCCTGCGGCACGCCGCGGCCGTTGAAATAACTGACGCCGAGGTTGTGTTGAGCAGACGCGTAGCCTTGCGCGGCCGCCTTGCGATACCACGCGATGGCCTGCCCATCGTCCTGCGACACGCCACGACCGTTGAGGTAAGCATTGCCGAGGTCGTGCTGGGCCGGTGGGTAACCGAGTTCGGCCGCCTTGCGAAACCACGCTATGGCTTGCGCGTCGTCCTGCGGCACGCCGTTGCCGTTGAGGAGCATATTGCCGAGGTTATATTGGGCCGGCGCATAGCCTTGGGCCGCCGCCTTGCGATACCACTCGACCGCCTGCCTATCGTCCGGCGGCAACGCCGCACGGCCGCCCTGGTACATGACCCCGAGGTTGTTCTGGGCGATGGCTTCGCCTTGCGCGGCTGCCTTGCGAAACCACTCGAGCGCGCGCTGGTCGTCCTGCGGCGTACCCATGCCGATCAGGTACATTTCGCCAAGCAGCACCTGGGCGCCGGAGTGACCTTGATCCGCGAGCGGCTGCAACTCGATCAGCGCGGTGGCGTAGTCTCCGCTTTCAAGCGCGCTCCGGCCTTCATCGAAACCGGCGAATGCGGTTCCGATCACGACGCACGGAAGCAGCAGAGCGAAAATTGCGATGCGATGCATTGTTCGCTTTCGCCAAGTCGCCCATAGCACACCTGAAGTAGGGACTCCCATTTATTCGGGCACTCCAGCGAGGCGCAGGCATTCGACCAGATGCAGGCCGTCGGCGGCATTCTTGAACGGCATCTTGGCAACGATCTTCTCGACCGTCGCACCGGGCTGACTCGCCAGGCATCGCGCCACGATTTCCTCGGCTCGGTCCGCAAGTTCGAGCTTTGCGGCGCAGCCCGCCATCATTGCCAGCGCCCGAAGGGAGTTGTTCGTCATGCCGCGTTCGAAATCCGGCAGGGCATCGACATAGCGGTGCAGCACGAATTGGGCAAGGCCGAGACCCCGCGAATACCAGCGAGGCCCGAAATAGGGGTCCGCGCGCCGCGCATCCCGCAACATCTCCAGTCCCTCTTCGGCGCGCCCGACGTAGGAGAGAATAATACCGAGATCGGCGCGGTTCCATTGGTTGGTGGGGTTGATTTCGACGCCGCGTTCCGTGTGGTGTAACGCAAGATCGAACGATCGTCGCTCCAGGCAAATCTGTCCCATGATCGTGTGACAGGTGCTTTCGTCATCGGCCAGCTCAACGCCGCGTTGCGCCAACGCGAAAGCGCGATCGAGGGTTTCGGGTAATGCCGATATATCGTTCTCCCACTCCCGCCCCAGCAACACCGCCAGCAGGCTATACGGGAGTCCATATCCAGGGTCGATCTCGATCGCACGTTCAAACGCGCGCTTCGCCTCGGCTGCCGACGCGCCGTCGTCCCACGGGAGCGCGTTGCCGCGCAAGGTTTGGTCGTAGGCATCCAGACTGGACGGCGGTTTGCGACGAGCGCGATCGGCGCCGCTCGCGTGCACGCGACCCACCAGGGTTCCGACGATCGTGTGCACGACCTCGTCCTGCACCGCGAACAGATCGGCCACGGGACGATCGAAGCGCTCGCCCCAGATCTGATTGCCGGTTTCGGCATCGACAAGCTGCGCAGTGACTCGAATGCGTTCCCCCATCCGGCGCACACTTCCGCCGACGAGGAAGCGGACGTCCAGCTCGCGCCCGACATGCTGCATGTCGACAGCCATGCCTTTGAACCGAAACGTCGAGTGGCGCGAAGTCACCGCCAACGACCGCCATCGCGACAGGTCAGTGATGATGTCCTCGGTGATGCCGTCGGCGAAATAGTCTTTCTCCGAATCGACGCCCCCATTCACGAACGGCAGCACGGCGATCGATAGCGGCTCGTGGCCGGGAGCCGGCACGGCCGCGGGTGGCGCTTCGTCAATGCCAACCTGCATGCTGGTTAATCGATATCCCCGCCCGGGAATGGTCGCGACCGCGCGCGGCCCGAGCATCTTGCGCAAGGTCGAAATGTGCACCTGCAGATTGTTTTCCTCGACGACGAGGCCGGGCCAGACCCGATCCAGCAGTTCGTCCTTGCTGACGATCCGATCGCGGTGCTCGATTAGCACCAGCAAAATGTCAAAGGCGCGAGCGCCTAGCTTGGCGGGTATCCCGTTGACGAACAGCTGGCGCGCCTCGGGTTGTATCTCGAAACTTTCAAAGCGAACGGTGTTTGCACCCATGGTCAGACGCTGAAGGCAGTGCGGACGACCTATTATCTATCATTCGTTCGACTGGCTTGACATGAGGCGGCTGGACGCGAACTATGAGTTCGCCTCCGGGCAGGAGGCATGCGTACGGTTGTTCCTGGCCACATCCCGCGTCCGCAACGTCGGGAGGCGCCAAGTATCGCTTCGATCGGTTCGATCACCGCGTGCGCAGCAGCCGCGTGGCCATGGCCGTTTGCCTCGAGCGACGACACTCAGGTGTGGCGGGTAAACCAAACAGTGGGGGCTCCAATCACGCCGGCGCCGCTCATTGCGGCCTTCAATTCCGCGGAGTTGGCGAACGCTTTCGCCGCCTCGAGACTGTTGAAGTCATGCCAGACCGTAATATCGTTGGCGTCGTCGACTTCGCGATAGACCGCGTGACCATGCGCTCCCAGTTTGACCCGCGTCGGATCGAATGCGTCGTAGCCTTTGCGCCATGCTGCGTACTCGTGCACCTTGTGTCTTACGAACAAGCGAACCATGGTCGTCCTCCTACTTGGGTAAGTAAGGCAATATACCAGTGACGGCGTTGCTGCGTCCTGCCAGGCGACAGGCATTGCGGTTGTTCCGTGCACGACGAAGCCATTCGATGGCTAGACCGAGTGTTGATATTCGCAAGACGCCCCAGCGTCCGCCTTGCGAACGCTACATCTTGGCGCGTATTCTCGTAGTCGCAGCCCCTTCACGGCTATCACACTTGGAGATGCGAACTTGGTCGCATGGCGCACCCTTCTCGCGGCATCGGTCGTCCTCGGCATGGCGTCGGCGATAGGCATCCCCGGCGTCGAAGCGTCCAGTTGCCAACTCGTCAAGGTCGAGGAATGGCCAGTTCGGCTGCAACGCAATCAACTGCTCGTCGAGGGCGCCATCAACGGCAAGTCAGTCAGTGTCATGCTGGACACCGGCGCGCAGAGAACCCTGATCTTTCGCGCGACGGCGGTGCGCCTCGGCGTGTCCCTTTCGGCCACGAATGACCGGATGTTCGGCGTGGGCGGCGAGACCAAGGTCGATCTTGCATGGGTGGATGAATTCAGAGTCGGCCAAGCCGTGCAGAAGGACCTGCGAATCCTTGTCGCCGGAGAACATGATTCCGGTAACGACATCGGCGTGCTGCTCGGCGAAGACTTCTTTCAGCGGTTCGATGTCGAATTCGATCTGGCTCACAATGCGGTCCGGCTGTTCCAGCCAAAGGATTGCGACGGTGTGTCGCTGGCCTATTGGGCGCGCACCGGCGCCAGCGAGGTAGAGATCGAGGCGCTCGACGCGAACCGGCCCGAGATCATTTTCGTGGTCCAAATCAATGGCGAGTCGCTGAAGGCGAAGCTGGATTCGGGCGCCGCACTCTCGGTCCTCGACAAGGTCGATGCCGAGCGCGTTGGAGTCACACCGGAAACGCCCGGTGTCGTCGCAGGAGGCCACGGCAGCGGATTGGGCAAGAACACGGTCGATACCTGGATCGGCCCGTTTCGGAGTTTCACGATCGGCAACGAGACGATCCGGGATACGCAGATCCGATTCAGCGACATGTACAAGGATGTAACCTACCGCTTCACGGGCAGCGCCGTTTCGCACAAGATTCAGGTTTGGCATTCCATGTTGCTGGGCGCCGATTTCCTCCGCTCGCATCGGGTGCTGGTCGCCCACAGTCAGCACAAAATCTTCTTCACCTACGCCGGCGGCCCCGTGTTCCAGTTGAACCGACCTACCGTGCCGGGCAACGAGCCACCTCCAGTTGACAACGCGAAGCCCGCCAACGGCGAGAAATGAGCCAGGCAACGAAGTGTTCCTTTTCACAGGCGGTGACATCTAATCGCCATTTCTCCGCCGTTCATCGCGTGCTGCGTTTAAGTTGACACCCGTATTCCTGAAGATATATTCGGCGGAAAACCATAGGGGTTCGCTATCCGGGCAACGATGCGATGAAGGCCGTTTTCACACTATTGACCACCGTGACGATTCTTGCGTCCGCGAATTGCTGGGGACAGCAGACGCCTGCACAACTTTGTCTGTTGGATCTGGAAACGATTCCGGAGATTCTTCTCGAGAACGATACCGGCGCCAAAGCTCATCTTGCGCAGTTCGGACAGAGGCACTTCGATGATGCATTTGCCGAGGCGAAAGACGCCGCAGCGAAGGTTACGGATAACATCGCGTGCGAGCAGGTATTGCAGCGCTATCTCAAGGCTTGGCGCAAGGGGCATTTGAACGTGAAAAGCGTCGTGCCGGAGCGCACTGCGTCCGACAAGGCCGGTGCTCCGATTCCCCCTGGGGCCGTCCAGCGCGACAATGCGCCACGGATACAGGCGTTGTCGCAGCACACGATCCTGCTCACGCTGAGAAGCTTCGCGAACACTCAACGCCTTCCACTGATTGCGCTGCTATCGCAACATCACAACGAGTTGGCAAGTCATCCCAACTGGATCATTGACGTGCGTGGCAACGGCGGCGGGAGCGATTCGAGTTATGAACCCTTGCTGCCTTGGCTATTGTCGGACGAGACCGTGACCGCAGGCGCGGAGTGGCTGGCAACACCCGCGAATATCCGCGGACAGGAGCAAGCGTGCGCTCGATTTGCGCCCGGTGACGCGCAATGCGAATCGTATACGAGGGAAGCCGTCGCGCGGATGCGCAGCGTCGAGTCCGGGAATTATGTCGCGCAGGAAGGTTCTGGCGATCTGACGTTCGAACGTATCAAGCAGCGTGAAAAGCAGCGACCGTCCCGCGTTGCCATTCTCATCGACGGCCGATGCGGCAGTTCGTGTGAAGAGTTTGTCCTTGTCGCAAGACAGAGTTTCAACGTGAAGGTCATCGGCCGACCAACCTTCGGTTCGCTTGACTACTCGAATTTGCGTCCCTATGACCTGCCGTCGGGGAAGCGTGTTCTTTGGTATGCAACATCGCGGTCGCTGCGCCTGCCGGAATATTCCGTCGACGTCGCGGGAATTCCGCCCGATGTGTATTTGCCCTTGCGCGACGACGATCGCGCCGGCGAAAAAGAAGTCCAACGCGTGAAGCGATGGCTCGAAGGGGGATCATTGGCGCCGACAACGACCGAAGCAGCGCCACGGAGCCCGGCGCCCAATTGAGACCGCGGACGGTGCCTGCTCCGGCCAGTTGACCGTACCAACCGTGCACCGTTCAGCGCCTGCGTGCTACCGGCAAAGCACGGGCGCTTGCTCAATCTTCTGGTGCCGGCGCGGTGACCGAAGCCGCCACCGCAGTCAGGATCTGCTTCGCGAGTTGCGGATCGTCGACCGCGCGGGCAAGCACGATTCCGCCGACGAGGCTGGCGTACGTCGCCATTGCCCGGTCGCGCTTTGCCGCCTTGGACTTGCCCGAGACAATACTCGCCAGCACGGCGAACGACGCGCGCAATCCATCCGTCACACCGTGGCGCACGGACGCCGGCTGACGGGCGAGATCCGACCCCAGTGCGGCGAGCGTGCAACCGGTACCAGGATCGTCACAATGCCGCCGCGAAAGATAAGTCGATGCGATCGCGGCTAAGGGACTATCGGGGCATTGTTCCGCCAGTCGCTGCCATCGGGTGACCGAGCGGGCGACGCCGCGTGCGCTCGCTTGCGCGATCAAATCTTCCTTCGACGCGAAGTGCCCGTAGAATCCGCCGTGCGTCAGCCCTGCGGCGTGCATCACGTCGGCGACGCCGATACCGTCGAATCCGCGTTCGCGAAACGATGCGGTGGCGACATCTAGTATGTGCTCGCGATTCGCGGCGGCTTGTTCCCGGCTGACCTTCATGGAGCGTAACTCTCACAAGTGCGCAACGATGCTTGACATCATATATGATGATCATCATATAATGCAACCGTCGTCGACCCGCTAATTCAACCCGGTGCAGGCCGGACCCCAATGTTTGCCAAACCCGTTTCAGCGTGGCTCGCAAGCCGGAACATCCACTATGCATGGGTTGTCGCTTTCATTGCTTTCGCGACGATGCTCACCTCGTCGGCGGCGCTTGGGCTCCCTGGTGTGCTGCTGCAGCCGTTGAGCAAAGAGTTCGGCTGGGCGACCAGCGATATTTCGTCCGCGCTCGCGATCCGTTTCATCCTGTTCGGATTGATGGGTCCATTCGCCGCGTACTTCATGGAACGCTTTGGATTGCGCAACGTCGTTTGCGCGGCGCTCGTGCTGGTCGGATTGGGCATCGGACTGGCAACGCGGATGACCCAGCTTTGGCAACTGTTCGTCCTCTGGGGACTCGTGCTCGGACTCGGCTCCGGCCTGACCGCACTGGTACTGGGAGCGCTCGTCGCCAATCGCTGGTTTGTTTCCCGCCGCGGTCTGGTCATCGGCATGCTCGCTGCCAGCACTGCGACCGGCCAACTGATATTCCTTCCGGTCGCGGCGTGGCTGATCGAGCATGTGGGCTGGCGTTACGCGGTGCTGCCGGTGCTGATCGCATCGCTGATTCTCGGCGCCATCGTGTTCATGTTCCTGCGCGACAAGCCAGCGGATGTCGGCCTCGCGGCGTACGGCGCCGATCCGAAATCGCCTTCGCCCACCGGCCCGGCCGCGCCGCTGTCGATGTGGGGACCGTTCATGGTCCTGCGGGAAGCGTCGACGAGTCCCACGTTCTGGATTCTGGCGGGCACGTTCTTTATCTGCGGGCTCAGCACCAACGGACTGGTGCAGACGCATTTCGTCTCGCTGTGCGCTGATTACGGACTGACGGCGCTACCGGCGGCTTCCGTCCTGGCGATGATGGGGGCCTTCGATTTCGTTGGCACCATCCTTTCCGGATGGTTGTCCGATCGCGTCGACAACCGCAAGCTGCTGTTCTGGTATTACGGGCTGCGCGGGCTATCGCTATTCTGGCTCCCACACTCGACGTTCACGCTCTACGGGCTCTCGATTTTTGCGATGTTTTACGGTCTCGACTGGATCGCGACGGTGCCACCCACGGTGAAGCTCACGGGCTCGACATTCGGCAGCGCGCGTGCACCGATGATTTTTGGCTGGATTTTTGCCGCACACCAGCTCGGCGCAGCCGTCGCGGCGTCGGGTGCGGGCTTCACCCGAAGCATCATGTTCAGCTATACGCCGGCACTCTACGTCGCGGGCGGGGCCTGCATCGTGGCGGCGCTTGCCGCGCTGGCGATAGCGCGACCGCTCAAACCGAAACTGGTCGCCGCGCCGGCCTGACCGGGTCGAGACGCGGAGCTGCCCGACCAACGCCAACGCGTCCTGAGCGCTGGCGTCCTCGCAGCGCGGGTCTCCACGGATACGGTTTTCGAGTATGATCGCATGCATGCGTCCGCGCGAGCCCGTTGACGCTTATTCAGCATGAATGCCGCTTCCGCATTTACCGGATCGCCGTGGCTTCGAAAGATTCGCAATGCCACCCTGATCCTCGTCGCAATTGTCGCGGCCTATGCGCTGCTGGGATTCTTCGCGGTACCGTGGCTCGCCAAATCGAAACTTGAAACGATCGTCACGGAGGCGCTCGGCCGACGCGCGACGCTGGGCAAATTCGAGTTCAATCCATTTACGCTTCGCGCGCGACTGTCCGATTTTTCGCTCGCCGATCATAGCCCCGACCATTCGCTGTTCCGGTTCGATACGATGGAGGTCGAGCTGTCCGCGGCGACGCTGTGGAAATGGGCGCCGGTATTTGACGCGGTACGGCTGGTCCGTCCGACGCTTGGCCTTGCGCGCAACCCCGACGGCACCTCCAATATCCAGGACTTGATCGAGCGTGCGCGTGCGCCGTCAAGTGATCCGACACCGGCGTTTTCGGTCAACAACATCGAGATCGAGGACGGAACACTCAGTTTGGACGATCGCCAGCTTCGGCACTCGATGAAGGTGACCAATCTCGGCATTGGGATTCCTTTCCTGTCGAGCCTTCCTCACGACGCGGAGATACGAGTAACGCCCAGACTGGACGGCGCGATCGACGGCGCGCGATTCAAGCTGGCCGGCAATTCGACCACGCCATTTGCCGACACCGAAGAGGCGACCCTCGATCTCAACCTTGATGCGTTGTCGCTCCCGCGCTATGCGGCCTACGCGCCGCTGCCCCAGGGCCTCAAGCTCACGGACGGCGCGCTGACGACTCGGCTGAAGCTGGCGTTCGTGACGGAGCACGGGGCAGCCCGAACATTGACGCTCTCCGGCACCGCCCGGCTCGACCGGCTGGCAGTCGCGCGCAGCGACGGCTCCGCTCTCTTCGCGGCGAAGGTACTCGAGGTTGCACTCGACAAATTCGATCCGCTGGGACACTCGGTTGCGGTCAACCGCGTCACCGTCGATACACCAGAGGCCGACCTTCGCCGTTTTTCCGACGGGACGATCGAGCTCGATCGTTTGCTCGGTGCACCGGCACCCGCCGCCAATCCCGCGAACGCCGGCGAACGAACCGCCGGTGCGGCTGCGCCGGCATGGGCGTTCTCGATCGCCGACATACACGTTGCCAATGGCGTTCTGCGAGTTGCGGACGAAAAGGTGACACCGCCTCTGCACGTTACCTTGTCGAGCGTTGCACTCGACGTAAAGAAAATCGCGTCGAGTGGTGCAGGAACAGCCGAGATTGCCTTCGATTCGAATACGGGCGCACACTTTGCTGCGCAGGGCGACGTCGATATTGCGGGCAAGTCGGTGCGTGGGCATTTTGCGCTCACCCTATTCCACCTGGATTTGCTCTACCCGTATTACGCGGACGCGCTCAACCTCGATGTGCGCCACGGGACGCTGGATCTGGCGGCCGACTTCGCGCTCGGCGCCGCCGCTAATCCAATGCAATTCTCGCTGGCGCAGGGGGCGGCATCGCTGTCCGATCTAGAAATGGCGGTGCACGGCGAAAACGATCCCCTGTGGCGTATACCGCGCGCTGACCTCAACGGCATCGCGTTCGACCTGGCGAAACGCAGCATCGCGATAGATCGGGTCGAATCGCAGCGTCCCGTGATCCGTCTGGTGCGGCAGTCGGATGGCGTGATCAACTTCCAACGCCTGATGCGCACCAGTGCAACGACGGGAACGTCGGCCGCTCCGGCAGCGACCGCCGCCGCAGACCCCGGTTGGTCATTGCTCGTTCGCAAATTGCAGTTCGAGCACGTCGCTGCCGAATTCGAGGATCGTGCGGTGCAGCCGCCAGTGCAACTCAAGCTCGCCGACGCACGCGTCGCCGCTGAAAACTTCAGCAACGCTCGCGGAGCGAAAGGCAGCCTGATCTTCGCCACACATGTGGGCTCCGCGGGCCAGGTACAGGTCAATGGCGCCTTTGCGACCAACCCGGTCAGCGTCGACTGGCGCATCAACGCCAATGGTGTCGATCTCGTATCGCTGCGGCCCTACTTCGAGGCGGCGACGAACGTCGTCGTGACCAGCGGCGCCCTCAATGCCAAGGGTCGGCTGACGTACGCCGGTGCGGGAACCGGGCCGGCCAGCGCAACGTATGCCGGAGAGCTCTCGATCAATGATTTCGGCTCGCTTGACCGTCCGACTTCACAGGAGCTCTTGCGCTGGAAATCCCTCACGCTCACCTCTGTCGAGGCCGCGTCGGAACCGCTCAAAATTGCGCTGGGTGCGATCGCGCTGGATCAGTTCTATGCGCGCATCATCGTCAATCCCGACGCCACACTCAACCTGCAGCGCCTGCTCGCGCCGGAGTCGGTGGCTGCGGAAGTGCCGGCGAGCAGCCCGCCCGCCGCTGACGTCCCCGTCGCGTCCAAGGATCTCCCTGCGCCTGCGAGCGGCGGCAAGGAACTGCCGATTTCGATCGGACGCATCGAGCTTGCCGACGGCGAGGTGCAATTCTCCGATTTCTTTATCAAGCCGAACTACTCGGCCCACCTCACCGAAGTTACGGGGAATGTTTCCGCGCTATCGGCGGCGCAGGCTGGTGACATCGACCTTGCGGCGCGCGTCGAGGGCACTGCTCCGGTCGAGATCCGCGGCTCGGTCAATCCGTTTGCGCGCGCGCTCACGCTCGACCTCACGGCCAACGCGCGGGACATCGATCTGCCGCCGCTTACCCCGTATTCGGGGAAATACGCCGGCTACGGGATCGAGAAGGGAAAGCTCTCCCTCGAGGTGCATTACAAGATTGAAAACCGCAAGCTGGCTGCATCGAACAAGCTCGTACTCGACCAGCTGACGTTCGGTGAGCACGTTGATAGTCCGACCGCTACAAAGCTGCCGGTACTGCTGGCCGTCGCGCTGCTGAAGGACCGCAACGGCGTGATCCGCCTCGATCTGCCGATCTCCGGCTCGCTCGACGATCCGAAATTCTCGGTGGGCGCGGTGATCGTGCAGATCATCGTCAACCTGCTCACCAAGATCGTCACGGCGCCGTTCGCCGTGCTGGGCGCGATCATCGGCGGCCCGCACAGCGAGCAACTCGCCTATGTCGAGTTCGCGCCCGGTCAGACCGAACTGTCACCGGATGCCGAGACCAAGCTGGGTTCGCTCGCGAAAGCGCTCGCCGACCGTCCCGCGCTCAAGCTCGACGCCGCGGGTCGCTCGGCGCCGGACGTCGATCGCGATGGGCTAAAACGCGTCGCGCTCGATCGCGCCATGCGCATACAAAAGCAGAAGGCGCTGGCCAGCCAAGGCGAATCAGCGCCGTCGGTCGATACACTGAAAATCGATGCGGCCGAGGCTCCCAAATACATTGCGCTCGTTTATCGAGATAGCAATCTGCCCGACAAACCCCGTAACGTACTCGGCATCGCGAAGGACGTCCCGCCGGCTGAAATGGAGGCGATGCTGCTCGCGAGTTATCCTGTTGACGACGAGGCGCTGCGTTCGCTCGCCAACCAACGCGCGCAGGCAGTCAAGGAGTGGTTCGTCGGCACGGGTGGCATCGCGTCCGAGCGTGTCTTTGTCGTCGCCCCAAAACTGAACGCTGAGGGCGTCACGGACAAAGGGGCGCCGACGCGCGTCGACTTCGCCATTCGCTAGGTGCGCAGTTCCAGCCGATATTTTTGGAGAACACGGCTGGCGAAGTCGCGACTACTCCGGAACCGACTCGCCCGACCCACCCATCTCCTTCGGCAGGTCCTTCATCTTAGGGAGGCCGTCCTTGATGCGCAGCACTGCCTCGGCATAGTTGACATGCAGCTTCGGCTCGTGGCGATAGGACGGAATCGTGGCAGCGTACACATCGATCAGCCCCCATAGAGGATGATCGGTCAGCAGGTGTCCGCCGCAGATGCGGCAGAATTTGCGGTAGCTCTTCTCCGTTTTGTTGTGGACGCCGATGCTGCCCTCGCCCTTGGTGATCTTCACCGCTTCGGGCCGCCACAGGCTGAATGCGTTGACGGGCGCGGCCGACCAGCTCCGGCATGACGAGCAATGACAGAAACCTGCCGCGGCCGGCTCGCCGGTAACGGTGAGCTCGACTGCGCCGCAGAAACAACTTCCCTTGTATGACTGGTCCATGGTTTTCCTTTTGCAAGAACGCTTATATCGCGTTCACGTAAGTCAAGTCTGGATAGTGAATTTGGTTCAGCCCGCTGCGCTCGATTTGCGATGTCTGCCGGATGATACGCGCGCCTCGAGATCCGGGCAGCCCAACTCGGCGTGGCTTCCGCGAATTGCCACGGTCGCCGCCGCTTCGCCCGCTGGCTCACGCACTGGATCCCGGACTGGGCTCACCAGCACCTGGCTCGATGTTGTGGCCGCTGTTGCGCTGGAAAACGCGAAGGCCTCCGGGCTGACCGAATCGAGTTGCGCCGGTAGCACCACCAAGACGCCCAAAGTGATTGCGGCCATGGCGACGGCCGTCAGTCCGAGTGCCAGGCGAGGTGTAGAAAATTTGAAGCCGTTCATGTGCCGCTCCTGAATTTGAGGATTGCCGACACATCGCAGTGTAGAGGTCGGCTATGGCACGAAGACTTCGCCAACGGGTCACTTTTGTATCGTTTGTTTCATCCTTCGAAGTGCGATGTTCACTTCGATGGCGCGTCGTCACCGATCGTCAATTCGGCAACGATGCGACGAACGTCGTTGGGAAGAAACGGCTTTTCGATCACGGGACGGCCGCTTTCGGAGACGAACTCGCGCAATGCCGAGGTCAACGTATCTCCGGTCACGAAGACGACGCGGCTGGAGCGGCCAGGCCACCGCTTTTCGATTTCCAGGTAGAGAGCGCGGCCGTCGAGATCGGGCATGCGAATATCCGTAAGAATCACGTCGAACTGTTCCACGGCCATCCGCTCCAGGGCCTCGCGTCCCGAGGCGACCGTGACCACGCGATGCTGTGCACCCGTCAAAATTTCAGCCAGCGTGTCGCGGATCTCGGCCTCGTCATCGACGATGAGTATCGTGCGCTGGGTTGCGCTCGCGGTCGACGGCGTTCCATCCTCGGGAATGATCGCGCGAACGTTGCCCACGGGCAGCGTAATGGTAAAAACGGCGCCCCCTTCCGCCGGGCAATCGACGGACAGCGTGCCGCCGTGAGCTTCGACGATGCCAAGACTCACCGCCAACCCAACCCCCAAGCCGATGCCGATCGGCTTGGTGGTGAAATAGGGTTCGAATATTCGCGCGCGAAAATGGGGCGGAATGCCGGGTCCGTTGTCTGCAACCGTAACGCGGAGCACGTCGGCGAGCCTGTCGAAACGGCTGGTGACGCGGATCCGGCGAGGTGCGGGCTGGTCCTGCAGGGACTGCTGCGCATTGATGATCAAGTTGAGCAAAACCTGATGGAGCTGGTCGGCGTCGGCCAGGATGAGTGGAATGTCGTTGGCGAGATCGAGCGTCACCTCGATGCTGCTCGTACGCACGGTGTAGCCCGTGATGTCCAGCGCGGCAGCGATGGTGTCGTTCATCGCCACTGGACGTCGCTCGGGCTGCTGTTGCCGGGCCATGGCAAGGAAAGTCCGCACGATGCGTGCGCAGCGCTCGGCGGCGGTTCGAATTTTCTGTGCCGCGGCTTGCGTGGCCGAATCGCCTTGCTCCTCCAACAGCACGGCCCTGGCCACAACGACGGAAAGCGGATTGTTGAGTTCGTGGGAAACACCCGCCAGCAGCGAGCCGAGCGCAGCAAGCTTTTCGCGTTGGTAGAGCGATTCACGCTGACGCGTCACTTCCTCCTCGGAGCGTTTTTTTTCCGTGATGTCGCGCGCGAGCGCCAATATCCGATCCTGCCCGCCAATGGTGACGCGCTTAACAAAGACTTCGTGCCAACGCAAATTGCCGTCCTTGCTTTTACCGTGCCATTCGACGCGCACCCGCTCTCCTGCAAATGCACGCGCGAGCAGCGCCATCGCGTCTGTTTGCGTGTACGGCTGCTCGCCCGTACCGAGCGTGCCTATGTCGATCCTCCGAAACTCGTCGCGTGTGTAGCCGAAGGTGGAACAGGCCTTGAGATTGACATCCACGATGGTGCCCGTGCCGATCTCGTGCACGAAAACGGCGTCCTCGGCGGCGTCGAATATCGCCCGATAGCTCGCCTCGGACACCCTGAGCGCCTCGTCGGCACGCTTGCGCTCGGTGATGTCCGCGGAGATGGCAAGCGCCATGGCGTCAAACGCCCGGCCCAGCCGACCCAGCTCATCGGTCCCCTTGAGATCGCTGCGGGCGGTGAGGTTTCCCGCCGCGAGTTGCTCGGCCGCTTGTACCAGTCGCGCCGTGCGTCGAGTCAGCAGGAAATGGAATACCAGCCACATGGCCAGCGCAAGTGCCGTCACCCATCCGGCCCAATACAGCGATTGCTGAACCACCTGCGCTCGAGCTTCCGCCTTGTATCGCTTGAGGTCGTAACCCAGGAACAAGCTGCCGGTTCGGGAGGGCCGCAGTTCATCGGGCTCGCCACCCATGAGTATGCCGCCATAGCCAAGCAACTCGTTGCCTTCCGTGTCGGTGGTCATTCCTGCGCGACGCTCCCGGATGGCGCTGGCGGCCTGCGCGAGATTGAATTGGGGTAGCACATCTGCTATTTGCTGACCCAGCCATGCGCGTCGCGTCGCGGCGATGACGGCGTTCGTCTCATCCGTCAACGCCGCGAGAATGACATCGTGGTTGTGTGCCAGCACGGCGATCTCGTGCTGTGCCGCCGCCATATCACCTTTCAGCAACAGGTACTCCAGGGTGCTCTGCAAGCGCGACATCTCCTGGGCCAATCGTTTGCGGTTGTCTTCCTCCGCCGCGCGTTCGGCCTGAGGCACGTGATACAGGAGATTTACCGCGCTGAGTATCGCCGCAAAGCCCAGCAGAATGAGCGGGACCGTCAGCTTGAGCGACGCCGGAACACGGATGTTCATCGCATTGCGGTGCCACGCGCAACCTGGGGCGGCGCGGCGAGATTCATTGCGAAAAGTCCGCGAGCGGCCCCGGTGCAAGCACGCGGTCGATGTTCAGTTCGGTGCGCAGCAGCTTCGCGTCGACCATCAACGCCATCAGCCGTCGCCCGGTAACCGTCAACTCGGGTGCAGCCCCGCCAAGCATTCTCAGGTTCTCCTCGCGGGACGGAATACGGAGGCCTTGCTCCGCCGCCAGAAACTGCTCGCCGGTCGTCTGCTGGCGAATCCCCATGCGCCGTGCCGCGTCCATGGGATCACGCTTCAAGTAGTCGATGGCATCGAACCAGCCGGCAAGCAGTGCTTGAATCGCCTTGGGCTGCTTGTCCAAGGCAGTGTCGCGTACGGCCAGGACGTCGACGATCTCGCCCGGAATCTG
The DNA here is from genome assembly GCA_963732105.1 of uncultured beta proteobacterium. Classification (GTDB taxonomy): domain Bacteria; phylum Pseudomonadota; class Gammaproteobacteria; order Burkholderiales; family Casimicrobiaceae; genus PALSA-1003. Next base: position 376,191 of record CAVSYL010000019.1, read on the forward strand.
TGTGCTGTCGAATAGTGTCTTGGCGCCTGCTTGCAAGAACTGGGTGCGATACGGATCGAATGTGACCGCGCCTTCGACCTGGCCCTTCTCGAACGCACTCGGCTGCTCATTCGACTCCAGGTGCACGGCGTTGACATCGCTAGGTTGCATTCCGTTGAGCGCGAGAGCCCGGCTCAATACAAAGGCACCCAACGCGCTGCTTTCCACGGCGATCGACTTGCCCTTGAGGTCATGCATCGTCCGCATGCCGCGGCGACCCACGACCACATCGGCGCCGTGGGACACGTCCACCACCAGAATGATCCGCGGCCTGAACCCGTCCACGGCGAGCTCGAACAGTTCGTCGAGGCTGATAACCATGCCGTCGATGGCCTGATTGCGAAAAGCACGAAGGACTTCGCTTGCGGATGGATATTCCACAAGTTGCACGGTGGCAGCATCCAGACGGCCGAGCTCCCGGGCAAGGTAAAGCGGCTCGCTGCCAATCCAGACATTGGTACCGATGCGCAGAGCGGATTCAGGCTCGCGCATGCAGCCGACCAACGGAAGCAGAAGCGCGATGCATGCAAGAACGCAAAGACGCTTCGTCATGCATCGGCACTTTTTCATCGGCACCTCACTTGCCGTCCGGCACGAAGATATAGCCTTCGTTGCGTACCGTCCTGATGAATCTCGGTTGCTCAGGATCGGGCTCGATCTTCTTGCGCAGCCGCATGATGCGCAGGTCGACGCTGCGGTCGAACGGGTCCCAGTCCCGCTGCTGATTGAGATTGAGGATGCGTTCGCGCGAAAGCGGCCGGTTGGGGTGTTCCGCGAGCGCTTTAAGCAGATCGAACTCCAGCGGGGACATCGCAACCTCTACGCCATTCTCATCCGTGAGCCGGTGGGCGACAAGATCGAGGACACATCGTCCGATGCGGACTCTGGCGGCGCCTAGTTCGGCGTGACGCGCGGACGACGTGCGCCGCAGCACGCTTTTGACGCGGGCCAACAATTCGCGCGGGTCGAAAGGCTTGGAGACGTAGTCGTCGGCACCCATTTCGAGGCCGACGATCCGATCCACGACCGTGGTAGCGGAAGTCAGCATCACGATCGCGATCGCCGCATAGCGTTCGCGCAGGTGCCGCGCAAGACTGAGACCGTCCTCGCCCGGCATGTGGATGTCAACCAGCGCCAGGTCGATGGTGTGCTCCGCGGCCATTGCCTTTGCGGCAATGGCGTTTTCGGCGCCGACGACGGCGAACCCGTGGGCGACGAAGTATTCCTGCAATACCTCGCGCACGTCGGACTCGTCGTCGACGATCAAGATGGTGGATTTTTGGCTCACGGTCATTGACCCGGTCCTCCGCCCCTCCTCGGCGCCCGCGCGACCGAATCCGACAGGGGCGGGATCACAAATCGTACAACGATCGGATCGCAATGTGGAGGTCATGGGCACTCGCCTGGCAAAGCCTGTCGAACCCCAAGCATAAATCCATTTGCCTCCGATTCAACGCAGGTAGTGACGTGTGAAACAAATGAAACAAAACCGGCGGGTCCGTGAAATTCCGCCGCCGCGCTCGCCGAATAGACTCGATTCCAATCCCAACGACAGGAGATTCAAGTGCACTCGATGTCCATATACAAGACCCCGCATCGTTCGGCCGCAGCACTTTTCCTGGTCGCCGCGAGCATGCGGGCGGGGGCCCGGCACGTCCGAGCGGCCGCGAAGTGGCTGCACAGCTGGCTGGAGCAAAGGCGAATCGCCGCAGCCGCATTCCGCGATTTCTCCACGATGGGCGAGCGTGAGCTGCACGATATCGGTCTCTCCAGGTTCGACGTGCCCCGAGTGGCGTGGGGCGCATCGGATCGATATCACTATCCGATCTGATCAATCAATCGTGGCTGAATTGCAAAGCAATTCCAGGCGCAAGCTCATCGGACTCAGCTTGTGGCTACATGTCGGTCACATCGGCGCGATCGCAGTGGCTGCTGGAGTGCTGCAAATGCTCGACGGTAACGGAACGACGCTTTCGGCGCTGACCCTCGCATGTTCGGGAGGTGCGCTGGCAGTCGCGAGCTGGCGCCGGGCTCTGCACGCCTTGGAAGATGCCGACCTCCCGTCATTCGCTTCCGACGCTTCCGCGAGCACGCAGATGTCACAGGGGTCACGTCAGTGGTCAACTACATGGTCACCCACGTCGTCGAACGACTGACCGAAGACGGTCGTGCTGCCATGGCCGCGCATTTTCTCGCGTTGCCCACGAGGGACCGGACCCTGCGGTTCGGCATTGCGCTGGCGCCGACGATCATCAACGCCTACGTCGACAGAATCGACCTTGAGCGCGACGCCGTCTTTGGCGTCTACCGCGAGCACCTTGCGCTCGTTGGCGTGGCGCACCTCGCCTACGTGGACGAAATTGCCGAACTCGCGCTGTCTGTACTTCCGGAGGACCGTAGATGCGGCATTGGTACCGCGCTATTCGAAAGCGCGTTGGCACACGCGCGCACCCGTCATGTACCCGTACTGTTCATGCAATTCCTGTCAAGCAATGCTCCGGTCATGCGCATTGCGCGGAAGTTCAACATGGACATCATCGCCAGTGCCCGGGACGCCGAAGCGTACCTCAAGCTGCGGACCGTCGCCCTCGCTTGAGCGCGCAACACAAGAAACAAAACGGGATTCCTGTTGAAATCCGATCGATTCATTCACTCGCTAGACTTCAATCGAGCCTAGTTTTCGGAGATTCGAGTGCAAAATTGCAACGCGAGCGAAGTCCGGCTGATTCAGTCGTCGCATGCTGCGAGAGACTTCTCGGCGCCTCCCGCCGCTGAGCGGAAAGGCGTGTCCTATGGCGCCGCCACCGAACAAGCATCCGGCGACCACGCTGCGCTGCCGACCGACACCCATTGGACTCGAATTCTTCATTGCGATCTCTTCACAGGGCGAACCGACAACACCATCAGGGCACCGGGCGATTTGATTGCAGAAGACCAATTCGTGCCGCCACACGCTGCAACGTCCGCGGCCGATTCCCGGCGCACAACATCACCAATTCCCATGATCGTGATCCTTTGCGCACTTTGCATTGCGATGTATTTGGCCATCGGAGGAATCGTCCGGGCCATCGTCACGGCGGACAGCAACAATATTGCGCCGACCGATTCGCAGGCATCCACACCCGCCGGCTCTGGAGGCGACTCCGCGACGAGCGCGCGCCAGCGGCTATCGAGTGTCGCGCCCGATCAGGGGTCAAACCGAGTGGACATTTCGCGCGAATGCAGGCCGAACGCGACGGTCGCTTCCATGAACACTTACGACTAGTTGAGCTCCGGAAATGTCGCAGGTCAGCGCATATTGCGGAGCTGCAGTAGCTGCACCAACCACTTTCCACGTCACAGGAGTACTGCCATGTCCGCCGTTGTTTCCAATTCCTTGCCTACTGTCGATCTCGTCGCCCTGAAGTCTCGCCAGCGGGTTGCCTGGTCGACGGGCAACTATGCCGTCGTCGGTACCACACTGCAGATCGTCGGCGAAACCCTTTGCGAAGCGCTCGACCTGCGCGCAGGCAGTCGCGTGCTCGATGTCGCCGCCGGCAATGGCAACGCAACGCTTGCGGCTGCGCGCCGCTGGTGCGACGTGACTTCGACCGACTATGTATCCTCGCTTCTCGAATCCGGGCGGCTTCGCGCGCAGGCGGAAGGTCATACCATCATGTTTCAGGAAGCGGACGCGGAGAACTTGCCTTTTCCCGACGCGACATTCGACGTCGCTCTATCGACCTTCGGTGTGATGTTCACCCCCAACCAGGACGAGGCAGCGAATGAACTCGCCCGCGTCTGCCGGCCTGGCGGCAAGATCGGCCTCGCGAACTGGACACCCGAAAGCTTCATCGGGCAACTGTTCAAGACGATCGGCAAGTACATCCCGCCCGCGCCCGGTGTCAAATCGCCGTCGCTGTGGGGCACGCAGGCCAGGCTGGAGGAGCTCTTCGGCAAGACCGCAAGTGAAATTCGCGCGATCCGACGCGAGTTCGTATTCCGGTACCGTTCCCCGGCCCACTGGATCGAAGTATTCCGCACTTTCTACGGCCCGATGAACAAGACTTTTGGTGCGCTGGATAACGCCAAGCAAGCTGCGTTCACGCAGGACTTGCTGACACTCATGGAGAGCCGCAACCGCTCAGGTGACGGCACGCTCGTGCTGCCGAGCGAGTATCTCGAAGTCGTGATCGAGACCGAGCGCTAGACCGTCAAAACAATCGAGCACCCTGCGGACACGCGCAGCACGTCATCGCCAGGGTAGCCACCCGCCTTTGTGGCGAGTGGCTAATCTCGTGCCTGCGCGGCAGGTGTTTCGACGAGGCCGTGCCAGTTACTTCTGCGCCGGCGTGCTTATCGCCACGCGCGGCTGCGCCTTGAGCTCGTCGATGCTGTACCCCGCCCAAGCGCCGAACAGTGCTTCGAAATCGAAGCGATTCGTAACGATCGTCGTGGTTCGGAACCTCGGGCGCGAGCCGCCACGATTAGCAGCCGTATTGCGGTCGACGAATCGCCCCAGCAACGCTCCAGTCGTGGAATCGCGGACTTCGAGCACGAGCGTGGCCTGACCCGCCTCATTCGTCAGGACGCGGCTGGGCAGCGCCTGCGTGACCGTTTTCGGCGCGTTGATGTACAAGTCGACGACGCGAAGGGAAAGCCCCAGAACGTCCGCCCCCGGCGTCGCGACGATCTCGTACCCCTCGCTCCTGAAAGCGTTGGCGAAGACCTCGCGCAGGCTCGCCCGAACGTCTTCGGCAATACGTTCAGCGTCTGCGACAGTAGTCCCTTGCAAGACCGCGATCTTGTTCCTGTTCATCTCCGTGAGCCAGTTCTGGGCGAACGTAACCTCGGTCGAATTCAGCATGACCTTCGTATAGCCGCGAAAATCGACACCTGGTCGCAGGTAGAGTTGATCGAATCGGTTCGATTTGACCTCGACCAATCCGCCCACGTCGCTCGACGCGGCACCGCTGCTGACTTGGGCTGCAGCGATCGTAGCGCCCGCGATGAGCGCGACACCACAAGCGATGGCAAACCATTGGCGTGTTCTCATGATGGTCTCCTTTGACCCAAGCAAACAGTTTCCGTACGGTTCTTAGTCCATGCCATGACCGATTATCTGCAACATACGCTGGAATTGGTCTGCCGGGAATGGTCCGCGCGGTGCGGCACCCGTTGCCGCGTCCGGCAAATGTCAGCTGCCCACACGATTCGGCGCTCGCCACGTTCGCTCGAACGGCAGCCGCCACGCGCGCGGAGCGATGAGTTGATGAATGGCGGTGGGACCCCACGAGCCCGGCGCGTAAAAGCGTACGGGAGGGGGTGCCTCCAACAGTGATGCAGAGACCTGCCACAACCGCTCGATTCCCTCGGCCGTAGTGAACAGCGTATGGTCGCCGCGCATCGCGTCCAGGACCAGTCGCTCATACGCTTCGAGCACGTCACCGACCAGCCCCGTGTCATGCATCGCAAACTGCAGGCTCTGCTTATCGAGTCGCATCCCCGGCCCTGGTCGCTTGCCGTAAAACGACAACGACATCTTCGACGCGTCAGCCAGGTCGAACGTCAGGTGATCGGGGCCTTGCGCGCCGACGCCCGACCCCGGGGGAAACATGCTCTTGGGTGGTTCGCGGAACGCTATGGAGATAATGCGCTGCCCCTCGGCGAGTCTCTTGCCGGTGCGCAGGAAAAACGGCACGCCGGCCCACCGCCAGTTGTCGATCGAGCACCTTAGCGCAATGAAGGTTTCGGTCTCCGATTCCGGATCGACGCCGTCTTCCGCCCGATACCCGTTGTACTGCCCGCGCACGACGTCGGTCGGCTCGATCGGCAACATGCTGCGGAACACCTTGTTCTTCTCCTCGCTGATGGAAGAAGGTTCCAACGCGGTCGGCGGCTCCATCGCGGTGAATGCGAGGATCTGGAACAGGTGCGTCACCACCATGTCGCGATAGGCGCCTGTCGTCTCGTAGAACGCCGCACGCTTGTCGAGACTCAGGGTCTCCGGCACGTCGATCTGGATGTGGTCGATGAAGTTGCGATTCCAGATCGGCTCGAACAAACCGTTGGCAAACCGAAACGCAAGAATGTTCTGCGCCGGTTCCTTGCCCAGGAAGTGATCGATGCGAAAGATCTGCTCCTCATCGAACACCTCGTGCAGCTTGGCATTGAGTAGCACCGCACTCGCCAGATCGGTGCCGAAGGGCTTTTCCATGACGATCCGGGACCGGTCGACGAGACCCGCTTCTCCGAGCATCCGCACCGCGGCCAAGGCCGCGCCCGGCGGCACACTGAGGTAGTGAAGGCGCTGGCTTTCGCGATCAAATGTTCGCTCTGCTCTTTCGACCGCCGCCTTGACAGCGCCGGCGCCTGCCCCCAGCGGTACGTAATCCAATGCGGCCGAAAAAGCATCCCAGTGTGCCTGCGTGATTTTGCGCGTTGAGAACTCGTCGAGTGCCTCGCGCGCGACCTGACGGAATGCCTCGAGGTCCAGTTCATCCAGCGAGACACCGATGATCCGGCAGCCCGGAATGAATCCAGCAGTCGATAGATGAAACAGACCTGGAAGCAGCTTTCGCCGAGCGAGGTCACCCGTGGCTCCGACGAGGATCACAACCTGCGGATGCCGCGGACCAACCCCTGGAGCAACCTTTGCCATTGCGCAGATCCTTTCTAAACCATGGCGGCTTGTAGCATGGTACTGCGCCGAGCAGCGCCGCCATTGCCCTTCGCGATCCCTGCGTACCCATCGACCGACGTCTCGCGGCAGCGCGCAGTTCCGGGGCACGGGCGCACCGATCAGGTGCCAACTCAGTCAGGCAGCCATCTGCGCTGTTGCAGTCCGCCTCCGCCGGCTGTTTTGAAATCAACCGCTTGCCGCCATCCACCGCCATTGGCACACTTGGTGCAGCTTACAAGTTACCGTCTGCCTGTGGCGTCGTGCACAAGGAATGCCATGTCGAACATTCTGCAGAACGAAGCCCAACCGCCCGCCTCGGAGCTTCTGAATCGTCGATGGTTTCAACTGACGATGGGCGTGATCGCCATGATGGCAATTTCCAGTCCGCAATACGTCTGGACGCTGTTCGTCAAGCCGCTGCAGACGACGATGAACAGCAGTCTTGCGGCGATTCAAGTCACATTTTCGGTGCTGATCGTCGTGCAGACCTGGCTTTCGCCGCTGCAAGGGTTCTGGATCGAACGCTTCGGCGTGCGCACGCTGTTTTCGATCGGTGCGGTGCTAGTGGGTGCAAGCTGGGTCCTGGGCGCCTATGCCTCGACGCCGATGCAACTCTATTCAACCTACGGGTTGCTCGGCGGGCTCGGCACCGGGATCATCTACATTGGAATTGTCGGTCTCATGGTCAAGTGGTTCCCCGATCGGCGCGGCTTCGCTACGGGGATGGTCGCGGCCGGCTACGGATTCGGCGCGATCGTCTTCACGTTTCCCGTGGATTCCTCCATCAAGGCCAACGGCTACGAAAGCACGCTGATCACCTTCGGCTGGGTGTTTGGCGTGGTCCTGCTGATTACCGCGCAACTACTGCGCCGTCCACCCGAGGGATGGCAACCGCCGCGTCCGGCGGCCCCGCGCACTGCCGTCATCCAAACCGGCCGACAATTCGCACCCAAGGAAATGCTGCGCACGCCAATCTTCTGGTTGATGTTCGTCATGATGACCATGATGTCGACCGGTGGCCTGATGGTGACGTCGCAGATCAGCGTGTTTGCGCGCGAGTTTGGCGTGGCACAGGTCCTGGTATACGGCTTGGCTGCGTTGCCGCTGGCGCTCACGGTCGATCGCGTCCTGAACGGCGTTACGCGACCATTCTTTGGCTGGGTATCGGATCGAATCGGCCGCGAGAACACGATGGCGCTCGCCTTTCTGCTCGAGGCGGCGGCCGTATTTCTCCTCCTTACGTTCAGGACGGACGCAGTCGCGTTCGTGCTTCTCTCGGGGCTCGTATTCTTCGGATGGGGTGAGATCTTTTCGTTGTTTCCGAGCACGCTCACCGATACGTACGGCGAACGGCATGCTACGACGAACTACGGGTTTCTATATATTGCCCAGGGAATCGGATCGGTCCTGGGTGGTCCCGTCGCCGCCTTGTTGCACGACCAGTTAGGTACCTGGGTTCCTGTTTTCTATATCGTCATCACACTCGATATCCTGACGGCGCTGCTCGCACTGCTTATGCTCAAGCCGATGCGACAACGCTGGTTCGGAGGCAGCGGTGCGGCCAAGTCCCCACCGATCGGCCGACTTGCCGAGGGCTAGGCGCCAGCCGCACCTGCAGCCATCGAGCGCGATCAGCCGCGGCCCGGCTATGCCGGCACAGTTGTCCGCAGGGCGACGGAATTGCGCTCACGCGGCGGCCGTTCATCCATCAGCCACTGCAGCATGAACGCCGCGACGCCGACGACGATAAGCGCACCCCAGGCGACGTCGTAGTTCCCCATTCGGTCGAACAGAACGCCGCCCATCCAGGCGCCGAAGAACGAACCGACCTGATGGCTGAGAAACACGATTCCATAGAGCGTGTTGAAGTGCGTCACGCCAAAGATCCGTCCGATGATTCCCGTAACCAGCGGCACGACGCCCAGCCAAAGAAAGCCCATGGCTGCGGCGAACACCAACGTGGTCGCCGGCGCGACTGGAACTAACAGGAAAGCAATGATGAAGAGCGTGCGCATCAAATAAATCAGGGCGAGCAGGTGTTTTTGGCTATAGCGCGCACCGAGCAGGCCGAAAGTGTATGTGCCGATCGCATTGAACAGACCAATGAGCGCCAGCGCGCTCGCCGCAACGCCGGGCGCAACGCCGCATAGTTGCAGATACGCGGGGAGGTGCGTCGTGATGAACACGAGCTGGAAGCCGCAAGCGAAGAACGCCAGCGTCATGAACAGATAACCGCGATGGGCCATGGCTTCGCTAATGGCCTCGCCGAGGTTTTGCTTCGTTGCAGCGTTGGGACCTTGCGCCAGCGGTTGCTCGCGGATCGCAAGAGACAACAGAGCCATGGACGCCGCGATCGCTGCAAACGCGACCATGGCCGTCTTCCAGCCCAAGCTGTTGATAAGTCCCTGCCCGATGGGCGCGAGCACCATCGTGCCGAGCGAGCCGGCCGCCGCGACGATACCGACCGTCCGGGAGCGTTGCTCCGGCGGGGTCGCGCGAGACACGGTACCGATCAGCACGCCGAAGCCGGTGCCCGCGGTGCCAATCCCGGCGAGGAAACCCGCGATCTGCAAACCTCCCGGCATCGTCTTCGCGAACACCATGAGCAGCAAGCCGGCGGCATACATCAGTGCGGTGCCGATCAGCACTGGCCGCGGACCGTAGCGATCCGCAAGCGCGCCAACGAACGGCTGGGAAAGCCCCCAGACGATGTTCTGCAGCGCGATGGCGAAAGCGAAGGTCGCGGCCGAGATACCTAACTCCAGCGTCATCGGACGCATGAATAGACCCAGGCTCTGGCGAAGGCCCATGCAAATCGAGATGATGATGCTGCTCGTGAAGAGCAGCGCCAGCATTGCGCGGCGTTGACTGGGAATAGGCATGGCACGGGATCAGCTTGCCTATTAAAGCGCGAAGGAGTGCGGATCTCAAATGAGCTTTTTGCCACTTTTGCATGAGCTATGGGAATGGCTGATCGCTGACAAAAAAAGCCGGCCGAGCTCGAACAAGAATGGTTCTACATGCCGCGTGGCCGCAAGCGGCCGAGCCCGTGTGCCTTGAGGCGCCGTTTCGGACCACGATGGACGCCGCGGCGTCGTCGCGGGCTTTGACGCCAGAAACTTTTAGATTAGGAAATTTCGAATAGTTAGACCGATCACCCTGTTCGCTACAGCGAGCGTTGCAATCCGGTTGGTCGCGCGCCTTGGGGATGGTAAATGACCGAACTGCGAAGGAGACACCCATGAGAAGGCTTTGGTTGGCACTCTTCGTCGCGGTTCCGCTCTTAGTGGTCGTCGGCATCGGGACGGCGAGCGCCCAGATGCACGGCAGCGGTAACGCGAGCGCCCGTCACGCGCCTGGCAGTGGCGCCTGGCATGGGGGTGGTTGGCATGGTGGCGCCTCGCACGCCGGTCAATTCCACGATGGCCGCTTCTTCTTCCACGGTCGAAGGTTCAATGGTTTTCGCACGAACTTCAGAGTGTTCATCGGCGCCCCGGCTTTCTGGTGGGGGGCGCCGTCCTACTTTTACTACTATCCATACGCCTATTGCTCGGACCCGACCGGGTACTACCCGCAGGTACCGAGTTGCGCTAATGGATGGCTGAAGGCAGTGCCGACAGGTTAGCCGGTACCGTAGTGGGGGTCATGAGATTCGTCGTTCGGGACAGCATCATGATCAGTTTCAATAAACAGTTGCCACGTTTGAGGGGGTAAAACGATGAAACATCAACACCGCACTATTCCTGTTGCTTTGGTTGCACTTGGCCTGTCCGTCATGACTTCCAGTGTGGTTCGGGCCGGTCCCTACACGCAGACGAACCTCGTCTCGGACCTCCCGGGGCTCGCGACGATCACCGACCCGTCGTTGATAAATCCTTGGGGCATTTCGCATACCGCCGCGAGCCCCTTCTGGACCTCGAACCAAAGCACCAATACGGCGACCCTTTATGCCGTGACGGGTAGCACGACGGTGACCAAAACCAACATTAACCCGCCGAGCGGCTTTGTCTCCATTCCCACAACGGCGAGCAGGCCCCCAAGGACCCACGGGGCAAGTCGCCAATACCAACACCGCGTCCTTTCAGTTGACGCCGGGCAACACCACCACGTCTTCTCACTTCATCTTCGCCGACCTCAACGGTACCATTTCCGCTTGGGTGACCGGCGCATCATCGAACATCCAGATCACGACTCCGGGTGCTTCTTATACGGGGCTCGCCATCAATGCGCTCCAAACCCGTCTTTACGCCGCCAACGATTCTGGGGCGGGCAGCGTTAACGTCTTCGACAGTTCCTTCGCACCGGTGAGCCTCGCGAGCGGCGCGTTTACCGACTCCAACCTGCCTGCGGGGCTTGTCCCGTTCAACGCGCAAGACATCGGCGGCAAGGTTTACGTGACCTATGCGCCCGCCGGTCTTGCGGCGCAAAGGGGGGCCACGGCGGGCATGGGCGTCGTAGACATCTACGACGAGAACGGAGTGCTTCTGCAAAGGCTGATCACCGGCAGTCAGCTCGCCTCGCCTTGGGGCGTCGCCCTTGCCCCGGCCGGATTCGGCACGTTCGGCGGCGACCTGCTCGTTGGCAACTTCAGCTTCGTCGACAGTGGGATCAATGCCTTCGACCCGCTCACCGGAGCGTTCCTCGGCTCAATCCCGATCAACGTCGGCAGCGGCAATACGCCGGGGGGGCTTTGGGCCTTGAACTTCGGCACCGGCGGCAATAACGGAAGCCCCAATACGCTCTATTTTACCGAGGGGATCGATGGCGAAACGCACGGATTGTTCGCCGCCATTTCCGCGGTTCCCGAGCCAGGCACGCTGGTGTTGCTTGGCGCAGGCGTATTAGGCCTTTGTGTCGGCCGTCGGCGGCTCCCCTCGCCTGCCTGACGCGCGATCGCTGGTGACCGCAAAGGTACCAATCGCCATCGGGACCGGTCGTCTAGCATTGATTATTCGTCCGGTCCCGAGCGCGGCGGCCAAGCGCCACCAGCGTGTTGCCATGGATTCGCATCTGGAGTCGGATGGCAACGCTCGGACGCAGCAAGCGCCGCTCCCCAAGACACGAGGAGGCAGGCTGAGCGCGGCCCGTACTCGTCCGCTATTCCGCTTTGATGGCCTCAACCTGGATGCGCAGGACGACGTCCTGGCGGAAGCCATACTTCTGGCCATAGTCCACCCCGAAATCGGCGCGATTGAACGTCCCCGTGGCGTCCGCACCACAGACTTCGCGCTTGATCACCGGGTGCGGGACGCACTTGAAAGAATTGATGGTGAGCGTGACCGGCTTCGTCACCCCATGCAGGGTGAGCTCGCCGTCGACCGTCGTGGGGCCGGCGTTGCCGAAACCTTTCAGAGCGCCTTTATACGTTGCAGTCGGATACATCGCCGTATCGAGCATATCCGGTCCGATGACATGTGCATTCAACTTGTCGTGGGCGAGGTCAATGCTCGCCGCGTCAATCGTGACGTTTACCGTACCCGTCTTGGCCGCGGTGTCCAGAGCGATCGTGCCGCTGGTCTTCTTGAAGGTGCCTCGCCAAGTCGACAAGCCGCCAAGATGGTCGACCTCGAAACTGGGGTGTGTGTGGTCCGGATCGACGTTGTAGGTGGCCGGCGCTGCGGCCGCGGCCCCAGCAATCGCAAAGGTGAGAAATAGGGAACACTGACGTTTCATGGGAATCCTTGGCGGTGGTTGATTGCCGAAGCCTTCGCCGCGGGTTGTCGGCGAACAGGCGCGGGAGGCTGGCTCGATAACCGGAGGTGCGGCCGCCCACCATCGCGGTTATTGACAGGCGCCGTGCTCGTTTAGTTTCAGACGAAATCGGTCGCCGAGTCAAGAAACGCGCCAATCGACATCGTACGAGTTGCCTCGACGCCTCGGCAGCGCTGAGCCAGGCGCGCGACGGCCGGAGGTTTCAATTCGTTCGTAAATTCATGCGACCGATGGAATTTTGATCATCGCTTAGGTGTTACCGTTCGGGACGGCCGGCGAATTTTCAGGAGATCGAGATGCGCAACTTGATGCGACATGCAGCCAGGGTGGGGTGTTTGGCATTGGTCTTCGCGACATCGACGACGTGGGCGCAGGACACCATGCGCGTGCGCGGCACTATCGAGAAGGTGGACGGCCAGACTTTGGTCATCAAATCGAGAGACGGTGCGGAGCTGAAAGTCGGCTTAGCCGATAACGTCACAGTTCTCGGTATCGCCAAGGCATCCCTGGCAGATATCAAGCCCGGCACATTCGTGGGCGTGACCGCGATGCCGCAGCCGGACGGCGGCCAGAAAGCAGTCGAGGTGCATATTTTCCCTGAAGCGATGCGTGGGACCGGTGAAGGCCACTACGCGTGGGATCTTCGTCCGCAGAGCACGATGACCAACGCCAACGTCGAGCAGATGGTCACCGGGGTCGATGGGCAGACGTTGACAATGAAGTACAAGGATGGGGAAAAGAAAATCATCGTCTCGCCGGACACTCCTGTCGTCACTTACGTGCCTGGCGACAAGAGCGAACTCAAGCCGGGTGCCAAGATTTTCATCGCCGCCGCGAAAAAAATGCCTGACGGGACCCTTCAGGCGGCACGCGTCAACGTCGGCAAGGACGGCCTTACGCCGCCTATGTAATCGCAGTCGCACTACGAATGGAGTGAAATGCTGGGGAACGGTGATGACGCTGCGCCACGCCGTTACCCGCCGTTACCCCCGCGCCGCTAGCCCCGCGAGAACCACTTGTTGTAAAGCGCCCGGTATCGCCCATCCTCGTACATTTCGAGCAATGCCCTGTTGATCCGCTTGCGCAGGGGACTGCCATCGGCCACCGCAACGCCATATTTTTGCGCCTCGAAGATCGGACCGACGACTCGCAGGACACCGTTTCCGCGCTTTGCAGCCAGGTACTGAAGCGTAGGCGCGTCGAAGACCATCGCCTGTACGTCACCTTGTAGCAGGAGATCGCACCCCTCCTCCGCGGACGCAACGTCTACATAGATCAACCCCTGCTCAGTCAGGTAGTTGGCGGCGACCGTGTCGTGCACGGTCGCGATTTTCTTTCCCGCAAGGTCGGTCGGCCCGCGGATCTTCGAATTCAGGCGATCGACGGTCTGCGTGGAAGTCACGGTGGCCGTTAGCTGTGCAATGAGCACGACGCCGACCAGCCACATGAAGAAAACGATGAGCCGCTTGACCAGCCTGGGCGCTTCCCGATCGCCATGCTCGCCGGTCGCCACAATCAGGGCCACACCCCACAGGCCTTCGCCCATCCCTCTCAGATAGCCCTTCTGGAAGTGTCGACTTGTTCTGCGCTCGACGATCCACAGAACATTGGCCATGACGAACATGATGGCGACAAATGTGCCGAGGAGCGTGGCGATCGTCGCCCAAGGGATCGAGTCGAACACATCCAAAAAGCGATTGCCTCCCTGAGCGTGCACCATGATCTGCAAGCCGGAGTCGAAATAGGGCTGGGAAAAGTCGACGTCGTTCTCGCGTTCCTTCGTGATCGTGATCGCGGCAATCGCCGCGTCTGCTTTGCCGCTTTTGACCGCCTGTAACTGGTCACCGACTGTCGCCACTTCAACCCATGCGGTATCGACCTTGAGTGACTGGGCGAGCGCGTTCCACAGGTCAATACTGAAGCCGGTCAGCTCCGTGCCCTGCCTGAGCACAAAAGGTGCAATCGGTTTGACTGCTACACGGAGGACCTTTCCTGGTGCCAGGTTCTCGGCGCCTGCGACCTTCACGCCGACGCCGATCTCCACCGCGACGATAACAAGGCAGATCACCGCGTACTTGCGCAACCGGAAGGACGAGTCCGTTGGGATCGTGCCATTACTGCACAAGCGCGGATGCGTCCTGCCGCGGGCCAGCATCACGCCGATACGGCTCAGTATTGCGATCACTTGCTCGAGCGTGCACAACTTACTGGGCATCGGTCTTCTCGTTCTGTTGCCCATGATGGATTTCTTGTTCACCGCGCACGAACTTGGCTATCTGGCGCTGCGGGCAACACGGCAACCGGCGGCGCTGCCCGTCCCTTGCGCGAACCGAACTTGTGGGCGTACGCCCAGGTAAATTCGGCGCCGAACAGGAAAATCTGCGCGGAGTAGTAAACCCATAGCAGCACGACGACCAGGGACGCGGCCGCACCGAACCCCGTGGAAATGCCGCTCCTGCCGATGTACGCGCCAATCAGGAATTTGCCCGCGATGAATAGCAACGAGGTTACCGTCGGCGCCGATCCACACATCCTTCCAGTCGACCTTCGCACGCGGCATCACTTTGTAAAGCATGGCGAACACCGCCGTTGCCAGCACGATGCTGAAGGTCAGATCAAACGCACGCGACGACACGGGCCCAGTCTTCGAACATCGGGTCCCACCACTTGTTCAGCGCGGCCAGCCCGGCGCTGAACGCGAGCGAGACCATCAGCAGAAAACCGATGCCGAGAATCATCCCGAACGACAGCAATCGCGCCCGTACGAGGCGCCACAAACCCGAACCACGGGGCTTTGCAGGCACCCTCCAGATTCGATTCAGCGCGTCCTGCAATTCGGCGAAGACGGAAGTTGCGCCAACGAAGAGAAACAGGACACCGAAGACGGCCGTCAGCAGGTTCTCGCTCGGCTTGCCCGCGCTTTCGAGCAGGCCCTGCACGGCCAGCGCGCCCGATGCCCCGAGCAGTTCATGCAATTGGCCGAAGATCTCGCCCCGCGCCGCGTCTTCGCCAAAAAAGAAGCCCGCGATGGAAATCACGATGAGCAACAGTGGCGCAATTGAAAACATCGTGTAGAAAGCCAATGCCGCCCCCATGCTCTGGGCGTAGTCATCGACCCAATTGACCGCGGCGCCCTTGATCAGCTCCGAGATGTCCCTGAAGCTCATGATCGAATTCGATGTCACGAGACGTTCGTCGTCGTTCGACTCATAGCTGTCCACTGCGGGAAAGAAGTATGGCGATCGGTCGCGTTCCCTCGAATTCGGAAAAAATAATGGTCATGATCGCCGTGATCGGCACCGCGAGAAATGCACCAGGGACGCCCCACAGCGCCGACCAGATCGCCAGGCTGACCAGTATCGCGAATGGACTGAGATTGAGCGAATTGCCCATCACGTAGGGGTCGAGAATCGTGCCGATGAGAAACTGGATAATCGTGAGGGCGATGAACACGACGAAGACAGTACCTGGATCGGTGAATTGCACGATCGACAGTGCTACCGGGAACAGTACACCTAGAAACGAGCCAATATACGGGACATAGTTCAGCACCGTGATTAGTATGGCCCACACTCCTGCGAATTCCAGTCCGACGAACTTCATCGTCACCCAGCTCAACGCCCCCAGCAAGAGACTGATGAAGGTCTTCAATGCCAGGTACGACCCGATGCGTGCGTTGATGTCGTTCGTCAGCTGCCGGATGCGGGCGACTTTGCTCGGTTCGCTCGACAGGTTGGCCAGCTTGGTCTCGAACGAGCGTTGCTCAACCAGCAGAAAGGCTGTGTAGAGGAGCACAACGACAACACTGACCAGAATGGAAGACAACGATGCGATCAGCGAACCAATCAACCTCTGCAGGTTGATCTGCGCGAACAGGTCCTGCCGTAATGTCGCCCAGGTCGGCTCGGATTCGATGTGAAAAAAAACCGCTGCCTTCTGGATGGCGGCAAGCAGCGTGCCTTGATATTGCGGCGCAAGCGCAATGGCGGTGTCTTTGTGGGCAAGGAACAGGTAAACGACAAGGAAGAATCCAAGGCCGATGATCAGCACGGACAGGGTGTAGCGAACTTGCAGCGGAAGCATGCGGCCGAGGTAGGGCACGCGATAGAGCAGGCGCGTCAGACCGACGATCACGTAGACCACCAGCACGCCAAAGACGATCGGGACGAAGACCTCCTTTCCGATGTAGAGCACCCAGCCGATAATCAGCGCAAGGACGGCACCGTAGACGAGCGACTGCAATCGATTGTTCATCGACAGGTTCTATTATTGTCTGCCGGGCAGCCCGACGAACCGGACGCGCAATTGCGTCCGAACCCGAGTGCGTTGCAGGAAGTACTGGACGGAAGACCCTTAGTGTTGCAGAACCTGCGCCGACGCCGTGCCCTGAGGTTTGGGCGCCATTTCACCGGCGATGTCGACCCAACCGCCACCCATGGCTTGGTACACGTTGACCAGTTGCGTGTAGCGGTCCGCAAGCAGGCTAACCGCCGCCAACTCGGCCGAGAACAGATCGTTTTCCGCCACCAGCACCTCGAGGTAGCCTGAGACGCCCCTGTCGAACTTGAGGCGCGACAGTCGCGCGAATTCCCGCAGCGCCACCACGCGCTCCTGCTGCATCGCGACTTCCTGGATTTTCTTCTGCGAGCCGGTCAGCGCATCGTTGGTTTCGCGGAATGCATTGAGGATTGTCTGTTGGTAGAAATCCAGCGCAGCCCGCTCTTGCGCCTCGGCTGTCGTCACCTGTCCCTCGATGCCGCCGAAGGTGAAGATCGGCCCGGTCAGCCCGGCCCCGATCAGCCACGCGCTTGCCGGACCGCTGAGGAAACTGCCGAACGCCGTGCTCACGCTGCCGAGCGCACCCGTGAGTGAAATCGTCGGATAGTAGAGCGCGCGCGTCGCGCCGATGTTGGCGTTGGCAGCAACGAGGTTCTGCTCCGCCTGCAGGATATCGGGCCGCCGCTCCAGCAGTACCGAGGGCAGGTCTGCGGGGATGAGCGGCGCGACGAGCTGGTCGATGGTCTTCCCTCTGGCGACCGGCGCCGGGTTGCGTCCGAGCAGGATGGAGATCAGGTTTTCCTGCGCCGCAATCGCCTGCTCGATGCCGGGAATCGCCGCGAGCGCCTGCTGGTATTGCGACTTGATCTGCATCACTTCCGTCTGTGACACGATGCCGGCGCGGAAGCGCGCGTTGAACAGCCTCAGGGTCTCACCGAAATTGCGCGCCGTCGCTTGCGCGATCTCCAGCTGACGGTCGAGCGCGCGCAAGCCGATGTAGCTCGACGCCACGCCCGCCACCAACGACAGCACGACCCCGCGCTGCGCCTGTTCGCTCGCATAGACCTGCGCTTGCGCGGCTTCGGTCAGACGGCGCACCCGGCCGAACAAGTCGAGTTGCCACGACGCTCCAAGCGACGCCTGATACAGCGAGAAGTACGGATCGGCGGGCGCTGGGATCGGCGGCACGCCGAGGCGGCTCGATCGGAATCGACTCGCATCGGCGCTGTAGCCGATCTGCGGAAAGAGTTGCGAGCGCGTGGCCACCAGTGCGCCGATGAACTGATCGACCCGAGCCGCCGCGATGCGCACGTCGCGATTGTCGCGCAATGCAGTCTCGATCAGCTCGTTGAGCACCGGGTCGCCGAACTGCTCCCACCATTTCGTGTTCGCGACGTCGGCCGCCTTGGGATAGTCGATGCGCCATGCGGTCGGCGCATCGACCACAGGCCGCACATAATTCGGTCCGACCGTACAACCAGCGAGCAGAGCGGCAACGAGCGCAACCAGCGTGCGTGTCTTCATCTCGAGTTCCTTCTAGCAGCGCATGACAGCGTCACGACGCACACATTCAGTGCGGATTGCACGCGTCGCTCGGGCCATCCGCAGCGTGTTCGCGTTGACCTGTGCCCACGAATGTCGTAGTCTTCATTTTCGCAGAAATTGTCGCTGCGGCCCAAGCAAATCGTGCGATCGTCGCTCACGTGCCCGCCGCGCGGCGACACCATCCGCCTCAGCGGGCAGCATGCATCCGCCTTCGCTTGCGATCAATACATCGGGAGAGTGCGCAATGAGATTCGTGTACATCGCGCTGATCGTTGCCTTCACTGCACTGGTTCTGCTGTTCAAGTTCCAGAACCTCGACATGGTGACGGTTTCGCTGTTCTCCGCCAGTTTTACGCTTCCCCTGTCCGTCTTGGTCCTTTTGATCTACCTGCTGGGGATGTTCACGGGCGGCTTCGTTCTCACGCTGCTGCGCTCGTGGATTCATGGCGCGTCGCGGCGCCGTTGATCCGGCGCGACCTCAGCCACACCGGCGCAACGCTCGTCAAGGAGATCCGAGTGGCCAAGGCCAAATCTGCTGGTAAACGAAGGTCGCAAGGCGCGCCCGCAAAGCGCGCACGCACGAGAAGGTCCGGAACCGCATCGAAGGCAGCTCCGGTGCTTGTCGACCTTGCCCTGCAGGGCGGTGGCTCGCACGGTGCCTTTACCTGGGGCGTTCTCGATCGTCTGCTTGAGGAACCGTCGCTGCAATTCGACGGCATCTCCGGGACCTCAGCGGGCGCGATGAATGCCGTGGTCATGGCCTCCGGACTCATGCAACGTGGACCGGAAGGAGCGCGCGCCGCGCTCGAAGGATTCTGGAGGCACGTGGCTGACGCTGCGCGGTTGAGTCCGCTGCGGCGCGGCCCCATCGAGATTCTCACGGGCAACTGGACGCTTGATTATTCGCCGGTTTTCGCCGCGGTCGAATTTGCCTCACAAGTACTGTCGCCGTACGACACGAACCTGGGGGGCTCGAATCCGCTTACCAAGATCCTGGCCGCGAACGTGGATTTCGAACACCTCGTGGATGCACCGATCAAGTTGTTTGTGACGGCGACCAATGTGCGCACCGGGCGTGGCCGCATTTTCCGCAATGCCGAATTGACGCCCGACGTGCTGTTGGCGTCGGCGTGCCTGCCCACGATGTTCCAGGCGGTCGAGATCGACGGCGAGCCTTACTGGGACGGCGGCTATTCAGGCAACCCGTCGGTGGGTCCGCTGATCCGCGAGTGCACGGCCTCCGACACGATCCTGGTCCAGATCAATCCGATCGAGCGGCCGGGGACGCCCCGCACGGCGCGTGAAATCCAAAATCGGCTTAACGAGATTTCGTTCAACGCGACGTTGCTCAAGGACATGAAGTCAGCCGCACTGTTGCGTCAAGTCGCCGATCCGGGCACTGGAGAAGGCGCGAAGTGGGCGCATATGCGCGTCCATCGCATTTCCAGCGAAATGATGCTCGAGCTTGGCTACTCCTCCAAGCTCCTCACAGAATGGCCGTTCTTCACCATGCTGCGCGACGAGGGTCGCAAGGCGGCGAGTCTTTTTCTCGAGATGCACGGTGCGGATCTCGGCGTGCGTTCGACGCTCGACCTCGACGCGATGCTGGAAAATACCTGAACCTGATGGGCCTCGCCGGCATCCTGCTCGGACTTGGGGCGCTCGTCTGGCTGTCGTTCCGCGGCTGGAGCGTGCTCGTCCTCGCACCCGGGGCCGCGCTGGTCGCGGCGCTGGCAGCGCGCGAGCCGCTGCTCGCGCACTGGACGATGACCTTCATGGGCGCCGCCGCCGGATTCCTTGCGCAATTCTTTCCGTTGTTTCTGCTCGGCGCCGTGTTCGGCAAGCTCATGGACGACAGCGGTTCCGTCACCGCCATCGCGCGTTTCATGACCGAAAAACTCGGCCCGCGTCGCGCGATATTGGCGGTCGTCCTCGCAGGCGCGGCGGTCACGTATGGCGGTGTAAGCTTGTTCGTCGCGTTCTTCGTGCTCGGGCCCATGGCGCAGGCGCTGTTTCGCGCGGCGGACATTCCGAATCGCCTGATGCCCGCGGCCATCGCCCTGGGCACGTCGACATTCACGATGTCCGCGTTGCCCGGAACGCCCGCGATTCAGAACGCGATCCCCATGCCATTCTTCGGCACCACACCATTCGCCGCACCGGGTCTGGGGATCATCGCCGCGTTGATCATGTTCGGCTTCGGCCTGTGGTGGCTGGCGCGGGCAGAAGCATCCGCGCGCCGTAAAGGCGAGGGTTTTGGCGCGGCGGTCGCGACGAGTACCGCCGCCGACGACCCCCTCGTGCGCGAGCGCGCGACGACGTCCGGAAGCTTCGACCCTGCGGAAATCCGCCACGGCCGCCACGGTGATGAATCACCCGGCGTGTTCATCGCCAGCTTGCCACTGCTCGTCGTGGTCGTCGTCAATCTCGTCGTCTCCGTGATTGTGCTACCGCGTATCGACACGAGCTTCCTGGCGGACGAGCGTTGGGGCGCGACGCCACTCTCGGCCGTGAGCGGCGTTTGGTCGGTGATCGTGGCGCTTGCCCTGGCCATCCTCACGCTCGTGCTCGTCAATCGCAAGCGGTTGCCCTCGCTACGCGACACAGTCGATGCCGGTGCCAACGCATCGGTGCTGCCCGTGCTGAGCGTCGCCAGCCTCGTCGGCTTTGGCGCGGTCGTCGCAGCCATGCCCGCCTTCGCCATCGTGCGGGACTGGGTGCTTTCGATCGGCGGTGGTCCACTCGTGTCGCTCGCAGTGGCCACCAACATTCTCGCCGCGTTGACTGGATCGGCGTCTGGGGGTCTTACGATCGCACTGGACGCGCTCGGCAACACCTACATGCAGATCGCCGCCGATATCGGCATGGATCCTGCGTCTGATGCACCGGGTCGCGGTGATCGGCGCAGGCACGCTCGACAGCCTGCCGCACAACGGTGCCGTGGTCACCCTGCTCGCCGTGTGCGGATCGACGCACAAGGAGAGCTACTTCGACATCGTGATGGTCGGCATCGTTGGCGCGATGCTCGGGCTGGTGGCTGTCATCGTGCTAGGCACGATGTTCGGCTCCTTCTAACCTGAGTGACTTCACCACGTTTGCGGCGCGCAGCCGCGGCGTTTTCGATCGCAGTCATTGACGTGACACGTATTCGCCTTGCCCTGATTTGCACCCTGCTGTGCCTTGCGGGGTGCAGCACGCTGCCGCGCAACGCAGTGCCCACCGACCTGATGAGCGAGGCGGTTATCCCGGGCATGCCCGACGTGCGCGCGGCTTGGGGCCGATCCGGCGCCGCCGTCGAAGCCGACCTTGCACTCTCGTTCAAGCAGGAATTGCCGAGCGATTTTCCAGTCGGCCAAGACGGCTATGTTCATTACGCGCATCTCGCACTGTCAGGCGGCGGCGCGAACGGCGCATTTGGTGCAGGTTTCCTGAACGGTTGGACCAAGACGGGAACGCGACCGGTATTCAAGATCGTCACAGGTGTGTCGACCGGTGCACTGATGGCACCGTTCGCGTTCCTCGGACCGAACTACGACGACGCACTGCGCGAGTTCTATACGACCACAGCGTCACGCAACATATTCAGGATGCTTTCGATTCTTCCGCAACTGCTGAGCGGCGAATCTTTCGCCGATACGGCGCCGCTTAGAGCCCTGATCGAGCAACACATTACGCCCGAATTTCTGGTGCAGATCGCGCGTGCGCACCAAAGTGGTCGACGGCTCTACATGGGGACGACCGACCTCGATTCGCAGCGCTTCGTCGTCTGGAACATGGGGCTCATCGCAGCGAGCGGCCGCCCTGAAGCGCTCGAGTTGTTCCGCAAGGTGATGCTCGCGTCGGCGTCGGTACCGGTGGCTTTTCCACCGGTGTTCTTCGACGTCGTGGCCGGTGGACACTACTATGACGAAATGCACGTCGACGGCGGCGTCATGGCCAATGTCTTCTACAACGGCGGATTCTTCAGCTTCTCGGCCGCGCGCGCGGGCGTGGGTCGCGGCGAGGGTCGCGAGGACATCTACATCATCCACAATGGTCAGGTTCTGCCGGTTGCCGAGCAGACGACGCGGTCGCTTCGCAGTATCGCGCTGCGCGTCTTCGAGTCGGCGACCAAGGCGGCATTTGTGGGGGACCTGTTCCGCATTTACGCGACTGCCACGCGCGAAAAGGCGGGATTCTTCTGGATCACCATCCCCGAGGGCGTCGAGCTGGTCGGTGATCAACTCTTCGACCCCGTGCTGATGGGCAGGCTGTACGATCTCGGCTATAACAATGCGGTCGCCGGGCAGAATTGGGTCACCGCTCCGCCGGGACTGCGGTCGCGGTCGGACCCGTAATGGGTCTTGACGGCCACCGCGCCGGAAACAAGCGCGTACAGCGCCGCGAGATCCGGCCGCAGCAGAATGCCGAAGGAAAATATGGCAACGAGGATAGCAGCACAGGACGCCGAGAAAACCGAGAACGGCGGCGGTACCGGCGTCTTCACGATTCTCCGCATGGCTCGAATACGCGCTGGCACCTTCGATCCCAACGAATACGAACGCCGTGACCAACATCGTGTTGCGGACCTGGCTGGCTACGCTCGATAGGCCGTGCTCCGCGCTGCCCCAGAAATTCAGCGCAAAGATGTCACGATGAAGATGGAGATCTGGACGATCTTGGCGATTGTGTTCGCTTCCGACCCTCCCCATACGCGATCCGACGTGCCACGTCGCTGCGGATCTGCCCGAGCTTGTCCGAATGCCGTTGACGCACTGAAGACCGAGCAGTATCGTCCTCGCAGGCAGATAGGAAGCTTCACATTCAAACGGGGCAGTGCGTCCGCACTCGCCTCATCATGCCAAGGAGGTTCACCATGTTGAAGGGCAAGGTCGCCGTTGTAACCGGCTCGACCAGCGGGATTGGTCTCGGGATCGCACGCAAGCTCGCTGCTGGCGGCGCCGATCTCATGGTCAATGGCTTCGGCGAAGCCGCCGATATCGAGAAGCTGCGCAAGGAAATTGCGTCGACCTACGGCGTTCGGGTGGCCTACAGCGGCGCCGACCTCTCCAAGCCGACCGAGGTTATCGGACTGATCGAGCAGGCAACGCGGGAACTCGGGCACGTCGACGTGCTGGTCAACAACGCCGGCATTCAGCATGTTGCACCGGTGCATGAATTCCCGGTTGAAAAGTGGGACGCGATCATCGCGATCAACCTCACCGCGGTTTTTCTGGCTATCCGCGCAGCGCTGCCGCAAATGCTCAAGCGCGACTGGGGCCGGATCATCAACATCGCATCGGTGCACGGCCTGGTCGCGTCGGCCGACAAGGCCCCTTACGTGGCCTCCAAGCATGGTGTTGTGGGCCTGACTAAAGCGGTAGCGCTCGAGACGGCGACCACTGGCATCACCTGTAATGCGATCTGCCCCGGCTGGGTACTCACTCCGCTGGTGCAAAAGCAGATTGACGCGCTCGCCGCGAAGGACAAGCTGTCACCGGATGAAGCGAAGATCAAACTTCTCGGCGAGAAACAGCCGTCGCTCGAGTTCACTACGCCTGAACAGCTCGGCGCGCTCGCCACGTTCCTTTGCTCAGACGACGCAGCGCAGCTCAATGGCGTAGCACTCCCTGTAGACGGTGGCTGGACCGCGCGATAGCGAAGGTCGGTGCTGGGGAGTCTGCAGTCAAAATGCTCCGAACAGTTTCCCCAGCACGATCACGACTGTCAGCGCGAGGAGCGGTCCGACGAGTCCTACCATCATGATCTCGCGGTAGCTCCCGCGCTGGGTGGCACCGCAGATCGCCAGCAGCGTGACCACCGCGCCGTTGTGCGGCAGCATCGCGAGCGCGCCGCAGCTGATCGAGGCGACGCGGTGCATCAGTGCGGGGTCGATGCCTGCAACCACGGCCAGCTTGGCGTAAGTCTCGCCGAGCGCATTCAGCGCGATGATCAATCCGCCCGAGGCAGAGCCGGTAATGCCGCCCATCACGTTGGCAGCGACGGCAATCGAAACGAGCGGCCCGCCCGGAACGGCCAGGAAACCGTCGCGCACGACAGCAAACGCCGGCAATGCGGCCACCACCGCGCCGAAGCCTACGAGGCTGGCCGTATTGAGCGCAGGCAGCACCGATGCGGTCGCGCCGGCATCGAGTGTCTTGCGCAGCTCCAGCAGACGCTTGCGGTGAATTACTACGAGAACCAGCGAGGCGACCGTTAGCGCAGTGACGACCGACCAAGCGCCGCTCACGGCGGCCAGCGTGGTATTGAATCGCGGCTCGGCGAGGAACCCGGTATCCACCCGCGGCAGCACCAGGAAACTCATGACGAGGTTGACCGCAAGCACGATGAGAATCGGCAAAATGGATAGCGCAAACGGCGGCAGCTGCTTGCTGTGTTCGCCGTGCGGCAGTTCTGCAGGGTCGAAGTTTTCGGCATTCGTCGCCTTCGCGCGTACCAACTGGTCATCGGCAGGCGCCACCGTCTCGCTGCTGTAGCCCTCGCCGGCGGCACGCGCGCGCATCTCGATCAGCCGGAGCCACCACAGCCCGAAGCCCACCATGATTGCCGACGCCAGGAGACCGAGTCCCGGCGCCGCAAACAACGTAGTGCCGAAATACGGCATCGGGATCGCGTTCTGGACGGCCGGCGTACCTGGCACCGCGGTCATCGTGAAGGTGAATGCGCCGAGCGCGATTGCCGGCGGGATAAGCCGATGCGGAACCTGCGCCTGCCGGAACAGTGCGTCCGCAACCGGGAACACGGCAAAGGCCACGACGAAGAGGCTCACACCGCCGTAGGTGAGCACGGCACACGCCAGTACCACCGCCATGATTGCGCGCGTCTCGCCGAGCTTCGCCGTAATGGTGCGGGCAATGGAAAGTGCGGCGCCGCTGTCATCCATGAGCTTGCCGAACACGCCGCCGAGCAGGAAAAGCGGGAAGAGATTCCGTACGAAGTTCGCGGCACCGGTCATGAAGGTCAGCGTCCATTTGGCAAGCAGAGGTTCGCCCGAGAAAGCTGCGGCCACGATTGCCGCTGCCGGTGCCGCGAGCAACAGTGTGAAACCGCGAAACGCGAGCCAGATAAGCAAGCCCAGTGCGATCAGAATGCCCAGCAGCTGTACGGTGTAACCACTCATGGCAAACCTCGCGGAAACGGTTGGCAATCCACGGAACGGCACTTCGACTGCGGCGCGGGCATCAGCTGAGCACTTGTTCGATCATATGCATGTCGCCAGCAACAGCGGTGGCCCGAACGTCAGGATGGTCGCGACGACGGCGGCGATGGCGGTCCATACGACCGCAGTGTGCAGGAAGTTGCCTGTCTGGCCGAAGGCAGCGTGAGGGACGGACTTGGCGGCGTTGCGCCAGATCCATGCGACAACGAGGACATGGGCAAAGAAAACGAGCGCCAGCGTGAGGCGTAAGGTGCCTGACCGCCAGGCGAACACGCAGCCGATGGCGTGCAGTGCATAGAGAAATACCAGCGCGCTGCACCATACGCCAAATCCGGCTGCAAGCCACCAGAGCAGTCGCGGCGGAACGGCACGCGCGCTCATTGGATTGCCTTCGCGCTGCGCGCTCCGGCGCATTGAGTACTGAGGCGCTCGGGGCGGCCCGTCGCGCTCATGGGCGGGCCCCCAGCAAATTCACCAGCGTTGGCAGCGCAAGGACGAGGACCATCGCGATGATGCCCGTCACCATCGTGTAGTCGAGCCACAGGCGCGTTAGGCGCATATCGAGCAACCGCCGTTGCGAGACGAACCCAGCGTGGAGGCGCAAGGAGTTGCTGACGAGAAAGAGCAGGCCGATGCCGGCATGCACGGCGACATAGGTGAGCAGCGCGGCGGCAGTCGCGCCGAGCGCGTGCTCACGAGGATGCGGCGTGACGCCGGAGATCATTCCCACCACCACGGCAATGGCCGCGAGCAGCGCCAGCATCGCGAGGGCAATCCAGCCCTGCGCATTGGCGCCGCGCGCGAGGGCGCGCAGCGATCTGCGCGCCGCGACCGCTGCAAGCACGAGGCCTACCACCACGCCGAGTGCCAGCATGCGACTCGGATGGGGTGCCACCGCCGCTGGCCAGTTCGGCGCGGCGATCCAGAGATAGAAGGTGCCGAACAGCAGTGACGTGAACAGCGTGCCGTCGGCGACCAGCGTGCAGATCAGCGCGAGCCACGGCGGCGCCTCCGTGACTTCAGTATGCGGTGGCACGCTGACCTCACGGCCGACCGGCATCGGCCCGTAGTCGCGCGCATGTCCAGAGCGCTGCGCGGCGAACACGAACAGGCCGGCGATCACCAGCGCTACGGCGACCGCCAGCAGGTAGAATTTGAACAGGATCGCCAAGACCGCCGCAGCGGTGGCGATCGCAGTAACGAGCGGCAGGTAGGTCGGTTGCGGTAGCACGATCAGTTGATCGGGCTCGCCGGTGGTCATGTGCACACCCAGCGTCTCCTGCCAGCCGTTGCGCGTAAAGCCGAGATAGCCTTCGCCCCGCGCCAGCGACAGCGCGATCTGGCTCGCGGTGCGCTCGGTCTCGGCGCCGACGTGCGGAATCGACGCGAACGCATAAGGTTGCGGCGGAATCGGCATCGCCCATTCCAGCGTCGGTGCACGCCACGGGTCGCGCCGAACGCGCCGCCCGTAGCGCAGCTGGACCACGAGGTCGATCACCACCAACGCGAAGCCGATCGTCATGATGAAGCCACCGACTGAGGACAGCAGGTTGAGCCAGTTCCAGGCTTCATCGCCGTGGTACGTATAGATGCGTCGCGGCATGCCAAGCAGGCCGGTGAGGTGCATCATGAAGAAAGTCATGTTGAAGCCGATGAACACCAGCCAGAAGGCAACCGTCGACAATCGCTGAAAAGTGGTGCGTCCGGTAAGCAACGGCAACCAGTAATACAGCCCCGCGAGCATCGGAAAAGCGAGCGCGCCCCCCACCACGTAGTGCATGTGGGCGACGACGAAATAAGTGTCGTGCGCCTGCCAGTCGAACGGCACGATCGCCAGCATGACGCCCGTCAGGCCGCCCAATACAAAGACGAAGAAGAAGCCGAACACATAAAGCATCGGCAGGTCCCAGCGCGGTTTGCCGTGCGACAGCGTCGCGAGCCACGCGAAGATCTGCACCGCCGTCGGCACGGCGACGATCGCCGAGCCCGCCGAGAAAAACGCCAGCGCGAGATGCGGGATGCCGACAGTGAACATGTGGTGTACCCAGATGCCGAAACTCAGGAACGCCAGCGCAATGATCGCGACGACGATCGCGCGGTAGCCGACCAGCGGCCGACTGGCGAACACCGGGATGATGGTCGACAGCACCGCCGCCATCGGCAGGAAGATGATGTACACATCCGGGTGCCCGAAGAGCCAGAACAGATGCTGCCAGAGCAGCGCATCGCCGCCGCGCGTCGGATCGAAGAAAGGCAGGCCGAACGCACGCTCGACCTCGAGCAGGATCGAGCCGAGGATCAGTGGCGGAAAAGCCACGATCATCATCATGGCCGTCACCAGGATGTACCAGCCGAAGATCGGCATCTTGTCGAGCGACATGCCCGGCGCGCGCATCTTCAGGATCGAGACGACGATCTCCATGGCGAGCGAGAGTGCCGAGATCTCGACAAAGGTTACTCCCAGCAGCCAGACGTCGGCGTTGACGCCCGGCGTGTAGACATTAGAACTGAGCGGCGTGTACATGAACCAGCCGCCGTTAGGCGCAACGCCTGCAAGCAAGGACACGGTGAGGATCGTGGCGCCGAACAGGTAGCACCAATACCCATAGGCGGTCAGTCGGGGAAAGGCGAAATCGCGCGTGCCGAGGATCTTCGGAGTCAGGTAGACCGCAAAGCTCTCAACCATCGGAATGGCGAACAGGAACAACATCATCGACCCGTGCATCGTGAAGACCTGGTTGTAGGTCTCCGCGTCCATGAAGGCCGCATTGGGCGTCGCGAGCTGCACGCGGGTGAGCATGCCGAGCACGCCGCCGATCGCGAAGAACGTGAACGACGTGATCACCATGCGCATGCCGATCACGGAGTGGTTGACTGCGGCGAGCCGCTGCAGCCCTGGACCGGTAGCCCATATCGCAACCAATTGCCGATGCAGCCGCAGTGCTGTGGATGCGTGCAGCGGCTGTTCGATCGATGCGCTCATTTTTTGACTGCCTCCTCCGCTGCGGCCGCCTGCGCGAGCGCGGCGGAGAAATCCTCCGGACGATGGACGATGACTTTGAATCGCATCCCTGCGTGACCGAGCCCGCAGAATTCATTGCAGAGTCCTTCGTAGTCGCCCGGCTGGTCGGCCTGGATACGCAGGCGGTTCACGCGCCCGGGGATTGCGTCGATCTTGCCGGCGAACCGGGGCACCCAGAATGCGTGAATGACGTCCCGGCTGGTGACCACGATGTCGACCGGCGTGCCGGCGGGCAGGTGCAGAACGTTTCTCGTCGTCACGCCACCGTGGTCGGGATAGCGGAAGGTCCAGACCCACTGGTGGCCCTCGGCCTCGATTCGCGGCGGCGTGCTTCCCGGGAGCGGCAGCAGCCGCTCGCCAGCAATCAAGGCATAAGCGACGAGTGGCAGCAGGACGAGCGCCGGCAGGGCGAGGCCGCCGAGCACGATCCAGCGTGCCGGCGAGACGCCCGAGCCCCAACCAGGTTGCCGGATCACCAGCGCGAACAGCACCATGACCAGCGCAAAGAGCGCGGCGGCGCCGGCCAGCATCACCCACCACAACGTGGCGATCGAATTCGTCGCAGGGCCGCCGGGATCGAGCGTCGACAGCGGCCCGGCGCAACCCGAGAGCATCGCGACGCAGCCGGTTTGGATCGCAGCACGTAAGGCGCTAAGATGCCGATTAGCAAGCTGCCAACAACGTGGAAGGCGAACGTGGCGAATACTGCTAGGCGCGAGGCGGCACCCAAGAGCGAAGTCCAGTTGGAATTGGAGCGACTCGACGTCGGCTCCGCGGTTGCTCTGGTCGGCCACCCGCTCCACGTAATGATGGTGCATTTCCCGGTCGCATTCGTGTTCGCGACCCTCGGCGTCGACGTTCTCTACTGGTGGTCGGGCGATGTGTTCTGGTTGCGCGCAGGCATCTGGTCGGCCGGCACGGCATTCTGGACCGGCGTCGGCGCGAGCATCGTCGGGACAGGGGAGCTTCTGCTCGTGCGCGGCATTCGTTTGCACGAGGCAAGCTGGTCGCACGCTATCGCTGCGATGACGCTGGTCGCGATCGCGGGTGCCAGCTGGGGCCTGCGCCTCAGCGATCCGGTATCGGTGTTGCCACATGGCTTGGTGCTGTCTGTGCTCGGCTCGGTCATGGTGGGCTTTGCCGGCTGGCACGGCGGGAAGCTGGTGTTCGATCATGGCATCGGCATCCTGGTGTCGCCGACGGACTAACGCAACATCCGCGAGAGACCACCGGGCTCGAACAGATGCACCATGAACTGGTTCGAATCGATGTGCGGCTTCGCCAGCACGACCCAAACGATGGCAATGATCAACACGGCATAGGTGCTTGCCAAGGTCACGAAGGAGAAGCGGCCGAAACGGCCACGCGGCGAAAACAGCTGATGCATCACGAGACCGGCGACGACATGCAGCATCGCCATGATCCCGACCAGGACCATCTTGATGGTGAACCATTCCTCGAAGGTCGCCTGCAGAAAGATCAACGCGGTTCCACTGGCAATCGCGATGAATGCGGCCGGCGAGGTTAGCTCGACGTAGACAAGCCGCGTGATCCGGTGCAGCCGGTCGAGGTCCGGCCCGGCCACGAGCGCGCGGCGCTGCCAGAATAGAAAAGGCAGTGCGAGCAGGCCACCCGACCAGATTGCGATCGCGCCGAGATGAACGAACTTCAGTAAGGTCGTCACCTGGGCCCGCCAACGTTATGGGCCCCCTCGAGCTCGCCCAGCCGAAGGTTGAACCAGGCGAGCCAGAGGCCCACTGCGAGATAAGGCAGCATCGCCGGCACCCACATCAGCAGCCCCGCGAGCTGCTGGTCGGCGAGCGGGCTGAGTCCCCAGGGCACCGTGCTGGCAAGATGCACCAGATAGAGCGGTCGAGGCGCGAAGACGATCAGTGCGCCGAGAAGACCCATTTGCCCGATCGTCGCCACAAGCGCGATGAGGGCCGCGCCGGGTTGCGTCGTCGGGGCCAGAATCGCCCGCCACAGCAGCCAGGCGCTCCCAAGCAGTGAGCTTTGCATCAGCCAGTAGGTCGGCACAGTGGCGAGACCCCACTCGTAGGCCGCTGGTGCGTGCCAAAGCCAAAGGATGATGGTATTCGCCGCAACCAGCGCGCCAAGCGGCGGCGAACCCAGGCGCCGCAGCGGAAAAGCGATCGCCAGAAGTGGCGCGATGGCGGCGACCAGCAGGACATGATGGAACACACGCGCCGAGAACAGCGCCGACGCGAGCGCGCAGAGCGGCGAGACGAAGACGAGGAACATCAGCGCGATCGCTGCCCACCCGGCCCGTGCGTTGGCCGAATACCCGCGAGCGACTGTGAGCGCCAAGGTAGCGAGCGCGGCCAGCAGCAACGGATCGCCATTCCAGCGCATCCAGAAGTCTGCCGGAACCGACGCGGGTCCACAGTAGGCAATCACGGAGCCGCCTATCCGCTCACACGCGCGAGCGCGAACACGATCGCCATCACGATCACAGCTGCTGCCGTGGCAAACGCGAGTCGATTGGCAAACAAACGACGCATGTCCGGCCCTCCCCCTAAACGAAACTATAGCGCTCGGAATGGTATTTCGTAAGTGGCACGTGCAGTTCGCCGAGCGCTCTTTCAATCGCATCCATCATTACGTTCGGGCCGCAAATAAAATATTCGTGGTCCGCGTAGGGCGGTGGCAAATGGCGCTTGAACATCTCGGCGCTGATGAAACCCTGCTCACCTGTCCAGCCCACCGGCGGATTCGCCAACACATGGACGACCTTCAGGTTCAGCCGTGCTTCCAGCGCCTGCATTTCCTCACGGAAGGTAATCGATTCCCAATCCTTGCTGCCATAGAGCAGGATCACGGGCCGCTTGTCGCCGCGGTCGGCGAGTGTGCGGATCATGCTCATCATCGGCGTAACGCCGACGCCGCCTGCGATCAACACATGCATATCCGCTGGATTGCCGATCGTGAACGCGCCGTAGGGCCCGTCGAGGTATACGCGCTGCCCCACCGGCACCTCGGGGATCGCGCTCGTGAAGTCGCCAAGATTCCTGATCGACATTTCGACGCGTCCGTCTGTGGCCTCCGCGCTGGACGAGAACGAGAATGGGTGGCCGGTAATCTTGAAGGGGCTCCCCCATAGCGTCAACCAGCCGAATTGGCCGGGGCTGAAGCGAAAACCAGAGTGGCCATCCGGCTGCATCACCAATGTCGACGTGTCACCGCGCTCTTTGCGTACTTCCGCGACGCGGTATGGTCTGCGGAGCATGAACAGCGGTTTGAAGATCCGCACATAGAGCAACAGACCGATCCAGAAGATCGTCAGGCCGATCCACAGCGTCCGCTTCCACGGGTCGGACAGATAGAAGGCCCAACCCACCATATGTACCACCCCAGCCGCGACCGCGATCACTGCCAGTGCAATATGACTAAGGTGCCACGTCTCGTAGCGGATTTTCAGCTTCACGCGCCACAGTGCCGTCACCACCAACGCGATGAGCGCAAAGATCGACACGAACGCAAACACCGCGCCCAATGGTACGTCGCCGATGGCCCCAGGCAGCGCGAACATTTCCGGGTGAGTAACGGACATGATGAGCGCGTGCGCCACCACAAGGCCAACGGCAATCTGCGAGATCTGGCGGTGAAAGTGATAGATGACGTCCTCGCCCCACGGGGCGGTGACGTAGCGAAAGCGCGCCGTGAGCCCGAACTGCAAGCCCATCATGGCCAATCCGGAATAGCCGATCGCGACGGCAAACTCGGTCCAGAAATCGCGCGCGTGAGGCAACGAACCTGCCAGAAGCGCGAACAACGGGGCGAGGATGAACAGCAGGTAAACCACCACCCAGACCGCCCCGCGCAGGGAACTGCCTTGCATCGGTCATCTCCTCCTGCAGTCGCCGCACCGCCAGAATCGACCGGCGGACTCAAAGGTGCAGAAATTATCTCGTTTCCTGCACCCTACTCCAACCGCGGTCACTATCCAACAGCGTATTCCAACTGCGCGCGAATTGCTGCGCAATCGGTTATCCGTGTGCGCGCATCGCCAACCCGAACAGCAGCGACAGCAGCAGCAACGACAGTCCCGCCACGGACCACTGTCGCAGCCCCAGATCGACGCGCTCGAGTCCGCCGCCAACGGCAAGCATCGCGCGGCGCGCGGGATTCGCGGCCGCGAGCAACCCAGCCGGCAGTTCCGGTAGATGACGCGCCAGCGTGAGCGCAAGCACGCTGCCGCTGGCGATCGTGATGAGGGTCCAGGCAATTTCCTTGGGCGCGAGGGGATTGCCGAGCAATTCACTTGGCACCGGCCCCACGACCGCTGCCAAGGCGAGCGCCAACGAACATAGCGCCAGCGCCAGCGCGGCCAGCTCCTGCAGGCGTGGCACCGACACGCGCTGCACGGCGTCCTTGTCCGGTGTACGGAATGTGTGCGCGATCACGAGCACGACATAGCTGGTCGTCAGAAAGCCACCCGCCTGCAGCACCCACTCCCACCACCATTGCCCGCTGCTATCGGCCGCCTGAAGCAGCAGCTTCTTCGCGAGGTAAGCACCGCTTGGCAGAACGCCCATCAACGCCACGCCA
The DNA here is from genome assembly GCA_963732105.1 of uncultured beta proteobacterium. GTDB lineage: Bacteria > Pseudomonadota > Gammaproteobacteria > Burkholderiales > Casimicrobiaceae > PALSA-1003. The sequence continues at coordinate 409,176 of CAVSYL010000019.1, forward strand.
CCGACAGCAAATGCCAGCACGCTCAACGGAACGCTGCGAGCGGCGCCGGCGAGATCGGCAATGCGGTCGTGGCCGTAGGCCTTGTAGATGAGGCCGGCGGCCATGAACATCGCGGCCTTCGCAGTCGCGTGCGAGATCGCCTGCAGTGTGCCACCCATCAGGGCGCCACCGCGCACGAACGCTCCCGCGCTTGCGTCGAAGGCAAGCGGAAACATCAGGAACAGGTAGCCGATCTGCGCGAGCGTGGAATAGGCGATCAGCAGTTTCAATCGATCCTGACGAAGCGCGATGACGCTGCCGAACAGTATCGCGGCGGCGCCGAGACCTGCCAGCAACTGCGCTGCAGGGAGCCCGGGCAGCGAAGGTGCGGCATCGAACCATAAGCGGATGACGATAAAAAACGATCCCTTGACGACGAGTGCAGAGAGCACCGCGCTCGCGGCCGGTGGCGCCCCGGCATGTGCCGGCGGCAGCCAGAGATGGAGCGGGAACAGTGCGGTCTTGGCTAGCAGTCCCGTCGTCATCAGAGCGACCGCAGTCCACACCACGGGTGAAGGGCGCAGACGCTGCGCCAGCAGCGCAATGTCCAGCGTGCCAGAGTCGCCGTATAGCAAAACCGCGCCGAGCAGATACAGGATGGAACCGCCAGCGCGTATATCAGGTAGCGCAGCGCAGCGCGCAAAGTTTCACCTTTACCGTCGAGGCAGACGAGCGGCACGCCGGCGAAGGTGAGCAATTCGAGCGCGACGTACAGCGTGAAGAGGTCGCTGCTCACGAACACCAGATTGAGAGAACCCCACACGGCGAGCAGCAGCAGCCAGTACAGCATCGGCGCGCGCGCCTCCCGCATGTCGGCGGGTGTACTGAAATCGCTGCGAGCGTAAACGCCGATGCCCGCGATAACCACGGCCACCGCGAGCATCATCACCATCGACAACCCATCCGCGCGCAATGCGATGCCAAGCGGAGGCGCCCAGCCGCCGAGCACGTAGGTGAGCGATCCCGCCCGAGCGCAAGATGATCGTCGCAATCGCGATGGCGATCGCCAAACCCACGATGATCGTGAGCATCGCGACACGCTGCGCGTTGCGACCGCCGAGCACCAGTCCGGCCATCACGCCCGCGAACGGGAGCAGCACGGCGAGCGGGAGCAGCAACCCGCCCGGTGTCGTCAGCGCTTCGGCGGCCACGCGTCCCTATCCTTGTCTCGTGCTGCTGTTCGCGCTCGGCGCAGGTGCTTCAGGGGCGAGCGTGGTCGATCCGGTTTCGTCGAAGAGGCGCAGCAGCACGGTGATCGCGAGCGCGGTGGCCGAGAAAGCGACGACGATCCCAGTGATGAGCAGCGCCTGCGGCACCGGATCGCCGCCTATGCCCGCAGCCGCGCCGCGCCGCGCGATCACACCAAACAGAAGGAACACGCCGCTGCCTACCACGTTGAACGCCAGGATCTTGCGCAGCGGTTGCGGGTTCACGATCAATCCGTAAAGCCCGACGCCGACCAGCGCGCACGCCACCAATCCAAACAGGTTGGCCCCGCTCATGATCCACCCGCCCGTTCGGGCGCGCCGGCCATGATCAGCCCAAGCGTCAACGCGAGCGAAGGCATCAGCGCGAACTCGATCACCAGGATCATCGGTTTCGCCCAGCCTTCGGGATACGCGAGGAACGTGCCCGTCAACAGCACACCTGCGACACCGACGGCGATGAATACGACCGTGCCTGCAACCAGGAGAATGCGCAACAGCCGGCGATCGATCGGCGGGGTATCGGCGAGCCCGGCCATCATCGTGAGCAGCCACATCGCTGCGACGATGGTGGCGCCCTGGAATTTTCCACCCGGATGGTCCGCACCCACCCAGAAGATGTACATGCCGATGATGATGCCGATCGGCGGCAGCACGCGCGCGATGAACGCGAGGATGCCGTCGGGGTCGGCGTTGTAGCGCGGTCCCGGACGGCCGCCCCACGCGCGGTCCGGCGCGAGCGACCATACGCCGATCAGCGCGAGCAGTAACACCGTCGCCTCGAGCAACGTATCCATCGCCCGATACGCCATCAGCACCGCGGTGATCGGATTGCCCACGCCGGTCGATGCCATGTTCGCGACAGCCTCCGGCGCGAGCGTCGGAGCGGGATCGGGCAGCGTCAGCAACGCGACGGCAAGCGCGGCGGCGACTCCTGCCGGCCAGGAGTGCCGCGAGCAGTCGCACCGGCAATCGTGGTGTATCCGCCCGCGCTTGCGGTTCGATCGCCCGGAGTTTCGCCGACGCGCGCACGAGCAACATGCCGGTCAGCCCGCCGCCGATCGCCGCCTCGGTTAGTGCAACGTCCACGCCACGCAATTGCACCCACGCCACCGTCAGCAACAGACCGTACACAAGGTAACCGACCGTCGCCGGAAACGTGTCGCGTACCACCGTCGTGTAAATGCCAAGCGCCAGGATAAGCAGCGCAGGCGCAGCGTAGAAAGCGTCGACAATCATGATAGCCGGCGGACCGCGACGCCGCGCGACGCCGCGCAATCAGTTGACCGGCGTCGGCGCCGGACAGCAGCACGAGCAACCAGATCGCGATCAGCTTGAGTCCGTTCAGAACGCCATCGACCTGCGGCAAAAGGCCGAGCACGATTAGCCCGAGGCCCAGGTTGTCGGCCTTGGTGAGCGCATGCAATCGCGTGAGCGTGTCGGGAAAACGCAACAGGCCCACCGTGCCGGCCAGAAAAAAGAACAGGCCCGCGCTGACGGCAACGTATGTGAACAGGTCGACGACGATGCTCGACGATTGTGCCGCTCATGGCTCTGTCAGCGTCTGTCCGGCGACGACGGGCGCGAACTTCACGAACGCGATCGACGCGAACGCCGCGAGCAGCGCCAGCGTCAGCGACACGTCGACCACTGATCCGTCGCCGACTGCTGCGCCGCCAAGCAGCAATGCGGCGATGCCTCCGCTCCCGAGCAATTGCCCCGCCATCATTCGATCGGCGTCGCCGGGGCCGCGGAGCACCCGAATCAGGCCCACTGCAACCATCGCCAGCACGAAACCCGCTGCGGCGAGCAGGAAATCAGCCATGCGTCTGCCCCGGTCATGAGCGCCTTCGCGAGCAGACGTTCCTCCTCGGCCATCTGCGCCACGACCGGCTGGCTTATGTCGAGGCAGTGGAACTCGATCGTATCCGGGCCGTCACCCGCCGGTACGGTGCCCGGCATCATGCTCGTGATCGTGGCGAAATTGTTGCGTGCCTGCCCGCGCGGGAAGCCTGTGCGGTATTCGACAAAGCCGGTATGGAGTGGAAGGCTGGGCGCAAACGCGCGGCGCGCCACGTCGATCCCCGCCTTGAGCGATTGCCAGAGAAAGCGCGGTGTGTACGCGAGCAAAACGCCGAACCGCACGCGCCCGCTCTCGGGTGGCAGCAAGCGCAGGCTCGACCATGTTGCCGCGACGGTGGCCAATGCACCCACCGCGAGATCGCCAATCTTTGCGCTTTGCATGAGAACGATCCACAGGCCGAACAGCAGCGCACCGCGAATCAGGACAATGCGCACCTGCGGCTTCGACTCGGTGGCGGGTGCAGGTCGATCGTCGGTCATGGGAAGGGTCGCATCAGCGTACTGCGCCGATCACGCTGCTTCCGGCGCGACTGAGGCAGGGTCTTTCTCGTCCCCGAACACAGTGACGTAGAGCACCGGCAGCAGGATCAGCGTCAGCAACGTCGCGACCAGCAGGCCGCCCATGATGGCGAAGGCCATCGGCCCCCAGAACACCGTCGGCGCAATCGGGATCAAGCCGAGCACGGTCGAGATCGCCGTCAGGATCATCGGCCGCAACCGCGACGTCGCCGACGCCATCACGGCGTCCCGGACGCCTTTCCCGTCTGCGCGGTCGGACTCGATCTGGACGACGAGGATGACTGCGTTCTTCGCGATCATGCCGATCAGCGCCAGGATGCCGAGGATCGCGACGAAGCCCAGCGGCCGGTTGAACACGAGCAGGGTGATGACGACACCGATCAGCCCGAGCGGCAGCAGGGCGACCACCATCGCGAGCCTGCGGAAGCTCACAAGCATCAACATCATGACCGCGAGCATCAGCACCAGCATGAGCGGCACGACCGCGAATACCGACGCGCTCGATGCGGCGCTCTCTTCGTACAGACCGCCCGTGGCGACCGTGTAGGGCCTCGGGAGCTTCGCGGCGAACTCGGCGACTTTAGGCGCGAGCGCGCCCGACGACGACATCCGGAAGTACACCGTGGGTCACGTCGGCGCGCACCGTGAGCGTCGGCACGCGGTCGCGCCGCCAGATCAGCGGAAACTCCTGCTCCTCCGTGAAAGTCGCGAACTGCCTTAGCGGGACCATTCGACCGCTGGGCGTCGGCACCTGCAGCGAACTCAGCGTTTCGAACGAAGCGCGCTGGTCGTCGGTGGCGCGCGCAACGACGTTGACGAGATAGATGTCGTCGCGCAACTGCGTGACCGTCGTCCCGGTGACTGGCGCGTTGAGCGCCGCGGCCAATCCGCGCGAGCTGACACCGAGCCGGCGCGCCTCGTCCTGGTCGACGTGCACGCGCACCTGCCGGGCGGGCTCCATCCAGTCGAAGTGAACGTGACGCGTCCGCGGATCGGAGCCCAGCACGTTGGCGAATTCCAACGAGATCCGGCGAACTTCGTCAATGTCGGGGCCCGAAATCCGATACTGCAATGGCCAGCCGACTGGTGGGCCTAATTCGAGCGGATTCACGCCTGCGACGACGTCGGGAAACTGCTCGGCCAGCACCCCCTCGAGTTTCTGCTGCACGCGCTCGCGCGCCTCGAGGCTTTTCGTGACGATGACGAATTGCGCGAAGAACGGGTTGGCGAGCTGTACGTCCAGCGTTAGGATGAACCGGATCGCCCCGCGGCCGACGTACGTGCTGAAGTGGTCGATATCGGGGTCGCCCAGCAGCACCGCTTCGAAGCGTTTCGCCTGTGCTTCGGTCGCGTAGATCGACGCGTTCTGCCGCAACGTCATGCTCACGATGAGCTCGGGGCGATCAGAGGCCGGAAAGAACTGCTGCGGCACGATGCCGGAGCAGGAAGAGCGCGCCGGCGAACGCGCAGATCGTCAGTCCGATCGTCACCCACTTTGCGCCGATGGCCGCGCGCAGGAACGCACTGTAAACGTTCAGCAGCTTGCTTGGCTTGGTCTCGGCGTCCGCCTTCGGCGGCTTAAGCAGCGCCTTTCCCACCAGCGGCGCGAACACGACGGCGACCAGCCACGATACGATGAGCGACATCGCGACGACGGAGAAGATCGAGAACGTGTACTCGCCAGCGGAGCTGCGCGCAAAGCCGATCGGAACGAAGCTCGAGATCGTGACCAACGTGCCGATCAGCATCGGCGCGGCGAGCGTCCGGTAGGCGAACGTCGCCGCGTCGTCGATCGTGTCCCCTGCGCCCAGCCTGCGAATCATCGCGTCCACCGTCGTCATCGCGTCGTCGACGAGCAGCGTCAGCGCGATGATGAGGGCGCCCAGCGAGATGCGATGCAGACCCGTATGCGTGACGTCCATGACGGCGAACACGATTGCGAGCGTGAGCGGAATCGCCAATGCGACCACGGCGCCGGGTCGCACGCCGAGGCTCACGAAGCTGCAGACCAGGATGATCAGGATCGCCTGCCACAGGGACGTCATGAAATCGTTGATCGCAACATCGACCGAGACCGCCTGGTCGGCAACCAGCGTTGGCTCGATGCCGAGCGGCAGGTTGGCCTTGATGTCGGCCATCTCCTTGCGTATGTTGCCGCCGAGCGCGAGAATGTCGCCGGCGTCGCGCATGGCGATCGCCAGGCCGATCGCCGGTTTGCCGTTGACGCGGAACATCGGCTGCGGCGGATCGACGAAACCGCGGTGCACGGTGGCGATGTCTCCCAACCGGATGATTCGGTCACCCGCCACGAAATTGACGCCCTCGATGTCGTGCTCCGAATCGAACGCGCCGGTGACGCGCAGGAACACGCGCTCCTGCTGCGTCTGGATCACGCCGGCTGGCCGCACGAGGTTCTGCGCCTGAAGTGTCGCGAGGATCGTCGAATAGTCGAGCCGCAGGCCGGCAAGGCGGTCGGTGTTGAATTCGATGAAGACCTGCTCGTCCTGGGCGCCCATCACCTCGATTTTCGAGACATCCGGCACCTGCAGCAGGCGCGAACGCGCTGCCTCGACGTAGTCGCGCAGCTCGCGGAACGTGAAGCCCTCGGCGGTGAACGCGTAGATGATGCCGAACGTGTCGCCGAAATCGTCGTTGAAGAACGGTCCTACAACGCCGGCGGGAAGCGTCCCACGCATGTCGCCGATGTTCTTGCGCACCTGGTACCAAACGTCCGCGATCTCCGACGGCGGCGCTGACTGCTTGAGGTCGACGAAGATCGTCGTCTGGCCCGCCGTGGTGTAGCTGCGCACGCGGTCGAGGTGGCGCGTTTCCTGTAGCGTGCGCTCCAACCGTTCGGTGACCTGCTTCAACGTTTCCTCGACGGTTGCGCCCGGCCATGCCGCGCCGACAACCATCGTTCGGATGGTGATCGCCGGGTCCTCCCCGCGGCCCAGGCGCAGGAACGACAACGTCCCCGCCACCACCGCCACGATCATCAGGAAGACGATCAGCGAGCGCCGCTGGAGCGCCCACTCCGAGAGATTCGGGCCGATCACTGCTTGGTCTCGAGCAGGCGAACTTTCTGTCCCGGCCGCAGCGCCTGGATGCCCGCCGTCACGACGATGTCGCCCGGATTCAGGCCCGATGCGACCTCGACCCGATTCGGATCGGAGGAACGGATTTCGATGTTGCGCGTCGCGACGGCCCCGGTCCTGGGATCAACCACCCAGACAGCCGATTGGCGATCCGTGCGGAAAACCGCGGACGGAGGCACCTCGATCGCCGGCGCAGCCGCCAGCTTCATCCGTCCCGTCACCGTGGTACCGAGGCGCATGGCCGCGGGAGCATTGATCAGGCGAAACTTCACGCGGAAGGTACCGGTCACCGGATCAGCTCGAGGCGAGATTTCGCGTACAACAGCCATCGCGGTGATTTTCGGATCCGAGGTCAGGACCACGGTCGAGCTCCGCATTCGGTGGCATGCTGTCTTTGACACGCGCCGGCACATCGAAGGCCGCATCGCGCGCGCCCTCCCGCGCAACCTGGACGATCGGACGACCCGCGCCGACGACCTCGCCCGGTTCGGCCGACTGCATCGTCACGACGCCCGCGATGTCGGATACCAGCCGCGTGTAGCTCAGACGGTTTTCTGCCAATGTCAGCTGCGACTGCACCGACTCGACCTGCGATTCGGCGGTCTTGCGCAACGATTCGGCCGAATCGTACGTGGCCTGCGACACTGCGTTCTCCGCCACGAGATCCCGCATGCGCGCGTAGTTATTGCGGGCTTCGACCAGTTGCGCGCGCGCCGCAGCGAGTTGCGCCCGTGCGGACTGGACGCTGCTCTCCTCGTTTTGCGAATCGAGCCGGGCGATGAGCTGGCCCGGCCGCACGGTGTCACCGACCGTCACATTGCGCTCGATCAAGCGGCCGTCGATCCGGAACGACATGTTGATTTCGGTCTGTGCCTGGACGGTCCCGGTCAAGGCGATCATGTCACCTACTGCGCCTTTGGCAACGGTAACTACGCGCACCGGACGTACTTCGGGCGCGGGCGCCTCCTCCGCACGCCGGCACGAGGCAAGCAGCACTATGAGCACAAAGGGAAGCAGCGCGAACGCTCGTGCGGGGCAGTTCGATCGCCTGGCGGCGAAGGTCGGAGGCACGTTACGACTCCCGGTCGAGGTTTCGACTATTGTCTTTGTTGCGGCGAGGGAGCGCAACCGTCTAGCGATATTAGCATCGGCACATGTGGACGATACAAAATCACCTCACGCCACCTTCGCTACGGGAACGCGCTTCGACTTCGCTGCCCTGACGAGTGCGTCGTAGTCGCGCTCGTTCTGCTTGGCATAAGATTCGGCGAAGCGCGCAATGGCCTCGTCCATGCTTTCGCTCTTGCCCAGGTAGCCCGCGATGAGGGCTGCATCTCCCGACTTGGCGTGTGCCAGGGCCAAGGCCCAACCGCAGAGCTTGGAATATTCGATAAGGCGCTTTGCCCCCATCGTGTCGGGATCGAATTCCCAGGATCCCTTCATGTCGCGCAGCTGGCGCATGTAGAAATGCGTTCCGTCGATCTGGATGCCCCAGCCCAAAAAAATGTCCGGCGCGCCCTGGATGAGCCGCTGCCCTACCACGACGCGTTTGCCCTCGCAGTCAAAGGGCGCCGCTTTCGAGTAAGGCGCCAGGACTGAACGTTGCGCTTCCTTGTATTGCAAGAACAAGGGATCGTTGTCGTCGTCGTTACCCTCAACAGCAATATCCAACAGCGGGTGCCGACGCTGCCCACGCCCACCACCTTGCGCGCCACATCCACGACACGGTAACGGGCAAACAGCACCTTGCGATCTTCCGGCAGCGAGTCGAAGTAGACATGTAGCGTGTGGTTGACGACTTTCGCAAGGGGATGGCCCTCGGCCGTGTGCGTCTCCCTGACGATAAGCGGTTTCTCCTCGACGATGTGGTGCTGATCGTCGATGAGCTGCGCCTTCTTTTCCAGGACCTGCAGGTGGTTTCGCCGGCGGGCCTTGGCCATGATCCGCTCCGCGTCCTCCCGTACGTCCGGCGAAAGCGCGGCCAGGACACCTTTTTCGTCGATCATCGAGTACCAGACATCCAGATGCGACATCTGGGCGTATTCGCGCATGTGTTCGCGATAGCTTGCGACCACTGTGCGCGCCGCTTCCTCGCAGGCGGTCTTGTCGGCAGCAAGGAAACGGCCGGCCACGACAACACTGGCAGCGAGTCGCTTCATGTCCCACTCCCAGGCTCCCGGCAGCGTCTCGTCGAAATCGTTGATGGCGAAGACAAGATTTCGTTCGGCCGACGCAAACACGCCAAAATTGCCCAGATGCGCGTCGCCGCACGCTTGGACCATAAGCCCAGTCACCGGTGTCTGTGCAAGATCGGGAGCCATAACCGCCGCCGAGCCGCGCAGGAAGGCGAACGGGCTCGCGAGCATTCGCGCGTAGCGGATGGGCACCAGGAACGGAAGACGCGTCCTGGCCTGCTCCTCGAGGACGGCTACGGGGTCAGCTCGGTTCGGTGCGGGCCGGAATTCCGCGTGCACGGCGTGCGGCACCTTCTCGCGCAGAGCCTTGCCCGCCGCCATGCGATCTTTGACCGAGACATTTGGCGCCGCGAAATCGGTCCGCCAGGCATCGTGCAATTCGCCTTCCGCGGGGACAGCAGGTATTGTTTTCACATTCCGAACAACCTGGAAGTTAAGCGAGCTCGATAGACGCGAGCGCAGCGCCACTGATTTTAACTGCCAATTGCGTTTGGAGGATAATCGCATGACGTGACTTGCGCATGTCACACTCACCTAGCGGGACGCGCCGCTAGCCAGACTGACAGGAGGGCTCCTCATGAATCTCCGTTTGACCTTTGTTGCGCTTGCACTGGTTGCGTTGGTGTCCGGCTGCCAAAGCACGTCGATCCGGTCGGCGTGGTTCGACACTGACTTCGCGGGGCCGCCGTTTCGCAAGATAATCGTCGTGGGCAGCATCAACAGCGCCACCGATGGGCGCGTATTCGAAGACGCATTCGCGGCGAGGTTGCGCGCGGCAGGCGTCGAGGGCATTCCCGGCTACACCGTGATCTCCGACGATGCGCGCGGCGTCTGATGCGCCGTTCGCGGCCGCAGTCACGAATAGCGGTGCGCAAGGCTTGCTTCTCGTCAGACTGCTGGGAGTAGACACCCGAACCCAGGTATCGACGACCATGGTCCGTGGCGGTGCCGGATGGGGTCAAGGGCCATGGGGCGGCTCGACGCGGACGCTGGTTCCGGTCCAGCGGGTCAGCACCTACGATCTCGCTACCGTGGAAGCCAAGCTATTCGACGTGCAGACGAAAGCGGTGGTATGGTCTGCGACAACGCGTACGCTAAATCCGGGCTCGGTGGAAAGGGAGACCCCTGCCTTTGCGGACGTCATCATCGGTCAGTTGGCAGATCGCGGCATCATTTCGAGCAAATAACAACCGGCTGCGCGAGGCGAGCGCAAGCGCCATCACCCTCCAATCCGCTGCAGCGATGGCCACCGAAGTCGAGCTGCGCGCATCCTGGCTGCCAATGATCGTCATCGCGATGGGTCAGGCGCAGATGTCGCTGAACATTAATGCGTTGCCGGTCTCCATCGGCGGCATCGTCGCCGAGTTCAATACGGCGCCGACCATGATCGGCACTGCCATCGTCGCGAACTCGATCGCCGTTGCCGGATTCACGATGCTCGGCGCCAAGCTCGGGCAGAAACTCGGTTCGCTGAACGTATTCCGGTGGGCCACGCTGGTGCTGCTTGCAGCGATGGTCATGATGACGGCGAGTTCCAGCGTGGCCGTCATGATCGCATCTCAAGTGATCGCCGGTTTGGCGTCGGCGGCGATCGTCCCCACACTGGTCGTGCTGATCGTCGACAATTACAGCGGCGCCCAGCAGGCCAAGGCGCTCGGTATTCTTGGTGCCGTGCAGGCCATGGCGGCCGTCACTGCATTCTTCGTCGCCGGTGTCGTCGGAACCTATTTCGGCTGGCGTTATGCGTTTGGACTCGTCATCCCTTTTGCGGCGGTCACGCTGTTGTTGAGCGTGCGGCTCAAGCCCGGTACCCAAAGTGCCAGGCGTTCAGATCGACGGCGTTGGCGTGATCCTGGCGGCGGCAGCAGTCAGCCTGATCAGCCTCGGCGTGAACTATCTCTACGACTGGGGGACGGTGCTGGCCAATGCTTCCGCCCCGTTCAACGTGCTGGGCCTGTCACCAGCCCTCGTCATGGTCGTCAGCGGGGTCTTGGGCCTGCAGCTCTTCCTCGCCTGGGCGCAGCGGCGACAGGCGCGCCAACAGACGCCGCTGCTCGCGCTGAAGGTCATCGAATCGCCGCGGGAGCATGCCGCTGTGCTGGCGATGATGGCGATCTTCATGCTCGCCAACGCGCTGACCTTCCTGGTCCCGCTTTACATCCAGATGGTCCAGGGCAGGACGAGCCTACAAACCGCGATCGCGATGATTCCCTACCAATTGGCCGTATTTGCGGCGGCCATTTTTGTGCTGGGCCTGTCCGACCGACTGACGCCGCGCCAAATCACCCGTTGCTCCTTCGTCCTAGTTTCCGCCGCCCTCATATTGCTCGCGGCGACAATGAACAACGAGTGGAGCAACGTGTTCGTCGTCCTTGGACTCGTCATGTTCGGCCTGGGCCAGGGCGCACTGGCGACGCTGCTTTTCAACGTTCTGGTGACGTACGCACCGAAGCAGTTCGCCGGCGACGTGGGCTCACTGCGAGGAACGATCAAGAGTCTCGCCGCCGGCGTCGGCACGTCGCTGGCCGGCGCGCTGGCGGTTGGCATCCTCAGCGTGACCGTCGAGCGAAGCCTCGCGGACAATCCCTCCATTCCGCCCGCACTCCTTCGGCAAGTCGACCTCGACCGCGCGACCTTCGTCAGCAACGCGCGGTTGAAGGACGTGATGAAGAACACCACTGCCACGCCCGAACAGATCACCGAAGCGGTGCGGATCAATGCCGATGCGCGACTGCGCGCGCTCAAACTCTCCTTGCTGATGTTAGCGGGCGTCTCGCTGCTGGTGATTCTTCCGGCCGGGCGGCTGCCGGGTTACGCCCGGGGCAAGGGACCGGGGAGTTGACCTCCGCAAAGCGCGTGGAGACTTGGAATTCTTCTACCGCAGTGCTGACTACTGACCCGAGCCGCTATCACGCGGCTGCCGACCTCCGGAGGGCGGTCCGCTCGACGGTGGCCGACCGCCTGAAGGAGGACGACCGCCTGAAGGTGGGCCGCCCGAAGGCGGCCGTCCAGTGGGCGGCCGATTGCCACCTGGGGGCGAACCTGAGTTGGGCGGACGACTCTGCGGTGGCCGCGGTGGCCGCGGCGGTGGCCGGCTCGGCGGCGGCGGTGGTGGACGAAACGACGGCGATCCCCAGTTGTTCCATGTCGATCGATTCGAGTACCACGGCCGCCCACGGTAGTGCGCACCCCAGTACGGGCCCACCGAAAAGGTGATGATCGGTGCCCCGCCGCGGACGAAACTCGACAGATACCTCGAGTACACCCAACCCCGCGTGCGGCCCGCAATGACATCGCACCAGCGCCAGCCGTTGGTGCAGCCGACGACGTTGACGGGCGTCCCCGCCTGAAGCCAGTCGACCAATGGAAACGCGCGGTCCGGACCGGCGCGCACGTTGACCGCTTGGACGGTGAATGCAGACTGCGCCAGGGCCGGAATCGGCAACAGCAACATGAGCGCAAGGAAATATCGACCCGGGTTCGCGCGCGCCATCGGCATCTCCGTTGCGGAAACTTGTGTAAGAGGTCCAAAAATTACATAACGGTGCAATCGGGTGACCGTGGCGGCGGGGGTCGTCACACTGCGGGAGTTGACCGCTGACCACACCACCGATCGATGGCGATTGTAGCGTTCAAGTTCGTGTAAAATGTGCAGGGCATATACGGCCAAGCGCTCTCCGCGCGCCGTTGCTTACTCACCGTCTCGAGGTTCCCATGTCAAAGCTCCTAGTTGTCGCGATTTTCGCAGCCTCTTCGCTGGTGGCCGGCGGGGCGGCTGGGCAAGCGGCGCCGAATACGCTTGCCAAGATCAAAGCGGCCAAAGCGATCAATGTTGCGTATTCAACGGATTCGCTGCCTTTCTCGTTCACTGGCCCGAACAAGGAGGCGACCGGATATTCGATCGACTTGTGCAAGCGCGTCATCGCACAAATCGCCCGCGTGATCAGCGAGCCGGAGCTCACGGTGAACTGGCTCGCCGGATCCGTCACCGAGCGCTTGCAGATGGTCGCCTCGGGTCGCGCCGACCTCGAGTGCGCGAACACGACGCAGACCCAATCCCGGCTCGCGAACGTGGATTTCTCGAACCTGATCTTCATCGATGGCGGCGGTCTGCTCGTCAAGGCCGGCGCGCCGATCAACGATGTTCCCGACCTGGCCGGCAAGCGTGTCGCCGTACTGAAAGGCACCACGACGGAAACGCGGCTCAACGACGTGTTGCGCCGCCGTCTCGTCAATGCGACTGTCGTTACGATCACCAATCCCAATGAAGGGATCACGATGCTGGAGGCGGGCACCGTGGATGCCTATGCGGGCGACAAGATCAAGCTCATCGGGTTGTTGGCGCAGGCCAAGGAGCCCACCAGGCTGGCAATGCTTGTGGAGGAACTGTCGTTCGAGCCCTACGCGATGGCATTGCCGCGCAACGATTCGGCGCTGCGCCTCGAGGTCAACAAGGCGCTGACGCAGGTGTACATGAGTGGTGACATCGAGACAATCTTCGCGCAGTGGCTCGGCAAGCTCGGTCGCCCGAGCGGACTGCTCGCAGCCATGTACCTGCTCAACTCGATTCCCGAATAAGCACGCTGATTGTGAATAGGAGACCAGAGATGACGAGCATGTTGGGATGGAGACGCGGCGTCGCCGCATTGATCGCGTGCGCCGCGATTGCGCTTGCCGGTTGCAATACCCCGCCTGCGTTTCAAGTCAGTGAGCAGCCGGCGATTCGCATCGGCACTGTCGAGTCGATCACTCAGGACAGCGTCCAGAATGTAAACACCACGGTGGGCACGATCGGCGGTGCGCTGGTCGGCGGAGGACTCGGCAGCCTGGTGGGCAGTGGTCGGGGACAGACCGTGGCCACCGTCGTGGGCGCGGGTGCGGGCGCGTGGGGCGGCAACCAGCTTGCCCAGCGCAGCCAGACCCTGGTGTGGCGGATCGGTGTTCGCTACGACGACGGCACATTCGCCACGATCCAGCAAACATCGGCACCTGCACTGCGCATCGGTGATCGCGTCCAAGTAACATCGACAGGTATCCAGCTTTTGCGCTAGCGCACCGCCGGAGATGACGTTCCGGCATCTCGGCGCGTAGACCGGAGGCTGTTGATCAGTTTCTGTCATCTGTCGTGCCGCATCACGTCGGCACGACGAAGCGCGCTGTTGACCAAGGTCAGCGCCCTCGCCTCTCGTGTACTCGTGATCTTCCCGCTGCACAAGCGAGGGCTCGCTTCGCCGGAGGCTGCTTTTCTTGCGCGGGAACGCTGGCGAGTCGAGATTCATCTAATGTCCCGTGGTTACGCGCAAAGGGCGGCTTCATCTCGTCCTGGATGACCGGCGCCGGTGCGATGGACGCGTCCTTTGCGTCGCGAGTATGAAATTATTCAAATGGAGAATCGCTATGAGATCGTTATTAGTCGCTTTCGTAGGTGCACTGATCGTCGCCGGCGGCGCTTTGGCGCAAAGTGCCGCGCCGGCCGCCGCTGGCGGGCCTAACGATGCGCAAATCGCGAGCATCGTCGTGACAGCCAATCAGGTCGACATCGACGCCGGCAAGCTGGCTGAAGCCAAGGGTTCGACGAATGATGTCAAAGCGTTTGGCAGGCAAATGGTGACGGACCACAGCGGCGTCAACCAACAAGCCGTCGCATTGGTTACCAAGCTCAAAGTTGTGCCGCAGGATAATCCGACGAGTCAGAGCCTTAAGGCAGGTGGGGTAGAAAACGTCAAGAAGCTGCAAAGCCTGCAGGGCGCCGCGTTCGACAAGGCATACATCGACCACGAAGTGGCCTATCACGAGCAGGTCCTCGACGCCATCGACAAGACGCTGATACCCAACGCGAAGAACGAAGAACTCAAGGCGCTCATTATCAAAGTGCGCCCCGCTTTTGTCGCCCATCTGGATCATGCGAAGATGATTCAGGCATCCCTGAAATAGTGACGCGGAACCGCACGGACATGCGTCGAGGCTACTCGCAATTCTCGCCCCACCCGGCGCGCTCGCTGCGGGTTGCGCAGCTATACGGGTGGTGCGTCATCTGTCTTGCGACGGGCGCGCTCGCCGCGACGACTGCCGGCACGCCGGCTAGCCATACCGTCATCATCGAAGCTGTTGCGTACCAGCCCGCTTTGCTGGTGGTCAAACGTGGCGATACGGTGGTATGGGTCAACAAGGATCCGTTCCCGCACACCGTGACGGCACGTGGCGTCTTTGACTCCCACGACATACCGGCCGGCGCGTCCTGGAAATACGTGGCGCGCAAGACCGGCGAATACACTTACATTTGCGTCCTTCATCCAAATATGAAGGGTACGCTAGCGGTTGAATGAATCAGTTGCGTGCAAAAGTTCATGAACACGGAAGCCAACCCACCGAGAAACGCCATGCATCTGGCCGTCCCCAATGAGACTGGGCCGTCGTCCGACGTAGAGATCGCTCGCCGCATCGCCGCGGGAGACCGAGAGGAGTTCCAGCGGCTGATGCGACGCTACAACCAGCGCCTTTATCGAACTGCACGCAGCATCCTGAGGGATGACGCCGAAGCGGAGGACGCCGTTCAGGAATCCTATTTGCTCGCCTATTCCGCGATGGCAAAGTTCCGCGGCAATGCGAAGTTGTCCACTTGGCTGGTGCGCATCGTGGCGAACGAGGCCATTGGGCGTCTGCGCAAGCGCAGCCGCCGTGCCGAGATCATCCATCTGAACGATACGACTGACCGGATTAGCGACGACCCGGAGGTGAATATGTGCGACTCACCGGAGCAGCCTGAGGGTGCCGCAGTGCGCGCAGAAATGCGCCGTTTGCTGGAGTCAAAAATCGACCAGCTGCCAGATGCCTTTCGTACTGTGTTCGTACTGCGTGCAGTGGAAGAAATGACGGTCGAGGAGGCCGGCGTTTGTCTCGGAATACCGCCGGCGACGGTACGCACTCGCTATTTCCGCGCCAAAGGACTACTCAGGGAGGCCCTCGCCCGGGAGATCGATTTCACCATGGAAGACACCTTCACCTTCGACGGTGAGCGCTGCGATCGCATCGTCGCCGGCGTGCTGCAGCGACTCGAGAATTTGCCCGGCGCGTCGACCTGAACCGCCAGTCGGCGTGGGCATCGCCGATGCCATAGCGCCAGCGGCGTCCCGAACAAAACTGCAGGGATCAGCGCGTGGCTAGAACGTTACGCGAACTCCACCGAATACCGAGGCCGGCGCTGCGGGACTATAGCTTCTTGGATCCGTCGCGTTCGGCGCCTGGGCAAGGAAGACCGAACTTGTGGGAGAGAAGGTGCCGAATGTGTAGTACCGCGCATCGGTCACGTTGTTGGCCCACGCGAACAGCTGAACGTTCTTGGTCATCTGGTAAGTGGTGCTTAGATTCAAGGTGAAGTATCCCGGGAGCTTCGGGGTCAAGTTGGCTTCGTCGCCGACCAGATAGGAGCTACCGGCCGCGATCCCGACAGCGCCTACAGTCCATTCCGGGGTAACTTTGTAGTACGCGCCGAGCTTGAGTTGATTCGCGGGAATGCCGGGCAGCCGATTGCCCTTTTGCACCGTAATATTGCCGTCCGGATCGGCTGCAGGATTACTGCCGGAAGCTTCTACAAAACTCGACTGGTAACTGGCATTGATGTAGGAATAGGCGGCGTACGCGAGCCAGCGCTCGCTGGTCAGCTGCAGACTCGCATCGACACCTTGGCGTCGCGTCTGACCGATGTTTGCGAAGAAAGCGCGTCCCTGTGTGACGCTGTTGATGAAGGCGATGTCGTTGTCGAGGTCAGTGTGAAAGAACGCGAGGCTGTACGTCAACGACGCTCCCGCGGCGGGTACGAAACTACCTCGAATGCCCGCCTCGACGGTATGCGCAATCACCTGTTGCAGATCGGGATCGCCGACGAAGAAATTGGCGAGGCTGCAGGAGTTCTCCGGACCCGCGCAAGATAACTCGGCAGGTGTAGGAGCGCGGTTCGTCACGGCATAACCCGCATAGGCCGTCAGCGAAGGCGTCGCACGATACGTCATCCCTACTGCCGGATTGAAATGGTTGTATTGGTGATTGCCGCTCAGGTCCCCGCCGTTCTGGTCGCTGAGGTCGATGCGTGCGGCGTTGTAGCGTCCCGAGACAGTGAGCGCGATGTCCCGCGTCAGGTTCATCGTATCGGCGAAAAAAATGCCATAGGTGGCATTGGTGATATTGACGGCAACCGGCGAATTCGAGCCGGGCTCATCGATGACGATTCCCGGACCGATAAACACGCGATCCGGCGAAGTGATGCCGCCAATGAATGAAGTAGCGCCGAAGCTGCTTCGCGCGCCGTCAAAGGTCGCTCCCGCGACGAAGTGATTCGGCAATCCGAATAGATCGCTGACGTTGGTAAGCTGCCCAGAAATACCGTACGCGTTGGTGTTCGTCGACTGCGTGTCGAGTTCGGAATAAGGGCCGCCGTTCAGGAAGTCCGGTATCGGAACCCCGCCGGTGGTCGTGCTGACGCCCGAATCGGAACACAGCAGCCCCGAATCGTCGTCGCACGGCGTGTCGTTGGGGGCATTGCCATTGACGACGTTCTGATGAAGGTAGCGGTAGTACGCAAGTCCCTGAAGCGAGGTGGCGTCCGAAAGGTCAAAGTTGCCGTTGATGCTGGTCGAAACGTACTGGTTGGCGATTTGGTTCGGCGCGGTGAATTGGGCGCGCCGATCGACCGCAAGCAGTTCAACGGGCGAGGTTCCGGGCCCATTCAGAATCGAATGGGCGAACGTGATGTTGGCGTGTATCTCGCCGGCTTGCCCGCGCCAGCCGGCGTCCGCATAGACATTCTGGATCTCGGAGGATTGCAGGTCGCGCCACCCGTTTTGATGGAGTGCGTTGCCAGCGACATAAAACGATCTACCGTCGTCCTGATGACCATACTGGAACTCGCCTTGAAGTTGGCCAAAGGAGCCACCGGAAACGTCAGCTTCGAAACCTTGGTAGCTGAACCCGTTTTTCAGCAGCACATTCAGGGCTCCGCCCAGCGCATTGAGACCGAAGACCGGGTTTGCGCCCACGACGTTGATGCGGTCGATGGCGATGTCAGGAATCAAATCCCAGTCGACCGTGTCGCCGAATGGCTGGTTGAAACGCATGCCATTCACGTAGACCGCCAGACCTTGCGGGGTACCCTGCAACGGCGATGCCTGGAAGCCATGGTAGAAAAAGGTCGGCTGAAACGGATTGCCCGACGCCGAGTCGAGTGTGACGCCTCCCAGTTGCTGATTGAGCGCACCGACCGCGTTGGGGACGCCGTCTCGAGACAGGTCCTTGCTTGTGAGCACATGCGTTTCAGCGGGAACCGTGTCACGATCGATTCCAGACCCAATCAATGGCGACGTACCAATCACGCTAACCGGAGGGAGCGTCACGGCGGCGGTGGGCGCAGGTGATGCATTTCCTGCGTCGCTCTGCGCGTTGGCACAGGGTGACAGGAGAACGGTCATGGCGATGAGCACGAACCGCAGCACGCCGAAAGGGGCGGTGGCGAAACCACCCTAGCTGCACCCTTCGAGTCGCAGGTATGATTTGACTCCCATGTCGATAAAATGGGTTGGACGCGGTTGATACGATGGCTTCTTGCGAAGCCGATCGATTGATGGTCATTTCCATGCGACTCCATTCGCAACACGAGGTCGAGCGAGCCCAATTAATTATGCGTTTACGCGATCGCAGAAACACAATCGGCGAAAACTTGGGAAAATATCCCGCTGCACCGCAACCAAATGCTTTCAGCATCGCCGACACAAGCGATAGAGCAGAACTTCCCCAATCGGCGCGAAGGCAATGACGAACGTCTTGCTTGTTGATGACCATGCCGTCGTTCGTGAGGGCTACAAGCGACTTATTGATCGTGCGTCCGATCTGTGCGTCGCTGGTGAAGCCTCGACTGGGGCTGACGCGGTACGGCTCTGTGTGGCCATGAACCCGGATGTCACGGTCATGGATATTTCACTTCCGGACAAGAGCGGCTTCGAGGCATTGGCGCAAATCGTCGCTCATTCTCCCGCGGCCAGGGTGTTGATGTTCAGCATTCATGACGAGCAAATCTATGTCGAACGCGCACTCGGCGGAGGCGCATGTGGATATGTCACAAAGGCGTCCGCACCGGAGACGCTCGTCGAAGCGATCCGCGCCGCGGTGCGGGGCGAGATTTTCGTGAGCCCCGACCTGTCGGCGTCGCAGGAAGGGGATACCACGAGGCGAATACAAGACGCGGTTGGAGCGCTGACCGCGCGCGAGTTGGAGATCGCACGGCTTCTTGTCGCTGGGCTTTCGGTTGCGAAGATCGCGCAGCGTCTGTCGTTGACGGAAAAGACGATAGCGAATTTCCAGACAACAATTCGGCGCAAGCTCGAGGCGCCTACGGCGGCCCGGCTGGTGGAGATCGCCAAGAAATGCAACGCGCTGATGTCAGGTTGAAGCGCCGATAGCGCGTCCTAACCGCGATTGATGTGCCGACAGTGTTAGAGCGCAGTCATTTCAATTTCTTCACTGGGGGCGGGTTCCATTTGCCGGTAAGTGCGTCGGACTGCGGCGAATACAGGCGCATGGTGAGATTGAAATCACCCTTTGGCGTGGGCAGCCAGTTGGCTTCTTTGTCTTTGCCGGGGCTCTCGTTTTGGAAATACAAATCGAGGGAGCCATCCGCGTTTGTACTAAAAGGCATCCAGCCGCTGACGGCAAAGCGGTTGAGAACGTTTCCTACCTGGAACCCCTCGCTATCGTAAAGTGTAATCGACCAGAAAGCGTTCGCGGGTGGCGTGGCTCCCTTGTCGAAATGAATCGAGTATGCGCTCGTGCCGGTAAGGGGCTTGCCGGTGTCGTCGCCGAGATTGAGCGGGTAGATCGCATCCTCGGGTAGGTTGGCACCTAAACCTAGCTGAGAAACCATAGCGCGTTTCAGATAGTAATTTCCATAGACACCCATCGAATCGGTGTTCATCGACCAACCGTTCGCGACTCGGGCGATCGTCACCACCTTGTAGCTCATCAGTGCCTGCGCATCCTTTGGCGCGCTCTCCAGCGCCTTCTTTACCGTGGGGTCGAGCTTGTCGAAGTCGAGACTCTTGCCCGGTTCAATGCCGATGCGCTTCATCTGCGCGATGATGGGCTCATCCGTGATGTGAGGCGGATGCAGCTTGAGCAGTTCGGCTGCGTAGGTGAAGTACTTGGCGGCTGGCATGGTATCGACCTGTGTCTTCGGCGGCGTTTTCATATCCACCGTCGGGTCGATCTTCACTACGACGGGCGCCGGTGGCTTACCCCAATTCGACAGCGCTGTCACTTTGTACCCCGCCTGAACCTTGTGGACCGCGTCATAGTCCGCCGGGCCATCCGTCCTGGTGCGCCCGATGACCCAAACATACGGTGTCGGCGCGGCGATCTGCGAGAATCCTTTGGGAAGCGTCCCATGCCAGCCCGGCGGCGTGACGAGGAAATTTCCAGCCTTGGTTCCAGTGGTACGCCAGCCAGGTGACGCGAACACGTCCGTCCACATGTCGAGCATAGGCAACAGGTAGAAGCGCCCGTCTGTGTCCGGTGCGGAGATGACCTGCGGCTCATCGGTCAGGTCCAACCACGCAATCGAATAGAGGGTATCGAAGTTGACGCGTACGACGACTTTCAAATCCGCGGGCGGATAGGCGGGAACGTTCACGAACGTGTTCATGGGGCCTTTGGCGAACTCTTTGCCAGCCTCGATGTTCGTGGACTGCAACCGCGTGATGTCCATCGAAAGAAGCGGATAGAAATAGAGGTAGGCGTTCACTCCAATATCGTCGACCTGCTGCTCAGAGATATTGTCCATAGGTTGGGCTCCAACGGTGATGACGGCAAAGATAAGAAGGCAGATAGCGCGAGAATGAATACTCTAAGCACGGCGCTTATCCGGTGCACAAATCCTACTCGTAGTTGCTCTGCCAAAAGCTACTCGCACGACGAATGACGAATAGGAGCATGTCGCAGGTTCGGGGCCGCAAGAAATCAGATGGCCCGGAGTCGATCGATCAAGAACGTTGTCGCGAAAGTTGCGGCGCCACGCAGTCCGCGCGAACCCACCGCTACTGGGGCACGGATTCCGGGTAAACCGGCAACTCGCCATCGGCACACGACCAGTTCGTGCGCGAACTGGAGAAGATGCGCGCCTGCGGCTGGATCGGGGCCTCGTCGTCCAACGATCCGGCCGGAATCACGACGATGTCGGAGTCCTTGGGCTGCCGCGGCAAACGGCCGCCGCACGTAGCGCAGAAAGTATTGGTGAACCGCTTGGCCTCGGGCACCTTGAATGCGCGGATCTGCTGTTCACCGCCGAGCCACTTAAGCGCCCCTGGTTGCAGGAAAAGGTTCGAGGCATGCCCCGTACCCGTTGCCTTGCGACAGCGCGAGCAATGGCAATGGTAGAACCGCTTCGGTTCGCCGGTCACTTCGTACTTCACGGCGCCGCACAGGCAACTGCCTTTGAGGGTGGTCTTGGACATGCCCCACTCCGGTCGATGATCGCGTGTTGCAAGATACTACCGCCTTGCGTTTCAGAACGACTGTTGCTGGAGAAACTCAGCTCTTCTCGGGCATCGCCGACGAGTGATGGCTTGTTATCAACCACTGATGTCCATTCCATTTGTAGGTATAGGTGTAGCGCGCCTTTACCTGACTTCCGTCGCCGAAAGTAAACGTGTACAGCCCGGTATCGATAGCCGTGTTGCAGTCTATCTCGATCGTTCTGGAGTCGATCTTGCCAACAGGTTTATTCTCCAGAAAATGTTTAAAGTAATCCTCCTTGTCCTCAGGAGTAAGGCGTGGCGTATTCGATACGGTAGGAAGCAGGACCGATTTCACGGCGTAATTGGCCACGACCTTCTTGGGCTCTCCGGTCTGAAGCGAGCGATTCCAACGGTCAAAAAGGGAGGCAATTTGTGCCTCGGTAGCCGGGTGGCAACTTTCCGAACGCGCAAGCACCTGCGTAGACGTCACTGCAATCATCGAGACGATGACAAACAATACGGATTTCATACATTCCCTCCCCAGCGCTCGGGCGCGCAAAAACGATAAGTAATTTCCAATAGCACGGTTTGCAGTTTTCACGCAAACGGAGTATCGGTCAAGGGTGCACGACATAGCGGTCGCAACCGACGGCGCTATTTGCCCTGCCCGGATACGGCGGCGCTCGTGGGGCCGACGCGTGGCCCGGGACCCACCATGTGCAGTACGCCATTGTTGATTAGTCGCTTGGTCTCCGGCGAGGCAAGGATCGCGTTCTTCGCCGCCACGCGCAGGCGGTCCACCGCTTCATCGTCGAGAACGAACGACGTCGGAAGCGTATTGAGGTAGTCGCGCTCGGCCTTGTCCGGAAGCACGCCGAAAGACACTTCGATGACGCGAATGGTGATGTCGGGCGCACGCATGATGGTCTGGAGCTTATCGTCCAGTGCCGGATAGGGCTTGATCGCGTCGCGGACTTCACGCAAGGACGCCCAGCGTGCCTGGATATCCCGCAACGTCTCCACCGTATCGTAAGAATATCGATCGATCGGCGTCCCAGTCGCTTTGAGCAGCACGTCGAAGAGGGCCGGTGGATTCTCGTGAAGGTCCCAGTCGTTGGGCGGTGTTGCCAGCGAATTGACGACGAAAATAAAGATGTTCCGTACGTGATCGTAGGGAGTTTTCTGCCCCGCCGCGTGCAGTGCCTCGAACGTCGACAACACGTCGAGCACGCCGCGCATGCCGACGTTGTCCGAGACGCCACCGTCGACGAGATGAAGATACGGACGATGCTCACGGTCGGCATACGCCTCGAGCTCTTGCAGCCGCTTCACCGTGCGCGCGGCTGGCCGTGGCGGGTCTGGGTTGTCAAGGAACAACTTCGCCCAGGGCGGCGGACGATAACCGCAGGTCCCGCCGTAGTTGTCGATCGTGATCGATGACAGGACCACTGGGACGGCCGACGACGCCGCCGCGGCGCGCGCCAGGCGAACACTCGACAGGTCCGTGCACAGCACATCGAAATTCTCGGGATTGAAGATGAGCCGCGTCCCGTCCGAAAGATCGGTCGCGCTTACGAGAATCCTCGGCCCGTCGCGCTTGAGGTCCTTGAACGTCGCGCCGTTGAACAGGATCTCATCGTACATGTTGGCGGCGAGCTCGGAGCGTCCCCAACCATCGGATGCGAGCGAGGGCCAGCTAAAGGGATTGAGTGCGCGCTTCATTAGCTCGCCCTGCACGTTGCGCTTGAGGAAGCTCGTTTCGTAAATGTCGAAGAGCCTGTCGCCGTAGAGGCCGAACGCCAGCGCAGTGAAGCTGCCGCCAGAAATCCCCGTGATCACATCGACCGTGTCGAGGACGCGAATGTTACGGCCGCTCTTGGTGGTCACCTGCATGTCGCGCAAAGTTTCCAACACGCCGTAGGAGAATGCGGCCGCGCGAGTGCCGCCGCCAGAGAAGGCGAGGATAACCAGCGTCGCATCGTCCTCGGCATTCTCGGATTGCCGATCGACCCGGTACGCCTTGTCAGGGTCGTAGTGGGTCATCGGCAGATTGACTGGACGCGTGGCGCAGCCTGCCAGCATGATTAGGATCACGGTGATCGGTATGGACCATTGCGTTCGAATCATGGTTCGTGAAGCCCCCAAAAAATGCGCTTGCGTTTGTCGGATAGTTGCTTCCGGCGCCACCGGCGCGCGCCTCACCGCGCTACTTGTCACCGGTGCCTCGCGTCTGAGCTTCCATCATCCGGTCTGGGTTGAAGCCGCTGCATTTCCGAGGGGCTGGGAACTCGTGGCAGCTCTGCAACACTGAGCGATGTAGGCAACGGCACCTGCTGGTGGTACAGGTCGCTGAACAGCGACCCTAACCAAGGGGAAGGCAATACCAATATGCTGGCAAAAAGCGGTGGAGTCTTGCACACCTCGACAAAGGTGTCCACACAATCCCAATAACGGCTGAGTGTAGATCGGGGTCCTTGTATCGAAGGCGCTTCAACCTGATCGGAGATTGTCCTCAGGTCGAATTCCGATCAGGACAGATAACGATGGATGGCAACTCCCGCCGCAACCTGGATTCGACTATCGGGCTGATGCCTTGTTCAGAGCTGTAGCGGCGCGTATGAGCGTCTTGAAGGCATTCTTATCTATTTCGTCACCCTCATGAAGATCGATAGCGCGCCTGACGTTCCCTTCAAGACTGGAGTTGAATAGTCCTGAGGGGTCCTTGAGCGCAGCGCCCTTGGCGAAAGTCAGCTTCACGACGCTCTTGTACGTCTCGCCGGTGCAGATCATTCCATCGTGATACCAAACCGGAACGCCTCTCCACTTCCACTCCTCGACCACTTCAGAGTCAGCCTGTTTGATGAGAGCGCGGACATGCGCGAGCGTCTCGCCCCTCCAGTCGTCCAGCTCCTTGATCCTCGCGTCGATCAGGCGAGACGGGGATTCGCCCTTGGTTGTTACGCTCTTTTTCATATTGTTTGCACCTCATTCGGCGGTTTCGTTGTCAAGCATTTGAGCGCCGTCCTGCGATCCGGGAACGATCACATTGCGCGGGCTGATGAAATCATGATTCGGTCAGAAACCGAGTTCCGACAGGCCGGGATGGTCAGCCGGACGGATGCCCAGTTGCCAAAAATATTTTCGCTCGGTCTCCTTGATCGGCAAGTCGTTGATACTGGCGAAGCGCCGCTGCATCAGCCCGTCCGCTCCGAATTCCCAGTTCTCGTTGCCATAGGAGCGGAACCAGGTTCCGGCATCGTCGTGCCATTCATAGGCAAAGCGGACAGCGATCCGATTTTCGGTGAAAGCCCAGAGTTCTTTGATCAACCGGTAGTCGAGTTCTCTGCTCCACTTGCGCGCCAGGAATGCGACGATCGCTTGTCTCCCGACGATGAACTCGGCGCGATTGCGCCAATAACTGTCCATCGAATACGCGAGTGACACGCGCTCGGGATCGCGGCTGTTCCAGCCGTCCTCTGCGAGTCGGACTTTTCGGACGGCAGCCTCCCGATTGAAAGGTGGCAGCGGCGGACGTTCGTTCGGCATCAATTTCTCCCATTGTGCGATCAGTTTTTCATTGCGACTTGGGATACCGCGGCCCAGCAATCATAGAACTGTTGGTTTTGCTTGAAAAGTGGATCCGATTGAACGCTGGCTACAGCGCTCAAGTTCGGACTTGATGGTGGCCGGCGCAAATCTGATTTATCATTCCCACGAATCCTTAGCGCACCACATCATGGCCCTTGCGACAACATTCGGCGAACTCGGACGCAGCGCACCCGACTTCGACCTGCCTGGCACGGACGGCCGTCGCCTTACACGCGACGCGGTTCGCGGCCCGAACGGTTTGCTGGTCATGTTCATCTGCAACCACTGCCCATACGTCAAAGCCGTTCTGGACAAAATCATTCGCGACGCGTCGGAACTCGCAGGCCGCGGCGTCGGCTCGGTGGCGATCTGCAGTAACGATGCCGCCGACTACCCGGAGGACTCGTTCGACAACATGAAGGCGCTCTCCGCGCGCCTGCGCTTTCCGTTTCCGTACCTGTGGGACGAGAGCCAGCAGGCGGCGCGCGATTACGGCGCGGTCTGCACGCCTGATTTCTTCGGCTTCAACGCCGGATTGAGCCTGCAATATCGAGGCCGCATCGACGACGCCGGGCGCTCCCCGAAGCCCGACGCTCCGCGTGAGCTCTTCGATGCGATGGTCCAGATCGCGCGCACCGGTGTCGGGCCGGCAAAGCAGGCCGCGAGCATCGGCTGCTCGATCAAATGGAAGCATTAGGTACCGGGAACCGCTAGCGCCTTATGTGGCAAGAAGCGAATCGACTTCGGCGATCGCTTCTTCCAGTGCAGCGGGTTTTGTTCCGAAGGCTTCGTTGACGAAGCGCTGCTCCGGAATCATGTCGTACCACATCAGCATTGCACACTAGCGAGTAGTGCCGTTGGCCGTATTGGATTGGTGCCAATACTGATTCGGTAGCGGCCGGTATGTAGGACGAATTATCCCTTGTACCCCATCAATCGGGGCAGCCACAGCACGGTCTGTGGGACGAGGGTGATGATCACCAATACAACAATTGCAACAAAAATGAATGGCGTCGCTTCCCGGACAATGGACATCAAGGGCTTCTTCGTCATGTTGGCCATGACGAACAGCAGGAGTCCGAATGGAGGAGTGAGGAGCCCGATCATGATATTGACGACAACCACGACGCCAAAATGGACGAGGTCGATGCCCAAGGCTTTGGCGGTGGGAATCATGATGGGAACGATAACGAGCAGGATCGTCGTCCCTTCGAGCAGACATCCCAGTACCAGCAGTATCGCGTTGACGAGGAAGAAATACCCAGAGCGCGCTCAGATGGAATCCCGATATGAAGTGCAGTACCGACAGCGGGACGTTTTCAATCGTAACTACATAATTGAAAACCAACGCACCGGCGATGAGCATGCCCACCGAGGTCGTCGACTTGGCGCTGGAGAGCAGGACAGCGTACAGCTGCTTTAGCGAAATCGATCGGTAGATGAGCGCCGAAGCCAACAGCGCGTACGCCGCCGCTGCAGCCGCGCCTTCGGTCGGCGTCATCACGCCGCCGTAGATGCCGAACAGCAGCACCACGGGGAGCATCAGCGCGGGAAACGCATCCAGCGTGATCTTCGGGATCTCGCGCATCGGGACGGGTGGCTCGACGGGGTAATTCCTGCGCCGTGATATCACCGTATTCATGATCATGAACGCAACCCCGAGCAACAGCCCCGGTATGACTCCACCAAGGAAGAGATAGCCTATGGAGGTGTCGGAGACCAGCGCATACACGACCATCGGTATCGATGGCGGGATGATTGGCCCGATGATGGCCGCTGAAGCGGTAATCGCGGCGGCGTACTCGATGGGATATTTCCCATTGCGCGTCATCATGCCGATGATGATGCGGCCAATGCCGACGGCGTCCGCAATGGCGGATCCCGACATTCCCGCAAAGATGATGTTCGCCACAACGTTGACGTGACCGAGACCGCCGCGAAATCGGCCTACGAGCACAAGGCAGAATTTCAGAAGTCGGTCGGTCAGACTCCCGCTGTTCATCAAATCTGCGGCAAGGATGAACAAAGGCACCGCCAACAAAACATAGCTGTTGAACAGGCCGTTCAGGATCTGCTCGCCCGCAGTGCCAAGATCGAGACCGGCGACCAGGAGATAAAACACCGATGCGCAGATCATCGACAGACCGATCGGCAGCCCGAACAGCGCAAGCCCGACCAGGACAATGATGCACATTGTGAAATAGCTGGGCATCAGATTCGCTCCCCATCTTCGAGCACATCGGGTTCGGGCGATGCCCGACCGCGAAACGCGTTCCACGCGATCCTGGCGTGCTTGACGATGCATGCGACAGAGAAAATGATGTAAATGGAATACAGATAGTCGAATCGCATTCCCAGATAGGCGGACTTCTCACGCTTCATGAACAACACGTAATTCCAGGACGCGGGCAACGAGATCACGAACAGAACGACCAGTGCCAGACTGGAAATCACGGTAAACACGCGCTGAGTTCGCGGCGAGACGAGCCCGTAAACAATGTCGAAGCGGATTTCGTCCTTATCCGACAATATGAAAGCCGCTCCCCATAACACCAGCCACACCCAGCACAGGACCGTCACTTCATCGGTCCACCCCAACGGACTGTTCAACACGTAGCGGAAGCTGATTTGCAGCAAGAAAGAAACGAACATGATCGCGATCAGCGCAACGATCACGTCTTGAGCCCGGCTTCGCAGCCATGCCGTTGCGCTTCGGCGAGTTAGTAGACATCGTTGGGTCCTTAGCGGTCACGGACGCTGCCAAGACGCGCCTGCCTGAACAACCGGCGGCCGATCAGCCGGCCATTGCGCGCAATGGCCGGCGTTATAGGCGACACGACGCTTACGCGTCGCCTACAGTGCGTTGATCCGTTCCAAGCGCGCCCTTGGGCCAGTCCTGGCCATACTTGTCGAGATATTTTTTCTGGGCGAACGTACGGAACGCGTTGAGATCGGGCGTGTAGACTTTCTTGCCGTCGGCCTTGAAGAACTCAAGCACTTCCTTTTCCTGCGCGCTGAACTTCACGACGTAGTCGTCGATTGCCTTTTCGGCGGCGGCCTGGAATGCAGCTTGTTGCGCGGGAGGCGTTGCATCCCAGATCTTGCTGCTGATGCTCATCACGTCGTACCCGATGACGTGGCCCGTCAGGACGAATTGTGTCGTTACCTCATAGAACTTCATGAGCTTGCTGGCGACCAACGGGTTGTCCTGACCATCGATCGCTCCCGATTGCAGCGCTGTATAGACCTCAGCGTACGCGACTGCTACCGGATTCGCGCCGATCGATTCCCCAAGAAACTGCCAGAACTCACCTGGCGGCATCCGCAGTTTAATTCCAGCCATATCGGCGGGGGTCTTGATCACACGGTCGGGTTTCAGGTTGACGTTGCGCGACCCGAAATAGACGGGCGTAATGATCTGAATCCCGAGTTGATCGCGGGCCATCTTGATGAACTCCCGGCCGACGTCGCTCTTGAAGGTCTTTTTCAAATGGGCCGCGTCGCGAAACAGATAGGCCGATGTCATCAGCGACCACGCCGGAATCTGCTTCGATATGTCCGCGGGGGCGAGGTTGACCATCTCGAGATTGCCCCGCTGCATGGCGATAAGCTCAGTACCCTGCTTGAACAGCGTATTGCCCCAATAGGGCTCGAAGTCGTAGCCGTCCTTGATTGCAGTGGCAAACGACTTGTATGCATCGGCGCGTAAATCCTGCTCAGTGAACGCAGAGCTGAACCGCAGTTTGGTCCGTGTCTGCGCACGGGCGTGCGGTAGTGCGCCGAGCGCCAGCGCCGATGCACCGGCCGCCAGCAGTGAACGACGTGTGAACTTGGTCTGCATGAACTCCTCCGTTTTAGTTACGCCTAGCGGGACGACTGCGTCCGTCGTCGACAATCGCTGTGCGCGTCAACCGCGATCGGATATTATGATGTCCATAGGACAATTACAATATCAACCGAAAAAAGGAGTACTAGAGGATGCGCCGAAGCTTGATTGATCGACCGCCCCCCAGGGCAATTGGCGAGCGGATGGTACTTGCCCGGCGCAAAGAGGCGACACCTGCAGGGAGACCAAGTACGCCCGTGGGCGAAACGACTTACCGGCGCGTCCGGGCCGACATCGTTTACGGGCGCCTCCCGCCCGGCCAAAAACTGACACTCGATCGTATGAGAGATGCCTACGGCTCCGCGGTGAGCACCTTGCGGGAAATCTTCAGCGGCCTTGCGTCCGAAGGGCTCATCACCGCAGAGGGCGCGCGCGGGTTCGAGGTCGCGTCGATCTCCCCGGACAATTTGCGCGAAGTCGCCGCCATGCGTCAGTTGCTCGAATGCGACGCGCTCCGAAGTTCGTTCGAAGCTGGCGACGTGGAATGGGAGGGGCGCGTCGTTGCGGCGCACCACAAGCTTGCGTCACAGGAAAAACGAATGGCCGCTGGAGACCGATCTGAAGAGGAGACGTTCCGGCGATACGATTCGGAATTTCACAACGCACTTATTTCCGCCTGCGGCTCGCGCGTCCTTCTTGAAATGCACGCGGGCATCTATGACAAGTACATGCGCTATCTCATACTCGCTGCCGTTTTTCGCGGAGAGGCCGTCGCGGAGGAGCATCGCAAACTGCTGGCATTTGCCCTGGCACGTGATTGGCGATCAGCTCAGGCAATAACGACCACGCACATTCAGGACTGTGTCGCGCAGATGGTAGCGGGAGACTGGTGGCTCAGTTGATTCAGAAATTCCTGCAACCCGAATTGCGGCGCAATTTTTAGATGCGTTGGTTACGAAGTCAGTTCTACAGCGCAGTGCGTCGCTCCGTCCTTTCTGAATATCATTCAACTCCCGCCGCGAGTCCACAATGAATCTCTCGTCCAATAGCCCCCTGCGCATTGGAATTCTCGGGGCTTCGAAGATCGCTCGTCTTTTTGTGGAAGGAGTGCACGCCTCGCGGAAGGTCGTCGTTACCGCGGTGTCAAGTCGGGATATAGACCGTGCAACTGCGTTCGCGCGGGACACCGGCGTCGCGACGGTTCACACTACTTATGGCGCGCTGCTCGACGACCCTGAAATCGATGCGATCTACGTTCCTCTGCCCAACAACCTTCACGCGGCCTGGTCGATCCGTGCCGCCGACGCGGGCAAGCATGTATTGTGCGAGAAGCCATTTGCGGCGACGGCGGCCGAGGCGCGGAAGGTGTTCGAAGCAGCACGAGCGAAATGGCGTATACGTTGTTGAAGCATATCCTTATCGCGCCCAGCCACAAACCTTGAAGATGCGTGAGCTGCTCGCCGCAAATGCCATCGGCAACTTGCAGTTGATTCAAGCGTCATTCGGATTTCCGCTCACTGATGCGGCGAACATCCGGATGGACCCCGCTCTTGCGGGAGGAGCGCTGATGGATGCCGGTTCCTATCCGGTCAGCTTGGTCCGCACTATTGCGGGCACCAAGCCAATGCGCGTGTACGCCAGTTCGCGATGGGGTGACTCAGGTGTGGATCGGACTACATTGGCAACCCTTGAGTTTTCGAGCGGCCTGCTGGCGCAGATCTCTTGCAGCTTCGCCACGGCTCGGCACCGTCATGCATTCATCGCAGGCGATGCTGGTTCGATTAGTACCACCTACTTCAACGATACCTCATCAGCGTTCCCGCCCCTCGTTGAGGTCAAGCGCGGAACGGGTTGGGATGCAGCGAGCGAAATTATCGAAACAGCGTCGGGCAACGGGTTTCTGGCGGAGGCGGAGTCGTTCCATGATCTCGTGCGACATGGTTGGGCTCGATGGGTCCGGGGCTACGCCGGACGAATCTATTGACATTGCACTGACGCTCGATGCGCTTGCAGTGAGCGCTCGTACGGGCGCGCCTGCCGACGTGGGCTCCTGACTGCGATCGAGCAGCCACTTGCCTACCCGCGTCACACACGGCCCCTGCACTTAAAGCTTAGCTGGCCCAAGCAAATGGATCTGATTTCGGCTTCGGCGCTCATTCGAGGGCAGCTGATTTAAACGTTCAAAGAATTCACGTGCACGTTCTGGTCCGCACGAAATCGTTGCGTCATAGCCCTCATCCTGCGTGACACCGGCAGCGTGGCGACCAGCGATGTATCCGAAAGTCATCGCCGGACCCAG
Source organism: uncultured beta proteobacterium (assembly GCA_963732105.1). GTDB lineage: Bacteria > Pseudomonadota > Gammaproteobacteria > Burkholderiales > Casimicrobiaceae > PALSA-1003. The sequence continues at coordinate 440,302 of CAVSYL010000019.1, forward strand.
AGCGATGCCGCCTGAAGGATAGAAACCTCCCATGATGCTGGCCATGTCCGTGCCTACGGCGTACAGGCCAGCAATGGGTCGGTCGTCGCGATCGAGCACCTGCGCATAAGCATTGGTCTTCAGTCCGGCGAAGGTTCCGAAGCTTCCGGGGAATACCTTCACCGCGTAGAACGGGCCCTGTTCAATGGGCGCAACGCACGGGTTGGGTTCGTGCAATGGATCACCTCCTTTGCGGTTGAAAGGCGTCGAGCCACGCCCGAAAAGCGGATCCTCGCCTTGCCTCGCGTGCTCGTTGAAGACGTTGACGGTCGCGACCAGTGCATCCGCATCGATGCCGCACGCCGTCGCAAGCTCAGCGATAGAAGCCGCCCGCATCAGATAGCCGCTGCGAATGAAAGGGGATAGAGGAAGCGGGAACGGCTTGGCAAAGCCCAAGCCGTAGCGCCGTTGAAAGCGATGATCGCAAATGAGCCATGACGCGACCTCCTGGCCCTGGGGTACGGAGGCGACCATGGCCGCGATGTAGTCGTAGTAGCCGTCGGCTTCGTTGACGAAGCGCTTGCCATCGGCGAGGACTCCAATCACGCCGGGTTTGGCCCGGTCTATGATGTGCGGGAAATGCCCGGTGCTTCCGTCGGCATACCGCACCTTCGACACAGGCGCCCACGCGACGGGCGACGCAAGGTCCGTAACCAGGCGACCGCCGGCGGATTCGCCCAGGCTGATGCCGTCGCCCGAGCAACTTTCAGGCGGCAACGCGAGATGTTCGGTACCGGTAGGCGTGCGCGGGAAAAGCGCCTTGCGTCGAGGCACGTCATTCGGAAAGCCGCCGGCAGCAAGCACGACTCCTTTTGCGGCGCGAATCTCGATTTCGCCTTGCGCGGCGCCAATGACCGCACCACGAACGCCGCTGTCCTCGAGAATCAACCGCGTCGCTGGCGCGGAATCGATCAACTCGACGCCCAAATTCTCAGCCGATTTCGCCAATCGCGCGATCAGCGCGACGCCATTGACCAATTGCATCGCACGGCCGTAGATCGCCAGGTCCAGCAGATGGCGACAAAATCGCTTGCTCACGTGGATCATGGATTTGAACGAGCGGGTCACGCTGAGGAAAGCAGCGAGGTCCGGCCCAGCCATGATGGGCATACCCACAAATGAGGTTTCGCGCATGGTCTTGCGGAGCCGACCCATCAACAGGCCCACCTTCCGTCCGTCATAGGGCGCTGCAGCGACCTGGTGCCCCTGCGTCGCGGCACCCGGAGTTTTGCCATGCATGTCCGGAATCGAATTTCCATCCACAAACTGAAGTTCAGTGTGCCTCTCAAAAAAGGCGACCATGGATGGGCAATTATCGAGAAATGCGTCAATGCGCGCGGGCTCGTACCGATCTCTCAATTCGTTCCTGAGATAGGTTCGCGGTTGCAGAGGATCCTCGTCGATGCCGGCGCGCTTGGCGAGAGGATTGCCCGGTACCCACATCCATCCACCCGACCAAGCAGTCGCACCGCCAAATACAGGATCCTTTTCCACGACAATGACCTTGAGACCGTGCCATGCGGCGGTAACAGCGGCGGCTAAGCCGGAGGCGCCGGAACCGACTACCAGCACATCGCAATTCATTGGGCTTGCGCTGTTCGTTTTCATCGCTTGTGGCGCGCGCGTGACGTGGCGTTGGCATTCCGCATCGTGCGCAAAGGCGCTACGCCCGCGGCAAAGCGGGCGCAACATGATAGCGCTGAACCCGCGGACGGGTCAGTGCCGAGTTGGCGTGGCACGCGACGGGAGGCTGGTCCCGTCGCGCCGTGCAGCGAGTTACATATTCGGCGGCAAACCATTCGCCCCGTTAGGCGAGCCGGGCAACGGCGGCCGCAGATATGGGAATGCCGCGTCGAACTGGCTGGATTCGACGAGTACGCCATCGGTGTACGGCAACGTTGCGCTCGCGGGCTTGCCTGCGCTTGGCGGCAGCAAGTAGCCCAGCATTACACGCAAGGCAATGTCCACGACGTCGTCACCGGGCCGGCGACCATTGGGAAAGCCCGCGGGGTCGCAGCCCGGATTGCTCAGTACGAGGGCACCATTGACAAAGCACAACGCCGCTCCGAGGCTATTCTGGGCTGTTGCAGGCGTCACTGGAAGCGCGGTATTGAGGCGGATCATTTCCGAGGGCGTCACCGTTTTCGCCTGATTGACATTCGGCACGCCAGCCAAAAATACGGCCACCAAATCGCTGCGTGGGTAGACGTTGGGGGCCTGGACCCCGGCGTCGGCGTAGAGCGAAGCAAGCAGCACAGGCAGCGTCGGATTGGTCACGTACCCCGCAAACTGGACGTCGTCCTTCGGCTCGCTCGCGTTGAACTTGTCCTTATCCGGCAAGCCGATGATGAGTTCGTTGACCAGCGGCATGCCCAGCCGTGACATTTGCACGTAGCCGCCAACACCGGCTGAGTCAGGCAGGTTGGCCTTGCGTGGCGGAAGGCTCGCCGTCGCCCATACACCAATCACCGGATCGCCCCCCGAGGTAAGGCAGGAGATAGGTACTTCCAGGGCGATGCTGGTTACGTTCTTGCCAGCCGTCGCGTTGGCGGACCCGGTGCGCGATCCGACAATGCGTGAAGTCGGGATGTTGACCAAGTCGAAGATCTCGCCAAGGTTGACACCGAAGCCTTCCTTGCGCTGCCCGACGAACACGCGCGCAGACGTGCCCGCGTTGGAATTGGTGCACCCCGGAATGTTGATGTTGTTGACGTGCGCCAGCGCATAGTTGGCGTAGTTGGGGATGGATTTGTTGCCGATGTTGTCGATCGGTTTCTCGAACTGGTTGCCTCCGGATTGTGAAAGCACCGGTTGCCGAGCACCCGTGCGGCGTGGTCCCCGAATCACGTCCACGGTGTAGATCTGGATGAGGTTCAGCGTCGTATCGCTTTGGCCAGTGACGGGTCCGGAGTTGACCAATGGAATGGGAAGCGTCAAGGCGCCGGCGGGAACCGGCGTACCACGGACGTAATTGGTGAACTTGAAGGAAAATGTCAGGTCTTCGTGACCGTCGCCGTTGTTGTCGACATGTATCTCGTAGAGCGCATCCGGGTCCATTGAAAAGTAGTTCGGGCCGCCATACGCGTCCTGCAACGGAATGTAGTTGGCGATGAGGGTGACGTACCCATCACGCCCGGGCTCGTAGCTCCGGAACGCATAGACGTCGGTATTGTCGACCGCCGGATATTGCGTGATGAGCGGTGCTTCGCGATGACTCGACGCCAATGCAGCGCCGCCGGCGAGTGCCAGCGTCAGGGCCGCCCCCAAAGTAAACGCTCGAACGCGATTACGATTCAGTTTCATGACCCTCTCCTTGTAAAAACCGCAAAGGTGTCCAGCACGCCCCCACGCGTCTTCCAACGCTGGCAACAAGCAATACGTAAGCAATCGCTAAACGGATGCAATCACTCGTTGCCGCCCGAATCGTTGCCTTCTGGTCAGACTGGGTCGTCACCGTCGACGCGCCGTTGCGAGCACCCCAAAGGCAACGTGCGACCAGAAATAAAAACGGCTCGCCGAATGGCAAGCCGTTGAATTGTTAGTGTGGAGACAGGATCTAAGCCCGTGACCTTCGATTTGTATGCGGTTGTGGTTTGGGAAGACCGGTCAGACGCTCCTACCCAGACGCCCCGTCATCTAACCGACCTGCCCTAGTGGCGTGGTTTTGCGACAGCCCCACTCGCCATCCGGCGACACTCCTCTGCGCAACGCCGGCACGCCTGCGCACAGGCTTGGCAATGCGGATGCTCGTGGCGCGCACACTCCGCGCCGCAGGCCTCGCACACGTCCATGCACAGGCGACAGAGGTCGACCACGAACCTGCTGTCGCGCGCCATGTACGCAGCGGCCATTCGGCAAATCGCCGCGCAGTCCATGTCAAGGCGAATGCATTCCGTCATCATCTTGACATCTTTCTCTTCCAGACATGCGCTCGCGCAGTAATCGCAAGCATTGGCGCAGATGTTGCACGCGTCGATGCACGATTGATACTTTTGGGGACCCATGGCATTCCTCCTTCGCATGAGAGATTGGATCCGTAGCAAGGGCCGACTCCGACGCCTTCAATTTTAGCAATAGTCGCGCTAAGTGATGCCAACTATCATTGATACCTTGGTCCAATGGATTCGCGTCCACGCTTCTGGTCTGATCGCATCGTGCACCGGCGCACGAACTGGAATAACCGAGCTAAGTAACGCGCGTCTGCAGTTGCGCGGCTGAATATCTGACGCAAGAGGAGAAGATGATATGTCGCACCACTACTCCGGTCCGGACTATGGCTTCCCCCATGGGGACGCCCGCCTTGATCTCACTGACCTGTATGCCTTCCCCAAGCCCGAGGATGCCGGCAAGTCGATCCTGATCATGAACGCGCATCCGTCAGTTGGTGTGAACCCCGCCGAGCCCACGACAGACGAACCCTTTGCGTCCGAGGCGGTATACGAGATCAAGATCGACACTAACGGCGATTCTGTCGCCGATATCGCATATCGAGTGCGCTTCTCGTCCTTCGAGGGCGGGGTACAGACTGCGACATTGCGCCGCGTCGAAGGCGAGCAGGCCGCCGGTACTGGCGACGGCGGCCAGACGATCATCGCAGGAGCACCGGTCTCGATAGGGCTGGATTCGCAAGTGACAGAGGCTGGGGACTACCGATTTTTCGCCGGCTGGCGCAGCGATCCGTTTTTCTTCGACACGCTGGGCGCCCTGAACGACATGCAGTTCACCGGTGCCGATTTCTTCGCCGAAAAGGACGTGTGCTGCATCGTGTTGGAAGTACCCAACTCTGCCCTTGGTCCTAACAAGCTTGGCCTGTGGGCTCGCACTGTGGATTGGGTGGGCGGGAAATGGGTGCAGGCAGAGCGCGGCGCGCGGCCTTCGCAGTCTGTATTCCTTACCGGTGAGCAGAAAGGTGCCTACTTCGCTGCGGAGCCGGCGGGCGATGCGCGTTTCGTCGCCGTCTACGCGCACTCGCTGGAGCACACGGGTGGTTACACGCCGGAGGAAGCCACGCGGGTAGCAGCGACGTTGCTGCCGGACATCCTCTATTTCGATCCGACGCAGGCGGCGTCTTATCCACACAACGGGCGCGCGCTCACCGACGACGTTATGGATGGCTTCATCGCAAAGTAAATTGCACTGTCGCCAACGTTTGCGCCGACATCCAGAACCTGCTTCCCTCCGACCTGCAGCCACTTGTATTGCTCGTGCACAAATTGTTCCACGAGCAAGCCGGCAGAGTTGACCACGGACTCGGACTGGAAGCGCAAAACCTTGCCGCGAAAGGTAAACTCGACTTCCGGATCCTTCGCCGAGACGACGAAACCGTAGGACCGAAGGAGTTCCCGGCTCCACGAAACGTCCTTCTGCAAATCAAACCATTCCTGCATCGATTGAATGGCGACCGTGCCACCCGATCGCCACTTGGCTATCACGCGGTCCTTGAGGCCAAGTCTAAATAAGACCAGCTCCGGCCAGTTGCGAAACATTCGTGGAATAGTTCGCACTTGGGTCAGCCTGTTCGTCACCCGCACCGCAACGTTTGATTGCCTGCCAGGTTCTGGTGTCAAGTGTGCGCAGGCTTGAAGGTTTTCAGACATATCGCTCCCTGTTTCGCCTCATTTTCGTAATGCTTGATCGCGCTCCAAAGCTATTCTCACCCGCCAAGTAATCCCCGGAAGGACAGCTCTGTACGCCAAAGCCACCAACATCAATCGGACGATCTAACAGTCCGGCCAGATCCGAGGATAGACGCGAGCCGATGGCATCGGACCAACTTCAACTACGAGATACAACTCCCTCGACGTGCGGACGGTTGCAGATCGATGCCCAGGAGAAGACCCGCGACCTGACTCGGGGCCCTGCTAGGACTGCCACGACTAGGCCCCCCCGGCACATGCTTGACAGAGCAACCAGAGTCATAAGTGTGGAAGTAGGACCTTGAGAATATAAGCCGGCCCGGTACTTCAATTCCCATTGCTTCATTCCAGGAATGTCTACTGTCACGCCAAGCGTCCTTCGAGCCGGTCGGCGAGAAGCTTCATATCGGCATCGACCATCAGCTTGACCAGTTCGTTAAATTTCACCTGGGCCGCCAACCGAACACACGCTCAGCTTTACTCGCATCGCCCTGGAGAATATCGACTTCGTTGGGTCGAAAATATTTCTGGGTCGATTTCAACGTATTTTTCCCAGTCGAGCCCCACATGGTCAAAAGCCGCCTGCACAAACTCGCGAACGGTGTGAGTTTCTCCGGTCGCTACAACAAAATCGTCAGGTTCGTCGAGTTGCATCATGCGCCACATCGCTTCCACATATTCGGGCGCGTAGCCCCAGTCACGTTTAGCATCAAGGTTTCCCAAATAAAGCCGACTGCTGCAAGCCCGCACGAATTCTCGCAACCGCCCGGGTGATCTTGCGGCTGACAAAGGTCTCTCCTCGCCGCGGGGATTCATGATTGAAGAGAATGCCGTTACACGCGAAAAGGCCATAGCCTTCCCGGTAATTGGCAGTCGTCCAGTAGGCATAGAGCTTGGAACAACCGTAGGGACTGCAGGGCCGAAACGGCGTGGTTTCCCGCTGCGGAGTTTCGACCGCTTTGCCGAACATCTCGCTGCTCGAGGCTTGATAGAACTTGGTCTTGATGCCCGGTCTCTCGTATGGCTTCTAACAGCCGGACGGTGCCAAGCGCGGTGACATCGCCGGTGTATTCGGGGATCTCAAAGCTCACCAGAACATGGCTCTGAGCGCCCAGGTGATAGATTTCATCAGGCTGAAGACGATAGAGGAGCCTGACCAGGCTGGTCGAGTCGGAAAGATCGGCAAAATGCAGAAATAACCGTGCCTCGCGCTCATGCCAGTCGGGCAGGACGTCGTCGATGCGAGAGGTATTGAAACTGCTGGACCGACGCTTAATGCCGTGCACCACGTAACCCTTATTGAGCAGCAGTTCTGCCAGATAGGAGCCGTCTTGACCCGTGATGCCTGTAATCAGTGCTGTCTTCCCCATTTGTAGTTTTAGTCCTCATGACCACCCGAAGCGGCGGTGGCTTGATCCTCCTTACGAACCTCGACCGGAAGGCTATGATTCGTTAGGAGGAACATGTTCTCGGTCTCGAAACTTCCGTGAGACTCGGCTCGCGATTGTTGTTAAGCTCATCCGAGAGGTTTCATAAATTTGCTGCAACAGTATCTTGCCGGGGTCTCCGGGCTCGATCTCCCCCCAGCGGGCGTGAACCAACAACCATACACTACCGAGTGCGAATGCGAGCGCCGTTGCGATGAGTATTAGGGCCGTGCGCGGGGGAAAAGATTTCCTCTCCGGGACGTCTGCCACATCAAGGACCTTTACGCTGGGAGTCTCTCTCGCCTCTTCGACTTTCGCCAGTTCGTACTGCTTGGTCAGTGTCTCAAAAACGGCTTCCTGCACTCGCATGCGACGGTATAGATCGGCCCAAGCCACACCCAGAATCGGCAACGCTCGAATGGATGGGTACAGATCTTGCGCTTGATCACCAGTTCCCGCACTTGCGGAAGTTCCACCGTCAGAATTGTCCGGGGTTTTTCCACCCAGCTTCTGTAATTGCCGCCGCTCCTCTTCGATACGAGCCTGGACCGTCCGCACTCGCACATTGTTGGCTGTATAGATCTGCAGCAGGCCCTGCAGTTCCGTCTGGGCTGCGATCAATTGGCCTTCAAGTTCTGCCGCTGCGCCCATCATCGCACGCCCTTGTTCCTTAACATCTATGGCAGTGTTCTTGCTTGCAAACTGGCTGAAGTCCTTCTCCGCCTGTTCCAGGTCCGCCTGTACTTGGCCGAGTCGGTCCTCCAGAAACACTCGTTCCTTGTGGGCTGACGTTGTGTTCAACGCTATGACGATGCGATTCAGTGCCTCCACATACTCCCGTCCCATCGCCGAAGCGCGGTCGGGATTCGTGTCGCTCACCTTGACCGTAATAATCCCGCTCTTACGGTCCGAGGAGAGATCCGTGCGCGATTTCAGTCTCTTCCGGGCATCTTCGTAACGCCGAACACCGTATACCTTTCGTAAATCAAATTTGTTCACAAGATCGTCTGCGACGGTGCGGCTCTGCAGAACTCCAATGAACAGATCGCCCGAAGTCTTCAATCCGAGTAGATCTGCGCCTATCCCTCCCAAGTCTGTAGCCTTTCCCAAAGCTGCCAGCATCGACGCCATGCCTTGTCCGGATTGATCTGGGGGCATCAGTTGAGTTGTCGACGTATAACGCACCGGAATCAAGAGTGCGATGATGCTTGAGGCGACAAAGCTGATCGCGGCACAACGAAACAGAAATCGCCGACGTTCCCAGAGTAGGCTCAGCCTGGCAACAGTTTTTCCCTTTCCACGGGACTCTTCTTCGGCCGGCAAAACCAACTCGGGTTCAAGATCTGGCTCGGCGTAGGGACGCTGTCGATTTGTAATTTCCTTTGTCGCCATATTAGTTGGCTTGCATCCTTGCGTCACTGCCAGTCATTTCGTCGCCCTGCTTGCGAAGCCCTTTGGCCAGAAAGTCAGTTGCACCGATGAAGTCACATTCGATTGCTTCGTGGGGGAGATGACCGGAAACGTCCATGCCTCGTACTGAACACCTGCTGACACGCTGAAACCCGAACCTATCCAGAAATCGGCGTGTAACTTGCCGTCGGCGAGCGTGCCTCCGTTGGGAATGAACTCATGACTGACTTTGAGATGCCTGAACTCAAATTGTAGTTTGTTGCGTGGTGTGAACCAATATGACGTCCAAGCCTGAACACCCTGACCTTCCCGCCCAACCCAATTCCCCATCAGGTTCCCTGAATTTGTGAAACCCGAGATCCATGTTGGGTTGTAGTAAAAAAAGCCTGACCCGACATTGCCGCCGATGGGAGGATCGGTGTAGACGCCTTCAGCACGGAAGTCCATTTTCGAAAGCTTCGGCAAGCGCGGAATGTAGATTCCTCCCAGCCAAGCCGCGACATCTGGTCCGATAAGGGGACTGATCGTGTCATGTTCGGTCATGGCATCGGCATAGAAAGTCAGGCCATTCTTGATTCGATAGCTGAAGTCAAGTCCGGAGCGTCGCGAGCCCGGCTTATCGGGAGCGCCCGGAATGGTTTGGTCGGTCGAGAACACACTACGCACGAAAGTGTGCCATGTGAGCGGATAACCCGGCCCTCCATAGTCCGTCGTGCGCGACAGGCCGAACTCAAAGTTGGGCGTTGGCTTGAAGCTGAACCGTTCTCCGTGAAGGATGGGCTGCGGATGCAGCGACTCGCCGTACTGGCCAACCAGGCCGGAGGGCGTAAACATGAATTGGTACCCGGAGTATTGACCGACGAAAAACTCGACGCGCATTGGTCCAGCACCCGAAAAGGGGAGTTTGAACGGCGAGACCGGTTGACGCGGAACATCGTCATCGGATCAGCGTTGTCGCTGATCATCATTCCGCCGCCCTCATCGGGTCCCCACCACAGGCTTTGCTTGCCATAGGAAACTTGCCAGTTCGAAAGATTCATCGCGACATAGCGTCGAGAAGGCGAAACCGATTGACCGTGTCGGTTGGCGTGTCCGGAGCTACGGGGAACGGCGGAGGAACGATCGAATGGCTGAAGTCCGCCAGCGAAATGGCCTCGCGTGCGGCTAATGGCAACGCGGGTGCCGAAGGCGAATACTGATATTCACCCCGCAGATAAACTGCGAATGGTCCAGCCGCAGCCCAGCCAGACAGTCCGGAGACGTTGTTGAATCCTGCTTCTTCCGGCCTGCCGAAGTCATTCACTACGGTCTGTCCAAAGTGATAGCCATCGGTCAACGGTTGCCCCGCAATTTCCGTCGCGCGGGTGTAAACGGATTCCACGCGAAACTCAGCATTATTTCCGCCGCCAAGCCATTCGACTTCGGCCCCAAACTCCTTCATCAAGCTGTGATAGATCGCGGTAGCTTCGTTGTTGCCCTGATCATCGAGCGACGCGGTCACCGGCTTCATTCAGCAACCGCGCACATTCCAGGCGAGTCCAGGGACGCATGCCAGCGATGGCGCTGTCGATGTAGCCGAATGCAATCAGCCGTTCGAGTGCGGGATAGATCCAGCTGTCCAGGGGCACATACGGCGACGCCATGAACTTCGAGGGCCAATGCCTCGGCGTTCCGGGCGTATGGCTGGGATTTCCCATGGACTTCCGGCAAGTTGCGGATTGTGATGTTTGCGATAGACATATTCGCTTGTCAGGTACCCGATAGCGGCGCCCACCAACACATCAGAAGGGAAGTGCTCCTTCGCCGTGATCCGCGCTACGCTTATCGCGCTCGCCATCCCGTAGGACAGAAACTTGACAAACGGGCTGGGATACTCGTGGGCGACAATGCCAGCAATTGCCCAAGCCCCGGCTGCGTGTTCGGAAGGAAACGATCGGCCGCCCTGCCAAAATTGTCCCGTCGCCGGAATCCTGATATGGGGCGTTCGCGTCCCGTTGCGAATTTCAACGCCTCCACGGCGATCAAGGCGTCGATCGCGGATTCTCCGCTCAGAAAACCTGTTTCGCGCTGATGTTCGTTGTGGGTGAGAAGCCCGAGAAAATAGACGCCACCCGCGGCGCCCCGCCATGGAGTAAGCTCCGTAATCGGAGAAATGGCGTGAGCGCGTCAGGGTGTCGGGAGAATTAGAGAGATGGCGGCTGAAATCGCTGTCCGTCGCGAACAACGCGGCGGTGAATCCTCCCAACGGAACGAGCCAACTCGCATCGGAGTAGCGGATCTTGACGGGCTAGTCCACATGCCGACCTGATCGTGAAATATCGCCTGCGGCAGGGTGACGACTTTGTTTCTGGTGTCGATGGGCTGGGCAGGATCAGGAAGTTGAATGCGTACCCGCCGCATCCGCCTGGTCGTCGATATTTAGCCGGCAATCATCGGAACGCGGCATATGTTCGTTCCGGGCAGAGAAGGGCCGCGAACGGCCTGCCCGAAGACCAACGTCGAATTTGCCAGCAAGAACATAGGTCGAGAATCCAAGCCTTGCACGCGAGTCAAGAACATCCACAGTCGGCCTCAGCTAGAAAACGCGACGCGGCCAGGATCGCACTGGTGGCGATCGAACTCAGCACCTGCGCATTGGTGAATACGGCTTTCCAGACCGGCGGCCCTCCCAACGCTTTTTCGGGGACCACGACCATGTCGCCCGGCTGCAACGGTACATTCAAGCCATCTCCTGAAACCCAGAACGAGTTGTGGCTTCCGACAACAGTTCCGTTCGCACGAATAACAAATGTGGCCTTCTTGTTTGCCATGTTGGTCTGGCCTCCCGCTTGCATCAAGTACCAGCTCGCGCTCTTGCCTGGCCGGTATGCGACCGCAGTTGGACCATAGACTTGTCCTTGCACCATCACATAGCTTGGGCGTTTGGGGATCACCAGGACGTCGCCGGACCGCACCGTGACGTCGCGCGCGGTATCGACCCAATCCTTAAGATTGGCGGAAATCTGGACTGTGACGCGGCCCGTTGGAGGCGTGCTCAAAAGAGTGTCGAGCGTGCTTTGCCACTGTACCAAAGCCGACTCGGCTGACATTTTTTGGTCCGGGTCCGTAGGCCGCCGCCGTGAGCCGCACAGCAGTCTGCTGTTCGCGCACCCGCTGAATAAGTTCTCCGTAGGAGCGCTGTTCCAATTTCTGGACTTCCAAACGCAGGAGCACGGAGCCATATGGATAGGCCGCAGGCGAAAATCCTCCTGCGCGTTCCAGGACGGAACTCAGCCTTTCTCCCGGACGAATACCGTAGCTGCCGGGATGGGCAACCTCCCCACGAATCGAGATCGAAGCGCCTAAATCATTCCATCCGGCAACCTGCGCCACCGTGAGGACGTCGCCGTTGTTTAAGCGCCGGATTCGCATCCCCATTGCCGCCCATTGCGTCTGCCAGCGAGATGCGCTGGTGCTCGCCGGTAACCTGTTTGTCGTCCTGCCACGAATAGTGCGTGAGGTCGGCGGTCTTAGGATCAGCGCTTGTTTTGAGGCCACCCGCTGCGCGAATCAGATCGGATATGCGCATCTGCGCCGTCAACGGATAACGTCCCGGCCGCGCCACTTCACCTTTGATGTAGACCGTTACGGGCTCGATGCGCTGCCGGATTTCTGTGAATGAGAACGCGGTCGCGCGGGGTGGAGCATGATGTCGTCCATAGGGCTGCCATCCAGCGCGCTGCTCAGCTTCACATTGAGAATCTTCAGAGTACTGTCAGGCATGATAGCGAAAAACCTGCGCATCGCCTGTAGCAGCGTCGGCGGAGAGTCCTCCTGCAAGATGGATCGCGTCGCTCAGATGAATATCTCCTGCGGTCGGATAGGTTCCCGGCGTGCGTACGTCGCCCCATACCGAAACATCGGGAGGGTTCTCGAAGTCATAGCGCCCGAAGAATTCAATCGTATCGAGCGGCTGAAGTTGCGGAGCCTTCGACGGATCTGCGAGGGCTTCGGCCACATTGAAGCTTTGTACCGTGGGGCGGTAATCCGGCAGGCTCAACCGGATGATCTCCCCGTACTGCAAAGCTGGCTCCGGAAGGAGATCTTTGTAGGTCGCGACGAGGTCGGTAACCTGCATGCCCGCATGAAAAGCGTACTTTCCGGGCCGGATCACATGGCCTTCGAGATAAACGGCGTCTTGCGTATACGGCGCGATGGGAAAGATGCGGATCGTGTCCGCGTCCTGGAGCTGGAATGCCGAGATCTGTTTCGGGGCATCGCTGGAGGATGCATCCGGCGGGACATCCAGGTTCAGCATGGTCTTCTTTTCGTGCGCGATCGTCCGCTGAACTTCGATGTGTCGAAGGGTTGCAGACGGGAGTAGGCCTCCAGAGAGTTCGATGAGATCTGCGAGGATCTTCTCGTCCTTCTGCTCGTAAATGCCGGACGGCGAACCATTCCTTCCATGGTGATTTCTGGGCCGAGCGGAGGAACCATGACCGTGTCGCCGCTTTCGAGGCGTTCCATCTTGCCTTTCACTCCATGCAACAACAGATCGTAAACGTCGACATCCTGCACCAGTGCGTCTCCCCGATAGTGCTTCAGGATGCGCAGGGAGCCGCGAGCCGTTGGACCTCCGGCCGCGAACAAGGCGTTCAGCGGGGTGGAGAGCGAACTTACGTCATAGGCGCCAGGCTTGACGACGTCGCCGACGACGTAGATGCGGACGGTGCGCAAGCGCGAGAGCGATACGTCCGCCGAGATATCGCGGAATTGCGTCCGGAGATTTTTTTGCACGGACTCCTGCACCGTCTGCCAAGCGACTTGCCTGCCACCAGCACGGGCCCACTTCGGGCAAGCTGATGCGGCCTTCGCGATCGACGACCCGGTAGAAGCGGCGCGATACACCTCCCCACAGATCGATGGAGATTCCGTCTCCCGGCCCCAACACGTAGTCCGGGCCGACCGGCAGGTCCATGGGAATCATTTGCAGGTCGCGCGTGCCGTTTTCAAAAATCTGCATGCCGAAGCGCTCAAGTGCCGGCGGCCGAGCCGCTGCCTGCAGATACATGTCATACAACGACGGGATTTCTTCGTACGGATTCGGCCGCCGCACCATCCGCTGGGTCGGGCTGACGGACTCGCGCGCACGCCGCGCATTCCACAGCGCTGCGGGATTGTTTCCGAGGTCGTAAGTCGATCCGCGGCTTCCCGACGGATACGAACTCCTGCTCGAATAGCCCGTGCTGTTGGTTCCGGAATTTCCGTAGACGCTTCCGGAAGAATTGCCATAGGAGTTACCGTACAAGCCCTGACTGAAGTCTTCTCCCGCGAAGTCGGAACTCATGCGACAAATCCTCAAGTTGGCTTCCGCCCATTCCTTGAAGTTGTCCCTGCATCGCTCCCATGGAGCTTCGCTGCGATTGGCTTTCGTCCTGCCCCGTTTCGGAACTTCTGTCCGTAGAGCGAAGAGCCCCCGAATGCGCTTCCCGGTTGCGTCTGTTCCATCGACAGTGGGATCTCTCGCCGCTGGTTCTCAGCAGTTCGGTCGCGTCGTTGCCGGGAGCGTGCGCGGAGCGTACGGAACCGTCGGACGGGTACGGTCAGAGGGTTTTGCAGACCGGGTACGTCCATCGGAAGCTGGATTCATCTCCGGTTGCTGTTGAGGCAATTGTTGAATCGAAGGATTATTGGCGTTGTTTTGCGCCGGACAGTTGCGGCTGCGTGGGTCACAGTACTGTGTCTGGTTCAGCGTCCTGCTCTTGCTGTTGGCGCGCTCTTGCCCGTTCCGCCTCCTCGTCCTGGGCTATCCATTTCACTCGCTCCTGCATGAGGAGTTCCTGCTCCTTCGCTAGTGGCGATTCAGGGTTAACCGACGGCTGCAGGTAGCCGTACTTTCTGCACCAGTGCGGTGGCTACCGAGCGAAAGGCTATGTCATTTTCCAGCCGGTCGAAGATCGCTTCATCGGTAAGGTCGGAGTCTGAAATCAGCTGACCATGATCGGTGGCGTCTTTGGCAATCCAATGCTTCAGCTCGACCATTAGGCCCGGGTCTCTGTGAAGGATTGCGACAAGTTGGCCAACCGAGGCGGCAACATGCGCCATATTCTGACGCCCCAGTTCGGACTGCGGAGCCGGCGATTGCTGTCGCGTCTGGCCAAAAAGTCCCACGCAACCGATGGCAAAACCCAGCCCTACACTCATCGCTGTGCTGCGGCAGTGAGCCAGCGAAATTGCGGACCTAATTGAACTCATTACCCCTATAGTACTCAAACCGGAATGCACCTCTGTATTGGGTTCGCGAAGGTACAGGATTTACGTTTTCTACACGACGTGACGCACGGCAATCTTTTCGAATGGGTGACGGTCCAGCATTGATCAGAGATCTTCATCTCCACAGGAGCACATGGCAGGGGCGCACAATCGTAGAGAACTTTTCAGTCAAAACTGGAACACCATGCGCACACCCATAACCTTTTGGTCCTCTTAAGCTTAACCCATGGAGCCAGCAAATGTTTCTCGGCGGGACCGGCGGTAGCCACGCCGCATGCAAAAAGGCGTTCCTGCTGGATTAAGGCGGAGCATCAACAATGCGCCCCGAGTACTATAGCGTAATTATGACCTATCTGGGAGCAAGAAACGGTTTCAATTGGAATCGCTCGCCCACATCTTGAGTTCTACTATCAGCCCCGATTTTCAGTGGCGAATGCAGCGAAGACCGTTTTGACACGAACCTCCCCCCACTGGCCGCGTCCCTGGCAACACCGGTCGTTGCGACGCAATGCGGATTTGAGTAAATCTTTTCTTGTCGCCGGATTCATCTGGTGGAGCTACGCGGGATAAAACCGACGACCTCATCATTGCGAACGATGGCGTTAGCCGAACTGTCTCATTGACTGGCTTAGGCTTCGCAGACCAGTTCGGTCATTACGGTCCAATTCAAGTTAGCTTGCCTGGGAGTTGCCTAAACTTCACCGCGGGAGACGTTGCACCGTCGACATCGTTAGAGATGCGTTTTTGCGACAGCGGCAGTTTCCAAAGTATAATCAACCTCACGAATTTTGGAGTGTTTTTTACGTCCACCATAATGATCCCTGCCAAGCAAGCTACGAAAGCAACGATAAACTACTTGGGTTTGACCGATGCGGTTTTTTCCCTCCGAGATCACGCAAAGTATTACTTCGACAGCTCTTTGAGAAATCGGAATACGCGGTTCAAGCTCTCTCCGGCCGCCGATGGTCTTCCAATGCCGCCGCCGCATCTCGTCTACCTGGTGACGTCGCATTTCGACTGCGAGGCCTTTTACAATAATGGGATACTCGGTGCGAATTGCATTCAAGGAGTTCTATCCAAGAACGGTCTGGATTTCAGCAAATTTGGTAAGGTCCTAGACTTCGGATGTGGATGCGGCCGCGTTATTCGGCAATGGCGGAATCTGGCCGGACCGAAGCTATACGGCGTCGATTACAACCCACGATCAGTGGAGTGGTGCCGCGCAAACTTGACCTTCGGCGAATTTGCGGTGAACACCTCGGGATCTCCCTTGAACTTCCCAGACGGAACGTTCGACTTTATCTACTCAATTTCGGTGTTCACGCATCTGACTGAAAGCAACCAGCACTTCTGGATGGGCGAGCTCACCCGCACTCTCAAGCCGGGTGGCCACCTGCTCATTACAGTCCACGGTTCCACTCGATTGCACCAGCTCACACCTGAGCAGCGCGACGAATTCGAAGCAGGGAGAGTTGTGGTGACACATTCTCGATACTCAGGTCGGAATCTGTGCGCTACCTATCATCCCGACACTTACGTTCGGAATGTCCTGTGCCGGGATTTGGTGTTTGTAGCCTTTGAGCCGGGGGGCGCAAGGGATGCCAATCAAGATATCTTTCTGCTACGGAAGCCTCTCCCATAATTGGCGTCGGCGTATTGCGTATGTCCTTCTGAGCGGATCTGCGGGGCGTGTAGCCTTTGCGTCTCTTCCAGCCAGGTCTTATACTTCATTCCGTCAAGAGGAGGGGTACGCATGTTCTCAGCTGCAACAAGGCAACGCGGTTATTTCGCTTGGGCCGCATTCCTATTCCTCTGTATGTGTGCGGTTGCAGTTTCCTTACCGACCACAAATCTTTTGCCGGAGAATCCCGTTGTCTTAAATATGTTCTGGAGAATCTCGTTCGGCCCGGATTACGCCGAAACAACCGACCGCGCGGAAATGATGCGAAACTCGCCCTCCGGCATTATTTACTACGTTCCAGCAGCACCTAACGACCCTCAGGGCGCTCAAATGCAGCCTGTGTATCGCCTGTTTACCCCTCATATACCCGATCACATGTCATCGATCAAAAAGGGTGAGGGTGGATACGACACGGAGGGCATTCTAGGATATGCATGGGTGAACCCCAATGCACATCCGGGCCTTTCCCCCATCCAACGTGTCTATAACGATCAGGCAGGCAGCCCGCACTATCGCGACCACGCATTGATGGTTGGACAGACCACAACGCCCGAAGCAAAAACGCAAGACAATCTGCTAAGCGCCGGGTATCACTTCGAGACACCGCTGGGATATGCCTATGCACGCTATCCGAGTGCGACGAACGACCAGTTCCTGGCGAAGGTCAGCGGCGGAGGCATTACCGTTGCATCGAATGCCGCCGTAGGCTGCACGATCTATGAATGGACCTGGTCGGGTATCCAGTTCATCAATGATTTCGACTATGGGCGGCAGATATCCTCCGCGTTTGGTGCTATCGGGGGGCCGGGGCGGACAGGCGAACAATCCCACTGAGAACGGAGACAAATACGGCGGAGGACCGTCCCGACAAAGACGACGGAACGAAACATGGCACTCCATTGCTGCTACGTCATGGTTCGCCCTGTTTTGTCGATTACCACCAACGGGAATGTTCAGTCTACTCGAGCCATTCCTTTAGAATGGGATCCGGAAAGTTTGGCGGGGGCCGGGACCACCCTGTCCATTTATCCCAACGTGCAGCTAGGCAAGAATCTCACGCTGGGATGGAGCAAGGACGGTGTAACTCGTCCCATCGCGCTGTATCAGACCGTCCTGAGCAGTCCGGCGACGATGGATCGTGTTCAGATTGAAGCGCCCTCTGCTTATCTGTTGGCTCGATTCAACAACTACTACATTTATTTTCCCGAGGAGGGCATTCACAGAGTACACAACTGCATAAATCGGGCGAGCCAAACGTCCGAACGGCTAATCCAGATTCCGGCTTCTTCACCCTGTTTCACCAACGGCAAATACAAGTGGACGGCATCGACCCCGGTCCCGTTGCGGTGATTATGTCTTCCGGCACGAGTCCAAGTTCTCCCGCGATGGCTATCTACGCAAATAGTCCTAAGGCGTCCGTCGTAATTTACAACCGGTCGCAGGGACCGGATCAGGATCAGTATGGATACAGTTCCGCGAAAGGCTCGATCGTCTATTCAGGTGCTATTCCTGCCGCTCCTCCCGATCACCCCTGGACGTTCAACTCGTGGATCATCACCGATACACTTGCCAATGTCGAAAAGGACATCGATCTTCTCCACTCGTGGGGAGTTACGTCACAGTGACCGATCCCAAGGGCCTAGTTTTATGAACTGCCCGATCAACACGATTGTGATGCACACGAGTGCGCCACCCCAGCCAACTTGCGGAGCGGCAGTGACAAATTGAGTATCCATATGGGGCGCACTGAATGTCAGCGGAAAGGTTCCAGTTCGATGGTGTAAAGGGTTTTCGCCTCGCACGGCGCCCATAGTGGAGTCGAAGCTAAGGACTTTCAGCCTCTTGAATGCCCTAAGTTCCACGGGCAACTCCGTCCCCTCGCCGCAGGCTGAATTACTTTCGCTGAACCTTAATTGAGGGAGCGTGCCCGAATGGTGGCCCCGGGCAGAGTCGAACTGCCGACCTTCGGTTTAGGAAACCGCTGCTCTATCCATCTGAGCTACGGGGCCAGTACGAATTTGCCCCATTATCTCACGCCTTTTCCCAACAGAGACAAGCGCGACTCCAAGTAATGGAGTCGTCGCAATTCCAGGCTACGCCCTTTTGTTTAGCGGCTTTGCGCCAGGTCGTCCAATGCGAGATTGAGTTCCAGCACGTTCACCCGCGCTTCGCCGAGCAGCCCGAGATCCCTTTGATAGGTGTGCTTCTGGACCAGGTCCCGCACAGCGGACTCGGGAACGCCACGCTCACGAGCCACGCGCGGGACCTGAAACTCCGCAGCCGCTGGAGTTATTTCTGGATCCAGACCCGATGCTGAGGTCGTAATGAGGTCGACGGGAACAAGCTGCGAAGGATTCTCGTCGTGCAGGCTCTTCGCATCCGCTTGAATGCGGTCGATCAGCTTCTGGTTCGTAGGCGCGTAATTGGTGCCGCCAGAGTTCGCGGCGTCGTATCCATTGCCGGCATTCGAGGGGCGGGGATGGAAATACTTTGAAGAAGTGAACGGCTGAGCAATGATGCGCGAGCCGATCGCTTCTCCATTGCGGTAACGAATCTGCCCATTGGCCTTGTCCTTGAACAGAACCTGAGCCAGAGCCGTAATCACCAGCGGATACAGCACTCCCAGCAGAACCGTGGTGGCGATCGTCATTAAAAATGCGGTAACGAGATGTTTCTTCATTGAAATCCTCAGGCCAGATGCGCTGCTGTGATCAGCATGTCGATGATCTTGATGCCAATAAACGGCGCGACCAGTCCGCCTACCCCATATATAAGGAGATTCCGGCGCAGCAACGCCTCGGCGTTCATGGCGCGATACTTGACTCCGCGGAGGGCCAGGGGAATCAGCGCAATGATGATCAGGGCATTGAAGATGACTGCCGACAGCACTGCCGATTCCGGCGTTTTGAGATGCATGATGTTCAGCGCGTTGAGCACAGGGAACGTGACCGCAAACATCGCGGGGATGATGGCGAAATACTTGGCGACATCGTTGGCGATCGAAAACGTGGTGAGCGCGCCCCGCGTCATCAGCAACTGCTTGCCGATTTCGACGACCTCAATCAGCTTCGTTGGATTGGAATCAAGGTCGACCATGTTTCCGGCTTCCTTGGCGGCTTGCGTCCCGGTATTCATGGCCACACCGACATCGGCCTGAGCCAGCGCGGGAGCGTCGTTCGTGCCGTCGCCCGTCATGGCGACAAGTTTGCCTCCGGCTTGCTCGCTGCGGATCAGTTTCAGTTTGTCCTCGGGCGTGGCTTGCGCGAGGAAGTCGTCGACGCCCGCTTCGCGCGCGATCGCAGCCGCGGTGAGTGGGTTGTCGCCCGTAATCATCACGGTACGAATGCCCATGGCGCGCAGCTGCGCGAACCGGTCGCGAATTCCTCCCTTGACCACGTCTTTCAGGTGAATGACGCCCATGGCCCGGCGGTTCTCCGAGACAACTAACGGCGTGCCCCCAGAAGACGCAATGCGTTCCACAGCGGCTCGCACCTCCTGGGGCATAGCCGAATTGTTCTGTTCTAGATAGTGTGCGATGGAATCGGCGGCGCCTTTGCGGATTTGACGGCCATCGAGATTCACCCCTGACATTCGCGTCTGCGCGGTGAATGGAATGAATTGCGCTTCATGGGCCGCGAACTCACGGCCTCGCAATTGGTATTTCTCTTTGGCGAGTACGACGATGGAACGACCTTCTGGGGTCTCGTCCGCTAACGAGGACAACTGAGCCGCGTCCGCCATATCGGCCTCGCTCACACCGGGCGCTGGTAGAAACTCCGTCGCTTGCCGGTTGCCGAAAGTGATGGTGCCGGTTTTGTCGAGGAGCAACGTATTCACGTCTCCCGCAGCCTCAACTGCGCGGCCCGACATGGCGAGCACATTGTGCTGCACCAGGCGATCCATCCCGGCAATGCCAATCGCCGATAACAGGCCGCCAATGGTCGTGGGAATCAGGCACACCAGCAGAGAGACGAGCACGAATACGGTCTGCGGCGATCCCGAATAAATCGCAAACGGTTGCAGCGTGACCACCGCTAACAAGAAAATGATCGTCAACCCGGCGAGCAGGATGTTCAGGGCAATCTCGTTTGGCGTCTTCTGACGCGCTGCGCCTTCGACCAGCGCAATCATGCGGTCAAGAAAAGTTTCCCCGGGATTGGAAGTGATCTTGACCTTGATGTAATCACTGAGAACTCTCGTGCCGCCGGTCACAGCCGAGCGATCGCCTCCCGCCTCGCGAATCACCGGGGCAGACTCACCGGTGATCGCCGACTCGTCCACTGACGCAACGCCCTCAACAATCTCTCCATCCCCGGGAATCAACTCCCCTGCCACGACAGAAACGAAATCTCCGGCGCGCAGCTTCGCGCTTGGGATTTCTTCAATCTTTCCGTCGGCCAGCAATACGCTTGGCGATCGTTTCCGAACGAGCCCGCCGCAAGGTTTCCGCCTGGGCCTTGCCGCGACCCTCCGCCATCGCTTCGGCAAAGTTAGCGAACAGTACCGTGAACCAGAGCCACAGGGTGATCTGCAGGTTGAAGCGAAACGACTCATGCGGGCGGAGAATCAGAAGCACCGTCGTGATCACGCTGCCGATTTCCACCACGAACATGACCGGATTCCCCATCATGTTGCGTGGATTCAGCTTGAGCAGCGAACTCCAGCCGGCGCTCCGAACAAGATTCAGGTCCCAAACCGATTTGTGATGGCTTGCCATAGGTTTTCTAGAAAGTCTTTCCAACGTGCATCAGCAGGTGTTCAAGAATTGGCCCCAGGCTCAGAGCCGGAAAGAAGGTCAGCGCGCCCAGGATCAGAATGACGCTGATCAGCAGCAACGTGAACAGCGGCGTCGTGACCGGAAATGTGCCGACCGACGGCGGGACATATTTCTTCTGCGCCAGGTTGCCGGCAATAGCCAGCATCGGAATAATCATGAAAAAGCGCCCGATCAGCGTGGTGATGCCCGTGGCCGTGTCATACCAGAGCGTGTTGACCGTGAGTCCACCGAAGGCCGAACCATTGTTTCCTGCGGAGGACGTGAAGGCGTAAAGGATCTGGCTCAGGCCGTGCGGGCCGGGATTCGAAATGCCTCGCGGTCCCAAAACCCTTGACCATGGAGATTCCAGTCAGCGTAAGAATGATCAGCGGGAAAACCAGCGAGACCAGCATCGCCATCTTGACGTCGTAGGCCTCGATCTTCTTGCCCAAATATTCGGGTGTGCGTCCCACCATCAGGCCTGCGATGAATACGGCCAGGACGATATAGATGAGAATGCCGTACATTCCCGAGCCGACTCCGCCAAAGATCACTTCGCTCAGCATGATGTTGACGAGCGGCACCATGCCGCCGAGCGGGGTAAACGAATCATGCCATCCGTTGATGGCGCCGCAACTGGCGTCGGTAGTGACGGTGGCAAACAGCGCGGAGTTGGCGATGCCGAAGCGAGTTTCCTTGCCCTCCATGTTGCCGCCCGGCTGCAGAGCGGTCGCGTGCTGCGCGATGGTCGCGGGATAGAGCGGATTGCCTTGCGCTTCCGCCCAATAGGCAACGGTTACGCCGGCGAGAAACAGGATCGCCATCGCGGACCAGACCGCCCATCCGTGAGCGGGAGACCCGGTCATGCGGCCAAGCGTGTAGGTGAGCCCGGCGCCGATGGCAAAAATGCAAAACATCTCGAACAGATTCGTCAGGGGCGTTGGATTCTCAAACGGATGTGCGCTGTTCGCATTGAAGAATCCGCCGCCGTTCGTGCCCCATTCCTTGATGATCTCCTGCGAGGCCACCGGCCCCTGCGCGATGGTTTGCGTCGTCACCGTGTCCATCACCGGCTTGCCGCTGGCATCCACCACGGCCTTGCCATCAGCGCCAACCCTCTGCACCTGCTGCGGCTCGACCAGTTTCACGGTGTCGTAAGGCTTCAAGTTCTGTACGACTCCCTGCGACACCAGGAACAACGATCCCACAATGCAGAAGGGCAGCAGCACCCACAAGCAGCAGCGGACAAAGTCGACCCAGAAATTGCCTAGCGTATTCATTTGCCGGCGTGCAATGCCGCGAATGAAGGCGATCGCCAGCACGATGCCGGTCGCCGCCGAGGCGAAGTTGTGAAACGCGAGGCCCGCCATTTGCGTGAAGTAGCTCATGGTCGTCTCGCCGGAATACGCTTGCCAGTTGGTGTTGGTGGTGAACGAAGCCGCGGTATTGAATGCCAGGTGCTCGGGCGTCACTGCCCCAAGATGCTGAGGATTGAACGGCAGCATCCCCTGGATCCGCTGGATCAGATAGAGCACGAGCATCGATACCGCGCTGAACACCAGCATGGTCGTCGCATACTCCGTCCAGCGCATTTCGTGCGATTCGTCCACACCGGTGACGCGATAGAGCAGCCGCTCGATCGGTCGCAGGACAGGATCGAGGAACGTTCGCTCGCGTGCGAACACCCGCGTCATGAAAACGCCGAGCGGTTTTGTGACGGCAAAGATCAGTCCCAGAAACACCAGGATCTGCAGCCAACCATTGAGGGTCATTTCAGAATTTCTCCGGACGCAACAGCGCGTAGAACAGGTATATGGTTACCAGCGCGCTGATGATGAGCATGATGAGTGACTGCAGGTCCATAACATCCTTCCTATTTCATGCGATCGCAGAAGCGCACGTACGCAATCGACGCGGCAAAAAATGCGATCGTGACAGCGATCCACAAAACGTCCTGCATCGTTATCTCCTCAACCGATTCGTGATCTCGGGTCGCCGAAATCTGAAGGCCACTCGTCCACTTCCGATGATGCGTTTCTTGCCTGCGGTTCGAGCCTCATTTCAATGAGCTCTCCTCGCCGCCGTGTCGGGCTGAATTTCGCGAAGTGCACTCTTACGAGGCCAGGAGGCAACCGCCTCCCCTCCTTCACAAAAGCTGCCAGAACGTGCAGCAGGAACGACACGCCGCCGATACACAATATTGCGAGTGCAATCCTCATAACGCCACCCGCGCACTTGTCGCTGAAAAGATTTCAAACATGATTGTTCACCTCAGCGCGTAAGAGCGGTCTCAGGAATCCATAAAGAATTCATAAAGACGCATGCCTCTTCTACAGTTCAAGAGTGCTCAGCAGCCCCACTCCGCCTCACCCGGCTCGGCATAGTATTTGCGGCTCGGGCGGGATGGCAATGGAGTCGTAGACAGTTCGAGAAGCGCCAAACGGGCCGCTGCCACCATCACTCTCCGCTCGTTCTGCGGAGTACGGTCCCAGGCAGAGGACGTCTTCCCTTCCGTCTCGATGCCATCGTGAGCCAAAGCGTCCCGATCGTGAGCCAAAGCTTCCCGATAGTGATGGAAGAGCTTAGCCAGTTGTTCGGCCGAAACATCCTGAATTGTCGACATCGAGTGTCTCGCCTCCCTTGTTGGTTTCCGTCCTCAACGAGATTTGACGGCGAAAGGCGTAAAGATCGAATAAAAGCTTCGTAGAATGTTCGTAAGAGTGGCTGGATTGCAAAAGTAGCGCCGCCGTCTCGGCAACTGTAGGGGGCGTCTTGCCCGTGCGTGGTGAAGGAAAAGGCCCTAGCAACTATCGGCGCTACTCAACAGAAGATCGCGCTACTCGCCGGGCTCGAACCGATATCCGACCCAAGGTTCCGTGACGATGTAGCGCGGCGAGGATGCGTCCGGCTCCAGTTTCTTTCGCAACTGGCCGACAAATACGCGGAGATATTCCACCTGCTCCGTACTCTGTCCACCCCAGATCGCGCCCAACAAAGTGCGGTGGTTGATCACTTTCCCCGGACGGCGCGCCATAAAGACGAGCAGGTCAAATTCCTTCGGCGTAAGACGCACCTCGTTGCGGCGGACCGTCACTTTGTGGGCAGCCGTATCAATGCGGAAGTCTCCAATTTCGATCACAGGGTCAGCCGGCTCGTTTTCCGCCGGAACCCGGCGCAGATTCGCCCGTACTCTCGCCAGCAGTTCGTTCATGCCGAACGGCTTCGTAACATAGTCGTCGGCGCCTGCGTCGAGTGCTTCGACTTTTTGGTGCTCCTTGTCGCGAACCGAGAGCACGACGATCGGAATCTGCGAAGTGGCGCGAACCGTGCGGCACAACTGAACCCCATCGATCGACGGCATCGACAGATCGGTGATGATCAGATGCGGCGACCAGTCCTTCATGATCTCGAGCGCCATTTCCCCGCTATTGGCGATGCGAATGTCGTATCCCTGCGCCGAGAGACTGGTCCGCAGCACGCGCGTGATCTGCGGTTCGTCATCCACCACAAGAATGTGCGGCCGGTCCACCATCAGCGAGCCTCCTGGGTCACGATGTGAACATCGACCGAAGGCGAGTCGCGCAGAAATCGCTGGATGGCCGACAGGTACAAATATCGCTGCCAACCGGTGCGTGCCGACCGGCCAAAAATGACCTGCGTGATGTGATGCTCCGTCACCAGCTGGGCAAGACCATCGGCGATACTCCCGCCGGTTCCGCGTACCACGCGAGCACCCAGGTTTTCGGCGAAACGAATATTTTCCGTGAGACTCTTTTGATCCTCGGGACGCGTGTCGCGGCCCACATCGATGTAGAACACGTAAAACTCTCCGCCCATGGCCTGCGCCATGCGTGAGCCCCGGGCAATCAGATACTGGGCCGCCGGATTGGAGCTGACACAGACGCCAATTCGCTCGCGCACCGTATGCGCCGGCTGCGTTCCATCCTTTGTCCAGAAACGCATCGAGACTGCGGTCGACCACTCCAGTAACCTGCCGCAACGCCAGTTCGCGCAGCGCGATCAGATTTCCGGGCCGGAAGAAGTGCGAAAGCGCCCGCTGGGCGCGGTCGACGGGATAAATATCGCCGCGCTCCATGCGCTTTTGCAGAGCCTGCGGCGTTAGATCGGCGAGGACGATTTCGTCTACACGCTGCATAACCCAGTCCGGCACCGTCTCTCGAACCTGCACGCCAGTGATCTGCTGGACCGTGGGGCCCACGCTCTCCACATGTTGCACGTTCATGGTGGAGAGCACATCAATCTTCGCCTCCAGCAGCTCCATCACATCCTCGTAGCGCTTGGCGTGCTTACTGCCCTCGATGTTGGTATGAGCCAGTTCGTCGACCACGACCACCGCCGGTTTGCGGGCCAGGATCGCGTCGACATCCATCTCTTCGAACAAAGTCCCCTTATACTCGAGTTTGCGCGGCGGAATGCGGTCGAGCTTGCTGGCCAGCTCTGCGGTGGCTTTGCGGCCGTGACTCTCCACCACGCCGACCACCACATCTTCTCCGCGGCTGGCGCGGCGGATCGCTTCGCTCAGCATGCTGTAGGTCTTTCCCACGCCGGGAGCGTAGCCGAGAAACAGCTTGAAGATTCCCCGCGGCTTTTCCGGTGAAACTTCGTTGAGCCACTCCTCGGGTGTCTTGGTCATCGCAGCTATTGTCTTTCGCAGCGTCGAAATTGTCACCTCCATCGTACAATGCGGGTGTGAAAGCCGCCCCTCGCACGCAAGCGGTACGCTATTTGCTCGTGGTCGCCGCGATCGGCGTGATCACGGCTGTCGATTTCAAGCTGCACGTCAATCACACGACCGTCGCCTTGATGTTTCTGGTGACGGTGTTGCTTAGTCTCGGCCTATTGGGGATTGCGCTATGCGGTCGTGATGGCTGTGGGCGCCACTGCCGCCTTCAATTTTTTCTTCCTGCCTCCCGTCGGAACATTCACCATCGCCGATCCCCAGAACTGGGTGGCCTTGTTCGCGTTCCTGGTGACCGCCCTCGTGGCCAGCAACCTGGCGGAGCGCGCACGCCGCGAGGCCGAGGGCGCAAAACAACGCCGACGCGAAGTCGAACGACTCTTTGGCCTGAGCCAGCGATTGCTGGCTTCAGAAAATGTTCTGGAGCTGCTGAACGCCCTGCCCAAGTACGTGCAAGAAACATTCTCGGTGGGCAGCGTGGTTGTTATGGCGGCCGATCACCCGACGGTCTATCGTTCATCGCTCGATGCGCCCTTTGAAGAGAGCGTGCTGCGCTCCACTCTCCTGCGCGGCGAGCCCGATCACGCAGGGAGGAGTTTCGTACGTTCCTCTACGCCTCGGAATGCGTACCGTGGGGGCGTTGGGTGTCACGGGCGACGAGCTTTCGCGAGAAACGCTGGACGCTCTGGGAAGCCTCGCCGGACTGGCCATTGAGCGCGCCCGCGCCCTCGAGGCACTCAGCAAGAACCGGGCGGAGCAGGAGCACGAGCGCCTGCGAACGCCTTACTCGATTCCGTAACTCACGAATTCCGCACTCCGCTGACGTCCATCAAAGCCAGCGTCACGACCCTATTGTCAGGCGCGACGTCTCGACGAGCAAGGGCAGACGCGAATTGCTGACCGTCATTGATGAAGAAACCGATCGCCTCAATCGTCTGGTCGGTGAAGCCGCGGAGATGGCGCAGCTCGACTCTGGCATGTTCAAACTCGATCTGCAACCGCATTCGATTCAAGAAGCGCTGGAGCCAGCAATGGAGGACGCAAGAGCATCGCTGGAGAATCATCCACGTGGAAGTGATCGTTCCGCCCGACTTGCCCGAGGTGCGATGGATGTGCAGCGCATTCGCGAAGTGTTGATGCATCTGCTGGAAAATGCGGGCAAATATTCTCCGCGCTGGCGTTCCGATTAAAGTAACGAGCGAAGTGAAGGGCGACCGACTCGTGACCAGCGTCGCCGACCGCGGCCCGGGCATCGATTCGTTCGAGCAGTCGCTAATCTTCGAGAAGTTCTATCGCGGCCAGCACCAGCGCTACACCGCACCCGGCACGGGTATGGGCCTGGCGATTGCGAAGGTGATCGTGGAGGCTCACGGCGGCACCATCGGCGTGGTCAGCCAACTGGGGAGCGGGTCGGTATTCTCCTTCAGCCTGCCGCTGGAAAAGAGTTCCGCGCCTGTAGCGCCACGTTCCCGGCGGCGTCTGGCCGCGACTGGCCGGCCCGCGCGAGGATCACTTCTTGATGTAGAACGCAGCTTCCTCGGGCCGCACTACGCGCGGAATCCACAGCGGCCGCCGCAGCCCACCGGGCCCGGCGCAGGACGAGCCAGCGCTTTCCACCGCTGATAAACCGCGAACGAAAGATTGGTATCGACGAAAATGTCGCCGTAGCGGTCGTCGGCGCCCAGCTTTTCCACGCGCACCATCTGATGCCAGCAGTGCATGCCGCTGATCGGGTCGGGATGCACCGGGAAGGTGATGTCCTGATGCACGCCCGCGTCGCTCCACCAGACGCGCTGCGTGTCGGGATCGGGGCTCTCGTAGGGCGTCAACGCCTGCCAGTCTGGCGCATCTTCCATTGGCCTTTGCCGACTTCTTTCAGATCGACCCACGCGCTCGACATGCGCTCGACCTGATCTTCTTTATTGATGCGCCAGCGCCCCAGATGGTGAGAGCAGGCGACCACTCCCGGCGCCAGCCCTTCGGTGACCCAGGCGTGCAGCACAAAGAAACCGATCTCGGTGTGGACCTTGAGCAGATCGCCGGTGCGAATGCCGCCGAGTTTCTTCGCGTCCACCGGATTCACCCACAGCGGATTCTTGTGCGCAGATCTCGTAGAGGAATTTCGAGTTCCCCGAGCGCGTGTGAATCAGATTCGGCAAACGGAAAATCGGCAGCAGCGTGTAGACCTCGCCGTGCGCGTCTTTCGGCCATTCCACCACGGGCATGTATTTCGGATCGAAATCTGTCCGCCGGCTTCTCCCAGCGAAGCCGCTCTGCGCCGAGCGATGAATGTGGCTGCGGTAGTATTCCGGCAGCGCGAACTCCGGCCACTTCCAGTCCGCCATCGTCTTCGAAAACAGCTCGAGCTTGCGCGACGGCGTGTTGTAGCCGACGACCGCCTGCCATCGACCATCACGCCGACGGCTTTGCCTTCTTTGGTGACCACGCCGTTCGCTTCGACCTTCGATCCGGCGAGATCGGCGGCCGCCACCGGCTTCTCGTTCAGCTTGTAAACGTCGCGTCGTCACTTCGATACGCGCCATACTTCCGCATGTACTCGCAGCGGCGTCAGTCCTTCTTTCGTCGCGGCCTCGGGCAGGCCAGGAACTGAATTCTCGAAAATCCAGCCGTAGTATTCGTCGACCGTCAGCTTCTGTCCGGGACGGTACGGCGACTCGAACCACTGCCGGATGCCCATCGATCCGTCGGGATCGATCGCCCACGAAGGTTGATCCAGAACTCATCTTCTTCCCAAACTTCGCCGGGATTCGCCTGGTAGGTGTAATCGAATTTCTCGCCCGCTCGTTCGCTGCAGAACGCGCAGCACCGGCTGGCGGAAGCCGATCCACTTGCCGGCATACGATTCCTGGCTCATCAGATCGTGACGCTCGGAACTGAAGCCCATGGGCAGCACATAATCCGCAAACCACGCGGTCTCGCTCCAGGTGGGCGTCAGCGCGGCGTGCAGGCCGACTTTCTCTTCGTCGCGCAACATCTCGATCCAGGAAAATCCGTCGGGATAAGTCCACACCGGATTGAACACGCGCGTGAAATAAGCTTCGATGCGGCCGCGGCCTTCTTTGAGAAAGTGCGGCAGCAGGAACGACATTTCATGCGTGCACAGCGGCCACTCCGGCGGATAGAGCAATTCATTCCAGCGCTTCTGCGGCGGCGGATTCTTGAATGGCTGCGGCACAAATTTGTTCCAGGCATTCAGATTGTGTCCGCCCTCGGTGTCCCGACCGAACCGGTCAGCACGTGCAGCAGCATCAAGCGCGCGCGCCGGTTGCCATCCGCCCAGATTGCCGGACGCGCTGCCGCGCCACAGATGCGACGCGAAGCGGCTTCCGGCGGTCGCGATCTCGCGCGCGGTCTTGACGATGACTTCCGCTTTCACTCCGCTTTCTTTTTCGGCAAACTCCGGCGTGAACTTCGCGTAGTGCCGCTTCAGGGCTTCGATCAGCGCCTCGAAGCTCTGGCCCTTCGCGCGTGAATCCATCGACTTCCAGTTCTTCCCAGTTCGTCCAGTTCTTCACGAACGCGGCGTCGAAGCGATTTTCGTCCAGGATCACCTTCGCCATCGCCAGCAGCACCGCCGCTTCGGTGCCGGGATAAGTCGGCATCCAGTAGTCGGCCATGCTCGCGGTGTTCGAAAGGCGCGGGTCCATGACGGCCAGTTTCGCTCCCGCCATTTTTCCTTCGATGATGCGTTGCGCGTGCGGATTGAAATAGTGTCCCGACTCAAGATGCGCCGAGAGCAGCAGAATGAAGCGCGCGTTGGCGTGGTCGGGCGACGGCCGGTCGGCATAGTGCCAGAGCAGATAGCCGAGCCGCGCCGAAGACGAGCAGACATTGGTGTGCGAGTTGTGGCCGTCGATGCCCCACGCCTGCAGCGTGCGCTCCATGATGAAGTCGTGCCCGGGACGGCCCACGTGGTACATGACTTCTTCGCCGCGATTTTCCTGAATCGCTTTGCGAATGCGAGCGCCGAAAGTTTCCAGCACTTCGTCCCACGAAGTCCGCGTCCACTTCCCCGCCTCCGCGCGGCCCGGTGCGCTTCATCGGATAAAGGATGCGGTCGGGATCGTGAATCTGGTTGATGGTCGCCGGGCCCTTGGCACAAAGGCGTCCGCGGCTGGCCGGATGCTTCGGATTGCCTTCGAACTTGTCGACCTGCCCGGTTTCCTTATCGACGTAGGCCAGCAGCCCGCAAGCCGATTCGCAGTTGAAGCAGATGGTGGGAACAAGCTGGTAGTGCTTCTCGACGCGGCGCGGCCAGGCCTCGGGATCGAATTCGACCCAGTCGTCCCACTTCTCGACCGGCGGACAGGAGGCAAGATGGCTGCCGTCGCGCTTGAAATCGTATGTCATTCTCGAATCTCCACGAAGCACTGTCATGTGAACGGGACTGCGCCGCTCCTCGGCTGTCGCGCCGACGCGAAGCTCGGCATCTCAATGCGCTCTAGCTGTTCGGCACGCTCTGTCCCGCCATCACGAAGCACCATTCAAAAATCAGAAGCCCGCCAGAGCGCACAGCAACTCCGGCGATACGCTACGTTGCGAACAATCAAACGGCGCCAACCAACAGAAGCAGCAGCGGCACAATTCCGCCCAGCGACCACCGCTCCTCCCCAGAACGCGCTTGCGAACGGCCCATGCGTCATCAGTCGAGCCGCGTAAGCGGCGTTGTCGGTGGTGTGCGGCATCGCAATCTCGCCGAGCAGCAATCAGCAGGTGCAAAACCAGACGTGATCACCAAGCGCTGGCATCGCGACCGCCAGAGCCTGCGCCGATCCGCCGAGCGCGTCCGGCAGCAGCGCCAGCACCGCCGCTCCGCAGAGCAACGCCTGAACGATCAGATGGGCCGGCAGAAGCGGCGTCTGCCACAGATCGCGGCCTTCGCATTGTCCGAAAAGAAATGCGGTGTAGGCGGCGGCGCAAAATCCGACGAGCACCGTCGGCCACAACAAGCACCGATGCGACCGCCGAAAATCCATGCACCGCACGCCAGCCAGAACACGCCGCACAGCCCGCTGTACGCGATCAGGATGAACGCGCCGCGCGCCAGCCACGATTTGCTTTGCGGCGTGAACACGACGCGCAGGAATCGCTCTTTGTGATCGAGATCCCACACCAGCAGCACGGTGGTGAGCGCGGTGAACAGGAGCGCGACCGTCGCCAGCGCAATATCGCGCACACGGTCGCCCGACAATCGTCCGAGCACCATGGCAATGGCCGGCACGCGAGCGCGCCCGAGCCGATCGACTTCGTCCAGCAGTAGGCCGGAACCTGCCATCCCCAGGGACGCGCATGCGAAACGTCATAGGCCGCCAGAGCGTTCTTCTGCAGCAAGCGGACTGTCGGGCGGATACAGCGCTCCGCCGCCGTGCATACGCTGCATTGCGCTGCGACCACATATAAATCGATTCATGGCGCGCCGCCGTCGGCACAATCGCGCTCTCGTCCGCATCGATGTAGTAAAGCTTGGGCTGAGTTCCCTGCTCCGGCTTGCGCACGCGCACCGGTTCGCGCGCCAGCAGTTGCGCGGCTTCGCTCGCAAGGATCGCTCAGATCTCCGGCAATGATGGCGTGTTCCGGACACACGATCACGCAGGCAGGTTCCAGTCCGACTTCGGTGCGATGCGCGCAGAAATGGCACTTGGCGGCGGTGCCTTCGTCCGGATCGATGTAGATGGAATCGTAGGGACAGGCCTGCATGCAGGCCTTGCAGCCGATGCAGCGCTCGGAATTGAAATCGACGATGCCGTCTTTGCGCTGGTACATCGCGGTCACGGGACAGATCGTCGACGCAGGGCGGCTTCTCGCAATGGTTGCAGCGCGTGACCTGAAATACGCGGCGGGTGTTGGGAAACATCCCTTCTCGACGTACTTCACCCAGGTGCGGTTCACGCCGAGCGGAACATGGTTCTCGGTTTTGCACGCCACCGTGCAGGCGTGGCAGCCGATGCACTTGCGATTATCGATGACGAATCCGTATCTCATCGAGAACTTCTGACCCGCAGGACATAACGCAAATCCCGCGCGGCTTGGGTATTGTAGCTGACAGTCGAGCCGCAAATAGTGACCGGCTTGAGGCGCGGCAAGCCTAGGAAAGAACTTGCGAATCCGTGACTTGTCGTGGACGGAGCGGCCCGTTCGAGGGCTCGCGAAGCAGCACCGTGAAACTTAAGCCAGCTATCGCTTCCTGCTAGGCTACAATTCAGGTGCATTTCCGGAGCACCCTATAATCATGACCGCTGAGATCGCAACCAGCAATCCTTCCCTGCTCGACGACAAGAAGATTTTCTATAACCGCTTTCTCCTGATCGTGGCCGGCCTCGGCGGGCTGCTCTATGGCGTCGACGTCGGCATCATCGCTGGCGCGCTGCCTTATCTGGAGGCGACCTCGGGGTTGAACGCCGGCCAGCTTTCCATCGTGGTTGCCGCGGTGCTTCTGGGCAGCGTGATCTCGACCCTGTTCGCGGGACTGCTGGCCGACTGGATGGGCCGCAAGTCGCTGATGGCGCTGAGCGGCGTCATGTTCGTCATCAGCATTCCGATGATCGCGCTGGCGCACGGCTATGGACCGCTGGTGTTCGGCCGACTGCTGCAAGGAGTGAGCGCGGGCTTGATCGGCGTGGTGGTTCCGCTCTATCTGGCGGAGTGTCTGACGGCATCGAACCGCGGCAAAGGGACCGGAATTTTTCAATGGCTGCTGACGCTGGGCATCGTGACGGCCGCGCTGGTCGGCATGTATTTCAGTTTCCGCGTCGATCAGGTGGCGAAACTCGGCGACGCTGCCAGACTTCTTGCCTTTAAGGACACGGCCTGGCGCGGCATCTTCTGGGTCTCGTTGCCGCCGGGAATTTTGTTCGTGATCGGCAGCTTCATGGTGGCGGAGTCGCCCCGCTGGCTGTTGCGTCGCGGCAAGAAAGATGCTGCGTACGCGCGCTCTGCTTCGCTCTCGCACCACCGAGCAGGCGGACCTCGAACTGAAGGAAATGCAGGAGGTCACCGCCGCGGAGAAAGGCGAAGAGCTGCTGCCGGAGCCAAGACGAGGAATCTCTGCTGCGCCGCAAGTACGTGATTCCCGTTCGTGCTCGCCTGCATCATTCTCGCCTGCAATCAGGCCACCGGCATCAACTCGATCATCGCCTACAACACCAACATCCTGCTGCAGAGCGGGCTCTCCGACGTCGCCGCCCACTGGGGCTACGTCGTATTCACGATCGTCAATTTCGCCGTGACCTTCGGCGGCGTCGTGCTGGTCGATCGAAAGGGCCGCAAGTTCCTGCTCTCGGTCGGCACCGCGGGAATCATCGTGTCGCTGATCTGCACCGGCGTGCTTTTTCTCGGACCGAGAACGTCAGCGCGTCGATGCCAAGAGCGCGGTCCAGTCCATGGTCACTGCCAGACCAGAAGGCTCGATCTGCTCTACAATCAGAAGCAGCCGGACGACTCGCTGAGCTGCAATGCGACGCCAGCACGGAATCCGCTCGGCCGACCTCGCTGGTCGTCATCTATTCCTACGGCGATTTCCGCGCCGCGAGCCAGGTGGTGCGCTCCGACGATCCTGCTGCCAAGCCCATCGAGATCACGCGCGAAGCTGCGTGCCCGGCGAACAAGGTCGTAGCGTTCTTCTCGAATCCGTTCGGCGATCTCGATGCCGCGCGCACCGCGCCGCTGAAAATCGAGAATGCGCTGATCACTCCGGTCCCGTCGGCCGCAACGGCTGGATGGTAGCGATCACGCTCTTCGTCTTCATGGCGTTTTTCGCGGTCGGCCCCGGCGTGTGCGTGTGGCTGGCGCTGTCCGAATTGATGCCGACCCGCATTCGCTCCAACGGCATGAGCATCGCGCTGGTGCTCAACCAGGCGGTCTCCACGACCATCGCCGCGGTGTTTCTGCCCACCGTCGGCAAGTATGGATACTCGACCATGTTCTTCGGCTTCGCCGCCTGCACCGTGATTTACTTCGTCACCGCGGCGTGGTTCCTGCCGGAAACCAAAGGGAAAACGCTGGAAGAAATCGAAGCGCACTTCGAGGGTGCGGCTAGTCGCAAAATAGCGCGCGCCGTCTGTGGCGGCTCGTGCGGCGACGCAAGGTGGACCGGCGCTACGGTTTGCCCGTTACACGGAAGAATGATTTACTCTCAGCCCATCCCCATGACTCCTACTAAAACAAGAAAACGCTGCAAACCGAAACATTCCCACGCCATGCGGCGGGAGATTTACGAGCAGCCTGCCGCGATCGCGAAGACCATCGAGAAGCATCTGAAGGACGACATCATCTTTCCCGGCGAACTGCACGCCATCGAAAGCGCGCTGCTGACTTTCGAGAAACTGATTATTGCCGCCAGCGGATCGAGCCGCCACGCAGGCTTGGCGGGCGAAATCATGATCGAGGATCTCTCGGGCGTGGCGGTCGACGTGGAGTACGCCAGCGAATATTGCTACCGCTCAACCCATGCCGCGGTGGATCCGATCGTGATGGTCATTACGCAGTCGGGCGAGACCGCGGACACGATTGCGGCGCAGCGCGAGGCGCTGACGCGCGGCGTAAAGACCATCGCGATCTCGAACGTGCCCGACACGACGATCGTGCGCGAGGCCGGAGCGGCGCTGATCTCGGGCGCCGGACCGGAGCTTTCGATCCCTGCGACCAAGAGCTTCACCACGCAGCTCACGATTCTCTATCTGATGGCGCTGTTCCTGGCCCGCAAGCGCGGACGCATGACTTCGGAAGTGACGCGCTCGTACCTGCAGCGGCTGCTGCGGCTTCCGGAGGCGATCGAAAAGAATCTCGCGACCTGGGATGGCCTCGCCGAAGAATTCGGCGGGAGTGCATTTCAAGGCGGAGAAGTTTCTCTATCTCGGACGCGGCGTGCATTACGCGATCGCCCGCGAGGGCGCGCTCAAGCTGAAGGAAATCTCCTACGCCCACGCCGAAGGATATCCCGCAGGCGAACTCAAGCACGGCCCCAACGCGCTGGTGGACGAGAAACTGCCAGTCGTCGTGCTGGCGACGTGCGACCAGCGCGATCCAGACTCGGTGTTGCGCTACCGCCGCACGCTCGAGGTCATGAAAGAAGTGAGATCGCGCCGCGGGCCCCTGGTGACGGTGGCGACCGAGGGCGACAAGGAAGTTGCCGCGATCGCGGACCAGGTGTTCTATGTTCCCGCTGCTCCGGAGTTGCTGCTGCCGATCGTCGAAGTGATCCCGCTGCAACTGTTCGCGTACCACGTCGCCGTGAACAAAGGATATGACGTGGACCATCCGCGAAACCTGGTGAAGGCGGTAGTCACCGAGTAGAAAGCCAACATCCACCAAAGACACGCCGAGGCACTGAGAATATCCAGCAATTGTCTTCTCGTGCCTTTGCGACTCCGAGGTGAAGTTTTACTTGCGGGCTCTTACGGCTTCGCTGGGCTCATCGGGTCGTCGTTGCGGCACAGAAGGCCGAGGCAAAGGATTACGCCGACCCCTGCAGCACCCGCTGCCAAGGCCCACGGAGAATTCATGATTGCACCCGCTCCAGCGGCGGAAGCCGGCACAGGCGTGTAGGCGCCTCCGCATTTTTCTTCGCGGGACTTTCGTTCGCTTTCGCGCACGATGTCCCGACTGGAGTGGGAAGACGGTTTGGCCTGCTGTTCATTGCGGGTTCGCGCGTCGATGTAGACGTCGTTCTTTGACGCCGATACCGTGACTTTTCCATCGAGATCCACGACGTCGTAATGAGTCCATTCGGCATTGTTGACTGGAGTGACCGTGATGCAACCGACACGGACTCGCATTCCGCGAGAGGTGTTGACCGACAAAGCTGCCGTGATCGAGAACCAGTTCGTCGCCGTCAAACTGGACCATGGTCTCGGGATTGATGTCGGCGGTGGAACCGCTGACTTCGATGCGCGCCACGGCAGCTTTTTGAGTTTCGATGAGGTCGTTGGGAAACAGCGCGATGGAAGGCGGAGCGGGATTCCTGTTGACCATGACGCCCGCACCGTTGCTGCGCAGCATGGCTGCTGCGGTGTCCTGGGCAAACAGGGACACCGGGAGAATCGACCATCATGGGCAGGCAAACGAGATGGCGCCACATAGACAGAAATATGCCCTGAACTTTCCGCACGTACGAACTACTAGCAGCTTAGCGTGCGGGCTCTGGGCGCGGCTATTGGCTCGCGTGGTGCCGTGGCGAGGGGTTGGCGTGAAATGTGCTACAGGTCAGGCGCGGGCGAAATCGATGTATCCCTTTTGCACGTCGGTACGGATGAGCTTGGCGCGCAGTTTGTCGCCGACATCGAGTCCTTGCTGGCCTTGGGCGAGCAGTCCCTCGATATGAGGTTGCAGAACGCGAACAAAGGTTCCGTGATCGGTCACGCCGGTAACGATGGCGTCGAAGACTTCGCCGATGCGGTGCTGCATGGCGACGGCGGCCAGGCGTTTGGACATTTCGCGCTCCACTTTCTTGGCGGCGTCTTCTTTTTGCGTGCAGTTCGCGGCGATGGCGGTGAGTTCGTCGTCGGAGTAAGGATTCTTTTGGCCGGCAAGCATCGCTTTGATCAGCCGTTGCGTGACGACATCGGCGAAGCGGCGGTTGGGCGCAGTGGAGTGCGTGTAGTCCTGAACGGCGAGGCCGAAGTGTCCGGGAGCTGTTTCTCCGGCGCGCTCCAGAACATATTCTCCGGGACCGATGAGTTTGATCACGGCCAAGGAGAGATCGGCAAAATGATCGGGATCGGCAGCTTTGCGGCGCAGCAGGAAATCGTTCAGAGCTTTGGAATCGGGCTGCGCGGGAAGTTTTTCGTCCTTGGTCGCGGCGAGTTGCACAATGCGATCCCAGCGCTCGGGCGTACGCACGATGCGGCGCAGGGAGGAGACGTTCTCGCAGGAAGCGCGCAACGACTCCGTTGGCGGCAACCATGAAGTCTTCGATCAGATCCGTGGCGCGGTTCTTCTGCTGCTTCACGACATCGACGACCTGATCGTTCAGCACAAGGGGATGCACCTCGTCGGTCTGCAGGTTGAGCGCACCGTGCTGGAAGCGCTGGGTCTTGAGCTTCTGCGCGACTTCATCCTGAAGTTTCAGTTGTGCCTGCAAATCCGCTGACGCCGCGACCTTCGGCGGAGCGGGCGACTTCCCTTCCAGCCATGCTCCCACGGAGTTGTATTGCAGTTGCGCCTTGTTGCGCACGAGAGCG
>CAVSYL010000020.1:0-81121 GCA_963732105.1 uncultured beta proteobacterium
GTCAATGTCGTCATCCGAGCTCCAACAGTTTCCTGAGCTGACACAAGTTTTTCCGGAACAGGTGGGAATCCACATTCCCGGATGCGAAAGGTAACATTCCGTCTGCGCCGGCAACAGTACTTGGCGGTCTGGCGTGATTTATGCACTGGAGAAACAGATCCGGCACGGTCACACGTACAGGTGTTGAAGCGACTGTGCGCGACAGGTCGTGCAGCGCAAAAGTCGCAGCGATACAGTAGCGATGGGGTGCTCTTGGGCGCACACACCACTGCTGGCACGTCACGTGTGAAGACCATCGTTTCTAAGCGACGAGTTCACTCCAGCCGTTTGAGATAGTCTTTGGTGAACATTCGGTCTGGAAGATCTCGCATCCGCATGCCCGAATATTCGAGCACTGACTCTTCATCCTTAAGCAGTGCGTTTTGCATGACTAGCCGCGTTGGGCGCTCACGACCAGCCATCGGTTTGTAGTTCTGATACAAGCAGGTTTTCAGCAGCCGATCGGACAAAGAGTAAAACTCGGCCTTGTGAGGCCAGTAGTTGGATTGACGGACCCAGTAGACCACGCGGTGATAGGTTACCGTGCGGTCGACTGCAGTCAGTTCAAGGACGTGGAACGACTCGTTGTCAATCGTTTCCGATCGCAATAGTTTTGCCGTATAGTCGCCGGCGAAGTTGGCCCGGGCCAGGTCGCCGTTTGCGACCTGACCGGTCAGTCGCTGAGCCATCCCCAGACGTACCGGTTGCGAGATCGTCGGCAGGAAGATCCAGAGGTCGTGACCTTTCACCAGCAGGATTTGGCCGCGGTCCGACGCTGGTTCGGTCGTCATCACAATGGTGTTTTCGTGGCCCTTCGCGAAGATCCGATACTGCATGACCCCCGCGATCGGGTCGGCGCCGGTTGTCGTAATCGTGACCGCGACCTCGAATGGTTCAACGGGGAAGCGCACGCGGTCAGCCTTCTCCACAATCGTCCGGGCGACAACATCGTCCCCAGCTTCCGGCACGTCCTGCGCGATTCCGAAGGCTGGTACGCAAAATAGCGTGACCATGCAGGACACGCGCAGCGCGCGTGTCCTCTTGGCTTTTGCGCCATATGTCAAAAACATATAAGCTCCTGCCAGAGCAAAGACGACGGATAGTATAGCGAACGAGCAATTTTCGATGGACGGGAACCAAGCGGCGGCATTCCCGCTGAAACGCTCCAACTGCAGAATGAGCCACCTGGAAACGCTCGAATATAGCTGTATCCGCCTGTTTGTCATCGTCGCTGCGTGCATCGCGTCGAACCTGGCTTGTGCGCAGACCGCGGAAGATCAGGCCCGCGATCCGGGACCGTTCATCGTCGGCTCGGCGCCCGTTAGTAGCCTCGCGGCCAGTGGTCACGAAGTTGCAGCCGGGAGAATGCCCGAAGGGCAGGGCCCGTGGCCGACGCTGGCACAGGCGGACGCCGCCATAGACAGGCTCTTGAGCGGCGAAGCAGGCGACGCCGCAGACAAGCCGGATATAAGGTTCGGCGGGTTCATCGATGCGTTACCCGCTTACACGTACTCGACGCCGACACACTGGTCGCGCGGCGTCATGCGATTCCAGTTGACCGCGCAGGGCGGGTTTGCAGATCAGGTAAAGTGGAAACTTGGCGCTCGGGTCGACGTCGATCCTGTTTACTATGACTCCAACTTCTATCTCGAGCCCGTCAAGCAGAACCAGCGCCTTGATGTCTTTTATCGCGAGAACTATCTCGATTTCTCGGCCGGTGACTGGGATTTCCGTCTCGGTACGCAGCAAATCGTTTGGGGCGAGGTCGTTGGGTTTTTCGTTGCTGATGTGGTTTCGGCCCTGGACGAACGCGAATTCCTTCTGCCTAGCTTCGACATCATTCGCATCCCGCAGGCGGCGGCGCGGGCCGAGTACACGGCCGGTGACTCGCACTTGGAACTCGTCTGGATACCCATCCCCGCGTTCGACAACATTGGCAAACCCGGGGCCGACTTCTACCCCGTGCCGTTGCCATCGCCGACGTCGCCGCAGGTTGCGGCGCTGTTTCAGGATCCTCTCAAGCCGAGTCGTCAACTCAGCAACTCTAGCTATGGAGTACGTGCCAACACCTTGACGGGTGGTTGGGACGTCGCGGCGTTCTACTATCGCAGCTTGAGTAGGACGCCGACGTTTTATTCCCTGCCATCCGGAATCGCCGATCAGCCTGTGACCTTCCAGCCACGCTACGACCGCATCTGGCAGGTTGGGAGCACACTGAGCAAGGATTTCAGCGACTTCGTGTTGCGGGCAGAGACCGTGTACACCCACGGCCAAGGGTACAGTGTGACAGACCCAGGGACGCCCCAAGGCGTCGTGATACGGCCAACCCTCGATTATGTTGTTAGCGCGGAATGGGCGCTGCCAGGGGATACCCGAGTGAACGTGCAGGGGTTCCAGCGAGTGTTCTTTGGCGGAAGCGTCTCCGACTTTGTCATCAAGAGCGATGGCTTCGGCGCGAGCCTGTTCCTGTCGACCAAGCTAACAAGCACGATCGAGCCGCAGATCCTATGGATACAGAATTTCAAGGATGCCGGAGGACTCGTCCGGCCGCGCCTCAACTGGTCCGCCGCGAAGAACACAACGCTTGGGTTCGGTGTAGACATCTTCACTGGCCCGACCAACGGGTTCTTTGGTCGTTACAACGACCGTGACCGCCTCTACGCGGAGCTTCGGTACGACTTCTGATCCGGCTCCGCGTCGGCCGCCGCGACGCGTGGCGTGCGGGCAGAATACCCAAAGGACGCTTCAATGCGAAATGGCCAGACATATCCGTACGAGCCAAGGGCAATGGGTTCGCATTCGGCGAACCTAACCCGGACCCACCTTGAACCTCGGCATTCCCACAGGCATGAACGCGAAGCCAGGTTGCAAAATCTGAGTCTCGAATCATGACAGCCGCCTTTGATTACGACGCGGCATTCGCGCGTAATCTGGGCTGGCTGACGCGGTCGGAGCAACATACGCTGCGCGGAAAGTGCGTTGCCATTGCGGGCTTGGGTGGAGTCGGTGGATTGTATTTACTTACGCTGGTGCGGTTGGGAGTGGGCCGCTTTCACCTCGCCGAGTTCGATACGTTCGACCTTGTTAACTTTAATCGGCAAGTCGGCGCGTCACTTGGTTCGCTCGGGCAACCGAAACTCGATGTGATGGTGGCGATGGCACGTGACATCAACCCCACCCTCGAGTTCGTGAATTTCTCGGAAGGGGTGAACGAAAGTAATGTCGATGCTTTTCTCACCGGCATAGATCTATTCGTCGATGGTTTGGACTTCTTCGCATTCGCGGCTCGGCAAACCGTGTTTGCGCAGTGCGCGCGTCGAGGTATTCCTGCAACGACCGTGGCGCCAATCGGGATGGGGGCTGCACTTTTGAACTTCATGCCGGGTAAGATGAGTTTCGCGGACTACTTCGGATTCGATGAAGGCACCGAAGAAGAAAAACCCCTGCGTTTTCTAATCGGTCTTGCTCCGGCGATGCTTCATCGGCGATATCTTGTTGACCCCTCGGCTGTCGACCTCGCGTCAGGTCGCGGCCCCTCCACCGCCATGGCTTGCCAAATTTGCGCTGGCGTCGCCGCAACCGAGGCCCTGAAGATCTTGTTGGGTCGAGGTCGCGTCCTTGCGGCACCCCACGGCGTGCACTTTGACGCCTATCGCAATAAGCTAAGATCGACTTGGCGGCCTGGCGGCTACCGGCATCCACTACAACGTACTCTTTTCAGGCTGGCCCGCCGGCAATTCGCCCAGACGCGATCCGCGATGCCGCGTTGAATGAGTGTCTGTGACGAAATTCTCGATCTCGCGCGGTGGGCACCGAGCGGGGACAACTCTCAGCCGTGGCGATTTGAGATTCGATCCAATGCCGAGATTCTTATCCACGGCTACGACACTCGGGATCATTGCGTTTACGACCTGGACGGATGGGCGAGCCAACTTGCTCACGGCGCTCTGCTCGAAACGTTGACATTGGCCGCAACCCGT
Organism: uncultured beta proteobacterium; assembly: GCA_963732105.1. GTDB lineage: Bacteria > Pseudomonadota > Gammaproteobacteria > Burkholderiales > Casimicrobiaceae > PALSA-1003. The sequence goes on from CAVSYL010000020.1 coordinate 4,020, forward strand.
TTCGGGCGTCATGCGCGAAGCTCGATTGTGAGCGAGGGCCCGAGCGGGCACCTCGTGTACAGCGTAACGCTCGAGGCGGACCCCGCGGTCGTAGAAGATCCGCTCGTCTCGGTGATACGCGAGCGCATTGTGCAGCGCCGGCCGATGTGGCCAAAACGGATGTTGCCGGACCAGCGACTTGCGCTCGAACGTGCTGTGCGGCCGTACACCGTTATTTGGCTTAACTCGTGGTTCGCACGTGGGAGGATCGCATCCCTAAACGCGCGTAATGCGCACATCCGGCTCACCATCCCCGAGGCCTATGCGGTACACAAGGCAGTGATCGCCTGGAACTGCGAAACGAGCGAGGACCGGATGCCCGCGGCTTCGCTAGGTGCCGACCCGATCCTGCTCGGCGTCATGCGTTGGGTGATGGCAAGCTGGGGCCGTCAGAATTTTTTCAATCGCTACTTGGGCGGGACGGTGATGCCGCGACTCCTCCTGGACTATCTGCCGGGAGTCCTTTGCAGTGGGCACTTCGCGATCGTTGCATTGAGCGAGCCGCAAAGCACGGCCGATCGCATAGCTGCCGGGCGCGCCGTCCAACGGTTTTGGCTGACCGCGACCAAACTGAAACTGCAGTTGCAACCTACGTATACGCCGCTCGTTTTTGCTCGTTACGCGCGCGAGCACCGACACTTCACAGGCGTCGAGCAGGCACGCCGGACGGCGCGTGAGATTGCCCAACGGCTGGAGGCAACGCTCGGCTCCGAGCAGGCCATGCGGACGGTGTTTCTCGGACGTATCGGACCCGCGCGCGGTGTCAAAGGCAGATCTCTCCGACTTGCCGTCGACCGATTAATGGTCGACCAGCACCAGAAGCCCTGACAGTGCTTTATAACCCCATCGACCGCAGCCGGCCCTCGATGCCTTTTTCCTCCTGCACTGAAAAAGAAATACGGATAGGGCATCCGCATACTTTCGCCAAGTTCGGCATGCCCTACTTATCGGCACGGGTCGGCAGATGCTGAGGGAATTGTGGCGCACCCAGCAGTCCATCTGGGTGGCGTCGATGCCGAGCAAACTGAAATGCAGGCAGGATTCTGTGTTGAGTTGCAACGCACCCGGCTGCACTTGCACTTGTCTTGCCAGCCAATCCGACGCATTCAACGGACGGGTGGAATCGTTACTAACTGCACACGTGTCGTACGTTGCAGTTCGTGTTCAGCCGAACTCGCGAAGCCGCGCCTCTATTCCAACTTCCTCGTGGCCGGAAAAGAAATAGGGATACAGCGAGCGTATTCCTCCAGCGAGTTCGATGCGGCCGCCCAGCTTCGCAATTTGCAGCTGCGCAAAGCGAAGGTCAAGGCGAAGCAGTACTGCAACAGCCCCTACGCGTGGGTCAAGCCGCTCCGGCCCCAAATTCGTGAACCCAAGCATGCGCTTGTAAAAGAGCACGTGCCGCGGATTGACCTCGACCATGAGATCGGTGCAGCGATTGAGGCGACGCGCGAAGATATATGCGATGTGGAACAACGCTGCCAACACCGGCTTTGAGCGCACGCCTCCGTCGATGGCGAGCTTGGTGAACTCGCAAACTTTTCGCTTCTGTGCTCTTATCAGATTTACTTCCGCAGAGTACAGTTTGTCGACGAACAGGCCCATATCAGAATCGAGTCCGACGGAAATCGTCGCGATCGCTTCGTCATTGTCGAACGCGGAGAACGTAACGCGATTAGGCAGCACGCCTGGAATGCTGCCAACCTCGTAGCCCCGCCAAGCGTAGCGTTGTTGGACGAGAAAGCTCGTGGACATACGGTGTCCGTCGCTGTTGGCGAGCCGGACCTTGAATTTTTTCTGGGCAACGGCGGACGGCGCCAGGATGTCGCCTTCTTCTACGCACATCGGCCGCATGACGTGCTGATGGGGCACCGAGATAATCGTGCTGTCGCGCATCGTCGCTAACCTCAGGCTCGGTGTGGTTGTCCGTTGGGATGCATTACCACGCCGCGCCTTCGCTCCACGTTTGTTCGCGTTTCTCTTTCCCCACCATCGCATCACAGCACGTCCGCCGTCCATCGCGAAGAGGGAAGGGCACCCCTCGCGCGCTTAATCGGGGAAGGCGCAATCGCTGCAAATAGGCTCCAGCAAAGCATGAGGCAAGGGATTTTTTAGACCAGTGGGCGGCCACTTTGAGATAGCTCCAGCGAACAATTTTTGTGTGGCGCAGCACTATGCACGTTCTGGGAATTGTAGCATGTAATGACAAATACATAATCCGGAAGAAGCGACGTCAGGATGCGATGGACACTGCGATTGCTGCCCAATGGGAGGCTGGACGCGCTAGTCAGGGTTGCACGAGATGTTCGGCTGCTTCGTCCGGCGTACCAGGCTTTGTCTGAGACGTCCGACGCTTGTCTCGGCCAAAGTTGGATCGAGGCGTCCCCGGGGGCCGTTGCGTTTGCCGCAGTAGCGCAGAAACAACCCGCTGCAGCAGCCTAAACTAACACAGTAATGCACACGACAGCCCACCCATCCGGAAGAAAGTCATTAAATCTGCTAAGTCTCTCCGGTGCCAGTCAGGCAGCGACTGTTTCAGGGTGGCGAGCTTGCCAGACAACGCCGCATCATGGCTGCGACGACGCGGGCTTTTCAGGGCGACCATGAAAGGCATCAGGAATGTCGAGTACAACTGTGCTCGTCCGAGCAAGGGGGCCGCAGCTTTGCGCATATCTCCCAGGTAGAAGGCTGCATGCAGCGAATTCAAGTAATCCAGGGTGAACAGATCGGGCTGGCGACCGGCGTACTGGTTCGCAAAATAATTGATGCTGCGCGTCGATTTGAGATGACTGAAATCCACCAGATAAATGCCCCCGTCAGGCTTCAATATTCGCGCTACCTCGGCGAAGGTTCGGGCAAGCGCGGGAACGTCGGGTAGGTGGTGCAGCGCCATGGTGGACACAACGGCATCAACGGAGGCGTCGGCAAAAGCCGACAAGTCGGTAATGTCGCCAGGGTGCAGGCTGATGTTCCGGAGACCCTGCTGTGACACCAGCGCTTCTGCCTGCTGCAACATTGGGAGGGACAAATCCATTCCGGTAAAATGTGTGTCAGGGTTCAGTCGAGCCACCATGGCCAACTGGTTAGCTGGTCCGCAGGCAAGATCCAGCACTTTTTCGCCAGGGCCGATTACCTCGCAAATATTTGCCCCGTGAAACAGGTAAACGGGCGCCATTACCGCCTTCTCTCGACCTGCTTCGACATAAGCTGCCACCTGCTCCGGATCGTCCATTACCAGGGCGGGCTCGGGGCTACGCGGACTTCGCTCCCGCGTCACCAGTTCTCTCAATACGCAGCGGACGACTGCTGGACTTGGCATCGATACCCCACTCATTTGACGTCGATTTATTTTACACTTCAGGCTAGTTCCTTAACTGCCCCGCTCCGTACACGTTCATAAGATATTGATTACCGTCGTCTATCGTTTTCGTGGCACATTGCGTGCTTCGGCATTGCCGTACGGATGATATTGGCGATACGGCGCTGTTGGTCGAGCGCAGTTCAATCTTTTCGGGAGTTGTTCAAATGACCAAATTGACGAGGTTAACAAGATCCATGGTCGCCGCGGGCCTACTGGCTGCGGGATTGGCAGGTGTCGCCCAGGCAAGCGTGCTGGCCACTGCGAACTCGACGGTCAGCAATTTTCAGATCCTAGGGTCGAATGGCGTCATCCTCAATGCTTCTACGGATTTTAGAAACCTCACTTTTACAAGCACTGGGGGCATCTCCGGGACTTTCCCTGGGACTGCCGGCTACACCATGGCGAGTTCGGCGACACCCGTGAATCTTCCGGTAACATGTGTCGGAGGCGGTTGTGGCGCCTTTACTACGGCGTATGGACCCGACAACTCCTTTACAAACCTGAAGGCGCCGCCGCTAGGGAATTTCTCGGCTGCCGACCAGAATGAGGCCGGCTCGCCGATCGCGGGTATTGCTGGTTTGCCACCGCCTGCCTCGGTCCAGAACGGCGCCTATGCGCAACTGACAACCGGATCGGGGCTGTCGCATGCAACGTCGACCAACAATCTCCAGGCGCTGTTTGGATTGGCAAATCCGGAGCCAAACGGTATTTTCCTGTCTGGCCTTATTACTGCGTTCCTGGACGTGTTCGTGGGGCCCGGTACTTTGCCCGGGGGGTTTGCTACGGCCGCGTATACAGCAGATTTCACACTGACAGACCTCACGACCGGCGTTATTCAAACCGCTACTCTCGACGCCTTTGGCAACGCTGTTCACACTATCAGCTTGAACGCACCGGCCAGCGGGGAGTTGACTCAAACGGGGAGCTCCGCGTTTAATATTGCGTTCGCTGTGAATAATACTGACGAATACCAGCTTTCCGCCCGAAATAACGTCAACGCTGACGTGCAGCAAGCGGTGCCGGAACCCGGGGCGCTGGCTCTCTTGGGTATCGGGCTCGTCGGGTTGGTGGCTGTAAGCCGCCGCCGTTATCCTGGTGCGGCGCCAAGGCTCGGTGCCTGAGCACCAGGCGCGAACAACTTGGTAGCCCGGTAATAGATAGGCTTGGTTTGCAAGAGCCCGCACCGTAGATGGGTGCGGGCTTTTTGTTGTCCTGCAACAATGGCTGCCTTTCAACGCACGGTTCGCACGGTTGATGTCCCACACATTTCCGGGCGCCGACACCGGCTCTTTCCAGCAGCGCGGTCTGAGTTTTCGACCATCACTTCCGGGACGACTACCGCGGATCGATCAGATCACGAATCTGAGGCACGGCCGCATGCTGGCGCGCCGCGTAAGAGTCATGCATCGTATTCGTCATCGTCTGTGTCCGGCGGACTCTCGCGCTCCATGGCGTAAACCCACTCTTTGCCGGTACGAACTCCGAGGCGAACGATTTCGCCGTCCTCCAGATCTACCCGTCGGATGGCCAAATCAATGACGCGCTGGTCATGAGTCGAGAATACGAATGTTGTGCCCGTCTGCCGATTGATCCTGCGCATGAGCCGCAAGATGCGTCCACCCGTCTTATGATCCAGGTTCGCGGTCGGCTCGTCGGCCAGAATGATCCGGGGATGCACCACCAGTGCGCGCGCGATCGCCACCCGCTGGCGCTGACCGCCGCTTAGCTGATTGGGGCGATGCCGCCCGAAATCGCTTAACCCAACGACTTCGAGATAGCGCTGTACCCGCCGCCGCCGTTCAGCCGCTGACAGCTCCTTGAACTGTAGCAGGGGATATTCAACATTTTCCTCGGCGGACAGAACCGGCAACAGATTGAATGTCTGGAAGATGAACCCGACGGTACGCGCTCGCAGCGATGCGAGCCCGTCCGGTGTCGTCGTCGATACATCCCGGCCGTCAATCAAAATGCGTCCGCTGCTAGGCGTATCGATGCAGCCAATGAGGTTGAGCAGCGTGGATTTGCCGCTTCCCGACGGGCCCGCAATCGCCAGGAATACGCCTTGCTCGATGTTGAGATTGATCGATTTAAGGGCCGGCACGAGTTGATCGTCCAGGTGATACTGCTTGCTGACGTTCTCAACGCGCACCAGAACCTGCTTTGCTTGTCTTGAGCGATCAGCGGAACGTGCGCTTTGCCCGCGCATGGAGTGAACGATGTTGGTGGCGCTGAGCCCGGGTGAACTTGTCATTGCGGTAGCGCCTTCGCGAACTGCCTACTGCGGCAAAGCATAATAATACGGAGGAATCGCCTTGACGAAGGCGAATACTCTGGTTGGTTCGGAATAGCTATGCAAGGTCAGCGACATTGCCGTGCCGCTTGCTTCAGATGTTCTGTCGCAACGCATCGACCACGGGAACGCGCGCGATTCGTCGAGCCGGCAAGAGTGCGCCCGCAACCGCGGCGGTGAGCCCGACGGCGAAGGCAATGGCGACGATCCAAGGAACGATCCGAATCTGGGCCGTATAGCCGCTCTCCGCATTGGGCGGTGGCGGCATGGGGATACCGATGCGAGATATCACGATTGCAAGCAACAAGCCCAAAGCGACGCCCAAAGTTGCTCCGACCAGTCCAATAACGGCATTTTCCAGCAGGACCAACCGGAAAATTGTCCTGCTACGGTCGCCCAGCGCGCGCATGGTGCCGAACTCACCGACACGCTCGAACGTTGTCATGCTCACGGAGTTCATCACGCTCAGAACGACCATCACCAGCGTAATGAGCTGCAAGAAGCCGAACTGGCGCTTGTACAGGGCAATCGTTTTTTCGTAGAAATCGGACAGTTCGCGCCACGTCATGATTTCGAGATCCCGGCCGGCTAGCGAACGTTCGAGTTCGGCTTTCACCTGGTCTGTGTGCTGCGTGGCATCGAGTCGCACGACCGCGGCATTGGCGAAGTCGGCCCCCACCAGGTCCTGCGCGGCAGCGAGTGGAATGCGCACCGCACGATTGTCGTAGTCCTTGGAAAAGCTGCGAAATACACCGACCACCTCGAAGTCGACGCTGTTGAGTCCGCCTTCCTTCGTGCTTGTCACGATGGTCGCTCGGCTGCCCGGAGCAAGGGAAAGTGCTTTGGCCACGCCATCGCCGACGAGCACGCCGTACTTGTCGTGTGCAGTCAGCGCGCGACCTTGGAGGAGGGTAAGGTAGCTGCCCAGGCGTGCCTCCTTGTCGGGTTCCATCCCCTCGCCGACGATCGCCAGGTCGGCGTGTCCGTTATTGAGCAGTCCCGTGAAATTGAGACGCAGCATGGCCTCCTGCACGGCAGGATTGGCACCGAGCTGCCGAATGAGGTCGTCCGGTCCTTCGAGTCCGAACTCGAATGGCTTGCGCGAGCCCTGCGCGTAATAGCCCTTCCGGTAGATTTGCAGATGCCCGAGCTGGGAATGGATCGTGAATTCGCCAAGCTGGACGTAGACGTCATCGACGAACCCCCCCGCCAGGATCAGGCCGGCCACGCCGAGAACTATTGCCGCGAGTGTCAAGGCCGTGCGCATACGCTGGCGAGTGACGTTACGCAGCGCAAGCCTCAGCATGCCGACACCGGGGTGGTCATCTGCCAGTCAGCGGTTGTGCCGTAACGCATCGACAATTGGCATATTCGCAGCCCTGAGTGCCGGATATACGCTAGCGGCAAGCGCGGTGCCGACGGCCAACGCGAGTGCTCCCAATGCGAGCGGCGACGTCAGCAGAACGCCGCCGACAAAGCCATGCCGCATGCCTGGGGGCGGCGGCATGGGGATACCGATCGCCGAAAGTATCACCGCGAGCAGGCCACCGATTGCAAGACCGCAGACGCCACCCAAGACTCCGAGCAGGAGTCCTTCCAGCAGGAACAACATGAGTATGCTGCGCCGAGAAACGCCAATCGCCATGCTGGTGCCGATCTCCCAAGTGCGCTCGAGTACGCTCATGATCATCGTATTGGAAATGCTGAGCACGATGATCAAACCGATGATGACGCGGATCACCCAGAGTTGATGTGAAAAAAGTACCACGGTCTTGTTGTAAAAGTCCGCGAGACTCCACCACGGCGTCAGTTCGAAGCCCTGGCCCTCAAGGTTGCGTCGAAGCAATTCGACGACTGATGCCGTGTCGTCGGTGTGTCGCAGCAGCACCACCCATGCATGAGCCCCCTTGACCCGCAGCAGGCGCTGAGCCAGCGGCAGGGGCACACGTACCGCGGCGTCGTCGTAGGCCTTGGTAACGGTGAAGAAGGTTCCGCGGACGCGGACTTCGACGGCGTTGGTGGCGCCCGAACTCGTCGTTGCGAGCAGGACGACCGTGTTGCCAGGCTTGACGCCCAGATTGGCTGCAAGGCCTTCGCCCAGGATGGCTCCCGCAGGATCGTCCGCCGCGAGCCCTTCGCCTGCGGATACTGTCATCGCCTCACTAAGCGCGGTCTCCTTGCTCGGATCGACACCTTCGCCGATAAACGACAGCGTCGTTTCCCCGGCGCTGATCAAACCATTGAACGCGAGCCGGGGCGTAACCAACCGAACGCGGGGATCATCGCCAATCTGGTGTAGCGCAGGTGAATTGTCCGGCAACATATAAGAAAATGGCGCGGCTTGCCCCCCTTGGCGAAAGCCGTCCCGGGTTACCTGCACATGTCCGAAATGCGAATGGATCGCATACTCGCGAAAGTTGACAAAGATCCATTCAATGAACCCGCCGGCCAATAGCATGGCGACGGTGCCGAAGGCGATGGCGCCGATCGCCAGCCCCGAGCGTCTGCGATGGCGCAAGACATTGCGCAGAGCCAGTTTCAGATTGGGCGGCACGAAGGCTGTCAGTGGAAAAAATCTGTGCGAAGCAATACAGCACAGCGGCCGATGCTTTCGCTGAGACCGATCTGGGCCGCCATCCGACGGTCTGCGATGCATTCGGCCGCGACGACTGCAAAACAGCAAGACCGATCGCTAATCGTGTTCAAGTGATCCGCGCCAGGACTAGCGCGTGCCAGGTCACCCGTCGGGGTGTCGCAGGTTCAAAAAAAGTCCTCGGCACCTCGGTTGCTCCCGGCGTCGACTTCACGCTCCCAACTGTCGTAATAGCGTCTGCGCATCTTGGCGCTCTGGAAACGTTTTGTTGGTGGTCAACAGATCGGCCAATTCCTTGCGTGCACGTAGAGTGTCACCGGATTTTGCCAGAGCGGCAGCCCAGTGGTACCGAATCGTTGTATCCGCAGGAGCCTTTTCGGTAGCCTTCCGCAGCAGCTCCAGACCATCCGCTGTCTGGCCTTGTTCGACCATGGTCCAGCCCAAGGTATCCAGGATTGCGGGGTTCTCGGAATTCAGTTCGTACGCTTGCTCAGCCATCGCCAGCGCACGTGGATCATTTTTACGCTGATAGAGCCACGCAAGGTCGTTCAAGGCGATAACATTTTTCGGGTCGATTTCCAACACGAGTTCATATTGCTCGATGGCTTGTTTGTTCTGCCCTGAATTTATGTACGTTGCTGCCAGATGAATGCGTGCAGTTACGTCGCGTGGATGGTCTCCCAGCCAGTGAATGAGCCACGCATCCGCATCCTCTGTACGACCGCCGGCGCGCAGTGCCTGGTGCACTTTGACCGCAAGCGGACCGCTGTTGTCGATGGCCAATGCTTTTTCGTAGGCCTTGGCGGCCGGCGCAAACTGCTTTTGCGTCATGAGGATCTCGCCCTGGAGCACGAATCCAGACGAGGATTCCGGTTGCTGTTGTTGGATTTGTTGGGCGAAACTGAGCGCTTCTTTGTAACGCCCCGCTGCAAGTTCGACTGCGGCGAGCAGGACTTCGGCATCCAGGTAGCGCGGTTTCAATTCCAGTGCCTTGTTCAGCGAAACCCTGGCAGCGTCTATGGCGTGCGCTGTGACCTGTGCGGTTGCCAACTCATAGTAAGCGACTGGGTTCTTCGGCATGACCGTGACAAGCTTGCCGTAGGTCACTCCGGCGTTCTCCTTTTCACCGGCCAGAAGCTGCGCGGTTGCGAGCACCTCCAACGCGTCGGCATTGTTGGGGCTGGCGGTCTGGGCTTCCCGCGCAATCGCTAGCGCCTTCTGGACATCGCTTTTTTGCAAATAATACTTGGCAAGGAACACGCGCGGTCTGGGATCCGAAGGTGCGGCTTGCGCGGCCTTCTGCATCCAGGTGATGAATTCGGACTCTTGCCCCGCTGCTGCGGCAAAAGCCGCGAGGGCCATCATCGCTTGTACGTTATTCTGATCTTTCGCGAAAACAGCTTCAAAGCGCTGGCGGGCAACCTCCGGTTTGTCTTCCCGTAAATCCAGACGCGCCAGGTTGACGGCCGTAGCCACTGAAATTGGGTCTAAAGCCAACGCTTGTTCAAAGGCGCTCCGCGCATTGGCGAGGTCATTCTTGGCGACGTAGATCGCACCTTTCAGGTTATAGGTGTCGGGATTTTTGGGCTGCGTCTTCTCCAGCGATGCAACGACTTGAAACGCCTTTTCGAACTGATTGTCTCGAACGAGGTTCTGAACGAGCAGAACGTCGGCATTTGTTATTCCGGGATCCAGGCGAATTGCGCTTTCAAGCAGCTCGTTTGCCTGCGCCCGCGCTCCCTTCTCGGACAATATGGCAGCAAGATCGACACGCAGTGCCGCCGCGTCAGGTTTCTGTTCGATGGCCTTCGTTAAATACGCGGCCGCGAGATCCGTGTCCCCGAGATACAGGTTGGCCTGCGCAAGCGCAGCCAGGCTTTGCGGGTCGGTGACTTCGACGCCGCGCAGCACGTCCAGGCTTTTGCTAGCCGCCGCCCCGCGGCCGAGCTTGGCTTGGGTCAGGGCCAGCAGCGCCTGCACCCTTACACTAGGGACATTTCGTGCGTATTGAGCAAACTGCACAGCGGCTTGCTCATAGTTCTTTTGAACGTAGTTCGTGAGGCCGAGCCACAAGACTCCAGGAAGGTAGTTCGGCTGTGCCTTGAGCACAGTCTGAAACGACGCCTGCGCAGCGTCGAACTTTCCCTGGCGAAACTGCACGACCCCTCGCAACTGATTTGCCAGCGGGTTATTCCGAGCCACCACCTGCGCCGCGTCGATGTCCCGGTTCGCCTCCTCCAGTTGATTGCTTTCGATTCTGACCAGAGCCCGGCCCAGCAAAGCATCGACATTCTTACTGTCGTATTTGAGTGCATTGGCGTAAGCCGTCTCTGCTTCAGGGGCGCGCTTCGTCGCCCGTTCGAGATCCCCAAGGAGGCTCCACGTACTACTGTTCTTCGCATCCAGCTTGATGGCCTTGTCCAGCTCTTCGTGCGCCTCTTCCACTTTGCCCCGCGCCACCGCGCAGCGTGTCAGTCCCCAGTAACTAGGAATGTATTTGGGATCGTCATCTCGTGCCTGCGCAAATAGCTGGCAGCCCTCTTCGAAATGGCCCGCACCAAGTTGCGCGCGACCCTGAATTTCAAGAATTTTGGGAACGTTCTCGGGTGGCGAGGTCGGAGCGGGCCCCACTTCCCGCAAAATTCGGACGTATTCGCCCTGCAAGAGCAGCGCTTGTCCCATGGGGACTTTGAGCGACTCGTAGTCCATCCCCAGGTCCTGAGCCCGCTTGAGCTCGCCTTCAGCCGCTTCACCCAGCCCCTGCTCGATGTAGATTTCTCCGAGGTGCCGTCTCGCCTCGGCATTTTCTGGATTTTTCTGCACCGCGTTCTTTAGCTCGATTATTGCGGACTCAAGTTTGCCCTGGGCCTGGAATTCACTTGCCCGTTGCATATGCTGTTGCTCTGTATAGCGCTTCGTCACGTCGCAACCGGCTGACGCGACCACAGTCGCAACGAGCAAGCCGCTCAACAGCGTTCTTAGGCCAAACATCAGATTATCTTCCGTGTGCATTGCGGCAGGACCAGTCACACAAAAATTGTATACCATGCCAGCAGCCGACGCAGACCGTTGGCGGTCAGCGCCATTGGCCAAAGACATGCGCATTTCTTGTGCCGGAAAATGCTGCGCACGCGGCGCATCTAAGCTTAGCGCTGTACTATTTTGTGTTTTGCGGCAGACTTAAGCGCGTGTCATCTTCGCGTCGCGAATGTCTCGGCTGTCAACGGCAATTTGTCAAGCACAGAACGGATCGTTCGCTGTCTTTGGAATTCAGAGGATTGGTTGCGCCAGTATGCTCAGGTTGCGCCGAGGCCATGCACGACGACGATTGTCAGGCAACATTCTCATCCCCTCGCCCCAACGCTTTCACGGTCAGGTGTCGGGCGAGCGGCAGTGGCGGCATGCGTAGCCAATGGGCACGCAGGTAGAGCGATCCGCGCGCGAGTGCCGCCAGACGGTCCGCTTTCCCGGCGCAAGGTGCCTTCAGCGTCCGCACGAACAGTGCGTCCGTCAGGCCCGCGGAACGCAGACGGCGGCCGACCTCGGCCTCGCGAAGTACGTGCGCTGGCACCGGTGTATCAACAATGGGCAGAACGTAGCGCAACGCATAGTAGAGCGGCCGCGTCACACTCAGCTTGGCCACCAGCAAGGTAAGCGCCGGCCAGAAACCGTTCTCCTGAGCGATCGAGCTCGTTGATTGCGACAACGGCGCGGTGAATGCCGATCAACGCCACCGGATAGCTATGCCGCCGCGTTTGCGTCAGGACACCCCTTGCGCGCATCGATCAGGATCACCGCCATGTCTGCGGTGGATGTCCCGGTGATCATGTTGCGCGTGTATTGCTCGTGGCCCGGCGTGTCGGCGACGATGAACTTGCGCTTGTCGGTCGAGAAGAAGCGGTAAGCGACGTCGATGGTAATGCCCCGCTCGCGAAACTTCCAGGTCGTGTCGATAGGCAACAGCGGAAATGTAGGTTTTGACGGGGAGAAGGCCTTGGTCGCGAGATGTAACATGACCGAGCTGTCCTTGCCTCGCGCATGATGTCGATGCCTTCCGCCTCGAGGCGTTGGCGATGCGTCAGCGCGGCGATGGGCTTGCCTAATAGCGCGCATGCAAGTCCTGCGCGAGGCGAGGCTGGTGAACTTTGCGCCCCAGTGCTTGGGTCCCGCCGGCGGCTCGGTCCTTGACTGTCGATCACGACACCGAACTCATTAATCTCATCAACGTTTGGTCGAAATTGACCATACGCCCGGCGACGTTCGCCGTCCCGCCGTTCGGCTCGCCCGGAGCGAAGGCTCTTCGCCTATGGATGGTTGATCGGCCTATGCGATGACTTCAATAAAACCAATGGGATGCGACAGATAGCTCCCTCAGGGCCTCAAAGAATGAGCGGGTCGCAACATTTCTTTACAACCGCCATAGCGTCGGAAGCATTACGAAGGCGCGGGGTATCAGATCTTCGGGGCGCCGGGCGGATCAAACTTGCCCGCGGTGCGGTCCGCCGGGTCGATTCGGAGCTCAAATGGCATGGGCGTTGTAAGGCCATTCGAGACCGTCGACTGGCCCGCAGGATCGGGTAGACGCGTTTGCGCTGTCAGCGGATTTTACAGTAGCTGAAGTGTGCAAATTGGCGGCAACACCAAAGTCATTGAAAAATAAGGATCTCCGATGTTTGGTACAGAACCTGCTTTGCATTGACCGCGAACGGTCCTAATGTATTTTGGGGATGAGAGGCATGCCTAGCACTAGGCGCCAAGTATGGGTCGATGTCACAAGGAGATGCAAATGCGTAAGTATATGATGGCGGTGGCGATGGTGATGCTGGTCGCGGCTGGGTATAGCCAAAGAAGCGATGCAGCTGCCTGCCCGGCAACGACGACCTATGCTGCCCTGGTTACTCTCGGAAGTTGCGATATCGGAGATAAGACCTTCAGCAACTTCCTTACCTTTACGAGCAGCGAGACCGGCAACGCAACTGCCCCCCTCCCCCCGGTACCAGTCTCCCTGTCGTGACGATCGGTCCCGCTGGGGGTTTGTATGGCTTCCAATTTAGTGGCTTTACGCTACTTGCCGGCGGTCCCGCTGGAACGGCTGACATGACGATTGGTTATACGATCACCTGCAACGGCATTGGAGGTCCTTTTAACTGCCTCGATAGCGATGAGCTCTCCATCGTCGGCGGCACGTCCGGAAGCGGCGGCATGGGCTTTGTCGACGAGACCGTATGCAAGAACGCGACGACGGTTAGCGGCTGCTCCGCTGGAAACACGGTTCAGTTAAACGTCGCATTGGCCGGCCCATTGAGTGCCAGCGCGACGTTTGCACCCGTGCACCAGCTTTCTCTCGTTAAGGACGCTGGCGTCGCTTGTACGGGTACCGGTGCTTGCAGCGCCAATATCTCCGCAATCTTCAATACGGCAGACCAGGCGGTTCCGGAGCCAGCGAGTCTGGCCTTGTTGGGTGCGGGCCTGTTCGGCTTGGCGGCCTTCCGTCGACGCAAGACGTCGCTGTAGCGCGGTCGCCTGCAGTCACAAGCAGGAGTTTCATTACGGGGCGGCCAGGTGGCCGCCCCGATTTTTTTGACTGTTGCGCTTGGTGTTTGCGCGGCGAATCGCACGCGGGATCTGATCCTCACCGAGGTTCTCGGTCGCGCCGTCCAGAGTCATTACGACACCGCACGGGCCAGTGCAATTGCCTGCAATTGCCAGCAGTCAATTATTAATCCCTGGCGCATCGGGCACCAACGCGCCTAGTCGCGGTTACGAAGCATTCCCGGCAACGGCCGCGCCGGATCGCCGTCGTGTCGTGGCGGACGCCAAGCCAATCCATGGTGCAGTGCATCGTGCAATAGTCGTCACCATTGCATGTTGTTCTCGACCATGTGTCGCAGACAGCTCAACGACTTTGGCAGATTCTCTCTCACGCGCAGGTCATGGGCACTTGCGCAAGAAAAAGATTAGACTTTCCCGACCGGTAATCCGCCATGTCAGTTTCGTGGCGCAACGAGGCGCGTTGCCGCGTCCGCGCTATGATGCGCGACCGCATTTGGAAACGAGACAGGATTTGCATGGACCCATCTGACACCACTGATTACGGAACAGAGCGGCTGATGCTTGACGCCAAAGGTCTGTTGCGCAGCTTGATTATTCTTGCAGCTGTTCTTGCGATTAGTGCATGCAATCGAGCGCAGAGCTACACCGATCAGGAGTATGTGCAGAAAGCGAAGGAATTCCAGGATCAAGGCAAACAGGATTCGGCGCTGATCGAGCTGAAGAATGCGCTGCAGAAAAACCCAAAGAACCTGGAGGCGAGGTGGCGATTAGCGGACGTCTACATCAGTAAAAGCCAGGGGGAACTGGCCGAGAACGAACTCAAGAAGGCAAAGGACTTGGGTATGGATCCCGAAGCGCTCAAGATCGCGATGGGTCAAGCGCTTCTTCTGCAGGGCGAATACCAGCGGGTGCTTAAGGAAGTGCGGCCAAACCCGAACTCGACGCCCGCGAACGTCGCCAAAATCCTCGAAATCGACGGCCGTGCCGAGCATGGGCTGAACCACTTCGATGAGGGATGCAAGCTATTTGGCGAATCGGTTGCGACCGATGCCAAGTACGTGCCGGGCTACTGGGGCCTGGCCCGTTGTGCCGCAGCGCAAGACAAGTTCGAAGAAGCACACGCGAAACTGGCCAAGGCTTTGGCGCTGGAGGAGAAAAACAGCAGCACGTGGGTGCAGATCGGCGATCTGGAAGTTGCGGCGAACCGCTTGCCGGAGGCCGAGTCGGCCTACGGCAACGCGATCAATTTGAAGAGCGACGATGTCGATGCCATGTTGCGCAGAGCTGCCGTCAGGATCGATAACAATCAATTAGCCGATGCCAGCAAGGACATTGACGCAGCCTTCAAGTTGTCCAAGGGCAACCTGGCCGCAACCCAGTTGCGCGGCGTCCTCCAATTCAAACAGGGGCAGCTCGGCGACGCTCGGGCGTCATTTGAGGCGGTGCTCAAGGCACGCCCGAATTACCCTCCGGCCGTGGCGTGGCTGGGCTTCACGAATCTTACGGCGAAAGATTACGAGCAGGCAGCGAGGCAATTCGCCCAGTACACGCGCAGCGTGCCCAGTGACCGGGTGCAAGCGCTGTTCGGGCTCGCGCAAGCAAGGCTCGGCCACGGCGAAGATGCGGAGCAAACGCTAAGCGCGCTGCGCAGGGTCAACATTGTGGACCCGCAGAGCCTCGTGGTGCTGGCGCAGGCGCACATGACACTCGGAGATACCGATCTCGCCGCCGCCTATATGGCGAAGGCCGTGGAAGAGAAGCCCAAGGAAGCGGACTTGCGCGTGGGTCTCGCATCAGCACTGTCAAAAAAGGGAGAAACGACCCAGGCGATCGCGCAATTGGAAAGCGCGCTTCAGATCGATCCGAGTATGGTTGAAGCGGACCAGTTGTTGATTCAGAACCTCATTCGCGATAAGCAGTACGACAAGGCGCAGACCGCGGTCGAGGCGCTGGAAAAAAAGCAACCGAAGAACCCAACAACCTTCATTCTCAAGGGCACCGTCTATAGCGCCAAGGGCGATGTCGACAATGCGCGTAAAAGCTTTGAGCAGGCCATGGCATTGGATCCGAATTCAATTCCAGCGGCCGTGAATCTGGCGCAGATGGACCTGGCGGCAAAAAAACCGGAAGCCGCGCGCCAGCGTTATCAATCGATTCTCGCCAGGGATAAGGCCAATAGCGTGGCCATGATGGGCATGGCCGACGTGGCAGAGGCGACCCACCAGGAATCCGAATATGTCGCGTGGCTGAAAAAAGCCGCCCAAGCGGATCCTGCCGCGCTGAAGCCGCGCCTAATGCTGGCGAACTATTATTTAAAGAGGAATGACATCCAACAGGCGTTGGCGATCGCTCGGGAAGCGCAGTTCGCAAACCCCTTCGACGCGCAGGCGCTCGATCTGCTGGGCGTTGCACAACTTGCTGCGGGTGAGAAGGAGGGCGCCGTGCTCACCTTCGGTAAGCTGGCGATCGCCGTCCCGATGAGCCCCGCTGCGCACTATAGGCTGGCTACGGCGCAGGCAGCCACGCAGAATTTTGCGGGTGCGATCGTCTCTCTGAACAAGGCGCTGTCATTGAAGCCGGACTACCTCGAAGCCGAAGTTCTGCTGGCCTCGGCCGAAGCCAGGACCGGGCAATTTCGAGATGCAATGACCATCGCCCAGCAGCTGCAAAAACAGCATCCCGAATTGCCGACCGGGTTCGCGGTCCAGGGCGATATCCTGATGGCGCAACAGCAATATGCGGCGGCGTTGAAGGCCTATGAGAAGGCGGTGGCGATCGACAACACGGGCGATGTCCTGGCCATCAAGATTCATCAGGCGCTGACTGCGGGCGGCAAGGCCAAGGAGGCGGACGCGAGCCTTGTCGATTGGCTCAAGGATCATCCTAGCGACGTGCCCGCCCGCGCTTATCTGGCGTCAAGTTATATGGGCACGGGACAGAACAAGCAGGCCATCGAACAATATGAATTCGTCGTGCAGAGCGATCCCAACAACGCGCTCGCTCTGAATAATCTTGCGTGGCTTTACCAGCAGGAAAAGGACAGCCGCGCGCAAGCCACGGCTGAACAGGCGTACGTGCTCCAGCCCGGCAGCGCTACCATCATGGACACCTTGGGCTGGATCCTGGCGGAACAAGGCGACGCAGCTCGCAGCGTCACGTTGCTCAGGGCGGCTTCCGACAAGGCCCCGACGGCGACCGGCATTCGCTATCACTTGGCCGCCGCGCTGGCGAAATCTGGTGATCGCCGCAGGTGCGCGCAGGGAACTCGCGGATCTGCTGACCAAAAACAAGAAATTTCCCGAGCGTCAAGACGCACAGGACCTATTGAAACAGCTCTAGGCAGCGGCTCAGCCTGCCTTGTCTTCGTCGCGACGCAGCGATTTGACCGTCAGGTGCTGGGCGAGCAGCAGTGGCGGCATGCGCAGCCAATGGGCGCGCACATAGAGGGATCCGCGCGCGAGTGCCGCCAGACGGTCCGCTTTCCCGGCGTGAGGTGCCTTCAGCGTCCGTACGAACAGTGCGTCCATCAGGCCGCGCAACGCAGACGGCGGCCTGCCGACCTCGGCCTCGCGGAGCACGTGCGCTGGCACCGGTGTATCGAGAATGGGCAGAGCGTAACGCAACGCGTAGTAGAGCGGCCGCGTCAGGTCCAATTCGGCCGCGCGTGCGGTGAGGCCCGCCCAGAATCCACTCTCCTGCGCGAATTCCCGCAGCAGGCTGTCCAGATCCATCAGGTCGCGCAAGCCGTTGCCTACGTCCTCGTTGCAGAACAAATGCGTGGCGCTATGCAGAACCATGTCGACCGGCGCGAGGACGCGCAGTCGTGGCTCGCCCGCGAGCGGGCGAGAAGCAGCCAGCAGCTTGGCCGAGTCGGGTTTCAGTCGCGCCGTGATCGGCAGGATCGCATGATGCACGTCGAGCCATGTTTGCCGCGTGATGTGGCGCAGCGGCGGTAGCTCATGCATCCATTGTCGGTAATAGCGCTGGTCGTACGGAGTAGTTTTGCCTGTCGCCCAGCCGTTGAGCATCAGTGCCGCTTCGGCGTCGGTGAGGGCGCTCCTTGGGACAAGGATATCGATGTCCGAGAAGATGCGTCCGCGGGCTGCGCGGAGCCCGGCACGAAGGTAGGCCGCGCCCTTGAGCAGAACGATGGGCATGCCACCGCTGGCGAGCGCTCGGTCGATGTATCCGATTTCCCGGCGCACCGCGTCGGCCTGAGCTCGACCGAGCGTCTGTGCGGCGAGCAGATGTGCGCGCGGCGACTCGGGCACCTCACCCAACAGCCCGCGCTCGTCGAGCGACTCGGCCATGCGGGCTAGAAGATTGGCGCCCCGCGCCTGACGCACGAGGAGCTCCCATTGCGGAATGCTGGCGCTGATCAGCGCCCCAGGATCGCGCAATGCCAGTGCCATCGGCAGTGTCTTCGAGGCGGGGCTCATGTGCTGCGCGCAACATCGTCGAATACGGCGATTGCTTCTTCCAGCTGGCCATATCGGAATTCGAAGCAATCGCAGGCGGTGACGACGTCAGCCAGCAGTTCGAAGCCGCGACGTCCGTGGACGTCGTAGTTGAAAGCATTGTCCGCTAGGTGCATGAAAGCGCGTGCCTTGGACAGCGGCGCCAACTGGGGTGCCGCTCCCCGCTCGAAACGAGGCAGCGCGATCCAGCGCGGCCGCGCGGCCTCTGCGGCGCGGCGTATGCTTTCCTTCGGCGGTTTCATGTGGGCCACCGTACCCTTCACGGTGTCATGGACCGGCAGCCCGACTGTCGCGTCTGGAGCAAATTGTCGGATCGCAGCGATCGAAGCGTTTTTCAGACTGACCGGCCGAGGCAACGGGACGATGTTGCCCGCGGGAAACTCGAAGCAGCGTGAGTTCGTCGGAAAGCAGCCTCCATCCGCGGCTTACGAGTCCGGCGCACAAGGTGCTTTTGCCTGACCCAGGAGGTCCCGGCAATATGAGTGCACCGCCGAATCTTTCTACCACCGCGGCATGCACGATCAGATATTGGTGACAGTGGCTGCTGACACACCAGTTGAGCCCCCATTCCAGCATCGCGAACGCCTGATCGGCCGGAAGCGGTAGAAACGGCCGCGCCGCATCGAACTGAAACACCGCCTGCGGTTTCACCCAGCGCCGGATGCTAGGCGGCGGCGCGACGCGAACGTGGAAGTCCGCAAAGGCTTCCGAATCCTCGAGCGGGTAGTCCGCGTATTGCAGCGCAACGCCCTGCGCGATCCGCGCGAGTCGGGACTTGATGTTGTTGACCACCGGGCCCGTGCGCAAACGCAGGCCGTCGCCGGCCAGGCGACGTGCGAGGTCGCCCGGTGCCAGATCGCCAACGATCATGGCAGAACCGGCAGCGCAAGTTCGAGTCGACGAAACTCGGATAGAGCCTTATCGATCGCGGCACATAACTCAGGATCCGCCGCCGCTACGGGCGGACCATGGAGCCGGGACGCGATCGCCTCGACGCTGAGCGCACCATCGGCTTCGAGGAGAACTTGCAGGACGCGTCCGGCCAAGGGGCCGAGCAGATGGCTGCTGCCGCTGCGCTCGTTGCGCACCACGAACTCACCATCCCACTCGCGCCAGACAATCGCGTCGGGCGGAACACTGCGCCAGTGTGGCGCGAATGCGGAGGACATATCGGACCCTCTGACACAGAGAACCACTGTGCATTGCTGGCAATAGGCGCCGCTGGCAAGACGCACGGCACAGGGAATAGTTTGAAGCCTATTCGAGAGCGCGGCAACCATGCCAGCCCATCGCGCTTCACGGTGTTAGTGCGGGCTGAAGCCGCCGCCGACAGGCAGAGGCCCCGGCGGCTCTATGACGGCGAGGTAATGCGCAGGTATTCGACCAACTCAGCTTGGGTCCAAGTCGCGCCCGACGATGGCGAGAATGAGCCCTTCGCCAAGTATTCGCTCCACATATCCTTCACAATCGTGGCTGTCAGCACGGGCACCAACGCTGCTTGCACATTGAGGAGCGCGGCGACGACGTAGCGAGCGACCTCATCCGTCGGCCCTCCATTCAATCCCAGCACGTCAAGCAGCGTTTTGCCAGCTATAGTGCGGCGCGAATACAGTGTCGAACATCGTGGTGGGGTTGGAGTTAACCCAGCTACTCGTGTGCGCAATCCAGTATTCCGGCGAGTGCCCCGTGCAGGCAACGCCGCGGCCTGCCGTACTTGCATTCAGCGAAACATAACCGGACGGCGTTGTGCACTGCTGAGCAAGTACCGGCCGGCTGACGAGCGTCATCAGCACAGGCGCAGCCGCCAGTCCACCCTGTAAAAGGCGCCGACGGGTCAAGCTGCGGTCCGAGACTGCAGCAGGCGAGTCAGGGCTCAGAAGGGGGGTCGGTTGGATCGGGCATCACAGTCACGTCAATCGAATGGCAGAGTCAAGGATAGCCCAAAAGGCGTCGTTTGGCGCACGGCACCTTTGCCGTCACTTCGTAAGCACATTTCATGCTACCGCGCTAAAGGTCATGATTATATGATGTATTGGTTCGGGGACCTCTACTGGGAACGGGCTTGATTGAGCTCGGGTGTAAAAATCTGCGACACGTCGCGGCAGCGCTAGAGGGGCTTGAATCAACGGTTGTGGCCCAGCCCCGTTGACGCGTGACGATTGGCGATGCGTCACGAACCTTGAGTGCGCGATACGCGCCGATCGCTCACGCCAATGCAGGCCCTGCAGCTAGATTTCGAGGGGCGACGGCACCGCGATCGATGGCAAGCTGACCGTCTGCGCGCGACGCTGATAACGTCAATTCGGCATGCCTCGTGCATCGCGTCGCCCATTGCCCGAACACTGCGCGCATCGGCCGCGCCAAATCAGCGACGCAGTGTTAAAAATTGCGTTGCTCACTTCAGTCATCGACCGCTTGCGCGGGTCGCGGAGATTCATTGCCACGTTGCATCGGGGTCATTGCTGGTGTTCAATGGTACAAACTCGACGATGACCATGCTGAACCGATGCCCAACCTGCAAGAGTTTTGACGTTCGCCGCTCGTCGGTACGCACGTCGGACACGTCGGCAATGCCAAGACTGCGCTCGCCTTACCGGTGTCGCCGCTGTGGCGTGCGGTTCTGGGTTGCGAGCCGGCGTGCGTATTACGTCGCGGGCGTGGCGGCAGTCGCCTTCGTTGCGGTAGCGATCGCTTGGAACGTCGGCGGTGCGCCGCACGCACCCAGCCAGCAAGATTCGAATCCACCGACTACCGTCGAAGCGAGCCTGGCCGACGCGATCAAGCTCGCGAAGACCAACGATTCCGCCGCGGAATACAGGCTTGCCCACATGTACGCGAAAGCCAGCGACGTCGAGGGGAACCGGAAGGAAGCGCTGGCATGGCTGGAACGTGCCGCCGAGCATGGCAGCGCAGAGGCGCAGTACGAGTTCGGCAACGCGCTGCGCGAAGGTTCTGGCATGGTCCAGGATTACGAGCAAGCCGCGAAGTGGCTGAAGTTGGCAGCCGAGCATGGAAACGCGGACGCGCAATATGCGCTGGGACAAATGTACAATGCGGGTATGGGCCTTCCAATCGATAATTTGAAGGCCTACATGTGGTTCAACCTCGCCGCCGCCCAGGATGTCGCAGGAGCGGCCGTACAGCGCGATGCAGTTTTGCACAGACTTTCGCAGGCGGAAGTTCTCGAGGCGCAAGCCGCGGCGCGTCGCCTGAGTCGCGCTCCGATCAAGCAGTCCGCCACCGACCCGTAGCTTGCGCATGGCAAACCTGTTGCTCTGGATCGGTCGGATTGGGGGCGTGGTCGGCTTGCTCATGTGCCTCATCGCCGTGCTCGCGCGTGCTCGCGGCATGTACGGCCTTGCGGGCTTTCAGGTGGGTACCGTACTGCTTGCCGGGATGGCGGCAATGCTGGCGGGGTGTCTTGGCTATCTCGCGGCGCTTGCCGAGCGTGGTCGTGATCGGCGGGACATGTAAAAAAACCCGCCACAAGGGCGGGTTGTCGTCGGTGCTCGTGACACAACTATCATGTCAATTTGCGCCGACGAGAGAAGCAGAGTCCGGACATCGATCACGCTGAAGATTTAATGACTCCTCAAGCATGGTGCATGCCAGGAACAGTAACGACTTGTCATTAAAGACATTTGAGTGCGCGTTGAGAGGCTCGACTTCGGCGAGCGTAAAGAAATGCGCGAGAAACTGCGTGTCACGCACAAATGAAAAGAGGACTCGCCGTCCGCATACTGCGGGTACGTTGAGTCCTCAAACCGAGGCACGTTCGAGTGCCTCGGTGCCGACCAAGTGAGCGCCGCGATAGCGCGGCGCTGCCGGCAATGCTACGGAGTTGGAAGCAGCGGAAGCATCGAGCTGCCAAGCGTCATTGCATCGCTGATGACCGAAGCTGCATCGGACGTTAGCAGCCAACGATTCGCGATCATCTTCTTTACGTAGGACGAGACTGCGAAGTTGTAGTTGCCCAGGCTGCCATAGCGCTCGGCCGCCGATAACCTTGGGTCGGTACCGGCACTGGTCGTCCGATCTGCCTTGGTCTTGGCAAACGGGATGAACTGGCCCGAACTTTCGCAACCGTCATTCGCCCACACGCCGGACCGCAAGGCCCAACCCGTATACGTTGCCAATGGCACGGCGACTCTCGGCAAGCGGATGCCCGCGATGTCGTTGCCGTCGATGTCCGTCGTCGGGACGTAGCTGGGATAAATCGGCCCGTTCAGAGGATTGTCCTGGTAGGTTGAGAAGGGATGTGAGGGGGAAAGCGGGATCCGCGACGACGTGAATCACCGGCGGATTGATCGTCGGTATGCCGGTGTCCAGGAAGTTCGGTCCATAGTTGAACAGATAGCGCGTTGTCTTCAAGCCGCTGTAAGTCACGCCCGGAATGTTGGGAAAGCCCACGCCCGCTTGCGGCAGCGGCGGCGCCAGCGTGCCACCGGCAAGCGTCGGATGCTGGCTCGGCGGAGGTTGAGTTCCTTGCGTGACCCATAGATCGAGCGCCGTAAACAGCGCGCGCTGCACCGGCGATGAGTCCAACGGGATTCGCGAACTGCTGGCAACTTCCCTTCGACGTCGCGTTCCCGGTGCCGTGCTGCATGCTGGACATGAAGTAAATGCGCGTGAACGGCGAGTCCGGCAGATCCACGGTTCCCGGTGGGGTCGGTCGTCATCAGCGACGCGGCCTTCACCCAATACTCGTTGCCCGAGAAGATCTCCACCGCAAACGGACACGTATTGGGGGTGGTGGCCATGCACCTCGCGTAGCGGCTGTCGGTCTTGCCGGTGATCGGGTCCGTGGTCATCACGTTCGCGAACGGGAAGCGGCCTTCGTTGAACAAATGGTCCTGCCGGTTGCGCTCGGTGCGCCCGGGCTGCGACCACCGGTAATTCAAGCTGATGCCGTCGCCCGCAGCGATCCACTGCATCAAGCCGTCGAGCACCTGTTTGCCGTTTTCAGCCTGATTGAAGCCGAAATAGCGGAAGTCGTTCAGCGTGCGGCCGGGTTGCGACGAAATTTCGGTGTAGATACGCGTGATATCGGGGACGCCCGCGGGGGCCATCGGGTTCGGTGTTCCCGCGTCATCCTTGGTTTCGTAACGCAGGAATTCATTCCAGTCGCGGATGGCCGCCAGGCCGACGCCGTTGACCGTCGGGTCCTTCGCCGTGTACGAAAACTCGTAGATGTCGTTGGCCACGAAGGACGATCCGACGAGAGAAATCGCGCTCCCGGTCGCGTTGTATTGCCATCCGGTCGTCGGCACGACCACGGGCTGATCATCCAGGTGAATGCGATGCGTCAGCGTCGCCGTCGATTGGTCCAAGCGACGCGGCAGGATAGGTCAGCGTGTATGACGCACCCGGGCTCACGATGTATTCGAAGGCGGGACCGGTGATCGACGTGCCGTCCTTATTCTTGGCGACCGGCAGCGTGATGGTCGTGTTGAAATTGGCTTCGCTCGTGCCCGCCGCCAGGTCCCAGCCGCTGAACGACATCGTATAGCCCTGCTGGTTCAGGAAGGCATTTGCAAGCAATGCCTGGTTAGTCGGGTTGTTGGCCGTGAGGCTTCCCGGATCATTGCCGCCGACGCCACGGTTGAGCGCACTGATCGTCTTGCCGCCGCGATTCGGCGGTTCGTACAACATCTTGTGATTGCCCTTGCTGAGATCGGTCGGCTTGAGTATGTAGAAGTCGAACGAGTACGCGACTTTTCCGTTGGCGTCGAGCGGCGCATTCCCAATATCGACAATGATCGAATTGTGCGGATCGTTGGGGTCGAGTTCACCGAAGGCCTTGCCGAAGATCTTGTCGTACGTTCCCACACCGGGCCACGCAAAGCCGCCAAAGGTTGGCGACTCCGTTCCCGCGATCACAATTTGCGTGACCCTCGCGTCGGCAACAGGAACAATGAGCACTGTACCGGCGAGCGCGACGGCACACGCAACGCTCAGACGAGACAACTTGAAGCGATCGGAGCATGCGGTGTTGCTTGCGCCGATTTGCGGCTTGAGATAATTCATGAAACCCCTCCATCATGGATAGCGCCTTCGGCCGTGCTCATCCAAGATAAGCAACTCGGCACAGGCGATTGTTGTGTTGAAGATATGCCCACGCAGGCCTTACTCCGCCACGTAGCTACGACAGGCGGTGGTCGACAACATACCAATATTGCGCCAGTGCGTCGCAAGGCAAAATAAGTTGAAATAATCTGATACAAAAAACTGCTTTGAGCCCGTAGCGGCGCCATGGTCCCGTACCAAATCGAGCGTCAATCCATTACCCGCATCAATTTCAGCCGCGCCTGCAAGTGTGGTTGAGCGATTGGCCGATCAGGATGGGTGCTGCGAGTGTCGAATAATTTTACAAACGCCCTGTTGGCGACGGTCGCAAAACTGGGGTGAACAGATCCTACTCATTGTTTTATCGATGGTATCGCGCGCTGTGCATGATTATTGCTACCTACAACGTGTTTGGTCGCGCGTTCAACTTTTGGAGGGGATTGGCTATGGATCGAGTAATGAGGGCAAATGTAACAAGGTCGGCAACGCGCGGCGTCGGTGCTGCGCTGCGGCAGTTGAGCGCGGTGGCAGCCGCGGTCGGCTTCGCTGCTGCAATGAGCGTACCGGCGCAGGCCGCGAACATCGTCGTCAATGGGGGTTTTGAGACGGGCGACCTGACTGGCTGGACCCAGACCGGCAATACCGGCTTTACCGGGGTCCAATGCCCGGGCCCGGGGTTCGTGCCCGAGGGCAGTTGCGATCTGTTCAGCGGTCCTTTCGGATCGGATGGAGGTATAACGCAGACATTGAACACGCTGCCCGGTCGGTTTTACACCGTCACCTTCGACTTCCAGCCTGACGGTGGCGTTCCGAGCGATTTTTCGTTCGTGTGGGGTGGCACTACCGTTCTCAGCCTGACCAATCCGGCGGCCAGCGGGTTCCAGGCATTCAGCTTCCTCGAGCGGGCGACTTCGGCGACCACGACGCTGGCGTTCAATTTCCGCGACGATCCAGGCTTTCTGTTCCTTGACGCGGTGACGGCTTCGGTTCCGGAACCGGCGTCGATGGCTTTGGTCGGAATGGGCTTGGCGGGCCTGTGGGCGGGTCGCCGGCGCAAAGTGCAATCGTAATAGCGTCGAACCCCGCGTCAATAAAACGGCGGCCTCTCGGCCGCCGTTTTTGTTGCGGTGCTAGAGTCCGAATGTCGGCGGCTTGCGCGCCCTTGGCCGTGACGTCTACGCGCATTTCTCTTTGAGTTCAGACGCAGCCCGATGCACGGCATCCATGACATTGTGGAATCGACGACGACGCGGCAGAAGATGGACCTGGCGCTGGAGCACTACAGCAGCGGGCGCCTGCGAGATACCGAACGCCTGTGCCGCGAGATTGTCGGTGCCCAGCCACAGCACGCCGAAGCCCTGAATCTGCTGGGGGTGCTCGCCCATAGAACGGGGCATCTCGATGCGGCAGTCGAATTGACTCGGCAGGCCATCGCCAACAGTCCGCAGAGCGCGGAATATTACAGCAACCTCGGCGTGATGCTCACGGGCATGGGTCGTCTCGACGAGGCAGCTGCCGCCTGTCGCGACGCGCTGGCGCGCTCCCCGAATTTGCCCGAGGCGCACTACAACCTCGGTAACGTGTTGCAGGCGTTGGGACAACTGGAAGCAGCCGGCTCGTCGTACCGCCGGGCGCTCGACCTCAAGCCCGACTATCCGCAGGCTTATTGCAATCTGGGGAACGCGCTCTCGGCGCTGGGCAGGCAAGGAGAGGCCGCGGATGCATATCGCGAAGCGGTGCGCCTGCAGCCGGATTACGGCCAAGCGCGTAGCAATCTTGGCAACGCACTGAGGGACTTGGGGCGCTTCGACGAGGCGCTCGCGGAACATCGAAAGGCCGTCGAGAGCGCGCCTGCGAGTCCCGAAATTCGAAGCAACATGATCGTGACCTTGTACTACGGCGCAGACGCTGACCCGAGAGTCATCCTCGGAGAATGCCGCCGATGGGAGCAGGTGCATGGCGAGCCGCTGCGCGCCCAGATCCGCCCCTTTGCCAATGACCGATCGCCGGAGCGCCCGTTGCGCATTGGCATTGTTTGCCCAGAGCTGCGCGTGTACTCAGCAGCTTTCTTCCTGAGACCGTTGCTTGAAGCACGTGATAAGGAGAATTTCCACGTCACGTGCTATGCGTCAAACGTTCTGATGGACGGTTCAGCCTCGCAGTTGCGGGCACTCAGCGATGCTTGGCAACCGCTGGCCGGCCTGACCGATGACGCGGCCGCACAACGTATCCGCGACGATGGCATCGACATCCTCGTCGATGTCAGCGCGCACACTGCCGGCAATCGACTGCCGCTGTTTGCCCGCAAACCGGCGCCGGTGCAGGTGACGTACCTCGGCTGCACCGGCACCACCGGGCTGTCGACCATGGACTACCGTCTCACGGATGGCTATGTCGACGCGGCCGGCGATGACAACTTTTGCACCGAGACGCTCATCCGGATGCCCGACGCGACATGGTGCTTCACGCCGCCGTCGGGTGGTCCCGACGTCGCATCGCTTCCCGCGTTCGGCAACGGATACGTCACGTTCGGTAGTTTCAACAACATCGCCAAGGCCACACCGGTCGTTCTCGATTTGTGGGCCCGCATCCTCCAGCAGGTGAGCGGATCGCACTTCCTGCTCAAGGGCGCTGCGTTCCACAATCCGCAGTGTGCGCAACGTTTTCGCCAATTCTTCGCCGACTACGGTATCGAGCCGGAACGCATCGAACTGCTGCCGGATGAGCCGAGTCCATTGCGACACCTGCAGCAACACGCGGCGCTGGACATTGCGCTGGACACGTTTCCGTTCGAAGGGGTGACGACGACGTTCCTTGCGCTATGGATGGGCGTGCCGGTGGTGAGTTTCGCCGGCCAGAATCATATGACGCGCGTCGGCCTGAGCATCCTGTCGAATGCAGGCTTGCCGGAGTTGGCAGCGCGGAGTTTCGACGGCTACGTACAGACCGCGGTAGGACTTGCGACGGATCTACAGGCATTATCGGCACTGCGCGCGACGCTGCGCCAACGAGTTCTGAATTCCGCGCTGATGGATTCGGCGCGCTTTGCCCGCAACGTCGAAGCCGCGTATCGCGACATGTGGCGGCGTTGGTGCGCGCAGGCATGAGACATTGAGTACCAGGTGGGTTACCGGCGCCAGCTATGGGGCGGCCGGTGAGCGCATATTGCGGAAAGTCCGGATTGACCAACGATTCTCGCCTGTCGGCGGCTAACGCTTCGCACAACGAGCTCGCCGTCACCGCTGCGATCGACAAGGCCTGCGAGCACTGGGCGAACGGCAACGTCGATGGCGCGCTGGCGAGCTGTCGCCAGGCGCTCGCGCTCGATCCATTGAGCGTCCCTGCACTGGCCAACACCGGTACGATCATGTGGCTCAACGGCGATCTGGCAGAAGCCGAGCGGCTGTACGTCAGAGCACACGAACTCGACCCTACCCATCTCGGCGTGATGCTCAACATCGCCACGCTGCGCAACGAGGAAGGCGACCTGGAGCGGGCTTTGCACTGGATCGAAAAAGCCGCTGCCACGCGTCCTCGTAGTCCCGAGGTGTTATGGCGCAGGGCGCTGATCGAGCTCGCCATGGGCGATTACGCGAACGGCTGGGCCCACTACGAGGCGGGTCTTGGTCACGAAGGCATGCGTGGCAAGGGTCCGGTCTTCAACACCTTGCCTTGGCAGGGAACCCCTTGCCGGCGCCTGCTGATCTGGCACGAGCAAGGACTGGGCGATACGATTCAATTCGTGCGCTACGCCAAGCTGTGCAAGGAGCGCGCGGACTCGGTCGTTGTCCTCTGCCCAACGGAGTTGGTCTCCCTCCTCAAGCGCTGCCCCTTTGTCGACGATGCGACCGACGCGGTGCGTCCGGGCGACTTTGATCAGCAGATTTCAATCATGTCGCTGCCGCATCGGTTCAAGACGACCCTTGAGACCGTTCCTGCACCGATTCCTTATCTGTTCGCGGACGAAGCGCTGGCGGCCGCGTGGGGACGCCGAATGCAGCGCGGGGGATTACGCGTCGGCCTGGTGTGGTCAGGCAACGTCCGCAGAAACCATCTTCGGTTCCAGGTCATCGATCGCAACCGGCGGCTGTCGCTGGAAGCGATGCAACCGTGGTTGGATCTGCCCGGCATCACCTTCTACAGTCTGCAGAAGGGCGAGCCGGGCCGGGAAGCCGAAGGCCGTAACATCGTCAACCTGATGGATGATGTCGGCGATTTCGCCGACACCGCCGCGATCATCGCCAACCTCGACCTCGTCGTATCCGCCGACACGTCCGTCGCACACGTCGCCGGAGCGATGGGCAAGCCGGTGTGGGTGCTGTCGCGCTTGGATGCCTGCTGGCGCTGGCTGCGCAATCGTCCGGACAGTCCGTGGTATCCGACGGCGCGCGTCTTCGGGAAGACCGAGCGCGAAAGCTGGCGCAGCGTCATCGATGCTGTGAAGCACGAGCTGATTCGGCTGTAGCGCGACCAAGCCCACCCCGGTGCCACGATGAAAGACATCCTGCTCAACTGGCATCTTGGCAACAACTTCGGTTGGGGCATCCTCGGTCTTAATCTGTTCTGCCACTGGGCCAATGATCCCGACATGCGACCGTTGATGGGTCAGCCGATCACACGCGAGGCGCTGGGCTGGTGCGATCCGTTGCGCATCGCGCGGGCCTCCCGGGCGATCGAATTTTCCAATCGTTTTCTGGAGGGCATACGGGCGTCCGGCGATGGCAAAGGACATGTGCGGGCAACCGTGATCGATGCGTTGGGTAACGGTTTTTCGCCATCAAATTGCTTCGGCGACAAGAACGTCGGCAGGTGTGTCTTTGAAGACACGGATCTCGCGCGTGCCAGCGAAGCGTTGAGCAAATACGACGCGCTGCTGGTCGCTTCGAGCTGGAACGCCGATCTCCTCGAACAAGCGACGGGGACGCGGCCAAGAATAATCCATGAAGGCGTCGACACGTCGCTGTTTTGCCCTGCGCCGAAGTCGGGAATCATGGACGAGGACAAGTTCTACATCTTCTCCGGCGGCAAAGTCGAATTCAGGAAAGGACAGGACCTGGTGCTGCTGGCCTTCAAGATATTCTCCCAAATGCGCAAAGACTGCGTGCTTGTCACCGCCTGGCATTCGATCTGGCCGAAACTCTCCGCGGGTTTCATGGGAAGACTCACGCATGCGGTCGAGCTCGGCGAACGTGGCAGGCTCGACATCACCCGATGGGTCATTCAGAACGGTATCGACCCACGAAGGGTCATCGACGTCGGCCTGGTTCCCAACGCGCTGATGCCGTGCATCCTGCGGGAAATGGACGTCGCGCTGCAACCGTCGCGCGCCGAGGCGTGCACCAGCTTGCCGGTGAAAGAGGCGATGGCCAGCGGAGTCCCGGTCATTGCAGCGTTCAACACCGGGATGCGGGACTTGTTGACCGTAGACAACAGCATCGTCCTGAAAAGACAGGGCGCGATCCTGGGCGCGCGTGCGTCCTCGACGCAGGGGTGGGGCGAAAGCGATGTCGATGAAATCGTGGCTGCGCTGGAATTTGCCTACGACCACCGGGAGCAAACCCGGCAGATCGGGCGCCAGTCACGCGAGTGGTTGATCGACCACGGTCGGACATGGCAGGCCCATGCACGTGAGCTCAAGACATGGCTGCTGTCGACGTAGCGGCCGACTGTTCATTGCACCGGCACCCGTGCAGGGCCGTTTCCTGCTGGCTTCCGGCCGCGCTGAAATTCATGCATTCGAAAGGCGTGACGCCACCGTCAGCACATGTGCGGCAGATTCTCGCCACGATGGCGGTTCGAAGCCATGCTTGATATCGAATTCCCTATCGGTCAGTGCCCCAGGAATGCTGATGTAGCGATAAATCGTGTTCGCCCACTCGTCGACATTCCATGGGTCGGCGTAGTCAGCGAACTCCTGACCCGCTTCAGGCAGCGACCCCTGATTGCTGCATACGCAGAACTTGCCATGGGCGAGTCCCTCCGAGACGGGCAGGCCCCACCCCTCGTAGAAGGACGGATAAAGCGTGAACAGGCATCCCCGGTAGAGAGCGGCGAGGTCGGCGTCGGAACAGCCGACCAGCGTCAGCACACGTCCCGCGAGGCGACGATCACCTGCGATCTCATTGATGAGCTCCTGGCCACCGTGGCCGATGCCACCGGCCAGGACCAGTAGCGGCAGATCGGCAACACCCCAATCGATCAGGCGCGTGTAGGCACGACATAGCGCCAGCTGATTCTTCCGGTTCTCGATCGTCGACACGCACAGGAGGAATCGCTGCGCGACGATTTTCGCCACCGGCTCGCTGACATGGTCGTGGACCAACGGTCGCAACTCGCACCCCAACGGCATCACGCTCGTAGGCGGCAGCCGCTCGCCGATCGAGGCCGACCAGCGCAACAAATCTCGCCGCGTACAGCGGGAAATGCACAGGACGTGATCGGCATGCCGCACCATCTCCCGAAGATAGGGCGCAAACACGAGATCCATGCCGGGAACGAGGTGCGTGAACTTGATCGGAATGACGTCGTAGCACATGGTGATCAGGCGCAGACCGACCAGGCTTTGCAGCGCGTAAAGCCGAGGCATGTTGCCCACATGCGACAGCCAATTCAGGCCGCACGTGATCAGCACGTCGCCACGGCTGAATATTTCGATGCCTCCCTCTGAGCGCAGGTCGCGACGCTGGACCTCCAGGTCGAGCGCATCTTTGACCGCGGCGGAGGACCGTTGAACGTCCCCGATGCGTCCGAGTTCAGTGCGCGCGAGCGCGCTGAATCTTCCGAGCTGCGACTCGTAGAGGCAGAGCTGGACGTCCGGACTGGTCTCGCACACGCCCTCCGCGAGGTTCAGTTCGACCCGCGAAATGCCCGTGGCGGGCGGCCGAGAGCTGGCGGACGTGGTCACGTCGATCCAGACGGTCATCGCACAAGCCCTGGTTGATGCGCGTTATTTGGTCGTGCCGCTGCGGCACCCGCAATGCGCGCCACGTGGCGGCACGACGGCAAAGATAACAGAAGTCTGCCGCGACATTGCTACAGCGAGCATTCGCGGGAGACCCTGCTGTTCCGTAACGACACCCACAGGCGCGTTCGCTGCGCGCGGCAGCCATGATCGATTCCGTGGCAAGATAGGAGGGTGCGAGCGTCTTGTTAGCCACGATTCTTCCGCATGACTCCTCCCGATTTTGTCGAGGTTTACGACAATGCGCTCGACGCGGCCACTTGCCGAGGGCTCATCGATCGCTTCGACGCCAGCGGCCACGCGCGACGCGGTGAGACCGGCGGTGGCGTCGAGGTATCGCTCAAGAACAGCTGGGACATCCCGCTGCACCTGCACCCCGCTTGGTCGGACGTCCTGCAGACGCTCAACGCTGCCGCCTTGGTGGGATTCAAGCGCTACCTGCGACGTTACGCCCACGCGGCACTGGCGCCGATGCGGCTGCAGATCGCGCACCCGGTCACAGGCGCGCTCACCAGCTTGGACGCGGAAGGCATCGCCGCCCTCGACGAGCCGACACTCAATTCGATCGTCCTGATGCTTTTTCGTCCAGGCACGATCAATCTGCAAAAATACGTCGCCGACCAGGGCGGCTATCCCTATTGGCATTGCGAGCTCTACCCTCAGCTCGATCACGGCGAGACGTTGCACCGTGTGGTTCTGTGGACGATCTACCTCAACGACAACTTTCAGGAAGGCGAGACCGAGTTTCTGTATCAGGGCAGAAAGATAGCCCCCAAGACCGGCTCGCTGCTGATCGCGCCGACCGCCTTCACGCACACCCATCGCGGAAACATGCCCAAAGGTGGCGACAAGTACATCGCGACCAGCTGGATATTGTTCCAGCGCGCCGAGACGATGCATCGCCGGCCACAGGGCGCTGGCGCACCTACGCCGTGACAATCGGCGCCGTGACCGCGGCGAGCGCGCCGCGTTGCTGCTCCCACTGGCGGGGCATCGACCCGCGATTGCAAACGTGCCTGTAACGGAATCTCGTCATGGCATCGCTACCGCTTGAGCAGGCTATTCAGCTAGGACAGAAGCATCACCGGGAAGGTCGGTTGGGCGATGCGGAACGCATATATAGACAGATTCTCGTGCGCCATCCGGACCATACCGATGCGCTGGTATCCCTGGGCGCGCTGACACTGCAGGCAGGCAGGCGCGCAGAATCGATCGCACTGTTCAGCCGAGTCATCAGCTCGAGACCGAACGAGGCGTGGACCTACCTCACGGTGGGGCAGGTGCTGCATGTACACGGCGCCCTGGACGACGCTGCACTGCTCTACGGACACGCACTTGAATTGTTTCCGACCAGCGATGAAATCTGCTATCGACTCGGACACGTCGAGCGCTCGCGCAAGCACTTGCCCGTCGCAATCGGGTGGTTTCGGCGTGCACTTCAGTTGCGCCCGCAGTTCCCGGAAGCGCGCAGCAACCTCGGCCTTGCGCTGGAGGAAGCCGGTCAACCAGACGAGGCGGTAATGGAATTGCAGCACGCCGTTCGCCTGGATCCCAGTCGGCCGGAGGCTTACTTCAACCTGGGGATCTCGCTGACGACGCTGGGACGGCTTGAGGAAGCCATCACCGCCTATCGACACGCGATCGCGCTGAATCCTGACTTCGCAGCGGCGCATAACAACCTCGGCGCCGCGGCCAAGGCACTCGGGCGTCTCGACGATGCAGCGGCGTCGTTTCAGACGGCGTTGCGTGTCCGCCCGGCATTGGTGGCAACGCATAGCAATCTTGCCGGTGTGTACGAATGGCAGGCGCGGCATGACGACGCACTGGCGTCGCATCGGCGGGCAGTGGAGATGGCGCCTGACTCTGCGGTCGCCCACGGTAGCAGTCTGTTCACCATGCTTTTCCATCCGGGCTACGACGCGGCGATGCTGCGCGCGGCCCACGACGCGTGGAATCGACGTCATGGCCAGCCGCTGCGTGGTCAGATTGCCGCATACGCCAACGACCGAACCCCTGCACGGCGGCTACGAGTGGGCTATGTCTCCGGGCTGTTCCGCGATCATGTGGTAGGCCGAAACTTGTTGCCGTTGCTGCGCGAGCACGATCGCTCCGCGTTCGACGTGATCTGTTACTCGAACAACCAGATCAACGATGCCATGACGGCGCAATTTCGCCAGACGGCGACGGGCTGGCGTGAAATCACCGCCAAGCCGGACGACGCAGTGGCGCAGTTGATTCGGAACGATGCCATCGATGTCCTGGTCGATACCACATTGCACATGGAAGGCAGCCGCTTGCTGGTCTTCGCGCGCAAGCCGGCGCCCGTGCAGGTCACGTTCGCAGGCTATCCGGGATCGACCGGCCTGGAGACCATGGACTATCGGCTGACCGACGTACATCTCGATCCCCCGGGCATGCACGACGCGTCGTACATCGAACGATCGTGGAGGCTGCCGGATACATTCTGGTGCTATGACCCGCTAGGCGCCGACACGACAGTGGGAGCACTCCCGGCAGAGGAACGTGGATACGTCACCTTCGGATGCTTTAACAATTTCTCCAAGACCAACGATGGCGTCCTGCGGTTGTGGGCCCGTGTACTCGGCGTGGTGCCGCGGTCGCGGTTACTGATCCTTGCGCACGAAGGCAGTCACCGGCAGCACGCACTCGAGGTGCTGAACGCTGCCGGCGTCGAAGCCGATCGCGTCGAATTTGCGCGCTATCGCAAACGGGATCTCTATCTCGAACTTTTCCAGCAGGTCGACATCAGTCTCGACACGGTGCCCTATAACGGGCATACCACGAGCCTCGACTCTTTGTGGATGGGCGTGCCGGTGGTGACCCTGGTTGGCGACACCGTTGTAGGTCGCGCTGGGGTGAGTCAGCTGATGAACCTGGGATTGCCGGAATTGATCGCCCGCACCGCCGACGAATACGTCGGCATTGCAGCGGCGCTGGCGGCGGATGTTGCGCGCTTGACGACGCTCCGGCAGACGCTGCGTGAGCGGATGCGATGCTCGGCTCTGATGGATGCGCCGCGATTCGCGCGCAGCGTCGAAACGGCCTATCGGGAAATGTGGCGTCGCTGGTGCGCCGGTACGGCGCCGTCCGCGGGCCCCTGACGGGGTTTCGCGCGAGCACGGGTCGGCAGCCAACCTAATTCGCGCCGAGCTTCAATCGTGGGCGCAAGCGATAGTTGACGCGCCGCGACCGGCACGCTTACCCTAATCACTTTGTCTGCATGCCTTGCGCGGGAGACGGGCCGCCTGCGAAGCTTCGCTTCTACACTGACGACAGGACTGCAACCGGTGACACCGCGCGAGCCGCCGAATCTGATCTTGCTGCTCTACACCGATCCGGCGGACGCGGTGGCGACCGCGCTGGTCGAACAGTCAGAGCGCTTGCATTGCGAAGTCGTGGCGATGTCGCTGTCGCAGCTAATCGACGAAGCGATCGTCGGCGCGGTGTGGAAATGGGCGGGACGGACGATCGATCCGTCGCGCACTGCGGTGGTGAACCGTTTCATTTCCGTGGAGACGCGCAGGGCACGGGTCCCTTCGAGTCATCGTTTCAGCGCCAGCAATTCTGGGCCTGGCTCACTGCGGCGTTGCAGCGCTTTGCCTACGTGTCGGCGATGCCGTCGCCGATCGCACCGGTCGGATCGTTTGGTTCGCTGCTCGATCAATGGACGGACCTGCCAGAACTGGTGCGGGGGCTTCGCGTGCCGGAGCATCGTGCGTCGGGTTCGGCAGACGCACTAGGCGGCGATGTCTACGTGCTCAATCCCTGGCATCTGTACAGCCTGGGCAGACGCGCCGCGGTCGCGCCTGGACCCATCGAGCGCGGGCATCTCGCGTACGTTCGTCCTGCGGGAAAGTTGTTTCATGTGGCGCAGGTGGGCACCGCGATCTTCGCCCCCAATGCCCCTCCGCAACTGCGCCCGGAACAGCGGGACCACGTCGTATCATTCGCTCACTCGATGGCGGCGTTGTCCGGCAATCGCATTCTCGAGCACGCTTTCTTCGCCGGTGAAGGGCTGCCCGTCTTCTACAGTACGTGCCCGGTCCCCGTCGTCACGGGTCGGCTCCCCGCGTATGCGGATATCGTTGTAACAGGGCTGTGCGATGACATCAAGAACCGTAGCGAACGCATTGCTGCATGACCTCAGCTTTTGCGACGGTGGGGCGCTGCCGGGCGCCTCGCCGGCCTTCACGTTCACGCTGGACTTCGAACCTGACCGCGTCTGGCCGGATGTGCCGTTCGACACGTCGTCGCCGCGTGCGCGCTATCCCTTGCCGGTCCGCGGCGAGGTGGACGAGATGTTCGGTGAGGTGGCACGTGTGATCGGCGCAAGAGCGCCCGGGGCGCTGGCTTTCATCAATGCGCACATGGAGACCGCGTTGGTGTGCCGATCTGACGCCATCGATGGCGCCTCGTCGGCGTCGAATCGTGAGCTTGTCGGCGTCTGCGTGCTCACCAACATGCACGCGCCCGCTGACCGCGTGCTGGTGTGCGCGGAGGCGCTGGTGCACGAATCCATCCACCAATACTTGTACAAGACCGAGCTCGACAATGGCAATTTTTGCGACCTGAGCGAGGCGCGAACGTATCGCTCGTTCTGGTCCGGCAACAGGATTCCGTTGCACTCGCTGATTCATGCCTGCTTCGTGTGGTACGGGCTGCTGACCCTTTGGTGTCAACTCGCGCTCAGCGCCGAGGAGGGCGACGAGGCGTCACTCGTGCGCGACAAGGCATCACGGGTGATGTTCGGTTTCGCGTTTGTTCGGCGGACGTTTGCGAACCCGGCGTTTCCACTATCGTCTGTTGACCCGGTCATCGTCGCGCTGATTGAGCACATCTCACAATCGATGCCCACCTTGGGTGTCCCGGACTTCGAGCCGTGTACGTTGCGTGATTCGCTACGACGTTGGGAATGCGGCGATTGGGTCCCGCAACTGACGGCGAGCCTGCGACGTGCCGGCGCGATGGCGCTTTAGCACCGCCGGTCGCCGCCGAGTCCAGCGGTTGCGTGGTCATGGTCTATTGCAGTGCGGGCTACCGGAGGGGACAGCGTGTGCAGGCACGCGTCACGACCCGACTTGTGCGCACGGCCTAGGGCAGAGTGTTAGCCCGTATAGTCGGTACGATCGACTTGCTGCTTGCCCACATGCGCTGGTACATCGGCAGGTAACCGTCGGGGCTGCTGAGCGGATGGCTGACCCGCGACAAGCCCTCTTGCAAATCGAAACGAAAACGCTGCGGAAGATGGTTCCACAACCGCGCGCGACCGAACATCAAGGCTATTGGACCGATCTCGCGCTGCAGTACCGCGATAAGATCCGTTGCCCAGCATTCCCAGCCGGCGAGGTAGGCGTCGCGAGGATTGGCGGCGACTGAGGGCACGAAGGCACATGCCGAGGCATCGTACTCGAACACCTGGGTCGACCCATCCGAGCCATGACGCAGTACCAGGGCAAACGTGGGCTTGCGGCCTTGCGCCTCGACGGCGAGTATCGAGTGCAGGCTGCGGAATAGAAAGCCCCCGACAAGCGCGACCGCGAGCCGGTGCAGACCTTCGCGGAGGCGTGCATCGTCACCGGCGCGCAGATCTCGCCGCTTGGTGGCTGGAGCGTAGTCTGGATTATCGGTCCTCACGCGCCGGCCACGCGCTGGCCACTGCGCTCTCGGCGCCGGGCCAAGGAACGGCGCGCTGTCCTCGATCCTGGTGAGACGATTGCCCTCCATCCAAAATGTCTGCCCGGGTACCGCGGAATAGAAACGCTCGTCCCGATAGATGCTCGCCAGCCGCGCACAGACGTGTTCCGTATCGACCCAGAAAACGCGCTCGTTGAACCACGCCTGCTCGCCATGGAACGCGAAGCCGCCCGCGCACATCAGCATCGCACTCGGCTTCCCCCATTCGGTGGCAATGAGCTGGTGGCCGGCGCCCATGCTGCGGAAGCATTGCTCGGTGCCCACGTCTTGCGCAACGTGATCCGACATGTGGCTCCAGTCCAGCGCGTTATTGCTCCAGGTTACCAGGCCGGGGCGCGACGCATGGGCTTTCGCCCAGTGGACATGGGCAGGCACCAGCGCGACGTCGACCATGGAAAAGAAGCTTCCGGCGCCACGGGTGTCGCGAACCAGAAACGGCAGCGCGTCCCATTCATCCGCGCAATTCACGCTCAAGTGATCTCCGCTGAACGGAATAACCTGTAGCTCGCCGACCGTGAGCGGTATACCAGGCACCAACGGTTCGACCGCGAACCCCATCTCGCGAATGATCTGCAACGCGGCGGTCGAGGAGTGCGCCGAAATGAATATCGGGATGCGCCGGTCGAGTCGAGCCAGCGACGGAATGTCGAAATGGTCATCGTGTTCATGACTGAGAATCACCGCGTCCACCGCGGGAAAAGCCTCGGGCCCGAATATCCGCGGTGGATGGACGCGGTATTCAAGGGCGTGCACGGCACCGAACTCCTCGCCCAGCAGCGGATCGATGAGGACGCACGAACGTCCCGCCCGCATCATCCAACCCTGGTGGCCGAGGAAGGTCGTACCAAATGTACTCATGAAGAAGGTGCGCTCCCGCCTTGATGATGATTGCGCCCGGGTCGGCGTCAACCGTGCCCCGGACGATGACAGGTCGACGCCATTCCCTAGCGAGCACAAGCATAGCGTGTCGACTGATGTCACGGGAGCGGGGCCCGTTGCTGCAGGGCAAGACTGCGCAATCAAGACCAACGCGCTTACTAGCTTGCAACAATAATGCAACAAATTATTTCAATTCGACTCAGACACGATGCCGAGAATCCCAGCTGTCGAAAACCTTTACATCTACATGTTAACACTAACGACGTTTTCGTCGAAGCGAGCATGAATCGCAAGCGGGTCCGTGCAATGGCGATCAATTCTTGGCCAACGCGACACGATGCGCTGAATCAGTTCAAACGGTCCCTGCATCGCATGCTATTGGTGCGACTCCGCCTCGGCCAGCTAACACGGCGATTCGCTCTCTGTGATGCGCTAGCGTCTGGGGGGTTTTCGTCGGTGGCGGATGCCGCCGTGCGACACCGCGGTGCGACCAGTGTTCGAATTTGATGCGCGCACCGAACCGTCTCGCTGGGTCTCGCGCGGCAGCCACATGAACCGATTCGCACTATTCGCGAGGTTCGACGACGCGCCGCCGGGTTGAATTTTCGACCGGCTCAAGGCGTCGGCGGACGCGGAGCCGAGCGGTGCGTCAACCGCCGATTCGATCTTGATGCGCAAGATTTGCGCGCGTTGCAGTTGAGTGAACACCTGGTCCAGGACACCGCTTTGGGTCCAGCGCCTCACGCGCGTATACACCGTGTGCCAATGGCCGAATGAATGCGGCAACTGCCGCCAACTGCAGTTGGATTCGACGATGTGGAGAATCGCGTTGAGCACGCGCAAGTTGGTCACACTCACGTTGCCCCGTTGCTTGGGAAGGCAGTGCTCGATCAGGCGATATTGCGCCTCGCTGATGGCCATAGCACCAGTGTCGCACGAGAATGCGTATTAGTGTTAACACACGACCACGTAACTTGTCATGCTCGCGATAAAATGAGGCCGTGAAGCGATCGGTGCCGCGAAAATGTTGGCAAAAGCGGGAGGTAGAAGAGCGTGTTTGTCAGGCTTTCTTACACTGTCCTTACGGTTCGTCGTACCGGTACCGTACAGCTTTCGAAAAGTCGCGCTGGTTCAAGGTCGTAATTGCGCAGGCATGATCAATGCTTATGGCTCCAGTTAGTCGTCTTAATGTGTCGTTCATCTTGTGCATGACGTGTCGTTGATGGGCTGTTGCCGCCGATAGCCCTCCCGGAACACCGAATGTCTATGTCGTTTGGTTCAAAGGAGAAATTTGTGTACAGCCATGCAGTGAAGCCGAAGCATCTGAAGAAAACCCGCCTGGCAGCGAGCTTGGCAACCGTGATGATGGGATTTGCGGCCGCTCCAGGCGCGTTCGCACAGGTTCCCGTCGTCCCGCCACCAATCTTTTCCTACCCCGGCGACCCGGGCACTGCTGGCAACCCCGCGAGCTGGCGGACCACGGAATTTCTTCGCGATTGGGGCCTCAGAGCCATCAGTGCGGAATTCGCGTATGCGGCCGGCTTTGCCGGCGCCGGTACGAACGTCGGAGTGGTCGATTCCGGCTACTTCCTGGGATGGACCACGGAGCACGCGGGTCCTTCGGGTGACCGGTGGATCTCGGTGACCGCGAGTGGGGGCACCACGGGCCCGACGCCGGGCTTCTTCAACCAAACGTATAACGACACGCACGGTACGCACGTCAGTGGCACCGTTGCGGCGGCGCGGGACCTTTCGGTGACGCCAACGTCACCGGCAAATCCAGCCGGCCAAATGCATGGCGTCTCCTTCGACGCGATGGTGTCTTTCGGTAACACGCACAAGACCGACTCCGTTTATTACGGGCTGCAGCCCGCGAACGTCACCGACGTACTGACGCTCGACAACGGCTACCTCGAGAACCTTTACCCGGCAGTGGCTGCTTCGGTCACCCCGGCCGGAGTGCCGGTACGCATCATCCATTCCAGTTGGGGCAGCCAACCGTCCACTGAAAATTACAATACGTATTACCCGCCCGCGAACGGGCCAGCAAGCTTTGGCCTCGACGCGGCGTGGCAATACCTTTCAACCCCGGACGGGGTGCCGGATGCCAACGGCCACTTGAATCATTGGCTCAACGGCGCCATCGCCGTGGCCAGGACCTTGGGCACGGTCATCAGCTTCAGTGCCGGCAACGGCGGCTACGTGAATACCACGCCGCGCGGATCCGCAAGCTACTTTCTGCCTGATCTCGAGGGCCACTGGATCACGGAGACCGGCATCAGCCAGACGGGTCAGACCTTCAACGCCGACGGATCGATCCTGGTGCCGGGTACCGAGCAATTCAACCAGTGCGGCGTCGCCTATTGGGCGTGCGCGGCGGCGCCGTCGAACGCCATCAACAGCACGATCGTGCAGGTGGTCAACGGCACGCCGACCGCGAATTACGGCAGCGAGTCCGGTACGTCGATGGCCGGGCCCGCATGGCGCGTCGACGCTAAACCTGATCATGATGCGCTTCCCGTACATGACCAATGACCAGGCCCTGTACACGATGTTCACGACCGGCCGCCAGAACGCGACGATCAGCAGTTCCACCGGTAGCGCTATCGCCAATCCCACCAAGGGACAGATCGTTTCTGTGCCTGACATGCGCAATGGCTGGGGTACGGTGAACCTGCGGGATGCGTTCGGTGGGCCGGGCCAGCTGTTCGGGCGTTTCACGGTGAATACGCAAGGTTTCAGCGACGTGTGGTCGCACAATATCTCTGACGTGGCCATTCAGGCGCGCCAGCAGGTCGACGCGGCAGAGGCGGTCACTTGGCA
This sequence comes from uncultured beta proteobacterium, assembly GCA_963732105.1. Lineage (GTDB taxonomy): Bacteria > Pseudomonadota > Gammaproteobacteria > Burkholderiales > Casimicrobiaceae > PALSA-1003. The sequence continues at coordinate 44,778 of CAVSYL010000020.1, forward strand.
AGCCACGGTGGTGGGCAATGGCTGGCAAAACGGGGTGCCTCCCAACTCGACCCCGCAGCAGGTGTCTGACTTCACTGTTGGCACCGCGCGCGCGAACGCGCGCAGCACGCGCATCTATACCGGGCAGCTCGTGAAGCAGGGCGCCGGCACGCTGTTTCTCACGGGAGCCAACACATACACAGGCTCGAATACGCTGTCCGCGGGCAAGCTGTCGATTACGGGCAGCATGTTGGCGCCGATCACCGTGGCGGGTGGCACGCTTGGCGGCACAGGGACCATTGCCGGAAGCATCAGTATGCTAAGCGGCATGATCTGGCCGGGCTTGTCGGCGACGGAAGCGGCGTTCATCAACGACGGCGTCACTGTCGCCGGTGACGTGCTGAAGTGTGTCCACCGCAAAGATGGGGGCGGGCGGCGCTTTTGTAACGACCATCCGCAGCGCCACCGACTATACGCAATTGCAGGCCACCGGCATGGTTGCGCTGGGCGCGACGTTGATGATCGATTTGGAAGGTGTGCCCGCGCCGGGAAGCGTATTGACCATCGTGTCGAGCGGATCGCCAATTCTGGGGACATTCAAGGGACTGCCGGAAGGCAGCGTCTTGCTCTCGGGCAATCAGTCGTTCACGATCTCGTACCTCAACAACAAGGTGACGTTGACCGCGCACGGCAGCCAGACTTAGCCGAACTGCCGGGAGGCGGCAAAGCGTCGACGACGTCAGCCGTTCTGCACAGAGAACCATGGGGCGCCGCAACTTGGCGCCCCATGTTATGTTGGTAATTGTCGCTGGTACCGGAACCAGACTAGCGGCGGACATGCCGAAAGTGGGCCGTGCTGCCGTGTTGTGCCTGGGCGCATGCCCGAGCTTCGAGGAGTTGCAAATGAAAACGTTGAAATGCGCTGCCGTCGCGGTCCTGTTGGGAATTAGCCTGGGCTGGTCGACGTTGCGCGCCGAGCCGCTGATGACGATCTTCCAGTTCAGCGAGCCAAACTACGCCGACACCCTCACGACCAATGCGATCGTAGTGACGATCACCCGGGCGGATCAGGATCCGGACGCGACTGACACCCAAAACTTCACTGTCGACTGCAAATTCACCGGTGGCACAGGCCATCGAGAACGAGGACTTTCGTTTCAGCTTCAAATGGCCCGCGTCGGGAGTGTGGAAGGTGGCCTTCCCACCCGGGGTCAAGGAGAATTCGTTCACCATTTATACCATCAAGAAGCCGGGTCCCAACAAGACGTTGCACTTTCAGCTGACAGACCCTGATGGTCCGCGCGCTGCGATCACCGGCAACAACCCATCAACGACGGTGACGATCGTCAATCCGCCGCCACCTCCTCCGGCGAAGAAATCCTGACGTCGGCGGGCAAGGGGCAAGTCTCGCGAGTTCCGCGATGAGTGTGACAGGATCCTAGTAGCTGGGCTTCCGGCTGCCTTTGATCAGGTCGGCCAAGCGCTTGGAAAATTCGTCGTTGGCCCTGTTGTAAGACTCCGCAAGACGCGCGGCGGCCTCCTTCTGAAACGCCGCGCCGGCGGCAACCTGCGCGTCGGCCAATTTCTTGCCAACCGGCGAGCTATAGAACTTGATCACGTCCGCGAGATCCTGCTTGGACAGTGTCGACGCGTACGACTGCGCAGCTACAGCGGTGAGGGCCTCGCCATCCATGTACTCGCACGTATTGTTGTAGAACTCCTGGAAGGCATGCACCACGCTTGGCCATAGCCGCGACTGCGGGGTGATGCCTCCGAATTGGCTCGGGTTCGTCTGATAGACGCTTTCAGGTGTAATCGTTTTCGTCATTTTTTGGCACTGCGCCTTCGCCTCGGCGATCTGGGCGTCGAATCTCATGCGCACCAGCAGTTCTCGCGCGGCAGTGAGTTGCGCATCCGAATCCGCAGCGTGCGCGGCCACCTGAAACGAGAGTGCGGCGATCGCGACGATCAACATGCATCCTTTCATATTTTCACCTTACCCAAAGTTCGGCATCTCAAGACAGGGATTCTTCACACGACCGTAACCCGTCGACGGTGAGCGCGACGCGGGTGAAAACGATGGGATTTCTCGAACCGCGAGAATAGACATGCTCACGTTGACGCGTTATTTCGGTAAACAGCGCGCGATCAGCCGGTGCTGCGCTTCGCCATTTGCGCGCGTGTGCAGTATCGCATAAATTCGTCCGTTATTTCCCCGTCGGCGATGGTTGAAGGCCGTGCGTGGCGATGAGGCGGATGCGCATGCAACGTTTAGTCACAAACAGCGCAGAGAATCGACACTCACGGCGGAGTGGACCCAATCTCCGGATCAGAAAAGCGTGTAGATGAAAGGAGCGATCGCGGTTCCGCCCAGTACTACGAGCACTCCGAACGCGAGCAAGATCACCAGCAGCGGCGTGAGCCACCACTTCTTGTTCTCGCGCAGGAAAAGCCAGAACTCGTGCAGGAAACCGGTTTGCTTAGCCGCTGCCTTCCGCGCGAAGTTGCGCGCGTCGGCGAGGGCTTTGTCCTTGTCGGTAGGGTGCATTCGTGCCCGCGGTCAGAATTGCCGAAAGTAGCGCTCGTCATCCCGATTCGGCGCGCGTTCGATCCAGTATGAGCTTGCAGACTTGTCAAATTCGCGTAGCAACGGGTCGCGACCGAACAACCGCAGCATGATCGCGATCGGCGTGGCAACCAGGAAGTAAGCCGCGCCGAGAAGCAGGTGCGAGACGATCCAGAGGATCGGGTACATCGCGTACATCCATCCAAGATAAAGTCGAAGGCGGATCCGGGGCATCACGAAGTAAACAAGCGTCAGCGCGAAACCACCTATCCACCATGCCTTGGCGGTTGCGGGTGCACCCGCGTGCCACCGCAGAGCCCCGATCACCCCGAACACGACCGCCAATCCCGCGCCGAACACCAGGAGGTCGCGCCGCGACGGATTTCTGTTGATATTGATCATAGCCGTATCAGCCGTCGACTGGCTCAATCGAGCGCGAACGACTTTACGTAGTCCGCCGCGGCCGATTTCAGTTGAGCGGGCTGCTCGTCCTTGCGCAGGATGAAGTTTTCGATGACCAGTGCGTCGATGTCGGTTGCCATGAAGCAACGATACGCATCGGCTGGAGAAGCGACGATCGGTTCTCCCCGGACGTTGAAGGACGTATTGATCAGGAGCGGGCAGCCGGTCTTGTCGCGAAACTTCGAAATGAGCTTATAAAAGCGCCGATGCCGCTCGGCGTCCACCGTTTGCACGCGCGCGGAACAATCGACGTGGGTCACCGCGGGAATCTGCGAGCGCTGCACCTTGAGTTTGTCGAAACCCTGCGTAGTATCCGATGCGCAAGCAGTATCGAGTCGCCGCGACTTCTGGACGGGAGCAACAACGAGCATGTAGGGGCTCTGCTCGCCAACACGCATCTCGAAATAATCGGCCACCGACTCTTCGAGTACCGAAGGTGCGAACGGGCGGAACGATTCGCGGAACTTGATCTTGAGGTTCATCACCGACTGCATCCGAATGCTTCTCGGGTCGCCCAGAATGCTTCTGCCGCCTAGCGCGCGCGGTCCGAATTCCATCCTGCCTTCGAACCAGCCTACGACCTTTTCTTGCGCTAGCAAGTCCGCAACCTGATCGCATAGTTCGTCTTCGCTCGCCAAGGCGCGATAGCGCGCTCCGACCGCGTCCAGGCAAGCCTTCACTTCGGCCGTGGTGAAGCGCGGTCCGAGCATCGACCCGTGCTGGCTGTCCTGGGCGTCGGGTGTGCGCTCGTTACGCAGCAATTGGTACCAGATCAATTGGGCGACGCCTAAGGCGCCTCCAGCGTCCCCCGCCGCGGGTTGAATCCAGACTCGATCGAACGGGCCCTCCCGCAGGACTCGGCCGTTGGCCACACAATTGAGCGCGACGCCACCTGCCAGGCACAAGTTGCGCATGCCCGTCACCGCGTGCACGTGGCGCGCACATCGCAGCATGATCTCTTCGGTGACGGCCTGGATCGACGCTGCCATGTCCATCTCTCGCTGCGTGATCGGTGCTGCAGGCGATCGCGGTGGACCTCCGAATAGCGCGTCGAACCGGTGCGAGGTCATGGTCAAACCGTGGCAATAGTCGAAGTACTCCATTGCCATCCTGAACGAGCCGTCGCTTTTGAGATCGATCAGTTTGTCGTAGATTAGATCGACGTATTTTGGCTTCCCATACGGCGCGAGCCCCATCAGTTTGTACTCGCCGGAATTGACCCGAAATCCCGCGAAATGCGTGAACGCCGAATACAGCAAGCCGATCGAGTGTGGAAAGCGCATTTCGCCCAGCAGCTCGACGCGGTTGCCGCGTCCAACGCCATAGCTCGTCGTCGCCCATTCACCGACGCCATCAAGCGTGAGAATCGCCGCTTCGTCGAATGGTGACGGATAGAAGGCGCTCGCCGCGTGCGATTCGTGGTGTTCGGCGAAGATAAAGCGCTTGCTGTAACGCCGTTCCAGTCCCTGATGCAATTCGCGGGTCAGATGCAGTTTCTGCCGCAGCCACAGCGGCATCGCTTTGATGAAAGACTGGAATCCTGCTGGCGCGTAGCTCAGATAAGTCTCAAGGAGCCGCTCGAACTTCAGAAACGGTTTGTCGTAGAAGCCGACGTAGTCGAGCTCGCGACCGTCGATGTTGCCCTCGCGCAAGCAATACTCGATGGCGCGACTCGGAAAACTCGCATCGTGCTTCTTGCGGGTAAAGCGTTCTTCCTGGGCGGCCGCAACGATCTTGCCGTCCACCACTAGCGCGGCGGCGGCGTCGTGGTAAAAGGCGGAGATTCCAAGAATGGCGATCATCGAGCAGCAGGTTGTCGCAATGAGGCGGGCGTCGAAGGCAAGCGCAGCGGACGGCGATCACATTTCGGATCGGCGCATTTTGCGACGCAACGCCAGCGGCTGGGTTGATATAATCGCGCAGTGTGGACGACGGAGGTGACGAGTTGATTGCTCGACTTGAGCGTTGCTGGACCGTTGTTGTCCACGCTTTTATCGCCTCCTGCGTCGTCGCGTGCAGCCCCGACAGCGACCGCAATCTCTGGCATCGGGATTTCGCTAAGGTCCGGAGTGGAGCGGTCGCGGGCACAAGCCGCGAAGTCAACGGATACTGGGAAGGCGACATCGCCATGGGCAGCGTCCGTGCCAAGATCGAAAGCGGGAAAATCACCCTGGCCATCCGCTGCGACAATGACGGAAAGATCGTAGCGCAAGGCTCCGCGCCGATCAGCGCGAAGCAGGGTGAGCCGTCGACAATGATACTGCAAAACGATCTGCAATCGGACGGCGACGAAGTGTGCGGGTTTCGCTTCAACAAGGGCAACGAATTCATCTTTGCGCTTGGGCCGCAGGGGGTTCTGAAAATCAATTTCGCTGGTACGTCGGTGTCTGAGCTCACGAAGCTTGCTGATCTCGAGAACGCAAAATAGCGCGGGCGCACATCGGCGCGATGTACCCGGCTTCGCGTTAGCGCAGCAGCCCCTTGGCGGTCAGGTCCTGCACCAGGCACCGCGCAAGCAGGTCGTTGCCCAGCGATGTCGGATGAAGTTCGGCGTACAACTCACGATCCGGCCGGTTGCTCTGGAGCAGGCAGCCTTGCAGATCCACCACCGGAATGTTCGCTGCGCGTATCAGTGAGAGTACCTCGCTATCGAACGGCGCCCCAGGCGTTGGGAAGATGACGAATGCCAGCGCAAACTGCGCCTGCTGCTGCAGATCGGCGAATGCCTTGATCAGCGCTTGCGATAAGGCGTGCGTAGCCTGCTGCCTCGCATCGCGCGTCTCGCGCATCAGCGTTCGGTATACGGGACTGCCAAAACGCCCACGGAGAAAATAGTACAGGTAGAAACGCTCGGGCGGGTGCTCGAAGTAGTCGTTGAGTGCGTCGGGATGAATGTGGTCGGTGTGCAGAACGAGCTTGTCGTCGCTGATCGTAAAATAGGGTTTCGGGCTGGTCCGCACCCTGAGCAGGACGCGGCCGAGATCATCCTGAATGAGACCGACCAGAACCAGGGTCTGCTTGCTGTCGAATTTTGGTAGCTCTCGCTTGAGATAAAGGTAGATCTGATCAAGGCCGTAGCCACCGACGCCATAGTTAAGTGTATCAATGCCGGTCAATGCCTCGAGCTTGGCAGCGAGCGTGTCATTGGAGCACGCGGCCGATTCGACAAACGAATCGCCGAAAAATGCGATTTTCCGGCCGGTCCACGCGTAGTCGTGGGTGCCGCGCGTGCCGACGTTGGTCGTTTCGTGGCACGGCGTGCGCACGTCGGGTTTTCTGACATAGCCGAGCTCCTGGTCAGGGATAAGGCTGGTCGGCCATTTCCTGTAGAACTCGATGCGGGTTTCGCCGGTCGCGTCCGGCTGGCCGGCGCCGACGGTCCAGCGCTTGCTTGCAGAAAACAGCTGGCGATATATCCAAAGTTCGTCGAGCGTGCGCGCATAGTATTCCGGATCTTGTGAAGCAAACTCGACCGATGAATGAAACAGGGTGATGCGCAGCAGCACCTCGCAGACGGCGATGGCAAGAAGGACCGAAGCGAGGGCAATGGCCCACTTCATCCGTCGTGGGCGGTCGGGTTGGTCGGTCAAGGGAATTCCGTGAAGTGCGCCTGCGTCCTCGGTAGCACCGGCCTGATACGGCCACGCGCGCCCAGGCGGCGCTCTGCGGGACAAAGCCGTGCAACGCTGCGCCAGTAACTTAGCTTTGACTCGCAAAATCATTTCATGGTTGCAAGCGCATTGTCAATTCTGAGCGCCATCCTGATGGACATCCTGCTTCTGTCCCGCACCAGACCGATAAAGCGAGCCCGGTCGACGCTTAACGGTTGACGTCGCGAGGATGAACGGCGAACATTGATCTCGATGACTACCTCAACCGAGATCATGCGACGATCGTTGGCGCTGTTGACGCTCGCGGCTGTACTGGCGTTTGCGCCGCCCGCCTTGGCGCACGCTTTCCTCGACCACGCGATTCCTGGTGCAGGCAGCGCGGTTCACCGGTCACCCGCGCAGCTCAAGCTGTGGTTCAGCGAACGGCTCGATCCACCCTATAGCAAGGTGGAGGTTCTGGACGAAAGCGGTAAGCGGGTCGACAAGGACGATGCGCAGATCGACGGTGCGGATCCCAAGCTGCTGTGGGTATCACTGCCGCCGCTGGCGCCGGGCAAGTACCGCGCAATGTGGCGAGTGGTGTCGGTCGACACGCACGCGTCCAAAGGCGAATTCACCTTCGATATCGCGCCTTAAGCACCACCCACTGATCAGCGCACGCTTGCCACGATGGACACGATGATCGTCGCCGCGCGCACTGTTCATTTCGCCGCGGCGATTCTCCTGTTTGGCCAGCTGCTCTTTGCGCTTGCCGTTGCGACTCCGGTTTGGCGTGATGCTGGCCGTGTTGCTCTCGAACAAAAGCAAGGACTTCTACCGCTCGCCCTTGTCTGCGGTGCATGGGTCCTTGGCGCGAGCGTCATTTCGGGAGCAGGTTGGCTCGTCGCCGAAGCTGCGCTCATGAGTGGCCTGCCCGTAGCGCAGGTAATCGGCGGCGATACGATCGGTGTGGTGTTGGGTAGCACGGCCTTCGGTCGGCTCTGGATCTGGCGCTTCGGCCTCTGCCCTCGTGCTCGGTGCGCTGTTGCTGGCGATCGGCCGCTCGTCCGGTAAGCGGCTTAGGATGCGCCTGGCGGTAGGCGGCGCCTTGGTCGCTGCAGCGTATCTCGCCACGCTCGCGTGGGCCGGTCACGCAGCCACCGGACTGGTACCCGGCCTTCAGGTCCACACGGTGTCCGACGTGGCGCACTTGCTCGCCGCGGGCGCGTGGTTGGGAGCGCTGCCAGGATTCGTGGTGCTGCTTGGTCGGGCGCTCCCGCTGGAGGTTACTGCACAAGTGGCGCAACGCTTTTCGACACTGGGCGTGGCAAGCGTCGGTACCCTCTTCATCAGCGGCGTTGTCAACACGTGGTACCTGGTTGGCGATGTGCCGGCGTTGGTTGGCACCGATTACGGCCGCCTCCTGCTCGCCAAGCTCGCCCTATTTGCCGCGATGGTGGCGCTCGCCGCGGTAAATCGTTTGCAGCTAACTGCGAGGTTGAACGTCCGCGACCCGATGAACCCATGGGCGCTGCGTTCGCTCCGGCGCAACGCGACCGTGGAAATCGCGATCGGACTGATCGTGATCGCGATTGTTGGCTTGCTCGGCATCATGGTTCCTGCAGCTCATCAGTCGCCGACCTGGCCGTTCGGCTACACCTTGAGCTGGCAGGCAGCGCAACAATCTCTCGGCGTTGGCGCGGTCGTGGTCGTTGCCGGCATCGTCGCTTGCGTTGCGATTGGTGCCGCGGTTATCGGCGTTCTCCGTCACCGGTGGCGTCTTTGGACCGCCGGGATTGTCGGCCTGATGGCAGTCGCCGCAACTTGGGCCTGGCTCCTTGCGGTGCCCGCATATCCGACCACCTATGCCTGGTCGCCAGTGAATTACACGGCCGACTCGATCGCCCGTGGCGCCAATCTCTATGCGCAGAATTGCGGTGTGTGCCACGGTCCCTATGGTCGCGGCGACGGTCCCGCGGCGCTCTCGCTGCCCATCATGCCGGCGGACCTCGCGGCACACGGTTCCATTCATCGCGTGGGAGAACTGTTCTGGTGGATCGCGCATGGCCTTCCGGGAACGCCGATGCCCGCGTTCGCACCACGCCTCAACGATGCGGAGATCTGGGATCTGGTTCAATTCCTGCGCGCTCAGTCGGATGCGATGGCGGCAACGACCCTTACCAACCACGTCCAGCCGTGGCTCTCCGCCATCGTGGCGCCCGATTTCCCGTTCGAGCTCGCGGGACAAGAGCAGGCGTCGTTGAGACAGCCGCAAGGAAACCCCGTCACGCTCCTGGTGCTGTACACGCTGCCGCAGTCGTTGCCCTACCTGCGTGCGCTCGTCGCGGAAGCAAGCACTTTCGGAGAAATTGGCGTGCGCGTCATTGCCGTCCCGTTATCCGGCAGTCCGAATTCAGCCGCCATAGAAGCGGCAGGCGACGGCAGGTCGATCGTCGCGATCACGTCTGCAGACGCGATCAAGTCGTACGCCATGTTCGCCCGTCAGGACATCGGGGCGAATGCCCCTGCGCCAATGCAAATGGACTACCTGATCGATCGCCAGGGCTACGTTCGTGCGCGCTGGATCGGCGTCCCGGATTCACCATCCCTTCGGACAGCCGAAGTGTTCGACCAGGCAGACATCCTGCGTCGCGAGCGGCAGCGCGCGCCCGTGCCGGCAGGTCATACGCATTGATCGCGCACTCATCGCAAAACATTCAGGGCGGCGTCGGCCGCGCATCTGCGATCTAAGTCCGAGCAGGACCCCCATCCGCATTACGCCCTTGCAACGCGCGAAGCAGTGTCGGAACGGCCACGCCATCGAATCGCTTCGGCAGAAAGTACGCAACTATACCAACCAGCAGCGCCGGTACCAGCCACAGCGCGATAGCGGCCAGCGCCGGCCACAGACTCGCGGTCGGTAAATGCCCGACCTGACGGCCGAGTTCACCGCCGTTGTCCACCATCCCGTGCCATCCCGCATGGCCAACCATGGCGGAGAGAACGATCAGGCCGAGGAGCGGGCCCAGCACTCTGGCGAAAAGCAAGCGTAGCGCATAGAACGCGATTGCCAGGAGGACGACCTCTCCAAGTACAAGGCCGATGTTGAAAGATGTGACCGCGACGAGCGAGTGCGTTCCGACGAATTGCGCGGCGTTCAGCAACAGACGACCGAGGCCAAAGCCGCCAAGCGCACCAACCAAGGCCGCAATGAACCAACGGCGACGCAAGGTTGGTGCCGCGAGGTTTGCGATGGCGAGCAACACCATGGCGGTCGCGAGGACCGTATTGGAGAGTAGAGGAAGCCATCCGACCTCGACGTTGGCAAGCGCTCCTTCCGCCACCGCCGTCAAGGTGATCGCTTGCAGTCCGGCGAGCACCAGGATCAGCGTCAATGCACCGCGGAACTGCCGGAAGGGCGCGATCAGGCACAACAGAAACACGAAGCGATCGATGGCGAACGCATCGGCGAATCCAGCCTTGACGAAAAGCCACGCTGCTTCGTACCAGCGCGGGTCGAGCGGGACCCACCCGGCGTCGCCAGAAATCTCGTAGCTGCGCGCTGTCTCGCCGTCGGGAAGGTACTCGAGCTGCAACTTGACCCGTTGCCCGACTTCTGGCGGCACGTTTACCCGTAACCAAAGATTGGGGGGGCGTGATTGGAGCGAGTATTCAAAGTGCGCATCGAAGAAACCTTGATTCCAGAAAAGGTCGGTGCTCACCGGCAGCGCCGGGCCCTGCAGGTGGGCGAGGGCATTCGAATAACTGGCAAAGGAACGGTCGGAGAGAAGTGAAAGCTGCACGTCGCGCGTCGTGGGTGCGAGCGTGACGCCGTTCTCTGACAATTCGACCAAATGGCTCGTCGCGTTGGCAACTTGCTTCAGCTTAGGCTCAATGTTTTCCAGATCCAGATAGCCCGGACCCCGTTTCGGTAGCGAGAAATTGGAGAAAAGAAGGAGCGGGAGCCGAACTAGCAGATGGGCGCGACCGTCCTCAAGTTTTACAAATCCCTGAAGAACGATCTCCGGTGGCAGATCGGAGCCGTTGGCGACCGCCCATCGAGGAAAGGCAAGAACGGCGACAAAGACGATCGACCAAAGATACGCGCGGAGCGGGAGTCCTACGCAGGGTCGTGTCATCCGATACTCACGCGATTAGAGAGCACGGTGTCTTGGTCGGCATGCATGGATGGGGTGTTGCACCTGGCGGCATTGTGAAGAGGAGGGAATAACAAACGGCGGCCAGACTTCTGAGGCTCTGGCCGCCGCGATGACACATCGTAACATGTTGGTGCCTGTACCTGAACATCACTCCTTTGCGTCAAGCAGTCACGGTGGACCGACTAGTGTTGTGTCACTTGGAACGCTTGCAGGCGCCGGCCTCCCGCCGTTTCGGCGGCGTAGGCGTTGCCGTTGGTGTCGACCGCAATCGTATCCAGGAAAGTGAAGTAGCCGGTGTTGTGACCTGCGCCAAAACCAAACGAGCCGATGATCGGGTTCACGCCCGGGGTGGCGGCAAGTGCCTGCGCATGGTTCATGATCCACGCCAACTCGTTGCCGCCGTCGGCGACATACATGAAGGTCTGCGCGCTATCGGGCGAGAAAGCGATGTACGAGGCCGATCCGTTCGTTGGGAGCGCCGCGGTGCCTGGAATGACAGGCATCGATTTCACGAAGGTACCCGCCTTGGTAAAGACGTTGATCCGATCATTGCCGCGGTCGCAGGCATACACCATTCCGTTATTGGGGAGGGCGACGCAATTCGTGCCACCGGCGGACGAGAACTGACCGGCGCCCGCGCCGACGCCCGTTCCCATCTGACGGAGGTAGGTTCCGGCGCCGGAAAAGACGGCCACGCGATGATTGCCTTGGTCTGCGATATACACGCTTCCGGTTTGACCGGTGACGGGATCAGGGTTGGGATCCACGGCAACCGTCGCCGGCGTGTTGAGCAGTGTTGTGCTGGTGCCCAGTTTGCCTTGGTTGCCGCCGCCGGTTCCGGTGCAAGCGACCGAGCCACCGGCTCCGCTGTCACAGGCGAATTTGACCCCGATCGTCAGCGAGGGGGTCGTGCCGCCGCTCGGCGGGTACTTTTGAACGACGCCGTCCCCAGTGCCCGCAACCCAGACATTGCCCTGTGAATCCACGAAGCAGCCATGCAATCCGTTCGGCAGAACCGCGTTCTGTCCCGCAAACGGCTGCCCGGCCGCGACCAAGGCCGGATTGCCCCAAGAATTAAATATATAGCCGTTCTGATCGAATTCGATCACGGGAGGCGCCGCCTTCGACTGATTGATCGATCCGACGACCCCCGTGATATTGGCGCCGCCGACACCTTCGGGCGACGCGTTGCCACCCGTTTGAAAGCCTTGTGACAATATCAAAATATGGTTCTGCGTGCCGAGACAGGTCCCGCTGACGACACCGGTAAACCAGAAGTTTGGCAGCGGCTTCATAAAGTAGGGATTGATGGTGAAGCTCACCGACTGCGCCTGAGCGTTCAAGCCCCACAGACCCGCGCCGGTCAACACGGCAGCCAACGTTGCTCCCAAGATAGAGCCCTTGAGTTTCATGAAATCCTCCTGTGGCAATTCAATTCAGCGTTAACTTGCATGACGAGTTATTTCGGCGTAATCGGGCCCACGGGTGAAGGCGGCGGCAGCGATTTTGTCAGAATCTTCTGAATGCGGTTCCCGCCGATCGTCTCGCCCATGAAGATGTTGCCTTTCGAATCGATCGCCATCATGTGCAGGAAACTGAATATTCCTGGGTCATGGCCGAATCCGCCGAATCCCGTGACAGGCTGGCTGGCGAGGCCCGCGGACAATGCCGAGGCATGATTGAACGTCCACAGGATCTCGTTTTGACCGTCCGAGATAAAGGCCCACGTTTGCGACGCGTCCTTGGAGAAGTCGATGTCCCATGCCGTGCCGCTGCCCTCCTGGCCCGTCCCGTTCTGGCCGGGAATGATCCCGATGTTGCCCACGAACGTGCCGTCTCTCTTATAGACGTTGATCTTGTTCTGGCCTCGATCGCAGGCGTAGATGAGTTGGTCGGCGCCGAGCCTGACGCAATGCGGGTGGCCGCCGTCCCCGACCGTGAATTGATCGGGGCCCGTTCCCACGCTGCCGAACTGGCGCAGGTAAGTAGCCGTGCCATCGCCGTTATCGTGGAACACCACCACGCGGTGGTTGCCGTAACCATCGGCGATATAGATACTGCCTGGCTGGCCGGTGACCGGGTCCGGGTTCGGATCGACCGAAATCGCCGCCGGCAGGCTGAGATACTTGTGACTCCTGCCGGTCTGCGAGACATTGCCTCCTCCTGTTCCGGTACACGGAATTGGCGTGTCAGCATCGGGAGGCACGTCCGTACTCGTGCCGCTGTCACACTTAAATTTCACCCCGATTTGCAGCAACATTTTACTGCCATCGTGGGTGTACTTCTGGATCACGCCATCGCTATTGCCGCCGATCCAAACGTTGTTCTGATAATCCACGTAACAGCCGTGCATCCCGTTGGGCACGCACGGCGTTCTGCCCGACGACGCTCACGGTTCCGACGGGCGGCGGCGTGCCAGCGGGAACGAGCGCTGGATTACCCCACGAATTGACCACGTTACCGGCCGGATCGAACTCGATCACCGGAGGAGCCGCAATCGATTTAAACGCTCCCCCTAGCGCACCCGTGTTCGGGTTCGCGCCTCCCACACCTTCTGGCGACGTCAGACCGCCCGTCTGAAAACCGCGCGTCACGATGAACACGTGGTCCTGCGAGTCGATACAGGTGCCGCCGACCTGGCCGAGTACCCAACCGTTGGGCAAGGGCTTGGGCCAAAGCGGATCGATGGCCAATAGGGGCGGTTTGGTTGCCGACTGCGCCTGGACAGGCTGGTTCAAAAAGCCACCGACGAGCGCCAGCGCCAACGTGGCTGCGGAGCCATAGCGTGTCACATTCATGAAATCCTCCTCCTGCAAATCAAGTTTCAACGTGGAAAATCTCAAACATCGAGGTGGAGCAACTTCAACACGTCCTGATTGTTGGGTACGTCATAAGCACGGCATTGATTGAAAGCGCATCGCGAGGGCTTGAGACGAAAAATGCAGGATGCAGACAGGCGCCGGCTCGACATGGGACATCCACACGTCGCAGGCAATCGCCAGCATTGCGCGGGCGACCTAGTACCGATGAACAACTCATGATGCCCCCTCGCTGCAGCACTCCGCAGAGGCACTGCCCCTTGCGGGTCAGTCCGCAATCGCGCGGGCATTCAACTTGCCCGGTTTCCCGATCTACGCGTCAGGTCTTCGACAGAATACGGTATATCACAGCATCTTTTTGCAGGGTATTGTACAGCTTGACGCATGTCAATATCGATCGGACACAAAGTTGGTAACAGTGTGTAGTTAGCAGGACCCCACTGGGCGCACAGGCTATTGGCCATCGCGCCGACTGGGCATGAGCGTACACATCGTGCGACACACAATGTTTCAAATATTCGTATGCGGCACCGCGCCGCGGTCGGGAATTTTTCCCGAATCGGAGCTATTCTTCTAGGAGCATCCACCAGGCCCCGGATTCGGATTCGCCAGGTCTTTGTCGGTGCCTATTGGCGACCGCGGCTCACCAGCCATGCAGCCAGTGGCGGGCCGCCCGTGTGACAAAAGAACGAAAATGGAGGTGCGTCCATGATTGGCAATCAAGAACTCAAATCCGCCTTCAGGCTCCTGTCGTTGTGCGTTGTCGCTGTTGGGCTCTTTGTAGCCTTCACTCCGCATGCACACGCTGGTGGGCCGTGCCCATTCATTGAGGAAAGCAACTTATCACCGGGCTCGTGCACCTGGTACGTTCAGTCCGGAGCCCAGGCGAGCGTGGACGGTGGTGTTACTTCCCCGTTCAACAACCTGGCCCAAGTGCAGGCGGCGTCCAATCCAGGCGATACGATTATCATCGTCGCAGTTCCTACGAGCGTGCCGCCACTCGACGGCGGCATCGTGTTGCAATCCGGACAAACGCTGGCCGGCGGCAACACGGCCGGCGTCCCAGGCGTGGCCCCGTGCACGAACGTGCTCCAAGCCAGCCCGACGCCACCACTTCTGTTCCCTCTGCCCAGTTTCCCGGTCATCACGACCCTGCCGACGACCGTGCCGACTTCGTCGGGTCTTGCGTCGCTTCCGGTCATCACGAATACGAGTGCTACCGGGAACACCGGGACAGGAGATGCGGTCACGTTGGCCGATAACACCACGGTGAAGAATTTGGTTATCGGTGGAGCAAACGTCGCGCAGCAGGTCAACCGAGGCGGGATCTATGGGCTCAACGTTGCCGGTAACGTGACCATCACTTGCAACGACGTGTCGTGGTACAACACGTCCGGCGCGGTGGGATTCATCGTCCAGCCGTTCTACTTGGAACAATACACGCCGGGATTGGCGAACCACAATGGCGGCATCAAGGCGGGCTGGGCCGGAATCATGATCGATTCGGGCACCGTGCGGACCAACGCGACTATAAGCAACAACTACGTCCACGACGGCGTATGCGGAGACGGAATCGACCTTCGCAACGTTGTTCCTGGCACGTCTGCTGCGTTTATTCAAGCTTCCCTGACGGGCAACTACGTCGCCTTCCTCAAGCAATGCCGCGGTCCGAACGGAATCGGAACCTTGGAGGGAATCGCGACGCAAACAGAAATAGGCACGACAGGCACAGTAATCGCGGCACTTATCAATAACGTGGAAAACAGCAACGGCAGCGCGGGTGCAAATGCCGACAGTCTATTCGTCAACCCCGCGGGTAACGGGCCCTTGACCGAGAAAATCGCCAACAACCTTTTCTTGAATGGAATCGGCGGGTCTTCCACCAACGGGATGGAATACATCATCGCCGCCGGAACCAATACCTCATTCGTCGACGTAATCAATAGTGTGTTTCAAGGCGACCCAGGCGATATGCTCGAGTTGTTCAATCGCGGGAATGGTGGGGGAAATGCGGGGACGTACGCGCAACTGGTTCTACAAAACGTCGTTGTGCAGGGCACGACCATCAGCAACGGCCTGCCTGCATACGCCAATCCACCCGGGGGCGTGGGATCGACGAAACTTGCTGGTTCGCCCGACAACACGGGTGAGTGCCTCGGCGTCGGTTCGGTTGGTGGTGGCGACGTTACCGTCGTGCAGTTGCTCAACACCAGTTTCACCAGCTGCGGTAACAACGGAATTGAGGTGACCAACAATTACGCGACAGGCGATGGCCCCGCAACCGACAGCCCGCAGACGATCGTCATGGACATCATCAACAGCCGGGTGAGCGGCAGCAACTACTACAACCTTTGGCTCAACAACATCTCTCCGTTGACCAACCTGAACGTGAAAGTGCAGAACAGCGATCTTTCGCGCTCCCTTGCCGGCGTGGGTGTCGGATTCGACTCGTTCTTTGGCTATGCTGTCGCAAACTCGATGATCGACCTTGGTGGCGGCCCGCTGAACAGCACCGGCAACAACTGCTTCTTCCCCAACAGCTTCCTCAATAACCTCGAGGCCACCACTACGACTACCATCTCCGGAGCCCCAACTCCCGCGCCTGCGCATCCGACCAGCAGCCAGTATTCGCCCGTTGTCTATGCTCAGAACAACTGGTGGGGCGGAAGCGCACCGACTGCATCATCCGGGGTGACGAGTGTGCCCGGGTTCCAGATATTCACAACACAACCGGCGCCTTATGCAACGATCAACACTACGCCGCCGCTGAGCGTGGCGCCCAACTGCGGTCCCGGCGCTGGATCAGGACCCGGGCCCCAACAGATCATCTAGACAATCCGAGCAAATCACTAGAGGTTGTGAGCTCGCACGAGGCATGCCGACGGAGTTCAATCACAGCGCCGTCGGTGTGCCAGCTTGCGCGGCACCCGCTGGGCTGAGTTGCGCGGTGGCGTGGACCAAACCGCGCGCCTGGTACGCCGCGCGTTGACTCGGCTAGTTCGGCTCCCAGTGGCCAGCAATGAATTCCCATTGTTCGCCAGGCATTCCCCAGTGGGCTGGGACCCAATGCCACCCGGGTCGTTTTGCTTCCCAGTGACCGGGTACCCATACCTGCCGGTCATCCTCCCAGACCCAATATCCCTTGATCCAAAAGTCGTTGGACGAAGGAGCGGGCGGAATGACTTCGACGCGATCCGGCGGCGGTGGTGACTGTGCCACGGCGGCCGCGGGGTGTTGCGGTGGGGAGGGAGCAAATGCACAAGCGCCGACGCAAAGAATGCCTGCTAACGTGAAGCAATAGATTCTAGCCATCGTCTCCTCTACCCGTTCAACACTTCGCCACCCTGACGATGAAATTATCTCGACAATCGAATTGCAACAGGTAACACCGCCTTCTTCAACTCATTGTCGTACACCCGATTCGGTTATGCCTGCCCTATAGCTTACGATGGTCCGCTTGGCTGAGCGCGTTGACTCGCGCTTCCTATCAACAGCCAGGCGCTCGCAGCGCTCGCCAACGCGAGCGCCGCTGAAATCAGCATAATCCATCTGAACCCTGTTACGAACGCCTCGGCGATCGCCTGGTTTGCCAGCGCCGTCTCACGCGCGTCCATGGCCGCCGGCATCTCGATGGCGGCAAGCCTGTTCCGCTGCTTCTCCACCGCTTCGATCACCGCGGGTGACAACCCGGCGCGATCCAGATTCCCATGGAGATCGCGGTTGAAGATCGGGGTCATGATCAGGCCGAACAGCGCAACGGCGAGGAGCGCGGCAACGCGCGATGCGGCGTTGTTGATTCCCGAGGCCGCGCCCGCGAAGCTGCGGTCCACGGAGTTCATGACGGTGGTCGTAAGCGGCGCAACGCTGATCGCCATGCCGAATCCGAGCACGGTAGTTGCCGGGAAGAACGTGATCCAGTAGCTCCCGCCGACTGAGGGCACGGCAAAGAGTGCGAAGCCGCAGGCCGCAATCGCAGGCCCGATGACGAGCGGTGCTCTAGCTCCGTAACGGTCGATTAATCCGCCCGACCAACGCGAGAGCACGCCCAGCAACACAATCAGCGGCAACAATGCGGCACCGGCGGCAGTCGTGGAATAGCCCTGAACCTGGACAAGATTCAACGGCACGAAGAAGAAGCTTCCGCCAAGTGCTGCATAAAGCAGGAACGTAAGCAGGTTGGCGCCGACAAATGCCTTCGAGCGAAACAACCACGGTGGCATCATCGGCTCGGCGCGGTGCATCTCCACCGCAATGAAGGCCACCAGCGCCAGGACACCCGAGAGGAGCGACGCGACGATGCGCGGATTAGACCAACCCGCGTTGGACGATTCGGTCAAGCCGTACACAACGCCGCCGAGCCCGAGCGTTACCAACAACGCGCCCGGCCAGTCGAGATTGCCTCGCGCTTCGACGTTGCGGCTTTCGGGGACGTGCCACAGAGCGATGGCAATGACCACAATGGCCAACGGAAGATTGATGAAGAAAACGGCCCGCCACGAGAGATGATCGATCAACCACCCGCCGAGCACCGGCCCAAGCGCTGCGGTGACCGCTGTGGCACCCGACCATGTGCCGATCGCCTTGCCGCGGTCCTGTTCGGCAAACGAGGCGCTGACGATGGCGAGACTGCCGGGGACCAGCAGCGCCCCGCCGATGCCTTGCAGCGCACGGGCAAGGATGAGCTCGCGTACGCCGCCGGCGAGGCCACACGCGACGGAGGATGCGGCGAATAGCGCAACCCCAAGCAGGAAAACGCGACGGCGCCCGAAACGGTCACCTGTCGCTCCGCCGACGAGGAGCAACGCGGCGAGGAACAACGCGTAGGCTTCGATCACCCACTGGACATCGACGAGGCTTGCGCTGAATTCCCCCTGCAGCGCCGGAAGCGCCACGTTCACGACCGTTCCGTCGATGAACACCATGCTGGAGCCAAGAATCGTTGCCGCCAGGATCCACGGCGCTGCGCTCGGCGCGCACGGCGACGTGCACGGCGTTCCCCGAAGGACGCCTGCGTCGGACGGGGGCACCGAGAACCCACTCATCGCATATCCCGCCTGAGTCATCCCAGCTTGGCGACCGTTCGTGCGACGCCGTCGCAGTGGTCGATACGTGCTAAAGACATGATGACGCAAATTGCGGCTGCAAAGTTCTTCTCGCCATTACCGGGTTTCTTCCCGACGAGGATCAGGGCATTGCCTACGTCCAGGTCCTCGCCGCACGCGGGACCTACGACGACGAGGTGGCGTCGCTCGAGCGCTTAACCAAGGCTCAGCAGAGTCGACTCGATCTCTCGGAAATACGTTTTCGCAACGGTGTGGATCATTACCTCACCGTGCTCACGGCGCAAACCGATTTGTACACCGCCCAACAAACGCTGGTGGCGGCGCGCATGGCGCGCCTCACCAACCTCGTCGACCTGTATCGCTCCCTCGGCGGCGGGTGGATCGAACACACCGGCGACGTGCCACGTCCCGCCGAAGATGTCGGATCGATCGCGCCGGCAAGGCTCGGCGCTACGGGGCTTTTTCGCGACAAGCGCGCGCGAACGCCCCAGACCGACGGAAGCGGTGCACGAACACATTTGAAACTATTGCGCTGCCGCTTCGCGCGCGAGCCGCTGGACGAATGCGGTTAGCACGTCGGCGCTGACGTCGGACACCGCGAGCCAATCCATCCCAGAGCCGGTCGCGTGCGCGACATTGAAGCCGCGCACGGTGCGCAATGCCGACGGCGCATGCGCCAACTCGGGTCTGACGAAGACGTCGATCGTGTGCAGCCGATAGCGGTAGACCAGTGTGGCGACCCGCTGCTTGTCGAGCGTATCAAGCCTGCCTCCGCTCAGCGCGAAGCCCTCATTCGCCAAGTCATGCACCGGCGGCGAATAGTCCAGCCGTGCGGAGAGCCAAGGCTTGACCGTGTGCTGGTCCGATGATGCGACCTCGATCAGATGGTTGTTGAGCGTTGCTCGAACGTGGGTCGCCACGGCCTCGACGGCGATGTCCTCGTTCGTGCGCCAATCGATGACCGCGGTGCCGACGACCCAGGCAAGCATGGTTGCCGCGCAGCCGGCAAGGGCGCCTCCCGTGAGCCAGCGCCAGCGATCGCGCACCGGCCGCGGACGAACCGGCGCGACGTCATGCGCATTGGCGAGCAGCGCCCGAACCCGTTCGCGCAGCGCGGGCGGCGCCGGAAAGTAGGGTACCTCCGCGCGAATCCGAGCCCGCAGCGCGAGCACGCCCTGGTGCTTCGCCGTACAGGACTTGCAGCCGCGCAGATGCTCTTCGATCGAACGTCCTTGAAGGCTATCGATTTCGCCGTCGGCGTAGCTCGGGACCAGCGTTCCGGCTTCATTGCAATTCATCGTTCACCTCCGGACGCTTGTCCGCGGATTGCGTGCAATAGCGGCGAGCGTTGCAGCAGGCCGCGGGCGCGCGCGAGCCGCGACATCACCGTGCCAACGGGGATGTCGGCGATACGCGCGATTTCCTTGTACGACAGTTCCTCGAGTTCCCGCAAAATCAATACCTCACGATAAACCAGCGGCAGCTCCGCCACCGCGTCGGCCAGCAACCGCGACTCCCCGCTGCGCTGCGCCGCCCGCTCGGGATCCATGGCTGAATCGGCGGCGGCCATCTCGATCGCAGTACCGTCATCCTTGACAATCTCCGCCGGACGGTTGCGCTTGCACCAGTCGTAGAACGCGTGGCGCACGATCGTCAGGAACCACGCCCGGGCTTCGCCGTCGCGCAGCGTCCCGATGTACTTGAGTGCGCGCACGCAGGCGTCCTGGACCACGTCCTCGGCGTCGTTGACGTTGCGCGTCAGCCAACGCGCCAGGTTGTAGCCGGCGTCCAGATGCGGCAAGACCAGCTCTTCGAAACGCGTGCACTCAGACAAGGGAACTCTCCATACCTTGCCGACTATACCGCCATGCCGGCCGATTTATTCCCGCGATTCTGGTAAAAATGCCTCGCTCGCGCCCGGCGGCACAGACTTGGGCGCGAGGCGAGGCGGTGGTCAAGAGACGGGTTAGACGGGGTGGCCAATCTTGTTGCAAGCTAGTCGAAAGCACGGGGTTAGTGCCCGCTCATGTGCCGGGGTGAAAAAATCTTGCCAACCGGGCCGAGAACGTTTCCTTGTTCGGGCTCTGCGCAACGTTACTTGTGATCGGTTGCGACTGCTCGATCCGTTCGGAGATTGCCACATGGCCAGTGAGGACGACGACAACGCCTCCAGTTCACGCTCGGTGAGGCCATTCGGGTGACTCTGGCGCCACGATGGATCTGCGGCTGCGCTAGCGAAGACCGGCGGATTGAGTTGCGCCGCGGATGCGGATAAATCGGACGACGACAGCGCCTGCAGGTCGCGCTCGGTCAGGCCATTCGGGTGGCTCTGCCGCCACGATGGATCCGCGGGCGCCTTGCTAAAGACGGGCCGTTTGAATTGCCCCGGCTGCCCCAAGTTGTAACCATTGAAGTACCTATACGAATCGCCGTTAATCGGGTTCATGCTGCTGTCGTCGGCCAGCGCGACGCTGGACGCGCCAAGCGCGAATGCCGTTGCCACGATCAATTGCTTGCTCAATGAGTTCGGTTTGTGAGACATGGCTTGCTCCTTTAGAACTGTTGCGGTTAAGAGAAATAGTCCTGGCGCAAATAACAACGTGAGCCTGTTACAGGCGCCGTCGGCATGGACAAGGAAGCTCCGCTGCCGAGCGATCGCGCGTCCCACGATGGCGGTACCGCCTTGGTCCAAGCACTGCGAGTGTCAGTGCCATCGGTGATGCGTGTTCGCATACCTGTCAGACCGCAGCAGCGGGTCTCGTATGCCTTTTGGAATAACAAGAACTTTTCGCCGGTAGGACGGACGGTTCCGGACTGCCGCGTGGCAATCACCACGCGTTTGCGCCGGCGATCGAAGTCACCTTCAATCGCGCATCGTTCTGGAGGACGATCTCGTGCCAGTTTGCGGTGCGCGTGTCGAGACCCGCCGCCAATCATCACCGCTTCCGACAGTGCGATTCGCGCAATCTCTCTATCGTCATGCTGTGCGGCAAATTGCCGCGCGACGTCGATGGTGTTGCCCACCGCTGCCAGGGTGCGCGTCGAGTCGTCGCCTGTCTCACCAACACCTGCCGGGCCCGTATGCAGGTGGATGACAAAATCAGCGGCCCAACCGAGTTCCTTGACGAGTCGTTCACCTAAGGCGTGCAAGCGCCGTTCTACTTGCGCGGCTGCCGTGAGCGCTCGTCGATTGGCTTCTTTCGCTCCGACCTCGAGACCGAAGACCGCGGTCACGCCATCCCCCAGGAACTGGATTGGGATGCCCCCTTCCTTCCGCACGGTGTCTCCAACAATCTCGCTATAGCGGTTGAGTAGATACAGAAGGTCCTGCGGGAGCACGCGATGGGGTGTCACTGCCCATCGAAAGCCGACGAGCATCACAGCGATTTCCCTCTCAACGGTCTCATGCGCCGGCTCGCGCGGATGATGAGGGCGTCACCGCCAGCAGCGGAATCACGGTGACATTGCCTTGCGGTCGCAGTTGACACGCGAGCCGCGTGCCTTCGGGGGCGTGGATACGGTTGAGGGTGTCGAGTTCATTCTGTTCTGGCGGCGGGCACTGATCGCGCGCCAACGACGATGCGCACGCGGCAGGTCGAGCATCGGGCGCGCCCGCCACACATCGAAAGGTGCGGAATATGGTGGCTGCGACTCGCCTCGAGTACGGTCCAGCCGCGCGGCACACGCACGGTGCGCCCGGGATAGGTGATCGAGACCAGCTTTCCCCGAAAATTCTCGACCGTGCCACGAAGCAGCCGCGCGGCAAGCACCGCGCCGATCAAGGCGAAGTACAGGATGAGCATGGCTGTCGCTCGTCTGCGCCAACTTGCCTGTCTGCGCCGCGTCGAGACTCAGGACATTGGCACCGAACCACGCAGGGTCTTGCGCAAGTATCGAGACTTCTTTCAGCATTTCGAGGAATCCGAGGGTCGCGAGCACTGGTAACAACAGCGCGGCGCCGAACAGGATCAGACGCATGCGTTGGAACCAAACCCGGCGGCCGAATGCGAAGTTGAGTCCCAGGCAGCCATGCAGCCATCCTGGAACCAACAAGGCCATCTGCCGTCCTTCGCGATTCGAATGCCAGAGCATCCAGACGATGCGGGCATAGTCTGGTTGAGCGCCATATGTTTCAAAGGCCAGCCGCGTCGTGACAGCGTGAGCGATCAGCAGCGTTGGAATCGCGAATCCGAGTACGATCCGCAGTGCCTCCATGGGCGGCATCCGCAACGTGCGATGTTCATACAACGCCAAGAACGCCAGAGCAATGTGGATACCGGCGGCACCGTACAGCAGCACGGTCCCTGGCCAGCTGTGCCAAACGGCGACGGCAACGCGCAGACCCCGCTCTGCTGTCGCGAGTGAAATCAATCCGAGCGCGTGGTTGGTGAAATGAGCCGCGACATAAACGAACAGGATCAAGCCCGAACCAAGGCGCAAGTCCTGCCGAGTCAAGCGAAACCGGGTCAGCGGCGCAGTCGATTTAGACGAACGAGGGACGTGCATCGGATCAGCCAAGTGGAACGAGTCTGTCGGCCGCGATCTGACGCCTCCCCTCTAGCCTTGCTGCGAGAGGCCGATCGCGCTCAGGCTATTGCTTGCGCACATGCACGACACCGGTCATGAACGGATGCACGGTGCAGATGTAACTGAAGTCGCCTTCGGCGGCAAAGGTATGCTCGAACTTGTCGTCGGTATCCAGACCTTTCGAGGCAAAACTCTTGTCGTTGCTGGTCACGGTGTGCGGTGTTTCGTCGTGATTGGTCCAGACGATCTTGGTGCCGGGTGTAATCGTGATTTCCTTCGGCCCGTAGGCGAACTTCGCGATATTGACGTCGACGGTTGCGGCTGGTGCAGCTGCTGCGGCCAAAATCGTAGGCATGGCAAACGCCAAGCAGGAGACCAGCGTCAGAACGACGCCGGCCCGAAGTGGATGAATGGCAACGCGACTAAACAAATGGTTCATGGCGCTCTCCTTGTCTATCGAAATCAACCCGCGAGCGGCGTGTCGATCATCGCAAGTTCATGTTGTCCGCGCACAACGGTAAGTTGCCGCGTGCCGAGCAGCTTGCCGAGTTCGCCGGCGGAAACGGTTACGGGACCGGGCTCGCCGATGCCTGCCTGTCCGGGTGTGGGCAGCGGGTAGGCGAGCGACATCGCGGTGTGCAGAGCGATATTGCCTTCGACCTTCTGCAGCACTTGATGGATATGTCCGTTCAGAACGGTCACCGAGCCGAACGGACGCAACAACGCCATTGCTTGGCCGGAATCGGCGGTGCCCCAGCCCCAAGGTTCCCAAATCGTCCATAGCGGAATGTGCCCCAGCACGACGATCGGCGTTGAATTGGAAACGCGTGCAAGATCGCCTTTCATCCAAGCGAGTTGTTCATCGCCGAGCGACGCCATGGTGCCCATCTTGAAGTTCAGCACGTTATTCAAGCCGATGAAATGTACGCCGCCCTGGTCGAAGCTATACCAGGCCTTGCCATTGCCATCGTGATCGAAGTATTTGAGGTAGCCGGTCACGCCGTCATCGATGGTGTCGTGTTCGCCCGGGATCGTGTGCACGCGATCGACATGGAGTTCCTGCAGCACTTCGCGCGCCTTGCCGAATTCCTCGGGCTTCGACAAATGACTGACATCACCGGTGTGCACGACGAACGCCGGTGCTTGCGGCAGCGCGTTGATCTCGGCGATCGCGCGGCGCAGGCTGCCGACGACGTCGGGATTGGCTTCCTTGCGAAAACCGATGTGCGTGTCGCTGATCTGCACGAAAGTCAACGCATTCGCCGCCGCCGCTGTGGGTGTGCCGTAGCCTGTCGCGCCGAGTGCGCGGGGCACGCCGCCGGCGACCGTCCAGACGACAGCGGCGCCGGTCCAGGCGGCAAGACAGCTCAACGCCTGACGTCGGGCGGGATTGTGGCCGGGGCCGGTGCGGTCGTAGGTGCTCATGTGATGTTCCTTGTCGTAAAGGCGGAATTGCCTGTACACGTCTGTACCGACACAGGCGAGGATTTATTCCAAATTCGCGGCGCTGGTCGAGCTGCCTCGTGTGACGAGCGCAGCGATAGAATGGCACCTTCCGACGGCCGAGCCGTATCAGAATCCGTGAACTTCGCGTCGCGGGAATATTTCCAGCCGCACGCAGGTAGTACCAACGACTATATTCTTTGCGGCCCAGGCAAAAGTCGTTTCGCGGCGAAGAAACACATCGCTGCGTGCGAAATCAGCGGCAAAGAAGTTGCGCGAGCACGGCCTCGAATGGTTTGCTAAGGAGCTACCCGTAGTTTAGTCACGAGTTTCCTTGGCCCCGCAGTTTGTCGGCGCACCTTACACTTACTCTCCCAAATGCGTGTGTATCCCAACGCAACCCTATGAATAGTCCGTCTTACTGCTTTATGGCTTGGATTGTGCTTGCAGGCGACTTCGTGGCCGTTATTGTTTTTGCCAATGCGGATCTTTTTCTGAGGGGCGGGGATGAGACAGATCGTTCAGGATTTCAAGGCAGCGCTCGGCATTGCTGGAATCGCCGTTGCGCTACTCGAGAGCAGAATGAAACGAACTGTATTGGGATTCCTAGCTTGTAGTCTTGTTTGTCTCAGCCCCAATCTGGCCACGGCTGGTCCAATGGCTGAGTTAACCCTGCAGAGCCAGCCCGGCGATTTCATCGGCCAAGGACAGACCAAAGACATTATTTATACACCGGGCAATTCCGATTTCTTCAGTGCCGAAATCCTTAACGGCTTGGATGTGAGTGGGCAGCCTGCGTTCTTGCGTTTTGACTTTGGCACAGTAACCGGCAGCAATTCGACCAATACCTTTTCAACACTTGATTTTGCCACCAAC
This sequence comes from uncultured beta proteobacterium, assembly GCA_963732105.1. GTDB lineage: Bacteria > Pseudomonadota > Gammaproteobacteria > Burkholderiales > Casimicrobiaceae > PALSA-1003. Next base: position 70,263 of record CAVSYL010000020.1, read on the forward strand.
GAACTGAACCTTCCATTTCAGCCGGGCATCTACACTAATGCCCAGCGCGCGTCTTTTGCGACGGCAGGACACCCGGGGCTTGACGTTACTTTTCAAAACCGGGGAAGCAACACGCTAACGGGGAGTTTTACGGTTAACTCGGTGAGTTTCTTTTTAGACTCGAGCAATGTGGAGCAAATTGGATCGTTGGACGTGAACTTTGAGCAGCATTCCGAAGGTGCAACCCCGGCCTTGTTCGGTCGGCTAGTCTATTCTGCAACCAGCGTACCCGAACCCGCTACGCTCGCGCTGCTCGGTCTTGGCCTCGCCGGACTCGCGAAAGTCCGCCGACGCCAGTCGCGCTAACTGTTACGACACCCAGGACTCGGCCCGCGCAACTGCGGGCCATTTTGTTTTTGACGCGTGCGAGCGCGAGAGCGAAAATCACTCACGAACGTCCTAGCCCAAACTGAGACTGTCAAGAGAGCCTCCGCGCCTTTTCTGGGCGACAGGCGTTGCTGCACAGCATTTCGCCGGTGAGCAGCTACCCACACTGCGCATCGGCTGCCGGCCGCGGGTGCGCAACGTCTTATGCCGCCGTTGTGCTGCGCGAAGGAGTGGGAACGCGCCGCGACCCCGCCCGGCATGGTCATACCCCCGCACCGAGCAACAGCGATGCGGGCCACGCGGCGACTATGCCGGAGCTGAGCTACGCGCCGCATGGCGGAGTTCAGGTAATCGAAGTCGTTGACACAAGCGCGCCCAGCTGGCGCACGCCGACGTGACAGCTCACCATGACGCGCACCGACGTGATTCGGCTCTTGGAGTCAAACGGGCGCTGGAGGCGGGGGTCGGAATCGAACCGGCGTAGACGGCTTTGCAGGCCGATGCATTTGTGTATAAATCAGTAATGTACGATCATTTGACACCCCGATTGCCATCCGCGTCGTCGAGTGCGCACACGATTGCTTGAACGCGCCGTGGGTTGATCCAGCACAGTGGACGTCTCAGTCTTGGACCGCAGAAATGCAATCCTTGTTGCGGAACCATTTCGACCACCTAGCGACGTCAATGAGCGAATCACATTGTGGGCCAGGCAGAGGAATGGTCGCGGGCACGATCTCGGGGGAAGCAGCACTCGCACTGCCGTCATGCGCGCAGCTTGCCACCGATCCCGCCAATGGGTTGGCAGGAAATCCTCAAATAAAGCAGTCTGACTGCGGCACTGACTCCCTCGGGTGTGGGGAGCACACTGTCGAGTGAACTTCATATTCTCGGGCGAATCAGGCCCAGCGGTGGGATATTTGCCCGGTCAGGCTCAGGGCCTCGCCAACCGAACAGCGTCGACATGACGAATCTAATCGCGGCGGTCGCCTGGATCGGAAAAGACCGCGACCTTGGCGGCGTTGGCTACCAAGGTTCCGTGGGCAGGGTGACGTCGTCCACGAACCTCGGCCGTATCGGCGCGTCAACCGATACAGGTCATTCTGGGGCATCGGCAGCTTTGCACTTAGCTTGGCCGCTCAATGGTGACCACCACCGAGTCTGCATTCGTAGTGCTGTTTCCGTCTTCAAAGAAGCGGTAGTGGCTTACAACGTCACTCTCATTGGCCGTCTGGAAGACAATTTCTTCTATTATGGCTACATGTGCCAATGCTTCCTGCCGATTTTCCTCGGGCGACTTCTTACCGCCTGCAAACCCTTCGAAATGCGCCGTTGCCGTCGGATTTTTCTTCATGTCCTCGACAATCTTCGCAATGATAGCGGGATCAGGTCCCTGCAGGGTGTATTTCGACACTTGGGTTCGACCCGCCTTGTGCACATTCAGCATGGTATCGCTTCCAAAATTGGTGTCGTACACCAGAAAATATTGCCTCATATCTTCGACGTGACGAAGGATCACCTTAGGTGGTTTGCCAACTTCGATTGGCACTTGAAACATCGCCTTGCGCTCGCCGGGTCCAATAAGCTCACCGGCCACCAGGTTCGCCTGCGCTTCGGCCAAAGGATGAACGCGGTCATGCGTCTCCGCCCGCTTCTGCCCCTTTAATTTCTTGTCGCTTGCCAATTCTGTGGCGGTGTGCGCGGAAAAGTTCTCCCAGATTTCGTGTGCCAACGTAAACGCCCCTGCCCCCGGAACTCCCTTTTCCAACGCCGCGACCTCATCAATCCGAACTTGTTGCACCAAGGCTCTACCTACGCCCGCGTCGTAGTCCGGCGCGTCGAGTGGAAACTCTCCAAATGAAATGTTGGACCCGGGTGGATCCTTTTTTTGCATTACATTAATCTCCGCATCTTGCTTCGGGTCATTGATAATCGTCAGTAGTTCCTTTTCTAGCGCCGGCGAGCGCGCATGGGCGCTCTGCGCCTTCACGGAAACTTCTCCGGTCTTCTTGTCCCGGTCTAGCGTCAACCCGCTGCCCGGCTCCAGGAGCCGCAAAGCGAGATCCGCGTCCTTCGCGTCTCCCGTAACGATCAACCGCCTCTGAATGCTCGGTGCGACTTGCCCGCGATCCTGCTGGACCACGTGCGCCAACTCGTGCGCCAGCAAATTCTTTCCCTCTCCCGACTCCGGATCGAACTGCCCTCCGCCGAACACGATGTCTCGCCCCGCCGTATACGCCCTCGCTCCCAAAGCTCTTGCGGATTGCGCCGCCTGCGCACCGGCGTGCACGCGCACTCTGCTAAAATCATGCCCAAAGCGCGGTTCGTAATGTTTGCGCAGGGAGTCAGAGAGCGGCTCGCCACCGGTCGGCAAGACGCTCCCTCCGCTGCTTTGCCGCTTGGCTCCCGCGGGATTCGCGCTGGACTTGTGAAACTCTGACGAATCGCTCATCCGAAGCACTTTGTCCGTCATGCGGTCCGCGTCGCTTTCGAGAGAATCTTCCGGTGGACGAATCTCGAGAGTTCCCTGCGCGCGGCTGAACTGAGTGCTTTCCGTCTCGATCTGCCGCAAAAGCTTTCTGACCGCCTGATTTCCGATCGTGCTGTGCACGTGGGTAAGGGGAATTCTCACCATGTTCTCCGGCGACGCCTCTTTCGCATGGAAGCGACCGCGCTGCCGGCGTTTCTCCGCGAAGATGCTAGCGTCGTCTTCTACCTGGTCGAACTTCGCGTCAGCGAATCACTGCTGGCTCGCGCGAAGTCGTCGCCACTGTAAGAGCCCGCATTTCCTACGGTCGCCTCGCATTGTATCGCCACTCCCGTACTTTGCAGCGCCGGGCTTTCCCTCGAGGTATAAGGGTCCCCACGGTTTGTCTCGGGCAGACCGAATGACGAATCCTGAATCTTTCAATTGTGATGCGCTATCTAACCCGAATATTTCAGACAGCGCGGTGAAATAAGGCCGGCGGATACTGCGAAGCTCGGACGGTGCGAAATCGATGTCGGGATTGATGGCGGCGATGTCAGTTCTGACGGTGAGTTGTTGTTGATGGCGGCGCGACCGTCGGCGATTCCGGCCTTCTTTTCGCCAGTCTTCGGGACGAAAACCAGGATTGACTCCGGCTATCAGGCACTGAATACTCAACGTGCGCCGTTGAAGTTCCTGTCCGTGTGACGACCTGCGCCACTGATTCAGGGAGCCCGCAGGCGAAGATGTCATCCAGGGCTAGGGGTTCAGGGTAATGACGAATTGATGAATACGTTTGGGTGTGGATTTTTCCGGCAATCCTTATCAGGCAAATTAGAGTAACGCCATGCATAAAATTGCGCCAAGCACCGGGAGGTCCCCGAAAATTGCAGACAGCTCGCTACTGGCTGAGAAAGGGGCGTTGCTTCAGAGCAGATGTGCGTGCATTGGAACGCCGGGGCCGATGGGCGAGTGCGAATCGTGCCGCGAGAAACAACTCCAACGCAAAGCCATTGGCATGGAAGGTAACTCTCAACCAGCAACCATCGGCTCTCAACATTCCGACGTGCCATCCATCGTCCACGAAGTCCTGCGCTCGCCTGGCCGGCCGCTTGATACTGCCACCCGCGCATTCATGGAGCCGCGCTTCGGCCATGATTTCAGCCAGGTGCGAGTGCATGCCGACTCGCGCGCGTCGACATCCGCGGAGTTGGTTCATGCGTTGGCATACACGGTCGGTCAGAATATTGTTTTCGGACGAGATTTTTACGCGCCGTCCACACATCAAGGCCGCGAGCTGCTTGGACACGAATTGGCTCACACTATCCAGCAGCGGAGTCCGGCGGATGGCTCATCGTATTCCGCGTCTAGTGGGGTTTTTGAATCTACTGCGGAAGCTGCCGGACGCGCGGTCGCCAACGGACAATCGGTTTCAGCTCATTTTCCCGCCTGCGGCGTCGGCCTGGCGCGACAGGTCGCAACTCCGACGGCGTACGACGACCAGGAACTGGCGCGGTCAATGCAGCAGACGAGCGAGCGACTGAAGCAGGCTTCGTATCCGGGCCGAGAGGGGGATGTTGACTGGCTGATGCAACTGAAGGCGGAAGCCGCGCGGCGGTCCAACCTAAAACAGCCTGCTGCCGTCACCCCACCGAAACCCGCAGCTCCACCAAAACCGCCGCCGCGCGATCCGGTTGCGGAGCGCGCCGCCGCCGTGGCGCAAGCCAACGCTGCTCTCGCGCAAATGGATCAAAACTCGAAGGCTGAGGAGGAGGAGGAACCGGCAGTGACGCCGATGGCCCTTTCTGATTCCAAATATGCGGCGAAGCCTGCAGCCAAAGTTCCCGCCAAGCGTGCGAACCGGAAAGCCCCCGACCCGGCGATGGCGAGATTTTTGCCCGGCGGGTTTACGAACGATGACATCTATAAGGATAGTGACGCAGCGATGAAGCGCATTGACGACCAAATCGCCAAGGACCGTGAGATTTCGAAGACGCCATACGAGGAGAGGTTGCAAGACGTCCGGGTAAAACTTCAAAAAAAAATGGATGTCGAACTTTCCCGAAACGAAGCCTTTAGCCGAATGACGGGCGATGATGTTTGGCGCGAGGGTATGAACGACGACTTGTTTATCGAAAGCGAGAAACAGGCGGTTTATGAAGATCAACATTCTCGTCAGCAGTATATCCAGGAAAAAATGGAAGAAGATCGCCAGCACGCCCGAGCAAAGTTTGACTCGGATCAGTATCAAGCCTGGGTAACAAAAGGCGATCAACTAAGTTCGCCCCAAACCGTCGTCCAGCCGTTCGTCGTCGCGGCGGCCGCTCCAGAGTTGGTTGCCGCCGCCTATTTCGGCGCTCAGACCGGCGAGATGGTTGGCAATACGGTCAATGCCTGCAAAGACGGCTCGCCCGCCGACTGCGCGGCGGCCACGGCCCAGATGGTTGCCGCCTTGGCCTTGCAGCGTGCTCTGAAGGCAAAGTCCGGCGAAACGCCAAAACCGCCTCCGCCGGAAAATCCGGATCTGACCTTTCCTCGTGGGACGGATGTCACGAACCGCAGCGCGTTTCCACCTCCTGAGACCGTCACCGACCCCGAAGCGGTGGCGACCAATGCCAAAAATCCGGCGCAACCAGACCCTGATTCGACCGCTATCCCCGAACCGATAACAGGCGAACCTGTTACTCAAAAGATTCCTGCCGGCGAACCGCCGCCGGGAGAAGTGGTGGGAGACTATCGGCTCCAGGGAGAGAAAATCCCGGGCAAAACTTTCGTGCGCAGGATCTTGGGGATTACACGCATAAAGCCCGTTCCGTCTCCCCCTTCTCCGGAGCCACTCTTCCAAGCGCCTTTCGAGAGCTTCATTCAAGAGGCTCGCGCCTCGGGAGCTGAGCGCCTTCGGGTTACAATAGAGACCATCAGGGTCCCGACAGTGATCAAACGCGTGGATGAAATCCGAGGATGGATTCAGTCGTTAGGCGGGCAGGTCAACAGGCTCGACGCGATGACTGTGGAAGTCATCGTCCCGCTTCGAACAAGATGACTGTGTACGCGGCCGCGTTCGCCCGCGATGGGGTTCATCTTAACGGCGCACCCGTCGATGGCCATCCTGCGTGAAAATGCATTGCCGGCCATTAGCCTGTCGACTTGGTTGGGATTGTTGCCGATTTCTAGTTACGACCTGTCCACAAACGGGACCGACGTCATTGTCGATCTTCTTCTATATCACCAGCTGTAGCGAAATTGAGACTGGAGATTCGGATAGACGCCTGCTCAACATGTCTTTAAAAGAGACTTGAATTTAGCCAATGTCTTGAGGGCACCGGTCCAGGTCGCCATTTGCTGGCAAGGCGGAACTATCGAGAGATCATTCGTCGACGATTCACGCAATGGAGTCAAGTGATCCATCGGAGCTTTTGCAGCCAATAATTTGCGTTCGGGGCAACCAGAGCTTTGCCAAATCTCCTTGCGCGCAGTCTTCCCAAACTTAACCTGACAACGCCGGCGCGAGAACGTCGGGTTGCACCGAACAGTCGCCGGGAGCGATTTGAGCACTGAACACCATTCGGCCACGCTCAATCTTCGAAGTGGTCGTGCACGTACTTCCAAGATCCTTCCGGCGCCTTCTCCCGCCAGACCGAGATGATCGAAGGTACCTGCTGCAACAGAAATCCGGCTTCCATCAGCCTGTACGATTGCCAGATATCGGAGCCCCAATGGGCGAATTGACCCTCGTCGTAGGGATAGCGCTTGATAACGTCGGTGCGTAGCGCGAGCAATCCGCCCTGGATGTGGAAATGTTGGCCGGTATCGCGGAACCCCAACTCCGTGGGATGGTTGCTCGGATACGGATGACCGGCCATTGCGACCGAGTTGTCTTCCCAAAACGGCTTGACGAGGTCCTCGATCCAGCCTGGGTCGATCATGCGTCCGTGGTTGGCGCAGGCGTAGATTAGGACCGGGTGTGTCGCGAGGTTTGCTGCGAGGTTCAGCGCGGGCCCGTAGAAGAGGTTCGTACCCCCGTGCCAGATGTAGCGCGAGGGCCAGGGCAGCGCGGCTACGGCTTCGGCGAGCGGGTCGAGGCGGTGCGCACTGTTGTCGATCACGATAAGCTCGAAGCACCAATCCTGGTAATGCTGGAGCGACGGCACGATGTCGCGCGACAAGCGCCGCGATGCCCGCTCGATGTCGTTGTGCGGCACCAGGACGATGCTTGCAGCTCGAGTTCGCACGTTGGGCCTACTTGACCGCCACGGCATACACGTCTGTCGCATTCCCGGTATCGACCAACGTGAACTTGAAGAGGTCGAGCCATTTACGCAGGAGGACCGGGCTGACGTTCCGATAGAATTCGGCGTGGCGCAGAGTTCCACCGTCGATGGCGGAATGCGGTGTTCGACCGATCGAGGCCGCCGTCACGATGAAGACGCCGCCGTCTTCGAGAAGATCGTATGCGTTGCGGCAAATCTGCTCTGCCTCGGGCGCATGCTCGAGCGCTCGGTGGAGATCACGATGTCGAAGAGCTGGAATGGGTCGGGCTTCCACGTCGCGGCGTCGCCTACGGCATCAACGCCTGGGCCGGGCTGACCGTCGACGCCGACATATCGCGTTCCCGGGAAGAGGGCCCTGATCGAGCCGTTGACGTCGCGGCTGCCGAACTCACAGACGGTGCGGCGGGGCGGCAAACACCTGCTGATGTATGCGACGAAATTAAAGGCGCCGGGGTGCATGGGCGAGCGACCGCTGAAATCCTACCGGAGATTCGCTAGTCATCTGTGAAACGTCGCAGCACGCATGGCAGTTGTGGTGCGAATTCGTAGTGTGACGCAATTCGCCCGCGCCGGGCAGTCTGTGCGCGTCTCCGATAATGGGTACGGCTGGTTACATGCGAGAACGTGTCATCCTCGCGGTCCACCTCCTCATGACCTTCGCCAAGCTGCTCCGCCCCGGCGGCGTCCGCGCTGTCGCCGCAGAGTCGCTGCTGCTGAAGCACCACCTGCTTGTCAGCAACCGCGCCCGACAGCGTGCTCCCAATCTCACGCAATGGATCGCTTCGTGCTCGGCCTGACCAGCCTGCTGATCGGCACCGTGCGCCGCGAATATCTCGATCACGTGTTTTTCTGGAACGCAATCGACCTCATCCGGAAGTTGGAAGAGTTCCAAGTCTATTACAACGCGCAACGCGTTATCGCGCGCTTGCTGGCTTGACGCCGGCGCAATGCGCGCGCCCGCTTGCGCTCCCACTACCATTGATCGCTACGTTTGGCGGCAGCACTGTCGTGGCTTATTTCAGACTCCGGCCACGGCTTGCACATGAATTGGCCACCGACACGACAGCCGGGAGCCGTATGCGCGACTTCAAGTCGCCGCGGCACGCACAACGATTCCTCTCCATCTTTGGCATGATCGCAGACCTGTTCTGCGTGGGCCGTCACCTGCTATCAGCATTAAGCGATCGGATCACGCTGAGCCGGTGCTTCGTCGAATGGCGAGAACTGACCGGTGTTCCAGCGACTGCGTGATTCAAAACGAGCGTGCCGGCTTCATTTCGGCCCAAGTCCGTCAACTTGAGAGCGCCACAGCGAGATGATGCGCTGCACCGCGGCCGTGTCGGGATCAACCAGCACGATTCCACCTTCGAGCAGACGCGGTGAATTTGGAAACGTGCTCATCCTTTCAATGAAAACGCGATGGATCGAGATAGACCTGGTTGTCGTAAATGAAAGCCGGCGGCGCATCGCCGTGACCGCCGAGTCGATGCCAGGCCTGTTCGTGGGCTCCGTGATCAGTCGAGTAATTAATATTGCTGCCGCGGCCCTTTCGCGGAGAAGTGCTGCGCGGTCGATTGCGCATGCTCTCGACTACCTCGCGGCTAACCGCCTGCGGTGGATCGATGTGACCGTGCGGTGCCTGTGGACGCTGCGACTCCGCCGCCGCGTCACCTGTTTGTGCCTGCGGTGAAGCTGGCGCCGGCTGCGGCGCAGGTGGTGTCTTCGCCATCGGATCGGCCGCGGGTTTTACCGGCGCCGGAGCGTGGCCGGTATCGGCTCGGCCGACGTCACTGGTTTGCTTCGCGGTACTTGGAGGCGAGTTGGGTTGCGCGCGTGTTGCAGTCGGCGCGGCTGGCTTCGGAGCGCCCGGCCTAACCGGCGGAATGCCGCCGCGAGATCCGTCTCCCATTAACGGATGGTCAGAGCTAACGTGCACATTGCCGCCGCCATCGCGATAAGCCGGCGGTGCTGTACCTGCTCCTCCGCGTGCCGTCCAATCCGTCTGGTGCGCAGTAGGCGGCTGCACCTTAATGGACGACGGCGAGTCGACGTTTGTCTTCACGACTTCCACGTCCGTGACCGGTTCCGGCGCGCCGGGTCGTTGCGTCTGACCGGGCGGTGGCGGCGGTGAAGCCTTGATTGTTGCACGCGACGTTCCTCCTGAGTTTGGCGCAATCTCTTCCGGCGCGGTTACGTTCGGCGTCGGAAAAGTCGGCTCTTGGATCTCGACCAAATCGCCCTTTCCGGGTGCGAGCATCTCCGCTGTTTGCCCGGCAATTCGGAACATTCCGCGATTCTGCGCCTCCTCGCGCGACATGCCGCCTTCGAGGTCAGCATGGAACTGTTCCATGTTGCCTTTGCAGGGATTGGTATGCTGACAAACCCAGCTTATCGCCGAGTCAAGGCGCGTCTCCTCGACGGGTTTGTTGTGCTGGAGATCCCACAGATGATTGCTGTAGAGTTCGTGTAACTCGGGATCGGCATCGATCGGCGCTTCGGCCGCATCGACATACGCATGCCGCCGCCAATCTTCGTTCTTTCGTCCCAGTAAATGTCGAGGCCGGCCGCCTCGATAACGTTCTCTTTCGTATGCGACGGGTCGCGATCAAAAAATTCGCGCCGCCGCGCCTGCTTCTCCGCCAGGTCCATTGCGAGCGAGCCAAGATGCGTCCGCGCTTCCGCTTCCTTGATCAGTTTGTCGGCTACATCCGGCGTGAAACCGCCTGGCGAAAAGATCGACGGCGCCGGCTTTGGTTTGAGTGGAGGTTTCTTTGGCGCCGTCGCCGCGCTCGGCTTCGCGCCCTTGCTGATGCGCGGATCAAGCGCCATCGGTGTCGGCGCGATCTCGTCCGCTTCATCGATCGACTGCGCGATCTCGACGCCGTGCTCAATCTGTTCGGCCAGTTTCTTTCTGTCGGCTTCGCTCATTGTGTCCGGCGTGCGCGCCAGACCGACAGCGCATGCCGGCAAATCACTCGTTAGGCTATTACCCGCCGCGACAACACCTCCGGCGGCTTGCGCGGTTGATTCACAAACTCCTGCGCGGTCGCTCGACGGGATCGACGCGTTCGGATTTCGCTGCTGCACGCTATGTGCAAGTTCATGCGCGAGCAGCTCGCGACCCTCGCGCGTTCCGGGCGAGTATTGATTCGCGCCGAAAACAACGTGGCGCCCGACAGCGTAGGCCCTCGCGTCCACCGCCCGCGCCGAAGCGGCAGCGTTCGCATCCGCGTGCACCTGAACCTGCCGAAGTTCGTAAGGTAAAGGCTGATGGATGCGGCGCGTTTGCATCGTCGAGCAGCTCGCCTTTTGCCGCCTGCGCATCTTTAGCGAGTATACGCGGCGCTGTGCTTGCCCGCGACGACTCGTTGGCGCTTTGCTCGCCTGAGTTGTCGCGCATTTCGGGCGCGTGGATCGCAACGCGTTCATTCGTTCGCAGAATTCATGCGCAGGCGAGCGCCGCGGAATGCATCGATCGCGTTCCGCGCGTTTTGCGCGTCGGTTTGACGCGCCGAAGCGTTCTAAAGCATAGCACGGCTTGATTCGCGCGTGCCGACAGGAAGCGGGGGGTGATCGGGAGTCGCCGCGGCACCGGGATTGCCCGCCATCGGGGGTTTCGCGAGCGTCTGTCTGGCGTCAACTACTTTTTCCGGCAAATCTAATTGCCGCCGGACAAGCGTTAGCGGGCGCGCCTGGTGGTCGGCGGCACGCGCCTGCCCGGCGTTGCGCGCGAATGGCGGGCGACGGCCGGGACTACC
>CAVSYL010000021.1:0-132803 GCA_963732105.1 uncultured beta proteobacterium
CAGGCCGGCGAATACGTTGGGAATCTCAAGCTGGTTCTTATTCTCGTAAATGAACCATCCCAGGCCGCCCGAGCCCGACGACACCCCGAATACGAAGCTCGGCGGCAATGAGCGTACGCCATGCGAACGCCCAGCCGACCTTGAGCCCCGTGAGAATGCTAGGAAACGCCGCCGGAATCAGGATGCTCCGGACGTACGCGAGCCCGCGCAATCCGTAGTTGCGCCCGACCATGCGCAGCGTGTTGGACACGGCAAGAAAACCGGTGTGGGTGTTGAGCGCTACTGCCCACAGGACGGAATGGATCAACACGAAGACGAGGCTGCCGTGCCGAGCCCGAACCAGACCAGGGCGAGCGGCAGCAGCGCGATCGCCGGCAGCGGGTTGAACATCGAGGTTAGGGTTTCGAGTAAGTCAGTGCCAATGCGCGATGTGATCGCCACGACGGTCAGCAGCGCCGCAAGCGAGATGCCGCTCGCATAGCCGACGAGCAACACCTTGAGCGAAGTCCATGCCTTCACGGGGATTACACCGTCGACGACGCTCTAACGAATGCCCCGACCGTCGCAGAGAAAGTGGGGAAGAGGAGTGCGTTGTCGAGAACGCGCGCGTAGACCTCCCACGCGAGGGCAAGAACAAGGAGGATTGCGAGCTTGCGCACGCCCCCGACGTTGTAGATGCGCTCCCAGGTCGAGAGCGGCTTTTCGACGACGCCGAACGCCGAGTCTGGTAGCCGCCCGCGCACCATTTCTGGCCGGCCAGTGAGGACATATTCAGTCGGCATGGGCGAGCTCGGGCTCAGGTGCATTGTCCGCGAAGAGCATATCGTTGATGCGTTGCTCAAGTGCGTCGTGTCCGGAGACGAAGGCAGCTCCGCGCGGCAGGCTGTCGAGCTCGGCCTTCACCTGACCCGGATGCGGTGACAGCAGCAGGATGCGATTGCCGATCTTGATGGCTTCGGCAATCGAGTGCGTCACGAAAAGCACCGTGAAACGGGTGTCGTCCCAAAGCTGCAGGAGCTCATCCTGCATCTTGCGTCGCGTGAGCGCATCAAGCGCGGCGAACGGTTCGTCCATGAGCAGGATCTCGGGCTCCATCGCCATGCCGCGCGCAATCGCGACGCGCTGTTTCATCCCACCCGAAAGCGTGTGCGGATAACTGTCCGCGAATTTCGCCAGGTTCACTTTCGCGATGTATTCGTTGGCCTTGTTGAGCGCCTCGCGACCGGCGATCTTGCCGGTCGCGAGAAGCGGAAACACCACGTTCTCACGCACCGTCTTCCATGGCAGCAATTGATCGAATTCCTGGAACACCATCATGCGATCGGGTCCCGGCCGACGTACGTCGACGCCGTTCAACCGGATGCTGCCCTCAACGGGCGCGAGATAGCCGCCGACAGCCTTGAGTAGCGTCGACTTCCCGCAGCCCGACGGCCCGAGCAGCACGAAGCGATCCGAGCGGAGCACCGAAAAATCGACGCGATAGGTCGCCGTGATCAGATGCTCGCGGGTCTTGTATTGCAGCGTGACTCCGCGTACGTCGAGGAGCGGTGCGACGCTCGTCACGGTTTCGTGCGACATAATCAACGCAGCGGCAAGAGCCCGCTCGCCGTGAGTTGCGACAGCGCCTGGCTCGTGATGCGCGCGCCGTCCGCGGGCAGCAGCAAGCGTTGCGCGATTAAGTGCTTCGCGATCTGGCTCGCGGCGAAGTAGTAATTGCCGACGGTCGAATACCGCTCAGCGATTGACGGCCGGGGATCGCCCGTGGCGAGGCGCTGTGCGAACGTCTGCGCGAACGGAACGTAGCCGCCTGTGAAGGCGCAGATCTCGCCCTTGAAGAAGCCCGACGCCGTCACATTCCAGCCGAGGTACGTGCCGAGGGGAAGCTGATGGAGGATTGACTGAACGCCGGCAACCTCGTTGCCGTCGCTGTTCGTCTTGACTACGTATTCCGGGATGATCTGCTTGACCAGCGGCGGCTCGCGCGAGATCACTCCCGACATGTCGTTGTAGATGAACGTGGTGCCGAAATCGTAATCGTTGAGCGCGTTGACGATGCCGTTGGGTGCATCGTTCGGGATGCCGGGAATTCCATTCGGGAAGCCCATTGCCGCCTTGGTCGCCGGAACCAGCGTTCCTGCAGCGAGCGTCGGATAGTTGCTCGGCGGCATGTCAATGCCGTGCACCACCCAATCGGTGAGATCGACGAACAGCGCACGCTGCGTGTCGGTCTCCGGGTTTGCGTTCGCCTGCAGTGTGCAACCGCTGTTGCCGCCATTCAGGCTGAAGCCACCGCCGCCGCCAGTGTGCGTCGTGCCGGGGTAGTAGTAGCGCCGTACATTCGGTGGCAACGGAATATCGACGTTTGCGGCCGTCCCGATCAACCCTGGCGACATGCGCAAGTCCCAAAACTCGGTCGCACCAAACGTCTCCAGGATCTTCGGGCAGGTGTTCGTCGCACTGCACCGGTCCAGCATGCTCGCCGTCGGGCGCCCGCGCACGACGTCGGTGAAGCTCGACCACCAGAGAACAGGCTCGCTGCCGGGCTCGGTCAGCGTTGCGGCGCCGCCGGGGAACGCGAAGCGGAAGTTGATGGGCGTCTGCCGCGCGGCGACGAAGTCGTTCATGCCTTCGATGACGATGCGCCCCGATTCGTCCTCGTTGAAGCCGAGGTGCACGAATGTCTTGAGAGCGTTGCCGGCCTGCGACGTGCCTTCGGCGAGCACATGCGATGTGCCCCCGGCGAGCGGGTTGGCGTTGCCGAAGCTGTCCGCCGCTTCGTTGCGGAAGAACGAGATCACGTCGCGCTCCGCGGCGAGACCCACGCCGAGCACGAGCGGATTCTTGCCTGTGTAGACAAGCTGATAAAGGAGCGTCGGGTCGACGCCGTTCTTGAGGCACACTCGCGTCGGATCGGGCGTCCCCGGGAACGGCACGCTGCGGCAATCAGCCCACGCCCAGTCGGTGCTCGGGATCTGGGTTATTGTCCCGTCGACTCCGTTCGGCGTCTCATGCGTGTGCGTCTCCAGCTGTGCCTGCGTCGTGTCGAGCGTGAGCGGCTGGTAGACGTTGTTCGTAAAAGCGCCCGGCGGAATCGTCGTAAGTGTCACGGTGTTGGTGCCTGCGGGCTCGTTCCAGAAACGGAAGATCACCGGACCGGTCACCGGCGAGCCATCGTGGTTCTGGGCGACGGGCACCTGCACAGTCTCGTTGCCGTTGTTGGCCGCTGGCGCGACGTCACCCTGCCATCCACTCCAGAGAAGCGTATAGCCCTGATTTTGCATGAATCCATCGCCCGGGTCGCCGCCGATGCTGTAGGGGAAGTTGCGGCTGCCGCGGTTCACCTCGTTGTAAAAGAGAACGCCGTTCCCTTTCGTCGTATCAATCGGCTTGATCAGCGTGAACGTAGCCGTGTACGTCACTTTTCCGTTCGCGTCGAGCGGCGCGAGTTGGATATCCTGGATGATCGCGTTGCGGCGATCCGCCGGATCGATCTCGCCAGTTGCTGTTCCGACGTACTTTTCGTACTGGCCCACCGACCCGAAGGACGCCCCGCTGTAAGTCGGCGATTCGTGGCTGGTGATCGTAATGCGCGTGACCTTCGCGTCCGCCGCGGTGGACGCAAGGGTCGCGATCGCGAATGTCGTCAAGATGCGCGCGCCGGCGCGGCTGAACCTCGAAACCATGATTCTCTCCTCTGTAAACGATGAATCGCCGATGAAACGTTGCGTTTGCGGCGTGGTGTGTGCGCCGCCGAAACCGCGGCTCTGACGGCCGCGTCGTTTTGCTCTACTGAAAAAGCTCCTCGGTCTCTGCCATAAAGCGCTTCGGAGAAAGCCGATCGGGTGGGGTCGATCCCATTTTGGGTGATGCGCGCGCGTGCGGAGAGCCAGTGCTACCTTGTCCGCGAGGACAAATGACTGGCGCTATGCGTCCTCGTCCGCGACTTTTGGCAACCATTGATCTCCTCCTTGCGAACTTCGTCGAACCGCTCCAACCGTCATCAACGACGTGTTCTGCACAGTAATCTAGGCGAGCACCACTCAAAACACCAATTGATAGTTTGGATTAGAGTTATCATAAATAACTATCAATCGACAGCGCGACGCCGCAGGGCCCCTTGCACCTCAACCTCTCGCAGCTCCGTGCACTACTCGCGGTCGCCACGCAGGGCAGCTTTACCAAGGCCGCAGAGGCGCTACACACGACGCAGCCGGCGTTGAGCGCGAAGATTCAGCAGATCGAGGACGTGCTCGGTGCGCGCCTCTTTGACCGCACGACGCGATCGGTCGCGCTGACCCGCTTCGCGCGCGACCTTCTTCCTGCCGTCGAGCGAATCATCGGCGAGACTGAAGCCCTGCTTGGCCGCGCCAAAGATGCCTCAGCGGGGATTACGGGCCGCGTGGTCCTTGCCGCATTGCCATCGCTGTCGTCGACGTTGCTTCCGGAAAGCATCGCGAGGTTCCGCGCGCAGCGGCCAGGCATCTCGATCGTGCTCAAGGACGCGATTGCCAACGGCATCGCGGACATGGTGGTGAGCGAGGAAGCCGACTTCGGCATCGGCACCGCGACGTTCGTCAACCGCCAGCTCGAGTTCACGCCAATGATGACCGACCACATGGCAGCTGTGTTTCCGCGCGGACATGAGCTTGCGTCGCTTGCGCGTCCGGGCATCGAAGACGCGGTTCTTCATCCCCTCATCCTGATGGACAGGAAAAGCAGCGTGCGTCGGATCGTCGATGAAGCGCTTTTCGCAAGAAACCGAATATCGCAAGCCACATTCGAAGTTGCGTTCATGTCGACGGCGATCGGACTCGTGCGTGCGGGCCTCGGCGTGACGATCCTTCCCGAGTCAGCGCTCGAGGTGCGTAGCGCCAGCGATCTCGAATCTCGCCGTCTTCGAGACCCGCTACTTACGCGCGAAATCGGGGTGCTCAAGCGGCGCGCGTGCTCGTTGAGCCCCGCAAGCGAGAGCTTTATCAACTTCCTGCTCGCAAATGTTCGCGACTCGCAACCAGCATTGAATGAAGCGCGCGCTGTAGCGAAGGCTCGCGACCGTGCGCCACCGCGCCGGCGAGGTCGCGCGTGATGCGCGCGTGCGCTTCTCGCCTGGTTAGGCCGCTCGGGAGAATTGCGAGAGTAGCTGCCACCTCAGGGATTTGCCCTTGACCTGAGTCTTCGAAAGCGCCAAAGGATCTGCCAGCCGAGTCGGTGCCAACGAACGACCGTCGACGGCTGTACGACGACCACCGCATCAGCCAATCGGATACTCGTCTCTCAGAAATTCTCGTAAACCAACTTTCCTGTGCTTCCAATCATTGAGTGCTCACGGCAGAAATGCGCGCGCCATCTTGCTCCGCTACGGTAAGGCCAAACGTGCTCGCAAATATCTCTGGAAGTCCTCGAGCGCTATTTCGATGGACGTCGACGATCGATGCGAAGCCGAGGCGCTCATTTGGCCATGTATAGTCGATCGTCGCCGCTGTTTGCCGCTGCAGCAAACCGGCGGCCACCATCAGCAGGAATCGCAGTAGAGTTGTCGAGGCAGCTATCAGATGAATGTTGGCTGCTTACGTTCACAACGTCAACCGCAGTAGCGAGATCGCATTAGCCCACGTACGTTCGGCCGAGTTTTGGAACAGCACTGCGAGCGCTTTGCCTACAGCTTGCTCAGATTCGCAGTCGCCCGCGACACCCTTGCCGTTCGGCTAACACTTCTTCTTGCCGAGTATGTAGAGGAACCCCACCTCCAAGTAAACGTGCCCTGCCGGGCACAACAAACAAAACGGCCGCCGAAAGGCCGCCGTTTTGGCTACCACAAGGTTCGACGCTATTACGCTTGCACTTTGCGCCGGCGACCCGCCCACAGGCCCGCCAACCCCATTCCGACCAAAGCCATGGACGCCGGTTCCGGAACCGAGGCCGTCACCGCGTCAAGGAACAGAAAGCCTGGATCGTCGCGGAAATTGAACGCCAGCGTCGTGGTCGCCGAAGTCGCCTGTTCAAGGAAGCTGAATGCCTGGAACCCGCTGGCTGCCGGATTGCTCAGGCTGACAATCGTGTTGCCACCCCACACGAACGAGAAATCGCTTACGGACGCCGCCATCAGGCTGGAAATCGAAGGTGACGGTGTAGAACCGACCGGGCAGTGTGTTCAGTGTTTGCGTTATACCTCCATCCGATCCGAATGGTCCACTGAAGAGATCGCAGCTGCCATCGGGCACAAACCCCGGACCCGGGCACTGAACCCCAGTAAAGCCGGTATTGCCGGTCTGAGTCCAGCCGGCCAAGTCGCCGGTCTCGAAGCTCCCATTGGTTACGATGTTTGCGGCTTGCGCCGGTACGCTCATTGCAGCAGCGAGTCCGACCGCGGCTGCTACTGCGCCCAACCGCCGCAGCGCACCACTGACGCCGCGCGTTGCTGAACGTGCTGTCCCTGAGTTCCCTAATTGATCCATTCGATATTCCTCCAGTTGTGATGACACGAAATCGCACAAGTATTAGCAATAATCGTGCGAAAGAAAGTTATATTCTGATAAACAATCCATTAGCGATCTCGCTCGAATAACTCGTGCGCTGATGAAGGCGCAGCTGTAAAGTTCTTCGACAGGCTACGTGATGCGTTTACTGCGGAATTGCTGCGCAATTCCCCGACGGGCCCCACACCGTCTGCGTCCCATTCGCGAGTACCGCTTTCTTGTTGTTGATCCGCGCACGTCAGTGCAGCACCATCGACGTAAACGGATACACGTACGCCTGCGCCATGACCAGCAAGCCGACGAGGCACGCCAGTGCCAAACTGTGAAAGAACACATAGCGCAGGATCTCGCCTTCGTGCCCGTACCAGTTGGTGGCGGTCGCCGCGACGACGATCGACTGGGCATCGATCATCTTTCCCATCACCCCGCCGGAGCTGTTCGCCGCCGCCATCAGTATTGGGTTCAAGCCCAGTTGCTCGGACGTGATCTTCTGCAGGCTGCCGAACAGCACATTCGAAGCCGTGTCCGAGCCCGTCAGCGCGACCCCAAGCCAGCCGAGCAGCGTGCCGAAGAACGGGTACAGCACGCCGGTCTTGGCAAATGCGAGGCCCATGGTAGCGTCGAGGCCGGAGTAGCGGGTGACAACGCCGATGGCAAGCATCGCGGCGATGGTGAGCAGCGAATAGCGCACGGTCATCAGCGTGCGACCGTAGGTCGCAATAATGCCGCCGATGTTGATCTTCATCACCAGCCCGGCAATGATCGATGCGAGCAGGATGCCACTGCCAGTGGCGGAGAGCCAGGACAACGCATAGACCGCGCCTTCCGGCTTCGCGTTGGCGGGCGCCACGGGTGGCACACGTTGGATCATGTTGTGCAGGCCCTCGATGGGAAATTGCGGGTTCGAGATACTATTGAGCCAGTTCTTGACCTGGGGCAGCCCCCAGAGGAAGACGATGACGCAGAGGATGATCCACGGCAACCAGGCCGATATCACGTCCTGGCGGCTATGTGTGTGGCGCACCATGCGCTTGTCGGCCTCTGCGGGCGTGACGAACTCGGAATCGCGGGTCGTGCCGAGCATGACTGTCTTCGGACGCCATACCTTGAGAAATCCGGCGAGGCAGGCCATCGACACCAGCGATGCAACCACGTCAACAAGCGTCGGTCCGTGGTAGTTGGACATGATGAACTGTGGCACCGCGAACGCGACAGCCGCCACCAAAATCGCCGGCCAGATTTCGAGCATGCGCCTGAACCCGGCGAAGGCCCAGATCAACCAGAACGGCACTAGGATCGAGAAGAACGGCAACTGCCTTCCGACCATCGCGGAGAGCGTGTTGAGATCGAGCCCCGTGACGCTTTGCAGGCCGATGATCGGAGTGCCCAGCGCGCCAAAGGCCACCGGTGCGGTATTGGCGATCAGCGATAAAGCGGACGCGGCCAGCGGCGAGAAGCCGAGCCCGATCAGGATGGCACCGGTCACCGCGACCGGCGTGCCGAAGCCCGAGGCACCTTCGAAGAAAGCGCCGAAGGCAAAAGCCACCAGCAGCAATTGCAGGCGACGATCATTGGTGATGGCGGCGATGCTGTCCTGCAGCACCTTGAAGCGTCCCGTACTCTCCGTGAGCTTGTACAGAAAGATGACGTTGAGAATGATCCATCCGATGGGCAGCAGCCCGGTCAGCGCACCGAAGGCCGCCGTCTTGCCCGCCATCGCGCCGGGCATGCCGAAGACGAAGATGGCGATGATCAGTGCGGTGGCAAGGCCAAGCAGCGCCGCCCAATGCGCCTTGATCTGGAAAATACCGATGGCAGCTAGCAGGACAACGACTGGAAGCGACGCAAGGGCGGTCGACAGAAACGGACTGCCGACCGGATCGTAAACCTGGTGCCACATGGTGTTCCTCTCCTCGAAGTTGGTTTTCCTGCCTGTGCGTACACCGAGTCCACGACGGCTGGATAATTCACCTGCCGCCATACAAGCACTTCGAACGTGCATCAAACGCTGCCTAAACCACGCTACTGACTCACTCCGTTAGAAATAATAAATCGCTTGTTCCACTGCGCAGATCGCGTTGCCCCCGCGACGCCGAGCTGCGATCGCTGAGCAAATGTCAGCGCACAGATACGAATCACGGCTTTGGCCGACCTGAACGATGTGCCATCCGCAGCGCAAGCACATCCGCGAGCGGCACGAGCCGTCTCTAAGAACCGCGCACGCCTCTCACTTACTTCTTGGCGGGCGGATTTTTAGCGGACGCAAGATCATCGCCATCATTACCAAGCCTGTAGCCCGAATCGTCGCGGTCTCGGTTTTATCGTACGTCGACCGTGACCTATAAACACGTTCTTGCCCAACAAGCGATCTCCAGCGACTGCATGCTCGATGGGGCCGGTCGTCTTGCCTTGGCCGCAGCGCAGGGCTACCTCGGCCAAAACTATCGGTTCAGGACTTCGACGACCCAGCGATCGACGATCCGTTTGCGATTCGCACCCACATAGTTGGCGTCTACGGGAAAGATCTTCGCCCCCTTCAGGATCGCGCCGAGGCTCGGATCGAGAACGGCATCCGGATGCACAGGCACGTAGTGGACGCTGTACGTGGCGAAGCTGTTCTGCATTGCTGGCGACGTCGCCCAGTCGATCAACTTTTTGCCCAACTCCGGATTCTTGGCGTTCTTGATAAGCGCGACGCCTTGAGTCGCCGTGCCGATGCCTTCCTTCGGCAAGCTGATCGTGACGTCGTAGCCTTTGGCCTTGAGATCCAACGCATCGCTGATGAAGAAGATGCCACCGCCCGCGTCGCCCTGTCCAACAGGCAGCGCACCATCGTCGCCAATCTTGGTAAATCGCTGCACGTTGGGCCGCAGCTTTTTCAAATACCTGAAGGCCTTATTCTCGTCGCGTTGGTTGACCTCCAGAACCGAGAATATCTGGAGGACGGCCGCGTCGGACGTGCGCGCATCTGCCATCCGCAGCATGTTCCTGTAGGGCAACGCAAGCAGGTCGTTCCAAGATGCCGGCACCTTCAGGTTATTCTCCTTGATGAAGTTGCTGTTGGTCATGAAAACCAACGGATCGTCCGCGATGGCGGTCCATTGACCGTCCGCTTGTCGAAAGCGCGCAGACAACGCCGCAAAGGACGGCGGCTTGTACGACTCGAAGATACCCTCCTTGACACCAACGGCGAGTGACTCGACTGGGGCACCGAACAACACGTCGACAGGCGGATGGTCCCTATCCATGACAATGCGAGCAAGTGCCCAGCGCGACGAAAAGCGCACAGAATTCACCTTGATGCCGGTGGCCTTTTCGAAATCCTCGAACAGCGGCTTGGTCCAGCTCTCGGGCCAGATCGAGTAGACGTTCACCGTGTCGGTTGCGAAAGCAGGCGACGCGATAAATTGCAATAGCAATGCCCACCCTAAGCATGCGGCGGCGTGGCCGATCCGGCGGAAGCTACGGGGGGCGCCCATCTAGGATTTCTTCCGTGATGGCGGCAAGCAGAGCCAGGAAGCCGACTTGCGATCGACACGACGCGCGCTGTCGTGTCGACGACAACGAGCTACCGGGAAAATCAGGGAGGTTCGTCGCAAAGGATCAAAGGCAGCGGGCGACGTGCTATTTCTGGGCAAGGTCGCTTTCGATCCGCCACGCTTCGATGGCAGCGCGCCGCGCATCCGGATTGTCGCTGTGCGAAAACGCTGTAAAAAACGGGGCACCATTTGCTGTCTCTACCGAGAGAATCGACGGAGTGTCATTCTTTCCATTGATGAAAAGGACCGAGAACGATTCCCCGGCCTTGATCGACCGCGTAGCCGTGATATCGAAAACGAGCGGATCTTTGGTATGCAGAACCTGTCCTGCTGGGATATCAACCTTCACGTTCAGGGTAGCCGGTATAAGCACTCGGCGTTCGCCGTTTACAGTTCGGACGTCCGCAAAGATTGGATATCGCACCGCTCGAGCGCCGTTCGACAATGAGGT
This sequence comes from uncultured beta proteobacterium, assembly GCA_963732105.1. GTDB lineage: Bacteria > Pseudomonadota > Gammaproteobacteria > Burkholderiales > Casimicrobiaceae > PALSA-1003. Next base: position 10,467 of record CAVSYL010000021.1, read on the forward strand.
CGCCCTTACACTCCACGTTTGGTCTGCCGACCCGATCGCATCGAGCACAACCCCCAGTGTTCTTGGTTCCTCAATGGGCGTGCAGAGGAATACATCGTTGTCGATGACATAGAATAAATCGACCAGGTAGCCACTTATCTTGATCTTGCCGGCACCGAATGTTTCACTTTTGCCGCCCGCGTCGTTCGAAGCAACCTGCTTATCCGCACATCCAGGCAGTGCAATTACCATTGCCGCAACTAGCACTAAGCCAACAAAGATACGGGTTACGATTTGCATGGTGCATCCACTCAAACATTCTGACGAGTTGCCGCTTCCGGCCGGGTATGACCGAAGTGCTCAATGCTGATGATGCTTGCTTCGAACCGAGGAAGACGAAATGACCCGGTCCTTCGCACAACTAGCGAGTTAGCCTCCATTGCGGCTAGGCTGCCAGTCTTCATTGCCGATGCCCATGACCCTACCTGTGCGGTCAAATCCAACTCCGCGCGTGGAGTCTCCGGGCCCGTCGTAATACCAGATCTCGATGCCATTGATTTCGGTGGTGCTCTTCGGGTCACCCCAGTTGGCTTGTACCTCCGTCATGGTCATGCCGTAATACGGCTCCTCTCCATTCGGCTCTTCCCCAGTCGGGATGACGGCCTTCAACGTATGTGCCTTTGGCGTGGCCGGAGCGGGCCGGTTGAGAGAAATCGCAGTAGGTGCCGCGGTAGCGCTGGCGGCCGGGCCTGCGATGGAAGGAGGTCCCGGTGTGGCTAACGAGCCAATGGAGTCGATCCAGCACGGGAAATTTTGCAACCTGAGCAAACCATTCGTCTCGGTACATTTGAATATTTCGGCCGACGCCATTGGGGCGCATAGCAAAAATGCGAGAAGGATATTACCTAATCTTCTCATTCTGTAACTCCATTCATTAACCAGCTATTTCGCGAGACGGCGAGACGCGCGAATGCAATCCATCGCGACGAGACATTAATACTCAACGGACCTGCTTTTCACAAGCAACTAATACCCCGCGGATTGGGCACACCGTCCGAATTGGCCAAGGCAAGATCGATAAAGTCCTCACTATGCGGGCAACATAGTCTGCCTTCTTTCTCGCGGTCACACCTGATGATCAGCGCTCTCGAGCGAGACGAAAACGGCAGCGAGGCTGCCGTTTTCGTCATTCAATCGTGTCCGGTCATCGATCACATTGGATCGTATTGAATTTCCGAGCCCGTCAACGGATACTTCCTCGGGCCATAATGAGGTATGGGCTTGCCGAATTCGTATGCGCCAAGATCAGGGGCCGCACCGGTAAACCCGTCGGTCACGTTGGGAATCACGGTGCCGGCATCGATTGCAGCGGACCCTGGCCTAAGGGTCAGGTCTATTGCGGTTCCCGGAGCCGGCGGAGGATAGAGCATCAACGCGTAGACTAAGCCGTCACACCCCTGCGACGTGATGCAGTAGGGAGGACCTGGGGGCGCGGCGTTCGTAAACACGTTCCAGTCGATCAGGATGCTGTGTGTGTCTTGCCCTGAGCTCTGCTGAAACGCAGCCAACGTCGCGAACGTATCGGTGATCAGTTGCGAGCTCGTATAGTTCGCTAGCTGCGTATAGGGAGGATGCGTCCATTGGCCAAACCCCGGAGACGCCATCCCAGGGACCGTATCGTTGGGACGATAGCCGTTGTAATCGAGCTTCGAGTAGTTGGTGAAGGTCGACATGGAAAGAATCTTCTCACCGGCATTCTGGTTCAGGACGAGGTTATTCAGTGACTGAAAATTCGATCCCGCGCCGGTGGACATCTTGCAGGTGAAGGTGTTGTTGTAAAAGATCGAGCCCTCCGCGCCGGCGAACTTGATTGCGCTAGATGGACAATTGTAAGTGACGTTTCGGATAAAGTAGGTCGGCCCTGCGTAGGTCGGCTGCTGGCTCGTCGATTGGCCACCATTATTGGTGCAAAGATTTCGCTCAACACGAATGTTGTGCAGCGACCCGTCCGTCTCCTGACAATTGTCGTCCGTATGGGTAACGTTGTTGTTATAAAAGTCGTTGGCGACGGGCATGTTGACGCGCTGTATGAGTGACGGACCGGCGGTCGGATCTGGGTAACCCTCCGGTACGCTGTGGGTGTCGAAATCAAACCCATCGTGGAAACGCGTGATGTAGTTGTAAGCAACGACGTGTCCCTGGCCGTAGACCTTAATCGCGAGGTATGCGGCGATGGGACCAACCCACGGCGTGACCTGAGGCTGGAGCTCGGGCAGATTCCAGATGGTCTGCCACGACGGAGTTCCCGGTACGGATGACGGGGAGCCGCTCCAGCTATAGAAATGGTCGGGGTCCTCCCTGCCGATCATCGTGTTGTCGGCAATATACCAGTTGCGCGAGCCGGTCCACTCGGTCCAAACGCCGAAGCCAGTGTTCAAGAAGGTGCAATTTTTGACCGTCAGACCCGAGGAGCCAGTGATGTCCTTTTTCCCCCCTTCGAAAGCGATATCGGTATTCTGAATGGTCAGGCCCTGGAAGTAGTTGTAGTCCGCTGCCTCAACTTGGAAGAAGATGTGGGACGGTCCTTGGAAGGGGAACGTCGTCGCGTTGCCCCCATCGAAAATCACCGGACCATCGCCAGCAGCCACCATCGCAATCGGCTTGTCTGCCGTTCCCTTACAGGTCAAATACATCGTGTTTTCGAAGGGCATGCCTGTACCTGACGTCGTATTCACATAGTCATAGGGCGTACCCGGTCCATAGGTTCCGGCGTGGATCATGATCGTATCGCCAGGCTGCACACGGCAGGGGTAAGCCTTGTTGGCATCATCATTATTTGCGCCCATGTAATAAGCCTGCAGCAGCCCCGGAAAGTTCGGCGTGAGTTTCGTCCCGGTAAACGATGTCGGATAAACGTGATAGACGTTTCCCCCCGCGAAGGGTTGAGGTTGAGGACGCGTGACGACGGTCACCATTTGGGTAGGAACTCCGTTGACCCCGTCGGGATCGATCATCGTCAGCAGGACGTCGTAGCTCGTATTGGCTTCCAGATCCAGGACACTTCCGGCAAACATGTTGGGAGCCACATAGGTGCCGTTGACCTCGTTCTGGATTCGCAGCAGATTCATGCCCGTGCTCCACACGCCGGCTCCAGTTTTGCGATACTGCACAGTCACGGAGGAATTCCGCGCTGGATCCTCTCCTTGGTTGATATACCACTCGAATCCGAGAGAGGTCAGGGTTGCGGGTTCGACAACGAACTGCCCCGGTGTCACCACGGCGTTGGCGAGGGACGCGCCCATTAGAAACAAGAACGGCGCAGCACACTTGTATAACGCCCTCCTAGTCTTGCAAATCATGTCTATTCTCCTTAGCAATTTCTATGTCCGGGCTCGATTACCCATGAAAGATGCTGCGATGTCACATTGGATCATATTGAATTTCCGAGCCCGTTAACGGGTACTTCCTCGGGCCATAGTGAGGTATGGGCTTGCCGAATTCGTATGCCCCAAGATCAGGGGCCGCACCGGTAAAGCCGTCGGTCACGTTGGGAATCACGGTGCCGGCATCGATTGCAGCCGACCCTGGCCTAAGGGTCAGGTCTATTGCGGTTCCCGGAGCCGGCGAAGGATAGAGCATCAACGCGTACACTAAACCGTCACAACCCTGCGACGTGATGCAGTAGGGAGGACCTGGGGGCGCGGCATTCGTAAACACGTTCCAATCGATCAATTTGCTATGTGCGTCTTGCCCGGTGCCCTGCTGAAACGCAGCCAACGTCGCGAACGTATCCGTGATCAGTTGCGAGTTCGTGTAGTTCGCTAGCTGGGTATAGGGGGGATGCGCCCATTGGGCGAAGGCTGGAGCCGCCATCCCTGGGACGGTATCGTTGGGACGGTAGCCGTTGTAGTCCAGCAACGAGTAGTTGGTATAGGTCGACATCGAAATCATCTTTTCCCCGGCATTTTGGTTCAGCCAGAGGTTGTTGATCGCCTGAAAATTCGACCCTGCGCTGGCCGACATCTTGCAGGTGAAGGTGTTGTTGTAAAAGAGCGAGCCCTCCGCGCCAGAAAATTTGATTGCGCTTGATGGACAGTTGTAAGTCACGTTCCTTATAAAGTAGGTCGGCCCGGCATAGGTAGGCTGCGAGCTCGTCGATTGGCCGCCATTATTGGTGCAACGATTTCGCTCAACACGAATGTTGTGCATCGACCCGTCGGTCTCCTGACAATTGTCGTCCGTGTGGTTGACGTCGTTGTTATAGAAGTCGTTGGCCACGGGCATGTTGGCGCGCGCCACAAGGGACGGGCCCTGGGTCGGATCGGGATAGCCCTCCGGTAGGCTGTGGGTGTCGAAATCAAACCCATCGTGGAAACGCGTGATGTAATTGTAAGCAACGACGTGTCCCTGGCCGTAAACCTTGATCGCGAGGTACCCGGCGATGGGCCCGACGTACGGCGTGACCTGAGGCTGGAGCTCGGGCAGATTCCAAATGGTCTGCCACGATGGAGTCCCCGGTACGGACGACGGCGAGCCACTCCAGCTATAGAAATGGTCTGGGTCCTCCCTGCCGATCATCGTATTGTCGGCAATGTAGAAGTTGCGCGAGCCCGCGAACTCGGTCCAAACGTTGAATCCGGTGTTGATGAAGGTGCAATTTTTTACTGTGAGACCCACCGAGCCAATGTTGTCTTTTTCCCCGGCCTTGAACGCGATATCGGTATTCTGAATGGTCAGGCCCTCGAAGTAGTTGTAGTCCGCTGCTCTGACGTCGAAGAAGATGTGGGACGGCCCTTGGAAGGGGAACGTCGTCGCGTTGCCCCCATCGAAAATCACCGGACCGTCGCCGGCAGCGACGATCGAAATGGGCTTGTCCGCCGTTCCCTTACAGGTCAAATACATCGTGTTTTCGAAGGGCATGCCCGTGTTGTTCGGTGATGTAGCGGGCGCATTTTCATATTGATAGGGCGTACCAGGGCCGTAGTGCCCGGCATGGACGATGATCGTGTCACCAGGCACCACGCGGCACTTGCCAGATTTATTGGCGTCAATGGTGGCTTGCGACGTGTAATAAGTCCCGAGAAGCCCTATAAAGTTCGGCGTAAGTTTCGGCCCTGTATAGTCTGGTGCGTACGTGTGGTAGACGTTTCCCCCTACGTAGGGTTGAGGTTGGGGACGCGTGATGACGACCGCTTTTTGAATCGGAAGTCCGTTAACCCCGTCGGGATCGTGCATCGTTAGCGAAATCTCGTACATCGTATTTGCTTCCAGATCCAGGACACTTCCGGCAAACATGTTGGGAGCCGTGTAAGTCCCGATCCCAGCCGCCTGGGCGTTGACCTCGTTCTGGATGCGCAGCAGGTTCATCCCCTGTTTCCACGTGGGGTCTGACGGCTTTTTGTACTGGATGGTGACGAACGCATGACGCAAGGGGTCGTCGTTCGGGCCGATATACCACTCGACTCCGATCGAGGTTAGGGTCGCGGGCTCCACAACGAACTGCCCCGGCGTCACTTGGGCGTCCGCCAAGGACATACCCATTAGAAGCAGAAAGAACGCGGCATAATTTGATAACGCCCACTTAGTCTTGCAACACATGTTTACTCTCCTCGGAAATGCTCTGGATTCAAGTCTGATTGCCCCTTAACATCGGCGCCGTGCGACAAAACCTCCGCCTCGGTCCCTGCCATGCGTGGGCGTTTGCCCATCACCTCAAGCGCCCGCGAAAGGTAACCAGCGAAGCATTGCGTGCGCGTATTACAAAGTTGCCGCGTAGTAACCGCTACGTCTTATTGGATTTATGATCGCCGGACGAGCGTGGCAGACACTTTGCCTTCCGCCCTTGCAGAAAGAGGATTGCTGGGCTCAATTGTCCAGCCGACAGTCCCCAGCTAGAAAAGTGCAAGTGGTACGTGGCATCCTCCTTGGCGGGTCGCGCCGGGCACCTTTTGGGTGCACTTTATAAACGCGCAATTCGCGCTAGTTATGTTGTATTGTAGTCATCCTAGCAGGTTGTATGACAACCATGCCGAGTAGTCCGAAGCAATTTGCGAGCCGTAGTGCCATCCCATTGATTTTTTGTGCAACGTATTTGAACTGGTTTTCTGGCTGTAAAATTTCTCGACACGTTTTGCATCTGGGCATGGCGGAAACAAGTCATTGCTCGATTGCTAACCGAGTCTGATTGGCCTGATCCGACTTAGCGCCGTTCCTTGAGACCTTCCTGTAATGGATCAAACCGCGCCTCTGAAACTCAAAGCCCGGTTACCGATCGATGTTCTAACAGTAACGATTTCGTGTCCGACGAGACATGACAATTTGGAAATCTTGTCCTCTCGAATAGGACACCATCTCTCGCCCTTTTGAGGGTCGAGCGATCGGCATCCGTTGGAGATGAGTTGTGGCGCGGTCATCCGATTACAAACCCGCAAACGCTGTGTCGAGGCGGTGTGGCAATTCTTTACATCCAGGCGCCGAGAATATGGGACTGATGCGACTCCACCGCTGGGTGGCAAGCTTTGCCGTATACTTGCCATACAAGCAGATGACATGACTACAAGTTAAGTAGCACTTGGATCGACGACCCTTTGGCAGCGAACCGGCGGTATCGTAAATGTTGACATTGACCTCATCTAGCGGGCCTTCCGATCCGGCCCATTTATCATTAGTCATTGTTTATAAATGATGACCTTGCACCGAGCATGATAATTGCCCCACCACGGACACGCGCTAGGCAGTGGGATCTTGCCGTGGCCGTACTTGGCTGGGTGCTGCGCTCGGCACTATAGCCCTCCATCCACGCGTGGTTTCAACCATAAGAGGCGTGTGTTATCTTAGTCGCCCGTCTGCTAGACAAGCCGAGCCGTATCCGCATCAAAATGTCCGCAGTCGTGCGTCCTGCAGCCCTTAGCGATCAAGTAGTTTCAACGTTCGAGAAACGAATTCTAGGGGGCGATATGGTCCCGGGCGAGACATTGCCTTCAGAGCGGGAGCTCTGCGCGGAATTTGCGGTCAGTCGCACCGTTCTACGGGAAGCGCTTGCCCGATTAAGAGGGGACGGTTATCTAGAGTCTAGGCAAGGGGCCGGGACAATCGTGGCCGCGCATCCTGGCCGGTTAAGTTACCGATTTCCGACTTCCGCTGCCTTGGGTCGCGAAGACCTCAAATGCATAATGGAACTGCGAGTGGCGGTAGAAGTCGCCGCCGCCGAACTCGCTGCAAAGCGTCGCTTGACGGCGGACCTCAAGGCTATGCGAACCGCACTCAATTTGATGGGCGACGCCGTGCGCGCACGTACGGATGGGTCGGAAGCAGACGACCAGTTTCACCACGCGATTGCAGCAGCTTCGCGGAATCCGCACCTTTGGCGATTTGTCGAGTTTCTCAGACATCAGTTCGGTGCAACCCGAAGACCGACTTGGAATGAGCATGCGCATCGCAGCGGCGTACCGGGGAAAGCGCAGGAGGAACATGTTCAACTCTATAAAGCGATAAGTGCAAAAGCTCCTGAGGTGGCGAGTCGGCTCGCTCGTGAACACCTAGTCTCGTCCGCGAAGCGCATCGGGCTAACGAATTTCGGTTGCGGATGAAATTGACAAGGGCGTGGCAGGCCGTACGCTTCTCTTGCACCGCGGATACGGGCAACGGTCGTCGTCGGGAGAGTGGGTTTGTTCGCGATTCCGTGCAAAGTCGTTCCGGCGATTCGATCGTGGCCCGCAACTGCGTCGTTTCCCAGGCCATTACAACTATGCGCGAGCAGGCTTCGGCGCTGCCTACCGTCTATTGCCCGTCATACAATCCCGTAAAGTTGCCGCTGACCGCGTCAAGAAGGTCTGCTTCCATGTCCGGGTACAGAATGTATCCCATCATCTCGTTCTTCTTGCTGACTTGCCCCACCGCAAAGTAATAGGACTGGAGCGTCGGGTACATCGCCTGCAGCGTGGCGGGATCGATTGGTGTGGAAAAACCCCAGCGATTGCACGCGCCCGGACCCGTATTCGTGCCACTGTTGATGCGCGTTGGCACCACCACTTGGGCCAGCTGAATGCCGCCTTGGGCGAGCCCGAGGCTGTTACGCAGCGGGATCGACGGGTTGCCGAAGGTGGTAATGGTTATGCGCGGCGCAGTAGGCGGCGGTGTGCCATTCTGAATCCATTTGACCATCTTGTCGTACGCGGAGGCGAGCACATAAGTGGTCGGAACACGCGTCCCTACAGGCTTGGTACCGCAGCCAACAGGGGGTGCCGGGTCGAGACCGGTCGCTTCCGTGGAAACGCCGTTGTCGCGCAGCTCCAGCGGCTCACGACCGTTACGCAGATGCTGATCGACGTGCGATGTGCCCGCCGTCTCCCAGGTGCGAAACATGTTGGTATCCGGTTGCCGCGCATTTGCCTCGCCGAAACCGGTCACGTCGAACTCGGTCAGCACCTTGAAAAACGGAACGGATAAATCCTGCCTGATGAGCTCGCCCAGCGTGGATTGCGCAAGGATGCCGTTGTACAAGTTCGCGATCGGTTGGATCGAGTTTGCGTATACGGCCAGGCGCATCGACGATTGCGATTCGCCGGTTGCGATGATCGTCTTGGGCACCAGGCTGTCGAGCGGATTGACGCCGATGGGCGAAGCGAGCGCTTTTCCGGCCTGCGAGTAGATGTCATAGGACAACGAATCGTCGTTGATGGTGCCGCCAGCGGTCACGTCAAGAGTCCCGTAGCGCGTGGGACTCCACGCCTTGAGCGCGTTCACTCCGACGCGCTGCGCGGACACCCCGACCCAGACATAGCCGGATCGCATGATGTTCTCCCAGCCGAAGAACCAAATGTTTTCCGCGTCGAAGTTATTGGTGACGTTGTACCACTCGACCAGCACCACACCGTTGAATTTGGTCGGGTCGGATGGACGGCGCACCACGATGCGCGTCTTGTACGGATTGCCCGTCGAGATTACCGTGCCCGTCGATGTGGGGCCGGGATTGGTCTGATTGGGGGTCGCATAGCGCGTGGCCGTACCCGAGATGAAGAATTCCTCTTCGACGTAACCGTGGGCGGCCAGACTATCGTTGGAACTAAAGAAGATGTAGTTGTGCGACGGATCCCCTGGTGCGACGGGTTGGGCGATGGGTCCCGTGACCGTCGGGTTTGGCACCTGCGCATCGGCGGGTACGGCGAGCACTGAGGCATTGATGGCCAATATGCCTCCGACGAGGAGCGCGCCGAGGCGGGAATGGATTATAGATTTATTAATAGCACGCATGGGCAGCCTTCCGGATCGCCGACCGCGGCGCATCGGCATCAAGGTAAGTCACGAGCAATCTACGCCGGTGAATGTGATCTGGAATTGACCGTTTGGAACTTTGGCCATCTAATTTAGGAACGCTTTTCCCGTTGAATATGCGCCAGCCGGGAAGCTATCCGGCAATATAGGTGCACGCGAACACAGGATGGACCGCCACCAATCGTACTATCTCTGCTCGTTGCTAATTGTGCAGGCTCCAGTATCCGACCTGTCGCCTCCCGATGCGATTCGGTCCAACTCGCAAGCTACTGTGTTGCGCTTGCGCTCCAAGGTGCAGGGAGGTGTCATGGCTCGAAAGTTTGACTTTGCTTCGCTCCAGCTTTTCGTCGCAGTGTGCGAGTGCAGGAGCATTACGCACGCGGCCGAGTTGCAGAACATAACGCCCTCGGCGGTCAGCAAACGCATCACACGGCTCGAGGAGTTCGCTGGCACTCCGCTACTGATTCGAACAAACTCCGGCGTCGCGCCGACCAACGAAGGAGTAGCTCTGCTCGAACATGCTCGGAATCTTCTATATAACCTCGAAATATTAGAGCGCGATATTGGAAGTAGAGCAGCTGATCATCGCGGCTGCTTGCTAGTAGTCGCAAATAGGTCGGCGAACGCGGCGTTCGTACCGGCGTCGGTCGCGTCCTTCTTGGCCAATCCGAAAAACCGCGGCATCGATGTTCAGATCGCGGAGACGACTAGTCACGAAGTCGTTTCCCGCGTAAAGGGCGGCCTCGCCACACTTGGCGTGTGCTGGGCCGAAACAGACATGGCCGGACTCGAATGGAAGCCGGGTAAACGGGATCACCTGTCGGCGGTTGTGCCGATAAATCATCCACTAGCGAGCAGAGACCGAATCGCTTTCGCCGACACCTTACTTTACGAGCATGTAGGTATACATTCGGGCGGACCGGTCACCCACGTCCTGCGTCGCGAAAGTGTACGCGCCGGAAAGTTATTGCGGTACCGAATTGTGGCGCCAACATTCGACGCGATGATTCGCGTTGTTGAGTCGGGACTCGTGGTCGCAATCATTCCTGCGATAGTTGCTCTACGTTACGCCCGTCGATCAGGAATCGCCGTGATTCCATTGTCCGACGCTTGGGGAGAGCGTCAGTTCGCCGTCTCTTGTCGGAACCGTCGCGCGCTGCCGAGGCCGGCTGCCGAATTATTTAATCACCTAGTGGCAGGAACGGATGATCTGAGCCACGAACTTCCTACACACCGGTGAGAACACGTACGTGGAAAACTTCCATGAACGATGGCGTGAAGAGCGCCTCAACGATTAAACCGTCGGTGTCGATCTTGGAGGATCTGCCGTGGTGCGATATCAAAAGGTACAAAAGCAAATTCCTCGTCGCCAATGCCCCCGGGCCCACACGTCCGGAGTTCTCCGGCGCTGCCTACCTCTTGTTGGTCTTGTTGAAGCGCTCGATGATCTCGTTGCCGCGCTTCGTCGCATCGTCTAGGGCCTGTTTCGCGGTCTTCTTGCCCGCCCATACGGCCTCGAGCTCCTCGTCCATTACATCGCGAATCTGCGGGAAATTGCCTGCACGCACGCCGCGTGAAGTGTTGGCGGATTTGCCAATGATCTGCTGGACGGCTACATCGGTACCCGGGTTCTTCTGGTAGAAGCCCGACTCCTTCATAAGCTCGTACGCAGCCATGGTGATCGGCAGGAACCCCGTCGCCTCCGAGAACTCCGCCTGAATCTCCGGCTGCGAAAGGAAGGTCAAGAACTTGGCGACAGCCTTGTACTCGTTCTTTGTCTTGCCGCCCATGACCCACAGGCTCGCCCCGCCAATGATGGTGTTCTGCGGCGCATCGGCGACGTCGGGGTAGTACGGCAGCGTCGACTCGGCGAACTTGAATTTCGCGTTCTGCTTGATGGTGGCGTAGGCGGCCGACGACGCCGTCATCATCGCGCACTCGCCGCTGATGAATTTGGCTTCCGGCTCGTTCTTGCGGCCGCCGTACACGAAATATCCCTTCTTAATCCAATCCTGCATGTTCTCGATGTGGCGCGTTTGGACGGGGCCATTGAACACAAGCTTGCCATCAGCGCCCGAGAAGCCGTTGTCGTTGGTGAGGAAAGGCACGTTGTGCCAAGCCGAGAAGCTTTCGAGCTGCGTCCACGCCTGCCACCCAGTCGTGAATGGACAGGCGTGGCCCGAGGTCTTGAGCTTCGCCATCGCGGAGACGACTTCCGGCCATGTCTTGGGCGCACGATTCGGATCGAGCCCTGCCCTCTCGAAGGCGTCCTTGTTGTACCAGAACACCACTGTCGAACTATTGAATGGAAATGAGGGCATCTGCCCTTTTGCGTTGGTATAGTAATCCGCGACCGCAGGAAGATACGCCTTTGGATCGAATTTCTCGCCCGCGTCGCCCATAACTTCGTAGACGGGCTTGATGGCCCCCCTGGCCGCCATCATTGTGCCTGTCCCGACCTCGAACACCTGCAACAATGCCGGCGCATTGCCTGCGCGGTACGCGGCGATCGCCGCCGCCATGGCTTCGGGATAGCTGCCCTTGTATACGGCCGTGACCTTGTAATCGCTCTGGCTGTCGTTGAAGCGCCTGGCGAGCGCGTTGACCCGGTCGTTATTGACACCGGCCATCGCGTGCCACCACTGGATTTGGGTCACGGCCCTCGCCTGTGCCGCTGCAGCCAGCAGCAGAACTGCAAGCGTGTAGCGCAGCAAATTGATTGCCGGACCTTTCATGCCTTTTTCGTCACGACCGTTGTTGATTGTGGACTCTGCTGATGATGAAAATCAAAACGTTGGCTGAGGAGATTCCTAATCACTATCTACTATCGCTCCTCGAAAATACCCCCGCGTATACGAGCGTCGGAACGACAAAGCATTTTCCGATCGTCATCGGCGCTTTCAATGGCCTATAAAACTTCGTTGAAATTCGCGTTGTAAACGCGTGGCTTTGGTCTATCGTCCTCACGAAGATTTTTGTGGGCGATCCTGCTAGGTTGGAACGATGCGCGGGGCGGATGGTTGGTGACCGCCCGGAGGGCGACCCGGATGCCGAGTGATGCGCCGACAGAAAATCAGACGGCCCGCCAAAGTGGCGGGCCGCTGATGTTCGCAAGAACTAGCCCCTCATTTCATGGGCACGTATAGATACCGTACCCGGGAGTGCGCGCCACCGCGACTCTCAGCAGCTTGATGTCAATGAAATCGATGACACCGTTGTTATCCAGGTCCGCTGACGGAAGGAAGCCTGCTTGTCCGGTGCGCGTGCCGACTGCCGAGTTCGCCATTGCCAGGTCCGCGCAATCCACCACATTGTCGCCGTTGACATCGCCCGGTACATACGGCTCCATGTCGTACGCGTACAGCATTACATTGGTACCTGCATCTGGACTCGCCGCCTGCAAAGCGACGAACCCGCCGGTAGCCGCCTGCCTCTGACTTATAGCGTTGCTGCTGTCTAGTTTCGGCGTATTACCGTTTACCACTTCTTTCAGCACGTAATGCTGGTTGGTGGTGCCTCTGCCTGTGTACAGGAACATCTTCATCTGGCCGGTTTGCGGGTCTATCGGCGTGTGGAACCATACGGCCTGATCCAGCGCTCTGTCCGCGATTTGCGGACCCTCGGCGCCGTTTGTTTGTCTTGTTATCAGCGAATTCTGACCATTCACGACAGTGCCGGTTGCTCCATTTCCCCTGAATACGATCATTGGGTAAACATTGGTGCCGTGGATATAGCCATCCATCGTGTACCCTTCCTGAGATGCGTACGGTCCTGCGGCCGGACTCCTCAAATTTTCCTCGAACATAAACTTAAGGTTATCCTGCGCGAGAGCCGGCTCACTCCCCGGCGCATTCGTATTCGCCAGCGGCACAAGAATGTCGCCGCTTAGTATGACAGGCGAACGCGAAAGCGATTCAGGCACGGCCGGCGGGCTAGACGTGGCAGTTGACGCGGGCTTGGTTCTGTTGGTCAGGGCATAGGCCATTGTTTGTCCATTTGCTTGGAAAACTGAGTCCGCCGACACAACCATATAGGTTCTTCCGGCTTCAATTCTCTTGGCCAGTCTCCAGGCTTTCTGCGTCGTGGAGTCCTTGTTCAACCGTAATCCGACCTGGGCAGAAATTGGTTCTCCCGAGTTGAGGATGAGCGTGCTGTGCCCATGCTTCGGTACAGGCGCCAATGCGGTTTCGCCGGTCGCTTGCAATGTTCCGTCGCTCCCGTACTGAGTCTTGTACTGTTTGAAGTTGGTCACGCCGTCACTGAAGCGAACTTCAGCATAGGAGAGGGGCGCTGCCAAGGCGCTGGTGGCCTCGAACCACGACACGGCCATCTGCCCAAAAGTCAGTACGTACGTCGCGGTGTTCTCCACACCAACATTTGCATACGCAGCTGCCGGGTCTGGCCCCCTCGCAACCACCGTCACATGGCACGGCTTCCCAGGGATCACAGCGCAGTCCGCCGGGTCGTACGTGATGCTGTCAATGCCGAACCCGGCGGGCAGGGAGACGTTCTGAGCAGTGAAATTAACGTTCTTCGTTGCTGCCGGAACGTTGATGTCGAGCGTCGCGTAAGCATACTTGCCGCCCCATGTCCTGGCTGTAAAAGACTCTCCGCCGTAATTGAATGTCGCGGTAACACCATTCGCCGGCAAGCCTGCATCAAGGAGGTACTGATCCGGGTCCACCACGGCCCAATACGCTTCCTTGGGTTGACCGATTCCCGACCAAGGATACCCGTTGATGTGATAGCCGGGGTCCGTATACCCCCACCATGTGACTCGGTGTACGCCTCGTTTGTACTCGGGGTGACTACCGGCAGGGCCGCCGGCGTACTCCCTGAGAATTTTAAATAGTTTCGCGTAGAAAACCCCCTGATCCAAAAAGAGGCCGTTCATCTCAGTCCCATTGGGTATTCGCTGGCCTTTGTCCAAGCCAATGTTGGGCATTACGTCCAGCTCCGTTACATCGACATTCACGCCGAGGTCGAGATACGTCTTGACGGCCCTCTCAAAGGTGTCCAGATTGAGCCTCATGTCGAAGTGCCCCTGTGTTCCTATTGTGTCGACCAGCGGCCTGGGGTTTCCAGCAGCATCCAGCAGTATCCTGCCCTTACCTGCGGCTGAATCCGCCGTGTACCTTTCATTGAACTCCTTGACCATCGAAGCGATCGCGATTGTTTTCGCGTCTCTCTCGTTGTCGTTGAAGTCGTTGTAGTTCAGCAGCGAGGTCGTGCTTTGGCGCATGTTGAAGAATGCGTCATACAAATAGTCCCAACGGTTCCCACCTTTGGAGTAAGCCTGGGCCCATCTAGACGGCCGCTCCTCCGGGTTGTAACCGGTGCGGAGGGCGTTCCTCCAGTCGGCAGGGTTATCGGCGTTGTCTCTCATCGCCTCGTTGACGACGTCGAAGGAGTAGGTGTTGAATGGTTGCAGACCGAAATGCCCGCCTACCGTTTGGACGTAGTAGCCGAAATTCGCCTTTGCCGTCACATAATCCCACGGTGTTTCCCATAGGCCTGCGGACGTAGTGACATTGGCGGCCGGCCACTGAGCCGACTGGTTGTGCCAACTTATCGTATGCCCATTGACCTTGAATCCGCGGGCGTTGGCCGCGCTGATATCATTGTTAATGCCCGAAGTAAAATTGGTAAGGAAACTGGGGGTCGGGCCGGTAATACCTGCGCTCCAAAGAGAATCAGGCTTCATGGCGTTGTCGGGCGTCACGAAGTTAAAGTGTTTTAGGGTCATGGCAGCGTCCGAATTTTCGCCCGGCACGACATTGGCGCCAAAATTGGCTGCGCTGAGACTCGTGTTGCCGATAAGGAAATAGTCCGTGTAGACATCTTTCACCGCCGGCCAGTCAGCAGGGTTTGTAGGCCTAGCTGCCAAAACATCGGTTGCAACCGAGATGCCCGTCAGCGCCGCTGTCAAGACGACCAGCGCGATCTTCGTTCTGCCCATCGTCACTCCTCCTTTTGTTAGTGCCACAACCTGATCCCAATGCCGTCCGGCTCTTTTGAGATGGCCGTTCGACGCCGCTCCGGTTCGATTACGTGCCGCGACCGGAGGTCTTGTCCATACTTAGATCATACGTATGATGAACTGCGAATTGGGGTCTAGTCAATAATTACATCATACGTATAATGAATAGGTGAGAAGACCGACCACACGCCATCAGGAGGCCGTCGACCAGATCGCGGGATGGCTCGTGGCCGGGCGCTTCGCCGCGGATGCGGTGCTCCCGACCGAGGACGAG
This sequence comes from uncultured beta proteobacterium, assembly GCA_963732105.1. GTDB lineage: Bacteria > Pseudomonadota > Gammaproteobacteria > Burkholderiales > Casimicrobiaceae > PALSA-1003. The sequence goes on from CAVSYL010000021.1 coordinate 25,973, forward strand.
ATCGGCCGCGAGTTGAGAGTGAGCCGCACGGTCGTCCGCGAAGTGATGCGGACGCTCGTCGCCAAGGGTATGGTGAGCGTGCGCAGGCACCACGGCACACGCGTCCTGCCGGTCGATTCCTGGAGCCTATTCGACCCCCAAGTCATCGCCTGGCGGGTGAGCACGGGACCAAGCCGTGCTTTTGTCGAAGATCTGGTCCGCTTCCGCCTCGGTATCGAGCCCTACGCCGCCGAGCTTGCGGCAGCCAATCCCAACTTTCCCGACGAGGTGCTGGAGGACGCCTATGCGCGGATGGCCGCGGGCGTTGAAGGCAAAGGAAACTACCTCGAAGCCGACCTCGACTTTCACAAGACGATCACTCTCGGCTCGAACAACCAGTTTCTGCGCCAGTTGATCCCGCTGCTGTCGAACGCGCTGAGGTCATCTTTCAGGCTGTCCATCACGAGCATAGATGTCGCACGCGAGTCGTTGCCCCTACATCGTGCGGTGGCCGACGCGATCATAGCCCGCACACCGGATGCGGCGCGCGCGACGCTGATGAAGCTCATTGAATCGGCACACGAGGACATCCTCAGGGTGCTGCCAAAAATCGAAAGCGAGGAGATGCATGAGGAAACGGATGTGACGTTGGCACCGAATTGAGACCGTTCAAAACAAGAATTGCCGCCTTCGCCGGCCCCAATGCGCTGATCTTGCCGCGGGCCACTTCATGCTTCGTTGGCCTTACCGACCGCAAGCACAGCGCTGCCGACGGCGGACCTTGTTGCACACGCGTCGATTCTGGCCAGCACGACATCGAAACGCCCTCTGTTCACAAGAGGTGTCGGTATCGTGTCCGATCCAATAGAACGGAGGATCAGCATGGATGCTGCCCAGACGCCTGGAATTACAGTCGACGGTGCCGGCCGGCGAGTCCTCGACAAAGCGTACCGCGGGGTCCGCATTTACGCCCGCCTTGGACGCGTCAATCAAGCAGAGGCAGCGCGGCGGCTCGAGACCGAAATCCAGCGGGTCGAGTCGCGATTTGCGCGCAGGTCGAACTCTCCGCCCCGGTTCGCAGATGCCGCGGCAAGGTACCTCACGCAGTCACGTGATAAGCGAAGCATCGACGTTACAGCTTGGCACGTTCGATTACTGATTCCCTACATTGGGACGCTAGAACTAGACCGAATACACGACGCAACGCTCGAGCGCTTCATTGCAGATCGGCGTGCGCAAGGTGTTACCGCTACAACGGTCAATCGCAGCCTTGAAATCGTACGAACAGTGCTTAATCGTGCCGCGCGATCTTATCGAGATGATGAGGGGCATCCGTGGCTCCGGGGCATGCCGCCATTGATCACGATGTTGCCCGAAACACGACGAGCACCCTACCCGATCACGTGGCAGGAGCAGGACAAGCTTTTTCCAAAGTTGCCCGCGCGCCTTGCCAGGATGGTGCTCTTTGCGGTCAATACAGGCCTACGCGACAGCAATGTGTGCGGACTCCAATGGACTTGGGAAGTCGCCGTGCCCGAGGTTGGAAGGAGCGTGTTTGTGATTCCGCCGGAAGCATTCAAATCAAAGCGCGCACACGTTGCCATACTGAACGACGCGGCTTGGTCAATCATCGAAGAACAACGAGGCAAACATCCAATCTGGGTCTTCCCGGATCGAGGTAAGCCGGTTCGCACGATGAACAACACGGCGTGGCAGCGCGCCCGACGCGAGGTGGAATTGCAAACGGTGCGCATTCACGACCTGCGCCACACCTTTGCCTGCCGCCTACGCGCCGTTGGCGTGTCGAAGGAAGACCGAGAAGTGCTGCTGGGTCACGCCAACCACTCGATGGCCGGGCACTACGCCAGTGCCGATGTGGGCAGACTGCTCACGCAGGCGAACCTACTCTTGAATCGCGAGGAAACGTGCACGGTGTTGCGCGTCGCTAGCGCGGGAACGGCGCGCCTGTGGATAAAAGGTCCCGCAGAGGTCCCGCAGCAGGGAAAACGAGCGCACTTGTCGCCCGTAAGTAATTGATTAATGGCGCGCCCGGCAGGATTCGAACCCACGACCCCCTGGTTCGTAGCCAGGTACTCTAATCCAACTGAGCTACGGGCGCTTGCTGCAATTATAGCAAAGTCGCCGCAAACGCCCGCCTTTCCCCTTCAAACACGGCGATTGCTGCTTCGCGCAACGATGCGGCGGCGGCGCATGCATGGTTCGCATGACTTACGGATACAACGAAGGCAAAAGTGTCGACGATGTCCCATGTGCCGCGTTTCTGGGGAATGTGGACAAGTGACAGCGTCAGGCGCGATGGCGCAGGGTATGCGAAACACCGTGCACAGTGGCAAACTGAAGTATGGTGCCGGAGACCGGGACTGCCGGACTCATGACAACAAGGCCAAGGCGCTGTTGGTCAATTGCCGATCCGCCACGGGGGAGCCCATCCATGCCATCTGATTACGCTCGCCGCAATATGCTGTTGCGCGCTTTCCAGGCCAGTCTTCTTGCCGTTGTCCTGATTCACCTGTCAGGCTGCGGAGGGCCGATCACGGGGTTGCCGGTTTATCCCGGCGTGACGCCGTTGCCCCCCAGCGATCCCGCGTACCCGACGACGCTCCAGATTCGCTACCTGGGCGCGGGCGGCGTCATACTGAAGCGAGGCGCTGACGTATTGGTCACGGCACCATTCTTCTCCAACCCGTCCATCCCGCGTGTCGCATTCGGGACCATCGAGTCGCTGCCCGAGCAGGTCGATCGCTTCCTTGGCGGGCCCTCCGACAACGGCTTGACAGGTACGACAGGCATTCTGGTCGGGCACTCGCACTATGATCATCTGATGGACGTGCCGTACATCATCAAGCGGTACGTGCCACAGACGAAGGTCTATGGCAGTAAAACGATGAAAAACATTCTGGCTGGCGACAGCACGCTGAATGCGAGTGACATCGTGTCCGTAGAAGATGACATTGGCACCATCGATCATGTCGGAAAATGGTGGTATGTCGGTCCCAACCGCCGCGTGCGTTTCATGGCGCTAAAGTCCGAGCACGCGCCGATCATTTTTCACATCAAGTTTTTCGAGGGCACCGTCGAGCAACCGCTGCAACAACTCCCCACGAAGGCATCGGGTTGGGTCGAAGGCCAGACGCTGGCGTATCTCATCGACTTCATGAGCGCCGATGGGAGTGCCGTGGACTTCCGCATTCACTACCAGGACGCAGCTAGCAATCCGACGCTCGGCTTTCCGCCTGCGCTCATTCAGGGACCGGATTCACGGCCTATCGACGTCGCGATCGTGTGCATGCCTGGCTTCAATGAAGTCGACAACTATCCCGAGAGGATCGTCAAGTTGCTTAAACCACGTTTCGTCGCCATCGTCCATTGGGAGAATTTCTTCGAACTGCTGCCGGACGACCCGAAGGATCTCAAGTTGGTGCCGACGGAGGACGCCGGGAAATTCCTCGTGCGCCTGAACTCGGTCATGCCCGAGCATGCGACGTTCAAACTTCCGGCGCCTGGCGCGTGGATGCGCGTTGCGGCGCCCTGAACCACGCACGCCGCCATCGACATGATTTCCAAGCCTCCCGATCGGGAGTCGTCGATGCCCGCTGACGCAGCCGCCAACGGCGCACGGATTCTGGTTGTCGACGACCAGGAGGACAACGTCCGCCTGCTCGCCGATCTGCTGACCGTACACGGATACTCCGTCGAAACGGCGCGCAGCGGTGAGGAGGCCTTGAATTCGGTCGATCGTTCCGTTCCCGATCTGATCCTGCTCGACGTGCTAATGCCCGGCTTGTCCGGATTGGACGTCCTGCGCCGCATGCGCGGTGACGACCGATTCGCTATGCTGCCAATCGTGCTCGTGACCGCGCTCGATCCCGAAGTCGAGCGCGTCAGAGGGCTCGAAGCGGGTGCGGATGACTTCGTGACGAAGCCCATCAACGGCGTCGAACTTATAGCCCGCGTCCGATCACTCGTGCGCGTGAAGCACCTGTTCGATCGAGTGGAAGCTCAGTCGGCAGAGCTGAAGCAGATCAACAGCGAGCTCGAGCTTCGGGTCGCAGCCAAGGTTTCCGAAGTGCAGCGTCTGTCCAAGTTGAAGCGCTTCCTCGCGGCCCAGGTCGCCGCCCGCGTCGACGTCGACGACTTTGAATCGTTGCTCATTCCGCATCGTGCGGATATCGCCGTGGTCTTTTTCGACCTTCGAGGGTTCACGGCGTTTTCGGAACGCAACGAACCGGAAGATGTCATGCGCGTCCTGCGTGAATTTCACCACGCGATCGGAACCCAGTCCCAGCGCTTCTCAGGCACGATCGAGCGTTTCGTCGGTGACGGCGCAATGGTCTTCTTCAACGATCCGGAGCCGGTCCCGGATCCATGCGCGCAGGCCGCGCGATTCGCGCTGGCCGTGTTTGAAGCGAGCAAGCCGTCGATCGAGCGCTGGCGTCGCGAAGGATTCGACCTTCATATCGGGTCCGGCATGGCGTATGGCTACGCAACACTGGGCGCGATCGGCTTCACCGACCGCTACGACTACGGAGTCGTCGGCACGGTCGCCAACCTGGCCTCGAGACTGTGTGCCGAGGCTGGCGGCGGGGAGATCATCGTGAGTGCACGTGCTGGGGCGGCGCTGATGGATTCGTTCCGAACAGAATCGATCGGTACCTTGAACCTCAAAGGCTTTCGCGATCCCGTCGAGGCATTTCGACTGGTCGGGTCGACCTGAAGAACGTCCGGTACAAGGTACCGCAGCGCTTCAGCCATTCGCGGCGGCCGGATTCAGGGAATGGCATTGGCATTTACGCGGGCAGGAGCCGCCGAATCTTTTCCAGCAATCGGGGGAACACGATGGGCTTGGTTTCGAAGTCGTCGCAGCCTGCTTCGTAGGCTTTCGCGAGGTCCTCCGCCATTGCGTGCGCGGAAAGCGCGATGATCGGTACGTGGCGAGAACCAGGATTTGCCTTGATGAGCCGTATTGCCTGGAAGCCATCCATGACTGGCAGCGAAAGGTCCATCAGCACCAGGTGGGGTGCGTCCTGTATGGCGCACCGCACGGCTTGTTCACCGTCGGTCGCGACGATGAATTCGATGTCGGCTTCGAGCCCCAGCCACGCCTCGAGCAACGCGATATTGTCATCATTGTCTTCGACGCAAAGGATCCTGAACATGGTGCGGTCTAAGGTTGCGCGCGAATGATCCGGGAGTTGACGAATCAGGCGCTCGCGTCGGTGCTGCCGCGCCCTGTGAGGTGATTCAGCGTATTGGCGAGGAGCTCGTGGTCGACGGGCTTGGTCAGGCACGCGGCCGCGCCAAGTGCAAAACCTTTCTTCAACTCACTGCCGAATGCGGCAATGACCACCACGGGCACAACACACAGTTCAGGGTCTTCCTTCAGCGCGGCAAGTACCGACCATCCGTTCAGGCCTGGCATCGCGATATCGAGTGTGATTGCCGCCGGATCAAGCTCGCGTGCCCTGCGCAAGCCTTCCATGCCATCTGCAGCGGACTCCGTGGCAAATCCGTGGCGCGTGAGGCGTTCGACAATAATTTCGCGCGCCGCGGGATCATCGTCGATGACCAGGACGACACCCGCACGGGGCGCAGGCAATTTCATCGGAACCACCGGGGCCGCCTGTTCTGTCTGCTGCACCAAGTCGCTCGCGGACCGAACGGCAGGAAGCCGCGCAGTGAACGTGGACCCCTTTCCCAATTCACTGACGACGGTCAAGTCGCCGCCCATTGCCCGGCAAATTCGGCGACTGATGGCGAGGCCGAGGCCCGTCCCGCCGAATTTCTTGAAGGTCGCAGGATCACCCTGGGAAAAATCCTCGAACAGTCTTTCCTGCTGGGCCGGCGCAAGGCCGATGCCCGTGTCCTTCACGGCGAGGTCGATCCAGTTCCGCCCTTCGATCTGCTCCGACACGATCGAAATTTCGACTCGCCCGTGGTCGGTAAACTTGCACGCATTCGAAAGCAGATTGAGGACGACCTGCGTGAGTCGCTTGGGATCTGTCTGTAGCATGCCGGGGTCCGCACGACAATCCAAACTGACCGTATTCCCGGTTTGCTCCGCAAGCGAGCGTGTGGTTTCGATGGCGTCGCGCACGAGACTCGTGACATCGACCCGTTCGTAGGTGAAATTCACCTTCCCTGCCTCGATCTTCGCAAGGTCCAGCAGTTCGTTGATGAGATTGAGGAGGTGGCGGCCTGCCCGCAGAATGCGTTCAAGGGGATCCTTCGCGGATTGCGTTGCAAAACGCTCGGGGTGCTGCGTCATCAGTTCGGAGTAGCCGATGATGGCGTTAAGGGGCGTGCGCAACTCGTGGCTCATCGTCGCGAGGAACTGAGACTTGGCGCGACTGCTGCGTTCCGCTTCGAGCCGGGCACGCTCGGCGATTCCGATCAGCGCCTGGTTTTCGAATCCACGGCGAATCGATTCGTCGATCATGCGATTGATCTTTCGTCCAAAGGTGATCGACATTGCGAGAGCGATGATCAGTGGAATCGCCAGCGCAACCTGCTCCCGATGCCCGCTGGCGAGCGAACGCACGATGAACGGCACCAGCACCAGTACCACCAGCGGATAGAAGGCAGGTGCAAACAGAGAGAGCGTCGGAATCGTGAGCGACGCGACGCCAAACAATATGAGGCACAGATAAACGAGGGAAATCATGGACTCCGGCGCATAGAAGAGGATGCCCGCGCTTCCCCAGATGCATCCGGCAACGGTGGTCGCCAATATGTACATGCGTCCCCATCGACGCGATTCCGAGGCGTCCGGACTGGCGGCGAGATACTTGCGATAACTCCAGATTCGAAATCCCTGGTAGATCGTCAGCGCAGCGCCCCAAATCAACAAGGTGGCGTGGGAAGCGGAGTCCCACATCACTGCAACGAGGAATGCGCCCGCAACGATCGAACCGCCCGACGTGGTCGGCGAATGCAGATACACCATGCGGATCTGCTCCGCACGAACGCGCTCGTCGAGGTTCGTGCCAACGCTGTCGACGGTCATCATCCTGGGACTCGTCTTTGCGGGTTTCATGGCGACCGGCAAGATTCAGGCGGCAACCGAGCCGATCGTGCTTGCGCCGTCGCTGGTTTCCGTAATTGCCTGTTGAAACACTACGCGGGAATTTCGCCATTGTGGAAGCAGCGCACCGGCGCCATCTGTGACACGCCACGGCTCGAGCACATTGGAACGCTGTGCTTCCGATCTGAAATCGGCATCGGTCAACGGTACCGACTCCGGCGGCGGTGCATCGGTACCCGCGATGTAGGTTCTTTCCGCAAAGTCGGCCGTGCAGACCTGCATGGTAACCATGTCGATGGTGTCGATGAGCGCGGGAAGCCAATGGCCCCCGGCCAGGAATCTGGGCACGTCATGGACGAGCTTGCCGAACCTGCGCCGAGCCGAGAAGACTTCGCGCGTAACTTCGCGATAGGCGGCAATGAATTCGTCGACCGGCGCCTTTCGTGGCCGTACCGCGAGCGTATAGCCAGCCAGGTCGCGCAAAAGGGCGTTGGGCATGAATGCCGGCGGATGCGACTCACGCGCGAGGCGGTGAAAATGCGGCGTTCCTGGAATCGGTGACTCGAAACAAACAAACGTCGGGACGTGCAGTCCGCTGTGATCAAGGTTTTCGGGGATCCTCCGGATGTCCTCGATCGCATCGGACAAAGGACTGACCATGAGCCCCGACACAATCAGGATCCCTTGTTTGCGACAGAATTCCAGCGAGGAGCGCATCTTCTTGACGACGTTCTGGGATTTGCGCATGTCTGCGAGCGTCGCGGGATTGAAGCTCTCCAAGCCGACGAACAAGGCGCGACATCCGGACTGCGCCATCGTGCGCACCAGGTCAGCGTTCGCGATGACGTTGAAGGTGGCAGCGCCGTACCAGTGGAGTCGAAGCGGCCTGAGGGCTTCGCACAGCGCGCGCAGATATGGCAAGTTGCCGCCGATGTTGTTGTCGCAGAAGCCGACGATTCGTCGCTTGTGTATTGGCATCGTCGCCGCGAGCATCCGTTGCCCGGCGACGATATCGCGCAGAACAGACTGGATCGGCCGGGTGTGGTGCCGCGTGCCCTGCCCCGTCAGGACGCAGAAATCGCAGGTAAACGGGCAACCGCGAGTTGCCTCGAAGCACAAGGCATGGTGCTTCTTCCCGGCAAACAGGTCGAAGCGCGGCGTCGCCACCTTGTCCGGATCGTAGGGCGTCGACTCATATCGCTTCCGGAGTGAATTTGCGCAGAAATCCGCGTAGACCTGAGGGACCGCACCTTCCGGATCGCCGACGACCACCGCGTCAAACCAGGGCTCGCAGAGTTCCGGGTAGCTGCCAGCGAACGATCCTCCGATGACCGTCTTGGCTCCGCGACAGCGCCAATAGTGCGAAATCTGCCGCGCGCGGTCCATGTCCGAATGCATCGACGAAATGAAAATCAGGTCATAGTCCCGGTCCCAATCGAGATCGTGCGAACTCTCGTTGATGATCTCGATCTCGATGTCGCGCGGAAGCAGCCCCGCCAGCAAGGGCCCGATCTGAGGTTGCAAGGAATGCGGATTCTTGCGTCCACGCCGGTGATAGTCGACGTAGACAGAAATGATCGCAACTCTCATTTCGCGCACCATCGCCGGATCGAAGATGCTCCTGGCTGCAACAACGCAGACGCACGGGCGGCGCGACTCGGCTGGATCAACTTCCGACTACCCCCCCCTGGGCGCGGTCGCACTGTCCTGAGCATTGTTGACTCCGTTTTCCCCAAGGATGAGGCGTCTGCGGACCCGGGTCAACTCCAGGCAAACCTCACCGTCTTTCGCTCGTACAACGCCGAGGGCCCCGCGAGGGCCCTTAGCGCTTGCCCGAGGAGATTCGAGCGCTACTCGGCGCAGGCACGCACTTGCGCTCCACGGCAAAGTGCCCTATGAGACTCTTTCGAGGTAGTGCGTGTGGCGGCCGTGACGCATTCTTCAAATAAAACAAAGAATTCTCAGCGATATCGATGCATATTCGGCCATCAGCGCAAAGGATCTCGACACATGCTGCTTGCCAAAACCTATCGCCCAATAGTGGCGCATGTGCCCGCGCTTCAATTTGCCACAGTGTTCGGCAAACCGTCTGAGGTATCGTCGCAACCAAGCGGGCTGCCACGGCCACTCACGAGCGGATGATCTCGACATGGATGTGCCGGCCACCATCGATGCAGTACTTTTCGATCTCGACGGCACACTCGTCGATACTGCGCCTTGCATTGCGGCCGCATTGAATCAGGCATTGACAGACAATGGGTTTACGTCGATTGCGCCTGTCGAGGTAACAGCGATGATCGGCGGCGGCGTGCCAATGCTCATCGAGCGTGCGTTGACCAAGCTCGGCAAGATCCCGGAGCCGCAGATCATTGCGGCCATGCTCGCGCGCTATCGAGCGGTCTATCTGGCGCAACCCGGTCCGACGCCGAAGCTTTTTGCGGACGTCGAGCGCGCGCTCGTCGAACTCCACCGCATGGGCTTGAAGTTGGGCGTGGTCACCAACACCTACGATCGATTTCTGCGCACCGTGTTGCAGCGTACGGGATTGGCGCAGCTATTTGACGTCGTCGTCAGCGCCGATACAGTCCCCGAGCGCAAACCCCATCCGGCCCCTTTGCTCTACGCGTGCGATGCTCTGTCGGTTGCCCCTGTCAACGCGTTGTTCGTCGGCGATTCGCGCAACGATGCCGAAGCAGCGCAGGCCGCGCGCATGCGCATGGTTTGCATGACCTACGGATACAACGAGGGCCGGCCTGTTGCCGAACTGCCATGCAACGCGTTTCTCGGGAATATGGGTGAGCTGCCCAAGCTTCTGAAAACGTGGCCGCGGAACGACACAACCGGACGCCGCGGAATGGTGAGCGAATGACGACACCGCGAACGACCAGGACGCCAAAGCGGCAGCACGGGTTGGTGACGTCCCGTAGGATAGGGTGCCGCTAGGCCACCAGGGGATAGCGCTTCACATCCTCGTGCAGACGCTTTAGTGCCTTGTCCAGTAACCCGACAGCGTCGTGCCCCGCTGGGTCGCCTTTAACCAGCCTGTCGCGCAGTCGCGCTTCGAGGTGAGCGATATCGCTCGCGAGTTTCCCGTCGGCGACGATCTTGCGACCCTGCGCCGTCCTGCTGCTAAGAGCGAGCGTCTTTTTGTCCATCTGATTTTCCTTTGACCAGCCATGCGCTAACCATTATGTGGGATTTCCTGACAGCAGCCAGCGCATAGGGCACTCGGCTCAAATAATCGTGCCGAAGGCCGAACCGAGCTACTTATTGCGTAGTGTCGACCATTTTCGGAGAGCCTCAAGCGTGTTTTCGACGTGCTTTTCGGGATTGAGCGACGTGTAGGCGTAAACCACATGTCTGTCAGGCGCTATAACATACGACACGCGGTCCGCGTACTCGGGCTTTACTGCCAGGACTGCGTCGTAAGACTTCATGATGCTTTGGTCTTTGTCCGCGGCCACCGCGAACTTGCTGCGGCACTCGCTGACGGAAAATTTCTTCAAGGTGTCGATATCGTCGTGCGAAACGCCGATCACCGTAGCGCCGAGCGCTCGGTACGCATCCACCGCATCTGCGAAATCGTGGGCCTCGATCGTGCACCCGGTCGTGAACGCGGCCGGGTAGAAGTACAGGACGACGGGTCCTTTCTTCAGCGCTTCGGCGAGCGAAAATGTGAAAACGTTGCCGCCGAGCGATGCCGGTGCGTTGAAATCCGGCGCGGGATCGCCCGGTTTGAGCGCCGCAAACGACTGCACCGCAAACAATGCGCTGATAGCTGCAACAAAAGCGATACGTTTCATCATCGTTCGGTTCCCATGAAATATCGAGATAGATGGCGGCTTTCCCTGCTGCCGCGGTATGCGCAACGTCGCGGTTGGATCGCAAAGGATAACAAAAGTTTCTGGAGCGGCCTCGCTGCCTTGATGTGGTCCCTCGTTGTATGTTGGCGCGAACCCGCGCATATTGTTGATGCCTCTGGCCCCATCTGATGGGTGCGGGCGATCAGGTCAGATCACGGTCGCAATGCCCTTTCCTCGATGTGATTACAAGGAGAAGTCATGAGATTCGACCACCGGCATGAACATCTGTTTCCCGCGCTTTGCCTGGGCTTGGCGCTGCTGTTGACCGTTCCCGGCTCATGGGCGAGGGAAGCGGGCAAGCGGGCCAACGTGACGATCCTGGCCACCGGTGGCACGATCGCCGGCACCGGCCCGAGCACCACCACCACCGTCGGCTAGACCGCGGCGACCGTCGGGGTGCAGCGCCTGATCGAGGCCGTGCCAGAGCTGAAGCAAGTCGCCAACGTCAAGGGCGAGCAGGTATTCCAGATCGCCAGCGAAAACATGAGCAACGAGCACTGGCTCAAGCTCGCCAAGCGCGTAAACGAATTGCTCGCGCAGGACGACGTTCGCAAGGCTGGCGCGGGGCCGGGCACTTGGCGGCGCCGGTCCTCGTCTGTACGCTTTGCCAATGAAAAGGGGTCTGCGTATGGATATGACCGGTCACTCAACGAGCCGTGCCTTGCAGCACGACTAGCCGGGGCATCGCTTGACAGTTTTTTTCGGTCGCGTGCTGATGTTTCTACTGGTGCCGGCAGTAGGTGCTAAGATTAAAACGATTGGGATGCCGACACTGCGAAGGTGTGGCTGCGAGACCAATCCGGGTGGCATTAATCCGCTGTCCAGAACATTCTCGCGAGGGCAAAAGCCGTACGCATGCTCGAATGCGGCGACCATCCCAGTCACGTCAACACAACGGAGGAGAAATGAACATGTATCCGAAGACAAGCAGGCCGCTCCTGTATTTCGCATCGGTTCTAGGCCTCGGCGCAGCGATCGGCTGGAGTCCGCCGAGTGATGCAGCCATCCAACGGATCGTCATCGATCAGACGGCCACCATCAACTTCACGCCGATCACCTTGGGAACCGCGACGCCCGGGGTCCCGACTTCCTATACGGTCTACGTGGGCCGGTCATTCGGCAACCTGGATCCGAGCGATCCCAACAACACGATCATCACCGACATCACTCTTGCGCCGAAGACCGGCGGAACGGTCCAGTACGTTGCCAATTTTCAGATCATCACGCCGACCGATCCGGCGCAGCGCAACGGGCTGATGATCCACTCGGTCCCGAACCGTGGAGGCAACTCGATCACCACGACGACGATGCTGCAGGGAGTGACTTACGTTCAGAGCGGTTGGCAGGGCGATCTTCTGGCGCAGTGCTCGCCGTCCGCGGCAATCCCTTATCCCTGCTTCGATCTCAACTCCGGAGCTTACGGCAGCCTCAATTCCACCACCGGGGTCCTCACTGCTCCTTCGGTACCTGACGTGGCGAGCGCAGGCGGCCTCAAGGCCTTGGCGGGCTTCGTCGCACAGGTGCCGGTGGCCACGAATGGAACCGGGCCACCCATTTCGGGTGCGGTGTACGGTCACGTGTGCACGGGCACAAACGGCTGCGGCCTGGCAGTCGGAAGTTCGCCTACGAGCACCGCGCAGCTGGTCATACAGGGGCCGGCGTTTGTGCCTTACCAACCGGTAAGCACGGACACGACCCAGGCTCAGTTCTGGACCGTGCCCTCGCAAACGTTCAAGGGCGTGACTGGCGCAAAGACGCCGATCGCGAGCGACCAGTGGGCCTGGGCCTATTGCCCTAGTGGTTGGCCCGGCACGCCAAATCCCAACTGGATCTGTCTCAAGACCGGCACGTTCAACCCCAGCCTTCTCTATGAAATGGCCTACACGGCGAAGAACCCGCTGGTGCTCGGAGTGGGATTCGCCGCGTTTCGAGATCTGGGGTCATTCCTCCGCTACGGGTCGGCTGCGCCGGGTGGCGGTTCAAACCCGCTCGCCGGCACCATTACCAAGGCGTCTACCGTAGGCGGGTCGCAGTCCGCCGCATTCCTTCATGGCTTCATCTTCTACGGCTTCAACAAAGACGAAGCCGGCCGCAAGGTCTTCGACGGCGCTTGGCCGCAGATCGACGGGCGGATGATGGTCATGAACATCCGTTGGGGTCAGCCGAATAACCTCATGTATCTGTACATGGGGGGCGACGAAGCACCGGTCTGGTGGGCAGACTATCCGAACCTGGCCCGTGGCCTTCCGGCGAACGGCATGTTGCACCGCTGCGCGCAAAACAACACGTGCCCGGAAATCCTGGAGACCTTCGCTTCGGCGGAACTCTATTCCGAGAAGTTCGCGGCGAGTCTGTGCGGCTTCACTTGCATCGAGGACATTCCACTGCCTCCCAATGTCCATCGGTACTTCACGGCGGGTGGCACGCATGGCGGTGGCGCGGCCAACTTCACCTGGACCTCCCCCGCTACGATCGCTACACCGGCCGGTCAGTCGCTCCCCACGAGTCCAATTCCGGCGACGCAAACGAACAACGCGTTGAACTTTGCTTTGATCCAGTTGATCATGCAGGGTACCCCGATGCCGCCGAGCGCCTATCCCACCGTTGCGCGCGGAGAGCTCGTACCCAACACCGCAGCGGGCGAGGGATATCCGGACTTCTCCCTTACTGTCCCCCCTCTTACGTATCGAGGGGATCAGGCTTGGGTGCCCTTCGTCTACGATTTCGGACCCGGAGAGAACTACGATCAGCAGAGTGGCATACCGACTATCCAGCCACCCATCATCAACACTGTGCTTCCCTACTTCGCAGCGAGGGTGAACTCCGACGGTAACGATAGCGTAGTCACTGGCATGCGAACGGTGCTGGGAGAGGCCCCGCTGGGTACTTACGTCGGTTGGAACCTGGCCACAACCGGCTGGTACGGGCCCAATGCAAGTAACGGCCCGGGAAGCGTCGGCCAAGTCTTTGCCGGAGCGGGTAACAGCGGAGGCTATTGGCCCTTCTGGGATACCCGGGCTAACCGCCTCGCAGCCGGTGACCCGCGTCCGTCACTCGAGGAGCGGTACGGTACCCATGCTGGCTACGTCTGCGTCGTGACGCGTGCTGTGAACGTGGCTGTCCAGCAGCGCTTCCTGCTTCCGTCCGAGGCACCGACGCTGATCGCCAGTGCGACCGCATCGAACGTACTCGCGGCTCCGTTTGTGCCAACGTCGAAGGACAGTGTTCTTGCCAGTTTGCTTTGCACCAATACGACAGCAAGATAACTCAGCGACAACGTAGTTGATGGCGGGTCGGGGAAACTCGATCCGCCATTTATTTTGTGGAGCTCGAGGTTACATCGCTAAATAGCGGCTGGTCAGAGTCAACCACGCCCCGGCGCTGAGCGGCTACGCACTGAGGTAGTGTGTGTCGGTTACGCTGTCCGCAGGGTCCGTATGTGTCCACGGCGGCATCGATCTGACGCAGACCTTTCTATGACTCTGCCGTTGCATCCGTGCGCCGTAAGGCGTCGCGATCGCGAAGCGTGTCATAGATTGGGCGGCAACCCATCAACGCGGGCACTGCGAGTGCGCTCGCACACGCAGTAAGAAGGGGGATGAACAGTGTTGTCGCGCCTGTCATTTCCACGATCAGCGCGATGCCCGTCAGCGGCGCGCCCACAACCGCCACGAACAGTGCCCCCATGCCAACCGCCGCAAACGCGGGCTGAGACGTCGACAGCGCCGGGACCATTGCTTCGACGCCGATGCCGAGCAGCAATCCCGCGGCAGCGCCGATCGCAAGTAATGGCGCGAACAAGCCCCCTGGAAGTCCAGGTGCGTAGGAAAGTGGTCCAAGAACGATGCGCACCGCAAACAGGATTCCCACGGCTGCGAATGCGTGGCCGCCGTCCAGCATCGACTGGACCTGCGACTCGCCGCTTCCTATCGCCTGAGGCGTGAAAAACGCCATCAGCCCGACCACTGCGCCGACCATCGCCGCTTGCATTTCCGGCGAAATCCGACGCATTCGCTCAGCGATATCGAGCCCGGCGACGACCATGTGACTGTACATCACGCCCAACGCGCCCATGACAATGCCGCCGACAAAGAAGGTCAAGTACCCCGGGAACAGATCGATTTCGATCGACGGCACCGCGAATACGTGACGATTGCCAGTCAACATGCGCATGATCACCAAGCCACCGCTGCAGGCAGACATCGTTGCAACGGCGGCGCGCAACTCGAATCGACGCAGCAACTCCTCGAAGACGAAGATTGCGCCCGCGAGTGGAGCATTGAACGCGGCGGCCAGGCCGGCGCCGGCACCGGCCGCAAGGAGCGCGCGATGGTCGCCTGGACGCAGTTTGAAAAGACGAGCCCAAGCTTCGCCAATGGCAGCAGACATCTGTACCGTCGGGCCCTCGCGACCGAGCGCCAACCCTGCGCCGAGCGCGAGTACGCCACCAACGAATTTGACCGACAATACCGCAGGATTTAGTTTGCCCGCGTCCCCACGTATGATCGCTTCCACACGTTGCACGCCGCTCCCCGACGCCTCGGGCGCATAGCGGCGCACAAGCCACCTCGCGATGAACGCAGCGCCAGCGGCAAACAACACCGGCGCGATCCATCCCGCGGCCGGGTACTGATGGGCCCAGTTCAGCAGGGCTCCCCGGAGCCGCTCGGCCGTATCGAGCGCGAAGTTGAACGCGCTAGCAACGAGACCAGCGAGTGCGCCCACGGCAAGTCCGCTGCCGGCCAAAGCCAGCAACCTGGAGCGGTCTTCTTCCAACTCGGCGGAAGTCGAGGCAGGCGGTCGGGTCGGCATTTGACCGAATTCTAATGGAACGGCGCCGCGTCGGTCGCGAGGTGCCGTCTATTTCGGGGGGTTGACTAGTTTCATTATTTCGATACAATTGGAAACATGAAATTGAAAAGTGCACTGAAGGCGTTGTCCGGGCTGGCACAGGACACGCGCCTCAGCATCTTCCGTCTCTTGGTGGAGCAAGGGCCGGAGGGGTTACCCGCAGGAGAAATCGTTGAGCGGCTTGAACTTGCCAACGCCACCGCATCGTTTCATCTGAAGGAGCTGACACACGCGGAACTGGTGACACCGCGCCAGGCAGGCCGCTTTATCTATTACAGCGCCAACTACACCACGATGAACGGCCTGATCGGGTACCTGACCGAGAACTGCTGCAAGGGCAACGTCTGCGATATTGCCTGCGCGCCTGTGGCGGCAAAACGCAAGAGGAGAGTGTCATGACGTTACGGAAAAGCGTCACCGCCCATTTCGTCCGCGCACGGCAAAGGGCCGCGCTCGCTGTGCGGCAAGTACTGAAATGCGTAGTTGAAGCGAGATGCCACCAGGTCGGCGAAGCACCTTTGCTGCGCCCTCGTTGCTGTCGCACCGAGCATTTCTAGGAGAAACAATGAAGCGCTTTCATGTGCACGTTGCGGTCAACGATCTGAATGAGAGCATCGCTTTCTATTCGGCGATGTTTGGCGCAACGCCCGTTGTGTTGAAGCCCGACTATGCCAAGTGGCTGCTCGAAGACCCGCGCGTCAACTTCGCGATTTCCAATCGCGGCCACGCACCGGGCATCAACCATCTGGGGTTCCAGGCCGAAGACGACGTGGAACTCGAAGCAATTCACGCGAACCTGCAAAGAGCGCACACCGCCATAGTCCCCGAAATGGGCGCGAATTGCTGTTATGCCAAATCCGATAAATATTGGGTGACGGACCCACAGGGCATCGCCTGGGAAACATTCCGCTCGCTTGGCTCTATTCCCTTGTTCGGCAGTGCAGAAGCGGAGTCCGCTGCGGGCGAAAAGTCGGCGAGCTGCGGAGGCGGCGAAGCGTCCAATTCGTCGTGTTGCGCACCGCCGGAGTCGAAAGTCGCTGTTCCGGTCACGGTTGCAAGCGGCTGTTGCGCCAAGGCATAGACGTGGCCGAGCGTCAGTACAACGTGCTGTTTCTGTGCACGCATAATTCTGCGCGGAGCATCATGGCGGAAGTGCTCCTGAACAGCATGGGCAACGGACGCTTCCGGGCCTTTTCCGCTGGAAGCGCGCCCGGAACCGCGCCAAATCCGTTTGCACTGGAAACGCTCGCGCACCTGCATCTCCCAACGAAAGGCCTGCGCAGCAAGGCGTGGGATGAATTTGCAACGGAGGGAGCGCCGCCAATGGATTTCATTATCACCGTCTGCGACAACGCGGCTGGGGAGGTCTGCCCGATATGGGTTGGTCATCCGATTACCGCGCATTGGGGCGTCGAAGACCCGTCGCTGTTTCAAGGCAGCGACGACGACAAGCGACGGAAATTCGCACAGGTCGCTGGCATTCTGAAGCGCCGCATCGATCTGCTCGCCGACTTGCCGCTAGCCACGCTGGAACGACTTGCACTGGAGAAGAAGCTTCGAGAAATCGGGCACGCATGACGCTCTCGCGGCAGCTCGCCGCTGAAGGCATCGGCACGGCGTTTCTACTCGCGATCGTAGTGGGCTCCGGCATCATGGGTGAGCGGCTTGCAGGCGGTAATGTCGCCATCGCGCTGCTCGCTAACAGTATCGCCACCGGTTGCGGGCTCTGGGTGCTTATTGCACTATTCGGGCCGGTTTCCGGCGCGCATTTCAATCCCGCCGTCACGCTCGCCATGGCGAGCGTCGGGCATTTTCCCTGGCGGCACGTGCCGACGTACATCGTAGTGCAGATGGCAGCAGCGTTTCTTGGCGTTGCGCTTGCGCATGTGATGTTCTCACTGCCGCTGTTTACGGAGTCCGAGCATATGCGCAGCGGGGCCGGCCAATGGGTGAGCGAGGCCGTGGCAACCGCCGGGTTGCTGCTGACAATCGGGCTTGCTCGGCACAAGGGCGCGGTTGTTGTCGGTGGCTTGGTAGCCGCCTATATCGCGGCTGCGTACTGGTTCACCGCTTCAACGTCGTTCGCCAATCCGGCGGTGACACTTGCGCGCGCAGCCACCAACACGTTCGCCGGAATCCGCCCCGTTGATACGGTGGGTTTTATCATCGTACAACTCATCGTGGCCCCCGCGGCATTGCGCGCGGCAACATGGCTTAGCGGAAAGTAACGGACCGAAAGCAGGCGCCGTCGCCTCAGCTTTGCGTTGAGATCCCTTCGGTATCAGAATGGACGCAGATTCCTGATTACCTGCGGGCGAGGCGGCCATGAACAAGCTAATCGTTGCACTTTGCGCCAGCGCATTCGCCTCCGGCTCGGCGCCAGCCCTGACCGACGATGACGGGAACTGGGGCATCTGGCACGGGCGCGAATGACGATTAGCTGATTGCGAATGACATTCACGGAGCCGATACTGGAAGCGCAAGCGGCACCGTGTGAGGGGCGAGCATGAAATCGTTTCTGGTCTTAGCGGCAATGTTTGGCACAGCCGCTGGTTTCGTCGAAGCGCAATCGTCACCCCCGCCACAAGATGTAATCACCAACTACCACACCGATGAGCGAGGGTTCCCGATAGGTTTTTCAGAGGTGTCGGACGGCTCGAAAACTAAAATCGATATTTCCTACCTTGACGACAACTGCAATCGGCTCAAGCTTCCGTACATCTATCGGGTGTCGAAGCTACAACTCACCAGCGATGGCGGCTCGGTACGTCTCGGGTCCTTGGCTTCATGTTACTGATGACACCGTGGATCCAACGGTGTGCCCGACCCTGCAACCATGAAGGAGCGCGGCGATGGTCACAGACGAACTGATTGAGAAAGCAATGTTTCGCGGGCGGTTGCAAATGCTGCCGTGGATGATGTACTTTTTCGCCGTATCCCTGACGCCACACCCGCAATCCGAGTGGGTGCGATTGGTGGAGTTCAGCGGGCTGCTGTTGGGAATGCTCGCCTTTCGCTGGTACTACTCGCATCACCCGTTGCTGCCACAGCCCAAACTGTCATCTACGACAACGGGCAGCAATGACGGTTTCCACAATCCGCCAAGCAAGCAGCGAAGCGGCCAACGACTCAGGCCATAAGTTGGCGCGTTCACCTAGTACCTTGGCACCAGCCGAAGCCGCGTCGGTCACGGAAATAATCATCGATTCGCAGCAAATATCGATTTCCGCTTGATTTGATGACGCGAACATTCAATGTCGGTGATAGACGCGTGAGCCACGCTTAAGCAGTAACTGGCGGAGAGAGAGGGATTAGAACACTACTCAGCCCGGGGCACGCACCGGCCTTCCCGGGAAAAGTCCCCTATAAGATCCCTTCGAATCCTACGATTTGCCACAAGAAACCGCCACAGGCTTGAGAAGATCAATGCAGATCACGACGGGATTCCCATGCTGGCGTCGCAGCTTCGAGCGGTAGTGCCTCTCTCCTATCAAAAGCCAGGTTCTGGCATATAATGCGCCGGAAAATTTCGCTGCACTTACAGCGAGCCAATTTTACGCCGCTGCGTTGGCCGCCGTGCTAACCTCGTTCAAGGAAACCGAACGGTGACCTCGTAGTCGAGCCGGCACTGGACCCGTCCCATGAAATGAATTCGAATGACTAGCACGCGCAAAGCGTGCGCGCGGTATTCGCATCAAGGCACTGTTCTTAATAACTACAAGGTGGGCAATGGGGACAATGATGCTTGGGCAGACTTCCATTCACCCTTTGTCGGGCACGCGATATCCGACGTCAGATCGTCCGAAAGAATCGCCCGCTGGACGCGGACGCCGTCGCAGAAACGAGGACTGGTGGAAGCGTCGCGGGCTCGCCATGGCGACGATCGCAGCCCTTTGTCTTATTGTGGCCGCATGCGGCGGAGGCGGTGCATCGACGCCGACCAATGCGACCTATGCCGCGGCGCCCTGCCCAAATCCTACCTATCCCGGCTTCAATTTGGGTCCGGAGTTCACGTGCGGTTATCTGACGGTGCCCGAGAACAGGAGTAAGCCGAACGGCCCAACCATTCGACTCGCCGTCGCCACGCGCAGGGCGACCGTCGACAACCCGAAACCCGATCCGATCGTGTTCCTCACCGGTGGGCCAGGGGGCAGTGGCCTCGCCGAGGGTCCGGGAGTCGCCAACGAATGGCGCCGCGATCGCGACGTGATCTTCCTGGATCAGCGCGGCGCGTTGCAGTCAGTCCCGTTCCTATCGTGCCCGGAGATCGACGCCTTCATGGAGGGCACGGTCGGTTTGTCATGGCTCGCGCCCGAGACCATCCAGCAGGACGCAGTAGTCACGCAGACCTGTCGCGACCGGCTAGCGGCCGCCGGTGCTAACCTCGCCTCCTACAATTCCACCGAGAGTTCGGCGGACGTGGCCGATTTACGGATCGCGATGGGCTTCAAGGAATGGAACATGTATGGGGTGTCCTACGGGACCGATCTTGCGTTGCAGACCTTGCGCGATTACCCGGCCGGGATTCGCAGCGTCGTGATCGACGCCGTTCTCCCGCCCAGCATCAACCCCATCGAGACGGGCTGGCGTGCGGCGGATGAAAGCGCGAGGGCCATCTACGATGCCTGTGCTGCCGAGGCCGCCTGCAATGCAGCTTTTCCCGATGGGCGCGCGGAGTACGTTCGGGTGATCAACAATCTTGCCGCCCAGCCGCGCACCGTGCAGGTTACCGACTCCAAGACCGGCAAAGAAGTAACGGTCGTGATCGATGCATACAAGCTGAGCTACATCGTTCAGTTCGGAACCCTTATCGGCTCGCCGCCGAAGATTCCGTCGATGATCCACGATCTCGCCGTCGGCGACGGCACGAAAGCCGGGTTAGAGGTCCTCACAGGCGTCTTCCCGCCCAATTTCAATAGCTACGGTTTGCAATGGGGTGTGCTATGCCGCGAGTTGGTGGGCCGCACCGACCCCGCCAGCGTCAGTGCCGCCGGCAGGCTCGCCCTCCCTGACTTTCCGGCCTCGGTGACCCAGCGTCCCTCGATGTTCCCTTGGGGCTTCGGCGACTGCGCGGCGTGGAACGTACCTGCCGGTCCTTCCCAGGTGGCGAACGTCGTCACCAGCAACGTCCCCGTGCTCCTGACAAGCGGCTCGTTCGATGGCACCGCACCACCGAGTTACGCCGCCGAACAGGCCACAACGTTGAAGAATTCCACGCATCTTGTGTTCCCTGGAATCGGACACAGCGCGTCGCGCTGGTCACCGACGTGCTTCGCCTTGATCATGTCGAATTTTCTCGACCAACCGAACGGCGGCTTCGACTATAGCTGCCTTGCCGCCCAGAAGGTCCCTCCTTTCGTCACGCCCTAACCACACCGACAGAGTCGCGCGAAATATCGCTATCGAGAACGCCGCAGCCGACCATTTCGTCGTCGATATCGTCACCTTTCCCCAAATTCTGCGTTGCGAGACCATCCCGTCACATCTAATCAGTGAGGCAGCACCATGGGCATTGATACATTCGTCGCGTATCGCAGCGTTCGAAATGCGTGGCAACGGACCTGGGTTGCGGCTGCTGCGGCAATCGTCGCTTGCGGGTACCCCCTCGGTGCGCTGGCGCAAAGCTGTCCGGCGTCGGATCCTAACCAGAACTACAACTGCCCGATTGGGCCGATCTACGCACTCCCAGGCTGGGGCAATGTCCCGTGGTCGCAGCCGCAGAATTACCAGACCATCGTCGCCGGTGACCTCGATGGCGACGGCCGCGACGAGCTGATCGGCCGCGACGCTCGGGGTCTCCATGTCTGGTCGTTCGATTCGGTGCTGGGCGTCTGGCAGCCGTGGGTAGCCACCGACAAGAGCGGGATACTCGTCCTGCCGCTATCCGACGCGTCGCAGTGGAACCTGCCGCAGTACTACTCGACGATCAAGCTCATAACCTTCGCGGGAATTCCCGGCAAGGTTCTCGCCGCACGCAGCAACAACGGGCTCGTCCTTTACCAATTGACGCGGGGCAGCGTTCCCGGCGTCGACCTGCCCGCCGGCCAATGGACGCAACTCACCAACAGCGGCCCGTTCGCCGACAACGATTGCTTCTCCAATCAACAATGCTGGAACGACTCACCGTACTACCAGACGATCCGCTTCGGCGACATCGATGGCCAACCCGGCGACGAGGTGATCGGCTGGGGTGGCGACGGCATCGTGGCTTTCAAGTGGAACGGCAGCAGCTGGGCGAGCATCACCGGCCTTCCCGCGGCCGGTGACGCAGCGCAGGTAAGCAAGTCCCTGTATTTGACGCTCCAGTTCGCCGACGTCGACGGCAGGCCCGGTCAGGAACTCCTGCAGTGGGCCCCGCAGGGCATTACGCCGCTGAAATACTTTGACAATGTGCCGGGCGGCGTATGGGGGCAGCTGCCGACGCTACCGCAATTCGGCGCCAAGTGCGTCGATAACAATACCGACCCCAACGGTGACCCCTCTTGCTGGTCGACGCTGCAGACCGCGACGTTCGGTCTGGGGGGCGCGGTGGTAATGGAGCGCCTGCTCGGCTGCAGTGCCGACGGCGGCGGCATGGCGGGCTCGCGGTTCAACCAGGCGACGCAGACCTGGCAGACGATCTTCGTCGGCGGGCCGTTCGACGATTGCGCCGGCTTCGCGCAACCGCAGTATTACCAAACGATACAACTCGCGCACATCACCGGGAACGCGACGCCGGAGTTGATCGGGCGGGGTCCGGGCGGCGTGCTCGTCTATCAATGGAACGGCGCGAGCTGGATACCGTTGTCGACGAACGTGCCGGCGCTCGCCGATGCCACGTGGGCGTCGGACCCATCGTACTGGCAGTCGATCCACACCGCGAACGTTGACGGCAGCGGCCGCGCCGCGCTCATCGCCCGCGGGCAGACGGGAGTGCGCACGTGGCTATGGCAGAACGGAGCGCTCGCGCGTCCGCAGCCTTACGGCGGCTTTCCACCGTTCGTCGGAGCCCAAGCGACCGCGTACACCCAGCTGAATCAGTTTCTCGCCCTCGGACAGGGAACGATCCGCGACACGTACACGAATCCCGCCGTCGACAATACGTCGAGCGCGCTTCGCGGCTACGTAAGCCAAATCATCAACGCCGGCGGCGGCTGCAAGAACGAGATCTCGGCCAATCCACCCCAGTACCAGACCTGCCCTCCGTTGGTCGGCGCCACCAACCCGGCGTACACGACGATGGTGAACCAGGTCATCAAGGAATTGTGGTGGGCAGCGAGCGTCATCGATTACTTCACCACCATACAGACGATGCAGCTGGCGTTATTCAGCGCGCAGGGCAACGAGTTTCCATCGATCGCGGATAACCTTCAGTTGGCCGAAGCCCAGAATCTCACCGGGAACGCCGATTACCTGTCGCTCTTCTCCTCGATCTCTTCCTTGGTTAGCGTCGTCGTAGGGACTGGGGTGCCCGCGCTCGGGAATGCGATTGCAATCTCCTCCGACGCGGTCAACGTAGAAACAAGCGCGCTCGCCTTTTTCAGCGAACCGCCGAAGACGGTGTTTCAGCACAACTACGCCCAGATCCAGGGGCAGATCGCGAGCCTGCAGCAAAGCGGCCAGACGAACAACCTCGCGCAAAAGCATTACGTGCTCTCGGACTACGCCATGCTGTCGTCGATCGGGCAGCTTACTGCGTCGCAGGTATGGACCGTCGACGAGGCGGGTTATCTGAGCGCAAACCGTCTGGCGTTCACGACGTGGGTCTACCAAGTGTTCCTGCCGTTGCTGTGGGCTCAATACCAGGTGACGGGCTGCGGGCAGAACAATTCCAACACGCTGGCCTGCTACCCTCCGCCCAATGGCCCGAACATGGCCATCTACACTAACGGCTCCGGCCCGGGTGGAAGCTACGTCAATTTTACGGGACTGCTCCCGCAGGCCTCTCCAATCTGCGTGAACCAATGCAATTCCCCCCCGAACGGCGCCCCCCAATGCACCAATACCTGCAACTTCCCTGCTGCGTCCGCAACCACTGTCAACATTCTCACGACGCCGGTGTCGCCGCAATGCACCTACAACCCGCAAGCGGGCACGGCGTGGGTCTATGCGAATCCGAATGCAAATCCGCCGGTCGCGGGGTGCACGCTGGGCGCAGCGCCGGCGATATTCGGTAATCAGGCGGGATGGAACTTGCCGGTGGTCCCGATCAACCTGCAGGATGACACGCTCGCGATCGACCCGAGAAGCCGCGCGACCGATATTGGCGGCGCCATGTCGCGCCTGCGCCTCCTCGGTTTCGCCCGCGGGATCGACCCACAGATCGATTTGCGTACCGTCACGCTGACCGTGCGCCGGTTGTTGTACGAAACCGGTTTTGGCGGTGAGCTTGTCAACGACCTCGCCGGCAACGATTTCGTTCCGACCGCCTTACTGCCTTCGATCAGGGGGCGCGGCACGAAAATGACGTTCGAGACGGCGGCCGGTGTCTCTCCGCACATCACCGTCGACGTGCCGTTCGGGCATCCTAATGACGAATTTTTGTTCTACATCGATGCCGATGCTGCACTCATCGCTGAACCGTGGCTCTGTCTCGACACGCCGGCGAGAACCAGGCTGCACTTGAGCCTTGAGATCGCCGGCGGCGGATTGCCAGCACCGCGCGTGCTGTCGCAGGTCGAGGACTGGGAGTGCGTCTTTGATCGTGCCGGCAGAGTGACAGAGCTGCGCGCGACGGGGAACGGAGTGCTCACGTTTACGCGGCAATAGCACTCCATTCATTTGACGGCGACTGTTGCGGTGACGCGATCCCACGGCCCTGACGAGATGGCCTCGTCGCGCGCGTAGTACGTCTGCCGGCGGCGGACCCATTTTCGGGTTTGTTTGTGTGCAGTCGACCCAGTGATCAACCAATAAGTCAATTCGATATATTTCCGCCCCTCTAAAGCGAGCTACATTTTCTTGTGGACAGTTCCATGTGCCCCCAAGATCTCTAACGCCAATTTGGGCCGGGGCCAGTCATCACGAGCACTGTGTTGCTCCGGTCAGCGAAGTGTCAGTCCCGGTTTCAAGATTGCTCTATTCGCTCAGGTCGTCTCGCATTGAATCATCCATTTCAAATAGATCGTCGATCGCATCACGCCCCAGCTGCGAGACACTCATGTATCTGCGCCACGACGGCGGCACCTTCACCGATGGCGCCGCCGACGCGCTTTACGGAACCGGAGCGCACATCACCGACGGCAAACACGCCGGGCACGCTCGACTCCAGCAAAGCGGGCACACGCTCCGCAGCGGAGCCCGCCGCCTGGCCTGTCAGGACAAAGCCTTTTGGGTCGAGTGCGACACCGCTTCCCGCCAACCAATCGGTCTCCGGGTCCGCGCCCACGAAAAGGAACACGTATCGGATGGACCTTTTCTCCTCGAGGCCTGTCTGGTTGTCACGCCAGGACACGGCCGTAAGGCCCTCCTCGAGATCACCGTGAAGCTCGGTCAGTTCGGTGTGCGGATACAGTTCGATGTTCGGCGCCGAACCGATGCGGTCGATCAGGTAGCGCGACATGCTGGTGGCAAGGCTGGGGCCGCGTATCAGCATCAATACCTTGCTTGCGTGCTGGGCCAGGAATACCGCCGCTTGCCCGGCGGAGTTGCCGCCACCCACCAGGACGACCTCGCTGCTCGTGCACTGCTTCGCTTCGAAAGGGGAGGCCCAATAGGAAACGCCGCGGCCTTCGAATTCGGTCAATCGGGGCACCGCGGGATGGCGGTAACGCGCGCCGCTGGCGATGACGATCGTTCGGGATCGGAGACGGCGCCCATCGGCGAGCCGCAACGACAACTCGCCGTCAGGCAGGGACTTGCTAGAGTCGAGCGCGGCGGCCTGTGCCGGGATCATGATCTCGGCGCCGAACTTCTGCGCCTGGACAAAGGCACGGCCGGCAAGCGCCTGGCCGGAGATGCCGGTTGGAAAACCCAGGTAATTCTCGATGCGCGCGCTCGCTCCGGCTTGTCCTCCAAATGCTCTACAGTCCAATACGACGACCTGCAGGCCCTCCGAGGTCGCATACACGGCGGTGGCGAGCCCTGCCGGACCCGCTCCCACCACGGTGACATCGAACAGTTCGTCGTGCGTCACCGAATCGAGCATGCCTAGCGAGCGGGCAAGCACCTCTTCGGTCGGATTGAGCAGCACCGAACCATCCGGGGTCACGACCAGAACATCGGCCAAAGCCGCGCCGTATTGCTCGAGCAGCGCGGCAGCGTTGCTATCCTCCGTGGCGTTCACCACCTGATGCGGGCGGGCATTGCGGGTCAGGAAGTTCTGGAGTCGCTGCAGCTCGGGAGATTCCGGCCTGGCCATCAACACCGGGCCGCCGGCCCCGGTTTCGATCAATCTGACCCGACGAAGGATCAGCGCGCGCACAATGCGCTCGCCAAGATCCGCCTCGGCAATGATCAGCGCACGCAGCTGGGGAGGCGAAACAAGGATCGCCTCCACTTCCTCCCCGGCGTGGGCGTCGACCAGCGTGCGGCCCCCGGAAAGTTGTGCGACCTCGCCGGTAAACCCACCCCGCCCCAGGCTGGTGATGGGAACCACGCGCTCCGTCCCATCGCGCTGGCTCAATGTCACAATCCCCTTCAGCACGACATACATGCCCGGCCCGGGTTCCCCCACGCCGAACAGCCGCTCGCCGCGCTGATATCGGCGCACGGTCCCGAACCGGCTGGCGCGGGCGATCTCTGTCTCGGTCAGGACCGGAAACGTCTGATGCTCCCGGCTTGCGAGTGCTGGGGGCCGATCGCTAGGCATGCAAAGCTCCGCGCGAAAACATCAGGTGCGACCCGGTAGTCCTGTCTCTCGGTGAGGACAGTCACCAAGGATGCGGGTCACGGTCAGCGTTCGGGTAAGCCGGATTAGCTCAGTAGGCAGAGCGGCGCATTTCTCTACCGCAAACGATCTCGAACATCCTACCGACGATTTCCAATCCGAAATAAAAGCATGAGAAAACGAGGAGTTCCACGGAGCGCCGTGTCAGGCGAAGCGGATCCCACTGTCCTCGAGCGGCAGCGCGCGGATGCGTTTACCCGTGAGCGCGAAAACCGCGTTTGCAATCGCGGGCGCAACCAGTGGCACGCCGGCCTCGCCAATTCCGCCCGGTGTTTCGCCGCTTGCGATCAGCGCAACCTCGATGGGCGGCACCTCGGACATTCGCGGGATGGCAAAGGAGTTGAAGTTGGCTTGCTCGACCCGACCCTGCTTGATGGTCACCTTGCTGCGCAGCGCGTTGATCATTCCGTTCACGGCGCCGCCCTCCATTTGGGCGATGACCTGATCCGGATGCACGGCGATGCCGCAGTCAACGGCGTAGGTGAGCTTCTCCAGTTTCAATTGCTTGGCGTCACCCGATATCTGGGCGACAAGCGCAACGTGCGAGTCATAGCACTGCATGGAGGCGACGCCAAACGCGCGCCCTTTCGGTGCCTTGGCGGAGTAGCCCGCATCCTTCGCCGCCCGTTCCAGCACCGCGCGCTGCCGCGGCTGCTTGTCGAGCATGCCGAGTCGGAACGCAACCGGATCCTGGTGGCTTGCATGCGCCAGCTCGTCGATGAAGCTTTCGATGGCAAAGGCATTGAGCGCATTGCTGACCGAACGCCAGTAGCCGACGCGCATGCCGACCTCCTGGATCACGGTACGTAGCTCGAGATGCGGGATGTCGTAAGTGAAATCGACCAGGCCCTCGGTCATGAACGGATCCAAGCCATCTTTAACGACGCCAGGAAACATGCGGTTGGTGATCGACGGCGAAATCATCTTATAGCTGAACGCGGCAACGCGGCCGCGATCGACCAACGCGCGCATCAGGTAGAGGCAGGGCGGGCGGTAGAAGTCGTGCGTCGTGTCGTTCTCACGCGTCCAGATCAGTTTCACGGGCGTGCCGGGCATCGCCTTGGCGATCGCAACGGCTTGGGCGACGTAGTCGACATCGAGCCGGCGGCCAAATCCGCCACCGATGAACTGGGAGTGGATTCGAACCTGTGCCGGCTCGACTCCGGCTGCCTGGGCGGCGGCGCCTTGCGCTCCCTGGGGAAACTGATTGCTCGCCCACACGTCAACGCCGTGAGGTGAAACGAGCGCCAGACAGTTTTGCGGTTCCAATGTCGCGTGCGCCAGCATTTGCGAGGTGTAGCGCGCCTCTATCGGCTTGCCCTTGGCCAGGGCCGCGGTCACGTTGCCAACTTGCTTGGCCACCGCTCCCGGCTCGGCCTTCGCGCGTTCCAGTGTGGCATAGATGGCAGCGGTGTCGAGATGGGCCCCAGGTCCCTCGTCCCATTGAACTTCGAGGTCGGCCAACGCCGACTGGGCGACCCAGTAATGATCGGCGATCACCGCGACGCCCTCGCCGATATTGACGACCTTGCGCACGCCGGGCCGTGTTTCCACCTTGCCCGCACTAAACGACGCGACTTTGCCGCCGATCACGGGACACGGAAGAAGGGCGGCATACACCATGCCCGGCTGCTTCGTATCCAGGCCGAACACGGTGCGGCCGCGGGCCTTTTCGGCCCCATCCAGCCGCGGCAGCGGCTTGCCGATCAGCCGAAACTCGGCGGGAGGCTTGAGCGTTACGTTCTGCGGTACCGGCTGCTTCGATGCCGCTGCCGCCAGCGCGCCGAATCCGATCGTCTTCTCGCCGTGGATCACCTGACCGTTGTCCACCCGACACTCTGTCGCCGGGACATTCCATTGCGCCGCTGCCGCACCCACCAGCATGATCCGCGTCGTGGCACCCGCCTTGCGCAGCGGCTCCCACGCATCGCGCACGCTGGTGGTGCCGCCGGTAATCTGCGCGCCCATCAGCCGGTTGATGTACACCGGATTGACCGGGGCCTGCTCCACCTTGACCCGAGCCGGGTCGACACCGAGTTCTTCGGCCAGAAGCATCGTCAGCGACGTATACACGTCCTGCCCCATCTCATTACGTGCGCAAATCAGCGTGACCAAGCCATCCGGCTGGACGGTAATCCATGCGTTGGGTTGAAAAACCGCATCGGCCGCATCGGCGTTCCTCGTGGGCCCAAGACCGAAGCCGAGAATGAGTCCGCCACCGGCCAGGGTGGTGGCTTTGAGGAACTGCCGGCGCGAGATACCGATGGCGGTGCTCACGATGAGGCCTCCAGTTGCTTGGCCGCTTCATGGATCGCAACCCGGATGCGCTGGTAGGTGCCGCAGCGGCACAAGTGGGTGTTCATGGCGGCTGTGATGTCGGCATCGCTGGGCTTCGCATTCGCGCTCAGCAGGGCGACGGCTTCCATGACCTGACCGGATTGGCAGTAGCCGCATTGCGGGACCTGGATCTTGTCCCATGCGGCCTGCACGGCGGTCGCCACCCGACCGGAAAGGCCCTCGATGCTGGTTACCTTGCGCCCGGCCACCGCCGAAAGCGGCAACAGGCAGGAAAAGGTCGCGGCGCCGTCCACGTGCACGGTGCAGGCACGGCACAACGTTACACCGCAGCCGAATTTGGTGCCGGTCATGCCCAAGTAATCACGCAACACCCAAAGCAAGGGTGTCTCCGGCGGCGCATCCGCCGCGATGGTTCGGCCGTTAAGTTCGAACGTGGTCAATGCATTTCCATCGCGCCGGCAATCTGCTTGTTCAACCGGCCCTGCGCGACCCGAATCAGAATCGCGCGCTCACGCGGAGTCAGGACTTCGAATCGTGACCTGAGGGCGCTCAGGATTTCTTCATTCTGACGGCGCGCACGGTCGCGAGCGAGCCCAACATTTACAGCATCTAGATCCTGGTCTCGGAACGGCTTCGTAAGGAACTCTATGGCGCCGCCCTTCATCGCCTGCACGCTCATTGGAATGTCGCCATGTCCGGTGATGAAGACGATCTGGGGTTTGACGCTTGCCGCGGCGAGATCTCTTAGCAGGTTGCCCATAACTTCCCAGTCTAGCCCCAATCAATCCACTTGGACAGGCTGCATGTTTAGAGTTCCAAGCTGTTTTCACTCTCGAGGATGAGTGGCTCACTTCCCTTCATCTCGCCCTCCGTCCTGATCCCTGTGGATCGTTTCCGTCGACAGCATGTGGGCTCACACCGAAGCGTGGCGATGGTCAGCAATCGCAACGACGCAATGCGCTCCCCTAAGCGCAACAACTCATCCTCGGACGCGGGTTGCTAATACCGACGATCACCCATGGCGAGCGTTACAGCGACGCCGGTAACGCTCGCCGCCTCGTGCGGCTGTTCGGCGATTCGATCCGTCGGGTGCCCGCGGTTGACTGGTTTTGGTTCGATGGCACGCGTTGGCCGCGTGCCAGGAACGGCGAACTGATGCGCCGTGCCAAGGACGTCGCACAGGCCATCATTGACGGCTCGAAGTACTTCCCGCCGGACGCGAGGACGAACGCTATCAAGTTTGCGCTGCGTTCCGAACAAGCCCCGCGGCTTGCCCGACCTGGTGCGCATTCCTCGACCGCATCACCGCGCGTGACACGGCGCTGATCGGCTTCCTTCAGCGCGCCGTTGGCTATACGTTCGCGACGTTGGCGTTGATGGCGGGGAGTAATCCGGCGTGGATCGCGCGCCAAATGGGCAATGCGCGCCGATCATGTTCAAGACTTGCGCGAAGTGGATTGACGGTGCGGACAAGGGGGCGGAGCACGCAAAAGCGGACGCTACTACATCTCGGCCGCCGCAGGAACAGCCACAACGCCCCGCCAGAAAGTAACCAAATACTTAATTTAAAATAGCGATTCTGGCGGAGAGAGAGGGATTCGAACTCACGCCGCCCAAGGGCTCCAAAGGCAAGCGCAGAGGGAATTAATCCCCTAACGACCCCTCAAATTCCCCCGATTTGGCCACGGATTTGGCCACGCCAGGAGCCCGATCGGACCCTACGATGCCTGCAATTCCTCACGAAGGATTTTGCGTAGCGTCGACTCTGTAAGCGGCTTTTCTTTCGACGCTTTGCCTTTCGCGTTCGAGACTGCGGCCCTCAGAGTGGAATTGATCATCGTTTGATAGCCCGTCCCAACAGCCTCCGCGGCTTCTCGGAAGTGGTCTATTACGTCGTCATCGAGCATGATCGTGATGCGCGTCTTTCCCGCCGATTGGATAACCGCGCCTCGCTTCCCTTTGCTGAAATCGTATTCCTTACGCATGATATTGCTCCGTTTCGTTTCGACTAGCTTTGCGCGCCGAGATGAGACGAGTTCGATTGCCTCGTGGCGTATGTACGACTATTAGAAGGCGTCCAAGCGCATCCATGCCCAGCGTCACGAACCGGCGCTCGCCATCCGCGTCTCGGATCTTCAATCGTGGTTGCCAATGGGTCGCGGAGTGCTTGTTCGGCATGGGCGAAGCTAACCCGGTGTTTGGCTAGGTTCGACTTTGCTTTGGCTGGATCGAATTCGATCTCCACCCCGGCCATTATGCATATAATATGCATATTGTCAAGCGTCGCCGCGCGAGGGTCAACAGCGGCATCGGTATCGCCCGCATTGAAACTCGCTTTCGCCGGGTCGGCTGGCGCGGAACCCTCGCCGCGCGCCAGGGCACCGGGAACGGAAGCCGTTCTTGTTGCCGCCCCTCACGCCTAGTTTCGCGGCGTGCGCGATTTCATCTCGGCCTCGACCTTGGCGACGATCTTGTCCAGCAGGCCCAAGTCCCCACGGAAGGCTGCGCGAGCGGCTTGTAGCAAAATCCAGCTCTCAACTGTGATGGGTTGAGTCAGATCAACCGCCGTCGCGCATGCCTCGTGCAAACGTCGGGCTGCGACCCGATGAGTGCTCGCTTCTCGCGCCGAGAGTTGCAACTTACCGGACTCTAGAACCGAAGGCATGAAACAAGTATAGCGCCGGCCGCGCGCCGTGCGATCGCAGTTGAACACCACTGCACCTACCGAGTTAAGCGGCCCTTTTCTCGTCGCTTACTGGGTTTGCGAACGGCATCGAGTGGGGCACCATGGGCCTGTGCCGAGTTCGATCGCCCGAAGGCTCTTTTTCCACTGGCTCAACGGTACCCGATCGAAGACGGCGAGCGAATCGTTCTCACGTTTGTACAGGGCGCTTGGTGTCCCTGATTGCCCATTGTGGGCGATGAAGGCAAGCACGTCAGCTAGCCACGTAGATAAGGGCAGCCGCATGGAGTCGCGGTCTTTGGACCGAAGAGCGCCAAGTTAACCGCACTGCCTCGTGCACGCGACCAAGGCGGATCGGTTGGAGAGTCGTTTCCCCGTCCTTGAGGCGGTGGAGTATGCGCGCCGTCCTCGAGATGGCGTGGCAAGAGTATCCCGCGAGCTGTTGCCCGGCGTTTCGTGCTGGTGGCGAACCGCGGGATGTTAACGAGAGACCGAAGGCTGTCGTCCTGTTGCCTCGGTCATGGACGCTAACGCGTCTGGAGTGGCGTCCCGATTCTGCGCTTGCCGCAGCATCGGTATGCCCCGGTGCAGGCTCAGGGCGGCGGGAGCGGCGCGATGTCCGTGCGCGGCTTGGGTCTCGTCCGCGCGTTCCCGTTATGCCACGACGGGGACCCAGCGTCACCCCACCGTCCCTGAGCCTGGCCACTAAAGTCACAGTGTCCGCAGAACAGCGCGGGCGTTGCTGACCACTTCCCGAGCCCCTGCCAGAGAGCGCCGCCATCGTGCGGTGCGTCCCGCCGCAGGCTTCTCGCCGCCCGTGTGCCGCGAGCCACGAGCTCGCCGCACGATGCGGTGTGAGTCCGTAGCACGCACGCGCCATCGTGTCGCGCGCGTCGTTACTAGCGGGTCACCGCTAGTGACGCACGCGTGTAGCACAGGTCGTCGCGACATGCGAGCGACTTCGCCTGCGTGACCAAAGGCTCCAGACCCGCGTGATGGCCTCTGACGAGGCCATCACGTCTTCTCCGCGAGGAGTGCAACACGCCTCGCCGAATGATTCGCGTAACGGATCGATCAGGCGCGCCCTAACGGCGCTCCGTGAGTCTTGGGTCAATGACTCTCGCGGTCGGCAGTTCCGACAGGAACGCAATCGCGACGCCGAGTAAGCGCCGTGCGGCGCTGGCGAGCAGCACAACCACCGCACACAACGGGAGTGGTGTCCCGTGCTCAGTCGTCCTCCTGAGGTCGCTACGGCGCCCCGGGCGAGCAGAAACACTTACCTGACCGGTACACACCATCGCGGAACGCAGAACCGCTTTAACGGATCGATGAAAGGCTCGGATGAAGGGAAATGAGCGATGCGACCGAAACGAAATGCAAACACGACGCTTCCGCTGGCAATGATGGCAGAGGTCCTCCAAAAGATCGCGGGTATGGACGCTCTCCCGCAGGTTGCCTCTCAACGGCGCGCCAAGGAGACACATATGCGTGACTTGAACTACGCCTTAAAACAACTCTGCCGGCGCAACCACGATGGCAGCTATGCCACCCAGGCCGACCGGGAGCATATTCTCGATCTTATCGCCGATCAGCTCGAAGAGATGGGATTCCGCCACATGGACACCCAGAGCCTAAAGCCCAAGCACGTCGAGAAATTGGCCGATCGCTGGCTGGCCGAAGGACGCGCGCCCGGCACGATCAAGAACCGCATGGCGGCGCTACGCTGGTGGGCAGAAAAGATCGGCAAGGAGAACGTCGTTGCCCGGTCGAACGCCGCGTATGCCATCCCGGATCGGGTGTTCGTGAGCAATATCAGCAAAGCCAAGGAGCTGGACATGGACCGGCTTCTCCACATCCCGGAACGCCTCATTCACATCTCCTTGTGCCTGCAGGCCCTGTTTGGCCTCCGCCGCGAAGAATCGATCAAGATCATTCCGGCGTGGGCCGATCGCGGCAATCGCCTGGTGCTTAAGGATTCGTGGACCAAAGGCGGCCGCGCGCGGGAGATTCCCATCCGGACGCCTGAGCAACGGCAACTGCTCGATGACGCCAAAGCACTGGCCAAGGGCAAGAGTCTCATCGCGCCGGGCTATTCGACCTATCGCGACTACCTCCGACACTTTCGTTACCAATGCGAGCGGGCTGGTATTCACGGCTTCCATGGCCATCGGCACTTCTATGCCCAGGCACGTTACAAGGAACTAACAGGCTTGGAGTGCCCAGCCCGCGGTGGTCCCACCGCCAAACAGCTCACCTCGAAGCAGAAGGCCATCGATCGCGAAGCCCGGCTTACTATCAGCCACGAGATGGGGCACAATCGCGAGCAAATTACCGCGGTGTATCTTGGCCGCTAGCACTCGCCGCGATGACGCGCTACATCCGCATTCCAAAGTTCGAGCAGCTCACCGGATACACGGCGAAAGCTGTCGCGCGAAAGATCGAGACCGGGGCATGGGCCGAAGGTCGCGAATATCGCCGCGCACCCGACGGACATATACTGGTTGATCTCCAGGGGTACGAACGTTGGGTCGAAAATCAGCCTCCGGCGGCGTAGTCGAGCACAACGGGAAGATCCGGCTCGATATCCGGTATCGCGGCAGGCGCATGCGCCCGGTGCTCGATATGGAGTGGAACGAGCGCAATCGGCGGGCGGCGTTGCGCATGGTCGGCGAAATCCGAGAAAAGATCCGCTACGCTCGGTTCGATCCCGCAGACTACTTTCCGGAATACCGCGGCCTCCATTCAACCGTCACAGCCTGTTCTCTGAGCACGTTTCGCGATTACGCGCGAGTGTGGCTGCGCTCACTCGGGCAAAAGGCGGCAGCAACGCGCGAGGACTATCGTAAGGCGCTCGATCTCATATGGCTCGATGAGCTTGGCGAGCGCCCGATCAAATCGATCCGGTACAGCGAGCTCATGATGCTCATCGGTAACGTCACGGTCGCGGGCAAGACCCTCAACAACTACCTGATCCCGCTACGTGGCGTATTCGAGTTCGCGCGACGCGACGGCGCCATTGATACCAATCCAGCCGCCGGAATCGAAAACGCACCGGTGCAGAAGCCGGCGGATCCGTTCACTCTGCCTGAGGTCGAAACGATTCTCGACAACCTGGCGGAGCGGGAAGACAACAGGTCGTCAACTACTTCACGGCCGCGTTTTTCGCCGGCTTTCGGCCGTCCGAGCAGGTCGCATTACGTTGGGCGGACGTGGACTTCCAACAGCGTACGGTTCGCGTTCAGCGGGCCGTCGTACGTGGCCAAGCCAAGTCAAATACGAAGACCTATCTGGTCCGCGATGTCGAGCTTAGCGACCGCGCTTGGGCCGCCATTGAGGCCCAGCGGGCACACACCCAGCTCGCTGGCAAAGAGATCTTTGGGAACCCGGCCACCGGCGAACCCTGGGCCGACATTCAATCGCAATGGCGAATCTGGCAGCGCTGCCTGAAGCGCCTGGGGCTGCGTTACCGCGAGCCGTACCAGACGCGTCACACGTTTGCGACGCTTGCGCTTATGGCCGGTGCGAATCCTTCGTACATCGCGCGGCAACTCGGCCACACCAACGCGAACATGCTCTTTCGGGTGTATTCGAAGTGGATCGACGGCGCGGATAAATCGCGCGAGCGTGACAAGCTGAACCTCGGATTTGGCCACGATTTGGCCACAGGAATTGATTGCGGAAGCGAAGAAATTCGCGCAATCAAATACTTATTTGGCGGAGAGAGAGGGATTCGAACCCTCGATACACTTTTGGGCGTATGCTCCCTTAGCAGGGGAGTGCCTTCGACCACTCGGCCATCTCTCCGTTTCCGACCGC
This sequence comes from uncultured beta proteobacterium, assembly GCA_963732105.1. Classification (GTDB taxonomy): domain Bacteria; phylum Pseudomonadota; class Gammaproteobacteria; order Burkholderiales; family Casimicrobiaceae; genus PALSA-1003. Next base: position 61,372 of record CAVSYL010000021.1, read on the forward strand.
AATTTTACCTGTTCCGCCCCTCGCCGGGGAGACGAGCTTTAGGCCGCCTTGGGTGGCTGATCGAGTTCGAACGCGCGGTGCAAAACGCGCACGGCGAGCTCAAGGTATTTCTCGTCGATCACCACGGACGTCTTGATCTCCGACGTCGAGATCATCTGGATGTTGATCTGCTCCTCCGCGAGCGTCTTGAACATCTTGGCGGCGATTCCCACATGCGAGCGCATCCCGATGCCGACCAGCGACACCTTGCAGATCTTGTTGTCGCCGATGATTTCGCGCGCGGCGAAGCCCTTGTCCTTCTCCGCCGCGAGGACGTCGAGCGCTTTCTGATACTCGCCCCGATTAACGGTGAACGAGAAATCGGTGCGCCCGGACGCGCCGATGTTCTGCACGATCATGTCCACGTCGACGTTGGCCGCGGCAATCGGGCCAAGAATCGCGTAGGCGATGCCGGGCCGGTCTTCGACGCCCATCAGCGAGATCTTGGCCTCGTCGCGGTTGAACGCAATGCCGGAAATGATGGCCTGTTCCATGGCTTCGTCTTCCTCGAATGTGATGAGCGTACCTGGCGACGAGCTGTCGGGATCCTCGAATGACGACAGCACGCGTAATTTGACCTTGTACTTGCCCGCGAATTCGACCGAACGAATCTGCAGTACCTTCGACCCCAAGCTCGCCATCTCCAGCATCTCCTCGAAAGTGATGCGGTCCAGCCGCCGGGCTTCGGGCACGATGCGCGGGTCGGTCGTATACACGCCATCGACGTCCGTATAGATCTGGCACTCGTCGGCGGAAAGGGCCGCGGCCAGGGCAACGCCCGAGGTGTCCGAGCCGCCGCGTCCGAGGGTCGTGATGTTGCCGTCTGCGTCGACGCCCTGAAAACCGGCAACGATGACCACAGTGCCGGCGGCGAGATCCCTCCTGATCGGCTCCTCGTCGATCTTCAGGATGCGCGCCTTGGTGAACGCGCTATCGGTCAGGACGCGCACTTGGCCTCCGGTATAACTCTTGGCCTTGACGCCGAGTTCGTGCAATGCGATCGCCAGCAGCCCGATGGTCACCTGTTCGCCCGTCGATGCGACCACGTCGAGCTCGCGCGGATCGGGATTCGGCGCGATGTCCCGTGCAAGCGCGAGGAGCCGATTGGTCTCGCCGCTGATTGCCGAGGGCACCACCACCAGCTGATGGCCCTCGCGGCGAAACCGGGCAACGCGCTTCGCGACGTTGCGTATGCGCTCGGTATTGCCAACGGAGGTTCCACCATACTTCTGAACGATCAGTGCCATGGACGCGCCGGTTCAGATCGTGCGAAAGGCCAGCGTCGCGTTGGTCCCGCCAAAGCCGAACGAGTTGGACAATGCCGCTCGAATCTTCATTTTCCGCGCGACGTTCGGCACGAAATCGAGATCGCACTGCGGGTCCCGGTTGAACAGATTCGCCGTCGGCGGCGCGACCTGGTCGCGCAGCGCCAGTACCGTGAACACTGCTTCGATGCCTCCTGCAGCACCCAGCAGGTGACCCGTCATCGATTTGGTCGATGACACGGCGAGCTTTGCGGCGTGGTTACCGAAGCACCGCTTGACCGCAACGCATTCCGCAATGTCGCCCACCGTCGTCGAAGTGCCGTGCGCATTGATGTAATCGATGTCGGTTAGCGCGATGCCGCCGTTCTTCATTGCATTCGCCATGCTCCGCGCCGCCCCCGAGCCATCCTCGGGTGGTGACGTAATGTGATGCGCGTCGGCCGACATGCCGTAGCCCGCCAGCTCGCAGTAGATGCGCGCGCCGCGCGCCTTGGCGTGCTCGAATTCCTCGAGCGCCAGCACCCCGGCACCCTCACCCAGCACAAAGCCATCGCGGTCGATATCCCACGGGCGGCTTGCCGTGGCCGGATCATCGTTGCGATGCGACAGGGCTCGCGCCGCGCAAAAACCGCCGATGCCCAGAGGGCTTACCGTCGCCTCCGCGCCACCGGCAAACATGATGTCGGCGTCGCCATATTCGATCAATCGGGACGCCTCACCCAGGCTGTGGTTCGCGGTCGAGCACGCCGTGACCAGCGCGAGGTTGGGACCCTTGTAACCGTAGTGGATCGATACGAGCCCGGAGATCATGTTGATGATCGAACCCGGCACGAAGAACGGTGAAATCTTGCGCGGGCCGCCATCGCGATATGCATTGGCGGTGTCTTCGATCATCGGGAGACCACCGATGCCCGAGCCGATGCAGACACCGACGCGCTCGAGATCGCCTTGATAGCCATCGAGTCCGGCATCCTCCACCGCACCCATGGTCGCCACCAGGCCGTAGTGGATGAAGGTGTCGTAACGTCGCGCTTCCTTGCCTGTAAGGTATTGCGTGACGTCGAAATTCTTCACCTCGCCGGCGATGCGCGACGGAAATGCGCTTGCATCGAAACGCGTAATGGTGGCGATGCCGGACCGGGCCGCGAGGATGTTGGCCCACGCGGATTCCAGCCCGATCCCGACCGGCGAAACAATGCCCATACCGGTAACGACGACGCGGCGTTTTGACATGGAGTCGAATCGATCGGTGGCGACCGGCACGTTGCCGCTCGCGTGGCGAATGTGCCGGACCGCTTGGCCCGGCAGGCAGCTTTACTTTTTCAGGTGCGAGCCAACATAGTCGACCGCCTGTTGCACCGTGGTGATCTTTTCGGCGTCTTCATCTGGAATTTCGGTTTCAAATTCCTCTTCGAGCGCCATGACGAGCTCAACCGTGTCCAGCGAGTCGGCGCCCAGGTCGTCGACGAATGACGACTCGTTCTTGATCTCGGCTTCATTGACCCCGAGTTGCTCAGCGACGATTTTCTTGACTCGCTGCTCTACGTTTTCCATAACTACCCTCCCTGCGGGAATTCCATTGGTCTTGAACCGAGCGATTTTACCAGATACGCGGGAATTGCCCAAAGCCACTCTCTGTAACATGCCTTTACTGCCACTGTGTCGAACACGATTACGCCATGTACATGCCGCCGTTGACGTGCAGTGTGGCACCGGTGATGTAGGCCGCGGCATCCGACGCAAGAAAGCCGACCGCGTGCGCAACATCTTCCGGCGCACCGAGGCGGCCCAGCGGAATGCGTTCGAGCAGCTTGTCGCGCTGCGCATCGGCAAGCGCGCGCGTCATCTCCGTATCGATGAAACCGGGGGCTACACAATTCACCGTAATGGCACGGCTGCCAACTTCCTGCGCCAGCGACTTGGTGAAGCCGATCAACGCCGCCTTCGCGGCCGAATAGTTTGCCTGCCCGGCATTGCCGCTCGTTCCAACCACGGAACCAATATTGATGATCCGGCCATGCCGCGCCTTCATCATGCCGCGCAATACTGCCTTGGACAATCGATACGCGGATTTGAGGTTGGTATCCATGATGGCGTCCCATTCCTCTTCCTTCATGCGCACGAGCAGGTTGTCGCGCGTAATGCCGGCGTTGTTGACCAGCACGCTGATCTCGCCAAAGCGCTTCTGGATATCCGCGATGGCTGCGTCAACAGCCTCGCCCCGGGTGACGTCGAGGCGAATGCCTGCACCCTGGCTGCCAAGCCGGTGCAGATTGGTGTCGATGGACACCGCGCCTGTGTCGGTCGTCGCGGTACCGACGACCCTCATCCCTTGACGCGCAAGCTCCTCCGCGATTGCCTTGCCGATCCCGCGCGTCGCGCCGGTGACGAGCGCCACCCTAGCTTCGGTCATGACTGTCCCCTAGGCACTGGCCGCTTCAAGTGCGGCCGCGATCGCCGCCCCGTCGTTCATCGGCATAACCGTAAGGTCCGGCGCAATGCGCTTGCACAATCCCGTCAACACCTGACCCGGTCCGCATTCGAAAACATGCGTAACTCCCGCGGTTACGAACGCCTGGACGGTTTCGACCCAGCGGACGGGGCTCGCGGCCTGCCGCGACAACGCCGCGCGTATCGCGACGGCATCGTGCGCGGTGCCGGCATCGACGTTATGAACGACCGGAATCGTCGGCGCGATGACGGCAACATCGACGAGATATTTGGCCAGCCGGTCTGCTGCAGGCCGCAGCAGCGAACTGTGGAAAGGCGCGCTGACCGGAAGCATAAGCCCGCGCTTCGCGCCTTTCGCCTTGGCAGCGACGATGGCGCGCTCCACGGCCTCGCGATGACCCGCGATAACGGTCTGACCCGGCGCATTGAAATTCACGGGCTCCACCACCTGTCCCTGCGCCGCCTCCGCGCAGCTTGCGGCGATGCCCGCGTCGTCGATGCCCATGATCGCGGCCATGGCGCCGACGCCCGCGGGCACGGCTTCCTGCATCGCCTGCGCACGAAACCGGACCAGCGGCAAAGCGTCTTTGAGTTGCAGCGCTCCGGCAGCGACGAGCGCGGCATATTCGCCAAGACTGTGTCCCGCGAGAATCGCCGGGACTGCACCTCCGGCTGCGGTCCACGCACGATAGACGGCGACGTCGGCCGCCAGCATCAGCGGCTGTGTGTTCACCGTCTGGTTCAATTCCTCGGTGGGTCCTTCTGCGGCCAGCGCCCATAGATCCTGCGCGAGCGCGCTCCCCGCTTCAGCGAGCGTCTCGCGCACCATCGGATAGGCCTCATAGCCGTCGAGCATGCCTATCGACTGAGAGCCCTGACCGGGAAACACCATCGCAATTTTCATCGCCTCGATTCCAGTTGGGTACGCGCACGCTCAGCGTGGGCTCACCATCGTATCAGCACCGAACCCCAGGTGAAGCCTCCGCCGACGCCGACCAGCATGACGTGGTGTCCTGGGCGGATGCGCCCGTCGCGGACCGCGACATCGAGCGCCAATGGAATCGACGCCGCCGAGGTATTGGCATGCGTACCGACGGTCGAAACCATGCGCTCCGGCGGCAGCCCGAGTTTCCTCAAGGTTGCATCCATGATGCGCACGTTGGCTTGATGCGGAATGAGCCAGTCGATTGCGCTCGCCGGCAACTTGTTCGCGATCAGCGCCTCGTGCGCGACTTCGGCCAGCACCTTCACCGCAAACTTGAACACGGCCGTACCATCCATGTGCAGGAACGGCCGCCCGCGGACGACGCCGTTGGCGACCGTGCCCGGCACGCACAGGATTTCTTGGTAGTGTCCGTCTGCGTGCAGGTGCGCTGAGAGGATTCCCGGCGTTGGGCTCGGCATCAGTACGACCGCCCCTGCCCCGTCGCCGAACAGCACGCAGGTGCCGCGATCGTTCCAGTCGAGGATGCGCGAATAGATTTCTGCTCCGACGACCAGGGCATTGCGCACCGCGCCGCTTTTCACCATCGCATCCGCGACGCTCAGCGCGTAGACGAATCCGCTGCACACCGCCTGCACGTCGAACGCAGGACCGTTCCTCGCGCCGAGCTTTGCCTGCAGAATGCACGCCGTGGAGGGAAAGATCATGTCCGGCGTGGTCGTCGCCACCACGATGAGGTCGACGTCGGTGGGCGCGATGCCCGCGGCCGCCAAGGCATTGAGCGACGCGGCCAGCGCAAGGTCGCTCGTCAACTCGTTGTCGGCAGCGATGCGCCGCTCGCAGATGCCGGTTCGCGCGCGCACCCATGCATCGCTCGTGTCGATGCGCGTCGCCAATTCGGCGTTGGTCAGAGTTTTTGCCGGGAGATAGCCGCCGGTCCCGGCAATGCGGCTATGCATCGGCCGTTCCATTGCCATCGGTTGTCGCGGGCACGGGCACCGCCATGTCCGCAAGGCGCCGCGTAATGCGCTCGAGCACGCCTTGCGCGGCCTCGGCATATGCTTTTTTGAGCGCGTAGCGGAACGCCAGCGCATCGGCGCCGCCATGGCTTTTGACCACAATGCCTTTGAGGCCGATCAACGTCGCGCCGTTATACCGGCGCGGATCGACACGCCGCCGAAACGAATTCAGGATCGGCAACGCGAACACGGCCAGCGTCTTGCGAAATGCGTTGCGTGTGAATTCCTCGCGCAGGAAATCGGCCAGCATCTTCGCCAGGCCTTCCGAGGTCTTCAGGGCAACATTGCCCACGAATCCGTCACAAACGACGACGTGGGTTGTTCCTTTGTAGAGGTCGTCACCTTCGACGTTGCCGTAGAAATTGAGCCCCGATGACTTGAGCAGCTCCCCGGCCTGTTTGACGACGTCATTGCCCTTGATTTCCTCTTCGCCGATATTAAGCAAGCCGATGCTGGGGCGTTCAACGCCGTCGATGGCCGAAACCAGCGCGCTACCCATGACCGCGAACTGCACCAGCTGTTCGGGGCCGCAATTGACGTTCGCACCCAGATCGAGTGCGGTGGTCGAGCCGGTGCGCGTGGGCAACTGCGAAGCGATCGCCGGGCGGTCGATGCCGGGCAACGTTTTGAGCACGAACCGCGAAATCGCCATCAGCGCGCCTGTATTGCCTGCCGACACGCAGGCTTGCGCGCTGCCATCCTTGACGAGGTTGATCGCCACGCGCATCGACGAGTCCTTTTTGTGCCGAAGTGCGTCCGCGGGCGGTTCGTGCATCGCGACGACTTCGCTCGCCGGGCGCACCGAGATGCGGTCCCCTGCACTCGAGCGAACGGCGGCAAGGACCGCCCGCAGTTCGCTCTCCAGACCCACGAGGATGATGGCCGCGTCAGGGGTTTCCTCGAGAAATCGTAGCGACGCCGCCACGGTAACCCGCGGCCCGTGATCTCCCCCCATCGCGTCCACGGCGATCGTTACCGACATCGGAATCGTTGGGCAAACGCCTGGCGATGCTGCCGGGGAGTCCGAACGCTGTTGCCTGTGCCCGCTAGCCCAGGGCAGGAAAGCGGCGCGTCGATTGGCTGAAGCGACATTGCGTTCGCCCGACGCTCACGATGCTTGTTCGTCCGCTTGCTCGTCCGCTTATTCGTCTGATTTGGTCTTAACGACTTTCTTGCCGCGGTAGTAACCGCTCGGGCTCACGTGATGGCGCAAGTGCGCCTCGCCGCTCACGGGCTCGACGGCTAATGCCGGACTGGTCAAAAAGCTGTGGGCGCGATGCATACCCCGCTTGGACGCCGACTTCTTGTTCTGCTGGACAGCCATGTTCAGTTACTCCTGGGTTGATCTTCAGTTGCCTCAGTTGCCAATTTGCTTCGGTTCAAGACATTTCGACGTTTGCCGACGTTTGCACGTTTGCGACTGGACGCTAGGTCCGCGAACGCGACCCGGTTTTCAAACCCGCAAGTCGCGCAAACGGCGACAGTTCATCTGACGGTGCGTCCTGTAGCGCTGATGTCGGCGACGCAGCCGCCACGCACGTGTCCTGCTCATGACGTGGCGCAAACGGCAGCGATAGCAGCAATTCATCCTCGACCAAGGTCAGGGCATCGAGCGGTGCCGTGGCGAGGATAACTTCTCGCTCGTCGACATCCAACCGTGCCAACTCCGCCTCGTCACGCGCCAATAACAGTTCGGTGTGCTGCGCTACCGGCACCCTGAGCGGACCCAAGCAGCGCTGGCAGATCAAAAATAGGCGACCTTCGAGACTCATCGTCAGAATTGGACTGCGTTGCGCGTCCAAACCACCGACGATGCGCCATTCGATGCGATCGCTGTCGGCGTCCGGGGGCTGCACTACACGGTCGGCGAGCCGCGGCAGATGGACGGCATCGACCTCGCCCGCTAAGCCGCCGCCACGTGCGGCCAATTTCAGCGCGTCGAAGCGCGTCGGCGAATGCTTTCCCACGTCACGCCTCAACGATCGCCCCGCCTGCAGCCACCGCAGCGAAATAAACGTAGCATAATAGCGCCTTGCGCATGTTCTGTCAAAGAAAACTGTGAAAACAACAACTTCGACGCTTGTCCTCGCGTCCGGCTCACCTTATCGAAAAGAACTCCTGGAGCGCCTCAGGCTACCATTTTCGGTCGCAGTTCCCGGCGTCGACGAGACCTCCTTGCCGGGCGAGTCACCGGCGATGCTGACCTTGCGCCTGGCCGAAGCGAAAGCGCGCGCGGTGTCGGCCGCGTATCCGAACAGCCTGATCATTGGTTCCGACCAGGTTGCCGCAAGCGCGGACAACGCCGTCGGAAAGCCTCGTGATCGTGCGCACGCGCTCGAAATGCTGCGCGAAATGCGAGGACAGACGATCGTCTTTCACACTGCGCTTGCCCTGCTCAACGCCGCCAGCGACCGCCTGCAAACCGCATTGGTCGATGTCGTCTGCACGTTCAGGGCGCTGGATGACGAAGCCCTCGGGTCGTATCTCGACCGTGATCAACCCCTGGATTGCGCCGGCGCCGTGCGCGTCGAGACGCTGGGCATCGCCTTGTTCACGCGAGTCGCCAGCGACGACCCGACCGCGTTGATCGGTCTGCCTCTGATCAAACTGACCGACATGCTGCGTGCCGAAGGCGTGTCACTCCTGTGAACCGCGAATCATGAACAACGCGCGTGCGGGCCGCCTGTACGTCATTCCGACGACGCTCGGCCTGGTGCCGCCGTCGAGTGTGCTGCCCCTGGAAACGCTTGCCGTTGCCCGCAGGTTGAGTCACTTCGTCGCCGAAACGCCCAAGACTGCGCGCCAGTTTCTGAAATCCATCGAATCAACGGTGCCGCTGCAATCGATCGCCATTGCGCGAATTGTCCGAGCACACACTGCCCGGACAGATTGCGGAATTGTTGGCGCCCGCGCGGGCGGGCAACGATCTCGGCCTCGTCTCGGACGCCGGATGTCCAGGCATCGCCGACCCGGGTGCGTGGCTGGTGGCCGCCGCGCATCGCGAGGGTATCCCCGTCACTCCCCTACCCGGCCCGTCCGCGATACTGCTCGCCTTGATGGCGTCCGGGCTCAACGGGCAGGCTTTTGCGTTTCACGGCTATCTGCCGGCAAAGGTTGACGCGCGCTCGGGCGCCATCAGGCGTCTCGACGACGCGATTGCGCGTACCGGCGCGACCCAGATTTTCATCGAAACGCCTTATCGCAACGAGGCCATGCTCGATGCGTTGATCGCAACCTGCCGCTCGACGACCCAACTTTGCGTGGCGGCGGACCTGACCCTGCCATCGGAACAAGTCGTACGCATGGCGATCGCGGCATGGAGCAAACCACCCCGCCTCATACTCGCCCGGCGGCCAGCGGTGTTTCTTCTGGGCCGCGATGAAACCGTAGCGTCTACTCTTCCACGCCGCTCTTGATGTAGCTCTTCAGCATCCGATTCTCGAAGCTCTGCTCGTCGTACACCGCCTTGGCGACATCGTGAAATGAAATTACGCCAAGCAGCATCGGACCGTCGACGACTGGCACATAGCGCGCATGGCGCTCGAGCATGTTTCGTCGCAACTCCATGACATCGAGTCCCGTCGTGGCGGTCAACGGGTCGTGGACGAGGATTTCGCTGACCTTGAGATCGCCGAGCACGCCCTGGCGCTTGGCCAGCGTCTCGAGAACCTCGGCAAATGTCAGCATGCCGACCATCTTGCCGTGATCCATCACGACAAGTGATCCGATGTCGTGCTGCGCCATGACCTTGACGGCGTCGAGCACGGACCCGTTGGGCGGCGTCGTGAACAGGGCGCTGCCCTTAATCCGCAGGATTTCGCTGACTAGCATGTCCCCTCCTTGGGTATCGCGCGTCGGCGTTGCCGGTGTAGCCCGTGTGTCGCAGGTTACTCCCGCAATTGCGTAGCGCGCAACCTGATGAACGCCCTACCCGGCCAGTGTACGCCGCTCGCGCAGCGCTTGGGCCAGCGTGCCGCTGTCCACATACTCGAGCTCGCCGCCCACCGGCACTCCCCGTGCAAGCCGCGTCACCTTGAGGCCACGCGCCCCGAGCAATTCACCGATGTAATGGGCCGTCGCCTCGCCTTCATTGGTGAAGTTGGTGGCCAGCACGATTTCGCGCACCTCGCCGTCAAGCGCACGTTTGATGAGGCGGTCGAGCCGGATTTCCTTCGGGCCGATGCCGTCGAGCGGCGACAACCGCCCCATCAGAACAAAATACAGTCCGCCATAGGCCTGCGTGTGCTCGATCATGAGCAGGTCGGCGGGCGTCTCGACGATGCACAACAACGCCGGATCGCGCTTGGCTGAGCGACATAGCGTGCACAGCTCGTCCTCAGTGAACGTGTTGCAGCGCTCGCAATGCCGGATCGTCCGGGTTGCGCTGTCCAGCGCACGACCGAGGCGCTGCGCCCCGTCGCGATCGTGTTGCAGCAAATGCAGGGCCATGCGTTGTGCCGCCTTGGGCCCGACGCCAGGCAGGCAGCGAAGGGCCTGCGTCAGCTCATCGAGGCTGGACAACGGTTCCAAGTTGCGGGTATCAGAACGGGAGCTTGAACCCTGGCGGCAGCGGCAGTCCCGCCGCCATGCCGGCCATCCTGCTTTGCGAAGCCGCCTCGACTTTGCGTACCGCGTCGTTGACGGCCGCTGCGACGAGATCCTCGAGCACGTCCTTGTCCTCGGTGAGGAGCGTTGCATCGATGCTTACGCGTTTGACGTCGTGACGTCCGGTCATGACCACCTTAACCAGGCCGGCGCCGGCCGCACCCTCGACTTCCATCGCGGCGAGCTCTTCCTGCGCCTTTTTCATGTTCTCCTGCATCGTCTGCGCCTGCTTCATCAAGCCGGCGAGTTGATTCTTCATCATGCGCGCACTCCCTCCATGCTATTCGTTGGGTTTGATGGATTCCGGCCGCACTTTGGCACTGAAGCGTTCCAGTACGTCCTGCACGAATGGATCGTCGCGAAATGCCGCTTCGGTGGTCGCCTGTGATTCGGAGCGCTTGCGCTTTTCCTGCGCGGCAAGGGTCGCCGTCGACGCTTCGCCGAATTCAAAGCGCATGCGCACCCGCTTACCCAGCGCAGTCTCGACGGCGGCTTTGAACTTGTCGGCATAGGCCTTGTCGGTCAAATGACGGGAGCCTTCCGGTACCGCCAGCACGATTTCATTGCCCGCCACTTCTTTGAGTTCGGTCTGCGCCGCGAGTTGCAGGGCAATGCCCGAAAGCTTCATGCCCGCGACGAACGCCGGCCAATCGTTGATCTCGGCCACTTGCGCCGTCACCGCGGCCTCGGCCGCTGCAACATCCGTCGCTGGCAGCGCGCTCGGCGCCGTCGTAAGGCGGCGCATACTGGGGACGGGTTGCGGCTGCGGCATCACGTGCCTGGCGGGCGCGTTAGCCGGCTCCCGCGGCGGCGAAGACGACGTTTGCTCGGCGCTGTTCGACGAACGCGTTGCCGGCTCAAATGCCAGCAACCGCAATAACGTCATGACAAAGCCGGTCGCCTCGTCGGGCGCAAGCGGAAGGTCGGCGCGTCCCTGGACGCAGATCTGGTAGGCAAGCTGGACCGCTTCCGGAGACAATACCTCAGCGTACCTGCTCACCTGATCGGCATCCTGCAGTGCGTCCGTCGTTTCCGGAACGGTTTGGGCCACCGCGATCCGGTGGAACAGCGAGGCCAGCTCATCCAGTGCGGACGACAGCGAAAGGCTACGGGCTGTCATCGCGTACGCTTCCTCGAGCATCGCAGGGCCGTTGGCGTCGAGCAACGCGTCGGTGATGCGGTAAATGTGCTCGGTCTCGACCGTGCCAAGCATGGCCCGCACCGCATCGGCGCGCACTTCGCCGGCTCCGTGCGCAATCGCCTGATCGAGGACCGAAAGCGCGTCGCGCATCGAACCGCGCGCTGCACGCGCGATCTGCACCAGCGCTGGGTCATCGAACACGATGTCTTCTGCGGCGAGAATCTCCGCGAGGCGCGCGATGATCACCGCAGGTGCCAGGGCCTTGAGATTGAACTGAAGACAGCGCGACAGCACCGTCACCGGAATTCTTTGCGGATCGGTGGTCGCCAGGACGAACTTCACGTGCTCCGGTGGTTCTTCGAGCGTTTTCAACATCGAATTGAACGCCGCTTTGGACAGCATGTGCACTTCGTCGATGAGGTAGACCTTGTACCGGCCAACCGTCGGCGCATAGCGCGCGTTATCGAGAATTTCACGCATGTTGTCGATGCCGGTGTTGGACGCCGCGTCGAGTTCGAGCAGATCGACGAAGCGCCCGGCGTCGATGTCCACGCATGCCGGACATACGCCGCATGGGGTCGCGGTCACGCCCAGTACGCAATTCAGGCTCTTGGCGAGGATGCGCGCGATCGTCGTCTTGCCCACGCCGCGCGTCCCCGTCAGCAAGTAGGCGTGATGCAGCCGTCCGGTAGTGAGTGCGCTGGCCAACGCCTTGACGACGTGCTCCTGGCCATACAGTTCGGCGAACGTCTTCGGTCGCCACTTGCGGGCGAGAACCTGATAGCTCATCTGGGGTGTTCGTGAAGCAATCGAAGCAATGACCTGCGTCGTCTATCGAAACGCTATTTGCCGTCAGATCGGCCTGAGACGAGGCGCGAGCTGGCGAGAGCGCGCAGCGTACTCAAATGTACGCGAGCGGTCGAGCCAGCGAGCAACAAAGTATCAGGTCGATATGACGAGCAAAGAATGGGAGGCGAGCCGTGATCCCGGCACTTGCTGAGAATAGCTATGGCTGCTTCCTTCCGGACCTGACCAGGTTTGCCACCAAGCAATGCGGGGCGGCCCGCCGTTGAGCATTACCGCGATACCCGCGGGGACCATGTCATTATCGGTGAAGCGCGCACGCGCAGCAAGCAACGCAGGAGGGACGAAACGGGTCGATCCTTGCGGCGGCTATAATTCGCGCGGAGGCCAGCGGAGTTTCGATGTGGTGAAGCGACGCATCCAGCAATGTTGCGTGGTCGGCGTTGTCGCCGTGGCAGCGTGCGGGCCTTCGCCAACCCCGCCAGTGCCAGTTGCCAATGAACTGGTCGCACTGTTACGCCCGGGGCCGGCCACCTGGTTCGTCGGACCTGACGCGCGCAGCGCCGGGTTCGACTACGATCTGGCGCAGCTGTTTGCGCAGCGCCACAACCTTGTCCTCAAGGTGGTCGCCACGAGCGATCCGGGTGCGAAGCTCGTCGCCGGCGACAGCGGCGCAAGCCTTGGCGCGGGGGCCATGTACCGGACTGACAAGACCGACGCGCCTGAGTCTAGCCTGCTCTATTCCGCGGGCTACTACGCGGTCGAGCCCGTACTGATTTACCACACCGACAGTTACCGGCCGTCGTCGTGGGCCGATCTTGCCGGATCGAGCGTCGCCGTGCTGGACGGAACCGCGCTCGCACTCGCCCTTCAACGCGTGCGCTCGGATCATCCGGAAGTGCTGTGGCAGCCCCTCGCGCTCGCATCGACCGAAGCGCTCGTCCGACAGGTGTCCGACGGCACCATCGACTACGCGATCGTCGCGTCCAACGACGCCGAAGCCTTGCGCAACGTTCACCTGAATTTCGAGCGCGCCTTTGCCGTCGCCGGGAAGCAGGAGCTCGTCTGGGCATTCCCGCCGACGCAAACATTATTGCGGGACCGGGTCAACGCGTTCTTCGCCGATCTGAAAAAGGATGGGACCTTGCAGCGCCTTATCGAACGCTACTTCACCTATGCGCAGATGCCGCGCGTCGACGCCGGCGTCATGCAGGAACGCATCAGGTCGGTGCTCCCCCAATACCGTACGCTGTTTCAACGCGCACAGGAAGCCACGGGCATCGAATGGCGCCTGCTTGCCGCGATGGCGTACCAGGAGTCGCAGTGGGACACCCAGGCCATCAGCGAGACCGGTGTTCGCGGGCTGATGCAGTTGACCGAGGAAACCGCACGCCAGCTCGGCGTCGTCGATCGCATGGATCCGCAGGCTGGCGTACTCGCGGCTGCGCGGTATTTGCGCGCCATCAAGGACAAGCTGCCCCAACGCATCGCCGAGCCCGATCGCACGTGGCTGGCGCTAGCGGCGTACAACATCGGCATCGCGCACCTCGAGGACGCCCGCGTGATCGCGCAAAAGCAGAAGTCGAGCCCGGATTCGTGGACGGCAGTAAGCAAAGCGCTGCCGCTGCTCGCGCTTCCAGAGTACTACGACGACGCGAAATTCGGTTACGCGCGAGGCGGCATGCCCGTAGCCTTTGTCGAGCGTGTCCGCGCCTATTACGACATATTGCTTGCGCACCAGCCCTCGCTGCGACCTCGACTGCGGATGTTCTCGGCACCGGCCGATCCGCCACCTGCGCGCATCGATGAACCCACGCTCGGCAGCAAGTGACGCGCTTGCTTGTTACGCGTAGTGTCCTGCAGGGCCCTGATAGAATTGCAGGATGAAATCGAAGCAATTGCCGTCGCTTGGCGTCCTATTGCTAGCCTTCGCCTTCGGTGCTTCGGCGCAGTCGTCGGGCACGGTGTTTCTCGACGAATTGACGTGGCCCGAATTGCGCGCTCTGATCAGCACCGGCAAAACGACCATCATCGTTCCCATCGGCGGCACCGAGCAGAACGGTCCGCACATGGTCCTTGGCAAGCACAATGTGCGGGTCAAGGTGCTCTCCGAAAAAATCGCGCGTGCGCTGGGTAACGCGCTGGTCGCACCGGTAATCGCCTACGTGCCCGAAGGATCCATCAGCCCCCCCACTTCGCACATGCGCTTTCCAGGAACGATCACGGTTTCCAATGCCGCGTTCGAGCAGGTGCTGGAATCGGCCGCGCGCAGTTTCAAGGCGCATGGCTTCCGGGACGTTGTGTTTCTTGGCGACCATGGCGGCTATCAAAGCAGCGAAAAAGTCGTCGCCGACCGACTCGACCGCGAGTGGCGCAACACGTCGGTTCGCGTTCATGTGGTGCCCGAGTATTACGAAACGGCCGAATCGAGTTTTGCCAAGCAGCTTCGCGGTCGCGGATATACCGATGCCGAGATCGGCACACACGCCGGGCTGGCGGATACGTCGCTGGCCCTCGCGGCTGATCCGCATCTGGTGCGCTCGGAGAAGTTGCCGGCCAAACCTGATGCCACATTGGGAACTTACGGTGATCCGCGCCAGTCGAGCGCAATACTGGGGCAGATCGGCATCGATATGATCGTCGCGCAAACCGTAGCCGCCATCAACGCTGCCACGGCGCGGCGCTGAGCGCTGGCCAAGCAAAACTGCAATCCACCAAGCCTCGCACACCTGCATTCGGGATAATTCGTGAAATTACAAAGGCAACACTGGCATCTGCCGCTCGCAGGACTCATTAGCCTCGCGCTGGCAGCTTTTGGACTCGCACAGAGCCCGCCCACGCCTGCGCCATCTGCGCCTGCGATCAGCACCGTGCCAGGCATGCCCCCGGTCGCCGATCCCAAGAATCTCTACAGCGAAGCGATTGCCGGCCGGTTAAGTCCGACGGTTGCCGGCGACCTGATACGCGTCTACGTGCCGAACCTTCAGTCGAACGAGGTCTATGTGATCGACCCTGCAACGTTCAAGGTGGTGGACAAATTCAAGGTCGGCGTCAATCCGCAGCACGTCGTACCCTCCTGGGACCTGAAGACCCTTTTCGTCGCCAACAACGCCGAAGGACGCACCGATGGCAGTCTTACGCCGGTTGATCCGAAGACGGGAAAACCCGGCACGCCGCTGCCAGTGGACGACCCCTACAACATGTATTTTTCGCCCGACGGCAAGTCAGCGATCATCGTCGCGGAAGCGTTGAAGCGTCTCGACTTTCGCGATCCACACACGATGAAACTGCAATATTCGATCGCCACACCGCGCTGCGCCGGAATCAATCACGCCGATTTCTCGATCGACGGCCGCTACGCGATCTTCACGTGCGAGTTCAGCGGCAGCGTCGTGAAGATCGACCTTGCGGAGCGCAAGGTGCTCCAGTATCTCCAGCTGATCAAGCCCGGCCTGCCGACCAAGATCGTGAAAGGCTTCGACGGCCGCGACGAAGTGGTCTGCACAACGTGGAAAGGCATGCCGCAGGACATCCGCGCCTCGCCTGACGGTTCGCTGTTTTTCGTTGCCGACATGATGTCCGACGGCGTGTACGTCGTCGACGGCGCAACGTTCCGGCAAATCGAATTCATACCGACGGGCGTCGGCACGCACGGCCTGTACCCGAGTCGCGATGGCAAGAAGCTCTACGTCGCCAATCGCGGGTCCAACAAGATCCACGGCCTGCCCAAAGGTAAAGGCAGCGTGTCGGTACTCGATTTCGCGACGCGCAAGATCGACGTGACGTGGCCCATCCCCGGTGGCGGCAGCCCCGACATGGGCAACGTCAGCGCGGACGGGCGCTACCTTTGGCTATCCGGTCGCTACGATAACGTGGTTTACGCGATCGATACCACGAACGGTGAAGTGAAGAGCATCCCGGTGGGCAAGGAACCGCACGGACTCACGGTCTGGCCACAACCTGGCCGCTATTCGCTGGGACATACGGGAAACATGCGCTAGCAGCTCAAGTCGCTGGCGCGATAACCTTCAATCCACCCATGTATGGCTGCAAGGCCGTAGGCACGTCGACGCCGCCATCCGCGCGCTGGTAATTCTCGAGGACCGCGACCAATGTTCTGCCCACTGCGAGACCTGATCCATTGAGCGTGTGCACCAATTCGGGCTTGCCCTGCGGATTGCGAAAGCGTGCCTGCATGCGCCGCGCCTGGAACGCCTCGCAATTCGAGCAGGACGATATTTCGCGATAGTTCTGCTGACCCGGCAGCCATACTTCCAGATCATAGGTCTTGGCGGCCGCGAAACCGATGTCGGCAGTGCAGAGTTGAAGCACGCGGTACGGCAGCTCCAGCTTCTGGAGAATCACCTCGGCGTGTCCCGTCATTTCTTCGAGCGCGTCGTATGATTTTTCCGGATTGACGATCTGTACGAGCTCGACCTTGTCGAACTGATGCACGCGGATCATGCCCCGCGTGTCCTTGCCGTAACTGCCGGCCTCCGAACGGAAGCACGGCGTGTGCGCTGTCATCTGTAGCGGCAATTGCACGCCGAATCGAGGATCTCGTCGCGCACCGTGTTCGTCAGTGGGACTTCCGCTGTGGGGATCAAATACCTATATGCGTCGTTCGGCGCGCCGCCCGGCTTGACCCAAAACAGATCTTCCCCGAATTTCGGCAACTGCCCGGTCCCTTCCATCGTCACGGCATTGACGATGTACGGGAACATAGCATTCAGTATAGCCATGTTCCGCCGTTTGCGTATCGAGCATCAGCTGCGCCAGCGCTCGATGCAGCCGCGCGACCGTGCCGCGCAGCACATAGAAACGAGCGCCGGAGAGTTTGACGGAGGTCTCGAAGTCGATGCCCGCTAGGGACGCGCCTATGTCGACGTGATCGCGCGGCGCAAAGCCGAACGTGCGCGGTGTGCCCCAGCGTCGGATTTCGACGTTGTCCGCCTCGGAGCGTCCAACGGGTACGCTCGCGTGCGGAAGGTTCGGCATGGCGAGCATGAGATCGCGCAGGATCAACTGCACGACAGCAAGGCGTTCTTCGAGCGATGCGAGTGCGGCGCCCAGCCCCCCGACTTCGGCCATCGCGGCCGACGTATCCTCTCCCCGGCCCTTCGCGGCACCGATTTGCTTCGATGCTGCATTGCGCTTGGCCTGCAGATCCTGCGCGCGAGTCTGGATTTCCTTGCGTTCAGCTTCGAGCCGTTCGAACACAGCAGTGTCCAACGTGTAACCGCGCGTCTTCAGGCGCGCGGCGACGCCAGTGAGATCGTTTCGCAGAACTTGAATGTCGAGCATGACGCGAATTTTACCAGAGGCGACTTTTGTGGCGCGTCGCACCAAGCCGCAATCGGATTGTCGTCCCCGCGAAAGCGGCGACCCATATCGGTGTTTGTAGTCGCGATGAGCTTCGCGGCCTTAGGAATCCTCGTTGTCGCGATCGCGCGATCGAAGCATCGCCAGCTTCTCCCGAATTTTCGCCTCCAGTCCGCGCTCGGTCGGTTCGTAGAAGCGGGTCGCGGGCATGCCGTCGGGTAGGTAATGCTCGCCCGCCGCGTAAGCGTCTGGCTCATCGTGCGCGTAACGATAGCCCTTGCCGTAACCGAGGCCTTTCATCAACTTGGTCGGGGCGTTACGCAGACGCAGCGGAACCGTGCGCGAACCATCGTCGGCGATGAACGCACGCGCCGCGTTGTAGGCCATGTACACCGCGTTGCTCTTGGCAGCGCACGCGAGATAAATCACGGCTTCGGCCAAGGCCAATTCGCCTTCCGGCGTGCCCAGGCGTTCGTACGTCGCGACCGCATCGAGCACCAACTGAAGTGCGCGCGGATCGGCCAGGCCGATGTCTTCGGTCGCCATGCGGATCATGCGCCGCCCGACGTAGAGCGGATCCGCCCCGCCGTCAAGCATGCGGCACATCCAATACAAGGACGCGTCCGGATCGCTGCCGCGAACGGACTTGTGCAGCGCGGAGATCTGGTCGTAGAACGCTTCGCCGCCCTTGTCGAACAGGCGCAGCGAGCGCGCGATGCTGGTTTCGACGAAGGCAAGGTCGAGCTCGTGCCTTCCCGACTCGTGGGCCGCGATTGCCAGCTGCTCGGCCAGATTGATAAGTCGGCGCCCGTCGCCATCGGCGTAGCCGATCAGCGCCTCCCGCGCGGGTGCGGCGAGCGTGGCATCTGGCATCGCGGCATCAAGCGCACGGGCGAGCAATTGCGCGAGTTCCTCGGGCTTCAGCGCTTCGAGCACGTACACGGTCGCGCGCGACAACAACGCGTTGTTGACCTCGAATGAAGGATTCTCCGTGGTTGCGCCGATGAACGTGATCAGGCCGCGCTCGACGAACGGCAGGAAGGCATCTTGTTGCGCCTTGTTGAACCGGTGGACCTCGTCGACAAACATGATCGTATGCCGGCCTGACCGGGCCAGCGCAGCCTCGGCCTGCGCCACGGCATCGCGGATATCCTTCACGCCGGCCAGGACTGCGGAGATGGCGATGAAGTCGGCGTTGAAGGCATCGGCCATCAGCCTCGCCAGCGTTGTCTTGCCCACGCCAGGCGGCCCCCAAAGGATCATCGAGTGCGGCTTTTTCGACGCGAATGCGATCGCAAGCGGCTTGCCCGGATCGAGCAGATGCCGCTGGCCGATCACTTCTTCGATGGTCTTCGGCCGCAGTCGCTCGGCGAGCGGCGTCGCCGGATTGGCAACCGCGAAGAGATCAGTCGGTGACGACATCGGCGCCGGCGGGCGGAGTGAAACGAAACAGGTCGGCGCCGAGTTTGGGATTGCGTTCGAGATTCGACAGCCGGATCAAGGTGCGCTGGCCGAAGTTGTCCAAAACGTCCAGCGCCACCAGGCCGCTCGCATCGAACCCGAGGCGCAGCTCCTTGAACGCAGACTCCTTGTCTTTCGGTGTGGCGCCGAGCCATTCGAGCCCTTCTGCCTGCGGCAGATCGCGCCATTCGAACGCACCCTCGACTTCCTCGCGGCCGGAAAGCAATGCGGCCGGCGTATTGCCGAGCGCACGATCGCTCTTGCGGCTGATGACCTGATTCAGGTCCTGATCGTAGATCCAGACGCGCTCGCCATCGCCGACCAGCAACTGCTGGTATGGCTTGGCCACGGTCCAGCGAAATCGTCCGGGGCGCGCGATCGAAAATTCGCCACTGGCTTGCGCAACCTGGCGTCCGTTGGCGTCATAAACGACCTGCGTGAAGTTTGCGTGCAGCGTCTGCGTCTGCCGCACAAATGCGTGCAGGCGATCGAGCGTCGCGGCGTTCGCGAGCGATGCGAACGCGCACAGCGCAAGCGCGAAAACGCGGCCGATTGTATGATCCCCCCGAGCGTCGCTGCGCGCCGTCCCCCCCAAGGGGCGATCGCCTTGGCGCGGCCCTGCGGCTCTCATTCTTTCCCCGCGGGAGCCAGCACTTCCCGATTGCCATTGGTCTGCATCGGGGAGACAAGACCGGCGCGCTCCATCTGCTCGATCAGGCGCGCAGCCCGGTTGTAGCCGATGCGCAAGTGCCGCTGCACCAGCGAGATGGATGGCCGCCGCGTCTTGAGCACGACCGCGACGGCCTGGTCGTACATCGGATCGGCTTCGGCGTCGCTGGCCTCGAGGCTCATGGTTTCGTCACCATTGCCGTTGCCGGCGCCCTCCAGAATACCCTCGAGATATTGCGGGCCGCCTTGCGCTTTCAGGTGTTCGACGACCCGATGCACTTCGGCGTCCGACACGAAGGCGCCATGGACTCGCTGCGGCAGACCCGACCCTGGCGGGAGGTACAGCATGTCGCCCTGCCCCAGCAGCGCTTCCGCACCCATCTGATCGAGGATCGTGCGTGAATCGACTTTGCTCGCCACCTGAAATGCAATGCGCGACGGAATGTTGGCCTTGATCAATCCGGTGATCACGTCTACCGACGGCCGCTGCGTCGCGAGGATCAGGTGAATGCCCGAGGCGCGCGCCTTTTGTGCGATGCGTGCGATGAGTTCCTCGATTTTCTTGCCGGTCACCATCATCAGATCCGCCAGCTCGTCGATGACGATGACGATCAGTGGCATTTCCTCGATCGGCTCAGGTGTTTCAGGCGTGAGCGAAAATGGATTCGTCAACGGCCTTCCCGCTTTCTTCGCCTCGCTGACTTGAGCGTTGTACCCCGCAAGATTGCGTACGCCCAGGGTCGACATCAGCCGGTAGCGGCGCTCCATCTCGGCAACGCCCCAATTGAGCGCGTTGGCCGCGAGCTTCATGTCGGTCACGACGGGTGCCAGGAGGTGCGGAATGCCCTCGTACACCGACAACTCCAGCATCTTGGGATCGATCAGGATCAGCCGGACGTGCCTCGGTTCGGCTTTGTACAACAGGGATAGAATCATCGCGTTGACCGCGACCGATTTGCCCGAGCCTGTGGTACCCGCCACCAGCAAATGCGGCATGCGGCCGAGATCAACGATCACCGGCCGGCCCGCAATATCCTTGCCCAGCGCGAGCGACAGCGGGCTCGCGGTGTCGTTGTAAGTCGCCGACGACAGCAACTCGATGAGGCGCACGATCTGTCGGCGCGGATTAGGAAGCTCGAGCCCCATGCAGGATTTGCCGGGAATGGTCTCGACAACACGAATGCTGACGACGGACAGTGCGCGCGCCAGGTCCTTCATCAGGTTGACGATCTGCGCGCCCTTGACGCCAACCGCAGGTTCGATTTCGTAGCGCGTAATCACCGGGCCCGGGTATGCGGCCAGCACTTTCACCGACACGCCGAAATCGGCAAGCTTGCGTTCGATCAGGCGCGAAGTGAATTCGAGCGTCTCGGCACTGACCTGCTCCTGCGCCGACGGGGCATCCTCGAGCAGCGCGAGCGGCGGCAGAGGCGAATCCGGCATGTCGTGGAACAGTGGCTTCTGCTTTTCCTTGATGACGCGCTCGGAGCGAGGCGTATCGACGGGTGGAGGCACGACAATGACCGGCTCGCGATCGTCGATGGTCTCGCGTGCCGCGACAACGAACTGTTCGCGCTCCTCTGTTGCCACGGCGCCAAGCAGCCGATCGCGACGCTCCTCGCGGCGGCGGCGGGCCCACGCAAACGCCGTCTCGACGCCCTTGCCTAGCCGCTCCATCAAGCGCAGCCACGACATCCCCGTGAAGAGCGACCAGCCGACGGCGAACAGCGCGATCAGCAACAATGTGGCCCCGTTGAAGCCAAGGGCATGCGCCAGCGACTCGCCGATGAGTTCGCCGAGCGCGCCGCCGGCAGTCGACGGCAGCGCGACGGGCAGACGATAGAGTCGCAACGCTTCCAGCGCGGAGCTGCTGAGCAGGATCAGGAGGAAACCGGGGACCGCGAGCCAGGGGTGATGCGCGTCGACGTCGTCACGAGTCAGATGTCGGTATCCGGCCACGACCAGAACGATGCCCGCGAAGACCCACCACCACGCGGACGCTCCGAACACATAAAGCAGGAGATCGGCAACCCACGCCCCAACAACGCCGCCCCGGTTGCGGACGGGGTCACCGGTGCCGGAGAAAGACCAGCCTGGATCGGCTCTCTGGTAAGTCGCGAGTATCAGCGCGAGGTAAGCGAAGCCGGCAACGACCAACAACCA
The DNA here is from genome assembly GCA_963732105.1 of uncultured beta proteobacterium. Classification (GTDB taxonomy): domain Bacteria; phylum Pseudomonadota; class Gammaproteobacteria; order Burkholderiales; family Casimicrobiaceae; genus PALSA-1003. The sequence goes on from CAVSYL010000021.1 coordinate 83,254, forward strand.
CCAGGATTCCCGCACCAGCGCGGCCAGACGCGGTGAGAGACGCACTGTCTCACCGGCGATTGGTCGCTTTCGTGACTGTTTTTTACTATTGAAAATCATTGGGTTGTGGAGCGAAGCTTACGCTGCACATTATACACTGGCCGGATGTCCGAAGTCTCCCGCCTTGCCCTCCAGGGAAGGGACCCCACATCGGTTAGAATCGCACGCAGTACGTCCGCGACGACCATCTTTCGACTCGACCATGCCCGCGAAGCACGCCCGGTTGCTGATTCTGGGATCCGGCCCCGCCGGATACACCGCCGCAGTATACGCCGCACGCGCCAATCTCAAGCCGGTGCTGATTACCGGCCTCGCGCAAGGTGGCCAGCTGATGACCACGACCGACGTCGACAACTGGCCCGCCGACGACGACGGCGTCCAGGGACCCGACCTGATGGCGCGTTTTCAGAAGCATGCAGAGCGATTCGAAACTGAAATCATCTTTGATCACATCAATGCGGTAAATCTCGGTCAGCGACCGGTGCGACTTCTCGGCGATGAAGCGGAGTACACCTGTGACGCGCTGGTCATCGCCACCGGCGCGTCGGCACGCTACCTTGGCCTTCCCTCGGAGGAAGCCTACATGGGCAAAGGTGTGTCGGCGTGCGCGACCTGCGACGGCTTTTTCTACAAGGGCCAGGACGTCGTCGTTATCGGCGGCGGCAATACGGCCGTGGAGGAAGCGCTGTACCTTTCCAACATCGCGAAGCAGGTCACCGTTGTCCACCGCCGGGACAAGTTCCGCGCCGAGGCCATACTGATCGATCGCCTCAAGGCCAAGACCCGCCATGGCGGCAACGTGCGCATCGCGTGGGACAACACCCTCGACGAGGTCCTCGGCGACGCGTCAGGCGTGACCGGCGCGCGCGTCAAGAACGTCAAGACCGGCGCAACCCAGGACCTCGCGGTCCAGGGCGTGTTCGTCGCCATCGGACACACGCCCAACACGCAGCTCTTCGACGGACAGCTCGCGATGAACAATGGCTACATCAAGGTGAAGGGCGGGAGCGAAGGCGACGCGACGGCGACGAGCGTTCCCGGCGTGTTCGCCGCAGGCGACGTGGCTGACCATGTCTATCGCCAGGCCGTCACCAGCGCGGGCACCGGCTGTATGGCTGCGCTCGATGCCGAAGCTTATTTGGAAGCCAACGCCTAACAGTCGCGATTGAGCACACGTCGGCAGTTGTGGCGGTTCGGCATGCGCACCGATCGCGCCCGCATTGGAGTCACCCGTTGGCAAAGCTGTCCGATCTCAAGCAACTGCTCGCCGATGCGCCCAAACCCAAACCGGCGCGAACCACGGCCGCGCAATCATCGCGTGCCGAGACTGCGAAACGCGGCGGCGCGCCTGGCGCATCCCTTGATCAGGCGTTTGCCGATGTCACGCCGCTTGCGCCCGCCAATCGCGCGCGCATCGTCAGACCGAAACCATCGACACAACCGGCGCAGCGACTTGCCGACGAGGCCGCTGCGCTCAGCGCAAGCAAGTACGGTAACGAGCCTTCGCCTTCCGCGTGGGACATCGGCCAGGAGCAGGAAGCCCAGCAGACATTCCTGCGCGGCGGCCTCGGCACGGACGTACTGACGAAGCTTCGTCGTGGCCATTGGGTCGTGCAAAGCGAGATCGACCTGCACGGGATGACCACGATCGAAGCCCATGACGCGCTCGGCGACTTTCTCGACGACGCGCGAACGCGTGGCGCACGCTGCGTACGCGTCGTCCACGGCAAGGGCTTGTCGTCGCCGAACCGCGAACCCGTGCTCAAGAGCAAGGTCCGCCGCTGGCTGTCGCACTGGGACGACGTCCTGGCCTACTGCGAAGCACAGCCCCACGCAGGTGGCAGCGGCGCTGTGCTGGTGTTGCTTAAGGCGCGTATCGCATAAGGCCCTGTTCGACCGGCCTCTGCGTGTCTCTCCTGCGCCCCGTGCTTATAGTCGTCGATGAGCCAACGCCGGCAGTTCGCGGCGCACGCCCGCAATACGTTCGGCCAGTACGTCGCCCACGACTAACCCTGGGCCGTCCGACAGTTCCGCGACGACGTCACCCCACGGATCGATCAGCACACTGTGTCCGTACGTCCGCCGTCCGTTCGCGTGCAGTCCGCCTTGCGCCGCCGCCAGCACATAGCATTGATTTTCGACGGCTCGTGCGCGCAGCAACAAGTGCCAATGGGCGGCGCCCGTCACCGCGGTAAATGCCGAGGGCACCAGCAACAGCGCAACGTCCCCGTAGTGTCGATACAACTCGGGGAAGCGCACGTCGTAGCAGATCGACAGGCCGACCGTGCCACACGGCGCGTCGAAGGTTGCGGGCGCGGTGCCGGGTTCGATCGTGCGTGCCTCGTCGTAGCGCTCCTCTCCGCGACTGAACGCGAACAGATGCATCTTGTCGTAGCGGGCCACGCGCCGGCCATCGCGGTCGAAGACCAGACATGCGCTGCGCACGCGGGTGGGATCGGCCGTGGCAATCGGAACGCAACCGCCGACGATGAAAATCGCATGCTCACGCGCCATGCGGGCAAGCCAATCCTGCTGCATGCCGGAGCCATCGGCTTCGCGGACAGTCACCTTGTCGGTCGCGCGCGCGCCGAAAATCCCGAAGTATTCCGGCAGCAACACCAATTGCGCGCCCTGACGGGCCGCGTCGGCGACCCGCGGTTCGATGGCAGCGAGATTGGCAGCGACGTCGCTACCCGACACCGTCTGGACGGCCGCCACGCGGTAGGACGCAGCCGGCATTACTTGCCTTGATCCGTGGGGCCGGACGCCGTCGCCGCAGCTGATTTCCGATCAACCTGCGGGTCGGACCAACTCCCGGTGATCACATACCGTTGCGAGAAGATCTGCTCGATCGGGTCCTGCAGAATTTTCTGCGCCAAGAGGGAGCCGGCACCGATCGCGGCGCCGATGATCGGGTTCGCGAGCATAAGGGCCGCTGCACCGACCGACACGCTACCCGACAGCGTCGGCTGCACACGAACCGCGAGGTTCTGCGTCTCGCGTGCGATATCGGCCTCACCGGTTAGCGTAACGCGGGCGGAGGGGCCGACGATTTTCAGATCGTCTGTCCGCATGACGCCATCCTTGATATTGACGTTGCCGGTGATTTCATCGAACGCGAAGCCCTCGCCAAACAGATCCTGGTAGTCACCCTCGAGGCGGCGCTTGAACGCCTGCAGTGAGAGGATGCCTAGCAACTTGCCGATACCCGGGTCCAGCTTGCTGAATTGGCCACGTCCGGTTTGCAGGTTGAACATGCCGTTGAGCGTGGGATAGTTGAAATCCTGCGGACTGCCTGCCCATGCCAGCTGCCCGTGAAGCTGTGTCGGCGCGCCCCGAATTGCGCCAGGCAAACCAAAACGTGCAAGGTATTTTCCCGCGTCGTGGACGTCGAGATCGACGTCGAGTTGCGTCTGCTGCGTGCTGCGCGTATTGCGCCACCAGCCGGTAGCCGTCAACGTGCCATCTTCGGCCGACATCTTGAGGTTCTCGATCTGCCAGTCGGCATCGTGCGGATGCGCAACGGCTTCGAGTTTGCCTAGCTCGTGATTTTTCACCGTGAACGAATCGGCAACGATATCGAGCGCGGGCCACGGGTTGGCCGAAGGCGGTGCGTCGATTTTCGCCACGGGCCCGCCAGCGATGCCGCTGGCCACCGCCGTCGGCGCCACCATCCGTTGCAACCTCGCCACGAGCTGACCGTTGGGCCTGCCGGGTGCCGCCGCCTGCCATCGCGCAGTGCCCATCAATTCACGCCCCTGCAAATCGATTTGCCACTCGCCACCTTGGCGGTTGGCACCGATGCGCAGCGTTTTGAACGCCCGGCCGAACACGCTGAGCGCACCGATGGAGATATCGATGCCGGCAAGCGGCATGTCATCTCGCGAGACGCCGGCGTCCAACTGTTCCTTCAGCACGAGCCACGCGTCGACGTCGAGCGCCTCGATGTCGCCTCGTATCCAGAAGCCAGGGCGGTCTGGTTCCGCGCCATAACTGCCCAGAGCGAGCAGCGCGCGCTCGACCGTAGCGCCCGCCGGGGCGAGTTTCCGCTCGAGCGTGAACTTGGCAAGCGGTCCATAACTCGCGGTCAATATGTCGCGGCCCGGATCGCCGAGCCGGCGCTCGACCCGCAGCGCGACGCTATCGGCTGCAACCTTTCCGACGGGCGCAGGCAGATCGACGATCGCGCCCTTCAGGCTGGAGTCCATGACCCATGCCATCCCGCCTGGTTGGGCATTGACCACGGCCTTCCAATCCGTGCTGCCGGAAAAACGGCTGAGCAGCACTTGCTTTGGATACTCTTGGCGCAGCAATGCGAGGTTGACGCTGCCCTGACCGTCGATCTGCAGTCGCCCATTGACCGTCGCGATCGAAAAACGAGCGGGACCGCCGAGCAGTTCGCCGGTCAGCGATTGAGCATTGACGTCGTGGCCCGTGAACAGGACCTTGCCGCTCAGGCGCTCGAGCGGTGGCGTGCCATCGGAAAATTTGATCCGCGCGTTTTCAACCGTATAGTCACCGGCAATCTTCAATGCATCGACCTTGCCGAGCGGTAGTTCAAGTTTGAGCGTCAGTTTGCCCGCACCGCTTACATCAACGTCAAGGGGTGGATGACCGAGTATCTGATCCAGCGGACTGCTGGCGATGTAACGCATGAAATCGCTGTTTGGGCCGGCCGCGCCGCCATCGATGCGCAGCATGGGGTTGGCTGCGCGAAGATCCGCGATGTCGACCTTGGAACGGCCGAGCTCCACGCCGTAAATAGTGCCCTTTTGGACGTCAACCGTCAGGCGCGCGCCGTCCACGCGTATCGCGGCGTCGCCATCGTTGATTTCGGGCCAGCCCTGAACGTAGTCGATCCTCAGCCCTTGCGCCTTTGCCTGCACCAGGAACTGGCCTGATTTCGGGTCGGCAAAAGGAAAGTCCGCCGGCGCGCCGACCAGCTTCAGGCGCAAGTCGCTGGCGGTTCCCGCGAGGATCGCGCGGTGCAGCCATTCACGCAGGTTGTCGTCGACGATCAGCGGCAGATAACGATAAAGCTGCGTAACGTCCGCGCGCGACGCCTGCGCGGTCATATCGACGTGGCCGCGGCCATCCGCCAGCGTTGCGTAGCTGCCTTTCGCCGTGCCCGCAACGTCCTTGTTCGCGAACACAAGCTGGTCGACATCCACGCTCAGCCCGCTATTCTCGTGATGCCATCGCGCCTGCGCCTGCACGTTGTCGAATGACATTTTTGCACTCAACGCTGCCGGCAAGTCGAGGGTCAGCGCGCGGCTCTGGAACTTGAGCGTGCCGCCTGTCGGGCTCGCGTCGAAATCCCCCGTGATACCTGTGATGCCGGGCATCGTTCCTTGAGCCGCGAAGCCGAGGTCGACGAAGTGCCCCGAACCGCTGAAAGACCGCAGATCCTCGGGGTCGCCGCGCCATTGGAGCGCACCGCGTTCCAGCGTCCCGTTCGGCGCGACGCGGGCGAGGCTCTCGCGCCATTTCGCCGGTAAAGGAAGAAACACAGCGACCTCACGCAAGGGCGTGAGCTCGAGCCGCGTGAATTCAATTTGGCCGTTGCTCGTGGCGTCGCTCCCGGGCTGCATCGTCACTTTGAAGTCGGTCGGATCGAAACGCACTCCGTTGCGCGCAGTAAACGCGAGATGCTGGGTGTAGAACACGGTCTGTTTGCCGTCGTTGTTCCACCCAAGACGCCCCTCGAGTCCGGACATCGACAATTCGGGGAGGTCTGGCGCGAGACGCGCCTCGACATCCGCGAGCACGACATCGGCGACGAGGTCGCGCAATTCGCCCTGCGCGAGGTCCAGCCATAGGCGAACCGCGCCCTTGCCGCTGCGCACTGGAATGGCCATCGGCAGCCATTCTCGCCACGCCGCGATGTCCGCGTAGTCAAGCCGTGCATAGAGACGCCCCGTCATCGCGCGCGCGTCGGCGAACGAGTTGCCGGTGAAGTCCCCGCGCAGGTCCACCGGCGCGGCCAGTTCAGCCGGCGGCGCGCCCGTGAGCCCGAAACGGTGATGCCCGAAGCGATTTTCCAAACGCAATTCGACCTGGCTCAGAGTGAGCTCCGAACCTCCGGCATGTTCGTCTCGCCACGTCAGTTCAGCGTTGTGAATGAGGATGCTCGGCTGGCGCATCAGCCAATTGGCGAGGCGCTGGTCATTACGCGTTCCCAGCGGATCGATCGTCATGCCGGCGACGTGCAACATGCCATTGAGATCCCGCCTCAACGCGAGCTGCGGCCCGTCGATGGTGAGTTCCTTCAAGCGCAGGTCCATGGCAATGATCGAAGTCCAAGCGACGACGAGACGGACATGCGGCAACGTCACGAACGCGCTGCCATTTTCGGGATCGAGAAGACGGAAGCCATGAATGTCGAGACGTGGGTTCCAGCCGTCCCAACCCGTGTCCAGGCCGCCGATTTCGACCGGCTGACCGATTTGCTGGCTGAACAGCCGGCTCAATTCGTCGCGATTGTGCTCGAGGCGCGGAAAAGCGATGAAGCGCACGCCGAGCAGCAGAAGAGCGAATATCACGATGCCCACCCGCAACAAAAGCCATGACGCACGCCAAGCCGAATGCCACCATGAGCGGCGCGCCACGGCGGTGCTGGAAGAGTCGCTGACGGAAGGCATAATGGTGATGTTACCCCGGAACAGGATGATCACCGCAGTGGACGGAAAGGCGGCTCTGATTGACCGTGTCGCAGCGCTGGCGTTCAGCCGCTACGCGGCTCGATTCCGCGCCGCTCAACCCCAGCGTTTTGCTGCGATCAGTGCCGCGATCGACACGCCGTGGCACTACGGCGATGAAGCCGTCGCTCGACTGAGCGCTGCGTCCGATCCAGCATCGCTGGCGATCGCGTTGCGCGAGCTTCGGCAGCAGGTTTATCTCGTCACTCTGCTGCGCGATCTCACGGGACGCGCGGATCTTGCCGAGGTCTGTACGACGACCACGCGCCTCGCCGAGATCGCGATCACCAGCGCGGTAAGCGCCCATTCGCGCTGGCTATCGGCCACGCACGGCGAGCCCACCGGCGAGGAAAGCGGCGCGGTGCAGCGGATGCTCGTCGTTGCAATGGGCAAGCTCGGGGGCGGCGAGCTCAACGTTTCGTCCGACGTCGACCTGGTATTCGTCTACCCGGAGGACGGCGCGACGACGGGCCCGAAACCGATCGCGAATCAGGACTATTTCAATCGCCTTGGCAAAAGCGTGATTGCCGCGCTCGATGAAATCACCGCCGAAGGCTTCGTGTTTCGCGTCGACATGCGGCTTCGCCCCTATGGCGACTCGGGCGCCTTGTCCTGTTCGTTCGCAATGCTCGAACAGTATCTGATCACGCAAGGCAGAACGTGGGAACGCTATGCGTGGCAAAAAGCCCGGCCGTTGACGGGCGATCGAGGCGCAGAGCTCATGCAACTCGTCACGCCGTTCGTCTACCGCAAGTATCTCGACTATGACGCCTACGCAGGTCTCAGAGATGTGCATCACCAGATTCGCGAGCAAGGCCTGCGCAAGGATCATGCTGCCAATCTCAAGCTCGGACCGGGTGGCATACGCGAGATCGAATTCATCGTGCAGGCCCTTCAACTCGTCCGCGGCGGCCGGGAAAGCGCGCTGCGCGAGCGAGGAACCTTGCCCGCACTCGCCGCGCTCTGCTCGCGAGGCCTGCTCCCCACACCCGCGGTCGATGAACTGCGCACCGCCTACATATTCTTGCGCAATGTCGAGCACCGCCTGCAATACCGCGACGACATGCAGACGCAGAGCCTTCCCGCCGACCCGTCCGAACGCGCCGCGCTCGCACGCGTCGCGGGCTTCTCCGATGCAGCGGCGTTTCATCGGGTACTTCAACTGAATAGGGCTGCCGTCATCCGCCACTTCGACGCGATGTACGGCAACGTGCCGATCGCCGCGGTCGACCCCTTGACGAGCGTCTGGGTCGACCCGCAACCGATCGCGGAGCATCTCGCAGCGCTCGCGGTTGCCGGTTACGCCGATCCGCCGGCGGTCGTGGCAACTGTCGCGCGAGTCAGGACCAGCATTCGGTACCTGCAGTTGCCGGCACTCTCGCGCGATCGATTCGACCTGCTGGTGCCTCAGTTGCTTCGCGTTGCCGCGATCACGGCGGAGCCTGGCGTGGTCTTCGAGCGCCTGCTAGCCCTCCTTGAAACCGTCAGCGGTCGAAGCGCATACCTTGCGTTGCTCGTCGAGCATCCACCGGTGCTGCCGCGCATTGCGCAGTTGATGGGCGCGAGCGCGTGGGCCGCCGACTTCCTCACCCGTCATCCCATCCTTCTGGACGAATTGCTCGACAGCAATGTGCTTCTCGCCGAACCCGATTGGACGCTGTGGCGGCAGGAACTCGCCGCGGCGCTTGCAGCGCACGCGGGCGACAACGAGCGCCAAATCGATGCTCTTCGCCACTTCCAGCATGCGCAGACCTTTCGGCTGCTGGTGAAGGATCTCAATGGCTTGCTGCCGATCGAAAGACTGGCGGACCACCTGTCCGCCCTCGCGGACATCGTGCTCCAAGCGACCCTTGACTGTTGCTGGACACAAATTCGTGGAAAGGAGTCCCCGCCGCCGAGGTTCGCAATCATCGGCTATGGAAAACTCGGCGGCAAGGAGCTTGGATATGCTTCCGATCTGGATATCGTTTTCCTGTACGACGACGAGGATGATTTTGCGGCGGCGAGTTATGCGCGCCTCGCGCAGCGGATCAACGCGTGGTTGACCAGCACTACCGCCGCAGGCCGCCTCTACGAAACGGACCTGCGCCTGCGCCCGGATGGTGTAAGTGGCCTGCTCGTGTCAAGTCTCGAGGCGTATCGGCAATATCAGCGCACCAAGGCGTGGCCCTGGGAACATCAGGCGCTGACGCGTGCGCGATTCGTCGCGGGTGACGCCAACATCGGCGCCGCCTTCGAGGCTGAGCGCGAGGCCATCCTGCGCCTGCCGCGCGATGCCGCGAAACTCAGCGCCGAGGTGGTCGAGATGCGCCGCAAGATGAATGCAGCTCACCCCAACCGCAGCGGCCTGTTCGATCTCAAGCACGATCCCGGCGGCATGGTCGACGTCGAATTCAGCGTCCAATACCTTGTGCTCGCGCACGCGCACGCGCACGCCGAACTCGCGCGCAATGCCGGCAACATTGCGCTGCTCAAGGTCGTGGCTGACCTGGGACTCGTGTCGCCGGGGATGGCTGCAGCCGCAAGCGACGCCTACCGGGAATATCGGCGCCTGCAGCACGAGATCCGCATGCAGGGTGCGCGCGAGGCACGGGTCGAGCCGGACGCGCAAGTCGCGCACCGGGAAGCCGTCGGCACGCTCTGGCGCGCAGTGTTCGGGTACGCGTGGAAGGGCTGACACCTGAAATCGGCTAAAATGATGTTTTGGCGACGCTTGGGAGTTACGCGATGTCGATGGCCGACCGCGACGGGTTCATCTGGTATGACGGCAAGCTCGTGCCGTGGCGCGATGCCACGACGCATGTTCTCACGCATTCGCTGCACTATGGCCTCGCGGTATTCGAGGGCGTACGCGCCTACAAGACCGCCGACGGCACGGCGATTTTTCGCCTGGCCGAGCACACCGAGCGGCTGTTCAATTCCGGGCGCATCTACCTGATGCAGATGCCGTACAGCAAGGACGAGCTGATGGCGGCACAGCGCGAAGTCGTTCGCGCGAACAAACTCGATGCTTGTTACCTGCGGCCGATCGCGTTCTACGGCTCCGAAAAAATGGGCGTGTCGCCCAAAGGTGCCAAGGTCCATGTCGCGATCGCCGCATGGCCGTGGGGCGCGTACCTGGGCGCCGAAGCGCTCGAAAAGGGCATCCGCGTCAAGACATCGTCGTTTGCGCGGCATCACATCAACGTGACGATGGCGCGCGCCAAGTTTGCCGGCACGTACGCCAATTCCATCCTTGCCAATCAGGAAGCGACCATGGACGGGTACGACGAGGCGCTGCTGCTCGACGTCGACGGCTTCGTCGCCGAAGGCTCGGGCGAGAATCTGTTCATCGTCAAGAACGGCAAGCTGTACGAACCCGAATTGACATCCGCGCTCGTCGGCATCACGCGCGACTCCGTGATCACGATCGCCAGGGATTTCGGTCTCGAGGTCGAGGCAAGGCGGCTGACGCGCGACGACGTCTACATTGCCGATGAGGCATTCTTCACGGGCACTGCGGCCGAAGTGACGCCCATTCGCGAACTCGACAACCGGACGATTGGCTCGGGCCAGTGCGGACCCATCACCAAGAAATTGCAGGCGGCGTTCTTCGACGTCGTCAACGGTAAAAACGCCAGGTACCAATCGTGGCTGACCCCAGTCTGATCATGGCCACCGCGACCAAAGACATCCAGCCCGTCGTTGATGTAACGGCCAAAGACCTCCCGCTGCATTGCCCGAATCCCGCGATGCCCTTGTGGTCGAGCCACCCGCGGGTCTTCCTGGACGTCGCGGCGACCGGAGAGGCGATGTGTCCCTACTGCGGAACACGCTATCGACTCGTCGGCGAGGCTCCGCGCGGCGGGCACTAGGCCTTCCGGCGCGGCCCCTGCCGCGTCCGCATCCTTGCGCAACCGATGGCTGAGCGCATCCTGATCGTTGCTCCGGCGTGGGTGGGCGACGCGATCCTGTCGGAACCGTTGGTCGCGCTGCTGCGGGAGCCGCTCGAGCCCGCCAGCGTCGATGTGCTCGCGCCGCCTTGGTGCGCGCCGGTATACGCGCGGATGCGCGGGGTGCGCAACGTCATCGAGAGCCCTTTTGGGCATCGCGAGCTGAAACTGAGCGCACGCCGCGCGCTTGCACGAACGCTGCGGCAAAGTGCCTATACGCGCGCATTCGTGCTGCCGAATTCGTTCAAGGCCGCGTTGATCCCGTGGTTGGCGGGGATCCCGCGGCGCATCGGTTACGTCGGCGAAGCACGTCAGCTGCTGCTGACGGATGCCCGCCGGCTCGATCAACGCGCCTTGCCGCGCCTGGTCGATCGGTTCGTGGCGCTGGCCGCGTTGCCCGGCGAGCTCGCGCCGGTTGCCCCTTCTCCCGTGCTCGTGCCCAACGCCGCCAATGCTGCGGACGCGATCCGCGCCCTCGGGCTGGCGACGCGACGACCCGTTGCAGTACTCTGCCCCGGCGCGGAATTCGGACCCGCCAAGCGCTGGCCGACAGAGCACTTTGTCACGCTGGCGCGCAGATTCCTCGATTCCGGCTACGCAGTCTGGTTGATCGGCTCGCCTAACGATCGGCCTGCGGCGGATCCAATCGCGGCGGCGGTCCCGGACGTCCGCAACGCTTGTGGACGGACCGACCTGGGCACCGCGATCGATCTGCTGGCGCAGGCGAGCGTGGTTATCAGCAACGACTCCGGTCTGATGCATGCCGCCGCCGCCGTGGGGCGGCCGTTAGTCGCGCTGTTCGGATCATCGAGTCCGGACTACACCCCACCACTGTCCCCACTGGCAAGCGTCGCCTGCATCAAAATTGCGTGCAGCCCCTGCTTCCAGCGCGAGTGCCCGCTCGGTCACTTCAAATGCATGCGCGATCTCTTGCCCAATGTTGTGTATGATCTGGCGCGCGCGCCGAGGTAGCGCGCAATCAGGCATTCGAACCATGGCCAAGGCCCGCACCCCGACCATTTTCACGTCGCCCCAGGATGCCGCGATCGCGTTCTATCAGGCGTTCGAGGCCAAGGATGTGGACGCGATGATGGCGACCTGGGCTGAAGACGAGGACATCGTCTGCATCCACCCGGGGGGCGGCCGGCTCGTCGGCTACGAAGCCGTCCGCGCCGGCTGGGAGCAGCTGTTCTCCGGAGACACCAAGTTGTCGTTCCGCCTGGATGAAATCGTCGTTCTGGAAACCGTAGGCATGGCAATGCAAAGCGCGATCGAGCATGTCACTGTCGGCGACGACCCCAAGCCGCGCGGCGCAGCCATCGCTACCAACGTACTGCTACGTACGCCCTCGGGATGGCGCCTCGCCGTGCACCATGCGTCGCCTGCGCCCGCCATGGCGTCGAGTCCGCCCTCCGGACCTCTGCACTAATCCCGCACGAATCCTCCTGGACCGCCTGGCAGCGCGGTCCCGGCTTGTCAACGGCCTTCGCCGAATGGTACTGTCGCGCTGCTGTACGATTGTCAGGTGGCCTGACCACTACGAGAACCTAAAAAGCAATGGGAGGAGTTCCATGCAAGCGATTAGCAAGGCATTGAGGCTGGGCGCCGCCGCGGCAGCTCTTGCGGTCATTTCCGCGGGCTCGGCTGTAGCACAGCAAAAGATGGTCATGAAGGCCTCCGATGTCCACCCGGCCGGTTATCCGACCGTCGTGGCCGTGGAGAACATGGGCAAGAAACTCGAGAAGGCCACCAACGGCCGGCTCAGTATCGCGATGTACCCGTCGATGCAACTTGGCGGCGAGAAGGAGGCCATCGAGCAGGCGCAGGTCGGCGCGATCCAGTTCGCGCGCGTCAGCGTCGGCGCGCTCGGCCCCGTCATCGACGAACTCAACGTCTTCAACATGCCCTACCTGTTCCGCGACACCAAGCACATGCAGAAGGTGATCGATGGCCCCATCGGGCAAGAGTTGATGGACAAGGTGACGAACAATCCAACGGCTGGACTCGTCGCAATCGCCTGGATGGATGCCGGCGCCCGCAGCCTGTACGACACCAAAAAGCCGATCAAGAACCTGGCTGACCTGAAAGGCATGAAATTCCGCGTGATGGGCAACCCGATGTTCGTCGACATGATGACTGCGCTTGGCGGCAACGGTGTGTCGATGGGCTACGACCAGGTGTTCAGCGCGCTGCAGACAGGCGTAGTGGATGGCGCGGAAAACAATCCTCCGAGCTTCGTGTTCGACAACCACTATCAGGTGGCCAAGTTCTACACCATCGACGAACACTTGATCGTGCCCGAGATGGTCGTGTTTTCCAAGAAGACCTGGGACACGCTGTCGAAGGAAGACCAGGCGCTGCTGATCAAGTTCGGCAAGGAAGCGCAGGCCGAGGAGCGCGTCCTGTGGGCGCAGTACGAGAAGGAAGCCATGGACAAGGCGCGGGCGGCGGGCATCACGATCACCGAAATCGCCGACAAGAAAGCCTTCCAGGACGCGGTCAAGCCGGTATGGGACAAGTATGGTCCCAAGTATGCCGACATGATCAAGCGCGTTCAGGCCGTCCAGTAGTCCGTCAGCGCAACGGGCGGGATCGCCCGTCAGCAACGAGAATCGGCAGGCTCCGGCTCATCACGCGATGAGTGGGATCCACTGTGGCAGCCTGGGGGAGATGCATGGCAGCTTTCTATCGCAGGGCAATGGACGTCCTGTATCGGCTATGCGTCGGCGTCGCGGGGTTCGCGCTGGTGCTTATTTCAGCCGTCATCCCCTGGGGTGTCTACACGCGCTACGTGCTCAACAGCGCCGCATCATGGCCTGAACCAACGGCGGTGCTGTTGACCATCGTCCTGACATTCATCGGTGCCGCGGCTTGCTATCGAGTCGGCTCGCACATGAACGTGGGCGTCCTGGTGCGAATGATGTCCCCCCTGTGGCGGCGTCTTACCGAACTGCTTGCCGAAAGTCTCGTCGGCGCGCTTGCTGTGTTCATGGCGATCTGGGGCGCCAAGCTCGTCGCCGCCACGTGGCACCAATCGATCGCCGATTTTCCATTGTTGTCGGTCGGCCTCACTTATCTGCCGATTCCAATCGGTGGTGTCGTGACGCTGTTGTTCGTCGTCGAACGGATACTCATCGGGCGTCCTCCTCAAGCAGCAGAAGGCACCGCTGCCGTCGGTGCCCACGGCTGAGCGGATCCCATGGAATTCTTCATCGTCATCGGCACCATGTTCTTCTGCTTCGCAGTCGGCGTGCCCATCGCTTATTCGTTGGGTCTCGCCGCCATCGCGGGCGCGCTATCGATCGGCATTCCAGTCGAAGCGGTCATGCTCAAGATCTCCGACGGCGTCAGCAAGGTCGCAATGTTGACGATCCCGTTCTTCGTTTTGGCAGGCGCGATCATGGCTGAAGGCGGCATGGCGCGGCGCCTGGTTGCGTTTGCCAACGTGCTGGTCGGCGTATTCCGGTTGCGCGGCGGATTGTCCGTCGTGAATGTCGTCGCCACGACCTTCCTGAGCGGCATTTCCGGCTCGTCCGTCGCCGACACTTCGGCGATTGGCTCGGTGATGATTCCGCAGATGGAAAAGAACGGTTACCCACGCGTGTTTGCGACGAACGTGACCATCACCGCGTCGGTTCAGGCGCTGCTGGTCCCGCCAAGCCACAACGCCGTCATCTACTCGTTGGCGACAGGCGGCACGATTTCGATCATCAGCCTGTTCATGGCCGGTGTTGTCCCTGGACTGTTGCTTGGTTTCACGCTCATTCTCCTGTGCCTGTTCATGGCGTATCGCGACGGCCATCCAAAAGGCGAAGTGGTGCCTTGGCGCGAGGCAGTCAAGATCTCCATCGACGCGCTGTGGGGCCTGATCACGCTGGGAATCATCCTCGGCGGCATCCTCGGCGGCATATTCACCGCGATCGAGGCCGGCGCCGTGGCCTGCATCTGGGCATTCTTCGTCACGATGTTCATCTATCGCGACTACAAGTGGCGCGATCTTCCCGCTCTCGTCCATCGCACGCTCAAGACCGTCGCCATGGTCATGACGCTGATTGCGTGCGCGTCTGCCGTCGGCTATGTCATGGCGTTGATGCAGATCCCCCACAAGGTCACACAGTTCTTCCTGACCTTGTCGAGCGACAAGAACGTGATCCTGCTGATGATCAATGTCATGCTCCTGGTACTCGGCTGCCTGCTCGACATGGCGCCGTCGATCCTGATCTGCACGCCGATCCTGCTGCCTGTCGTCATGAGTTTCGGCGTCGACCCGGTCCACTTCGGGATGATCATGATGCTCAACCTTGGCATCGGGCTGTGCCATCCGCCGGTCGGCGCAATTCTTTTCGTGGGCTGCGCGGTCGGCAAAGTCACGATGGAACAGGTCATGCGGCGCATCTGGCCCTTTTATGGAGTCATGTTCTTCGTCCTGATGCTGGTGACTTACATCCCGTCGATTTCGCTGTGGCTGCCGAGAATGCTGGGGATGTAGCGTCTCTTAATCCCGCTAGAGTATCCGGTTGAACCACAGCATCGAGAGAAACGCAGCGAGGATCGCGAAGGCGGCCGCCGCGGCCGCGAAGAATGCGGTGATTTCGGTTTCCCGCTTTTCGAGCACGAGCTTCGAGTTCAGCGACTCGTAGACTTTTTTCAGGTCGGTGGCGGTTCCGGCATAGAAGTATTCGCCCTGCGTCAGATTCGCGATGGTCTTGAGCGCTGCCTCGTCGAGTCGCACGCGCATCGACCACCCTTCCGCGCCGATAAGTTCGCCGCTGGTCGTACCGATCCCCACCGTGTACACCTTGACCCCGCGATCGGCCGCCATGCGCGCGGCCTCGATCGGGTCGGGTCCGGTCGTGGTCTGGCCATCGGTCAGCAGGATGATCACCGCGGCGTCGTACGAGCCCGGTGCCACGGGCTTGTACTCGGGCTTGTCCTGCTTCTGACTCTGATCCAACGAGGCGCTGCGTCGCGCTTCCGCGCGTGGGTTCGATGAGCGCAGATCGAATTCCACGTCCGGGAACAGTATCTTGAGCGCCACCAGAATGCCGCTGCCAACCGCGGTCCCGCGTTGCAACTGAAAGCGGTCGATCGCGGCCTCGATGTCCTCACGATTATTGGTGGGCGGCTGCACGACGGACGCCGTCGCGGCAAAAGAAACGATGCCGATCCTCGTGCGCGAGGGCAGATCCGCGACGAACGCGCGTGCAGCGGTCTGCGCCGCCCCGATGCGATTGGGATCCACGTCGGTCGCGCGCATGCTCCCCGAGACGTCCATCGCGAGAATCACGGTCTGATGTGCCGACGGCAGCATGACGACTGCTGCCGGGCGCGCGATGGCAACCGCCATGAGCGCGAGCGCTACCAGAAACAACGCGGGCGGAATGTGGCGGCGGACGCGCTGCCCAGCGCCGAGCGCATCCCGCAGCGTGCTCATGCTCGCGTAACGCACCGCGGCTCGCTTCTTGCGCCGAAGAAGCAACAGATAAATCGCGATCAGGACCGGCAGGACGCACAGCGCCCACAACATTTCCGGCCACAGGAACGTCACTTGCTCGCCACCAAATGCTGCGGAATGGAACCGCCTGCCGCGAGCTGGCTGCGGCGCTTGCGCAAGTCCGAGAAGCGCAGGATGGCGTCGACGAGATCGTCGTCCGTCGACAGCTCGAGGGCATCGACGCCGGCATGACGTAGCGATGTGCGCAACTCGGCTTCCCGGCGTGCCGCCGCGGCGGCAAAGCGCTTCCTGAAGGCGCGGTCGTGCGTGTCGACGAAAATCTGCTCACCCGTTTCGGCATCCTGGATGACCAGCAGCCCCAGATCGGGAAGCTCCATCTCCAGCGGGTCGTACAACCTGACCGCGACCACCTCGTGCCGCACCGCGAGATGGGCAAGCGATTCCGCCCAGCCGGGGACGCTGATGAAATCGGAAATGACGAAGACGACGGAGCGCCTCCGCATCATCTGAAACGCCGTTCGCAGCAGGTCGCCGAGGTCGGTCGCGGAAGCACCGGAAACCTCCGGCCGCGTCGCCATGCGGTGCATGATGTGCAGCACGTGACGGCGGCCGCTGCCGACCGGAATCACCGTGTCGACCTTGCCGCCGTAAAACATCGCGCCGACGCGGTTGCCGTGCCGCGTGAGCAAGCGCGCGAGCACCGCGACAAAGTCGATGGCGACCGCTTTCTTGCGGACCAGTGTCGATCCAAAGTCAACCGACGGGCTCAAATCCAGCAGAAACCAAGCCGCGACTTCTCGCTCCTCGTTGAACTCGCGGACGTAGGGCACCTGCAGGCGCGCGGTGACGTTCCAGTCGATGTGGCGAACGTCGTCGTGGTACTGGTATTCGCGCAGGTCGGCAAGGTCGAGACCGGCACCGCGGAAAAGGGTTCGATAGTCGCCGTGCAGCAGCCCATCAAGACGGCGAATGACCGTCCACTCCAGTCGCTTGAGTACGTTCTCAGGCGTCCGCGCGGACTCGGACATGTGCTTCCAGGGGCTTCTCGGGTGCGGGAATGCGTTGCATGATGCGCAGGATCAACTGATCGGCGGTGAGCCCCTCCGCGAGCGCCTCGTAGGTGAGAACGAGACGATGGCGCAACACGTCGGGCACGAGGTCGCTGACGTCTTCAGGCAGCACGTACGCTCGTCCGCGGAGATAGGCCAACGCCCGCGCGCCTTCGATGAGATGTATCGTCGCCCGGGGGCTCGCGCCGTAGGACAGATACTTCTGCAGATCAGGCAGGCCAAAGCGCGCCGGTTGCCGCGTCGCCGTGACCAGACGCACGGCGTACTGCATGAGGTTGGGATCCACGTAGCCCGCGCGGCAGTCGCGTTGCAACGCCGCCAGTTGCTCGGTCGTCGCGACGGGCGTCACTTCCTGCGCCGTACCGGTCACGCGTTGCACGATGACGAACTCTTCTTCCTCGCTGGGGTACCCGACAAGTACCTTCATCATGAAGCGGTCGACCTGCGCTTCGGGTAGCGGATATGTGCCTTCCGTTTCGATTGGATTCTGCGTCGCCATGACCAGGAATGGCTCGGGCACGCGATGCGTGTTGCCGGCGATCGTCACCTGGTATTCCTGCATCACCTCGAGCAAAGCGCTTTGCACCTTGGCCGGCGCGCGATTGATTTCGTCGGCGAGGAGCAGATGCGTGAACACCGGACCCAGCGAGGTCGCGAACTCGCCGGTCTTCTGATTGTAGATGCGCGTGCCCACGAGGTCGGCCGGCACGAGGTCGGGCGTGAACTGGATCCGCTTGAACGTCCCCCGAATCGTTTTCGCGATGGTCTTGACCGTCAGCGTCTTCGCCAATCCCGGTACGCCTTCGACGAGCAAGTGTCCCTGTGCGAGCATCGCCACCAGCACGCGTTCGAGAAAGTGATCCTGTCCGACTACCACTTTTTTCACCTCGTAGAGGATGCGCTCCATCAGCGAGGCGACTTCGGTGCGGTTGACTTCAGTGTCGTTCATGCGTTCGTTTCGATGGGTATTGGATCAAAAGGGCGACATGCCGACGGCCGCGGCGGCGTTTTCGATCGGCACCGCGAAACCGATGCCGATGAATACACGCTGCTCGGACGGATTGAGGATGGCGGTCACGATGCCCACCACCTCCCCTCCTGCCGTGACCAGCGGACCGCCGGAATTACCGGGGTTGGCCGCCGCGTCGAATTGGATGAGATTGGTCAGCAGTTGCTTGCCTTCCGGCGATTGATATTCGCGACGCAAGCCGGACACGATGCCGTACGTTGCCGAGGGACCGATGCCGAAAGGATAGCCCACCGCTACGACCTCATCGCCAACCGCGAGATCGGCGGTCGAGCGCAACGTGGCGGCAACGAGATCGTCCGGAATGGTCTTGGCCTGAAGCACCGCGAGATCGTGCTCCGGCCGCGTGCCGATGACCGTGGCATCCGACACCAGGCCATCGAAAAACTCGACTTTCACTCTTTCGGCGCCCGCCACGACATGGAGATTGGTCAGGATCACACCCTTGTCGACGATGACCACGCCGGTGCCGATGCCATAGCCGCCGCGCGAGTTGGGGCTGTTGCCTTCTCCGGGGTCCGGCTCGGCGCCCAGCCCGATCACGCGCACCACCGATGGCCGTATGGCCTCGAAGGCCTTGCTCGCAAGCGATGGCACCTGCGCAGTCTCGAGGGTATGCAGCACCGCGGCGTCGATATCCTTTTGCGTCAATTCGCGCGGTGCCGGCCGTGTCCCGAGCCAGGCGGCAGCAATGGCGAGCGCAATCAATGCCCCGGCGACGAGAAACAGCGCACGCTCATGGCGCTGGCCAAAATGCCGGAGCCATTGCCCGCGCTGTGGAGACGCGACCGTCGCCACGCCACTCCCATCGCCTGCGTCCGTTTGTCCGACCGCGGCAACGCCTCGGGGTCGCTTGGCACCCTCGAGCTTGCGCGACCATGGAGAACTGCTGTAGAGCGCAACCTTTTTCATCGACAGGTCATCGATTCTCGGGTCATTCGTCCTTGCGCTACGCGGTGCCGCCGACGGTCAGACCGTCGATCCGTAGTGTCGGCTGCCCGACACCGACCGGGACCGTTTGGCCGTCCTTGCCACAGTTGCCGACACCAGAGTCGAGCGCCATGTCATTCCCGATCATCGAGACGCGCGTCAGCACGTCCGGGCCGTTGCCGATCAGGGTCGCTCCTTTGACCGCGTGACCCAGCTTTCCGTTCTCGATCTTCCACGCTTCCGCCGCTGAAAATACGAACTTGCCGCTGGTGATGTCCACCTGACCGCCGCCGAAGTTCACCGCATAGAGGCCGTTTTTCACGGACGCAATGATCTCTGCCGGGTCGCGATCACCGTTGAGCATGATCGTATTGGTCATGCGCGGCATCGGAATGTGCGCGAACGACTCGCGGCGGCCGTTCCCGGTAGGTGCCACGCCCATGAGCCGCGCGTTCAGCGCATCCTGCATGTAGCCTTTCAGGATGCCGTCTTCGATCAGCACGGTACGTTGCGTCGGATTGCCTTCGTCGTCGACGTTGAGGGAGCCGCGCCGGTTGACGATCGTGCCATCGTCAACGACGGTGACGCCTTTGGCAGCAACACGCTCCCCTACGCGCCCGGCGAACGCGGACGTGCCCTTGCGATTGAAATCGCCCTCCAGCCCGTGGCCGATCGCTTCGTGCAGCAGAATTCCGGGCCACCCCGGGCCGAGTACTACTGTCATCGTTCCTGCGGGCGCGTCATCGGCATCGAGATTGAGCAACGCCTGATCGACCGCCTTATCCGCGTACTCGTGCAATATGGCATCGGTGAAATACCGATAGTCGACCCGGCCGCCTCCCCCGCCCATGCCCTGCTCGCGACGTCCGTTTTCCTCGACGATGACGGAGAGTGACAGGCGGACCAGCGGCCGCACGTCGGCAGCGATCAAGCCATCGCTGCGCGCAATCAGAATCGCCTCGTATTCGCCGGCCAACGATGCCATGACCTGCGTGACGCGCGGATCGCGTGCCCGCGCCAGTCGCTCAAGGCGCTCGAGCAATGCGACTTTTTCGGCGTCGGAAATGGCAGCGACCGGATCCGCCGGTGCATACAGCGAATGCGCGCCACCGAATTTGTCCAGTGTCGCGACAGCCGATTGTCCCTGCCGTCCGATCGCGCGGGTGGCGGTCGCGGCCGCTGTCAGCGCATCCATGCTGATGTCGTCCGAGTACGCGAACGCCGTCTTTTCGCCGGAAACCGCACGCACGCCGACCCCGCGATCGATCGAATACGCGCCGGACTTGACGATGCCTTCTTCGAGGCTCCAGCTCTCGACGCGCGAATACTGGAAGTACAGATCCGCGTAATCGACGTGGCGGATGTGGATGTCGGCGAGTATCTGCGACAGCTGGCGGAACTCGAGCGCCGCCGGAGCCAGCAGGAGCTTCGTTGCCTGGTCGAGGAGCCGGGGATTGACGGTAGGTAACGCGAGGTCGGTCACGGGTGGCCTAGAAATTGGTCTGGATGTCACCATTGTCGGGCCGGGAGGCCGCCGGCACAAGTCACGCTACGCAACCTTCTGGCCCAGATACGTAGCGGCGACCTTCGGATTGTCGGCGAGTTCCCCGCTTGCGCCTTCGACGACGACCTCTCCCGTTTCAAGCACGTAGCCGTAATCCGCGACCTGCAGCGCGGCCCGCGCGTTCTGCTCGACCAGCAGGATAGACACGCCGGTTGCTTTGAGCGCACTGATGATGCTGAAAATCTCCTTCACGATCAGCGGTGCCAGCCCCAGGCTCGGCTCGTCGAGCATCAGCAGCCTCGGCTTGGCCATCAATGCCCGGCCCAACGCGAGCATCTGCCGTTCGCCGCCGGACAGAGTGGCGGCAATCTGCCTGCGCCGCTCGGCGAGACGCGGGAAGCGCTGATAGACCTCATCGCGCGTGGTGGCAATCGCCTTGTCCCCGGAACGGAAGCGCTGGAACGCGCCGAGCTCCAGATTGTCGGCGACCGTCATCGCCGCGAACAGTTCCCGCCGCTCCGGAACGAGGCACAGTCCATCGGCGACGCGTTGCTCGACCGACCTGCGCATCGCATCTGCGCCGTGCAGCGTGATCGCGCCACGCGACGGCAGCAGGCCCATGATTGCGCCGAGTAGCGTCGTCTTGCCTGCGCCGTTAGGACCGATGACCGTGACGATGCAGCCTTCGTCGACTCTCAGTGTTACCCCATGGACCGCCTCGACTTTACCGTAGGCAACGCGCAAGTCGCGGACTTCGAGCAGTGTGCTCATTGGTGTGCCTTCGCAACGCGCCCTACGGGCCTTGGCTTCGCCCGGCGCGCTCATACGCCCCCCAGATACGCTTCGAGGACGATGGGATTCTTCTGGATATCCGCGGGCAGGCCCTCGGCCAGCTTCTCTCCGAAATCCATGACCACCAGGCGATCCGTAAGCCCCATGACGAAATCCATGTCATGTTCCACTAGCAGTATGGTCATACCATCTTGTTTGAGTCCGCGCAGCAAGGTGTCGAGCTCCTGCTTCTCCAAAAAACGCAGGCCCGCCGCGGGCTCGTCGAGCAACAAGAGCAGCGGATCGGCGGCAAGTGCGCGCGCGATCTCGACGATGCGCTGCTTGCCGAGTGCCAGCGAGCCCACCGGCGCATGCAAATGCTCGCTCAAGCCGACCCGTGCAATCTGCGCTGCGGCTTCTGCGCGGACACGGCCTTCTTCCTCGCGATCGAGCCTGAATGATGCGCGCAGCACACCCGCGTGACTGCGCAGGTACGCCCCAAGCGCAACGTTGTCGAGCACGGACATCGTCGGAATCAAGCGGACGTGCTGAAACGTGCGGGCGATGCCACGACGCGCGATTTCATACGGTTGCCGGCTGCCGATCGGCTTGCCGCGAAGACTGATCGTTCCCCGCGTCAACGGCATGGCGCCGCTGATCAGATTGAACATCGTGCTCTTGCCTGCGCCGTTGGGCCCGATCAGCCCCAGAATCTCGCCGGCCTGAAGCGCGAATGACAGATCGCTCACGGCGACCAGGCCGCCGAACTCCTTCCGCGCGTTCTCGACGACAAGCAGCGGCGTTGCCACTGGAACGGACTCGCGTTTGGACAGCGCAGCCGCATGGGGAATGACTTGCGGCTTCGGTCCCGGCAGCAACCGCGCAAACCAGGGCCATACGCCGTCGCGAGTTCGCTGCAGCAGGACAATCATCAGGACGCCGAACACGGCGACTTCGAAATTGCCTTCGCGTCCCAATATGCGCGGTAGCCAATCCTGCAGCACCTGCTTGAGCAGCGTGATCAGCGTCGCACCGACGACTGCGCCCCAGACGCTGCCGGCCCCGCCGACGACGGCCATGAACAGGTACTCGATGCCCTGGTTGATGCCGAACGGCGTCGGGTTGATGAAGCGCTGCAGATGCGCGTATAGCCAACCGGACACGCATGCCAGCATCGCCGCATAGATGAAAACGACAATCTTGAGGCGCACCGCATTGACGCCAAATGCTTCCGCCATTTCGAGACCGCCTTTGAGCGCGCGTACCGCGCGACCGGGCCGCGAATCGAGCAGATTGTGCGTCATCCACAACGAACCGAGCGTGAGCGCCCAGATGAGGTAATAGAAATAGCGTTCGTTGCGCAATTCGAGGCCGAAGAAGCTGAGTGCCGGAACGCCGGTGAGCCCCGTGTGGCCACCGAGGAACTCCAGATTGCCGAACACATAGAACAGGCTGATACCCCAGGCGATCGTCGCCAGCGGCAGGTAGTGCCCCTTCATTCGCAGTGTGATGAATCCGAGAAACAGAGCGATCAGCGTTGTCAACGCCAACCCTGCAACAAGGTTGATCCACGGCGACAACGCCGGAAATTTGAGCGACAGATACGCGGTCGTGTAGGCCCCGATACCAACGAACGCGGCCTGGCCGAACGACGTTTGGCCGGCCACGCCCGTCAATAGCACGAGTCCCAGCGCGACGATGCTGTACAGACCGATGTAGTTGAGCAGGGTGATCCAGAACGGCCGGACGACCGCGGGCGCCGCGATCAGCCCGAGGACACCGAGTGCCAGCAGCCATCGCGAAGTGTTCATTCGTCCTCCTCGTGATGGTGGGTCGTCAACGACCGCCAAAGCAGCACCGGGATGATCAGTGTGAACACGATCACTTCCTTGAATGCACTGGCCCAGAACGACGAAAACGACTCGAGCAGACCGACGAGCACCGAGCCCGCCGCGGCGAGTGGATAGCTCGACAGGCCACCGATGATCGCGCCGACGAAGCCTTTGAGGCTGATCAGGAAGCCCGAGTCGTAATAGATGGTTGTGATCGCGCCGATCAAGACCCCTGAACATGCGCACAGCATCGCGGCGAGTGTGAATGTCAGGCTACCCGCCAGGTTCGGGCTCACGCCAACCAGCCGCGCGCCAACACGGTTCAGTGCAGTTGCCCGCAGCGCCTTGCCGTAGAGTGTGCGATCGAAAAACAAGTACAGAACGGCGATCAGCGTGACCGAAAACAGAAGCACCAGCAGGCTTTGACCACTGAACGTTACGTCTCCGAGGCGAAAAGACGCCGTCGTGAACGGCGGCGTCCGCGAACCTTCGGCGCCGAAGAACCAGAGACCCAGCCCGACCATGGTGAAATGCGCCGCGACAGAAACGATCAGCAGCACCAGGACCGGCGCCTCGCGCGAGTGGTTGATAGGCGACTCGATACAACACGGGCCCGAGCGCGGTCACAATGGCGATGGTCATCAGTATCTGCAGCGGGAACGCGAGCGACAGCGGCGCCGCCGCATAGACGATGCCGGCGATGGCTACCGGCACCACGACGTATAAGCCGATGCGACGCGGCAGCAGTTGCCACGCGTGAGAGCGCACCGCAGCATAGACCTCCATGAGGCCCGCCACGGCCGCGAGTCCCAACAGCAGGCCGACCGTTCCCGGTGGCTTGCCCAACTGCAATGCAGCAAGCGTCAACGTTCCGTAAGTGACGAACTCCCCTGCAGGAACGAAGATGACGCGCGTCACCGTGAACACCAGCACCAGGGCGAGTGCCAGCAGCGCATAAATTGCGCCGTTGGTGATGCCGTCCTGCGCAAGCAGCAGCGCGATCGAAACATCCATCGATGAAAGCTTGTGCCTGTGGCGGCGCGATCGGAAAACAAAAAGCCGGTTGCAGCGACACCGCAGCCGGCTACACTACATCTGCATTATTTGACCAGCACCCATTGGCCGTTGTCGATCCTGACGAGGACGCGCGCCCGGTTGTCGAATCCATTGTGATCGCCGGCGCTGACGTTGAAAACTCCGTTCGCTCCGGGCGCTTCCTTCACGTTTTCGAGCGCATCGCGCAGAGCGGCGCGAAATGCCTTGGTTCCGGGCTGGCCTTTCTTCAGCGCTTCCGGAATCGCGCGCTCGAGGAGAAGGTAGGCGTCCCACGCGTGCCCGCCAAACGTCGACCGGCTGCCCGGGCCGTACTTGCCCTCGTACTTGTTGACGTATTCGGCGGCCGATTTCTTGACCGGGTTGCTGTCCGCCAGTTGTTCGTAGACCAGCATTGGGCCAGCCGGGAGGATCGACCCGTTGCCGTCCGTGCCCACGACGCGCAGGAAATCCGAATTCGCGACGCCATGGGTCTGGTAGATCTTGCCCTTGTAGCCGCGCGCGACCAGTTCCTTGTGCGGCGTGGCGGCGGGCGTTCCCGCCCCGGCGATGAGAATCGCGTCCGGCTTCGCAGCGAGCAGCTTCAGAACTTGTCCGGTCACACTCGGGTCGTTGCGATTGTATTTCTCTTCCGCCACGATTTTGATGCCTGCAGTCTGCGTCGAACGCTTCATTTCGGCTAGCCAGCTGTCGCCGTAAGCATCCGCGAAGCCGATGAAACCAACTGTATTGACGCCATTCGCCTTCATGCTGACCGCAACCGCGTCAGCCATCAGCGAATCGTTCTGCGGCGTCTTGAACACCCACTTCGTCTTCGGATCGACCGGGTTGATGATCAACGCCGACGCTGCCATCGAGACCATCGGCACTTCCGCCTCGTTGACGACATCGCGCATCGCTAGAGAATTGGGGGTCACCGTGGAGCCGATGATGACGTCCACCTTGTCCTCCGAGATGAGTTTGCGCGTGTTTTTGACCGCTTCGGTCGTGTCGGACTTGTCATCGAGGATGATGAAATTGACCTTCTGCCCGGCGATCGTCGGCGAGCCCAGCATCTCGATGGTATTTTTTTCCGGAATGCCAAGCGAAGCGGCGGGCCCGGTTGCCGACAGCGTCACACCCACATTGATGTCCGCGGCTGCAAAGGCGCAGTACACCAACGTGGCCGCGCCGAAACAAAGTTGCGAAAACTTCATGCGGATCCTCCAGGCGAGATGACGATGAGCGGCTCGAAGCGGCCAGGCAAACGCGTCGGGCGCTCTGCGGCGCCGCAACGAATGGTCCCGGATTCTGGCACCGGCCGTGGGGCCGGTCAATTCAATGAGTGGCCGGTGAAATGAGCTAGCGCTTGAGCGCGTCGCGAATCTCGCGCAGCAACACGACGTCTTCCGGTGGCGCAGGCGGAGCCGCCGGCGTCCTGTTCCGAAGTCGGTTGATCTGCCGCACCATCAGAAAGATGATGAACGCAAGGATTACGAAGTTCAGTGCGACCGTGAAGAAGTTGCCATAGGCGAGTAACGGCACGCCGGCTTTGGTGAGTGCGTCATAAGTCATCGGCCCACTGTATCCCGCCGGAGGTGCGCCCAGCATGAAATACCAGTTCGAAAAATCCAGTCCGCCAAAGATCCTGCCGACGACCGGCATGATCAGGTCCTTGACAAGGGAATCGACAATCTTGCCGAATGCTCCGCCAATGATGACGCCGACGGCCAGATCGACGACGCTGCCTTTGACCGCAAACTCGCGGAACTCGCTCATGAAGGACATGTAGTTCTCCTCGAGACGTGCTGCACGTCAGACCGCGGCTTCGCCCGATTCTCCGGTCCGAATGCGCACGACCTGCTCGACGTTGGTCACGAATATCTTGCCATCGCCGATTTTTCCCGTCCGGGCCGCCTTGACCACGGCTTCGATAGCACGGTCAACCAGGGCATCGCTGACGATCACCTCGACTTTGACCTTGGGCAGAAAGTCGACAACGTATTCCGCGCCGCGGTACAGCTCGGTGTGGCCCTTCTGCCGCCCGAAACCCTTGACCTCCGTGACGGTAAGTCCGGTGACACCGAGTTCCGACAGGGCTTCGCGTACTTCATCGAGCTTGAACGGCTTGATGATTGCTTCGACTTTTTTCATCGTTTTTCTCCTGATACCACAACGCGCAGATTACACTAGCTGCCCACGCTCTTCCACTCGGCCCAAGCCGAGGTGATCGGATAGCGCCAGTCCTTGCCGAAGCCGCGAGGCGTGATGCGTATGCCCACCGCCGCCTGTCTGCGCTTGTATTCGTTGATCTTGATCAGCCTGACAACCTTGGCTACATGCTCCGGCGCGTGGCCAAGCGCCACGATGTCGGTCGGACTCAAATCCTCCTCGACGTAAGCTTCGAGAATCGCATCGAGGACGTCGTAGGGAGGAAGGCTGTCCTGATCGGTTTGATCAAGGCGGAGTTCAGCAGACGGCGGCCGTGTGATGATGCGCTCAGGAATCACGCGGCCCAAGCTGTTCCGATAGTGACACAGGCGGTAGACCAGCGTCTTGCTGATATCCCTGAGAACGGCAAATCCTCCCGCCATATCGCCGTAAAGCGTGGCGTACCCCACAGCCATTTCCGATTTGTTGCCGGTGGTAAGCACGATCGAACCGAATTTGTTCGACAGCGCCATCAACAGGGTCCCCCGAATGCGCGCCTGGATGTTCTCCTCGGTCGAGTCTTCGGCGCGGCCGCGGAATTCGTCGGCGAGCGAGTGCTTGAATGACGTGAAAACATCATCGATCGGGATTTCGTCGTAGCGCACGCCAAGCGAGCCGGCCATCGTGCGCGCATCTTCGAGGCTTATCGCCGCGTTGTAGACCGAAGGCAACATCAACGCGCGTACGCGGTCGCGCCCCAAGGCATCGACCGCCACCGCCAGCGTCAGCGCCGAATCGACGCCGCCGGACAGTCCCAGCAGCACGCCGGGAAACCGATTCTTGTCGACATAATCGCGCACACCCATGGTCAATGCCGCGTACACATGCGGTTCGAGTTCGGTGCCGAGTTCGCCGCGCACGATTCTGGGTGTCGCGCCGTCGAACTCGACCAGGGCAACGGTTTCGTGCCACGCCGGCAACTGCTGCGCATGCGCGCCGCGCGCGATCGACGACAAAGGACGCGCCATCGAAAACGAGCTCGTCCTGTCCGCCGGTCCGGTTCACGTACACGACAGGCATACCGGTGTCGCGCGCGCGCGCGGTAACGGCCTCGCGCCGCAACGCCTGCTGCCGAGTGTGATACGGCGAGCCGTTGGGCACGACCAGCACCTGCGCACCGGCCTCTCGCGCGCGGCGTGCCGGGCCCGGAAACCACACGTCCTCGCAAATGATGATGCCGACGCGAATGCCGGCGACGTCGATCACGCAAGGCTCGCCGCCCGGCGTGAAGTAGCGCTGCTCGTCAAACACCGTATAGTTGGGCAGGATTTGCTTGCGGTAGACCGTGTCGACCCGCCCGTCGCGCAAGACACCGACCGCATTGTGGCGGTTGCCGGAACCAAGCTCAGGGTGTCCGACAAGAATCGCGGGTCCGCCCCTGGTCGCAGTCGCCAGCGCCTCGAGTTGGCGCTGGCAGGCCTCGAGAAACGCGGGCCGGAGGAGCAGGTCTTCCGGTGGATAGCCGCACAGCGAAAGTTCCGGGGTAACGACCAGATCGGCGCCGCCGCGCCGTGCAGCGTCAGCGGCGTCGGCGATGCGTGTCGCGTTTCCCTCGAGATCGCCAACCACCTGATTGAGCTGAGCGATAGCGATGCGCATGGGTGAATTTTATCACGCGGCCAACGCGCTAAAGCGCTTGCGATCCCTGAACCACCACGCGACAATCGACGTCAAACTGCCGCATGTCTTCCGTTTCTCTCTCGATTACCGATACCTTGCGCTCGATTCCGGCCCAGAGCTGGGATCGGCTGGTTGGACGGCGCCCGCTCCTGTCGCACGCCTTCCTGCACGCGCTCCACGAAACCGGTTGCGCCGCGCCCAAGAGCGGTTGGGCAGCCCGCTACCTGATCGCAACGCGCGGCGAAGAACTGGTCGGCGCGATGCCTCTGTACCTCAAAGCCCACTCGTACGGCGAATACGTATTCGACTGGGCATGGGCGGATGCGTATCGTCGCCATGGCCGCAGGTATTACCCGAAGCTGGTGGCAGCAATACCGTTCACGCCCGCGACGGGGCCACGGCTTATCTCCGACGATCCTGTAATCCGCGCGCGCCTGCTCGAGGCCGCGCTTGCATTCGTCGCCAAAGAAAAGCTGTCGTCGCTGCACATCCTTTTTCCGGAAGCGGACGAAGCCGCGGAATGCGCGGCAATCGGGCTCTTGCTTCGCAGCAGCGTGCAGTTCCATTGGACGAATCCAGGTTACCGCGACTTCGCCGATTTTCTGTCCACGCTCAATCACGCCAAACGCGCAAACATCCGCCAGGAGCGTCGCAAACTCGAGGCCGCCGGCGTCACCTTTGCGCGCCTCACGGGTGCCGAGATCGACGGTGCGCAGTGGCGCTTCTTCTACCATTGCTACAGCGAGACGTATCGACAGCACCATTCGACACCGTACTTGACGCTCGAATTCTTCGAGCGCATTGGCCGGGAGATGCCCGGCAACGTCCTGCTGGTACTGGGGATGAAAAGCGGCAAACCCGTCTGCGCTGCGCTGGATATCTACTCCGACAGCGCGCTGTGGGGGCGCTATTGGGGCACCACCGAATACGTACCCGGCCTGCACTTCGAAGCCTGCTACTACCAGGCCATCGAATTCTGCATCGACCGGCGCATCGCTCTGTTCGAAGGCGGCGCGCAGGGCGTGCACAAGCTCGCGCGCGGGCTGCTGCCTGTCGCCACACAGTCGGCGCATGCGATCGCGGATCCGGAATTTGCGGCGGCCATCGCGAAGTTCGCCGAACACGAGCGTGACGACGTCGCGCAAACCGTCGATGAACTGGAGCGCGCCAGTCCGTTCCGCCAGGATGGCATGCTAGACTCGCTGCGACCCTCCGAGCACCCATGAACGAGACCTTGCTTCTCGCGCGTAACGGCGATGTGGCCACCCTGACGTTGAACCGGCCCGAGTCGCTCAACGTGCTTAATATCGCGATGATCGACGGGCTCGTCGCGCACACCGCGGCGCTTGCGAACGACACTACGGTTCGCTGCGTCGTGATCCGTGGCGCTGGCATGCATTTCATGGCCGGAGGCGATATCCGCATGTTCGCGGAACATTTGGCCAGCGCCCCGGAACAAAGACAGCGCGAATTTTCCGCCATAGTCGAACGCGTGCATGCCGCAGTCGAACAACTGCGCCGCATGCCGCAACCGGTCGTTGCCAGCGTCCACGGCGCGGTCGCCGGATTCGGTTTGTCGCTGATGTGCGCTTGCGATCTGGCCATCGCCGCGGACACGACATACTTCACTTCGGCCTATCGGCACATCGGACTGACGCCCGACGGGGGTTCGACGTGGACGCTGCCTCGCCTCGTCGGCACCAAGAAGGCGATGGAGATCGTTCTGCTCGGCGAGCGCTTCGACGCGCAGGAAGCGTTACGCATCGGTCTCGTCAATCGCGTCGTCCCTGCGGCATCCCTCGTTGACGCAACCTTCTCGATCGCTGACGCGCTCGCCAACGGGCCCGCGTTGGCAATCAGCCAATGGCAAGCGACTCATCAACGAGGCGCAGTCCCAATCACTTTCGAATCAGCTCGCAGCCGAGGCGACGAGTTTTGGAGCGTGCGCTGCGCGCCCCGACTTCGTGGAAGGCATTCGGGCGTTTCTCGACAAACGCCCTCCGCGCTTTGGCCAACCCTGACCGAAATTCGCCCGCCACGCCCGCGATCCGACCCGCGAGCGATGGTGATTTCCCCGGCATCTGGACGATTTTCCAGCAGGTGATCGCCGCCGGCGATACCTACGCTTACCCGGCCGATACCACGCGCCGACAAGCGCGCCGACTTTGGACCGAAGCGCCCGCGGAGGCTTTCGTGGCGGAGGACGCGGGACGCATCGTCGGGACCTACACGCTAAAACCCGTTCAGCCCGGGCTCGGCGATCACATTGCGAATTGCGGTTACATGACGCACCCGCACGCCCGTGGCCGCGGCATCGCCAGTGCACTATGCGCGCACTCCTTGGCCACTGCGCGAGAACGCGGCTACACAGGGATGCAGTTCAATTTTGTCGTGGCGAGCAACGCCGGCGCCATCCGCCTCTGGCAGAAGCACGGGTTCAGTATCCTGGGGCGCGTCCCCGCCGCATTCCGCCATCGCGAGCTCGGCCTGACTGACGTGCTGATCATGCACCGCGCGTTGTAACGACGGTGCCGCACGCCGGCGATCGACGAGCCGAGCGATCCTCCCGACTACACCTGCTGACCCTGCCCAGGACCATTCTGGCCACCACGGCCACCACGGCCGCCGCGCCGTCCGCGCCGTCCGCTCTTGCCGTTGGGGCTGCCGGGTGTTCCCGCAGCCTTGGGACCGTTGGGACCGTGGGGGCGCGCGGCTTGCGGTGCGCCAGGTTGCTGCGCACCGGGTTGCTGCGCCTTCGGTTGGCGATGATGATGGTTCTTGGCATTCTTGTGGCGGCCGCCACCGCCTACCCCGGGCGGTCGCGCCTCGCGCGCAGCGTGGACCGGCGGCGCACGATTGCCGTCGACTTCGTCGAGAATCTCGGTCGGCTCCGGGATGCCGTAGGTGCCGCGATTGCCGTCGACTTCCTCATGCGCGTAGTCATGCGCATCGTCATCGATATCCGCACGTCGCGGCGGACCATCGTCGCCGTCGGCTGATCCTTGTCCGTCGGTGCGAACCGCAGGATCGTTGGGACGCCCATCCGAGTTCAGGCCCGCGGCGCTCAACAGCGCGTCGAGCGCCCCGCGGTCGAGCTCGATGGTCTGCCCACGCTTGAGTTGCGGCGGCAACGAGACGATGCCATAGCGCGTGCGCGTCAGGCGGCTGACCATGACGCCGAGGGCTTCGAAAAGCCGGCGCACTTCACGATTGCGGCCTTCCGGCAGCGTGAGTTTGTACCAGTGATTGGTGCCTTCACCGCCACCGTCGGCGAGCGTAAGCACTTTGGCGGGACCATCGTCCAGTGGCACGCCTTCGAGCAACGCGCGCTCCTGCTCAGGCGTCAGCGTGCCCACGGTGCGCACCGCGTATTCGCGCTCGACTTCGTAACGCGGATGCATCAGCCGATTGGCGAGTTCGCCGGACGTTGTGAACAGCAGCAGGCCTTCCGTATTGAAATCGAGTCTGCCGACGGCGATCCACTTGGCGTGACCGAGTTTAGGCAGCTTGTCGAATACCGTCGGTCGCCCTTCGGGATCGCTGCGGCTCACGATTTCGCCCGCGGGCTTGTGATAGAGCAGGACGCGAACGCGCACGGGCGCGAACCGCAGCCGAACGAGCTCGCCGTTGATGCGCACTTGATCGTCTGGCCCGACCTTCTGCCCGACCTCTGCTGGCTGTCGGTTGATCGTGATGCGCCCGGCGATGATCAACTCCTCGAGCCCACGCAGCGAGCCATAGCCGCATTGCGCCAGCACTTTGTGCAGGCGCTGCGGCTCCGTGAACACCGGTTCAGTGGAGCGTCGTGCTGGATTCTGGCGGTTGCGATCGTCCGTCCGACGGGGTTGTGCCCCCGTCGTCGAATTCGCTTGCCGGTGTGTCGACGAGTGGGCTCGCGAGCGCGAGTTCGATCTCGGCGGCCTTTGCAGGGGCATCGGGTAACTCCAAGAGGTGGGATGTATCTAATTCCGCAAGCGGCGGAAGTTCGGCCAGCGAACGCAGGCCCAGGTCATCGAGAAACTGCTTCGTGGTGGCATACAGCGCGGGGTGGCCGGGCGTCTCGCGATGCCCGACGATTTCGATCCATTGCCGGTCTTCCAGCGTTTTGACGATATT
The DNA here is from genome assembly GCA_963732105.1 of uncultured beta proteobacterium. Taxonomy (GTDB): domain Bacteria; phylum Pseudomonadota; class Gammaproteobacteria; order Burkholderiales; family Casimicrobiaceae; genus PALSA-1003. The sequence goes on from CAVSYL010000021.1 coordinate 115,491, forward strand.
GGTCGACACAGCGACCCCGCGGATCGACTCGATGTCGCCGCGCGTCACCGGTTGTTGATACGCGACGATGGCCAGCGTTTCCATGACCGCGCGCGAATAACGCGGCGGCTTTTCCGGCGACAGGCGATCGAGGAATGGCTGAACCTCCGGTCTCGCCTGGAAGCGCCAGCCGCTCGCGACCTGCGCAAGTTCCACGCTGCGGCCGGTCCATGCCGCGCGCAGATCGTCGAGCAGCTTGCGGACGACTTCGGATTCCAGCGGCGGATCGAATAGTCTCGACAACTGGGCGAGCGATACAGGTTCGCCGGCAGTCAGGAGCGCCGCTTCCAGTATGTTCGTGATCCTGCTCAGCTCTTCCATGTGACCAATCTCATGCGTCCGCCTGCAGCGCGAATGCGGGATCGCCCCTGCGCTGCACGTAGATGGGCGCGTAGGGCTCCGCCTGCGCCACGTCGATCAATTGTTCACGCGCGAGTTCGAGTATGGCCAGGAAGGTCACGACCAGTCGTGGCACATCGATGTCCGCCTCGAACAGCGTGACGAACTCGACAAATCGTCCTGGATCGAGCAGCTTGAGGAGCCGGATCATCTGGCTCCGCACCGATAATTGCTCGCGCGTAACGAGATGATGGCGGTTCGCGCGTGCGCGCGCAACTAGTCCCGCCCAAGCCGCCTTCAGGTCGTCGGGGCGCACGTCCGGCAGCCGGGCCGACGCAATGCGGTCGATCCAGACCCGAACCAGGGCGAAATCGCGGTCGGCCAGGGGTAACGCTTCGATTTCCCGGGCGCCCGCCTTCATCCGTTCGTACTCCAGCAGACGGCGGACCAGCTCCGCGCGGGGATCTTCCGGCTCGGTCCCCGGCGACGCCGGTGGTTTGGGCAGCAGCAGGCGAGACTTGATCTCGATCAGCACCGCCGCCATCAACAGATATTCGGCAGCAAGTTCGAGCTGCGTACGTCGCATCATCTCGACGTAACCGAGGTACTGACGTGTGAGCTCCGCCATCGGGATGTCGAGCACGTTGACGTTCTGCTTGCGGATCAGGTAGAGCAGCAGGTCGAGTGGCCCTTCGAAAGTCTCGAGAAAGATCTCGAGGGCTTCGGGCGGAATGTAAAGGTCCAGCGGCATCTCCAGCATCGGTTCGCCGTAGACTTTCGCGACCGGCGCGCCAGCGGCCTGCGCCAGGTCGATGAGCTTGACCTCGGTGCTCACGTGGCGCTCATGAGTAAGAGAGCCCCATCGCTTCACGCACGTCGCGCATCGTTTCATCCGCAAGCTTGCGCGCGCGTTCGCAACCATCAGCGACGATCGCCCGTACCAAGGACGGGTCGTCGAGATATTTCTGGGCGCGCTCGTGAATCGGCAACTGCTCGGCGATGATAGCGTCGATCAGCGGTTGCTTGCATTCGAGACAACCGATGCCCGCCGTCGTGCAGCCCTTCTGCACCCAGTCGCGCGTCGCCTGATCGGAGTAGATTTGATGCAGCGGCCACACCGGGCAGTTCGCAGGATTGCCGGGATCGGAGCGCCGCACGCGCGCGGGATCGGTCTGCATCGTCCGGATCTTGGTCGTCACGACCGCAGGATCCTCGCGCAGCAGGATCGCATTGTCATAGGACTTCGACATTTTCTGCCCGTCGAGGCCGGGCACCTTGGGCGTTTCGGTCAGCAAGGGCTGCGGCTCGGGCAGGATGACGCGGCGCGAACCCTCCAGATAACCAAACAGCCGTTCACGGTCGCCGAGCGCCAGGTTCTGCGCTTCGTCGAGCATGTCGCGAGCCGCTTGCAGCGCCGCTTCGTCACCCTGCTCCTGGAACGCGGTGCGCAACTGGGCGTAGCGCTTGGCACGGCGCGTTCCCAGCTTCTTGATCGCGGCCTTCGATTTTTCCTCGAAACCGGGCTCTCGCCCGTAGATGTGATTGAAGCGCCGCGCCAGCTCGCGCACAAGTTCGAGGTGCGAAACCTGGTCCTCGCCCACCGGCACCATGTTGGCGCGATAGATGAGAATGTCCGCCGCCTGCATGACGGGGTACCCGAGGAACCCGAATGTCGTCAGGTCGCGGTCGGACAGTTTTTCCTGCTGGTCCTTGTACGTCGGCACGCGTTCGAGCCAACCCACTGGCGCAATCATCCCCAGCAGGAGGGCGAGTTCGGCGTGTTCGATGACCCGCGACTGGATGAAGATGGTCGCTCGCGACGGGTTGATGCCCACCGCGAGCCAGTCGACGAACATCTCCCACACGCTGTCCTCGATGCGCTCCGGCGTTTCGTAGTGAGTCGTCAGCGCGTGCCAGTCCGCGGCGAAATACAGGCACTCGTATTCCTCCTGCAGGCGAACCCAATTCTTCAGAGCACCGTGGTAGTGCCCGATGTGCATCCGGCCGGTCGGCCGCATGCCCGACAACACGCGATCAGGGAACATGCTTATGGTTGGATCGAACGCAACGGAGTTTCAAATACCGACAATGAGGCGTACGGCGTATTCGCCGAGGCGAAGCAGCGGCCGCATCAGCGTACCCAGAAAGCCGGTCGCGAGCAGCAGAATCACCACCATGAAACCGTAAGGCTCCAGGCGCGCATAGCTGGTGGCGATCGAGTGCGGCAGCAGGCTGACCGCGATGCGACCGCCATCGAGCGGAAGGATCGGTAACAAATTGAGTGCCATCAACATCAAATTGATCTGTACTCCGGCGTCGGCCATTTCGAATAGACCATCGCTGGCGATAATGCCGCCGGGCATGGCCATGCGAAGCAAAAATGCCCAAGCGACTGCCATGACAAAGTTGACGAACGGCCCGGCGCCCGCCACCCAAAACATGTCGCGTTTCGGATTTCTCAGGTTCCCGAAATTGACGGGAACCGGCTTGGCCCAGCCAAACAGGAACAGCGGGGCCTTGGTAAGAACCGAAAGTGCGATCAGGAATCCGGGAACCGCAATCGTGCCGATCGGATCGATATGCTTGATCGGGTTCAACGTCACGCGCCCAAGCATCCAGGCCGTCTGATCGCCGAACATCCGGGCGACATAACCGTGCGCTGCCTCGTGCAGGGTGATCGCAAAGACCACCGGCACCGCCCAGAGCACGATGGTCTGAACTAAATCCATTAACCCACCATTCTACCAGTTGCGGACTATTCGCGCTCCGGCGCCGGCCAGCCGCTCATGCGACGCTGAGTGAGAGTCCCAACCGCGCGGGATCACCTCGTCCAAGGCGAATGATGACCGGCGGAGAAACGGCAAGATCGACCACTGTGGTTGGCTCCAGGTGGCAGGCGCCGCTGTCGATAATCAGGTCCAGCTGGTGGGTGTAGCGCTGGCGAATCTCTTCCGGGTCGTTCAGTGGCTCGCTTGCGCCCGGTGGGATGAGTGTCGATGACAGCAGCGGCTCGCCCAACTCGGCGAGGAGCGCCTGCACGACCGCGTGGTCCGCGACCCGCACCCCGATCGTGCTTCGTTTCGGATGCTTGAGCCGTCGGGGGACTTCACGAGTCGCCGGCAACAGGAACGTGTAACTGCCGGGAATACCCTGCTTGACGATGCGAAAGTGCCAATTGTCCAGCTGTGCGTAGCGACCAATTTCCGCAAGATTGCGACACATCAATGTCAAATGGTGGCTAACGTCGACCCCCCGCAAGTCCCGGATGCGCTGCACCGCCGCGGCGTCACCCACGTGGCAACCCAGCGCGTAGCTGGAGTCGGTGGGATACGCAATGACACCGCCGGCGCGCACGATCGCCGCGGCCTGGCGGATCAGGCGATGCTGTGGATTGATCGGGTGAATGGAGAAAAATTGCGCCATGAGTTTCGCAAGGATAGTGCGCAGTTGCCCAGCGCAATTGTGGCACTGGCCCTCAGCGGTTTGCCCTTCTTTCTGGGTTCGATCGGGCGTGGTCCAACTGTCGAGAAATTTTACACGGACCGCATATTTTTGCGCCGGCGCTCGGGTTCGATAAAATAAACACGCATCGATTCAATAGCTTGAAGCCAGGGTCCCGTAGTGGCGCATTTCTTGCTGTTAAGTACAACGGCATCCAGCGGCCGGCTTTGGCATTTGCCGGTTCCAATGAGGTTTCCAACCTGATGATGGGTTTATTCATGTCCAACGGCAAATTGCGAGTATGTCTCGCGGCGCTCGGAGCGATCGCGCTTGCGGGTGGGGGGAACCCGGCCCAAGCCTCGCTTTGGGACGCGACTTATGATCCTCCCGAGTTTGTGGGTACCGCGGTATTCAACGTTCCCGACGCTTGTTTGTCCGTTCCGAATGGCTTGCATGCAGGGGGGTGTGGCATCCAAGTAATTAGTAACGTCACCACGGCGCCCTTCGCGATCAACTTCGCTGGCGCGCTCCCCTCGTCGGATATTTTGTCGTATGTCGTCATTGGCGGGCAACTTGCCGGGGTCGAGACGGGCATCATTGGCTCTGTTAACGTGAGCGCGACCGACTACTGGTTCCAGTTCCTGACCTCGTTCAACAATAATGCCGTGAGCAACGTTGCCGATCTTTACACTAACTGCTCCGACAATGAGTGTTCAACCACTGCCCAGACAACCAGGGGCGTTACGTTCGCGCGCCAGACCACGCCGGAACCGGGTTCGCTCGGGCTGATCCTTGGCGCCCTTGGGGCGGGTTGGTGGGCACGACGTCGCAAAGCCGCCGTCTGAAGTTTTCGCGTTGGCGTATGCGTCCCGGTCAGTTCCGACGGCAATGCGCTAGCCAATGACCACCGGCTGACGCTGTCAAGCAGTGACGCCCTGCGCAGCCGTTGCCGCCAATGCGTAGTCGCTGGCGGCGTCGAGTGCCCAGCCCGTGCCGCTTGACCAGGCGGCGTTGAAAGCCGCGTCGCCGAGCACGGCGCGCGCGGCGGCGACGTTCTCACCTCGCTTCATTTCGGTACGAGCCGGGCGTGGGAGCGCCAGCGCGACACGAATGGAGGTCGTCGCCGCCTGCAGTCGCACAGCGGCGTCGGACCGCCCCACGGCGTGCAGAAGCGCCGCGTAGTCCTCGAGGCAATCGAGTTCCTCGGCGCGCATTTCGAGCGCTTGGAAGGCGCCCAGCGCTTCGGCCAGTTTCATGGCCGCGGATTCGTGATCGCCACGGGCTGTATCGGTTTTCCCGAGGCACCACATCGCGATCGCCTCATCGCGCTTGTTCTCCGCGTCGCGGCAGATCTTGAGCGAACGGGTGAACCGTCCTTGCGCGCTTGGCAGGTTGCCTGCGCTGAGCGCAATCTCCCCCAGGTAGCGCTCGCATATCGCTTTCCGTTTCCTGGTCCTTGATGCGCTTTGCGATCACCAGACACTGCTCGAAGTACGCACTGGCGCTGCCATCATCGGCCAGTTGCAGGCAGATCTCGCCAAGGTGCAGCAGTCCGATCGCCTGTCCGACCTGATCTCCAAGTTCACGAAATGCGCCGAGGGCCTCTTCTGCGCACGCGCGCGCCCGTGCCGCGTTGCCCTGCTGCAAGTGCGCAACCGCGAGCGTGGACAGGGTGCCCGCGGTCTCGCGCGGATCGCCCAGGCCACGGCGCAGTGCGAGACATTCGGTCAGCATCGTCATCGCGCCCTCGTGGTCCCCTTGCCTCGTCGCCAGCGCGCCAGCCACATACAGCGCATGGCAACGGGCGACGTCCGGGAGATCGGGCAGGGCGAGCACCGCGCGCAAATTCTTGCGGCCTTCGCTGGCATAGCCGCGAAGGATCCGAAAATTCATCAACGCCACTTCGAACTTGACCGCGAGCACCGCATCCACGCTCCCGGACAGGGCCAGCGTGATGGCCGCACGCAGGTTGGCGAGTTCGGTTACCAGCCGCCGCGTCCAGGCCGCCTTTTCAGGTCCGCGTAACTTGCCCCGCGCCGTCTTGGCCAGGCCCAGAAAATAATCGCAGTGCCGCGCCGCCGTCGCGGCCACGTCGTCGCGTTGCTCCAGGCGCTCGTGGGCAAACTCGCGAATCGTCGCCAGCATCCCGTAGCGTTGCTGGGTCAGATGCTCGTGCGCAAATTCGCGAATCGTTTCCAGCAGACCATAGCGCGCGGCACCGCCGTCGCGCTCGAACATCACCAGCGACTTGTCGACCAGCGACGTCACCAGATCGAGCACCTCCTCGGGCGCGATCGGCGCCGCACCACACACGATTTCCGCCGCGTCCAGGTCGAACCCTCCGACGAACACGCTCAACCGATCCAGCACGATCTGCTCGCTTTCCTGCAGCAGATCGTACGACCAGTTCACCAGCGCGCGCAGCGTCTGCTGGCGCTCCAGGGCCACCCGGCTGCCGCCCGTGAGCAGCTTGAACCGATCGTGCAGGCGGGCGTTGATATCGGCCACCGACAGCGAGCGCATCCGCGCCGCCGCCAGCTCCAGCGCCAGCGGAATGCCTTCCAGCCGGGCACACAGTTCGGCCACCGCCGGCGCTTCGCGCTCGGTCAGCGTAAACCCAGGCTGTTGCAACCGCGCCCGCTCCACAAACAGCTGCACCGCATCGGAGCGCAGCAGGCTTTCCGCGTTCGCCTTGCGATCGGGAACCCGCAGCGGAAACACCGGATACGTTTGCTCGCCGCGGATATGCAATCCTTCGCGGCTCGTGGCAATGATCCGTAGCTGCGGCGCCGCCTGCAACAGCGCGTCGGCCAGCGTCGCGCAGGCACTGACCAGGTGCTCGCAATTGTCGATGATCAACAGTAGCGTGCGTTCCTTGACGTGGGCACACAGCGTCTGCTGCATCGGCTTGCCCGCTTCTTCGCGCACCCCGAGCACCTGCGCCGCCACCTGCGCCACCAGCGAGGCATCCTTGATCGGCGCCAGATCCAGGAACCAGACCCCGTCCGGATATTGCTCCAGCACGTCGGCGCCCATCTGCAGCGACAAGCGCGTCTTGCCCAGACCGCCCATCCCCAGCAGGGTCACCAGCCGCGACTGCTCGAGCAGGCCTTTCGCTTCGGCCAGCTCGCGCTCGCGCCCGATGAACGAGGTCACCTGCTGCGGCAGGTTGTTGGGCGTGGCTTCGAGCGAGCGCAGCGCCGGAAAATCCGCCCGCAGCTGCGGGTGCACCAGCTGGTACACCCGTTCCGGCGTCGCCAGGTCCCGCAGCCGCACCCCGCCCAGATCCCGCAGCGACGTCGCCGGCGGCAGCCGTTCGCGCACCCGATCGACCACCGCCTGCGACAGCAGCACCTGGCCGCCGTGGGCCGCCTTCATGATCCGCGCCGCCCGATTGACCGGACTGCCAAACAGGTCTTCGTCGCGCCGCTCGACCAGCCCCAGATGCAGCCCGGCGCGAACCCGCAGCGCAATGCCACTGGCCGCCGCCAGCGCATCGAGCGCCTGCTGCAGCTCCACCGTCGCCACCAGCGCATCCACCGGATCGTCGAACGCCGCGTACATGCCGTCGCCCGTCATCTTGACCACCACCCCGCAGTGCCCCTCCACCGCCGCCCGCGACGCCGCGTCGTGCGCCGCCAGCGCGCGCGACATCCCCTCACTCTGTTCCTCCCAGAGTCGGGTACTGCCTTCAATATCCGTAAAAAGAAGGGTCGTCCCTTCCGTCGCTGCCGGCACGCCGTCGCCCTCCAAGGCTGGCTGATGGTCTACGTCTACTCTACCGTCGACACGTGACTCTGCCAATTGGGGGAATCTGGCTATCAAGCGGGAATAATCACATCGACTCGACCGGCCAAGCGATGGCGTCAGTAGCGCTTGTGTCGGGTTGCCCATGTCCGCTATCGGATTCCACACCAGCGTTCAGCCCGAGCATGCTGGCGCCAGCGTACCCGCACTGCTGGTAATATAGACGAGGGCTCGCACGTTCGACTGGCTCTATAGGGCCCTCATTTTTCGACAATCAGGTGTCGTACACGCCCTTCCCCAGACAGGACCCGCTGCCGGTGACCCCGGTCGAACGGCTATATCGAAGGGCCCGGTGAACATCGCGTGAACTTACAGCAGCTGCGCTACCTTTGCGCCGTCGTCGACCACGGCATGAATGTGTCCGTCGCCGCCGAGGCGCTGTTCACCTCGCAGCCCGGGATCAGCAAGCAGATCCGGCAGCTCGAGGACGAACTCGGCGTGCCCATCTTCGTTCGCCAGGGCAAGCGCCTGGCAGGGTTGACTGCCGGCGGCGAAGTGATTGTCGCCACTGCGCGGCGCGCGATGCAGGAACTCAACAACCTCAAACGCGTCGGCGCGGAATTCAAGGCCGAGGATACCGGAACGCTCTCCATCGCCACCACGCACACGCAAGCACGCTACGTTTTGCCCAGTGTGCTCACACGCTTTTCCCAGCGCTACCCCAAGGTTCGCCTCCTTCTGCACCAGGGCAATCCGCTGCAGGTGGCGCAACAGACGGTGCGTGCCGAAGTCGACGTCGGCATCGCGACGGAAGCGTTGGCCGATTTCAACGAGCTGGTAACGCTGCCCTGCTACACCTGGAACCGCTGCGTGCTCGTGCCCAAGGGACATCCCTTGGTCAAGGCCGGCAAGCTGACGCTCGAAGCGTTGGCTCGTTTTCCGATCGTCACGTATGACTTCAGCTTTACCGGTCGTTCCGCCATCAACGCGGCCTTTGCCGCGAAAGGCATCACCCCGAATGTCGTGTTGACAGCCCTGGATGCCGACGTGATCAAGACCTACGTCGCCGCAGGATTCGGGGTCGGCATCGTCGCCCAGATGGCGTGGGATCCTGCACGCGATGCCCAGTTCGAAAAACTTGACGCGGCTCACCTGTTTGCCGCCAGTACCACCCGGCTTGCGTTGCGGCGTGGCGTGTATTTGCGCGGCTTCGTTTACGATTTCATCGCTCTGTTTGCCCCGCAGTTCGACCGCGCCGCCGTCGAAGCGGCGTTGCGCGGAGACGCGGACGACTATGAGCTTTGATCGCAGTCATGATCGTGGCGAGCGACGTGCGCAATGACCGAAGCGCCCGTACGCACGTGGTCGCTGGCGATCCTCCTCGCCGCCCTCGCCATGCTCGGCCCGCTATCGGTCGACATGTATCTGCCGGCATTTCACGCCATCGGCCAGGAATTCAATGCACCACAACTCGCGGTGCAGCAGACGCTGTCGGTCTACCTGTTCGCGTATGCGTTCATGATGCTGTGGCATGGAGCGTTGGCGGACGCGCTCGGGCGGCGCCCGGTTGTCATTGTCGGCCTGGGCGTCTTTGCGATTACGACGCTGGGGTGCGCGATTGCCGGCAACATCGAGACCTTGTGGCTGTTCAGAGCGCTCCAGGGAGTGTGCGCCGGCACGGGTCTGGTCGTGGGTCGCGCGATCATTCGCGACCGGTTCCATGGAGCAGAGGCCCAACGCCTGATGTCGCAGATCACGCTGGTGTTCGGGATCGCACCCGCGGTCGCGCCCGTGCTCGGTGGCGTCCTGCTGAATATCCTGGGCTGGCGCTCGATCTTCTGGACCATGTTGGTTCTGGTCATCGCCTTGCTGATCTGGTCGCTGCGCAGGCTTCCCGAAACGCTGCCCGTTCGCGGGCGCCAGTCATTGGCGCCGTTGCAGATGTGGAACAATTATTCGAGCGTGCTTCGTCACCGTGAATTTCTTCTGCTGGCGGCGATTCCCGCCTTGAATTTTGCAGGGTTCTTCGTCTACATCGCGTCCGCGCCGATTTTCCTGATCGACATGCTGGGTGTATCGACGTACGGCTTTGCGTGGCTGTTCCTGCCGATGATACTCGGGGTGATGTTCGGTGCCGCCATCTCCGGCCGCATGGCCGGGCGCATGTCACCGACGCGCACCGTGCGCCTCGGCTATGGATTGATGTTCGCGGGCGTTGCGTTCGATCTGGTGGTCGCCTGGTTCGTCGCCCCGGGAGTGCCCTGGCACGTGCTGCCGATCATGCTGTACACGATGGGGAGCGCCGTCGCCGCGCCAAGCGTCATACTGCTCATGCTCGACCTGTTCCCGTCGATGCGCGGTCTTGCCTCGTCGCTGCAAGGTTTTTTCCACTTTGCGCTGGCGGCCGTGAATGCCGGTACCATAGCGCCGCTGCTGTCGCAATCGCTGAAGGCGCTCGCGCTCGGCATGGCCGGTTTTACAATGTCCAGCCTGTTCCTTTGGCTCATTTACCTGCGCCGCTTTTCAGGCCAGCAACAGAGCGTGAGATCTTCATGAACAAACTGCGTGCCCTGATATTCTTTCTGGCGATAGTGGGTGTTGGCGTGCTTCGAGCCGCCGATTTGCCGACGGTCGACCTCAGCATTGCGGGACACAAGGTGGTTGCGGAAGTCGCGGCGACCAACGATGCCCGGACGACGGGACTCATGTATCGCTTCAGTCTGCTGCCGGATCACGGCATGCTGTTCGTGTTCGCGGCGCCGCAGCCGCTCGCCTTCTGGATGCGCAATACGTATGTGCCCTTGTCGATCGCGTTCATCGGCGCCAACGGCCGCATTCTCAACATCGAAGATATGGCCCCGCGAACCGACGATGGCCATCCGTCGAAGGGCGCTGCGCTGTACACCCTCGAAATGAAGAAGGGATGGTTTGCCGATCACGACATCAAAGCGGGAGATCGAGTCGACGGCCTCGACAAAGCGCCGAAGGCGAAGGAATAGCGCCGAATCGTCTAGTGCAGACGGAGCGATCTGCCAACGCTGGACGCCAGCGTGCTGCCCATGCTGGCACCGAATTTACGTGCCACGCGATCCGCGATGGATTCCTGCTGCGTGAAGTCGACGATGTCCTCGGCTTTGATCACGTCGCGCGCCACCGATCCGACACTGCCTAGCGCATCGGTCAACCCCAGTTCGATGCTGCGTTGCCCACTCCAAACCAGACCGGAAAACATCTCAGGCGTTTCCTTCAGGCGCGCGCCCCGACCCTGCTTAACGGCAGCGATGAATTGCTGGTGGATTTCGTCGAGCATCTGTTGCGCGTATTCCTTCTGTGCTGGCACGACCGGCGCGAACTGATCGAGGAAATCCTTGTTGCCGCCTGCCGTCAGCGCGCGACGCTCGACGCCGAGCTTGTCCATCGCGCCGACGAAGCCAAAGCCGTCCATGATCACGCCGATCGATCCGACGAGGCTGGCCTTGTCGACGTAGATCTTGTCGGTGGCGACCGCAACATAGTAGGCCCCCGAGGCGCAAATTTCCTCCACCACTGCGTAAATCGGGATGCTCGGATATTTCGCGCGCAACCGGCGAATCTCGTCGTTGATTGCACCCGCCTGCACAGGGCTGCCGCCGGGACTGTCGACCTTCAGGATGACACCCTGCGTTCCCTTCTCATTGAACGCAGCCTGGAGGCCGGCAATGACGTTTTCTGCGCTGGCGCGCGCGTCGCTATCGAGTTCTCCCCGTAGCTCGACCATCGCTGTGCATTTGTCGGCGCAAGCGCGGTCGCTGCCGCCGATCGTCGCCAGCAGGAGAAACAGCACGAGGAAAACGCAGGCAAATCCCAGCAATTTGAAGAATATGCCCCAACGACGCGCACGCTGTTGCTCGAGCAACCCTTCGGTTGCAAGGCGCTCGATCATTGTGCGTTCCCAATTTTCATCCGCCATCTAGCGGTTCCTCGTCACAGTAGACCTGACCGTCGCGCTCCTGCACCGTGAGCGCCAGAAGCCGCGCGCCTTTGCAAGGACCGGCAACGCACATGCCGGTGTCCGGAGCGTAGAGCGCCCCGTGCGTCGCGCAAACCAAGTATAGCTTGGCGTGGTCGAAGAATTCTCCCGGCCGCCAGTCGAGTTCGCTGCGTTGATGCCGGCATTCGTTGACATAGGCGCGGACCTGGCCGCGGAAACGGATGGCGAAAGCCGGCTGCGTTTTACCGTCGCAATTCGCGGTGAAACGAACGCCCGATCCGCCCTCCTCGAGCGATGCGCTGGCACACACGGGGCCGCCTAAGCGTTCGTCGCCAGCCAAGCGCGTAACTCCGCGATCGAATGAACCGTCGCCAGCGGCTGCATTTCCGCCAATCCCTCCGGCAGGTGCGCTCCATAGGCAACGGCCAGCGATGCCACGCCCGCGTTTCGCGCAAGTTGCAGGTCGTGCGTGGTGTCGCCGATCATCAGCGTGACCTCCGGCGCGACACCGGCCTGATCCATCAGCGCCAGCAGCATGTCCGGATGCGGTTTGGGAAATCCTTCGTCGGCGCAGCGTGAAACGTCGAAGCGATGCGCGATGCCGTGTTGCGCCAGGACACGCGTCAAACCGCGGCGCGATTTGCCGGTGGCGATGCCAAGCTGGAATCCGCGCGCATCGAGTTCCGCCAGCATCTCGTGCACCCCATCGAACAGCGGAATGGACGCATCGCCGGTTAGATAATGCGCGCCGAAACGCTCGCGAAAATGCTCGTGATGCTCGTGCTCGAGCGTGGGTGCAAGGTAACGTATCGAATCCTGATAGCCGAGCCCGATGACGTGCTTCGCTGCGATGTCATCGGGGACCGCCAGTCCCATCTCACGGCAAGTCTCTTGCAATGCGCCCGCGATCAACGCGGTCGAATCCGCGAGTGTGCCGTCCCAGTCGAACGCCAGCAAGCGAAAGCGCTGCATTGATTCAGGCATCCTGGCCGGACACTGCGTCGAGGCGCCTGACGAACTCGGCGAGGTCCGCCGGTAGGGGCGCCTCGAACACCAGCGTCCGCGCGTCGATGGGGTGCGCCAACTCAAGTCGCGACGCGTGCAGGAACATTCGTTTCAGTCCCTGCCGGGCCAGCAATTTGTTCCACGCGAAGTCACCGTATTTGTCGTCGCCTGCCAGCGGATACCCGAGATGCGTGAGATGCACGCGTATCTGATGCGTGCGTCCGGTATGCAATTCCGCCTCGAGCAGGCTGACCGGATCGGTGGCGTCGGCCCACACCTTCCGGCGCAGGAATACGGTGCGCGCGTGTTTGCCGGCACCTGCCTCGACCCGCACGCGGCGCTCTCCTTCGCCGGTCAGGAATTTTGTCAAAGGAAGCTCGACGGTGCGCTTCGCGTCGCGCCACTTGCCCTTGACCAGCACCGCGTAGCGCTTGTCCACACCGCCCTCGCGCAGTGCGGCGTGCATGCCGACCAACGCCGCCCGCTTTTTCGCCACCAGCAGAACGCCGGACGTGTCGCGGTCAAGCCGATGGACAAGTTCCAGAAACTTCGCCTCCGGGCGCGTCGCCCGGAGCTGCTCGATCAGCCCGAAGGCGATGCCGCTGCCGCCGTGCACCGCAAGTCCTGACGGCTTGTCGATTGCGATAAGCGCCTCGTCCTCATAGAGGATGGAAAGCGCGATAGGCCGTGCGGTCGGCGCGCGGGTGGGCAACTCGTTCGCGGTCCGGATCGGCGGGATGCGCAATTCGTCACCCAGCGCCAGCCGGGCGTCCGGCTTGACCCGCTTGCGGTTCAGCCTGACCTCGCCACTTCGCAGAATGCGATAAATGTGGCTCTTGGGGACGCCTTTGAGGACCCGCAACAGGAAATTGTCGACGCGCTGCCCTGCGCCCGCCTCCCCGACTGCAAGGTGGTTCACAGCATCCTTGCTTAAATCGTTCATTTCCTTATAATTGTCCTAGGCAGCATCGTGTGGAAGGCCCGGAGTGGCGGACTGATTGGTCCCCTGCTTCCCGCCCTGCAACGCCCCCGAAAATGGCGGCGCGGCAAACACCCGCTGGCCCCGCAATCGGGGCGAATCGGTTATATCGGCTCACCGTCCGGACGCTGCGACCCGGAAAAGTAACGATGTTAATGGAAGAGCGCAGTCTCCGCACCGGCTTGCAGCCGGGATGAAGCGGCAATGACGCGCGGCGCGCAGAGCAATCGACAACGCAACGAATTCTGCACTTGACTGCACCGAACCGATCCGCGATTGCGGACGATCCAGGGCAGTCACCAGACCGTTTGAGCGACAACGCAAAGAAAATCAACCACGCTCCCGAGACAGGCAGGCACTTTGTGCCGCCCCCAATGATGCCCGATAACCGCATCCTTCTTCTCGCAGCCCGGCAGCATCCGCTGTCCGCGTGGCTTTGCTTGCCTTCGTCGCCCTCGCCCGCCGCCCGCTAGCCAGGCACCCGAGAGGGCGCCCTTAGCTTCACCCGCTGCACGCCCCTGCCCAGACCTGGCGCCGGGGAAATTTCAATGAAACGCATGCTGTTCAACGCTACCCAGGCCGAAGAGCTTCGGGTCGCGATCGTCGACGGCCAGAAGCTCGTCGACCTCGACATCGAATCCGCAGGTAAGGAACAACGCAAGAGCAACATCTACAAAGCGGTCATCACCCGCGTCGAACCCAGCCTCGAAGCCTGCTTCGTGGAATACGGCGCCGACCGCCACGGCTTCCTGCCGTTCAAGGAAATATCGCGCGAGAACCTGCGCGATGGCGACGGCGGCCGCGGCCGCATCCAGGATCAGCTCAAGGATGGCCAGGAACTCATCGTCCAGGTCGACAAGGACGAGCGCGGCAACAAGGGCGCGGCACTTACGACCTACATTTCGCTGGCCGGCCGCTATCTGGTGCTGATGCCCAACAATCCGCGCGGAGGCGGTGTCTCGCGTCGCATCGAAGGCGAAGACCGCAACGAGCTGCGCGACACGATTGGCCAGCTGGAGGTGCCGAACGGCATGAGCGTGATTGCCCGGACGGCAGGCATCGGGCGCTCGCTCGAAGAACTGCAATGGGACCTCAACTACCTGATGCAACTGTGGCAGGCGATCGACGGCGCGGCGAAGAGCCAGTCTGGCGCATTTCTGATCTATCAGGAATCGAGCCTTGTCATTCGCGCGATCCGCGACTACTTTCATCCGGACATCGGTGAGCTTCTCATCGACACCGAAGCAATCTTCGAGCAGGCGCAACAGTTCATGAGCCACGTGATGCCGGCGACCGTGAACCGCGTGAAGTTGTACAAGGACGACGTTCCCCTGTTCTCCCGGTTTCAGATCGAGCACCAGATCGAAACCGCGTATGCCCGCCAAGTCGCCCTCCCGGCCGGCGGTGCCATCGTCATCGATCACACCGAGGCGCTGGTGTCGGTCGACGTCAATTCGGCGCGCGCCACCAAGGCCGGCGACATCGAAACGACAGCGTTCAACACCAATCTCGAAGCAGCCGACGAAATTGCGCGCCAACTACGCCTGCGCGATCTTGGCGGCCTCATCGTCATCGACTTCATCGACATGGAAAGCACGAAGAACCAGCGCGAGGTGGAAAATCGGCTGAAGGACGCTCTGCGGTATGACCGCGCCCGCGTGCAACTGGGCAAGATATCGCGCTTCGGGCTGATGGAACTTTCGCGTCAGCGACTGCGCCCCGCGTTGGCGGAATCGGCGCACATCCCTTGCCCGCGGTGCCATGGCATCGGCCACATCCGCGGCGCCGAGTCCACCGCCCTGCACATCCTGCGCATCCTGCAGGAAGAAGCGATGAAGGAGAACACCGCTCAGGTCGTTGCGCAGGTGCCCGTCGACGTTGCGACTTTTCTACTCAACGAGAAACGAGCCGAAGTCCACACCATCGAGGCGCGTTTCAAGGTCAATCTCCTGCTCGTGCCCAACACCCACCTTGAAACACCGAATTACAGGGTTCAGCGCCTGCGTCACGACGATCTCAATCAGGCTGAGCCACAGCCGGCGAGTTTCGACATGGTCGAGCGCCCGGTGGAAGAGGATCCAGTTCGCCAGATGAAGGAAGAAGCGCGCGAGCCGCGCCAGGAAGCGGTCGTCAAGGGCATTACGCCGGCGCAGCCGGCGCCGATGCCCGTCGAGCGCGTCGTCGCCGCGCCAAAGCAGGACAACTGGCTGGACAAGGTACTTGGCTGGTTCCGCCCGAAACCCGCCGTTCCCGCGGCGTCACCCGTTCGCTCGGAAGTGACGCGCGACGCGCGGAGTGGCGCTGGTCGGGGCCGCAACGAGCGTGATCGCCGTGGTCCGCGCGACGAGCAGCGCGGTCAGCCGCGTGATGGTCAACGCGAGGGTCAACGCGAGCGGGAGCAAAAAGCTCAACAGCCCCAGCGCGGACAACCGCAGCAACGTCGTGATCGCGAGGCGCCACGAGACGGCCAACGTGCGGAGTCGCGCGACGGACGGCGCGAAGGCCAGAAGCAGCGGCCGCCGCGCGAGCCCAAGGTAAATCAGGAACAACCGGTCACCGCAGACCAGCCCATTCCGGCGATCAATCAAGGCCAGCCGGTTGCCCCACGCAGTGGAGAGAATGCCGAAGGCGGCCGTCGTCGCGAACGGCGCAGGGGTGGGCGCAATCGCGGTGAGCGCGGCGAACAGGGTGAACAACGCAACGAAGCGCGACCGCCACGCGAGTCTCGAGCTCACCATGCGGAACCCCGCGCCGACAATGCGACACCCGGCGCAGAGCTCGCCGCGCCGCGCGTATCGGAGATGATCGAACCCGCCGCGTTCGTGCCGGCGGTCGACGACACCATTCCGAACGCGTGGACGCCGGTCGCTCCGACGGTCCCGACCGGTGATCCGTCAGTCACCGCAGCGACGCCTGCTGTTTCGACGGAATTCGTACCACATATCGAATCGCCTCCGGCCATCGAGCCAGAACGCGAGCCGACGCCGACACCTTTGCCGATCAGGCACGAAGAGCCGGTCAGCGCACGCAAAGCACCGGGAATTCCGCGGGTCTCGCTGGAGTTACCACCCGATTCCGGCTTGGTGCTGATCGAGACTCGGAGTGCTCCAACGGAAGCTGCAGAAGAGTCCGAGTCGCCGCGGCCGCGACGCGTACGGCCGCCGCGCGTCACGGTTGCAGACGAACCGTTGCAATTGGTCGAGACGCAGAAAGAGCCGACGCCGCCTGCGGCATAACGAAGCGTCGCCACACCAAGCACAAGGCGGCCACGTTGGCCGCCTTGTCTCGCCTGGTCTATTGTGCGATCGGGAATCAGCCGGGCTGCACGCTTATCCGCTTACGTGCTACACTAATCGAGAGCTGCTCGCGGATTGCAGTAAGCAACAATCCCGCACCTTGCTCCACCAACTCGAATACGTGCTCGAATTCTCGCGGGCCGCCGAAGTACGGATCGGGAACTTCGATCACGCCGCTCTCGCGCCCCATCGCGGGCAGCAGTCCAAGATGTCCGCGATAAGTGATTGGTCGCAGTGCCTGCAGAAATTCCAGGTTGTACTGGTCCATCGCCATGATCCAATCGAATCGGCTGTAATCAGCCGTACCGACCTCGCGCGCGTAATGCGGCGAAAGGTCATAACCATGCCGGCGTGCGACGGCGATAGTGCGCGGATCGGGCAACTGTCCAACCTGCGAGTCGTGCGTCCCTGCCGAGTCGACCGCGATGCGGTGCTGCAGACCTGCGCTGGCAACGAGCGCGCGGAAGACGCCTTCGGCAAGCGGAGACCGGCAAATG